>NZ_KE384093.1:7500-10657 GCF_000423805.1 Thalassobaculum salexigens DSM 19539
GCGGATCGACTGGTTGAACGTGGCCGTAACGGCGGCGCGAGAGATCGGCGATCGCCGTGGCGAGGGGAATGCGCTTGGCAATCTCGGCTTGGCGCATGCGGCTCTCGGGGATGCGCGGCGGGCGATCGAGTACCACGAGCGCGCACTGGAGGTCAGCCGAGAGATCGGCGATCGCCGTGGCGAGGGTGCAGCGCTCGGCAATCTCGGCAATGCGCATGCGGATCTCGGGGATGCGCGGCGGGCGATCGAGTTCTACGAGCAGCGTATTGAGATAGCGCGAGAGATCGGCGATCGCCGTGGCGAGGGGAATGCGCTCGGCAATCTCGGCTTGGCGCATGCGGATCTCGGGGATGCGCGGCGGGCGATCGAGTTCTACGAGCAGCACTTGGAGATAGCGCGAGAGATCGGTGATCGCCGTAGCGAGGGGAATGCGCTCGGCAATCTCGGCAAAGCCCATTTGGATTTTGGCGATTTTCGGCTAGCGATTGAGTTCCTTCAACAGCAACTGAAGAGTGCAAGACAGATCGGTAATCGTCGCGGCGAGGGTATTGCGCTTAGTAACCTCGGCAACGCGCATTCGGCTCTTGGGGATGCGCGGCGGGCGATCGAGTTCTACGAGCAGCATCTGAACATTGCGAGAGAGATCGGAGGTGGCCGTGGCAAGGTGAACACGCTCGTCAACCTCGGCTTGGCGCATGTGCATCTCGGAAATATGCAGCAGGCGATCGAGTTTCTAGAGGAGGCGCTCGTCGTTGCTCGGAAAAATAGTGATCGCATTGGCGAGGCGAATGCTTTGAGCAGTCTCGGCAATGCGCATCTGAATATTGGCTATGCGCGCTATGCGCTTAAGCTCTCCGAACAAAGCTTGGACCTAAGCCGGGAGATCTGCCATCGCCAGCTTGAGACGAAGGCGCTTCTCACTCTCGGAAGAGTTCATTTGAAACTTGGGAACGCGCGGCGGGCGATAGAGCTCCATGGGCAGCACTTGGAGATAGCGCGAGAGATCGGTGATCGCCGTGGCGAGGGGAATGCGCTTGGCAATCTCGGTGTGGCGCATGCGGCTCTCGGGGAGGCGCGGCGGGCGAACGAGCTCCTGTCCGCCGCGCGAGAGATCTTCGCGGAGATCGATGCCCAACATCTTGTCAGCCAGACGGACAGACTGATTGCTCAACTCATGGAACAAACCTGATTTTCAAAGGAGCGCGCTATGTCTGAAACATTTCTCGCTGTAGTCGCGATCCTTATTCTCGCCGCGGCGGTAGTCTGGATGCTCCGAGATCGGGTCAGGGTCTTCCAACTGGTCCTGAAAGGTTTGGGGCTCGAAGGATCGGTGAAGGTGGAGAGCGGCGAGACACCGTCTCTCCCGTCCACTCCTGATACCAAGCTGCAGGCAACATCAACCGATGCGACCCCGGTGCAGAACGGCAACATTGTTGTCGCGGGCGAACGAGGGGTGGCTGCCGGCGGAAACATCTCCGGACCGATCGTCACTGGAGACAACAGCATCGCGACTCCCACTGCTCCCAAGCGGGATTGAATGGTGGTGGCGATCACCGACCCAATCCAAGCAGCGCTTGATCGTCTGCTGTCTGGCCGGGCTGAGGTCACCGATCAAGCCGTGCTGCGCGAGGCGATCGCGTCGGGAACGCTCATCGTGGCACGTGGTGACAGGTCCGTAGCGCTCGGCGGTGATGCCACGGGAGCCGTTTTCGTGACCGGCGACGGCAATGTGGTGATGCATCTGGATGCGTCCGGCTTGGGCGTGATCGATGCGCTTTTGATGGCGCAGCATGGCAATCGTCTTCATCAACTTCCATCGGACGCGCCTGACTTCCAGGGACGGCCGGTTCAGGTCGATCGCCTGCTGGCCTTGCTGGAGGGCGATGACGGGCGGGCTGTGATCACCGCTTTGGACGGGATGGGCGGTCTCGGCAAGACGGCGCTGGCAGTGCATGTGGGGCACCGGTTGAGGGCGCGCTATCCCGATGGGCAGTTGTTCGTCGACCTTGCCGGTACCAGTCGGTCGCCGCTCGACCCGGCTGGCGCGATGACGCAGGTGATCCGTAGCTTCGCTCCAGCTGCGCAACTGCCCGATACCCTTGAGGCGTTGGCGCCCTTGTATCGCAGTGTGCTGGATGGCAAGCGGGTGCTGGTGGTCTTCGACAATGCTGCGGAGAGTGGGCAGGTGGCCCCCTTGGTTCCGCCTTCGACCTGCGGGGTGATCGTCACATCGCGCCGGCCGGTGGCCCTGCCGGGGGCGGAACGGGTCGAGCTGGATCTCATGGCGCCTCAGGAGGCGCGGGCGCTCTTGCAGTCGATCGTCGGGCCGGATCGCGCCGGCGAGGGTGTACTGGACCGGATAGCGGCTTTGTGCGGCTATCTGCCCTTGGCGCTGCGGGTGGCGGGGTCGTTCCTGCGGATCAATCGCCTGTGGTCCATCGAGGACTACGCGGCAGCCTTGTCGGACGAACGCGAGCGGTTGACGCGGATGGCCCTTGAGGGGGACCCGAAGTTGAACGTGCTGGCATCGATGGCGCCGAGCCTGCAGACGCTGCGGCAGGACCATCCACAAACGGCGGATCTGTGGCATCGCCTAGCGGTGTTCGAAGGGGACTTCGCCCTGGACGCGGCCGCAGCAATATGGGCGGTGGAATTGGCGGACGCGCGCGATCAGATGCAGCGGCTGGTCACCTGGGCCATGGTCATGGCCGATCCGCAGACCGCGCGGTTTCAGTTGCACGACCTGATGCGGGACCTGGCGCTGGGGCATGTACCTGACGACGCCGGTATCTCGCTGCCGGAGGATCTGGAGGGTTCACTGTCTGCGTCACGAAGGATGCATGCCGAGCATTATGCCGGCGTGCTGGTGCGAGCAGACAGCACTTTCCTGGAGGGTGGCGCGAACGTCCTGTCGGCCCTCATGCACTTCGACGGTGAACGGCCGAACATCGAAGCCGGTTATGGCTGGGCGTTTGAGCATCGAGACGTTGATGCGCAGGCCGCGCAGCTTTGCATGGCCTATCCATTAGCTGGCGCCAATGTTCTTAGGCTGCGCCAACCGGTCTGGGAACGGATCGAGTGGTTGAGCGCGTCCGTAACGTCGGCGCGAGAGATCGGCGATCGCCGTGGCGAGGGTGCAGCGCTCGGCAATCTCGGC
>NZ_KE384093.1:11315-1310569 GCF_000423805.1 Thalassobaculum salexigens DSM 19539
GCGCATGCGGCTCTCGGGGATGCGCGGCGGGCGATCGAGTTCCTGTCCGCCGCGCGAGAGATCTTCGCGGAGATTGATGCCCAACATCTCGTCGAGCATGTCGGCCAAATCCTCCAACAGTTGAACAGCGATACCAGCTGATTGAAACTTCAGTCAAAATGCGCGTAGCGATCGCGGGCACGATCGACACGTTCGGAAAATTTTTTGCGGTCCCGTTGGAACGCTTGATGAACAGGTTGAACAGCTTGGAGCAGAGGGTCAGTCGGCATGCATAGGGGTGAAACCAGAGCCAGCCGCGTCGCTGCTAGGCCAACCAATTGCTGGTCGATGATCTCTAGCTGAGCGCGTCGGCAAGCGTCAGACACCATTTCTTCCGGTAGTGGTCCAACGCTCTGTAAGTCGAGTGCGGCGACTTCGGATCGGGCCAGTGCCCATAGAGCGTGTTCGGGCCACCGGCTGCGGTTGGTGTCTGTAGCAGGGGTGCAGTAGCGGGTCCGATCGAGTGCCTGCTCGAAGATTGTCGGTGCGGCCGTCGTGAGTTCCTCCCATGTCGTCACTTTGTGCTGGTCCTTCAGGCAACTCTTGCCGGCACGGGTCTCGATCCGCCAAATCGTGGAAGTAAGCGGGTCGGAGAAATCGATCGGAGGCAGCCCGCGTTCCCCTATTGATCGGCGCCAAATTTCCAGCCAGACCTTTTTCTCCGGCTTTTGGAATGCTTCCAGGCGCTTGTCGTAGACGATCACCTGTCGTCCCGGCATCTTGCCGACTGTGACTGATGTGTACCGACCGGAACGGCCGTGCGACCGGACGACCTCGACTTCACGGTGATCGGCCCGCGTCGATCGCGAATGCATGACGAAGTTATCGGGGTGGAGGTCAAAGTCTGGTGCCAGAACATCGACGGCGAAGTCGACGCGGCCAATGCTCTCCGGACGGACGGCAAGTAAGCACCCCAGTGCCTTTAGGGTATCTTCAATCCGCTCCCGCGCACCTTGTAGGCCATAGGTCGCGAGCATCAGGGACTTTGCCGAGATCCGGATACCCCATGGATCGCTCGCGTTCGGCCGTTTGAAGAACCAGGTCGCGCCGAGCGGACCGGTATCGCAGCGAAACGCATAACCGCCACGAGCGCCGCTTTCGGTGACGTGAAGTCTCTTGCCGCCATACTCGATCAATGCGGGTTCACGTGCACTGATTGCGCGCTGTTGCGCTTGTTCGAGACACTCCAAGAACCCCTCTGAGATCTGGCCCTGGTAGGCCACGTCCAGATTGTCAAAGCCGCTGTAAATTACCTTCATTGCTCTCTCCTACTCCCTTGTCGATCTAGAGGGGGGTGCTACAGGGACCCCCCTCTTGGACTTTCGTCCTTGTCGATTTCTCGAATGTCAGGGGGCCGACCGCTTCGCGGCCGGCGGGATGCGCGCTCCGCGCAGGGGCAGCATTTGTTTTGGGGGCGGGCAATGGCCCGCCCGATGGGGAGGGCGGGGGAGGGCTTGCGGCTGGCGCCGGAGCCCTCCCCCGGCTTTTGAAGGAACGCACTTGGCGTCCGCCCCCAAAATCCCCGACCGTGCTGCCAACCCGGCCGGGGCAAAACTCATCGCTCAGCTAGGCTGCGCAACTGGTATCCGAGGTGCTCGTGACGGTCCGCTCAGCGATCCAGTTGAGAAGGTCTTGAACCCGGTAGCGGATCGACCGCGACGACACCTTGATGAACTTCGGGCCGCCCCCGACGACGCGCCATTTCTGAAGCGTGCGGACGGAGTAGCCGAGCAGTTCGCAGGCATCCTGTTCGTTCAGGAGTTGGTCGGGGTGGTAGTCGATAGCCATTGGATTTCCCTCATTGCAGTTTCAACGCAGTGAGGGTGAGCGCAGTGAAGGGCGGTGAATATCCGTCACCGATTAGAAAATTGGTGAGCCAAAATTCCCGAAAACTCCTCGAATTATCTGATAATAATCAATCTGTTATGGTGAATATCTAAGATCGGTCAGATTGATCGTTGTGGGCTCACCGAACTTGTGTCCGACGCGGCCCAGGGCGCTTCCAAGCAGATGGTGCGTTCTTTGCCCAGATGCGCTTGCCGGCGGCCTCGCTGAGTTTTGGGAATGTCTCGCGGATCTTCCAGATTGCGCTATCCCGTTTGGGCTCTGGTCCCTGGTGATCGCTGACGAACTGGCGAAACCAGAGCGTTGCCCGATCTTCAAGCGGCAGGTCGGCTTGGGCTTCAGTGGCGATTGGCGGAACCGTGCTCCGCCATTTGTGAAAGTCATCTGATTGAATCTTGATCACGCCACGCCGCACGCTGGATATGGACTGCGGCAGGACGGCAAGCGACAGGTCCAAGTACCAAGTGAACCCGTGGACCTCGCCCCGCCAAAGGTCCGGAGTGATCTGAGTCATCGATGGGCCACGGGATGACCAAGCCTTTAGCGTCTCGGCCTTGAAGGCGTCGATCAGCACTCGCTCGGCCGTTTCCCGTCGTTGCCATCGCGCGTACCGGGCTCGCTCCAGGTTTCCAGCTATGGGGAGTGCGTCTCGTTTGAGCGCTACGTCTTGCCGCCGTTCTTCTAGGACTGCGCTCTCACCCTTCAGGCGGCTGACTTCAGCCGCATTGGTCGTCTTGCCTATCGCTGATTTCAGAGCGTCTATTTCCGCGGTGAGTGCGGAGAACTGCTGACCGAGTTCCACGCGCAGATCGTCGCCCTCATCCGGATCCGGGCAAGGTCGCGCAATGATCTCCTGCGCATCCCACTCACTGGCGTAAAGGTGCCGTCCCAGCAGGTCGAATGCTTCTTCGAGGAAATAGAAAACGCGTTCGTCCGACAGGGCCATGTCACGCACAATATATCTATCTATATAGGCTAGCCGCCCCGATACCCGGCCGTGCGGCGCCTACGTATATACGTACATAACGAAACCGCCCGCCGTGCTGGCGGATCCTACGTACGTACGTAACGTAACGGGGCGGGCGGAGGGACGGAACCCTCAGCCCTTGCCGGCCATCGCACCACCGACCAATTCCGCTGCCGCGCGGATCGGATCGTCCGCGAGGTGGGCATAGCGCGCCGTCGTTTGCGGAGTGGTGTGCCCCAGCAGCTTGCCGATCAGCGGAAGGCTCATCCCGAGGCCAACGGCCGCCGATGCGAACGAGTGCCGCAGATCATGGATGCGGACATCTTCCAATCCGGCTTGCGCTCGGATGCGGCGCCACGGCTTCTGCAGGTCGGTGACGTGCTGACCCTCGACCGCACCGGCGATCACGTACGGGTTGCCGTCGATGCGAGGCAGGGCATCGAGCACCGACCGTGCCGCATCGTTCAGAAAGACCGTCTTAGCCCCGGTCTTGCTGTCGGGCAGATACAGGTTGTCCCGTACGTAGTCCCATTTGAGGGTCTGGATCTCCCCGAGCCGGCAGCCGGTGAACAGCAGCAGCTTAAAGGCACCGGCTACGTGCTCGGTCTCGGTCCCATCGGCGACCACGTTGTCGAGCGCGCGCAACAGCCGTCGGCGTTCCTCTGCCGATAGATATCGCTCCCGTTTCTCCTCTCGGTATTTCTTCACATGCCGGCAGGGGTTGGACCCGTCCGGGCGTAGTCCCCAGACCTCAGCGAGATTGAAAAGTTTGGAGAGCACCCCAAGCGTCCGGTTCGCCTGGTAGGGCCGGTCCCGCAAGTCGTGATGCAGCTTGGCGATATGGGCGCGCTCAATGTCCTGCAGCTTGTATGTGCCGATAGCCGGCTTGATGAACAGATCGACGGAGCGCTGATATTCCCGCGCCGTGCTCGGCTTGCAGTGGACCGGAACGTACTCTTTGAGGAACCGGTCACACATTGCAGCGACTGAGGGCGCGCGCCGATGGTCCTCTATCTCCGATGCCGGGTCGCCGCCGTCCGCAATGACGCCGAACAGCCGCTTGGCCTTGGTACGCGCCTGTTCGAGGGTGATCTTACCGTGTGCCCCAAGTGAGACGCGCCGCGTTCGGCCTGCCTTGCGGTACTGGATCAGGTAGGACTTGCGCCCGGACGGCATGATGCGGACGCCGAAACCGGACATGGCGTCGTCCCATAGGAAGTAGTCGCTCGACTGTATCGCAGCACCTTCAACAATCCGTTTGGACAGTCTCGCCATACCTGAGCCCCTCGTCTGTGGAAGCGCTATGGAAGCAGTTGGAAGCGCGAGCCGGCGATCAAGAGGTAGGAGTTGGCGTAGGGAGCGTCAACATTAAATCAGTATAATCAATATATTATAGTCTACCAGCGCGAACTGGCGGAAACGGGCGTAGACAACAGAAGCGAACTCATAACCTGAAGGTCGCAGGTTCAAATCCTGCCCCCGCAACCAAATTTACGCCCGCTAGTCCAACCGGATAGCGGGCTTTTTGTTGTCCTGACGCCAGCCACACAAACCTGTCGCTGTTCAGAAAGCCGCTGGTCACTGTCTTTGCGGTTTCCGGCAGGTGCGGTCCTCCCGGTGGCGCCCCCCTATGCCGGCACTGCGGACCCGTCTCGTCTCGGATCCGCCGCGCCGACCATCGCACCGGTCTCCGGCGTGAAGGACACCGCCTGCATGCCGCCGCAGTTCATGGTCAGCGGGGCCGCCATCTCGACCGTATGGCCGCGCCTCTTCAGTTCCGCCACCGTCGCCTCCGGCACCCGGCTCTCCAGCTCGACCCGGGCACCGTCCCACAGCCGCGCCCGCGGCGCCTCGATGGCCGCCTGCAGGTCGAGGCCGTAGTCGAGGTAATGCACATAGGCCTGGGTCTGGGTCTGCATGATGCCGTAGCTGCCCGGGGTGCCGAGCGCCAGCACGCCGGTGCCGTCGACCGTGCCGATGCTGGGCGCCACCACCGAGGCCCAGGCCTTGCCCGGCGCCAGGTAGTTCGGCGAGTCCGGCTCCAGGTCGCCCCAGTTCAGGTAGTTGGACATGCACACGCCGGTGCCCGGGATCACCACGCCGGAGCCGAAGATGCCGCCCAGGGTCTGGGTGATGCAGATCAGGTTGCCCTCGGCATCGGCGGCGGAGAACGAGGTGGTGTGCTGCCTGGTCCAGTCGGTCTCGCTCATCGGGCCCGCACCCCACTGCTCGGTGCGGCCGATCACCGGCTTGCCGTCGGTCAGACGGGTGCGCAGCCGGTCCATGACGGCCGGCTCGAACAGGGCCTCGACCTCGGCGCGCGGCCGCTTGTTGTAGGTCAGGCGCATCTCCGAGGCGATGCGGATCGAGCGGAACACGGTGTCCAGATGGTCCGGGCCCAGATGGTCCATCGCGCCGATATCGGTCTCCGACAGCATCGCCAGGGACAGCAGCATCTGGAAGGATTCAGCAGGCGGCGGCACGGTGTGGATCGTCATGCCGCGATAATCGACCTGCATCGGCTCCATGAACTGCGGAACGACCCGCTCCAGATCCTCCAGGGAGATCACGCCGCCGATGGACTGCAGGTGCTCGGTCATCGTCCTGCCGAGCGGCCCGCCATAAAGATAGCCGGCCCCCTCCGACCCGATCGCCTCCAGGGTGTCGGCCAGCAGCGGCTGGCGCAGCACCTGCCCGGCGGCCTTCTTGCCGAGCGGATCGAGATAGGTCTCGCGCCAGAGGTCCGGGTAGTTGCGGTCCAGGCAGAAATCCATCAGCCGGGCATAGAAGGCGGAGGCCGGCACGCCGACCCGGGCGAGGCGGACGGCCTCCTTGAACAGCTCGCCCAGCGGCCGGGTGCCGTAGGTCTTGTTGATCGTGTTCCAGCCGGCGAGGTTGCCCGGCACGCCCGGGGCCTTGGGCCCGGCGGCGATCTCGTCCTTGGTCGTGGAACTCGGGTCGAACTCGAGCGGCACCGGCGGCGTGAAGTCGAGCGAGCGGACCCGCTTCTCCTTGGCGATGTACATGGTGGCGAGTCCGTTGCCGGCGAGGCCCGACATGAAGGGCTCGCAGACGTTCAGTGCCGCCGCGGTGGCGACGATGGCATCGAACGCGTTGCCGCCCTCGCGCAGCACCTGGGCACCGGCCGCCGCCGCCGAGGGGTGGGCCGCGGCCACCATGCCGCTCACGCCGCGAACCGGGGAGCGCCCCGCGATATAGGTCACGTCTGCCATGTCGGTTTTTCCGTCTTTTTCTGTGCCGGGAGGGTTACGCCGTGAAGCGTTTCACCACGTTGTCGATGATCTTGGAGATGTTGTTGCGGTAGCCGTTGTGGGACAGGCTGCCGCAGAAAGTGATGGAGCCGGTGGAGAAGACTGCCCCACCGTTCGGCGCCTCGAAATAGGTCATGTCGGCGCGGATCAGCGAGGCATGGGTCACGCCGGTCGCCGTGTTCCGCTGGGAGAGCTGGTCCTCCAGCACCGGAATGAAGCTCTCCTGATGGTTCTCCGAGGACGCGACCACGATGGCGTGCTCCGGGGTGCCGAGGCGGATATCGGCGCGGTCCAGCTCGAACCCGGCCGCCCCGCCGCCGGACAGCCCGAAGTTCCCCAGCACCGCGTCGTCCACGCCTTCGAAGATCCAGGCGGCCCGGGGATTGTCGCTGCCGGGTTTGCGTTTGAAGTAGGAGCTCTCGAAGGCGCCCTGGCTGGAGAAGCCGACGCCGGCCAGCTTTTGCGGCGGCCGGTCGTTGCGCCGCCACAGCCCGCCATATCCGCCGTCGAGCTGGTTGAAGTATTCGCCCGGCTCGGCCGCCCAGGCGCGGATGCCGCCCTCGGCCCGGCGGATCTCGATCATGCCCGGAATGTCCGGGTGGCGGGCGACCCGCCAGTAGAAGCCGTTGCCGCCCATGTACATGAACCGCCCGCCGCCATCGACGAAGGCCTGCAGCCCGTCCAGGGTGCTCGGCGTGTGGTATTCCGGGTGCGAGCCGGTGATCACCAGCTTGTAGGGCTTCAGGATGTCCACGCCCTCGTCGTCCAGGTCCTCGTCGGTGACGATGTCGAAGTCGTGGCCCATCTCCTCCAGCCAGTCGATCAGATGGGTGTCGGCCGGGAAGTGGCGCAGGCCGGAGCCGCGGGCGTCGTTGAAGGTCAGGTAGCCCGGCCGCATCGTCACCAGCGGCCGCAGGCGGGAGGAGAAGCACACCCCGCTGCTGTCCGGGTGGTAGTTGTAGGTGGAATGGGCGTAGTCCGGCACGTCGTCGGCGTTATGGGGATACGCACCCCAGTTCTGCATCCGGGTGCGGAACGCGTGGTCCAGGTTGCCGCGCGCGTGGTTGCCGTAGACCTGATAGGTGAAGGTCGAGGCCAGGAAGCAGATATCGGCCTGCCTGGTGCCTGTCTTCGGGCGGACATAGAACGGGATGATGTCTTCGGCCTCGCCGCAGCGCAGGCGGGCGCCGTACAGGCCGCTCTTGGCGTCGGCCGGGATGTCGATGACGAAATCGGTCTCCCAGCCGCAGTCGTAGAGGTCGTCCTCGTGGAAATGGATGGCGGCGTACTGGTCCGGCGCATGGCGCCAGGACATCTCCTCGCCGGTCCAGGTGGAGCCTTTCATGGCCCGGGTCGGCATGTTGACGGTCGCGCCGTGCAGCCCGTACGGGCCAGTGTCGCGGATGCTCTGGCCGGAGATCGCCTGGCCGAAATCCCAGGCGGCGACCAGTCCGGCGACGTCGGTGCCGGCGAGGGCGGATGTCACCTCCTCGGCGCTCAGCACCCGGGCGGCGACGAAGGGAGCCTCGATCTTGCCGTTGAAATGGTTGCAGACGACGCGGCCCGGTTCGGCGGCGATCAGCAATGGTTTCCTGCTGGACAGGACCGGCGTGCCCGAGACCTGCAGGGTGGCGGTGCCGCTATCGTCGGACATCACCTGCGGGGTCATCGGGGTCTGGGTGACCGACAGGACGCCGGTGGTGCCGTCGAAACTGGCGAAGACCCGGTACCAGCAGCGGGCGCGCGGCCGCTTGCCGAGCGCCAGGGTCTCCACCGTGCCGCTGCCGGTGCCGATGCGCAGGGTGGCGCCGTCAGGGGTCATGTCGAGGGCGAAGCCTTCGCCCGCCACCGCGTCCAGGGTCGAGATGACGGTCTGCACACCCCCCTTGGCCGGCAGGGTCGGCCAGACCGTGGCGCCGATCGTGACGGAGCCGGCGATGGCGCCGGCCGGCGGGTGGCTGTCGATCCTGACGTACGAGCCGAGATGCACCGGCTGCAGGCGCGACGGATAGATGCCCGACGCCATCGGGACGTCGATCAGCTTGATGCCGGGACCGGCCGGGTTGGGATCGCCGTGGCGGATGCGGACCACGTCCATCGTGTAGTCGTCCTCGAAGGTGGACGACACCTTGAACGCGATACGGCCCCCGGGGGTGGCGGACATGCGGTCCGGATAGCCGGTGATCGGAAGCATGGCGGTCCCTCTGCAAGCTGGGTCGGTCGGCGGGCTCCCCGGCGCGGGCGCACCGGGGCGGTCAGGCGGTGAGGCGCGGGCCGATCAGGCGTCGGCGCCGCGGATCCTCGGGTCGAGCGCGTCGCGCAGGCCGTCGCCCAGAAGGTTCAGGCCGAGCATCGCGAGGATGATAGCGATTCCAGGGAACACACTCATCCACCACATGCCGAGCAGGATGTAATCCTTGCCCTCGAACAGGATGGTACCCCAGGTCGGGGTCGGCGGTCGCACGCCCAGGCCGAGGAAGCTGAGGGAGGTCTCCACGATGATCGCGTTGGCGACCAGCAGGGTGGCCTGGACGGTGATCGGCGCCAGGCAGTTCAGCAGCACGTGCTTGAACAGGCGGACATGCATCGGCAGGCCGATGACGATCGCCGCCTGGACATATTCCTCCTCCTTCTGGGTCAGCACCGCGCTGCGGGTGATGCGGGCGATCTGCGGGGTGGAGACCACGGCGATGACGATCACGACGTTGAGGATGCTCGGGCCGAGCACCGCCAGGATGCCGATGGCCAGGATCAGGGCCGGGAAGGCCAGCAGGACGTCCATGCAACGCATGATGATGTCGTCGACGAAGCCGCCGAGATAGCCCGACAGCGCGCCGGCCGTCACGCCGCACAGGGTGGCGATGGTGATGGAGACGATGCCGACCATAAGGGAGATCTGTGTGCCGTGGATCACCCGGCTCAGCAGATCGCGGCCGTACTGATCGGTGCCCAGCCAATGTTCGGCGGACGGTCCCATCAGGCGCACGGCCAGATCCTGGGCGTTGGGATCGTAGGGCGAGATCACATCGGCGGTCAGCGCCACCAGGATCGCCAGCACGAAG
Source organism: Thalassobaculum salexigens DSM 19539 (assembly GCF_000423805.1). NCBI lineage: Bacteria > Pseudomonadati > Pseudomonadota > Alphaproteobacteria > Rhodospirillales > Thalassobaculaceae > Thalassobaculum > Thalassobaculum salexigens. The sequence goes on from NZ_KE384093.1 coordinate 20,501, forward strand.
ACCACCAGGCCCGCCACCGCCAGCTTGTTGGACGCGAAGGCGTCGACGAACAGCCGGAGCTGGCCGCGTGGCGGGGGCGGCTCCTGGGTGTCGGCCGCGACGACCGCGATTGCGTGGTCCTGGGTAGTCATCGATGTCCTCCCGCCATTCCGGTCACGCGGTCAGTGTCTGCGTGCGGCTCAGCTGTATTCGATCTTGGGATTGAGGAAGGCGTAGCTCAGGTCGACCAGGATGTTGATCCCGACATAGACCGTGGCGAAGAACAGGATCAGTCCCTGGATGATCGGGAAGTCGCGCTTGGCCATGGCGGTGATCAGCTCGCGCCCGATGCCCGGCATGAAGAAGATGGTCTCGGTCAGGACCGCGCCGGCCAGCAGGGTGCCGGTCTGCAGCCCGATCACCGTGATCACCGGGATGAAGGCGTTCTTGATCGCGTGGCTCCGGATCACCCACCGCTCCGCCAGGCCCTTGGCGCGGGCGGTCTCGATGTATTCCTTGCGCATCACCTCCAGCATGGAGGAGCGCACCATGCGCATGGAGATCGCCGCGAAGAATGCGCCCAGCGACACCGCCGGCAGGATCAGGCTCATCACCCCGGGCACGAAGCCCTTGTTGAAGTGGAACCCGCCCGGCGGCAGCCAGCGCAGATAGACGCCGAAGACGATGATGAAGACCAGGCCGAGCCAGAAGTTGGGGATGCTGATGCCCAGTAGCGCGATCACCCGCGAGACGTGATCGGTGAGGGTGTTGCGCTTGATCGCCGAGATGATGCCGACCGGCAGGGCGATGAGCAGGGAGAAGACCAGGGCGGAAACCGTCAGGGTGAGGGTCACCGGCAGCCGCGAGGCGATGATCTCGGAGACCGGCTGGTTGGTGTGCAGCGAGCGGCCGAAATCGCCCTGCAGCACGTTGAAGAACCAGATCAGGAACTGCTCCCACAGGGGTTCGTTCAGGTTCCACTGTTCGCGCAGCGCCTGGATCGCCTCCGGGGTCGCCGCGTCTCCCAGCACCGCCTGGGCCGGGTCGCCCGGGATCAGGTGGATCAGGGAGAAGATGACGATGGAAATCCCGATATAGACCGGGATGGCGTGCAGAAGCCGTTTCGCGAGATAGGCCCAGAAGTTCATCTACCGTTCTCCGCGCGGGGGAGACGGGCACCGGCGTCGCGGCCGGTGCCCGTCCGGATATCCGATTGGCGACCGCTCAGGAGAGGTCGGTTTCCCAGAACATGCTGTCGTTCGGCGTGCCGACCTTGTAGTTGGCGACGCTCTCCGACCAGGCGTCGGTGCTGTCGACATAGACCACCTGGGTGTACGGCACCTGGTCGTGCAGGATCTTGAGGAAGTCGCCATACACGAGCTGGCGCTCTTCCTTGTTCACCGTGACCAGGAACTTGTTCAGCAGGTCGTACGCCTTCAGGCCGTGTTCGTCCTCCCAGCCGAGCTGGCGCGACGGCGGGGTATAGAACAGCGGCGCGGTGGCGGGGCTGTAGCCGAAATATCCGGCGTTCAGATCCTCGTAGGACGCCTCGTAGTCCCAGACCCGCATCTTGCCGAACATGACGCTCTTCTCGAGCGGTTCGATGTTCATCTTGATGCCGATATCGGCGAGGTTGGCCTGGATCACCGTGAGCTGCTCGACGAACCAGCCCTGGGCGGTGGTCATGCAGGTGAACTCGAAATTGTCCGGCTTCGAGCTCTCCTTGAGGAACTTCTTGGCCATGTCCGGATCGTAGTCGATCTTCGTCATGTCGGCCGGATAGTCGCCGGCCGGAAGCTGCCAGCCCGGCGTCGGCGCATAGGCGATTTTGGCCATGCCGTAGAACACCTTGTCGGCGATCGCCTTGCGGTTAATACCGAAGGCCACGGCCCGGCGCAGGTTCACGTCCTGGAACGGTCCGGCCTTGGTGTTGAAATACAGCTGCTCGGTCTGGGTGCCCGGCACCTGGCCGACCACCACGCCCGGCGCGCTCTTCAGCTGTTCCAGGTTGCGCGGCGGGATCTCCTTCATCATGTCGACCTGACCGGTGATCAGGTTCGTCACCTTCACCGTGTCGTCGGGGATGATCTGGAAGTAGACCTCGTCCAGCTTCGGCACGCCGGCGGTGAAGTAGGCCTCGTTCTTCTTCAGCAGGATGTGGTCGTCCTTGACCCACTCGACGAACTCGAACGGGCCGGTGCCGATCGGGTTGCGGGCGAAGTCCTTGCCGAACTCCTCGGCCGCCTTCTTGCTGACGATCTTGCACATGGTGGATGTGTCGAGGAAGTCCGGGTACGGCTCCGCCATGGTGAACTTGACGGTGTACTTGTCGACTGCCTCGACCTTCGCCAGCGGCTTCAGCCAGAGCGACAGGAAGAAGTTCTGGCCGGTCTCGATCGCGCCGCGGATGGTGTCGTAGGTGTAGACCACGTCCTCGGCGGTCATCTCGCCGTAGCCCTTGTGGAACTGCACGCCTTCCTTGAGCTTGAAGACGTAGGTCAGGTCGTCCGGCTGCTCCGGCGCGGCGACGGCCAGATCGGGGAACATGTTCGAGTCGGCGTCATAGTTCATGAGGCCGTTGTAGATCTGCTTGTCGACGTTGAGGCTGGTCACGTCGCTCGACGTCCGTACGTCCAGGCTCCAGGCGTCGGAGCTGATGGCGACCGTCAGCCGACCGCCGGCCGCATGGGCAATCTTGGACGTGAGCAGATCGCTCGCGATGAAGGCACCGGCGCCCGCGCCGGCAATCTTCAGAAAGTCCCTACGCTTCATGGTGAAGTCTCCCGTTCTTTTCCTGTGAATCTGACCCTGGTTACCTCCGGTATTTCCCGCGTCTTCTGTTGTGCGCGGGCTCTCAGTACAGGTGGCACGCGACCGAGCGGGTCGCGTTCACCTTCTTCAGCTTGGGCACCACCTGGCGACACTGTTCCGTCGCGAACTGGCAGCGGGGATGGAAATGGCAGCCCGAGGGCGGGTTGACCGGGCTCGGGATCTCGCCCTTCAGCAGCACCCGGTCGCGCTTGGCGCGCGGGTTCGGGACCGGAATCGCGGAGGTCAGCGCCTGGGTGTAGGGGTGCAGCGGCTCGGCGTAGAGGCTCTCTCGGTCGGCGACCTCGACCAGCTTGCCGAGATACATGACCGCGATGCGCTCGCACAGGTGCTGCACCACGTTCAGGTCGTGGGCGATGAACAGGTAGGACAGGCCGAACTCGTCGCGCAGCCTGTGCAGCAGGTTCAGCACCTGGGCCTGGATCGACACGTCCAGGGCGGAGACCGGCTCGTCGGCGATGATCAGCTTGGGGTTCAGGGCGAGCGCGCGGGCGATGCCGATGCGCTGGCGCTGGCCGCCGGAGAATTCGTGCGGGTAGCGGCTGGCCATGCGCGGGTTCAGGCCCACGGTGTTCATCAGGTCGCCGACCCGCTCCTCGACCTCCTTGCCGGTCGCCACCCCGTGCAGCCGGATCGGCTCGGCGATGGCGTGGGCCACGGTCAGGCGGGGGTTCAGGGACGAATACGGATCCTGGAAGATGAACTGCATGTCGCGGCGCAGCGGCCGGAACTGCGCGTCGGTCATCGCCTGGGTGTCCTTGCCCTCGAAGACGATGTCGCCTTCGGTGGCCTTGAGCAGCCGGACAAGCAGACGGCCGGTGGTGGTCTTGCCGGAGCCGCTCTCTCCGACCAGCCCGAGGACCTCGCCCTTGTGGATGTCGAAGCTCACGTCGTCGACGGCGCGGACATACTTGGTCTCGCGGGAGAACAGGGACCCCTTGCGGATGGGGAAGTATTTCTTGAGCCCCGCGACTTCCAGCAACTTCTCCAAGAATGGTCCCCTTCGTTATGCGGTCAGTCCGCCGGCCCCGGCACGCGGCGCCGACCCATCCCCTGTCGGTCACTCGGCGGCGGCGACCGCCGTCTGGGTGACGCTGTCGAGCCAGCACCGGCTCATGTGGCCGGGCGCCACCTCCCGGAACGGGGGCTCCTCGTCGATGCATTTCTGCATGCAGTAGGCGCAGCGCGGCGCGAAGTTGCAGCCTTTCGGGATGCGCAGAAGATCCGGCGGCTGACCGGGGATCGGCTTGAGCTGATCGACCCGGTGCTCGGGTGTGGGCAGGGAGTCGAGCAGCCCGCGGGTATAGGGATGCTTCGGCTCGTCGAACAGGTCGTACACATTCGCCTGCTCGACCACCTGGCCGGCATACATGACCACGACCTTGTCGCAGATCTCGGCGACCACGCCGAGGTCGTGGGTGATCAGGATGATGGCGCTGTTCAGGTCGTCGCGGATGCGGCGCAGCAGGTCGAGGATCTGCGCCTGCACGGTCACGTCGAGCGCGGTGGTCGGCTCGTCGGCGATCAGCAGGCCCGGCTCGCAGGCCAGCGCCATGGCGATCATCACCCGCTGGCGCATGCCGCCGCTGAATTCGTGCGGATAGTTGTCGAGCCGGCCTTCCGGTTCCGGGATGTTGACGTCGCGGAACAGTTCCAGGGCCCGGGCGCGTGCCTGGGTCTCTTTCATGTCCAGGTGCAGGCGCAGGACCTCGGTGATCTGGTCGCCGACCTTCATCGTCGGGTTCAGATAGGTCATCGGGTCCTGGAAGATCATGGAGATCCGGTTGCCGCGGACCTTGCGCATCTCGCTTTCGGACAGCTTGAGCAGGTCCTTGCCCTCGAACTCGATCCGCCCGTCCACGGTACGGCCCGGCGGATTGGGCACCAGGCGCAGGATCGAGCGGGCGGTGATGCTTTTGCCGCAGCCGGATTCCCCGACGATTCCGAGAACCTCGCCCTGATCGACACTGAAGCTGACCCCGTCGACCGCGCGCACGACCCCCTCGCGGATGAAGAAATGCGTCTTCAGATTAACGACGTTCAGCGACGGCGTTCCGGTCATTTGTATCCATCCCCCGGCGGCGACTGCACATTGTGCACAAGCGAACGTTAAAGCCGGCTCCGACGGAGGTAAATACGTCCAATACGGTTTTCCCGAAAATCTGCACCGAAACTAAGCATCGATAAAAATACTTGAGTTTTCAATGCATTGAATCGCTCGATTGAAATCGAGTTAAGTGACTACTGGACGGAGGTGATTACAAAACGGGCGAGTCGAATAGGCATAAGGCGCGTAATTGTGCACAATTCTAAAGCCGGTCCGTGATGCCCGCCGCGCCGGTGGCGGATCCGCCCGGAGCGTTGGCGAATAGGGGCGGGGCGCTGCGTACGATCGGCAGCGCCCCGGCGGTGCCGTGTCAGGCGATCGCGGTGGGCATGCCGAGGCTGGCCGCCTGGCGCTGCTCGAAGGCATGCCGGGTCTCGTCGTAGCAGTGGCCGCGGAAGCCGCCGCGCACGGTACCGGGCTCGACGGCGCGGAAATAGACCCGCCAGCTTTCGGGAAGCTGCACGGAATCCGGTGGGGCGAGCCACAGCCGGTGCAGCAGCCGCTTCTCCTCCGGCGCCTCGAAATCCTCGAACTCGGTGCGCGAGTGCAGCGCCACATGGTTGTTCATGATCTGCAGGTCGCCGGGCTCCAGCCACATGGTGAACATCAGATCGGGGCGGCGCAGGATGGCGTCCAGGTAGTCGGCCGTCTCGTGCTGGGCCGCGCTCATCGGCGGTACGCCCTCCAGTTCCTGGGCGGTGCGCACCCGATTGCGGTTCCATTTGCAGAACAGCCGGCCGCCGGCGACGTCGAACAGCGGTTGGCCGTAGAACGGCGCCTCGTCCGGCGCCTCCTCCTGGTTGCGGCTGAAATGGAACGGCTGGCGCGCCACCTCCGCCAGGTCCGGACGCTCGGCGCTCAGGGTCTGCCAGGCGGAGACGCTGCTGGTGACCATGCTCTGGCCGCCGGCCTTGGCCTTGTTGTAGCAGGCGAGCGTGACCAGGTCGCAGCTGTCGACGTGGAAGTCGAGCTTGGCGTTGGAATTGTATCCACGTCCGCCGGCGGAACGGTAGTCCATGCCGGCGGATTTGACCTCGGACAGGTAGTGGGTGGCCTTTCCCTGGGGGCGGGCGACGCCGAGATGCAGGCCGATGGCCCAGCTCAGCAGCCGGAACTCCTCCGGGCTCATGCCGGCGCGCGGCAGGCCCTTCACCAGGGCGAGGCCGAGGCCGAAATGGGCCTCGCGGGCGGCGGCCTTGACCGTATCCAGCCCGGGGCCGAGATCGAACTCCTCGCGGCGATAGTCCAGGAGCGGGCGGTCCGGGTCATGGGCGGCCTTGACGGCGTCGGCCATCCGCGCCCGGTCGGCATCGGCCAGCGGGAAGGTCCAGCGGCGGTCGCGGTCAAGATCCTCGGCGCGCCACGCGGCCGACGTGTCGAATTCCTGCGGCATGTTCCTACCCGATGATGTGCTTGTTATCGGGTCATGCTATCGGCGGCCCCGGGGGCGGTAAAGCCGCCGACTGGCGCGCGTCGCCGCCGGCGGGGCCTCGGTTCGCCGGGGTTCAGGCCGACAGGGACGCGATGTCCGGCAGCGGCCGCGCGCGGGCCGGGATGGTCGCCATATAGGCCTCCAGCGCCGCCGAGATGCCGAGCAGCGCATGGTCGCCGTAGCGCTTGCCGCTGACCTGAAGGCCGAAGGGCGTGCCGGTCGGGTCCAGCCCGCAGGGCAGGGTGATCGCCGGATGGGCGGTATTGGTGATGCCGTAGGACAGGCCCAGCCAGTGGAAGTAGCTGCGCAGCTCCTCGCCGTTGATATGGGTCGGGTAGAGCTGGTCCACCGGATAGGGCGGCACCGCCGCCATCGGCGACAGGAGGATGTCGTAATCCTCCATGAAGGCGACGAAGTTCCGGTAGTTCGTGGTCTGCTGGTTCTGCGCCCAGGCGGCGTCGGCGAAGGTGTAGCCGAGCGCCTCCTCGTAATTGGCGATGGCGTTCGGGCCGAGCAGGTGGCGCTTGTTCTCGTAGTGCGGCCGGAACCGGTCGATGAACTGCAGCGAGCGCAGGATAGCGAAGACCTCGTCGGAATCCTTCAGCGGCGGGTCGATCTCGACAACCTCGCCGAAGGCGCCCCGGATGTCCCCGATCGCCGCGCGGAAGGTCTCGCGGATGCCGTTGTCCACCGGCGCGAAGCCCAGATCCTCCGATACCGCGACGCGCAGGCTGGACAGGTCGACCTTCGGCAGATCCAGGAAGCTGGCCGGATCGACCGGGTAGGCCAGGGGATCGACCGGGTCGGAACCGGCAAGCACCGACAGCAGCATGGCGGTGTCGGCCACGTCGCGCCCCATCGGCCCCTGCACCGAGAGGCAGCTCCAGCCGGTGGCCCGGCCGGACATGGGCACCAGGCCGGGGGTCGGCCGGTAGCCGACCACGCCGCAATAGGCGGCCGGCGTGCGCAGCGAGCCGCCGGTGTCGGAGCCGAGCGCCATCGGGACCATGTTGGTCGCCAGCGCCACGGCGGAGCCGCCCGACGAGCCGCCGCAGATCCGCGTCGGGTCGAACGGGTTGCCGGTCGGCCCGAAGACCGGGTTGTTGGAGTTGGCGCCCAGCCCGAATTCCGGGACGTTGGTCTTGCCCACGGCGACGGCGCCGGCCTTGCGGGCGGCGGCGACCAGCCGTTCGTCCTTCTCCGGCACGTTGTCGGCGAAGATCGGCGAGCCGAAGGTGGTGCGCACCCCGCCGCTGACCATGGTCTCCTTCACGCCCAGGGGCAGGCCGTGCAGGGTCGGCAGGTCGTCGCCGCGCATCACCGCGTCCTCGGCCGCCTTCGCCTCGTCCTCGGCCCGGTCCCAGCAGGTGGTCGGAATGGCGTTCAGGGTCGGGTTGACCGCCTCGATCCGCGCCCGGCAGGAGGCCAGGAGGTCGACCGGCGAGAGCTGCTTGGCGCCGATCAGTCGACGCGCCTCCACGGCCGAGAGGTCACACGGCTCAGTCACGGTCGGTCTCCTTGCTGCACATATACGGGTGGTCGGGATCGGTCAGACGGTTACGGCGTCGTCGTAGAGATGGCACTCCACCAGGCCCCGGCCGTCCCGAATGGTCTTCGGCGCGGTGGTCTTGCACACCGCGCCGGCATGGACGCAGCGCGGGTGGAACACACATCCCGGCGGCGGGTCGATCGGGTTCGGGAAGGTGGTGCCGAGCTGCGCGTCCGGCACGCCGAGCCCGGCCTGCGGCGTCAGCACCGAGGCGAGCAGCGCTTCGGAATAGGGGTGACGCTGCTTGGCGAAGAACGCCTGGCCCTCGGCCTCCTCGACGATGCGGCCGAGATACATGACGGCGACCTTGGTGGCGATCAGCTCGACAACGGCGAGGTTGTGGCTGATCAGCACGTAGGTCAGCCCGAGTTCCTTCTGCAGGTCGAGCAGCAGGTTCAGGATCTGCGCCTGGACCGAGACGTCCAGGGCCGAGGTCGGCTCGTCGCAGATCACGATCTCCGGGCGCATCACCAGGGCGCGGGCGATGGCGACGCGCTGGCGCTGGCCGCCGGAGAGCTGGCTGGGATACATGTCGTAGGCCCGCTTCGGCAGGCCGCAGAGGTCCATGATGTCCTCGACCTTGCGCCGCCAGTCGGCCTTGTCGCCGATGCTGTGGATGTAGAGCGGCAGGGTGATGATGTTGCCGATGGTCTTGCGCGGGTTCAGGGACGAATAGGGGTCCTGGAAGATCGGCTGGACCCGCTTGGCGAGCTGCTTGCGGCCGATCTCCTCCAGCGGCTGGCCGTCGATCGCCAGGGTGCCGGATGTGGGCTCCTGCAGGCCGAGCAGCATGCGGGCCACGGTGCTCTTGCCGCAGCCGGACTCGCCGACCAGGCCGAGCACGCCGCCCTTCTCGATGCTGAGGGAGACGCCGTTGACCGCGTGCAGCGGCCGCTTGGGCTGGAACATGCCCTGGCGGACCTGGAAGGTGCAGAACAGGTCGCGGGCCTCGAGGATCGGTGTGGTGGTCATGCCGGGCTCCCCGACTGGATGGTGCCCGCCTGATTACTCCCCGCCGTCAGCGCCAGAACCTCCTCGGCGCGGGCGCAGCGCACGGCGTGGCCGGGCACGATGTCGTGGGTGGTCAGCGGCTGCAGGCAGATGTCCTGGGCATAGGCGCAGCGGTTGGCGAAGGCGCAGCCGGTCATCTCGCCGATCATCGACGGCACGATGCCCGGAATGGTGCCGAGCCGCTCGCCCTGCCGGGTCTTGCCCGGCACCGGGATGCAGTTCATCAGGCCCTGGGTATAGGGATGGGTCGGCCGGCTGAAGATCTCGCCGACCACCCCGCTCTCGATGATCTCGCCGGCATACATCACCGCCACCCGGTCGGCGACGCGGGCGACCACGCCGAGGTCGTGGGTGATCAGGATCACCGCCATGTCGAACTCGCGTTGCAGGTCCTTGATCAGGTGCAGGATCTGCGCCTGGATCGTCACGTCGAGCGCGGTGGTCGGCTCGTCGCAGATCAGCAGATCGGGGCCGCACATCAGCGCCATGGCGATCATCACGCGCTGGCGCAGGCCGCCGGAGAGCTGGTGCGGATACTGGCCGAGCCGGCTGGCCGCGGCGGTGATGCCGACCTTCTCCAGCAGGTAGATCGCCCGCTCCCGGGCCTCCTTCGCCGACACGTTCTTGTGCAGGCGGATGCCTTCCTCGAGCTGGTTGCCGATGGTGTAGGCCGGGTTCAGCGACGTCATCGGCTCCTGGAAGATCATCGCCATGGTGTTGCCGCGCACCTTGGCCATGCCGCGCTCGCCCAGCTTCAACAGGTCGGTGCCGTCGAACGAGATCCGGTCCGCCTCGCGCTTGGCGCGGGACGGCAGCAGGTTCATCAGGGCGAGCGAGGTGAGCGACTTGCCGCAGCCGGATTCGCCGACCAGGCACAGGGTCTCGCCGCGGGCGACCTCGAAGCTGATGCCCCGCACCGCGTGGAGCACGCCGGCGGAGAGCGGGATGGAGACGCGCAGATTCTCCACGCTGAGGGTTGTCGTCATCGTGCGTCTCCTAGGCCCGGTTCTCGGGAACGGTGACGTCGCGCACGCCGTCGCCCAGCAGGTTGACGGCCAGCAGCAGCAGGAACAGTGCGGAGCCGGGAATGGCGATCAGCCAGGGGTCGAACAGGATGTAGTTGCGGCCCTCCGAGATCATCAGACCCCAGGACGGCAGCGGCGGCTGGACGCCGAGGCCGAGGAAGCTGAGCGCCGCCTCCAGCAGCACCGCGTGGGCGAATTCCAGCGTCGCCACGACGATGAGCTGGTTCATCACGTTCGGCAGGATCTCGCGCGCCAGGATGTACCACGTCGAGCAGCCGGCGGCCTGGGCCGCGGCAACATAGTCAAGCGAGCGGATCTGCTGGGTGCTGGAGCGCATCACCACGGCGTAGCGGTCCCACAGCAGCAGGCCGAGCACCAGAATCACCATCTCCAGCGAGCCGCCGACGATGGCGACCACCGCGAGGCTGACCAGGATCACCGGCAGGGACAGCCGGCAGGTGATCAGGAAGGTGACGACGAGGTCGACCTTGCCGCCGAAATAACCGGCGGCCACGCCCATGACGGTGCCGATGATGCCGGAGATCAGCGCCGCCATGATGCCGATCAGCAGGGAGATCCGCGCGCCGTAGATCAGCCGGCTGAGATAGTCGCGGCCGACTTGGTCGGTGCCCAGGATGTGCTCCCAGGTGCCCCTGTCCTGCCAGACCGGCGGCGCCATGCGGGCGATCAGGTCCTGATGATACGGATCGTAGGGCGCGATCAGCGGCGCGAACAGGGCCATCAGGACGATGACGAAGAAGATCCCGCCGCCGATGACGATGCCCCGGTGGCCGAAGATCCTGCGGCGCAGGATCTGGCCGGGGGTCGGCGCCAGGATGACCTCGGCGGTGGGGGCGGTGGGGGTCATGATCGACATCTCAAGCCACCCGGATTCTGGGGTTGAGCCAGGCGTTCAGCAGATCCGCCAGGAAGGTGAGGATGATGTAGAACCACGAGAACAGCAGCAGTACCGCCTGCACCGTGGGGAAGTCCGAGCGCGAGATCGACTCCCAGGCAAGGAAGCCGGCGCCGTGCAGGGCGAAGACCGTCTCGATGATGATCGAGCCGGTGAGCATGAAGCCGAACTGCACCGCGGCCAGGCTGACCACCGGGATGATGGCGTTGCGCAGGGCGTGCTTGAACAGCACCATGGCCGGGCTCAGGCCCTTGGCGCGGGCGGTGCGGACATAGTCCGACGACAGCACGTCGAGCAGGCCGGTGCGGGTCAGGCGCATGAAGGCCGGGGTCGCGTAATAGCCGAGCACGATGGTCGGCAGCACGAAATGCTCCCAGGAATCGGACCCGCTGGCCGGCAGTATGGGAACCCAGTAGGCGAAGACGACGATCAGCATCAGTGCGAACCAGAAGCTGGGCATCGCCTGGCCGACGACGGCCAGCAGCAGCGCGGCGCGGTCGATCAGGCTGTTCTGATACATCGCCGCCAGCACGCCGAGGGGGATTGCCAGCACCAGGGCGAAGATCATCGCACTGACTCCGAGCATCATGGTCACCGGCAGGCGTTCCACGATCAGGTCGATCACCGGCATGCGGAAATAGACCGACTGGCCGAACTCGCCCTGAACCGCGCCGCCCAGCCATTTGAAGTACTGGACATAGACCGGCTGGTCGAAGCCGTAGGCCGCCTTGATCGCCTGGATGTCCGCCTCGTTGGCGCGCTCGCCGGCCAGGGCCGTCGCGGGATCGCCGCTGAGGTACAGCAGGCTGAACACCAGGGCCGAGACCGTGAGGCTCACAAGGATGGCCAGGAGCAAGCGTTTTGCGGTGTAGACAAGCATCGCAGCGCCATCAGCTGGAGGAATGGGAAGTGCGGCCGCCCCCGGCCGTCGTCACCTCTGGGGCGACGGAACCGGGGGCGGTCGCGGGATGGGCTAGCTTACTTCCAATCGGCGAGGAAGAAGCGCGGGATCTCGTCCGCCGTCGGCGTCCAGTCCACGTCCTGGCTCATCGCGTAGTTGGTGTTGAACGTCCACAGGGGCAGCCAATAGGCCTCCGCCGCGATCTTGTTCAGCGCCTTGTCGTAGGCCGCCAGGCGGACGTCCCGATCGACGGTCCCGCCGCCCTTCTTGAGGGCCTCATGAACCTCGGGGTCCTGGGCCAGATCGTCCGGACCGCCGCCGAAGAACACCGGGGCGATCGCGTCGACATCGGGCACCGAGCCGGAGCCCCAGGTCATGAACGCCAGCGGCACGTTGCCGGAGCGGATCGCGTCGCGGGTCGCGGCGTACTTGCCGAACCGCAGGTCGGTCTCGATACCGACCTGCTGCAGGAAGCCCAGCATCGGCTCGAGATAGTCGCGGTTGCGATAGGCGTAGAACTCCGTGCGGAAGCCGTCCGGATAGCCGGCTTCGGCCAGCAGGGCCTTCGCCTTCTCCGGGTCGTACTCATACTGGGTCACGTCCTGGGTGCAGCCGAACTGCTCCGGGAAGCAGGCCGAGTGAATCACCTCGGAGGCGCCGCGCACGATGTTGTCGACAATCGCCTTGCGGTCGATGGCATGGGACACCGCCTTACGGACGCGGACGTCCTGGAACGGGTTATCGCCGGACTTGCCGGTGACATCGAACGTCAGGTAGCCGACGCGCATGGTGCCGGCCGAGACGACGTTAAGGCTCGGCAGGGTGGCGAGCTTCTCGGCCTGATCCGGCGGAACCTTCCAGATCCAGTCCAGCTTACCGGAAGTCAGCTCGACGATCTGGGTGTTCACGTCGGGAATGGTGCGCTGATGGATCGTCCCGATCGCCGGCTGACCCTTCGGGCTCCCTGCGTAGTAGTTCTCATTGGCCTTGAACACGATCTCCTTGCCGGGGACCAGCTTCTCGACCTTGTAGGGACCGGTGCCGACCGGCGCCTGACCCATCCCGCTCGGGCCGACCTCGGCGTAGTACTTCTCCGGATAGATCGGCACGTCGCCGGCCAGGTACAGCAGCGCCAGCGGGTTCGGTTCGATCGCGTAGATCCGCACCGTGTAATCGTCGATCGCCTCGGCGCCCTTGATCCAGTCAACGCCCTGCTGGGCGAGCTTGCCGGTATCCGGCTTCAGGAGGAAATTGATCGTCGCGACGACATCGCCGGCATCGAACTCCTCACCGTTGTGGAACGTCACGCCCTTGCGCAGCTTGAACTCGAAGGTCGTGTCGTCGACGATCTCGAAGCTCTCGGCCAGCAGGCCCTTGAACTCGCCGGTGTTCGGGTCGCGGTAGATCAGGTTGTCCCAGATCATCCGGTTGACGACGATGCCTTCGCGCGAGTTGTTGAAATAGTAGTCGGCATTCGGGAGCTCGCGGTCCCAGGCGATGTTCAGCGTGTCGTTCGCCTTGCCGGCCTCGGCCGGGGTCGGCAGCCATGCGGCCGCGGTCAGAGCGGCCAGCACGGCCGCTCCCCTCAAGCCGACGCGTCGCGACGTCCTTGGTGTCATGGTGGTCTACCTCCGTGTTTGCTCATGGCCCGCCATTGAATGCGGCGGGTGATTTTCGATCCCCGCACCGGCGCTCGTGCCGGACAGGTACCGCCCCCGAATTGGGAGAAGCGATCATTCTCCATCCGCGAAAATGGTGATGTCGACCCGGCTCTTGAGGCCGGCTAGGCGCGGCGTGGATGCGACCCGAATTCTCCCCTCGGGTGAAACGCTAACAGCCGCTTCCAACCGCAACAAATTACATTTCGCGCGTGCAACATAACAGAACGGTAATGTTTGAAAGTCAATTCTCGAACAGATCCCGGGCCGCCTGAACCAGGCATTCGCGCAGCAGGCTGACCGTTTCGTCGGTCTGGCTGGTCAGCCAGAAGCAATTTGACTCCGACAGATAGCCGCCGGTGCTGATCGACAGGATCGCCAGCTCACCGCGGGCCGAATGGTAGCGGGCCAGCCGTTCGGGGAACAAGGCGAGGCAGGGTATCAATCGCATCATGCTGAGACTGAGCACGATGGAGGTGGCTTCGATCTGACCCGGCAACGGGCCGAGGCCCTTCTCCGCCAGGAACTCGCTCATGCCGTCCGCCGCCAGGGACCCGGACGCGGCCTTGAGCCACGGCCATTCCAGGACGGTCTCCCATCCGATGTCCTTCTGTCGGGCGAGCGGGTGGTCGGTGCCGGCGACCACCACCAGCGGCTCGCGGCCCAGCGAGAGTTGCTCTATCCCCTCGACGGTGAAGGGTTTCCAGATCCGCATGACCAGGAGGTCAAGGTCGCCGGCATAGAGCTGCGGCAGCATCTGACCGAAATGTCCTTCCGACACGGTGACGACGCAGGAGGGGGCCGCCTGGATCATCAGCCGGATGGCTTCCGGTACGATGGTCGGCATCAGGCTGGACGCGACCCCGATCCGCACGTTGCCGCCAAGCCCCTTGCGCAGCGCCTCGATATCGAACTCGGTGCGCTGGATCCGCGACAGCACGTCCTTGGCGTGGCGCACCAGCAGCGTGCCCGCCGGCGTGAAGGCCACCGAATTGCCCTGGCGCACGATGATCGGGGTGCCCAGTTCGCGTTCCAGCTCGGCGATCTGCTTGGAGATCGCCGGCTGGGTGACGTTGAAGGCGCGGGCGACCTTGGTGATCTGCCGCATCTGGTCGAGGGCGGCCAGGATCCGCAGGTGGCGGATCTTCAGCACGTCGCGGAACAGCCGGCTGGCGATGCCGTCGCGGTAAACCGAGGGTGTGTCGCTGGTCATGGACGGTCCCTCCCTGGGCTCCTGCGCCTCATCGCTACCCGGATCGGGGCGCCCGGTCGAGCAGCAACTCGCCCTGCCAGATGCCGTCGCGCACCATATCGGCGGTTTCCGCCCACAGGGTATCGGCGAAGACCCGCACCGCGCGGGACGCCGGGCGCACGATGGAGCGGGCCAGCACCAGCCGGCGAACCAGGGTCGGGTTGGCGATCGGGGCTGCCCGCAACGTGCCTGCCCGCAGATCGGGGTGGATCGCCGGCAGCGGCAGCACCGTGTGGGCGAGGCCCCGGGCGGCGAGTTCCTTCAGGGTCTGCAGCGCGTCCGCCTCCACTGTCACCCGCAGGGCGATGCCGGCCTGCCGGGCGGCGTTCTCCAGCAGGATCCGCAGCCCGTGGCGCGGTCCCGGCAGCACCAGCGGCAGATCGGCCAGGGAGGCGAAGTCGCGCGGGATCTCCAGATCCAGCTCGGATCCGGCGGCGCCGACGAGAAACAGCGTCTCCTGAATCAGTGGCTCGGCGGGAGTGTGCCGGATCGCCGAGGTCTGGTACATCACCGCCAGGTCGATCTCGCCCCGCTGCAGCATCTCCGACAGATAGCCGCTGAAGGCCGGCACGATGCGGACGGTCACCTGCGGATAGTCGCGCAGGAACCGCTCCACCAGCCGGCCGGAGATCACCTCACCCGCCGTCGGCGGCACCCCCAGGCTGACCGCCCCGCTGACGGCACCCAGGGAGGCGGTCAGTTCCTCGCGGGTATCCTCCACCATGCGCAGGATCGCCGTCGCCCGCTCCACCAGCAGCGACCCGGTGTCGGTCAGCACCATGCCGCGTCCGTGGCGCGAGAACAGCGCCCCGCCCAGTTCCTCCTCCAGCAGCCGGATCTGCCGGCCGAGCGCCGGCTGGGCCGTGTTCAGCCGGTCCGCCGCGCGGCTCAGGCTGCCCAGTTCGGCCACATGCAGGAAGGTCTTCAGCTGCCTCAGATCCATCAGGTATTTAACCACGGCATATCTGATTGAGAAATATGCTTCTCGTATACTGCTTCAGGCCCCGGTACCCCGGTATGCGCCGCTGATACGCGCATTCTGGAGGCGAGATGACCGCAATGCCGGCCTTAAAGGGCCAAGAGACCTGGCAGGATCAGGTGCTGCCGATCCTGCGAAGCTTCGACGTCCGACACGTGGTCTACGTGCCCGACGCCGGCCATGCCGCCGCGATCCGCGGGGCCGAGGCCGACAACGAGATCACCTCCCTGGCCCTGACCACCGAGGAGGAGGGCATCGGCTACCTCGCGGGTGCCTGGCTCGGTGGCGAGCGTGGGGCGCTGCTGATGCAGTCCAGCGGGGTCGGCAACTGCCTGAACACGCTGGCGCTGCAGGCGATGACGCGGTTTCCGCTGCTGATGCTGGTGACCATGCGCGGCGACTGGGCGGAGTTCAATCCGTGGCAGAACCCGATGGGCCAGGCGACCGAGGCCGCACTCCAGCTCATGGGCGTGCGGACCTGGCGCGCGGATCATCCCGACGAGGTGGCGCCGCTGATCCAGGGGGCCGCGACCATGGCGTTCAATGGCGACGAGAGCTGCGCGGTCCTGCTGGGCCAGCGGCTGATCGGCGAGAAGAAGTGGGTGAAGTGATATGACCGGATTGCTCGACCGCCGCGCGGTGACGGCGGAACTCCTGAAGGATCGCGGCGACCTGCTGGTCGTCACCGGCCTGGGCTCGCCCAGCTACGACGCCATGGCCGCCGGCGACCACGACCACAACTACTACCTCTGGGCCGCCATGGGCAGTGCCGCCACCGTCGGCCTCGGCCTGGCGATGAGCCAGCGCAGCCGGCCCGTGCTGGTGCTGACCGGCGACGGCGAGATGCTGATGGGTCTCGGTGCCTTGGCGACCATCGGCCAGGTGCTGCCGCCGAACCTGACCTTCGCTGTGCTGGACAACGGGCATTACGGCGAGACCGGCATGCAGCAGAGCCATGCCGGCCGGGGCCTCGAACTGTCGCGCATGGCGGCGGCGGCGAACTTCCCCTGGACCAAGGTGGTCGACGACATGGACGGCGTCGCCGAGCTGCGCGACCGCATCCATGCCCGCGCCGGGACCAGCTTCGCCACGGTGAAGATCGATGTCGGCGAGGTCGATCGCGTCTTGCCTCCGCGCGACGGGGTCTATGTAAAGAACCGCTTCCGTAACGCGCTCGGTCATCCGACAATCTGACCGCAGCCGTAAAAAAGACCAGACAGCTTCGGAGGAACAGGTGACGCCTGCTGACGACTACACCGACATTCGTGACGCCGTGCGCGCGCTCTGCGCCGAGTTCCCGCCCGAATATCACAGGGGCGTGGACGAGAAGCGCGGCTATCCGGCGGAGTTCGTCGATGCGCTCACCAAGGCCGGCTGGCTCGCCGCCCTGATCCCGGAGGAATTCGGCGGGTCCGGCCTCGGCCTGACCGAAGCCTCCGTGATCATGGAGGAGATCAACCGCTCCGGCGGCAATTCCGGCGCCTGCCACGGCCAGATGTACAACATGGGCACGCTGCTGCGGCACGGCTCGGACGAACAGAAAAAGTATTATCTGCCGAAGATCGCGTCGGGTGAGTTGCGGCTGCAGTCCATGGGCGTGACCGAGCCGACCACCGGCACCGACACCACCAAGATCAAGACCAAGGCCGAGCGCAAGGGCGACCGCTACGTCATCAACGGCCAGAAGGTCTGGATCTCGCGGATCCAGCATTCCGACCTGATGATCCTGCTGGCCCGCACCACGCCGCTGGAGGAGGTCGAGAAGAAGTCGCGCGGCATGTCGATCTTCATCGTCGATCTGAAGGACGCGATCGGCAACGGCATGGAGGTCAAGCCGATCCAGAACATGGTCAACCACGAGACCAACGAGCTGTTCTTCGACAATCTGGAGATCCCGGCCGAGAACCTGATCGGCGAGGAGGGGATGGGCTTCAAATACATCCTCGACGGGCTGAACGCCGAGCGCGCCCTGATCGCCGCCGAGTGCATCGGCGACGGCCACTGGTTCATCGACAAGGTGACCGCCTATGCCAAGGAGCGCGTGGTGTTCGGTCGGCCGATCGGCCAGAACCAGGGCGTGCAGTTCCCGATCGCCGAGAGTCATATCGAGATCGAGGCCGCGAGCCTGATGCGGTTCGAGGCCTGCCGGCTGTTCGACGCCAACCAGCCCTGCGGCGCCCAGGCCAACATGGCCAAGTACCTAGCCGCCAAGGCGTCCTGGGAGGCGGCGAATGCCTGCATCCAGTTCCATGGCGGCTTCGGCTTCGCCACCGAGTACGACGTGGAGCGCAAGTTCCGCGAGACCCGGCTCTATCAGGTGGCGCCGATCTCCACCAACCTGATCCTCAGCTACGTGGCCGAGCACGTTCTCGGCCTGCCCCGGTCATTCTGATGGCGGACAAGATGCGTCCCCTGGAGGGACTGACCGTCCTCGCCCTGGAACAGGCGGTGGCGGCTCCGTTCTGCACCTCGCGGCTGGCCGATGCCGGCGCGCGGGTGATCAAGATCGAGCGGCCGGAGGGCGATTTCGCCCGCGGCTACGACGACGTGGCCCAGGGGCAGAGCAGCTATTTCGTCTGGCTCAACCGGGGCAAGGAATCCCTGGTGCTCGACCTGGCGAGCGACG
This sequence comes from Thalassobaculum salexigens DSM 19539, assembly GCF_000423805.1. Lineage (NCBI taxonomy): Bacteria > Pseudomonadati > Pseudomonadota > Alphaproteobacteria > Rhodospirillales > Thalassobaculaceae > Thalassobaculum > Thalassobaculum salexigens. Next base: position 38,765 of record NZ_KE384093.1, read on the forward strand.
CGGGCAAGCAGACCCTCGGCACGCTGATCGCCGAGGCCGACGTGCTGGTGCAGAACCTGAAACCGGGCGCCATCGGTCGTCTCGGCTTCCCGCTGGAGCAGATCCGCAGGGACCATCCGAAGCTGATCCTGTGTTCGATCAGCGGCTACGGCGACAGCGGCCCGCTGGCCAAGCGCAAGGCCTACGACCTGCTGATCCAGGCCGAGTCCGGCTTGTGCTCGATCACCGGCGGCTCGGACGGGCCGGCCCGGGTCGGCATCTCCGTGGTCGATATCGCCACCGGATCGACCGCGCATGCCGCCATCCTGGAGGCGCTGATCGGCCGGGGTATTCATGGCGACGGCGCCGATATCCGGATCTCCATGTTCGACGTCATGGCCGACTGGGAGACGGTGCCGCTGCTGAACCACGAGGGCGGCAAGTCGCCCAAGCGGATCGGCCTCGCCCACCCGTCCATCTCCCCTTACGGCGCCTTCGCCTCGTCGGACGGCATCCTCATCCTGATCTCGATCCAGAGCGAGCGGGAATGGGCCAGTCTCGCCCGCCATGTGCTGGGGGACGAGGGCCTGACCGTGCACGAGCTGTACAAGACCAACGTGCTGCGGGTCCGCAACCGGCCGCAGACCGACGGTCTGGTCGCCGAGGTCTTCTCCCGGCACACCGCCGACGCGCTGGAGGCGATGCTGGACAAGGCGGATGTCGCCTTCGCCCGGGTCAATGACATGGATGCGTTGGCGGCCCATCCGCATGTGCGCCGGGTGACGGTGGAGACGCCGAACGGCCCGGTCTCCTACCCGGCGCCGGCGGCCATCGTCGACGGCCGTACCCGCAGCTACGGCCCGGTCCCGGCGGTGGGGGAACACAAGGATCTGGACCTGGGATAGGGAGCCCTTCCCGGAAACGCGATCAGCCCCGGATCACGTCCGGGGCTGACGGCAGGTTCGTTATGGAGCGTCGGCTCAGAACTTCGCCTTGATCTGCGGATTGCTGGCGAGCAGGGCGGTGTCGGTCGACCACAGGGTGACCTCGGTGGTCTGGCCGTAGCTGACCACCAGGGCCTCCAACTCGTGGCTCACCGGGTCGATGCCGTTCGGCCGGGCCGAGGCCTCGATCGGTCGCTCAAGCGGTGCGCGCCAGGACAGCAGGGTGTACTTGTTCCCGGCATTGTTCGAGCTCGACCCCGGCAGTTCGCCGCGCTCGCGCTTGGCCGGGCGGCCGAAGCGTTCCTCGAGCTGGGCGACGATCTGCGCGCGCTGATCCTGGTCCACCGCCTGATGCAGGATTGTCTGGTAGACCCGCGGCGGGTCGCTCTCCACGGTCTGGCCGACCAGGCAGCGCTGACCGGCGATCAGGCGGGTATTGCTCTGCAGACGGCCGACGCAATCCTCGTCGCCGGCGACCAGGGCCTGCAGGTCGCGGCGATAGACAGGCTTGCCCGGGAAGTCGCCGCCGGCGGCGTTGGACGCCTCGGCCACCGTCATGCCGGTGCGCACCCCGCCGACGGCATCGCTGCCGAGCGAGACCGAGTTGGAGGTCGGCGCGGCGGTCGAACCGCTGCCGACGGTCGAGCCCGTGCCCGACGGTGCGGCGGCGAGGGCCTCACTCGACCGGACAAGCCACTGGGTCGGGTCGCCGGCGGTGCCGCGGAACACGACCTCGCCGGTGCGATTGTCCTCGCCGGTGATGTTGAAGGCCGGGGTCCGGGCGCATTCGAAGCCGAGGATCGCCCGGGTGCCGTCGACCACCCGCTGCATGCGCGGGCTGTCCTTGCGGAACAGGTCCCGGTCGGAAGAGCGCATGGTCAACTCGGTGATCTCGCCGCAGCCGACCTCACGGTCGACCACGACCAGCAGGTCCGGCTCCTGCACCACCAGCCGTTCGGCGGCCGTGGCGGTGGCGAATGCGGCGGGCACCATCAGCAGGGAGAGGCCGGCCGCGCGGATCGTGTTCTTGGAGGTCGCGCGCATCAGACCAGCTCCCAGGTTCCGTCGGCCCGCTGGCAGGCCTGCGCCTCGCGGGTGTCGGTGCGGCCGTTCGCGGTCTCGACCCGCTGGGTGATGATCGAGCATTCGCGGGCGTTCACGTGGGTGGCACCCGACTGCGGGCGCTCGGCGGTATAGGTGCCGGTATCGACCCGGCGCAGGAGGTCGCCGAAGACGAAGCCTTTGCCGATGCCGTTACGCGAGATCATGTACCAGTTCTCGTTGGCGACCTTGCCGACCACCCGCACGGTCTCGCCCGCTTCGAGCTGGTCCATCACCGCGTAGTCGGTGCTGGGGCCGCCGCGCACGTTGGTTTTGGTGGTCGCCGCGTAGTCGGCGCCGACGAGATGCATGGTGGGCACGCGCCAGGCCAGCTTGCTGCTGTCCTGCGTCGCGGTGGCGGTCGGGGCCGGACGGTAGGTCACCTCCTGCACCTGGGCGGTGGTCGTGGTGCCGGTATCCGGGTTGGTCCAGGTCTGGGTCTGGCCGGTGTTCAGCGCCTGCTGGGAGGTGTCGGCAATGCCCTGCTGGTCGCGTTTGGTGAGGTATTCGGCCACCTCGCCACCCAGGAACAGGCCGCCGATCGCACCGGCGGCCACGGCAACCAACTTTCCGCTGCCGCCACCGATCTGCGAGCCGAGCAGCGCGCCGCCGATGCCGCCCAGAACCCGGCCGATGTTCTTGTTGGACACGCCCAGGGTGCTGTTGCTGTCCTGAGCAAACGCCGGTGCTGCGGCCAGGGGCTGCACGGCCAGGGCGCCGGCAAGGGCGAGAGCCGTGTATCGCTTTCGTCTATCGGGACGCATGATATCGGGGCGCATGACGGGGCCTCCTTTTTTTTCGTATCGCTGGGTAACGAACGAGTCAGACCGGGGTTCCCGTCGGTTTATTCGCCAGAGCTTTCGAAAATGGTCAGTCCTCGAGCACCACGGAGTCCGGGTCGGCCCCCAGCGCCTTGAGGTCTTCGGTCACGGCGTCGATCATCTCCGGCGGGCCGCAGACGTAGAAGTCCTGGCTGAAATCGGCGACGTGCGTCTTCAGGAACTCACGGTCGACCAGGCCGCGGGCCAACGGGCTGTCGTCCTGGTCGGTGACGGTGAACAGGCAGTCGAGCCCGTCCATCGCCTCGAACTCGTCGCGCAGGATGATGTCCCGCTCGGTGCTGTTGGAGAAGATCAGCGTCTGACCCGACAACGCGCCCTTGCGCTGCAGGTCGCGCAGGATGGCGATGAACGGGGTGACCCCGGCGCCGCCGGCGACGAAGACGCCCGGCCCCTTGTACTGGATCGCGCCCCAGGGCTCGTCGATCAGCAGACGGTCGCCCTTCTTCAGCTTACCGATCTGCTCGGTGACCCCGTCATGGTCCGGATAGACCTTGATGGTGAATTCCAGATGGTCGGCGTCGGTCAGGGATGTGAAGGTGAAGGGCCGCTGCTCGTCGCGCCAGTCGTCGCGGTCGAGGGCGACGTCGGTCGCCTGGCCGGGCTTGTAGTCGTACCCGTCCGGCTTCTCCACCGTCAGGCGGACCACGTTGTGGGTGACGTTCTCGGTGCTCAGGACGGCCACGCTATGTGCCATGGGATGTTTCTCCTTCTCTCACGTCGACAAAACGAGGTGTGGGGTTCTGCGGATTCCGCAACCCGTTTTCTGAAGAAAAGGGGCGGTTTTGCCGGAGTTTCACAGGCCCCTGTGAATTCGGGGAACCGGGCCTGCCCGGCAGTCGTTTTGCTGAAATGCATCCCCGGCAGCAGGAGCCCCGAATGACCGCAGACGCCGCCAATGACGCCGCCAATCCGGACGCCCCATGGCCGACGGTCGCCACGCCCCGGCGCCGGGTCCGGCTCGACTTCCAGCACCATGCCGACGTCGATGCCGTGTTCGACCCGGTGCGTCAGGATCTGTCGGCGCTGGCGGTCCTGGACCGCAGCATGTGGCTGGCCTGCGACGAAACCACGACCATCGAGCAGCTCACCCGCACCGGCGGCGCCCGGTGGTCCGATCACCAGACCCACAATCTGCACGAGGCCTTCGACCTTCATGGCGACGAGGGCGACGAGATCGACATCGAGGGGCTGGCGATCGACGACGGGTGGCTGTGGATCACCGGCTCCCACGGCCTGACCCGCAAGAAGCCGAAATGGCACGAGAACGACCCAGCGGTGGCCATGAACCGGCTGACCGAGGTGAAGAGCAACGTGGCCCGCCGGGTGATCGGCCGACTGCCGCTGGTGGATGCCGGCAACGGGACCTGGATGCCGTCCCTGACCGAGACCGAGGACGGGAGGCGGCCGTCCAGCGTGCGCCTGCGCAAGGGCAGGACGGCCTTCACCAAGAGCCTGGCCAAGGACATCCATCTCGGCCGGTTCATGGACATTCCCTGCAAGGAGAACGGCTTCGACATCGAGGGCATCGCCGCCCGGGGCGACCGGGTGCTGCTCGGCCTCCGCGGCCCCGTCCTGCGCGGCTGGGCGGTGATCCTGGAGCTGCGGATGAAGATGACCAAATCCGGCCACCTGAAGCCACGCCGGATCGGGCCGGACGGGGAGCGGTACCGCAAATATTTCATCGACCTGGAGGGCCTGGGGATCCGAGACCTGCAGGCCGACGGCGACGACCTCCTGATCCTGGCGGGACCGACAATGGATCTCGACGGCCCGGTGGCGCTGATCCGCTGGCCCGGTGCGTGGACAACGTCGGCGCTGAAGCAGGCGGTGATCCCCTACCAGAAGCTGGAGCGGGTCCTCGATCTTCCCTACGGCTACGGCACCGACCATGCCGAGGGGATCGCCCTGACCGAGCGCAGCGACGGCGGTCGCGAACTGATGGTGGTCTATGACAGCCCCGCCCAGGGTCGGTTGTCGGACGAGACGGCGATCCGCGCCGACCTGTTCGCGATCGACTGACCCCGGCGGAACGGCACCCGGCCAAAATCTGTCGACAGTTTTCAGTTTTCACGTCTTGCCAATTGAACCGGAGCCCGATCAAGCTACCTCCCAACCGGCGTCATAGCTACGAACGAGGCCAGGGAAACCCTGGCCGACAGATAAATGGGAGGCGTGGCGCCACCGCAGTCTGGGACGAGCTTTTAGGGGGCTTCGAAGATCATGAACCAGTTTGAATTCACCCGCCGCCACATGATGGCGCTGATGGGAACGGCCGCGACTGCGGCGATGCTGCCGAGCGTCGCCAGCGCGGATGAGGGCCTGAAGTTCTGGGCGCCGGGCATCGCCCGGGTCGGCGAGAAGGATTGGAGCTCGATGGAGAAGGAGGCCGGCATCAAGCTGGTCAACGTCGCCAAGAGCGCCCGGGCCGACGAGTCGATCCAGAAGATGGTGGTCGGCGACGGCAACGCGCTCTACGACGCCATGACCGACAATGGCGGCGGCATGGAGGACGCGCTGGCGAGCCAGAACGCCATCGCCGAGATCGACACCTCGAAGATCCCGAACTGGTCGATCATCGAGAAGCGCTACCTGGACGGCGGCGACGCGGCGGACACCATCCGCTACGAGGGCAAGGTCTTCGCCATTCCCTACATCTCCAACGCCGACGCGCTGGCCTTCAACCACGACGTCATCGGCGAGGAACTGACCTCCTGGGAGGTGCTGTTCGACGAGCAGTTCAAGGGCCGCGCCGCTCTGCAGAACGATTTCGGGCCGACCCTGACCAACACCGCGATCTACCTCAAGCAATCGGGCAAGCAGGACATCGACAACCCGTCCGACATGACCGAGGACGAGGTGAAGGGCGTCTGCCAGTTCCTGATCGAGAAGAAGAAGGCCGGCCAGTTCCGCACCTTCTGGGACGGGTTCCAGAACGGCGTCGACCTGCTGGCGTCGGAAGAGGTGCTGGTCGCTTCGTGCTGGGAGCCGGTGCAGATCGTCGCCGCCAAGAAGGCCGGCAAGGATATCCGCTACGGCACGATGAAGGAGGGTCACCAGACCTGGAACAACATCGTCATGCTGACCCGCGGCGGCCGCGAGCGCGGTATGGACGAGACGTTCTACAAGCTGGCGAACCTGTACCTGTCGCCCTGGTTCGGCGCCCGCACGCTCGCCGGCCTCGGCTTCACGCCGCAGATGACCGGCGTGCTGGAATACGTGGACGCCAATCCGGATACCTTCGACGCCGAAACCAAGGCGCTGATCAACGACCGTCTGGCCCGCAAGAAGGACCGGATCGCGATCGCGGGCAACTCCTGGCAGAACGTGTTTCCGACCAATATGCGTGCCTATCAGGACTGGTGGTCCCGGGTTCAGGCTGCCTGACACCCGATGACCGACGCGACCGATACCGGGCTCGGCGGGCTTCCCCCCGTCGAGCCTTTCCGGCCGACTTTGCGTGAGCGGATGTCGGGCTGGGCGTTCTATATCCCGATCGTCTTCATGGTGCTGTTCTTCGCCCTGCCGATGGCGCTGACCGTGGTGTTCAGCGTGTTCGAGCGCACCATGTTCTGGATGGAGCCGGGCTTCAGCCTGCTGGCCTACGAGAATTTCTTCTTCTCCGCCCGGCTGGAGAATTTCCTCGCCTCCATGGGCTATTCGCTGATCTCGGTCGCGGTGTCGTTCTGCCTCGGCTTTCCGATCGCGGTGTTCGTGCGCAAGTCGGTGCCGCAGGCGGCCCAGCACCGGGTCGTGCTGCTGTTCATCCTGCCGTTCATGGTGTCGGAGATCATCCGCATCTTCGCCCTGCGGCCGGTGCTCCAGCGCAACGGGCTGGTGAACGAGACGCTGCTCAATCTCGGCCTGATCGACGAGCCGATCACCGCCCTGCTCTATACCCATACCGGCGTGATCATCGGCGAGGTGCTGTCCTTCATGCCGTTCATCGTGTTCTCCGGCTTTCTGGCCATGGAGGCGGTGCCCAAATACATCTTCGAGGTCTGCGACGACCTGGGGGCGGGGCCGGTGCGGCGGTTCACCGACGTGATCCTGCCGCTGGCCGCCCCCGGCATCTTCGCCGGCGCGGTGTTCATCTTCGTCAACGGCCTCGGCGTGGCGCTGATCCCCAACATCATGGGCGGGCCGGGCGCGGTGAATGCCGGCCTGATCGCCACCCAGGCGATCACAGCCCTCGACTTCCCGCTGGCGATGGCGGTGAGCGCGATCATGATGGCGACGCTGATGGGGCTGCTCTATGTCGGCCACAAGCTGTTCGACCTGACCAAGATCCTGGCACCGATGAACTGAGGGGCGGGATCATGGACGACTACGCGAATATCTGGCTGCACCGCGCCAAATGGGCCTATCTGCTGCTGATCGTGGCGACTCTGATGAGCCCGGTCTTCTACGTCATGTACATCTCGTTCAATGAGAACGGGTTCGGCGCCGCCCAGTACGTCTTCACCACCAGGTGGTACGGGCTGATCTTCTCCGACGGGCAGCTCATGGACGCCCTGCGCTGGACCCTGGGCCTGGCGGTGACCACGACGGTGCTGACCATTCCCATGGGGCTCCTGGCGGCCAAGTTCTACAAGGCGACCCGGGCCAAGGTGGCGGTGGTGTTCCTGCTGCTGGCGCCGCTCTTTGTCGCACCCGACATCCTGAGCGCGGCGCTGCTGGTGTTCTTCAAGAACGTCAACCTGTCCTTCCAGGGGCTCGGCGACCTGGCCGGCGTGTCGTTAATGGATGCCTGGTTCCGGCTCGGCTTCACCACCACGGTGATCGGGCTGATCATCTACACGATCCCCTACGCCTTCGTGGTGATCCTGATCACCATGGGGCGCTACAACAAGGAGCAGACGGAGGCCGCCCGCGCCTGCGGGGCGACCGGCTGGCGGGCATTCTGGGATATCGAGTTCCCGCAGATTCGCGCCGGCGTGTTCAGCGCCTCGGCCTTCACGATGATTCTCTGCTTCAACGAATACACCCGCACCAGCCTGCTGAAGGGCGGGTTCGACACCTTCACCACCGTGCTGGTCAGCCAGATGCTGAACGAGGGCATGTCGGAGCAGTCCTACGCCATGTCGAGCTTCGTCAGCTTCGTCGCCATCGCGCTGATCGGCGGGATCATCGTCTTCACCCTGCTGCGCTCGGAAGCCGCCGCCCGCCGGGCGCAGCCGGTCGCCGAACCCAACACTGTGCCTGCCTGATGAGAGAATGCACATGAACACCACCCCCCCCGCGGTTCAGGTCCGGCAGCTCTGTAAGAATTACGGCAGCGTGCAGGCGCTGAAAGGCGTCGACCTGTCGATCGCGGCCGGCGAGTATTTCGTGCTGCTCGGCCCGTCGGGCGGCGGCAAGACCACCCTGCTGCGCACTATCGGCGGCTTCCACAAGCCGTCCAGCGGCCAGGTCTGGCTGAACGGCCGGGAGGTCTCGCACCTGCCGCCGGACAAGCGGCCGACCTCCATGGTGTTCCAGGCCTATGCCCTGTTTCCGCACATGACGGTGCTGGGCAATGTCGGCTACGGCCTCAGCCTCGCCAAACTGCCCAAGGCCGAGGTGCGCGACAAGAGCATGGCCATGCTGGAGATGGTCGGGTTGTCCGGCTACGAGAATCGGCGTCCGCACGAACTCTCCGGTGGCCAGCAGCAGCGGGTGCAGCTTGCCCGCGCTCTGGTGCTGGGCCGCAACATTCTGCTGCTGGACGAGCCGCTGGCCGCCCTGGACGCCCAGCTCCGCAAGGACATGTGCCTGGAGCTGAAGCACCTGCAGGAGAAGGTCGGCATCACCTTCATCCACGTCACCCACAATCAGGAAGAGGCGATGACGGTGGCCGACCGTATCGCCCTGATCGCCGACGGCGAGCTGGTGGAGCAGGGGGCGGCCCGCGACATCTACCGCACGCCGCAGCGCCGCTTCACCGCCAGCTTCGTGGGCGAGAACAACCTGCTGTCCGGTAACGTCACGGCGGTGGAGGGCGATACGGTGACGGTCGAGGTATGCGGTCAGCCCCTGGCGGTCGACCGGCGCGACCTGCCGGTGCGCGCCGGCGAGACGGTCGCCCTGTCGATCCGCTCGGAACTGGTGGAGATGGTGTCGGCCGACGGCACAGCGGCGGCCGACGGCTGCTCGCTGTCCGGGACCTATGCCGAGAGCGTCTATCTCGGTCTCACCCTGTCGCACCGGGCAGCCCTGGCCGACGGCACGGAGATCGTGTCGCGGGTGGTCGGCGAGTCCGACGCGCCCGATCCCGCCCCCGGCACCGCGATCCGGGTACAGTGGAAGCCGGGTGCGTTGCGCCTGCACGTCAACTGACCGCCGACAGGAGGACCGCCGCCATGTGGCCCAATCCGCGCATTCCCTTCGAGCTGGCCGACAAGCGCCGGACGCTGGCGCCGCTGAACGGCAAGCCGCTGATGGTTCACGTGGCGATGAACATCGAGTACTGGCCGATCGACCGGCCGATGCCGCGCGGGATCATCCCGCCGCCCCACGGCGCCCAGATCGCCCCGCCGGACGTGCCCAATTTCTCCTGGGTCGAGTACGGGCTGCGGGTCGGCATGCCGCGGATCATGCGGATGCTTCGTGAGCGCGGCCTGCCCGCCTCCGCCCTGATCAACGCCCAGGTCGCCGACGCCTATCCGGCCCTGATGGACGCGGTGGTCGAGGCCGGGTGGGAACTGGTCGGTCATGGCTGGTTCCAGCAATCGCTGAAGCAGGCCGACGACGAGCGGGCGGTGATCCGCAAGAGCCTCGACCGGCTGAAGGCGGTCAGCGGCAAAAAGGTGCGCGCCTGGCTCGGCCCCGGCATCGGCGAGAGCTTCGACACGGTCGATATCCTGAAGGAGGAGGGGATCGAGTTCCTGCACGACTGGGTGGTCGACGACCTGCCGGTCTGGATGCGCACGATCCACGGCCCCATGGTCGGCCTGCCCTACACGATGGAGCTGAACGACGTGCCGATCTACGCGGTGCAGAACGGGTCCACCGACGAGTTCTACAAGCGGGTGGAGGCGACGGTCGCCACCCTGGAGCCGGAGCTGGCGCAGAACCCGCGGGTCGTCACGCTGGCCCTGCACCCGCATCTGATCGGCGTGCCCCATGTGGCGCATCACTTCGAGCGGTCCCTGGACCTGCTGCTGGCCCGCGACGACACGGTGTTCGTCACCTCCTCGGTGATGGGCGACTGGTTCGTGGAAGCCGACGGCACCGGCGGCGCCGACCTGCCGAATGAGGCTCCACCCCTGCCGTAAGGTTCCCTAGGATGGCGGGAACGCCACCCCGACAGTCTGGCCGCAACGCGCCGGGCGGGGAGCGGCGGCCTCGGAGGGACTTATGGCCAACGATCTGCTGTTCGGCATCCAGACCAACGGCATCAAGCATGCCGATGCCGACCCCATGCCGGATGTGCGCACCCGCTTCCGCATGGTGAAGGAGGCGGAGGTGTTCGACTATGTCGACAAGACCCCGGATCCCGACCAGGTGGAAGATTTCAAGGCCGGCTCGGCGGAGACCGGCCTGCCGATCCGCGCCGGCGGCTGGTTCTACGAGCTCGGCGGGGACGAGGGGCTGCTGGAGCGAAACGTGAAGCTCGGCGCCGAACTCGGCTCCCTGGTCCACAACACTCAGATCAAGCTGCGTCACGCCGACGGCCATGTGGTCACCGACGACGAGGTGATGGCGGCCTATCTCGACGCCGCCGAGCTGGGCGACCGGTACGGCTGCATGCCCTGCTTCGAGGTGCATGTGAACATGTGGTCGGAGGACTTCCCCCGGGTCGCCACGGTCGCCCGGATGGTGGAGGCGCGCGGGGTCGAATTCAACATGACCCTCGACCACAGCCACGTGATCTTCAAGATCGACAACCCCCACGAACAGAAGATCTTCGGCACCGACGCCAAGGTGGCTTCCGGCGAGTTGGTGCTGAACCCGTTCAGGCCGGGCAACGTGATCGAGGAATGGGTGACGTCGGGTTGGGTGAAGCACTGCCATGCCCGGGCGGCGATCCCCAACAACCCGAAGAACACGCTGGCGCATCACCCCGACGGCTCCGTCGGGCGCGGCATCCAGTATCCGTTCAAGCGGCCGAAACCCGGCGAATACCATGCCGAGTGGGACGAGACCCTGCTGGAGCCCTGGAAGGAGGGCATCCGCATCCTGATGCGCCACCACGCAAGCGACCCCAAGGCGAAACTCGGCCAGATCTCCACCGAGTTCATCCCCAATCCGGATTACGGCGGCGGCTGCACATACTCGCTGTTCGAGCAGGCCATCGCCTGCGTCGGCTGGATGCGCGAGACCTGGGCGGAGATCCGGGCCGGGGCCTGAACCAAATTCGACCTCTTATTGCGAATCATTCGCATTGATGCTTTGCCGCAGGCTCGTTTAACTGCGGCGTCGCCCACCCCACATATCCGGTTCACGGGCCCTCTGCCCGCCCCGCCCGCGACTTCTCGCCAAAGGAAAAAAAATAATGCTCCGCAAGACCGATTTCTACATCGACGGCGCCTGGGTGCCGCCCACCATGCCCAAGGATTTCGACGTCATCAATCCGGCCGACGAGACCGCCTTCGGGGTGATCTCGCTCGGTTCCAAGGCCGATGTGGACAAGGCGGTCGCCGCCGCGCGCGCCGCGTTCGACGGCTGGAGCAAGACCCCGCTCGCCGACCGCATCGCCAAGGTCGAGAAGCTGGCCGAGGTCTACGAGCGCCGCGCCGGCGAGATGGCCGAGGCGATCTCCACCGAGATGGGCGCGCCGATGAAGCTGGCGACCACCGCCCAGGCCGCCGCCGGTCTCGGGCATATCAAGGCGTTCATCCGCGCGCTGAAGGACTTCAAGTTCGAGCACAAGCTGCGCGATGACACGCCGGACGAGTTCATCATCCACGAGGCGATCGGCGTCTGCGGCCTGATCACCCCGTGGAACTGGCCGATGAACCAGGTGACCCTGAAGGTCGTCCCGGCGGTCGGCGTCGGCTGCACGGTGGTGCTGAAGCCGTCGGAGATCGCGCCGATGTCCTCGTTGCTCTTCGCCGAGTTCATGGACGAGGCCGGCTTCCCCAAGGGCGTGTTCAACCTGGTCAACGGCGACGGCCCGACCGTCGGCGAGGCGATGAGCCGCCACCCGGACATCGACATGATGAGCTTCACCGGTTCGACCCGCGCCGGCATCGCAGTCACTCAGGCCTCGGCCGAAACGGTCAAGCGCGTGGCCCTGGAGCTTGGCGGCAAGGGGGCGAACATCGTCTTCGCCGATGCCGACGTCGCCAAGGCGGTGAAGCGCGGCGCGATCCACTGCTTCAACAACACCGGCCAGTCCTGCAACGCCCCGACCCGCATGCTGGTCGAGCGCTCGGTCTATGACGAGGCGGTGGAAGTCGCCCGCGCGACCGCCGAGAGCACCTCGGTCGGTCTGCCGAGCGAGGACGGCAACCATATCGGTCCGCTCGTCTCCGAGCTGCAGTTCACCAAGGTGCAGGACCTGATCCAGGCCGGCATCGACGAGGGTGCGCGTCTGGTTGCCGGCGGCACCGGCCGTCCGGAAGGCTTCAACCGCGGCTATTTCGTGCGGCCGACGGTGTTCGCCGACGTGAACAACGACATGCGGATCGCGCGGGAGGAGATCTTCGGCCCGGTGCTGTCGATGATCCCGTTCGACGGCGAGGACGAGGCGGTGAAGATCTCCAACGACACCAGCTACGGCCTGACCGACTACGTGCAGAGCGGCGACAGCGCGCGCACCCAGCGCGTCGCCCGCCAGCTCCGCGCCGGTATGGTGGTGGCGAACGGGGCTCCGCGCGCCCCGGGCAGCCCGTTCGGCGGCTACAAGCAGTCCGGCAACGGCCGCGAGGGCGGCCAGTACGGCCTCACCGAGTTCCTGGAAGTGAAGGCCGTCTCCGGCTGGACCACCACGAGCTGAGAGGGGCTTCCCCGCCACCAACTCCCTCTTCCCCGGCCCCGCGCCGGGGCCCGGGGTGATGCCTGCTGGAGCGTTTCCGATTAGTCGGAGGCGCTCCAGCGGTCCCTCTCCTGGATCCCGGCGCAAGGCCGGGAAGACGGATTGGGGATCTGGAAAATCTTTCTTCTTCACAATCCTTTTTACACACTCCCCGGATTTATTCCGGGGCCCACGGTTCCCCGTGTTTCAGTGTTGGCAATAGTTCTCTCACTCTCAAGGCGGCCTTCCCGTGGCCCCCGGAATAAATCCGGGGAGTGTTTGAGTGGGATATTTCGGGCCTCTCACCCCCGCCCGGCCAGGTCCTCCAGGATCGGGCAGTCCGGGCGGTCGTCGCCGTGGCAGCGGGTCACCAGGTCCGACAGGGTCGCGTGCATCGCCTGCAGCTCGGCGACCTTGCGCTCGATGCTGCCGAGATGCTCCTGCGCCACCCGCTTGACGTCGGCGCTCGCCCGGCCGCGGTCCTCGTACAGTGCCAGCAGGGCGCGGCAATCCTCGATCGTGAAGCCGAGCGACCGGGCGCGGGCCAGGAAGACCAGCTTGTGCACGTCCACCGCTGCGAACGCGCGGTAGCCGTTCTCCCCCCGCGCGGGCCGGACCAGGCCGATCTCCTCGTAATAGCGGATCGTCTTGGCCGGCAGGCCGCTCTGCTCGGCAACCTCTCCGATGTTCATGGCCGTCATCCTTCAGCAAGGTGTCGGAACAGATAGGTAGGCCTTCCCATTACTGGAAGGTCAAGCGGCGCGGCCGATCTCGGAACCCGACCCGCCGCCGATCCGTTGACCAGGACAGGCACCCCTCAACCGACGGAGAGCCCTATGGCTGCGCAAACCGCCCGCCTCTACCGGATGGTCATGTCGGAGCACCTCTGCCCGTTCGGCCGGAAGTCGAAATTCCTGTTGGAGCGCAAGGGCTACGACGTGGAGGACCACCATCTCACCAGCCGCGACGAGGTCGACGCCTTCATGGCCGAACACGGGGTGGAGACCACGCCGCAGACCTTCATCGGCGGCGACCGGATCGGCGGATACGACGAACTTCGGGTCCATTTCGGCCTCGACGACCCGGACGACGACACCACCTACCAGCCGATTATCGCCCTGTTCGCCGTTGCGGCGCTGATGGCCCTGGCGTTGACCTGGCTGTTGAGCGGCACGGTGCTGATCCCGCGCACGGTGGAGTGGTTCGTGGCGATCTCGATGATCCTGCTCGGTCTGCAGAAGCTGAAGGACGTGGAGGGCTTCTCCACCATGTTCCTCAATTACGACCTGCTGGCCCAGCGCTGGGTCCCGTACGGCTATATCTATCCCTTCGCGGAGGCCGGGGCCGGCGTGCTGATGCTGGCGGGCGTGCTGACCTGGATCTCCGCGCCGGTGGCGCTGTTCATCGGTCTGGTCGGCGCGGTCAGCGTGTTCAAGGCCGTCTATGTCGACAAGCGCGCGCTGAAATGTGCCTGCGTCGGCGGCGACAGCTCGGTGCCGCTGGGTTTCGTGTCGCTGACCGAGAACCTGATGATGATCGCCATGGGCCTGTGGATGGGGGCCAAGGCGATCCTGCTGTAAGGTAGCCCGTCTGAAAGACCGGCCCTTGACCTTCCAGTGACGGGAAGCCCCATCTCTCAGCCTCCAGAAATGCGAGGCAGAGATGAACGCGCAGAGTCACGCAGGTGCCGAGATCATCCGCGACCCGGTCTGTGGGATGACGGTCGATCCGAATGCCGGCAAGCCGACCCACGAGCACGCGGGCCACACCTATCACTTCTGCGCCGCGCGCTGCCGCGACAGGTTCGCCGCCGAGCCGGACGCCTATATCGAGGCGAAGGACCCGGTCTGCGGCATGACGGTGAACCGGGCGACCGCCGCGCACATGGCCAAGCATGCGGGCGAGCGGTTCTACTTCTGCTCGTCGCGCTGCCAGGAAAAGTTCGAGGCCGCGCCCGACAGCTATCTCGGCGACCGTCCCGCGCCGGAGCCGATGCCGGCCGGCACCCAGTACACCTGCCCGATGGACCCGGAGATCGTCCGCGACGAGCCCGGCGACTGTCCGATCTGCGGCATGGCGCTGGAGCCGATGACGCCGAGTGCCGATGCCGGGCCGAACCCGGAGCTGGTCGATTTCCGCCGCCGCCTGTGGATCGGCGCGCCGCTGGCCGCCGGGGTCTTCGTGCTCGAGATGGGCAGCCATATCGGCATCCCGTTCCACGACTGGCTCGGCCCGACCCTGCATGTCTGGCTGCAGTTCCTGCTGGCCACCCCGGTGGTGGTCTGGCTGGCCCAGCCGTTCTTCAAGCGCGGCTGGTCCTCCATCGTGAACCGCAGTCCGAATATGTGGACGCTGATCGCGCTCGGGACCGGGGCGGCCTACCTGTTCAGTCTGGTCGGTCTGCTGGCGCCCGGCGTCTTCCCGCCGTCGATGCTGGACCAGCACGGCCAGGCCCCGGTCTATTTCGAGGCGGCGGCGGTGATCCTGATCCTGGTCCTGGTCGGCCAGGTGATGGAGCTGTCGGCCCGCGAGCGCACCGGCGACGCGATCCGCGCCCTGCTCAACCTCGCGCCCAAGACCGCCCGGCGGATCACCGACCAGGGTGAGGCTGACGTGCCGCTGGAGGAGGTCCGGGCGGGCGACCGCTTGCGGGTGCGGCCGGGCGAGAGCGTGCCGGTGGACGGCGCGGTGGCCGAGGGCCGCTCCTCGGTGGACGAGAGCATGATCACCGGCGAGCCGGTGCCGGTGGAGAAGACGGTCGGCGATACGGTCACCGGCGGCACCCTGAACAAGACCGGCAGCTTCGTCATGACGGCGGAGAATGTCGGCGCCGACACGGTGCTGTCGCGTATCGTCGACATGGTCGCCAAGGCCCAGCGCAGCCGCGCGCCGATCCAGGCGCTGGCCGACCGGGTGGCCGGATACTTCGTACCGGCGGTGGTGGCCGCGGCGCTGGTCGCGTTCGCCGCCTGGCTGGTCTTCGGGCCGAGCCCGGCGCTGTCCTATGCCGTCGTGGCCGCCGTCAGCGTGCTGATCATCGCCTGCCCCTGCGCGCTCGGCCTTGCCACGCCGATGTCGATCATGGTGGCGACCGGACGCGGCGCCCAGGCGGGCGTGCTGATCCGCGACGCCGAAGCGCTGGAGCGCTTCGCCAAGGTCGACGTGCTGATCGTCGACAAGACCGGCACCCTGACCGAGGGTAAGCCGACCCTGACCGACATCATCGCGTCCGAAGGCATGGACGAGACGGAGCTGCTGTCCCTGGTCGCCTCCCTGGAGCGCGGCTCGGAGCATCCGCTGGCCGAGGCGATCGTTGCCGGTGCCGAAGACCGCGGTGCCTCCCTGTCCGAGGCGATGGATTTCGAGGCGGTCACCGGCAAGGGCGTGTCCGGCACCGTGCAGGGGCGCCGGGTGGCGCTGGGCAACCGGGCGATGATGAAGGATCTCGGGATCGATCCCGGCGGTCTGGCCGAGACCGCCGAAAAGCTGCAGGGCGAGGGGCGCACGGCCATGTTCGTGGCGGTGGACGGCAAGGCGGCGGGGCTGGTCGCGGTGGCCGACCGGGTGAAGGAGACCACCCCGGCGGCGATCCGCGCGCTGCATGAGGCCGGGCTGCGCATCGTCATGGCGACGGGCGACAGCCGCCGTACGGCCGAGGCGGTGGCCCGCGACCTCGGCATCGACGAGGTCCGCGCCGATGTCAGCCCTGAGGACAAGGGCGCGCTGGTGGAAGAGCTGCGGGCCCAGGGGCTCAAGGTGGCGATGGCCGGCGACGGGGTGAACGACGCCCCGGCCCTGGCCGCCGCCGATGTCGGCATCGCCATGGGTACCGGTGCCGACGTGGCGGTGGAGAGTGCCGGGATCACGCTGGTGAAGGGCGACCTGACCGGCATCGTGCGCGCCCGCACTTTGGCCCAGGCGACCATGGCGAACATCCGACAGAACCTGTTCTTCGCCTTCGTCTACAACGCCGCCGGCGTACCGATCGCGGCGGGGGTGCTGTATCCGATGCTGGGGGTGCTGCTGTCGCCGATCTTCGCGGCGGCGGCGATGAGCCTGTCCTCGGTCTCGGTGATCGGCAACGCCCTGCGGCTGCGCGCGACGAAGCTGGACGGGTGATCGCTCCCACCGTCCTCACTCCCCGGATTTATTCCGGGGCGTGAAGGAGCGGGAAATGCCTATCCCGCGTCCCGGTTCGGTTTGAGCGGCAGGCGCACCCGGAACGTCGTGCCCTCGCCGGGCGTGCTGTCGACCAG
Organism: Thalassobaculum salexigens DSM 19539; assembly: GCF_000423805.1. Classification (NCBI taxonomy): domain Bacteria; kingdom Pseudomonadati; phylum Pseudomonadota; class Alphaproteobacteria; order Rhodospirillales; family Thalassobaculaceae; genus Thalassobaculum; species Thalassobaculum salexigens. The sequence goes on from NZ_KE384093.1 coordinate 55,824, forward strand.
GATGCGGCCCTTGTGGCCGGCCAGGATGGCGGCGACGATGGCCAGGCCCTGGCCGGTGCCCTTGCCCGTCGGCTTGGTCGTGTAGAACATGTCGAAGATCCGCGCACGCACCTCCGGCGGCATGCCGGGGCCGTCGTCCTGGACCTGGATCTCGGCCATGTCGCCGTCGACCAGGGTGCGGATGGTGATGGTGCCGACCGTGCCCGGCGCCCGCGCCTCGTCTATGGCATCGACCGCGTTGGAGATCAGGTTCAGCACCACCTGGTTGATCTCACCCGGCTTGCACGGCACCCGCGGAAGCGCCTCGTCCAGCTCCAGTTCCACCCTGGCCACCTGCTTCCACAGATTGCGCGACACGTTGGTGGTCACCCGCACGCACTCGTTCAGGTCGTTGGGCTCCGGCGCCAGGGGATCGGGGTGCGCGAAGCTGCGCATGGAGCCGACGATCTGGCCGACCCGGGCAACGCCGGCCAGGCTGTCGCGGATCGCCGACGGCACCTCGTCCACGAAATCCTCCGGCAGGGCCTCGATCGGTGTCCGCAGCGCCAGGACCTCGTCCACCACCTCCTCCAGGAAGCGCAGGTTGTCGCCGATGAACTGCATCGGCGTGTTGATCTCGTGGGCGATGCCGGCGGCGAGCGTGCCCAGGCTCTCCAGCTTCTGGCTCTGCATCAGCTCGAGCTGGAGGCTGCGGGTCCGTTCCTGGGCCTGCGCGAGTTCGGTGACGTCCTTGGCAACGATGACGACCCCACCGAGGCCGGTCGGCCGGTGATCGACCAGCAGTCTGCGGCCGTCGGACAGCGACACCTGCCGGGCCGTCGCCGCCCGGGTCTCCAGCTCCTTGATCCGTTCGTTCAGCGGGTGGCCGTACAGCTCCTCGGCCACGGAGAGGATCTGGCGGAGCGAGCCGCCGGCGAGGATCTGGTCGGTGACGGCGGGGTAGAACCGGCGGAAGGCATCGTTCACCCGCAGGACCCGGCCGTGGTCGTCGGCGATCAGGATCGCTTCCGCCATGCTGGCCACCGCGTCGGTCAGGATCGCCTCGGCCTCGTAGGATTTGCGTTCGGCGGCGTCGCGCGCGGCGCGCTGCTCGGCCGCGAAACCGGCCAGCGCCTGGGACATGGCGTTGAAACTGCGGGCGGTCTGGGCCAGCTCGTCGGTGCCGCCGATGGCGATCTGGTAGCCGAAATCGCCGCTGGCCACCCGCCCGGCGCCGTCGCGCAGCGAGCCGAGCTGCCGCATCAGATACTGACCCAGCACAAGGCCGAGCAGGCCGACCAGCGCAAGCTCGATCAGAACCATCGCGCCCATCCAGGGCACCGCGTCGTCGAGCACGTTCTGCAGGGCGGTGATCGACAGGCCGAGTTCGATCATGCCGAAGCGGCGGCCGGCCACGTCGATCGGCTGGGCGATGTCGATCCGTCCGTCCGCATGGACGGCCCAAGGGCTATCGTCGGCCTGGAACGGAGCGCCCAGGGCGTCGGGATCGCCACCCTGGGCGAGAACCTCGCCGCCGACGCCGCGCACCCGCAGGTAGTCGATATCCGGATTGGTCAGCACCTGCTCGACCAGGGCGTCGAGGGTGGCGAGATCGGTGGCGACCACGCTGTCGCGGGTCATCGTGGCGATCAGCTTGGCGGTGGTGCGAGCCCGTTCGTCGAGCTGCGTCTGGTTGGAGGCGCGCAGATAGTAGAGGCTGCTGACCACCATGGCGGCCAGCAGCAGGGCCTGGATCAGCGCCACACCCAGGATGGTCTTCAGCCGGAAGGACACGGGGCCTCGCCGGTCAGGCTGATACCGGTTTCAACCGGGGTCAGGGCGATCGCGCGCCCGTTTTCCCAGTCCCCGTCGGCGGCGGTGCATAGTCGGTGGCTCTGCATGGTGTCGCTTCCCCTATGGGTCGAGGCCCCCGATCCCACGCTTGGCGCGGCGACCCCGCCGGCCGGAACGGTCCGGGGGAGGGTTCGTCAGTCCTGGTCGGCGCGCACCACCGAGGCCGAGGTGGTCAGGGCCTTCTGCACCAGCTCGGCCTGGCGCACCACACCCATCTTCTGGAAGATCGCCTTCAGGTAGGTGCGCGCCGAGCTGATCTTCAGCCCGTTCGCCTCGGCCGCCTCTTCCAGGCTGAGGCCACGCACCAGCTGCTCCACCAGCCGGCTTTCCGAGCCGGTCAGCGCGAACAGTCGGGACAGGGTGTCGGCCGTCGGGTAGCGGGTCAGGTCCGGGTCGCTGATGAACAGGGTGACGCCGGCGGTGCCGAGGCTCTGCGGATCGCCGCAGACCGTCACGTGCAGGGTGCTGCCGCCGGCGGTGTCGGGCAGGGCGACGAAGCCGGTCTCTCCGGTCTCCGCCGCCGCCCGGATCGCGGCGTCCAGGGCGCGGGCGCTGTCCGGGCTGCCGGCGCGCAGCCGCCGGGCGCCGTCCTGGGACAGGGCGCCGCTGCCGCCGAGGATCTTCAGGCCGATCTTGTTAACGAAGGACACCCCCTGGTCGGCGTCGAGCACCACCGTGCCGATCGACAGCCGGTCGGCCAGCAGGGATTCCGCGTCGGTCCTGGCCGGGCCGTCCGTGGCGGGCGTCGCGCTGCGTTCGCGGGCATCGGCCAGGGCGGCGTCGACCGCGGCACCCAGCACCTCGGGCGCGCAGGGTTTCATGTAGTAGCGGAATACCGAGGCCTCGTTGATGAAGCCCATCGCGTCCTTCAGGCTGGCATTGCCGGTGAGCATGATGCAGCGGGTCTGCGCCCCCGCCTCGCGCATCCGGGTGGCGAGGTCGAGGCCGGACCAGCCGGGCATCGTCAGGTCGAGGACCGCCACGTCGGGCCAGTCGTCGCTGCGCACGTCCCAGAATGCCTCGGCCGAGGGGAAGAAGATCATATCCCAGTCCTTGGCCCGGGACCGCAATGAGCGCTTCAGGGCGTCGAGGACCATCGGTTCGTCGTCGACGAAGGCGATGAGCGGGCGTGTGACGGAGGACATGCGCACATCGAAAAATTGACCCGATACACGCTCAATACGGCCACAATAGCATCCAAGCAAGCGCGCACCCGTTTTCCGGAGTTTTCGGTCACGCCACCTGGCGCACGCGAGGGTGGAAGGCGTCGCCGTGGAAACTGCGGGGCATCGCCGGGTTCAGGCCCGACACGACGCTCTGGTTGACCTCGATCAGCGCGCGCAGCGATCCGACATCGCCGGCCGCGGCCTTGGCGCAGGCCAGGATCATGTCGCTGGCAAGGTCGCGCATGGACCGGCGGATCTCGTCCGGCATGGCGGTCTCGTCGTGACAGGCATTGACGCCGCAACGGGTCCAGATCTGCCGGGTCTCCTCGATCGCCTGGGCCCGGTCGTGACCGGTCTCGGCATGCCGGAGCGCCACGGTCACCCGGGCCAGCTCGCTGGCGTCGCGGTGGCGCGAGGCGCCGGTGTGGTTCAGCGTTTTGCGGTAGGCGTTGTAGTGCGCATGCATTTTACAGGCACTCCCTCACAGGATGGGCAAGGCAGGAGGGGCCGCGCCGGGAGGATCCGGCGCAGCCCTCTCGGTAGGGGTCAGCGGAACAGCGACAGGATGTTCATCGGGGCGCTGGCCGCGGAGCTCAGGGCCTGCACCGCGAGCTGCTGCTTGACCTGCAGCGCGCTCTGGTTGGCGGCTTCCTGGGCCAGGTCGGCGTCGACCATGTTGCCCAGACCCTTCTCGGTGGCATCGCTCAGCTTGCCGATGAAGTCGCTGTGCATGTCCAGCGCCTTGCCGTCGCTGCCCAGCGAGCTGATCGCGCTGTTCACGGCGGTCTCGAACGTGTCGAGCGCGGCCAGGGTGGTGCGGGCGTTGGCCGCATCGGAAACGTCGACGGCACCGTCGAGGGTCGTCTTCGCGGTCTCGATGTCCGCGGCGGAGACCGTCATGGTCGTGCCGTCGGCGGCCGCGACGAAGCTGAGGTCGGTCGAGGCGGTCTGCAGCAGGTTCGAGCCGTCGAAGTTCGAATTGGCGATGAACGAGTCCACCTGGGCCAGCATCGAGGTCAGGTCTTCGGTGTAGCTCGCGCGGGTCTCGGCACTGATGCTGTCGTCGGCGAGTTGGGTCACCTTCTCGCGGATCGAGCCGGTCAGATCGCTCACCGCGGTGGCGCCGGCCATGGCGACCTCGACCGAGCCCTTAACGCCGTTCATCGACTGGTCGATCTTGTCGAAGGCCTTGATGTCCGAACGCAGGCGCTGGGCGACGGCGAAGGTCGACGCGTCGTCGAAGCCGTCGGCGACCTTGAGGCCCGTGGAAATCCGCTTCTGGACCTGGGACAGGTCGTTGGAGGCGGAGTTGTACATCTGGACAGCGGCCATGGCGCTGGAGTTGGTGTTGATCGAAAGCATCGTGGTTCTCCTCGTGTGGACCAGTGTTCTCACTGGCGATGAGAGAGATGTACTTCGTCGCTACTAAATAAAAAACACAACAAACATGAACAAAAAACAATGATACTTTAGTATATCAATTGCCATTTACAAAATTAGTAAAATAAAAACCGCCCAGAATTTAAATCCTGCGCGGTTTAAGAAATTGATTACTGTGCGTTGACGGCGGCGGCGAAAACATACCCGATGCCGCGCACGGTCTGGATGAGGCGCGGGTTGGACTGATCCTCTTCGATCTTGCGCCGGATACGACCGATCAACACGTCGATCGACCGTTCGTATCCCTCGCAGCGACCGCCGCGGGTCTCGTCCAGGATCTGCTGGCGGGTCAGCGGCCGCAGCGGGTTCTGGACGAAGCAGCGCAGGATGTCGAACTCGCCGCTGGTCATGTCGACCTCGCCCTCGGTCTCGTTGAACACGCGGCGGCGCACCACGTCCAGCGACCAGCGACCGAAGCGCATGACGGTGAGCGTCTGCGGGGTGCCGTTGCTGCTGTCGATGCTGCGGATCCGGCGCATGATCGCGCGAACTCGGGCCGACACTTCACGCGGCGAGGTGTCGCGCTCGACAACGTCGTCGGCGCCGAGTTCCAGGGCGATGATGCGATCGACCGACTGGTTGGCCGCAGTGAGCGCGATCATCGGACGGTCGTCGCGGCTGCGGAACGTGCGAATGTCCTCGAAGCCGCTCTGGCCGGCGGAGGACAGGGCAACGATCACGCAGTCGGGCCGGTTGCCGTCGGCCAGGGAGTCCAAATCGCCCATGGAGGCGACCGCATCGACCGCGAAGTGGTTGTCGCGGAGCTGGGCGGCCAGGGTATCTCGGGAACGGGTATCGCCATCGACGAGGGCGATGCAGGCTGTTGTCGCCATCGGAGTCCATCCTTCTGTCTGGGGTTCCGGTTCTTCACGGCACGTCTTTCGGCGTGCGTTGGGAAACTGCCCAACCCGACGGACGGCTCGTATCCCCATTTAGGAAGGTCGTCCGGGTTTCTCGGATGTATTCTGTGCCCAGGGGGTGACATGGATCGACCGCGCATCTTTTTCGTCGATGACGAACCGCATGTTCTCAATGGCTTGCGGCGCATGCTCCGCAGCCGCCGAGAGGCGTGGGATCTGATGTTCTTCGAGGATGCCCGCCGCGCCCTGGTGGCCTGCGGGGCCGAGCCGGCGACGGTGGTGGTCTGCGATCTGCGGATGCCGGGGATGGACGGGGTGACGTTGCTGGACGCGCTGCGCGACCGGTTCCCGCAGACCATCCGATTCGTGCTCTCCGGCCAGAGCGAGGCGGAGGCGGGGCTGCGGGCGGCGGGGATCGCCCATCAGTTCCTGTCGAAGCCGACCGACGGGCCGACCCTGATCGCGGCGATCGACAACGCCCTCGATCTGCGCGAGCGGCTCGGCGGCAAGGCGGTGGTCGCCCTGGTCGCCAGCCTGACGGCGATCCCGGCCCTGCCCGGCTCCTATCGCGAGCTGACCGAGCAGCTGCGCCGCGACACGCTGGATACCGAGGCGATCGCCGAGATCGTCGCCCGCGACCCGGGCATCGCCACCCGGCTGATTCAGGTCGCGAATTCGAGCTATTTCGGCGCGCCCAAGCGGATCGCCACGGTGCGCGGCGCGGTGCAGTTCCTCGGGATGGAGACGCTGAAGTCGCTGGTCCTCACCTACGGCGTGCTCAGCCAGGTGGTGCACGACCGGATCGGCGGCGCGCCCGTCGCCCAGCAGATCGTCGAGACCATGCTGCTGAAATCGGCCCTGTCCGCGCGGATCGCCCGCGACCTTGGCTGGGATCGGGCCGAGCGCGAACTGGTGGCGACCGTCGGCCTGCTGTCGGATGTCGGCCTGCTGGTGCTGATCGACAACTTCCCGGAGACATTCGAGCCCCGGATCGTCGACGGTGTGCTGCAGATGGAGGGCTTGGCCAGACTCGAGCGCGCGGCCTTCGGCGTCGACCACGCGTTGGTGGGCGCCTATCTGCTGGGGACCTGGGGCCTGCCGGACTCACTGACCGGCGGGGTGGCCGACCAGGCTACCGGACAGTGCGGATCGCTTGCCACCGCCGGCCAGATCGTGGCGCTGGCCGGCCGGCTGATGTTGGGAGAGGACATGTCGCCCCTGGAGGTCCGGTGGCCGGTGTCGGCCTGGACCGCCGTGGCCCGGGAGGGCGCGCCGCCCTGATCGGGCTCCGTCATACTCGGGTGGGTCGGCCGGATTCGGTGGGGGCAGGCGGAGCGGCCGCGACTGCGCCGGGGCGGCTTCCGGGGTCAGGCCGCCGCCTGAACGTAGTAGCCGTCCTGACTGCAGCGGATGCGGACACCGGCGCCGGCGCCGGCGACGCTCGCCAGCTTCTTGTTCAGCATGCTGATATGGACGCGGATCGTCTCGTGGTTCGGTTGCCGGTCGCCCGACGAGCAGACCGCCTGGTAGATCCGGCTCAGCGGGATCGGGTTGTGCTCCACATGGCTGCGCAGCACCGACATGATGCTGACCTGACGCGGGGTCAGGCGGATGCGCTGGTCTCGCACGAAGAGCGCGTTGCCGTCCTCGTCGAGCCGAAAGCCGCCAAGCGTCGCCGGCTCCGGCTCCGCATACGGATCGGTCCGCTGGGCGCGGCGGATGGCGACGGTGACGCGGAGCGCAATCTCCCCGATCTCCACGTCACAGGCGACCGCGTCGTCGGCGCACAGGCAGAGGGCGCGGGCCTTGGTCGGGCGATCGTCGCTGACGACGATGATCGGGGGCGCTTTCCAGCGCCGGCGGGTGGCGACGCAGTCTGCGATATCGTCGCTGACGACGATCAGCGCGTCGGGCCCGCAGTTCTGCGTCGGGCGGCCGGGAAAGCTGGCGGTCGGGAAGCGGGTGATGCCGACGCCGGTGGCGGCCAGGGCGTCCGCAAGGCGGTCCGCCGTGCCGGAAGATCCGACCAGGCCGATCGTGCGGGTCTCACGTGCGATTTCCATTTTCTGCGCCTCCGTTCTGGGTGCCGTCCTTGGACGAGGTTCGTGGCGCTGATATGCGCGCTCGGCCGGCCGGGCGCCGTCCCCATTTGGAGAGGGTCGTGCTTAAAGCTTCTGGTTAGCGGTTAACGAAATTTCAATTCAAGGAAGCCATGGTCCGCCCGTCGAGGCTCGGAACGCCTGGATATTTGGAATTTCAGATAAATTCCCGGAGAGACCCATGAAACTTTTCAGCCATGGGCTGATCGCCGTCGCCGCGATGGCGACGGTGCTGCTGACCGGTCCGCTGAACAGCGTGGCCGACACCCTCGTCGCGCCGGCCGGCCGGCCCATTCTGGTGGTCGCCGGCGCGATCGAGAACACCAATGCCGGCGGGACCGCGGAATTCGACCGGGCCCAGCTCGAAGCGCTGGCGCCGCAGGTACTGGAGACCAGAACGCCCTGGACCGAAGGCGTGCAGCGCTTCGACGGCTTCCCGATCGCGGCACTGTTCGATCTGGTCGGCGCCAAGGGCGACACGGTGCGCGCGACGGCGATCAACGACTACGCGGTCACCATGCCGATCGCGGACCTGGTGGAGTCCGGCGCCTTCGTCGCGATCCGCCAGAACGGCGCCCTGATGAAGATCCGCGAGCGCGGTCCGCTGTGGATCATCTTTCCCTATGACAGTGACCCGCGCCTGACCGGCGACGATTTCCTGAACTGGTCGATCTGGCAGCTGAAGTCGATCGAGATCGAGTGAGATGCCCCACCGCGCGCCGCGCTTCAGACCCACCCAGCTCAGCCTGCTCGCCCTGCTGGCCATCGTCACGGCCATCGGGGCGGCGGTGCTGGCGGTGTCGATCTACGTCTCGCTGGAACGGCAGATCCAGCGGCCGACCGAGAACTGGCAATGGGCGGTCTACCAACTTCAGGCCGAGCATCTGAAGCTGATGAAGGCGGCGCGCGAAGCGGTGGCCGGTGAGGCCGACTATGAGATGCTGAGCGAGCGTTACGAGATTTTCGTCAGCCGCATCCTGACGGTGCAGCAGGGCGACGCCTATGCCGGGCTGCGCGAGAGTCCGGCGCTGCAGGCCCTGCTGCCGCGTCTCGCGGAGGAGGTCGACGCCCTCGACGCCCTGATCGCCCGCGAGGACCCCCGGGTCGCCTCGCTGGCCCGATCGATCGAGCGGGGATTGGGCTCCTACGCCGACCCGCTGCAGTCCGCCGCCCTCAACGTGGTGTCCTACACTGCCGCCGTGCGTTCCGCCGCGCGGGACCGGATGCACGACGAGATGCTGTATCTGATCGTCTCCCTCGCGGTGTTGCTGCTGGTCAGCGGTCTGCTCGGTGGGGTGACGATCAAGCAGATCGCCGAACTGGCGGGCAGCCGCCGCCGGCTGACCGAGGCGCTGGAGATGGCCGAGCGGTCGAGCCAGGCCAAGAGTCGCTTCGTCGCCAGCATGAGCCACGAGATGCGCACGCCGCTGAATGCGGTCTCCGGCCTGCTGCGCGAGATCGGCCACCTGACCCGCAACCCGGAGATCGCCCGCATGGTCGAGGTGGCGCAGACCTCGGCCGCCATGCTGTGCGGACTGGTGGACGACGTGATCGACGCTGCCCGGGTCGAGGTCGGCAAGTTCCGCGTCAATCCGACCTCGTTCCAGGTCGGCGCGCTGCTGCGCGAGGCGGTCGACCTGCTCGCCGAGCGCGCCCGCGACCGCAACAACCTCCTGACCCTCGACCTGGCGGATACCGGCGACCGGCTGGTTCGCGCCGACCGCGCCCGGGTCAAGCAGGTGCTGGTCAACCTGATCGGCAACGCCGTGAAGTTCACCCGGGACGGCTCGGTCGACGTGCACGCCCGTATCGCCTTCGTCGGTCGCGGCCAGATGCGCCTGCGGGTCAGCGTCTGCGACACCGGCGTCGGCATCGCCGAGGACCAGCAGGAGCGGATCTTCCAGCGCTTCTACCAGGCGGGGCAGTCGGAGAGCGAAGGCATCGGCCTCGGCCTGTCGATCAGCCGCGACATCGTCGAGCGTCTCGGCGGCCGCATGGCGATGACCAGCACACCGGGCCAGGGCAGCATCTTCTGGTTCGAGGTTCCGGTGGAGGACGGCGTCCATGAGGACGCCCCCGCCGCCGATCCGGTGGCGGTCCGGCCGCTGACCGGCCTGCATCTGCTCGTGGCCGAGGACAACGGCACCAACCGTCAGGTCATCCGGCGCCTGCTGGAGCGCCTGGGCGCCTCCTGCGTCTTCGCCGTCGATGGGGCCGAAGCGGTGGCCCGGGCCGCCGAGGAGAGCTGCGATGCCATCCTGATGGATATCAACATGCCGGAAATGGACGGGATGACCGCATTCCAGGAGATCGGCCGCGTGCTCGGCGCTGACCGGCCGCCGGTGATCGCGCTGACCGCCAGCGCGATGCCGGAGGACGTGGACGCCTTCACCGTGGCCGGCATGGCCGGCTGCGTCACCAAGCCGATCGCCGAGGCCGAACTGGTCCGGGTGATCGCCACCGCGCTGGGGCGCGACGTGACGATGCAGTCCGAACCCGACAAGCTGTCCCCGGCGACCGAGCACCGCGCCGCGGCGTCACTGACGGAGCGCCAGCGCTCCGCGGTGCTGGGCCTGGTTGCGCAACTGGACGACGATTGAGGAACGACCGGCAATGAGCACTTCCGGCGCCAACGACGCCCTGTTCCAGGGCCTCTCCGCCCTCGTCATCGACGACAGTCCGCTGATGCGCCAGCTTGTGCGCTCTTTGCTGCGCCAGTTCGGCTTCGCGGCGGTCGACGAGGCGGCGGACGGATCGGCCGCCTTGCGTCAGGTCGAGCGCCACCGCTACGACGTGGCCATCTGCGACTGGATGATGGAGCCGACCGACGGGCTGGAGTTCGTGTGCGCCCTGCGCCGGCACCGAGACCCGGCCTGCTGCGGCCTGCCGGTGATCATGGTCACCTCGGTCGCCAACAAGGCCCGGGTGCTGGCGATGCGGGGCCAGGGCGTGACCGAGTACCTGGTGAAGCCGATCTCGGCTCAGAAGCTCGAGCAGCGCCTGGTCGCCGCCCTGTCGCGGCCGCGCAGCCTGATCCAGACCGCCGGCTATTCCGGTCCCGACCGGCGCCGGCCCCGGGAGCAGACCTATACCGGCCCGCGGCGGCGGCTGGCGGACCGGATGGCCGACCTGCCCTGGGAGGGTGACGACGAGGAGGCGGTGATCAGCCAGGCCACCGAGGGCCTGCCGGACTATTCCGAGATCCTGCAGGGCGAGGTGGTGACGCTGCGCGCGCTGCTGGGGGAGGTCGAGACCACAGCGCCTGCGTCCGAGGAGCCCTGGCGCAGGATCTTTCGCATCGCCCACGATATTTCCGGTCAGGCGCCGAGCTTCGGCCACACGGCGGCCGCCGCCGTCGGCGCCAGCCTGGAGCGCCTGCTGCGCCCGGTGCTGAAGACGCCGGCGGTGCTCTCGCTGGCCGGCGGTCGCCGGGTGCGCGCGGTGCGCACCCATGTGGAGGCCCTGGCCCTGCTCCTGGACCAGGGTATCCTGGAGACCTCCTCCGAAACCGACATGCTGGTCGAGCGGCTGCGTCTGGCGGTCGAGCGGGTGCGGCGGGAAGAGGCGGCGGGATCGACCTGAACCATGCTGCGAGACTGCAGCTTTGAGTGCGCCGAATGTCATTTTCTGGTCCGAGGTCGCCGGCTATCATGCCGTCGGTGTTGTTGCGAGAGGTGAGAGCGCTATGATTCGAAAGATCCTCCTGGTCGCCTCGGAAGACCCGAAGACCTCAAGCCATGTGCGCGTGGCACTGGATATCGCCCGCCGCAACGGGGCCTCGATAACCGGGTTCGTTGCGGTCGATAAGGATCAACTGTCCAACATCGGTCCGGCTCCTCTAGGCGGATTTCATTACCGCTACGAAATGATCAAGAATCGGGTGGCCCGAGGCCTTAGCACGGCCAAGGAGGCGGTCTCCGGCCTCCGCAAGATCTGCGAAGCGAACGATGTCCCCTTCCTTGCCGAGGAGACGACCGGCGACCGCGACCAAAGCCTGGCGCAGGCCTGGCGGTTTCAGGACCTCACCGTGCTGTCGGACCACGTCTGGGAGCCGGGCTCGAACGAGCCGGCCGATGCCGAAACCCTCCTGCACTTCGTTGCCATGGGGCTGCGTCCCTTGCTCGTCGTGCCCCAGGGCTTTGAGGGAACGCCCGCCAAGGCCATGGTCGGCCTGTCCGGTTCGCTCGACAGTGCGAAATCGTTCAAGCACTTCGTTCAGATGCGGCCGTTCGGCGACATTCCGTTGCATATCGTGACCGTGGGCGATCCGAAATCCGGCGAAGCACCGGCCGACCTGCTGCGCGGTGCGGCGGATTACGCAAGGCTTCATGGCTATGAGGTCACGACGGCCGCGCTGCCCAAGGCGGACAAACGTGTGCGGGCGCTGTTGGATCATGGCCACAGCGTGGGGGCCGAGCTGTTCATTGTCGGGTCGTCCTACCACCAGTTCCTGACGATGACGCGGTTCGGATCGCATGCCCTTGGGATGTTGACCCTATCGAAATATCCGGTCTTCGTCTCGCACTGACGGTCGGCGGCATAGGCCCCGAAGAGGGCCGGAGGGGTTGCGCCAAACCAGAAGGCATCTTTCGAATATTGCTCATTTTGGCAAATCGCTGACCTGGGTATCCTCCGCGAGATGGAGGACGCCATGAACACACCACTTGACGATCAGGGCGGGCCGTTGAGCGGTCTGCGCATTCTCGAACTCGGCCATTTCATCGCCGCCCCCTTCTGCACCCGCGTGCTGGCGGATCTCGGCGCCGATGTGATCAAGGTCGAACCGCCCGGCAGGGGCGATCCGGTGCGCTCCTGGGGCATCATCCCCGAGGGCGAGACGGCGTCCGTGTGGTGGTCCGTGCATGGCCGCAACAAGCGCTCGATCACTGCCGACCTGAAGAAGCCGGAAGGCATCGCCCTGGTGAAGCGGCTGATCGCCGAGGTCGACGCCGTGGTCGAGAACTTCAAGCCGGGCCAGCTCGCCTCCTGGGGCCTGGGCCCGCGGGACATGACGGCGGTCAATCCCGACGTGATCGTGGTGCAGGTCTCCGGCTACGGCCAGACCGGCCCCGGCCATAACCGGGCCGCCTTCGGGGTGATCGGCGAGGCGGTCGGCGGCCTGCGCCACCTGACGGGCTATCCGCCCGAGGTCAGCGAGCTGCCGCCGGTGCGCACCGGCATCTCGATCGGCGACAGCGTGGCCGGGCTGTACGGCGCGATCGGCCTGCTCGCCGCCCTGTTCGAGAAGGGCAAGGGACGGGGGACGCCAGGCCGCCGGATCGACGTGGCCCTGACCGAGAGCATCCTCAGCCTGCTGGAGGGCTGCCTACCGGAATACGGCGCGACCGGCGCGGTCCGTCAGCCGACCGGCTCGACCCTGCCGACCAACGCGCCGTCCAACGCCTATCCGACGGCGGATGGACGCTGGTTTCTGATCGCGGCCAATTCCAACGCCCTGTTCCGCCGGCTCTGCGGCGCCATGGGCCGGCTGGAGCTGGCCGACGACCCGCGCTACGCCGACAATCCCAGCCGGGTGAAGCACGCGGCCGAGCTGGACGCGGCGATCTCCCACTGGACCACCGGCCTGACCCTGGACGAGGTGGCGGCGCAGGTGGAGGCGGCCGACGTGCCCTGTTCGCGGATCTACGACATTGCCGATATCGCCGCCGATCCCCAGTTCCTGGACCGGGGCATGGTGCGCCGGGTCGCCGACCCGCGCCTGGGCGAGGTGCTGCATCCCGGCGTGGTGCCGGCGATGACCGGCGGGCCGGCCGGCGGCGTGCGCTGGGCCGGGCCGGATGTCGGCGCCCATACCGACGAGGTGCTGGCCGAGCTGCTCGGCATGGCGCCGGACGAGATCGACGCGTTGAAGAAGGAGGGTGTGCTGTGAGCGACCCCGTTGAGATTTACCCGGTCGAAATTTGCGACGTCGCCCCGCGCGACGGATTCCAGGTGATCAAGGAGCCGATCCCGACCGAGACCAAGGTCAAGGTGGTCGAGCTGCTGGCCCAGGCGGGGCTGACGCGCATCGAGACCGGCGCCTTCGTCAGCCCGGTGCATGTGCCGCAGATGGCCGACACCGCCGAAGTTCACCGGCTTGCCAAGGTCGGATCCGACGTCCGGCTGTCCACCCTGGTGCCGAACCTGCGCGGCGCCCAGGACGCCTTCGCCGCCGGCATTCCCGATATCGTCTACGTGTTCTCGATCTCCGAGAGCCACAACAACGCCAATGTCCGTCGCCCGGTGGAGGCTTCCATCGGCCAGCTCGGCGAGGTGATCGCCCGGGGCCGCGACGTGCCGGGCTTCCGCCTGCGCGCCAACTTGGCGACCGTGTTCGACTGCCCGTTCGAGGGCACCACCGACCCGGACGCGGTCTATGCCGCCATCGAGACGGTGCTGGGCTTCGGCGCGCCGGTGGAGTTCGGCCTGTGCGACACCACCGGCCGGGCGATCCCGGATCAGGTGGCGGAGGTCTGCGCCACCGTCCTGAAGCGCTTCTCCGGCGACGGCATCGGCTGGGCCTATCACGGCCACGACACCTTCGGTCTGGGCGTGGCCAACGCGCTCTACGCCTATCAGGCGGGCATCCGGGTGTTCGACAGCGCGGCGGCCGGTCTGGGCGGCTGCCCCTTCGCGCCGGGTGCCACCGGCAACACGGCGACCGAGGACCTGGTCTTCACCTTCGAGAACATGGGCATCGCCACCGGCATCGACCTCGACCGGCTGCTGGACGCGGCGACGGTGGTGGCCGAGGTGCCGGGTGCGGAGACCGGCGGCCACCTGCGCACGGTGCCGCGCCACCGCGCCCTGGCCGCTGCTTGACCTGCTCGTGAAAGCGCGGGCCGATCTCGGTCTGACCTCCCTGCGGCTGTTCGAGGCGGCGGTCCGGCTCGGTTCGCTCTCCGCCGCTTCGAGCGAGGCCAATATCGCGATCTCCGCCGTCAGTCGGCGGATCGCTGATCTGGAGCAGCAGTTCGGCACCCGCCTGCTCCACCGCGACGTGCGCGGGGTCGAGCCTACCCCCGCCGGCCAGATACTGGTCATCCATGCCCGCAACCTGCTGCGCCTGGCCGAGCGGGTGAGCGAGGACATGGCGCAGTTCTCCGACGGCGCACGCGGACTGGTGCGGGTCGCAGCCAATCCTTCCGCCGTGAACCAGTTCCTGCCAGACCTGTTCTCCCGCTTCCGGGAGGCTGCGCCGGAGATCCGCTTCGAGGTGCGCGAGGGCGTATCGGGCGACATCGTGCGCGAGGTGCTGGAGGGCCATGTGGATATCGGCATCTTCGCCGCCTCGGTGCCCCATGAGGGGGTGCAGGCCTTCCCGTTCCGCGCCGACTTGCTCTGCGTCGTGGTGCCCGCCGGGCACCGGCTGGCGGGGGCCGGCGCTCTCACCCTGCGCGACCTGCTGGAGGAGCCGCATATCGGGCTGGAGGACGGGAGTTCCCTGTTCGCCCAGGTCTGCCAGCGGGCGGAGGAGGCGGGCCGGCCGCTGACCGTGGCCTTCCGGGTGCGCAGCTTCGAAGCGGTGCGGCGGATGGCGGCGGCCGGGCTCGGTGTCGGCATCCTGCCCCAGGCGGTGGCCGCCCCCTATGCGGCGGTGGACGGGATCGCCGTCATCCCCCTGTCGGAGGACTGGTCGCGCCGGCCGTTCCTGCTCGGCGTCCGGGAGCGGTCCGCCCTGTCCGCCTCGGCGGAGGCGTTTCTCGCCTATCTGATCGGTGCGACCCCTTAGTTCTGGACGATGACTTTGGCTTCCAGCGGCTCGCCGTCGACCGCGATCGGCCGGTGGTCGTTGGTGTTCAGCGAGACGGAGACCGCCACCCGGCCCGGCGGCAGGCTGGCGATGTGCAGCCAGGGACCGTAGGCCCGGGCGATCTTCTCGCCGTTCGCATAGACATGGGCATGGCCCTCGCCCGGCACATGCGGGCCGCTGGCATGCTCCGGCGCGAAGCGGAAGCCGGTCGGCTGGATGTGCAAGGTCCAACCGCCCATCGGGTCGGCGCGCAGGTCGATGCTCAGAGCCGCCGAGGCGACCTCCAGGCTCGTGCCATGCTGATGCGTGGCGTCCGAATGCTGGGCCGGGTCGCCATGGTCGTGGCCGTCCAGGGTCACGCCTTGGGAGGCGGCCAGGAGAAAGCCGGCGCCGCCGCCGAAGACCAGGCCGATGAGAAACAGGGCGATGGCGCGGGTCATCGGCGGGTCACTCCGGCGCGTCGGCTGCGTCGCGGGACCAGACATGCCCCGCCAGAAGCCCCAGGACCAGCCATCCGGCCAGCGCCACGCCGAGGCTGCGGGCGGCGAACAGGGCCGACAGTTCCGGCGGGGTGGGGCCGGCGAAGCGGTCCGGCTCGGGTGCGCCGATCGCATGCGGGGCGAGGATGAGGATGACGGCCGCCACCCAGGCGATCCAGTGCTTCCCGAAGGCGATCAGTCCGGCCGCGACGGCGGCGGCGGAGACCGTGGCGAACCACCAGATCTGCCGTTGCGTGACATCGGCCGCGGCCGCGCCCGGCACTTCCGGTGCCAGGGAAAAGGCCGGCGCCAGGTGCAGGACCGCGAAACCGGCGAGGCCCCAGACCAGACCCTTGCGGTCGTCGATGGCCGCCCCGCGCTCCTCCGCCAGCGCCATCGCCGCGACCAGCAGCAGGGCGAAGCCGGTATAGGTCAGCATGGAGAAGAACACGCTGAGACCGTCGCGCACCGGGTCGAGCCGTCCCAGTTCCGGATGGGCGGACACGGCGTCCGGGCCGAAATGGGTGAGGGTGCCCTGCTCGTACAGTTCGGCATGCAGCAGCATTGGCTGCACGAACCAGAGCTGCAGGATGGCGGCAACGAGCCCGGCCCCCGCGCCGGCCAGCAGGGCGCAGGTCAGAAGACGCTGGAACATGGCCCGAAGACGATCAGTGGCAGGGAAAGATCAGTGGCAGGGAAAGCCGTTGGCGTGGCGGCTGTCGTGGGCGGCGGTGTGCAGGGTCTGGGTCTGCGCATGGCCGGCGACGAACAGCACCGACAGGCCGAGCAACGCGACGACCAGGGCCGGCATCATCCGGGACTTCGTCAGGCCGCGCGCGGCCACATCCGTCATGCTCATCGTCGCCTCTTCCCCTCGGTGCGCGGGGTGCGGTCCCGGCGCAGGTCATCGTTGTGGGCAGAGTAAGCAATCCGCGCGGCCTTGCAAACCGCTCTCGACGGCGGTGCCGCCAGGCGGGATATAGAGGCCATGAACCTGCGCCAGATCGAGACCTTCGCCGCCGTGATGCGCTGCGGCACCGCCTCGCGGGCGGCCGAGACCCTGGGGGTGACCCAGCCGGCGGTCAGCCGCACGCTCGCCGAATTGGAGCGATCGGTCGGCTTCGCCCTGTTCGCCCGCATCCGCAACCGGCTGGTGCCGACACCGGAGGCGCGGCTGCTGTATCAGGATGTGGAGGCGGCGTTCCAGGGCATCGACACGATCCGCGCCTCGGCCGCGCGAATCCGCGACCAGGGGTCCGGGGAGCTGCGGGTCGCCTCGCTCTCGGCGCTTGGCGGCTCGCTGGTGCCGCGCGCCATCGCCGCGTTCCGCAAGGCCCATCCGGCGGTGCGGGTGACCCTGCTGGTGCTGTCCTCGCGGGAGGTGCGCGACCTGGTCGCCTCCGGCCAGTTCGATGTCGGCCTCGCCGCCGACGAGATCGACGTGACCGGCGTCACCCACCAGGCGTTTCTCACCCGTGACGCGCTCTGCGCCGTTCCGGTCGGCCATCCGCTGGCGGATCGCGCGGTGGTCACGCCGGCCGACCTGCACGGTATGCCCTTCGTCGCCTATGTGCCGGAGGACCGCAGCCGCCAGCGGCTCGACGCGCTGCTGGCGGCGGAGAATGTGGTGCCGGAGATCGTGGTGGAGACGATCTACGCCTCCACCCTCCATGCCCTGGTGGCGCAAGGGGTGGGCGTCGGCCTGATCAGCGCTGCGGCGGCCGAGGGGCTGGACGGTTCGCGGGTGGTGCTGCGGCCCTTTGCTCCGGCGGTGCCGATCCGCAGCCTGCTCATCCTGCCCTCCGACCGGCCGAAATCGGAGATCGTGCGCGACTTCATCGACGCTTTGATGGCGGCGCGGTAGCGGCCGGACCATCAGCCTGACGTATGAAGTCATGCGCCGGCGTCAGTGTACCTGACGAGGCGGGCGCGCTAGCACGGGGGACCCATTGAGGAGATCCCCATGCGCGACCAGACCCGCTGCGTCCAGCACCCGCCCGCCAAGCTCGACGGCTTCGCCAGCCTCGCCGTGCCGACCTATCGGGCGTCTACCATCGTCTATCCGGACGGTCAGTCCTTTCTGACCCGCAATTCGAGGGGTTTCGACGACTACACCTACGGCATGCACGGCACGCCGACCACGCGGGTGCTGGAGGCGCAGCTCACCGCCTTGCATGGCGGCGCGCGCACGATCCTCGTGCCCTCGGGCCAGGCGGCGATCAGCCTGATGATGCTGACCCTGCTGCAGCCGGGCGACCACGTGCTGATCCCCGACCACGCTTATGGCCCGGTGCGCAGCCTGTGCCGCAATTACCTGGCGCCGCGCGGGGTCGAGCACACGATCTACGACCCGATGATCGGCGCCGGCATCGACGCGCTGATCCGGCCGCAGACCAGGCTGGTCTGGGTGGAATCCCCCGGCTCCGGCACCATGGAGGTGCAGGACGTCCCCGCCATCGCCGCCGCGGCGAAGGCGAGGGGCGTGCCGGTCGGCTGCGACAATACCTGGGCCACGCCGCTGCTGTTCAAGCCGCTGGCCCATGGGGTGGATGTGGCGGTGGAGGCGCTGACCAAATATGTCGGCGGCCATTCCGACCTGGTCATGGGCTCGATCACCGTGGCCGACGTGGCCCTGCGCGACCGGATCAAGCTGGTGATGCGCGATCTCGGCATCGGCGTGTCGCCGGACGAGGCGTCGCTCGCCTTGCGCGGGCTGGAGACCATGGCCGTGCGCCTCGCCCATATGGGCCGGGTGTCGGAGGAGTTCGCCCGTCGCCTGGCCGGTCATCCGGCGGTGGAGACCGTGCTGCACCCGGCGCTGCCGTCCTGCCCGGGGCATGAGTTTTGGAAACGGGATTTCGCCGGGTCGGCCAGCGTGTTCAGCATCGTGCTGAAGCCGGGGCTGGAGGGGCGGATGGAGGCGGCGCTGTCGGCGCTGAAGGTCTTCGCCATCGGCGCGTCCTGGGGCGGCACCCGCAGCCTGATCGCCCCGGCCGACGTGAAGGCCGACAGGGTGGCGGTGCCCTGGCCGTACGAGAGCGGCCTGATCCGCATCAATATAGGCCTGGAGGATCCCGAGGATCTCTGGGCCGACCTGGAGGCGATGCTGGCGGTGTTCGGCGGCTGAATGAAACCGGCTTCCCGGAATGATTCCGGGAAGCCGGGGGTGGGAGGAGCGCTCAGTTGCTCTTCATCTTCATGCCATGGGTGCCGTGATGGCTGCTGTCGCCGCTGCCCTGCATGGCGCCGACGCCGCCGATGGGGACATCGACGGTCACCTCGCCGGCCTTCTCGAAGATCAGGGTCAGCGGGAAGCTCTCGCCTTCCTTCAGCGGCGCTTTCAGACCCATCATCATGATGTGGTCGCCGCCCGGCTCCAGAGTGGCCACGTCGCCGGCCGGCACCGCAATCGCCTCGACCGGGCGCATCTTCATCACGCCGTTCTCATGCAGGTGCGTGTGCAGCTCGGCACGCTCGGCGACCGGAGTCTTCGCGCCGATCAGACGGTCGGCTTCCGCCCCGGCGTTCCTGACGGTCAGGAAGGTCGCACCGTTCCGGGCCGGACCGGCGGTGGCGCGGGCGAAGGGCGCCTCCACGGCGACACCGTCGGCCATCGCCGTCTGCATGCCGCCATGGCCGTGGCCATGACCGCTCTTTTCGGCGGGGGCGACGACCATCAGGTTCGGAGCCGGGTGCGGCAGGTCATGCGGGTCCTGCCCCGGGGCCGCGGTCTCGGTCCAGGCCACCTGCGCACCGTCGGGGCAGAACTGGGTGGTCGGGAACGCGATCGTGGTGCCGGCAAGGTCGCCGGTGATCCGGGCGCGGAACACGAACTCGTCGTAGAAATCGTCCGGCAGCGCGCCACCCGACCAGCGGATCTGCGTCACGCCCTCGCTCATCGGCGTGCCGTAATAATCGTAGGTCTTGCTGTAGGCACCCCACACCGTCTCGAGCTTCCAGCCGGGCTTCGGCATCGGCTTGGTCGCGATGACGCCTTCGGGAATGTCGATGGTCAGCGCGATGGTCGGTTTGCCGTCGCAGCCATGCGGCACGCGCATTACCGCCTTGTACATGCTGTCGGCGGTGGCCTGCCCGGTCTCCAGCGAGGAATGGGCCGAGGCCGGCGCGGTGGAGAAGGCCGTACCCAGTAGGGCGAGGGAGGCAATCGTGGTCTTGATGGTCATGTCGGTCGCTTTCCGTCATTCGGCGCACGTGGTCGCGGGCCGCTGAAACCTTGCGCATGGCGGGTGCCGCGCGCGATCGGGGGTGTCAGGCGGAAAGCAGGGGTGGCGCGCGCGGATTGAGGTCCGTGATGCGCTCCAGTGGTGCTGGGATATCGCCACCCGATACCGGCGGCATCGGGGCCAGGGGGGCCGGTTCCGGCAGGTCGGCGACGGTGGTCTGCGGTGGGATCGGTCCGGCATGGGCGAACAGGCAGCCCGGGCAGACCGGGGCGCCACGACGGGCGTCGTGGTCGCCGTCGTCGTCGCTGGCCAGCAGGATCAGGCCGGCCGGGGAACAGATCTGCAGCGCCAGCGCGCTGGTCTCGTCGCCGGCGGCCTGCTGTTCGCGGGCGATCGACTCGCCGGCCAGCCCCGCGACGATGCCGAGACCGAGCTGGAGGACGAGCGCATAGACGCCGAGGACGGCGGCGATGTCGCGCCATCCGTATCGCCGCTTCGCCAATAGGCGGCGGCCGGGCTTTCGGGTCCGTCCGATCATGGCCGGAACCTACTGCATCCGATTGTGCCGTCCAAGGGTCAGGTGGTCGCGGTCACCGGTGCGGCCAGGTCCAGGCCGGCCAGTTTCCAGCCGCGGCGGAAGTCGACGATATGCTTGCGCATCCACTCCTCCGCGGTGTCCGGGTCGCGGGCCTTCAGCGCATCGACGATGGCCCGGTGGGCGTCATACATCCGGGAACCGGCGTCCAGGTGCTGGAAGATCCGCTCGAAGGCCGGATAGAACAGCGCGCCGAGCGGCTGGCGGGCAAGCTGGATCGCCCGGTTGCCGCTGGCCTCGGCGATCAGGTCGTGGAAGGCGAGATCGAGTGCCGCGATCGCCGCCGCGTCGGCTCCTTGGCTGCGGGTTGCCGCCAGGTTGGCCTCCAGGGCCGCAAGCTGCGCCTCCGTGGCGTGCCGTGCCGCCAGGGCGGCCGTGCCTGGCTCCAGCACCAGCATGGCGCGCCACAGCTCCTCCACCGTCACCTTGTGCAGCACCATGGCGGTGGTCATGCGGTCGCTCAGGGTTTCCGGCGGCGGGGCAGTGACGAACAGCTTCTTGCCGCCCGGCCGACGCGCCACCACGCCGGTCTCCTCAAGCGAGCGGATCGCCTCGCGCACGGTGGAGCGGTTGACGCTGAGCAGCGCCGCCATGGCCATTTCCGAGGGCAGGACGCTGCCGACTTCGATCTCGCCGCTGACGATCTTCTCGCGCAGGGCGCGGGCGGCGACCCGGTAGGCCGGCTCGGTCTGGATCGGGTCGAGGGAGAAGGTGGACGTCATTCGCGCCCAGCCTGGGCCTGGGTGCGGGCCTCATCGCGCAGGGCGCGGCGCAGTACCTTGCCGGTATGGCCCTTCGGCAGGTCGTCGCGGAACTCGATCCGGCGCGGATACTTGTACGGCGAGGCGACCCGCTTGACGTGGTTCTGGATGTCGGCGACCAGGGCGTCGTCCGGCGTGACGCCACGCTTCAGCACGATATAGGCCTTCACCACCTCGCCGCGCTCATCGTCCGGGGCGCCGACGACGGCGCATTCTTGGACCGCCTCGTGCTCCAGCACGGCGTTCTCCACCTCGATCGGGCCGATACGGTAGCCGGCGGAGTTGATCACGTCGTCGGAACGGCCCTCGTACCAGAAGTACCCGTCGGCATCCCGCGAGGCGAGATCGCCGGTGAGGAACCAGCGGCCGTCCGGCCCTGACACATGGCTCTGTTCGGTGCGCTCCGGATCGTTCCAGTAGCCGAGCATCATGGTCGGACACGGGGTGAGCAGGGCGACATGGCCGACCTCTCCATCGGGCAGCCGATGCCCGTCGTCGCCGATCACCGCCAGGGTGCAGCCGGGAGCGGCCATGCCCATGGAGCCGAGCTTCGGCGTCACCTCGGTGGTGGTCAGCGCCGTCATCAGGGTCTCGGTCTGGCCATAGGCTTCGGCCACCGGCACGCCGGTCGCCCTGGTCCATTGGTCGGCGACCACCGGGTTCATCGCCTCGCCCGCCGACACCGTGCGGCGCAGGGCCGAGAGGTCGTGTGCGGCGATATCCTCCTGCACGACGCGGTACAGCTCGGTCGCGGGCGCGCAGTAGACCGTGATGCGGTGCCGGGCCAGCAGCCGCAGGCGCTCCGCCGGGTCGAACGGTCCGTCGTAATGGAAGCTGGCCGCCCCCTCCGACCAGGGACCGATCAGCACGCTCGTGCCCGCCTTCGACCAGCCGGTATCGGCCCCGCACCAGATCCGTTCCCCCGGGCGCAGGTCGAGCCAGAACCGGGCGGCGTAGCGCCAGCCGAAGACGGCGCGGGCGGCGTGGACCACCCCCTTGGGATAGCCGGTGGAGCCCGAGGTGTAATACATCATCGCCGGATCCTCGGCGGCGACGGTGGCGGCCTCGGCCTCCTGCGACCGCTCATAGGCCTCGGTCAGGTCGCGCCAGCCGGCGCGGGGGCCGACGCTGAAGCGGATGGCGACCCCGTCCAGTCCCGGCTCGATCTTCTCCGCATGACCGGCGCGGCAGACCACGGCGACCGCGCCCGAATGTTCCGCCCGATAGGCGATCTCGCGGGCGGTCAGCATCTCGATGCAGGGGATCGGCACCGCGCCGAGGCGCATGGCGGCGACCAGGGCGATCTGCCATTCCGGAATGCGCGGCATGACGAGCAGGACCCGGTCGCCCTTGCCGATGCCCGCTTCCGTCATGGCATGGGCCACCCGCTTGGTCAGCCGGGAGATGTCGGAGAAGCGGAACCGGCGCGCGTCGCCGGCGGCGTTCTGCCAGATCAGCGCGAGCGGGTCGCCGTCGGTCGCCCAGCGGTCGACCACGTCGGTGGCGAAGTTGAAGGTCGCCGGGATCGCCCAGTCGAACCCGTCGGGTGCCTGATCGGTCTGCTCTGCCTGTGCCATCGGTTTCCTCCTCTGCGCCCCGGTATGCCGTGCCGCCTTGGTCGGCGGTTCTCGGCTGTCTAGCGGCGCCTCATGCGGTGCGCGCCGCCGCCCGCTTCAACGCCTTGCGGGCCAGCGACCAGCGGTGCACCTCGGACGGGCCGTCATAGATCCGGAAGCCGCGCACCTCGCGGAAGATCCGTTCCACCGGCAGATGGGCGCTGGTCCCGGCACCGCCGAGCACCTGCACGGAGTTGTCGACGATCCGCCAGATCGCTTCCGAGCACTGGACCTTGGCCATGGAGCTTTCCTCCGCCGCGCGGTCGCCCTGGTCGAGCAGCCAGGAGGCCTGCTGCAGGGAGAGGCGGGCGGTGCGCATGTCCATCTCGTTGTCGGCCAGCATGAATCCCACCCCCTCGTGCTTGCCGAGGATCTGGCCGAAGGCCATGCGGGTATTGGCGTAGTCGCAGGCGGTGTCGTGGGCGCGCCGCGCCGATCCCAGCCAGCGCATGCAGTGGGTCAGCCGGGCCGGCGCCAGACGGACCTGGGCGTAGCGGAAGCCGGCCCCAGGCGCGCCGAGCACCGCGTCGGCATCGACCCGCAGGTCGTCGAACCGCATGTTCCAGTGGCCGCCGGCGAAGCTGGTGTCCAGCGTGTCCATCTGGCTCTCCAGCACGATGGCCGGATCGTCCATCGGGGCGAGGAACATGGTCGCCTCGCCGTCATGGGGGCCGCCCTCGATCTTCGCCATGATGATGACGAAGGTGCTGTCCTTGGCCCCTGTGATGAACCACTTCCTGCCGTTGATCACATAGCCGTTGCCGTCGACCTTGGCGGTGGCGGCGAGCATCGTCGGGTCGGCGCCGGCGCCGTCCGGCTCGGTCATGGCGAAGCAGGAGCGGGCGCCTTGGCACAGCGGCTTTAGGTATTTCTCGCGCTGCTCCGGGCTGGCGACCTCGTTCAGCAGGTGGATGTTGCCTTCGTCCGGCGCGCCGCAATGCATGGCGGACGGGCCGAGCAGGGAATATCCCGCCTCCTCGAACACCCAGGAACGCTCCAGATGCGACAGGCCGAGGCCGCCGAACTCCTTCGGGGCGTGCGGCGCGAACAGCCCGGCCGCCTTGGCCTTGGCGTTCATCTCGGCGCGCAGGTCCTCGCTCGGTCCGTGCTCGCCCCAGCGCGGGTCCTTTTCGTACGGGATGATCTCATCGGCGATGAAGGTCCGGGTCCGTTTGACCAGGTCCTGGATGTGGTCGGGTGTCGAGAAGTCCATCGGTTTCCATCCCTTACTGCGCCGGCCTTTGCGGCCGCATCACTTCGCCGCGCCGCGCGCGACATCCCAGGTGTGCGTCATCAGATCGAAGCCCAGCCGTTCGAACCGGGCGTAGCGGTCGTCCCCGATCGCGCCCGACTTCCAGCGGGCGTGAAGCTGCAGGAAGATCGCCGAGAGCTTGAACAGGGAGAGCACGTAGAGGTCGTCCAGCCCGTCCAGGCTGCGGCCGCTGGCCTTTGCGTAGGCCTGCGCCATGTCCCGGCGCGACGGGAAGCCGGGCAGGGCGGTGGGCATCTGGCCGAGTTCGCGCAGGCACTCCGGATCGTCCGGCTGCGACCAGTAGCTCAGCAGGGTGGCGAGGTCGAACAGCGGCTCCCCCCGCGTCGCCATGTCCCAGTCGACGATCCCCACCGGCGCCAGCCGGTCGGGGGCCAGGATCATGTTGTCCAATTTGAAATCGCAATGCAGCAGCGAGACCTCGGCGCGGTCCCACCTGGCGAGCTTCCTGTCCAGCCAGGCCGAGATGTCGGCGGCGAGCCTCGCTTCCGGCCGACCTTCGGCCAGTTCCGCGCCCCGAGCTGACCAGCGCGCCGCGTTGCGCGCCACGAACCCTTCCGGCCGGCCGAGATCGCCAAGGCCGCAGGCGTCCGGGTCGACCGCGTGCAGCTCGGCGAGCGGCCGGGCGAGCAGGTCGCACAGGGCGCCGGGCAGATCCTCGTCCTCGCGCAGAACGCCGAGGTCGTCGCCGCGCACCGTGCGGCCTTCGCGGTATTCCAGGATCTGGAACGGCGCGCCCAGGACCTCGGGATCTTCGCACAGGGCGAGGCTGTCCGGCGCCAGCGGGAAGGCCGGCGACAGGGCGGAGAGCACCCGATGCTCGCGCGCCATGTCGTGCGCGCCCGGCGGGAGCGGCCCCGACGGCGCCCGGCGCAGCACCGCCGGTCGGCCGTCGACCGAGATCCGGTAGTTCAGGTTGGCCAGCCCGCCGGAGAAGCGGGTTGCCGGGACCTCGTGGTCCAGCGTCCGACCCGCCCGCGCCAGGAACGCCGCCAGGGGCTCGGGCGCGAAGGGCCACTCTTCAGCGATGGAAGAGGCTTCGTTTTTTTGTCCGACAGTCATACCGAAAATCTGCGCAGATCATCGCGCGGGCGCAAGAGCCAATCAGAGATATCGCCGGGCCGTGTCGGCCGATCGGCTATTCGGCCGGGGCGGCGGCCGTGCTGTCGGACTTGGCGGGCGCCTCATCGTGCCGGGCCACCCGGCGGCGCGACATCAGGGTGTAGACCGCCGGCACCACGAACAGGGTCAGGATCGTGCCCAGGCTCATGCCGCCGACGATCACCCAGCCGATCTCCTGGCGGCTTTCGGCGCCGGCGCCGTGCGCCAGGGCCAGGGGGATCGCGCCGGAGACCATGGCGCCCGTGGTCATCAGGATCGGCCGCAGCCGCAGGACGGCGGCCTCGACCACCGCCTCGTGCATGGGCCTGCCCTCGTCCTGCAGCTGGTTGGCGAACTGCACGATGAGAATGCCGTGCTTGCTGATCAGCCCGATCAGCGTGACCAGCCCGACCTGGCTGTAGATGTTCAACGTGCCGCCGCTGAGCTCCAGGGCCAGCAGGGCGCCGGTCATCGACAGCGGCACGGTGACCATGATGATGATCGGGTCGACGAAGCTCTCGAACTGGGCGGCCAGCACCAGGAAGATGAAGCACAGCGCCAGGATGAAGACGAAGACCAGGTTGCTGCCGGTCTGCTTGAACTCGCGGGACTCGCCGGCGAAGTCGTAGCGCACGGTGGTCGGCAGCACGTTCTTCGCCGCCTCCTCCAGCACCTCCAGCCCCTCGCCGAGCGAATAGCCGGGGGCCAGGTTGCCGGTGATGGTGGCCGAGCGGAACTGGTTGAAGCGGTTCAGCTCCTTCGGCGCCACGGTCTCGCGCACGGTGACCAGGTTGGAGAGCTGGATGTCGGCGCCGCCGCGGCCGTGGACGTAGATGTCGTTGAGGTCGCTGACCGTGCGCCGGTCGTCCGGGGCCATCTGGACGATGACGTCGTACTGCTCGCCGTTCTGGTTGAAGCGGGTGACCAGCCGTCCGCCCAGTAGGGTCTCCAGGGTGCGGCCGACGGTCAGCACGCCGGCGCCGGTATCGGCCACCCGCTCGCGGTCCATCTCGACCGAAAGCTGGGGCTTGTTCAGCCGCAGGTCGCTGTCCAGGTTGATCAGGCCGGGGAATTTCTCCGCCTCGGCGATGACCTCGCCGACATACTCGTCGAGCTGCTCGTAGCTGTCGGAGGTCTGGATCACGAACTCGATCGGCTTGCTGCGCGCGCTCTGGCCGAACGAGCCGGGGTTGTTGGCGAAGGCGCGCACGCCGGCGATCTTGCGCAGGTCGGGCTGGACGTCGCGCACGATCTCCATCTGGGTGCGCTCGCGCTCCTCCCAGGGAGTGAGCTGGGAGAAGGAGATCAGCTCGGTGACCGCCCGCGAGCCGACGATGACGAAGTAATGCTCTACCTCGGGGATCTCGTTGAGCATCTCCTCGAACTGCTCGGCGTAGCGGCTGGTGAAGGTGACGGTGGAGCCTTCCGGCGCGTTGCCGGCGGTGAACAGCACGCCGCGGTCCTCGATCGGCGCCAGCTCGGATTTCAGCCCGGTCAGCAGCACGTAGCTGCAGCCCGCCACGCCCAGAGCCAGCAGGATCACCAGCGGCCGTGCCTTCAGGGTCAGGGTCAGCAGCCGGCGATAGCCCTCGTTCAAGCCGTTCAGCCCGCGTTCCAGCACGTTGTAGAGGGTGCCGTGCTTCTCGTGGTTCTTCAGCAGCCGCGAGCACATCATCGGGCTCAGCGTCAGGGCGACGAACCCCGACACCAGCACCGCGCCGGCCAGGGTCAGGGCGAATTCGGCGAACAGCGTGCCGGTGCGGCCGGGCGTGAAGGCGACCGGGACATAGACGGCGGCGAGCGTCAGCGTCATCGCCACCACCGCGCCGGAAATCTCCTTGATGCCGACGATGGCGGCCCGCACCGGCTTCAGGCCGTTCTCCACATGGCGGTGGATGTTCTCCAGCACCACGATGGCGTCGTCCACCACCAGGCCGATGGCCAGCACCATGGCCAGCAGGGTCAGGGTGTTGATCGAGAAGCCCAGGATGCTCATCAGCGTGAAGGCGCCGATCAGCGACACCGGGATGGTCACCAGCGGGATCAGGGTGGCGCGGAAGGACCTCAGGAAGAAGAAGATCACGATGACCACCAGGCCGATAGCCTCGATGATGGTCTCGTAGACCGCGTCGATGGAGCGGTCGATGAACACCGACTTGTCGTAGGCCACCTTGACCGCCATGCCCTGGGGCAGGCTGTCGGTCAGCGCGGGCATCACCTCGGCCATGGCGTTCGACACGTCGAGCGGATTGGCCGTCGCCTGTTTGACAATGCCGAGGATGACGGCGTTGTCGCCGCTGAACCGGGTCACCCGCCGCTCGTCCTGCGGACCGAGCTCGACCCGGGCGAGGTCGCGCATACGCACGGGGAAGCCGTCCACGTCCTTGATCACGATCCGCTCGAACTGCTCCGGGGTGACCAGCCCGGTCTCGGACAGGACGGTGAACTCCCGGTCGATGCTCTCGATCCGGCCGGCGGGCACCTCCACGTTCTGCTGGCGCAGGGCGTCCTCGATGTCCTGGGTGGTCAGCCGGTAGGCGGCCAGCCGCTCGCGGTCGACCCAGATCCGCATGGCGTAGCGCCGCTCGCCGAAGATCCGCACCTCGGCCACGCCGGGCAGGTTCTGCAGCCGGTCGCGCACATAGCGGTCGGCATAGTCGGAGATCCGGATCGGCGAGTGCCGGTCGCTGGTGAAGGCGAGATAGATGATCGCCTGGGCATCGGCCTCGACCTTGGCGATGACCGGCTCTTCCACCTCGTCGGGCAGCCGTCCGCGCACCCGGGAGACCCGGTCGCGCACGTCGCTGGCGGCCACGTCCGGATCGACGCCGAGGCGGAAGCGGACGGTGATCTGGCTCTGCTCCGGCTTGCTGGTCGAGGTCAGGATCTCGATGCCCTCGATGCCGGCGATCGAGCCTTCCAGCACCTGGGAGACCTGGGTCTCGATGATCTGCGCGCTCGCCCCCGGATAGTCGGTGCGCACGGAGACCACGGGTTCGTCGATGTTGGGATATTCGCGGACGGTGAGCTGGTTGTAGGACACCAACCCGACCAGGGTGACGATCAGGCTGACGACCGTCGCGAAGACCGGGCGGCGGATGAAGAACTCGAAGGCGCCCATGTCAGCTCGTGCCCCCGGTGGTCAGGACGTCGACGGCACCCTTGTCGCGGACCTTCTCGTGGCCGGCGGTGATCACGACGTCGCCGGCGGAGAGCCCCTCGACGATCTCGACCTCGCCCGGCCGGCGCTGGCCGAGCTTCACCTGGGTCAGGGCGGCCTTGCCGTCGACCACGCGGAAGACATACTGGCCGCCGCCGCGCGCGAAGACCGAGGATTCCGGGACCAGCACGGCGTTCTCGCGCCGGGCGGCCAGGATCTGGACCCGGGCGAACAGGCCGGGAAACAGGATGCCGTCCGGGTTGGGGACTTCGGCGCGCATGCGGATCGCGCGGCCGTTCTCGTCCACCACCGGGTCGATGGCATAGACGGTGCCGTCGAAGGCGGCACCGGGGACCGCGTCGACCAGCACGCGGATCGACTGACCGCGGCGGATCTCGGACAGCACCAGTTCCGGCACCCGGAAGTCGACCTTGATCGGGTCGATATCGGCCAGTCCCACCAGCGTGTCCCCCGGCGTCACATAGGCGCCGACACTGACGGTGCGGAAGCCGAGGATTCCGGAGAAGGGGGCCGCGATCGTCGCCTTGCCGAGGCGGGCGCGGGCCAGTTCGCGGTCCGCCTGGGCGACCCTGAAGGCGGCCACCGCCTCGTCGCGGGCGCGCAGGGTGCCGGTCCCCTGCTTGGCAAGGGTCATCGCCCGCTCCCGATTGGCCTCGGCCAGGGTCAGGTCGGACTCGGCCTTGGCCATCTCGGCGCGCAGGATTTCGGAATCCAGCTCGACCAGGACGTCGCCCTGGCTGACCCGGTCACCTTCGCTGAAGGCGAAGCTGTCTATCCGGCCGGCGATCTCCGGCGAGACGACGACCGCCTCGTTGGCGCGCAGGGTACCAACCGCATGGATGGAATCGACGACCGTATCGATGATGACCGGTGCGGCCTCCACGGTCGTTGCCCGCTCGGGAGTCGCGGTCTGCGCCCTGGCGGCGGGGGCGGGCTCGAAGTCGATCCGACCGGTTTCGACGAGCCAGTACGTACCGGCACCTGCCACAACCACGGCAACGCTCATCGCGATCCAGAACGATCGTCTGCCCATGGCGGCAACCCAATTTCCTAGGAGAACCTACGAAAAAAGGTACAGCCGAATCTCAAAGACCCGCAAGCCGACAAACCGGCGGTCTTCTTTTCTTCATCAGCGGGTGTTCC
The DNA here is from genome assembly GCF_000423805.1 of Thalassobaculum salexigens DSM 19539. Taxonomy (NCBI): domain Bacteria; kingdom Pseudomonadati; phylum Pseudomonadota; class Alphaproteobacteria; order Rhodospirillales; family Thalassobaculaceae; genus Thalassobaculum; species Thalassobaculum salexigens. Next base: position 85,305 of record NZ_KE384093.1, read on the forward strand.
GAGCGCGGCCCTGCATGGAGCGCCGGACTGCACGCGATCTGTCGTCGGGAGACATCCATGGTCAACGCGGGGGAGGGGACGGCGTGGGGATATGCCCCCTCCCCCGGTCGACGGGCAGGCGCCTAGGGATCGGGCGCCGCCAGTCGTCTAGCCGAGGAGTTTCCAGTTCCACCTCGTCTCGTTGGCTGTCTTCACCGGCCCGCAGGACAGCGTGCCCGTCGTGCCGGGTGGGTTGGGGTCGTAGAGATACACGCCGTACATCCGGTTCAGGATCCGGACGACGTTCGAGGCGCCGGCGACCGGCTCGAGGCTCCAGTACTGGTCCGGATAGTCGCCGCCGTCATGGGCGCGGACCTCGCCTCCGGAATTGGCGATGACGCAGGTGTTGGCCTTCTGGTTCGTGATCTTGAAGTAATTCTCCTGATACTGCAGGAAGAACCAGCGGGTCGGTCCGCCGATGACGGTTCCCGAATAGGCACAGAGTCCGTAGTTGTGTGGCCATTCTGCGGTGCGCGCGACGAGATTGGCGGTGAAGACATTGTGGAGCATGACCGGCAGGGCGGCGGACAGGCCCGTGGTCATGGAGAAATCCGATAAAGACATGTCGCGCCCTCTTCCTCGATGTCCCTCGCGTCGGGCCCGTGCCTGACCCGGTCACTCTGCTCGAGCCCGCGCCGGGCGTCCTGATGGGCATCCGAAAAAAAGCCGAAATGTGCAGGCTGCGCCGTCCACGGCCGGTCCGCCGGTCGCCCGGACCTCAAAAACGATTTCGATGAACCCGGAATAACAATAAGGTCATTGGAAATGTTGCGGTGCGACAGATCGGAATCGCGATGCAGGTCCCGGTCCTTAGCGGTTCAACGCAGCTGTCTGGCGCGGCTTTGGCGGGGATGGGGATGAGCGTAGACGTCATCTGGCTGGTGTTCTGCGCGGGGCTGGTCTTCGTCATGCAGCCCGGCTTCGCCTGCCTGGAGAGCGGTCTCGCCCGGTCCAAGAACAGCATCAACGTCGCCACCAAGAACGTGGCCGACTTCATCATCTGCACGTTCTTCTACCTCGTGATCGGCTTCGGTCTGATGTTCGGCGACAGCTATTACGGCCTGTTCGGCGGCAGCCTGCTGTTCTTCAACGCCCACAGCGCCGAGCTCGTGGCGTTCTTCATGTTCCAGCTCATGTTCTGCGGGACGGCGGCGACCATCATCTCCGGCGCGGTCGCCGAGCGCATGCCGTTCAAGGCCTATCTCCTGGTCTCCGCCCTGGTGTCGCTGATCATCTACCCGATCTTCGGCCATTGGGCCTGGGCCGGGGTGATCGCCGAGGGGCAGGGGTGGCTCGCCGAGATCGGCTTCGTCGATTTCGCCGGCGGCACCGTGGTCCATTCCGTGGCCGGCTGGGTCAGCCTCGCGGCCGTCATCATCATCGGCCCCCGGATCGGTCGCATGGGGCCGAACCGGGTCGCGTTCCGCAGCCACAGCCTGCCGATGGCGACGCTGGGCATGTTCCTGATCTGGTTCGGATGGATCGGCTTCAACGGCGGCAGCCTGCTGACCGCCGACGAACGGGTGCCGCTGATCATCCTGAACACCATGGTGGCCGGCTCCATGGGCGGGCTCGGCGCGATCGTCGTCGGCTACTGGCGCGGCGGCCGGGTCGAGGTGGCGGACCTGATCAACGGCTGCCTCGCCGGCCTGGTGGCGATCACGCCGACGGCCCATTGCGTCGGTCTGGCCAGTGCCGCCCTGCTGAGCTTCATCGGCGGCATCCTGTGCCTGTTCGCCTGCGAGGCGATCCGGAAGATGGGGATCGACGACGCGGTCAACGCCTTCCCGGTGCACGGCGTCTCCGGCGTCTGGGGCACCCTGTGCGTGGCGATCTTCGGCGACCTGGAGCTGATCGGCACCGGGCTCGGCCGGCTGGAGCAGTTCGGCGTCCAGTGTGTCGGCGTGACCGCCGCGACCGTCTGGGCCTTCGGGCTGGGCTACGTCCTGCTGCGGCTGGCCGACAGGGTGGTGCATCTGCGGGTGCCGGAGGCGTGGGAGCGCATCGGCCTCAACGTCTCCGAACATGGCGAATCCACCGACCAGCTCGACCTGCTTCGCCGGATGGATCGCCATCGGCGTACCGGCGACTTCACCCGGCCCATCGAGGTGGAGGCGGATTCCGAGGTCGGCGACATCGCCCGGCAGTACAACCTGGTGCTGGAGCGGCTCTCCGCCGCCAAGGCGGAGGCGGAGCAGGCGAACGCCACCAAATCCCGCTTCCTCGCCTCCATGAGCCACGAGCTGCGCACGCCGCTGAACGCCATCATCGGATTCTCCGAGATGATGACGAAGAAATACTTCGGCGATCTGGGGTCGGCGAAATACGACGACTACGCCGGCGAGATCTACCGCAGCAGCACCCACCTGCTGGATCTGGTGAACGAGATCCTGAACATCTCCACCATCGAGTCGGGCGGCTACAACCTGAGCAAGTCGCTGGTCGATCTGAAGGCCATCGCCCGGGAAAGCGCCCGGGTCGCCAGCCAGTCGGTGCGCGAGAAGAGCCTGAAGCTGGTGGTGATCGGCGACAACGACGCCCCGCCGCTGGAGGCCGATCCCCGGGCCATGCGTCAGATCGTGCTGAACCTGGTGTCCAACGCCATCAGACACACCCCCAGCGGCGGCTCGATCACCGTGGAGGTCAGCATCGTCGGCGATCTCCACATTCTGTACGTGCGCGACACCGGCGAGGGCATCGCGCCAGACTGGCTGCCGCGCCTGACCGACGCCTTCGCCACCTCGGCCACCAACCCCTATCTGGCGGAGGGCGGGGTCGGTCTGGGGCTGTCCATCGTGAAGATGCTGGTCGAACTCCACGGCGGGACGCTGTCGATCGACAGCAAGCTCGGCGAGGGCACCGAGGTGAAGGTCTCCATCCCCAATCCCTGGACGGGGACAATGCCCTGACCGGGAGCCTTACCGGCCGGCGGCGTAGCCCTGCATGCCGCGGGCGTTGGCGGCGGCCTTGAGCACGTCGCCATCCTTCGCCGCCGCGGTCAGCCGCCCCTCGCTCCAGTCGCCGCCGACCTGAACCTTATGGCCCTGGGCCTTCAGGGTGTCGATGGTGCGGGCGTCGAACCGACCTTCAACGGCGAGCTTTCCGGGATGTCGGGCGCGCGGCCAGAACGAGCCGGGGAAGTGCTCGGAATGGAAGGCGGGGGTGTCGATCGCCTCCTGCAGGTTCATGCCGTGCTCGACATGGTGCAGGAACAGCAGCAGCGACCATTGGTCTTGCTGGTCGCCGCCCGGCGTGCCCCAGACCATGTAGGGCTCGCCGTCGCGCATGGCGAGCGACGGAGACAGGGTGGTGCGCGGGCGCTTGCCCGGCTCCAGCGAGGTGGCGGCGTCGCCGTCGAGCCAGAACATCTGGCCGCGCACGCTCATGCAGAAGCCCAGTTCCGGCACCACCGGCGCGCTTTGCAGCCAGCCGCCGGACGGGGTGCAGGAGATCATGTTGCCGTCGCGGTCGATGACGTCGATATGCACGGTGTCGCCGCGGGCCTCGCCCATCGGCGTGACGGTCGGCTCGCCCAGGCTCCAGTAATGGCCGATCTCGCCTGGATCGCCGTCGGCGGCGAGCGCCGCGGCGATGTTCGGGTTGCGGCCCAACGGGCTGCCCGGCCGCAGGTCGAGCGACGCGGTGTCGCCCATGAGCGCGCGCCGCTCCCTGGCATAGGCGTCGGACAGCAGCACATCGGCCGGCACGTCGGTGAAGTCGGGGTCGCCGTACCAGGCCTCGCGGTCGGCGAAGGCGAGCTTGGCGGCTTCCACCACGGTATGGACGAATTCCGGGCCGGCGGCGTCCATGTCGGACAGGCCCATGCCGCGCAGCAGGGCGAGCTGCTGCAGCAGGACCGGGCCCTGGCTCCAGAACCCGCATTTGCACACGGTGTAGCGGCCGTAATCGAGGGTGACCGGATCCTCGTAGCGGGCACTCCAGGCGGCGAGGTCGTCGCCGGTCATCAGCCCGCTATGGGCGCGGCCAGAGGAGTCGAGCAGGGTCTCGTTGCGGTAGAACCGGTCGATCGCGTCGGCGACCCAGCCCTTGTACCAGATGTCGCGCGCCGTCTCGATCTGCCGCAGCCGGTCGCCCGACGATGCCTCGGCCTCGTCCAGGATGCGGCGGTAGGTGGCGGCCAGGGTGCGGTTGGTCATCCACTCGCCGACGGCCGGCGGATTGCCGCCCTTCAGGTACACCTCGGCCGAACTCGGCCAGTGCTCGCGGAACAGCGGGGCGACCCGGCTGGCGAACTCGGCGATCTTCGGCAGCACCGGCACGCCCTGCTCGGCGTAGTCGATGGCGTAGGAAAGAACGTCGCGGAGCGACAGGGTGCCGTAGTCGGCCAGCAGCTTCAGCCAGCCGTCGAAGGCGCCCGGAACCACCGCCGGCAGCAGACCCGAACCCGGGATCAGGTCGAGACCGAGCTTCTGGAAGGCGTCGATGGTTGCGCCGGCGGGAGCGGAGCCCTGGGCGCAGAGCACGCGCGGCTTTCCGTCCTTGTTGGCGAAGAACACCGCCGGCAGCTCGCCGCCCGGACCGTTCAGGTGCGGCTCGGCCACCTGCAGGGCGAAGCCGGCGGCGATCGCCGCGTCGAAGGCGTTGCCGCCCTTCTCCAGCACCGCCATCCCGGCCGCCGAGGCAAGCCAGTGGGTGGTGGTCACCATGCCGAACTTGCCCTGGAGTTCCGGGCGGGTGGTGAAGGCGAGCTTGGCCATGGGGGGCTCCGAAGGGTCGGTTCAGGTTATGCGGCGGCTCGCGCAGCACGGCTGCGCCACCAGCTCCAGGCGGCGAGGAGGATCACCACGGCCAGCGACACGAGCTCGATCTGGACGTTCCAGTAAAGCAGGCCGATCGCGGCGACCGCGAGGACGATCCGCTCGACCACCGAGATCCGCTGGAAGATCCGGCCCTCCAGGGCGCAGTTCAGCGCACCCGTGGCGATGAGCGCCTGGGCGACGGCCATGATCTGCGCGCCGAAGCCGCTGCCGATCCCGAGGATCTCGGGCTCGAACAGGAACAGGAACGGCATCAGGAATCCGGGCAGGGCGAGGCGGACGGCGTTGAAGGCCGTGCCCCAGAACTTCGCCTTGGCGATGTTGGCACCGACCAATGCTGCGACCGCGACCGGTGGCGTGACCGCCGAAAGGTTGGCGAAATAGAACACGAACATGTGGGCGGCCAGCAGCGGCACCCCGGTCTCCACCAGCGCCGGCGCGCCGAACAGGGCGACGATGAAATACGACGCCGAGGTCGGCAGGCCGAGGCCGAAGACCAGGCAGGATACTGCCACGATGATCGACAGGGTGAACAGCGAGCCGTCCGACAGGTCGAGCATGGCGAAGGACAGCTTCTGGGCGAAGCCGGTCACGGTCAGCAGCTCGATCAGCACGCCGATCACCGCGATCACGGTGGCGACGGCGGCACCGGCGCGGGCACCCTCGACCAGCCCGTTGACCACCCGCCCCAGCGCCTCGCGGAATGCACCGAGGCTGAAGCGGCCGAGGAAGACGGTCATCAGAAAGTCGAGGCCGAGCAGCAGCAGCACCGAGATCAGCGCCGCCGTTCCCGCCGGCATGCCGCCGACCAGCAGCCAGACCAGCACGAAGACCGACACCGCCAGGTGCCACTGGCGCTTGGCGGCCTCGGCCAGGGTCGGGCCGCCCTCCAGCACGTCGGATTCGCGGGCGTCGAGGTCGAGGCTGATGGCGCGGAGCTGCACCGAGAACATCAGATAGGCGTAGAAGATCAGCGCCGGCGCGATGGCGGCGATCATGATCGAGTTGTAGGGCAGGCCGGTCATGCCGACGATCAGGAAGGCGGCGAGGCCCATCACCGGCGGCATGAGCTGGCCGCCGGTCGACGCGACCGCTTCGACCGCGCCGGCGAACTCGCCCTTGAAGCCGTAGCGCTTCATCAGCGGGATGGTGAGCGCGCCGGTGGAGGCGACGTTGGCGACCGTGGAGCCGGAGACCGTGCCCATCAGGCCGCTGGAGATCACCGCGACCAGGGCCGGCCCGGCCCGCGACTTGCGCCCGACGGTGAAGCCGAGCTGGACGATGAAATCGACCGCACCGGTCGCCTTCAGCGCGCCGCCGAACAGCATGAACATGAAGATCGTGCCGGCGGACAGGCTGGTCAGGCCGCCGAGCAGACCCTGGAAATACGGAATGGAAGTGTAGCCGAGCAGGCGTTTCAGGGCGATGCCGCCGTGGAAGAAGATCTCCCCGGGCATCAGGTAGCCCCACAGGCCGTAGGCGATGCCGATCAGCGCCAGCGCCGGGATCGTCCAGCCCCACTGGAAGCCGGACAGGATCAGCGCGGCCGCCAGCAGCAGCACCGCGACCGCCATGTCCTGCGCGTTCGGCAGGAAGCTGCGGACCTGGGTCAGCGCTTCGTATTCGACGTGGATATAGGCCATCAGGACGACGGTCAGGGCCGTCAGTCCCCAGAACATCGCCCGGCGCAGCTTCTGCTCCGCACCGCTCTGCTCGATCAGCGCCAGGAAGCCGATGATGATGGCGAAGCCGAGGTGGAAGTTCCGGAACTGGCCCGACGGCAGCGTGAAGGTCGCCATCTGCATGAAGTGAATGCCGAGCATGACGAGCGCGGCCACGAGCAGGAGGCCCGTGGCCGCGCGCGACCGCGTGTCGGCGGCACCGGCGACCTCTTCGAGGCGCCGGTGCGTCTGGTCCGTTTGTGTCAAAGCGTCCCCGTCAGAGCAGGTGTCAGCCGTGGATCTTCAGGTCGTCACGCCACACGCCCTGTTCCTTGAAATACTTCGCGGCACCGGCATTGACCGGATAGGCGGGCATCAGGAACTCCATGGCGAACTCGGGATTGATGTCCTTGAGCTTCACACCGCCGCGCTGGCGCACGAACTCGGCGTTCTCGTAGACCGCCTTGGTCACGTTGTAGCCGACCTCCTCGGAGATGTTCGGGCTGGCGGCCAGCACGCCGCCGAAGGACACCATGCGGGTCGGCTCCTTCAGGCTGGCCCAGGTGTCCGGCGAGACCATGGCGCTCTTCACGCCCGGGTTCATCTCCGCCGCCTTGTCGATCAGTTCCTGGCTGATCGGCAGGATCTTGAGCTCGTGGGTGGTCTCCAGGCGCTGCATGACGCCCGCCGGATTGCCGGCGGTCAGCAGCGACGGGATGCAGTCCACCGCGCCGGAGGCCAGGGCATCGTAGCTCTCGCTCCAGGAGCCGTAGGTCCACTCGACCTTGTCCTTGATGCCGGCGGCCTCGAACAGGGTGTTCCAAAGGCCGGTCGTGGCACCGCCGGCCGCCGCCGGCATGACCCGCTTGCCCGCCAGATCCTCCAGCGTCTCGATGCCGGAATCGGCGCGCACCATCGGGGTGCACTGCCACACGGTGTAGGAGAACATCTGCACGGCGTCGACCGGATTGCCCTCGTAGCGGCCGAGGCCGTTGATCGCCGGGTACCAGTCGGTGGTGGTGGACTGGCCGAAATCGAGGATGCCTTCGCCGATCAGCGCCATGTTCTCGGCGCCGCCCGCCGTCGACAGGGACGCGTGGCGGTCGTCGGAGAATTTCGAGGCCGCGGCCGAGAGCACGGTGATGATCTGATAGCCGGTCGACCCCAGGCTCGAGGAGCCCCACTGGTAGATCTTGCCGGCCGCCTGCGCACCGCCGCCGAGAAGCGGCGTCATCGCCGCAGCACCGGCCGCGCCGCCAATCCCCTGAAGAAGCGTTCTTCTGGTCAGAATGGACATGAATAACCCCCTGGTCACTGAAGTGATTGGTTTGCCGCCGGGCAGCGACAGACGAGGGAGGTTAGTGGGCACCGCAGCATGCGGCAACCCGGGGAAAGTCGGTTTCCAGCTAAACAGGAATGAATGGTTGAACGGAGAAGGGGATTATTCTTCTCCGTTCGTTTTCCCTGGAGACGCGCTGCGACGTCAGTAGGCCCAGAGGGCGGCGACGCTCTCCGTGCCGCACGCGACCTGCCCCACCGTGCCGGACCCGGCGGTGGCGGGAGCCGGTGCTTCGTCCGGCTCGTCCCCGTGGTCCAGCGCCGGCTGGTAAAAGCCGGTGAAACGTCGGCGGGCGGCGAGCCAGGGGGTCAGCGCCCGGGTGTCCTCCACGGCGACGGCATCGAAGCCGCTGCGCTGCATGAACAGGAACAGGTCGCGGATGACGTGGCCGGTCGCCCGGATCTCGCCGATGAAGCCGAGCCGCTCGCGCAGCAGACGGGCCTGGGAGAAGGCGCGCCCGTCGTTGAACTTCGGGAAGCTCAGGGCGACCAGATCCAGCCCCGGCAGGGCGTCGACGATGTCCTCCACCGCCTCGTCCGGTGCAAGCGTGATGCCGACCCGCTCGAACCGGGCGGCGGCCGCGCGGCCGATCGACCGCCATTCCTCGAGGCTGAGCAGCACGCTTTCGTTCGGGCAGATCTCCGTCAGGTCGCGGCCGTTCAGCGGGCGCCAGACGTCCTCGATCACGCAGTCATGCTTGACGATCGGCATAGAGAGCCTCCTTGAACGGGGTCAGACCGGTGCGCCGCACGGTGGCGACGAAGGGCTCGCCCGTCTCGCGGACGCTCCGGTAGGTTTCGATGATGCGCTCGACGGTTTCGGTCACCCGCTCGAACGGGACGGCCGGGCCGACGATGGAGCCGACCGCCGCGTCGTCGCCGGCGGAGCCGCCGAGGGTGATCTGGTAGAACTCCTCGCCCTTCTTATCGACGCCGAGGATGCCGATATTGCCGACATGGTGATGGCCGCAGGCGTTGATGCAGCCCGAGATGTTCAGGGTCAGCGGGCCGATCTCGTTGGCCAGCTCGCTGTCGGCGAAGCGCCGGCTCAGCGCCTGGGCCACCGGGATCGCCCTTGCGTTGGCCAGGTTGCAGTAGTCCAGGCCGGGGCAGGCGATGATGTCGGTGATCAGCCCGATATTGCCTTCGGCCAGGCCGTCGCCCTTCAACAGGGTCCACAGCTCGAACAGGTCGGCCTCGCGGACATGGGGCAGGACCAGGTTCTGCTCATGGGCGACCCGGATGTCTCCGAGCGAATAGCGCTCGGCCAGGTCGGCGATGGCGTCCATCTGCTCCGCCGTGGCGTCGCCCGGGATGCCGCCGGCCGGCTTCAGCGACACCGTCACCAGCACGTGGCCCGGCACCTTGTGCGGGAACAGGTTGGTGCGGCACCAGCGGGCGAAATCGCGGTGCTCCAGCTTGGCGGCGGCGAAGCCGGCATCCGGCTTGGCCGGCTTCAGGGCCGGCGGCGCGAAGTGCCGCTCGATCCGTCGGATTTCGGCATCGGTCAGGGTCAGCGCGCCGTCGCGGATGCGCTCCCACTCCTCCTCGACCAGCCGGGTGAACTCCTCGACTCCAGTCTGCGCCAGCAGGATCTTGATCCGCGCCTTGTAGAGATTATCGCGCCGGCCCAGCAGGTTATAGGTCCGCAGGATGGCTTCCAGATAGGACAGCAGGTGCTCCTTGGGCAGGAACTCCCGGATCGTCTCGCCGACGATCGGGGTGCGGCCCTGGCCGCCGCCGACGATCACCTCGAAGCCGACCGCGCCCTCGGCGTTGCGCCGCATGCGCAGGCCGATGTCGTGGAACTTCACCGCCGCCCGGTCGGTCTCCGCCCCGGTGATGGCGATCTTGAACTTGCGCGGCAGGAACGAGAATTCCGGGTGCAGGGTCGACCACTGCCGCATGATCTCGGCCCAGATGCGGGAATCCTCGATCTCGTCGGCGGCCGCCCCGGCGAACTGGTCGGCGGTGACGTTGCGGATGCAGTTGCCGGAGGTCTGGATCGCGTGCATCTCGACCTCGGCCAGCGAGTCGAGGATGTCGGGCACGTCCTCCAGCTTGGGCCAGTTGTACTGGATGTTCTGGCGGGTGGTGAAATGGCCGTAGCCTCGGTCCCAGCGCCGGGCGATCTCCGCCAGCTTGCGCATCTGCCGTGACGACAGGGTGCCGTAGGGGATGGCGACCCGCAGCATGTAGGCGTGGAGCTGCAGGTACAGCCCGTTCATCAGCCGCAGCGGCTTGAACTCGTCCTCGGTCAGCTCGCCGGCGAGGCGCCGGGCGACCTGCTCGCGGAACTCGGCCGAGCGGGCCCGCACGAAGGCGTGGTCGAAATTGTTGTACTGGTACATGGCTCAGGCCACCTTGACGGAAGCGGGAAGATCGGTGCCGACGGTCGGCCCGGCGGAGCGGATGCGTTCGCGCTGACCCAGCGGCACGAGGCTGCCGTCCGCCTCGACCGACACCGGGAACAGGTAGGTGCCGACCACGACCCGAGAGCGCACGGCCTCCAGGGCCGTCGCCTCGAACCCGGCGAGTTCCGCCGGCTCGGCGCTGGCATGGGCGTCGGCGAAGCGGTCGGACCAGGTATGGGCGAGGGTCAGGTAGACCACCGCCCCGTCGCTCAGGCGGTTGGCGGTCATCACTTTCGGGGGGCTGGCAGTGGCCATCGGTGGCTCCGATCTCAGACGGCGAGCCGCTCGGGCACCGGGGCCGGCGCCGTGCGGGGAAGCGGGAAGGGAAGGGCATTGGCGGCGGCGGTCACCTCGCCGATCACCAGCAGGGCCGGGCCGCGCACCGCCTGCTCCTCGACCAGGGCGCCGAGGCCGGCCAGCGTGCCGCGCAGCACGCGCTGATCGGGCTGGGTGGCGCGCTCGATGACGGCGACCGGGGTCGACGCGGCGCGGCCGGCGGCGATGGCCCGTGCGGCGATGCCGCCGGCGACCGACACGCCCATATAGACCACGATCGTGTTGCGCCCCTCGGCCAGCAGTGCGGGCTCGATGTCCAGGGCGCCGTCCTTGCCGTGGCCGGTGATGAAGGTCACTGACGAGGCGTGGCGTCGGTCGGTCAGCGGGATCGCGCAGCTCGCCGCGGCCCCCAGGGCGGCGGTGACGCCGGGCACGATCTCCACGGCGATGCCGTGGCGCCGCAGATGGGCGAGCTCCTCGCCGCCGCGCCCGAAGACGAACGGATCGCCGCCTTTGAGCCGGACTACCCGCTTGCCGGCGCGGGCGTGGGTCAGAAGAATCTCGTTGATCTCGTCCTGTTTGACGCTGTGCTTGCCCTTGCGCTTGCCGACATCGATGCGGTCGGCGTCGCGGCGCACGCAGTCGAGGATGCCCTCGCCCAGCAGCGCGTCATGCACCACCACGTCGGCGTCCTGCATCATGCGCAGCGCCTTGACCGTCAGCAGGTCCGGATCGCCCGGCCCGGCACCGATCAGGGCGACGGAACCGACCCGCTCGGCACGGCGGTCGTCGTTGATCGCGCGCAGCATCGCCTCGCTGGCGCCGGTCTCGTCGCCGGCCAGGACCCGCCCGGCGATCGGGCCGTCGAAGACGCTCTCCCAGAACAGGCGGCGGCCCTCGCCTTCGGTGATCGAGGCGGAGACAGCGCCGCGGAATCGTCCGGCGAAACGCGCCAGGGCGCCGAGCCGCGACGGCAGCAGGGCCTCGATCTTCTCGCGCAGCCGGCGCACCAGGACGGGCGCGGCCCCGGCGCTGCCGATGGCCACCAGGATGGGGTCGCGGTCGACGATGCCGGGGACGATCACGGTGGACCGGGACGGATTGTCGATGACGTTGATCGGAATGCCGGTGGCGCGGGCGGCCGAGAGGATCGGGTCGATCTCCTGGCTACCGTCATCCGACACCACCAGCAGGGCGGCGCCGTCCAGATCTTCCGGGTCGAAGGGGCGGTTGACCAGAGTCAGGGCGCCGGACGCGGCGGCCTCGACGATCTCGGTCTCGGCGCGGGGGGCGACGACCAGAAGCCGGGCGCCGGTCTTGCGCAGCAGGCGGATCTTGCGCGTCGCCTCCACGCCGCCGCCGATCACGACGCAGCGCCGGCCTTCAAGATCGGCAAACAGGGGGAAATATCTCACGGACGATCTCCATTCGGTCCAGCCTGGGCCCACGGGCGATCACCCGTGGCGCTTTAGCGGTTGGTGACGCGGTCGCAAGCTGCCCTTCAAATCGCCGCGGCCCGGAACGACGAATGCCCCTGGGCTGGTGCCGGATCGGCCCCTTCAGCGCGAAGATAAAAAGATCGTTCCCGATTGGATAGACGAAGGACTTCAAATAGAACGGGACGGTCTCAATGAGTTCTGATATGAGAAAAACCGTTCCCAAACACGGTGGAGACCGGAATGGATGATACAGACCGCCGGATCCTTCGGATCCTTCAGGCCGACTGCAGCGCGCCGGTTTCGGAAGTCGCCCGTCAGGTAGGGCTGTCCGCCTCGCCCTGCTGGAAGCGGATCAACCGTCTTCAGGAGTCGGGGGTGATCCGCGAGCAGGTCGCGGTGCTGGAGCCGGAGGCGCTCGGCTACGGGCTGACGGTCTTCATGTCGATCAGCACGGGCGAGCATTCCGGGGAATGGCTGCGCAACTTCGCCGAGTTCGTCAGCGCCATGCCCGAGGTGCAGGAGTTCCACCGCATGGCCGGCGAGATCGACTACATGCTGAAGGTGGTGGTCGCCGACATGAAGGCGTTCGACGCCTTCTACAAGCGGCTGGTCGACACCACGCCGCTGACCGAGGTGACGTCGCGGTTCTCGATGGAGACGATCAAGCAGACCACCGCCCTGCCGGTCTGACCGGGCAGCGGAGCCGACGCGACGCCTCAGCAGACCTCCAGGGAATTGTTCTCGCCGTTCCGCACCCGGTCGCGCGACGGCAGCCAGATCGTGGCCACCGTGCCACCATTGGCGCCGTTGGCGATCCGCAGCCGGCCGTTCTGTGTTTCGACCAGGCTCTTGGTGATGGCCAGGCCGAGGCCCGAGCCTTCGCCGTTGGAGGTCAGCGGATCGTCGTGCCGCAGGAACGGTTCGCCCACGCGCTCCAGAATGTCGTCCGGGACGCCGGATCCCTGATCCTCGATGGCGATGCACGTGCCGTTGTCCTGGTGGAAGACCCGGGCCGTGACCCGGCTGCCTTCCGGCGAGAACTTTGCCGCGTTGGACAGCAGGTTCAGCAGGCACTGCAACGTGAGCCGGCGATCGCACAGGATCGGGCCGGTCTCCCGCACGTCGGTCATGGCGCCGATGCTCTTCTTCACCAGCGTCGGAGCGATGGTGGTCAGCGCCTCCTCCAGAAGCGCCTGGGCCTCGACGGGGGCAATCGTCGCCTCCACCTGGCCGGCCTTGAGGCGGGACAGATCCAGGATCTCGTTGATCAGGCTCAGCAGATGCTCGCCGCTGCGCTTGATATCGCCGACATACTCGTCGGCACGAGCAGGACCGAGCTTTTCCATGCCCAGCGAGGTGATCAGTTCCGAGAAGCCGATGATGGCGTTCAGCGGCGTGCGCAGCTCGTGGCTCATATGGGCGAGGAAATGGTCCTTGGCCTCGTTCGCCCGGTAGGCTTCCTCGAGCTGATCGCGCAGCCGGTCCGACAGGCGCTGGAGTTCCTCGTTCGCCTGGACGATCTCCGACATGTCGTGGGCGGTCGCGGTGACCATCGGCTCCCCGCCGACCTGGTAGCGTGCGAGCGAGATCAGGGCCGGAAAGCTGCTGCCGTTCTTGCGGCGCGCCTGCACGATCCGCAGCGCCGACATGGGGCCGGGTACGGAGTGCGGATCGGCGATGTAGTTGCGGACCAGATCCACATGGGTCTTGCGCGCGCCGACCGGCACGAGTTCGTGGATCGAACGGCCGATTATTTCGTCTCGTCGCCAGCCGAACAGACGGACCGCCGCGTCGTTGAAGCTGGTGATCCGCTGACGGGAATCGACCGTCAGGATGGCGTCGGGCGTGGCCGCGAGAATCGCCTCCAGCTGGTCTCGGCCCTCGGCGATCACCTGGCGGGCGGTGACCTGTTCCGTTACATCCTCCTGGACGCCGATGAAGTGCGTGATGGTGCCGTTGCGATCGCGGATCGGCGACAGATTGAGGGTGTTCCAGAAGGTCGATCCGTTCTTGCGCCGGTTCGACAGGGTGACGGTGCAGGGCATGCCCCGGGCGAGGGACCGCCGGATCACCTCGAGTTCCGGTTGGTCTCCGAGCCCCTTGTTGAGGAAGCGGCAGTTCCGGCCCAGGGTCTCGCGGGACGTGTACCCGGTGATCGCGGTGAAGGCGCTGTTCACATAGACGATCGGATGGTCGTCCTTGGCTTCGGCGATGATGACGCCGCAGACGGCGGAATCGAGGGCGGCGCTGTTCAGTTCGACCTGGGCCTGCAGTTCGTGCTCGCGGGTGACATCGAAGTTCACGCCGATCATCCGCGCCGGCGCGGTCGATCCGTCGGTTCCGACGAAATGGCCGTGGCCGCGGATATGCCTGAGTTCGCCGTCGGGCGTCATGATCTGAAACTGGAGCTGGAAGGGGGCCGACGCTGCCTCGGCCGCGCGCAGCTCCTCCTCGACCCGGGGCCGGTCGGCCGGAACGATCCGGCTGATGAAGGCTTCGTGGGTGCCCTCGAAGCTGCCCGGCGGCAGCCCCATCACCTCGTGCTGCACACTGTCCCAGGTGACCTGCCCGCTGGACAGATCGTGGGTCCACACGCCGATCCGCGCCGACTGGCGGGCAAGTGCGGAGGTCTGCAGGCCGATCTGGTAGCGGTCGCGCTCGTCGGAGATCTCAAGCAGGAACTCTATGGTCAGGCCGAGCAGCGGGATTCCGCCGACGTTGCTCACGAGAATGATCGGCCAGAAATCCGACAGGATCGCGAGGCCGTCTTGGAACGGCTGGTTGACGAAGAAGGCCGGCAGTGAGGCCAGGGTCGAAACCACCGCGAGGACGACGAACCCCAGGAAACCCTGACGGCGTCGGTTCCTGCGCCGGCTGATCGCGGCGAAGACGGCCCCGGCCGCGGCATAGATGAAGACGCTGAGGATGCCGCTGATCATATACGGGCCGCCGACCTCGTATCGAGCGATCGCAGCCAGGCTCGCTGCCACCACCCCGCCCACGGGCCCGGCGAAATACCCGGCCAGGGCGAGAGGGGCTGCGCGGGTGTCGAAGGTGGAGCCGTGCGGTCCGAAGATCGGCGAGGCGACGACGACGACCGAGATCACCCCGAGGATGAGTCCGAACACGAGGTTGCGCAGCTGTCCCGTAACCAGGATATCCACATGACGGGTCAGCAGCAGCATCATGAGGGCGCCGAGGCAGAGCAGCCCGAAATTCTGCAGAATTGAATGGGCGACGATCATAGAGTCCACCGTGGGCCGGTGCCCGCAGGCTTCAACCCGTCGGTGAGGTGGTGGGCGCGAAAAGACTGGCCGCGTTTGCAGGCCGATGGCGTGCCGAAACCGGCAATCAACTCAGAGGACCGTGCGACCATGGATCTCTCCCGTCTCCGAACAACGGAGGGACGCGTGAACCAAGGATACTCAGCAACTCCTTTTCAATTGGTTAAAAAAGCCCGAAAATTCGAGCAATGAACAGCACAAGTGCAACCTATTGAGAGCGCTACCGGAAGAGTCGTCAATGTGAAGAAACTCACATTTCGGCGTTAACCATTTCTGGTCTGCGCCGGGACCGGGGTTCCAAAGAAAAAAACCGGGCCGTCGCCGACCCGGTTTTCCTGACTGTTCGGTAAGACGGGTCCGCTTAGTAGCGGTACGCCTCCGGCTTGAACGGGCCGTTGGTGGTCACGCCGATATAGGCGGCCTGATCTTCCGACAGCGTGGACAGGTTGGCGTTGATCTTCTTCAGGTGAAGCTCGGCCACGCGCTCGTCCAGCTTCTTCGGCAGGACGTAGACCTGCTTGTCGTACTTGCTGTGGTTCTTCCAGAGCTCGATCTGCGCCAGGGTCTGGTTCGAGAACGAGGCGCTCATCACGAAGCTGGGGTGGCCGGTGGCGCAGCCCAGGTTCACCAGCCGGCCCTCGGCCAGCAGGATGATGCGCTTGTCGTCCGGGAACACGATCTCGTCGACCTGCGGCTTCACGTTCTCCCACTTGAGATTCTTCAGGCCGTCGACCTGGATCTCGTTGTCGAAGTGACCGATGTTGCAGACGATCGCCCGGTCCTTCATCGCCCGCATGTGGTCGACGGTGATGATGTCCTTGTTGCCCGTGGCGGTGACGAAGATGTCGGCGCGCGGAGCGGCCTCCTCCATGGTCACGACCTCGTAGCCCTCCATCGCCGCCTGCAGCGCGCAGATCGGGTCGACTTCGGTGACGATGACGCGGGCGCCGGCATTGCGCAGCGACTGGGCCGAGCCCTTGCCGACATCGCCGTAACCGGCGACGCAGGCGATCTTGCCGGAGAACATCACGTCGGTGGCCCGGCGGATGCCGTCGGCCAGGCTCTCGCGGCAGCCGTACAGGTTGTCGAACTTCGACTTGGTGACGCTGTCGTTCACGTTGATGGCCGGAACCAGGAGCTTGCCCTTCTTGGCCATCTCGTAGAGACGGTGCACGCCGGTGGTAGTCTCCTCCGACACGCCCTTCACGTCCTTCATGAGCTCGGGATAGTCCTCGTGCATCATGATCGTGAGGTCGCCGCCGTCATCCAGCAGCATGTTCGGGCGCCAGCCGTCCGGACCCTCGATGGTCTGGCGGATGCACCACTCGTACTCCTCTTCCGTCTCGCCCTTCCAGGCGAAGACCGGGATGCCGGCGGCGGCGATGGCCGCGGCGGCCTGGTCCTGGGTCGAGAAGATGTTGCACGACGACCAGCGGATCTCCGCGCCGAGCGCGATCAGCGTCTCGATCAGCACGGCGGTCTGAATGGTCATGTGCAGGCAGCCGGTGATCCGCGCGCCCTTGAGCGGCTTCGACGGGCCGTACTCCTCGCGGATCGCCATCAGGCCCGGCATTTCGGTTTCGGCGATCGCGATCTCGCGCCGGCCCCAGTTGGCCAGGGAAATGTCGGCGACCTTATAGTCGGTGAACTCGGCCATGAATGTCCTCGTCTCCTGTCTATTGGAGCGTGCTCAGGCGGCTTTGGTGCCCGCGCCCGAGCGTCACGCTCACATCGATGTCGGCCTCGGCGCTGCGTATAACAAGCCCCGGCGAGATCGGCAAGGTAGCCGGCCGAGCCCGCCGCGCCCCGTCTCGCGGTTATGACGCCGCCTGGCGCAGCGCCTTCGCCAGATTCATCGAGGTCGGTTCGGTATAGCCCGGATGCGCCTTGCGGCCGGTCTCGAGATACCCGAGATGCCGGAACATCGCGATGTTGTCGGTCAGCAGCAGGCGAACGCCGAGGGCGACCCGGTCGTGTCCCTCGCGTCGGGCGAAATCTTCCACCGCAGCCACCAGCGCGCGGGCGATGCCGTGCCCGGCCTTCGCCGGATCGACCGCCAGCCGGTCGAGATAGATCGATCCGTCGGGCCTCGGATCGGCACAGACGGCACCCACGATATTCCCATCCAGACGCGCGACGAAGACGGCGCCGCCCCGCCCGAACCGGGCGGCGAGGCTGTCCGGGGTCTCGGTCAGGGCAGCGGAGGGCGGGTCGATCCGGCCGGCCAGGGTGGAGAAGGCGCGGTGGATGACCGCGGCCGCGGCGGCAAGGTCCTGCGGCGCGGCCGCCGCCACCCGTATCGTCATGCCGGTCCCTATTGCCCCCGCAGCGGCTTCTCGTCAGCGCCGATCTCGATCTTCCAGCCCTCCATCATCGTGCCTTCCAGATCCAGGTGCGAGGCCAGATAGAACAGCCGGTCGGTCTCCGGCGTGTTGTAGCCCATCTGCTTGGCTTTGTTGGCGAGCTCGAAGCGCTGGTAGAACCAGGACGGCTGGAACGACTGGTAGTAGAAGCGGGCCGTCACCGACGCCGCCTTCCTGCCGCCCAGTTTCCCGCTGGCGATGCGGTAGCGCAAGCTGTCGGTGCCGCTGTTCGGGCTGGCCGCGAAATCCGGATCTTCGCCGGTGCCCGTGGGCTCGGTGGCCTGCATGAACTCGTACAGCAGGTCGCCCTGGTCGGCGATGCCGGAGTTCTCGCTCTTACCGGCGAAATCGGCCGCCGTCACCCAGCCCGCCGGCATCAGGCGGTTGTCCTTGATGTGTTTCACCCGATGCACGAAGGACGTGGTGAAGTCGCCGTCGGCGTTCTGCACCAGCTCCTCGTAGATCTGCACCTGATCGTCCTCGGTGATCTGCTCGTAATGCGGCTGGTAGGCGGTGCCGCGCAGCAGCTCCGTGGCCAGCACGGTGCCTCCGGTATCGGTGATCAGCCCGCCCTTGTTCGGCCGGCCCGAGGCCCAGAGCAGCGCGCCGTCCTCGCCCCGGACCTCCAGCGAGACCCAGGCGCGGCGGAAGGCGACGCCGCTCGGCAGGCGGTGTCCCGTGGTGTTCGCCACCGTCACGTCGACCACGAGATCGCCGGCCGAGTCGGTGGTGGCGGAGCGGACCGCGACGGAGCCGACGCGGCCTTCGCGGATCGAGGCGGCCATGGCGTTGACGGCGAGGTCGGCGCCGGTTTCCGCCCCGGTCTCGTAGTCCGAGCTGTCGACGCCCAGGACCGCCGGGAACTGCTTGACCATCTCCACCATGAAGCCGTTCAGGCCGACCAGTTCATGGCGGCTGTAGTCGGCCCGGTGCGGCACGCTGATGTCCTGCGCCGGCAGTTGATGGTCTGCGGCGGCGTAGTCGGAATCCTGGATCGTGGCGATCTGGCTCACCAGCGGGTCGATCGCGTCGGTCAGCTTGTCGTCCGCGTCCACGGTGACGAACCGGTTGGGCATGTGACAGTCCTGGCAGCTCGCGAAGTCCGGCCCCTGCTTGTTGAACTTGCCGGGCCCGAACTTGGAATTGACCCATTCCAGATAGGTCGCCTGCTCGATGCTGTGGGGAATGCCCTGGAAGTGCTTGTTGGGCTCCAGCGCGGTCAGAATCGGGTACTCGTCCACCGTCGCCCCGATATTCGGCAGGTTGATCGTGTGGCAGGTGCCGCACATCGCCGAATCCTTGGTGAAGGGCGGCTTGCCCTCGGTCATGGGCGGCGCGACCTTCGGCGTGATGCCCATGGCGTGGAGCATCGGCTTGGGCACGACGTCCGCCAGCGGACCCAGGAGCTCGTCCGCCTCGGAGCGCTCGTACAGGCCGGTGTTGTTGTTGGCCGTGAAGTAGAGGAAGGCGTCGGACCATAGATTGTCGGTCCGGCTACCGAGCCAGGACGGTGTCTCCTTCTCGACCTTCTCGGTCCAGCTCGCCACCTGCTGCTTCGAGGCCGGGGCGATGTGGTGACAGACCGTGCAGCTGATCCCCTCGCGGGCCAGCTCGCCGTATTCCGCGTCGGCGATCGGATGGAACGCGGTGGGCGGGATCGGCTGGTCGGGGATCGGTGTGAAGGGTGGGTTCTCCTGCTGTGCCTTCGTCAGCGGCTCGGTCAGGTAGAAGATCTCCGGATTGAAGTTCGGGTCGAGAATACCGCCATGGGGCAGGCTCTGCTTGCCGTCGGCGATGCGTTTGGCGTTCTCGTCCAGGCCCATCTGGCGCAGGCCCATCGCCCCGTGGCACCGCAGGCAGGTATCCACCAAGGCCTGCTGGGTCTGCTGAATGGGTTCCGGGCCGGGCTTGCCGCCGTCCAGCGCGCCGTTCTCCTCCAGCAGGATGATCATCTCGCTCTCGAGCTGGGCGTGGAAGATCGGGTCGCGGCCGGCGAGCCCCATCGGCGACCAGCGCCATTCGCCATAGGGCGAGACGTTGTAGCCGTCGCCATAGGCCTGCCCGGTCGAGACGAACATCGACACACCGGACGGCGCGCCGCCCAATCCGCCATGGCAGCCCATGCAGTTCGACGAGGTGAGGTAGTGCTGCGGATCCGTGCTCGGATAGACGTTGTCGGAATACTCCGACGGCAGAGAGAAGCGTGCGATCTCGGTCGCCCCCGGATCGGGCTTCAGCAGCGACAGATCGAGAAACGCCTCCAGAAACGCTGTGTTCGGCTTGGGCAGGGGCTTGTCGTGGGGGGAACCGAGCAGACGGTCGGTGTCCGGCCTGTGCTCGTTCCTGACCGGGGCCTGGGCGGCCTCCTCGGGTGTGAAGAACGGACGCTGCTGCTGCGGCAGGTCGAGCTTGGCGAACAGGGCCTTCCGCTCGGCCTCGGGCGCGTCGGCCAGATGGGTGTCGACGATCTCCCAGACGGTCTTCGACGCGCCGCCGTCCTCCACCGCGCCGACGGTCGCGTGCTTGGTCAGGTAATCCTTCGACCGCCAGGAATTGTCGACCTTGAACTGCAGCGGGATCTTTCCCGGTTCGAAGTTCTTCGCCGAGGCGAAGGTATTGCCGTTCGCGGCGGAGGCATGGCAGCGGATGCAGGTGCCGACGCCGAAGCCGGATACCGGCACCATCTCGCCATTGTCCACGTTCGACGCGCCGCCCGGCTTGTCGAAGGAGGCCCCCTTGAACGGACCGGACCAGAACCAGCCATCCTTCGAGTTTCCGCCGCTGTCCTGGATCATGACCGTCCAGCCGACCAGGAGATCGGCCAGCAGCGCCTCGTGGATCCCTGGATTGGCCTTCAGGTAGGGCGTCTCGGCCAGGGTGGCGTAGAGCGCGGCCGGCGGGTTGAACATCTCCTTGATGAGGATCGCGCCCTGGGGCACCGGTCCCTCGCGACCGCCGTCGATCCAGGTCACCGCCTCGGGCGAATAGTGGATGCGCACCGCCGGGTGGGTGCCGTAATAGTCGCCCCGGATGAACGGTCCGGTGTCGCGGACCTTCGTGTCGATCTTCCAGCCGGGCAGGCCGACATAGCGCCGGTCGACGAGCCAGGGATAGAGAACCTCCACCTCGTAGTCCTGCAGCGGCATTGTGCTCGGCAGGGCGGAAAGCGGCGCCGGATCGGCCTTCGGGGTGCTCGGGAGCATCCCGGATGTGAGGGTGAGGGCAGCGAGCGCCGCTAACAATTTTAGTTTGCCGATCATTCGCCATCCCTCCCTTATTTAGAGAATAATGGCATCAGTTCTCTCGCCGGGTGTCAATCGCGGGAGGGCGATATTGAGTAAATTCTTATGCTGGTCCCCCGGCCCTCTCCGCGACCTTGGCGTTTAGACGGCCCCGCGCAGCCGGTCGCCCAGCTCGCCCATGCGCTCGGCCTCCAGATTGGCGAAGGCGAGCCGCAGATATGGGTCCTGACCCGGGCCGAACACCGTGCCCGGCAGGGCCAGCACGCCGTGCTCCTGGGCCAAGCGCCTGGCGACCGCATGGGCGGTCTCGCCGTCGAAGGGATGGCGCACATAGGCGAAATAGGCGCCGGTGGAGACGAGGTCGAAGGCGAGGTTGCCGGAGTTGAAGACGTCCAGCAGCGCCTGGCGCCGGCCGGCCATCATCTCCCGCTTCTCCCCGGCCCAGTCCCACAGGTGTTTCAGGGCATATAGGGCGCCGTCCTGGCCGATCCGGGCGGCGCAGATCGACATGGTGTCCATCAGCTTGGCCACCTGTTCGATGAACTGCGGGCCGGCGATGATCGACCCGACCCTGTAGCCGGTCAGGCTGAAGACCTTGGAGAAGCTGTAGAGCTGGACGACCGTATCGCCCCATTCCGGGTCGCTGAACAGGGTGTGGCGCGGTTCGGACGGGTCGAGGAAGTCCTTATAGGTCTCGTCCAGCACCAGGGCGATGCCGCGCTCTGCGCAGAGGTCGCGGAACCGGGCGATCACCGCCGGCGGCACGACGGCGCCGGTCGGATTGTTCGGGCTGACCAGCACCAGGGCGCGGGTGCGCTCGGTGATCAGGGCAGCGGCCTCCTCCGGGTCCGGCACGCCGCCGCGGTCGGCCCGGAACGGCAGGTGCACGCCGGTGACGCCCAGGGAGTCGAGCCACATCTGGTGATTGAAGTAGTAGGGCAGCGGCAGGATCACCTCGTCGCCGCGCCGGGCCAGGGCCATGATGGCAAGGCAGTAGGCCTGGTTGCAGCCGGCGGTGATCTGCACGTTCGCCGGGGCGACCTCGCCACCGTAGAATCCGCTCATATGTTCCGCCAGCGCCGATTTCAGCGCCGGGGTGCCGGTGATCGGGGCGTATTGCGCCGCTTCGAAGGTCCGGGCGCGGTCGGCCAGATGGGCGCGCAGGGCCTCGTCGGGCGGATAGCTCGGCACCGCCTGGCAGCAGTCGAGCAGCGGTTTGCCGGGGATCGGCGGGCGGCCGTCGACCCAGGCGCGGGCTTCGGCGATCGGCGGCTCGACGACGGAGACGACGTCGGGATTGACGGTGAAGGTCATGGCAGGGCGTCCAGATCAGCGATCCCGATCCCTTAGCACGGCGGATGCCTCTGTCGAAGAGGGCGGCTGCGGTTCGGCCTCAGGCGGCGGCGATCGGCTTGCCCCGGCAGCAGCAGGCGGCAGTGACCGGGAAATCGGTACGCGCCTGGGCGAGGGTCAGACGCTGGCGCAGGATCTCCGCCTCGGCATTCCCGCCACGGCGCTCCACGCATTCGAGCAGCCCGTGCAGCGCCCAGACATTGTCCGGGTGCCGGCAGGGGCGCGGCACCGCGGGATCGAGGCCGAGATCGGCGCGGTAGACCGCCTCCGCCTCGGCATGGTGCCCCTGTTCGGCCAGCAGCGCGCCGAGCGCATGGCGCGGCGGGTGCATCCAGGCCCAGGGCTCGGTGTAGTTCAGCGCGTCGTTGCGCTCGACCGCCTGGCGCAGGGCGTCGAACGCCGCGTCGAACGCACCGCGGCGATAGGCGATCTCGCCGGTCAGCATGGCCGCACCGACGCCCAGGGTGTCGCGCACGGTGTTGCTGAGGAAGATCGCGTCCTCGGAGAAACCGTCGCGGGCGGCGTGGAAGGCCTCGGTCTCGCGGTCGGCTGCGTCCAGCTCGCCCAAGGCGGCATGGGCCACGCCCTTGGCGTAGTGGAACATGGCCGCGCGGATCGGCGCCAGGTCGGGATCGGCCGGCGGCGCCTCCAGCGTCAGCTCCCGCCACTTGCCGAAACGCACCTGCACATGGCTGCGCATGCCGGAATAGCCGTCGAGGATCGAGCGCATGAACGGCGCGCTGGCGGCCAGCAGGTCGCGGTGGGCGATCGCCCGGATCCGCTCGGCGGCGTGCAGTGCCGTGCGGTACTGGCCCAGCAGCATGGCGGCGTAGATGTACAGGTGCAGATCATGGCAGCGCGCGGTGGTGTAGAAGTTCGTGTCGCCGCCGAAGGCCAGGTACTTGTCGTCGGCCGCCACCGCCCGCCGGCTCTGCTCCACCGCCTCGCTGTAGCCGCCGCAGAGCACGTAGATATGGGCCGGCATGTGCTCCAGATGGCCGGCATCCGGCGCCATGCCGCGCAGGGTGTCGGCGCTGGCCAGCGCGCGTTCCGGCTCGGCCGACATTTCCAGGGCGTGGACATGCATGTGCAGCACACCCGGATGCTCAATGCCGTCGCGGGCGCAGCGGGCCAGCGCGGTTTCCAGCACCTCCAGCGCCTCCAGCGTCAGGCTCGCCGGACTGGGCGCGCCGGTGCGCAGGTCGAACAGCATGCGCGGCGTACAGGTGACGGCGGCCTCGGCGAACAGGGCGGTGATGTCGAGGTCGTCGGGATGGGCCGCGTGAACCCCGCGCATCGCGTCGGTGAACTCCCGGTGCCAGCGGTTCAGGACGGCACGGTCCCGCTCCGACGGCGACTGGTAGCGCAGGGCGACGGCGTCGATCAGCGCCTTCTCCGCCGGGCTTGCCGATCCGGCGTGTGCGCCCGCCTCCAGGGCCGCGGCGTGGCAGACCGGCAGGGTGGCGGCGATCTCGGCGTCGGAGAAGCGGATCCAGGCGCGGTTGTAGAACGGCCCGCTGGCATAGGCCACGCCCCACCAGGCCATGGCGCAGCCGGGATCGACCGCCAGCGCCCGGTGGAAACAGGCCACCGCTTCCTCGTGGTTATAGGCGAACAGCCAGTTGAGCCCGCGGTCGAACCAGAGCTGCGCGTCCGTCGAGCCGGTCGTTATCGGGCGCGTCCAGGTTCCGAGATCGAACGGATAGGCCGGATCGATCTCGGTCATGGCGCTCAGAGTCCGTCGTTGAAGTCGTCGAGCAGGACGGCGATCCGTCCCTCGTCGAGCTGGTCCATGATCGCCCGGGCGCGTTGGGTCGCGGGGGCCAGGGACAGGCGGCGGATGCGCTGCTTCACCCGGGGCAGGGCGGTGGCGGACATGGACAGCTCCTTCACCCCCATGCCGATCAGCAGCGGCGCGTAGCGCGGGTCGCCGGCGATCTCGCCGCAGATGCTGACCGGCAGCCCGTGGCGGTTGGCGGCATCGATGGAGAACTGGATCAGCTTGAGGACCGCCGGATGCAGCGGGTTGTACAGGTCGGCCACCTGCTCGTCGCCGCGGTCGATGGCGAGCGTGTACATGGTCAGGTCGTTGGTCCCGAGCGCCAGGAAATCGCATTCCATGGCCAGCGCGTCGGCGGACAGGGCGGCGGCCGGCACCTCGATCATCGCGCCGAGCGGCGGGGTCGGGTCGGCGATCCGCACCTTGCGGCGCTTCAGGCGGCGCACGACCTTGGTCAGGATCGCGCGCACCGCCCGCACCTGGGCGGTGGAGGAGATCATCGGCAGCAGGATGCGCACCGGCCCATGGGCGCCGGCCCGCAGGATGGCGGAGAGCTGGGTCTCCAGCAGCTTCGGCTCGCGCAGGGACAGCCGGATGGCGCGCAGGCCCAGCGCCGGGTTGGCGCTGTGGGCGATGCGGTCGCCCAGCGCCGTCGCCAGCTTCTCGCCGCCGACATCGAGGGTGCGGATGGTCACCGGCTTGCCGGCCATCCCCTCCACCACCTGGCGCAGGGCGGCATACTGCTCGTCCTCGTCGGGCAGCACGTCGCGGTTCATGAACATGAACTCGGTGCGGAACAGGCCGACCCCTTCCGCCCCTCGGTCGGTGGCGATATCCAGGTCGCGCGGCAGCTCCAGATTGGCCAGCAGCGAGATCGTCACCCCGTCCAGGGTGATCGCCGGCAGCGAGCGCAGGCGGGTCAGCTCCCGTTCCAGGCGCTCCCGCGCCGCCGCCCGGCGCCGGTACTCGGCCAGCGAGTCCTCGTCCGGGTCCAGCACGATGCGGCCGGTATCGCCGTCGACGATGATGGTCTCGCCGGAGCGGATGGCCTTCGGCGCCACGGTGGCGCCCAGCACCGCCGGCAGGCCCATGGAGCGGGCCATGATGGCGGTGTGGCTGTCGGTGCCGCCCAGGGCGGTGACGAAGCCGCCGATCTTCGCCGGGTCGAGCAGGGCGGTGTCGGCCGGGCTCAGCTCCTCGGCGATGATGATCGCGCCCTCGGGCACATGGGCGAAGGCGTGGTAGGGCGTCTCGGTGAGCTGACGCAGGATGCGGTCGCCGACCTCGCGCACGTCCTGGGCGCGGGCGGCCAGATAGGCGTCGTTCACCGCCGACAGGCTGCGGACCATCTCGCCGACCACCGACTGCACCGCCGCCTCGGCGTTGATGCGCCGGTCCCGGATCGTGGTCGAAACCCCACCGGCGAGACGGGAGGAGCCGAGCATCGCCGCATGGGCCTCCAGCAGGGGCCCCAGTTCGTCGAGCACCCCGGCCGGCAGCGCCTCCGCCTTGCGGCGCAGCTTGCGCACCTGCTTGTCGGCGCGGGCGAGGGCGGCTTCGAAGCGCTCGACCTCCATGACGAGCTGGCTGGAGGCGACCTGATATTCGGGGACCTGCACCACGCCGGCGTCTAGCACATGCGCGGGGCCGATGGCGATTCCGGCGGAAACCCCGATCCCCTCCAACAGTCCGCGCTTGCCTCCCTTGTCCTGGCGCGCCCGTGCCTTTCGGTTAGTGGTCTTCATCGAATTTGGACTCCACCAGATGGGCGATGGCGTCCATCGCCTTCTCCGCATCCGAGCCCGTCGCGCGTACCAGGATCGAACAGCCCGGTGCCGCAGCAAGCATCATCAGTCCCATGATGGACCGTCCGGAAACGGATTGTCCGTCCTTTTCCACTTCGATATCCGCCTCGAAATCGCCGGCACACTTCACGAACTTGGCTGCAGCCCTGGCGTGCAGTCCGCGTTTGTTGGTGATCAGCAGCTTGCGTTGCTCCATCGACACCGCCCGGCCGATCACGAACCGGTCGCCCCCAGTACTTCGGAGGCGATGGATATGTACTTTCGCCCGGCATCCCGCGCGGCGACGCTCGCCTCGCCCAGGGAGGCGGTCGAGCGCACGCTCGCCAGCTTGATCAGCATCGGCAGGTTGACGCCGGCGATCACCTCCACCCCGGGACGGTCGATGATCGAGATCGCCAGGTTGGACGGCGTGCCGCCGAACATGTCGGTCAGGACGATGACGCCGTCGCCGGCATCCATCTCCTTCGCCCGGTCCATGATTTCGCTGCGGCGCTGCTCCATGTCGTCGTCGGGACCGATGCAGACGGTCGCCATACCGGTCTGCGGGCCGACGACGTGCTCCATCACCGCTTTGAGTTCGTCCGCGAGGCGCCCGTGGGTCACCAGAACAATGCCGATCACGATGTCGTCCGTGCTGTTTTGCTCATATTGCCGGGGCGCCGCCCCCCTCGCGAGGCAAATCGCGATGGCGGAGCGTGACAGGAGTTCCCGCGCTCTTCAACCACTCGGCCAGCCGCTCGGCCACATGCACCGAGCGGTGCTTGCCACCGGTGCAGCCGATGGCGACCGTCAGGTAGCTCTTGCCCTCGCGCGCGTAGCGCGGCAGCAGGGGGCCGATCAGCCCGGTGAGGGAGTCGAAGAACGGCGCGAAGCCCGGATCCCCGGCGACGAAGGCGCCGACTTCCGGGTCGCGGCCGTCGCGCGGGCGCAGCTCCGGCACGTAGTGGGGATTGGCCAGGAACCGGACGTCGAAGACCAGGTCGGCCTCGCGCGGCAACCCGCTGCGGAAGGCGAAGGACACGACGGTCACCGTCATCGCCCGTCGCGCATCCAGCGACAGGGACGAGATCAGGTTCTCCCGGAACTCCGCGAGGTTGGACGAACTGGTGTCGAGCACCGCGGTCGCCAGCTCGCGCACCGGCCCGAGCATCCGCCGCTCGATGGCGATGCCGTCGGCGATCGGCCGGTCGGTGGCCAGCGGATGGCGCCGGCGGGTCTCGGTGAAGCGGCGGATCAGCACGTCGTCGTCGCAGTCTAGGAAGACCACGCGCAGATCGACGTCGGCCCGGGCCTCCAGCTGCGAGATCGTGTCGGCGAGGGCGTCGGTGGCGAAACCCCGCGTCCGCGGATCGACGCCGACGGCAATCCGTCCCGCCGCGTCGCGGGGGGCGAGCAGCGCCGGCATCAGTCCGAGGGGCACGTTATCCACCGCCTCGTACCCGAGGTCCTCCAGCACTTTCAGCGTCGAGGTGCGCCCGGCCCCGCTCAGCCCGGTGACCAGGACGACGGACAGGGGGGCGGTCATTGCGTGCTCACCTGGCGCACGGCGAGCCGGACCTTCGCCGCGGCGGAGGCCTCCAGGGCATAGAGCGAGATCACCGGCATGGAGATGCCCAGATGGGTCCAGCGGCCGGGATCGGGCATGCGGGGCACCTGCTCCAGGGGCACGAGGTCGATGACCAGGACCAGCGAGACCCGCTGCACCGCCTGGACCGAGACGATGCCGATCCCGCGCACCTCCATGCGGCCCGACAGGGCTTCCGGCGCGCGGGCGATCAGGCTGTCGCCCTCCCGGGCGATCTCGACCCGATCATCGGCGACCAGCGAGGCGCCGGCATCGATCAGCCGCAGGGCCAGGTCCGACTTGCCAATGCCCGACGGCCCGCGGAGCAACACGCCGCGGCCATCGATCGACACCACATTCCCCCAGATCGTCTCCATGGCGCGGAGAATGGGTGCGTCCGGGCGCCCAGGCAATCCCCGATCCGTACCGCCTGCGGCTGATGCCGGATGTCGCGCGACGTTTGAATCCCTTTGCGTCGGCCGATGGCGACGATATAACGGCGCCAAACAAAGACGGGCGCCTGCCCGCATCAAGCCGACCGGGCCGAGGCGCACCTCGGACGGCCGCGCAGTCGAGAGACTTTTTCAGTCGCGAGACTTCGCCGCCACTGGCTGCTGCCATAGAAATCGAGGAGAGAACATACAATGACCGCAGGCCTGGACAGCTTCAAAACCAAGGCGACCCTCGACGTCGCCGGGAAAACCTTCACCTATTACGACCTGACCTCCCTGGAGGCCGCGCATCCCGAGATCGCGCGCCTGCCGTATTCGCTGAAGGTTCTGCTGGAGAACCTGCTGCGCTACGAGGACGGGGTCACCGTCACCCAGGAAGACATCACCGCGATGGCCGACTGGGCGAAGACCCGCAAGTCGGCCCGCGAGATCGCCTATCGCCCGGCGCGCGTGCTGATGCAGGACTTCACCGGCGTGCCGGCCGTGGTCGACCTCGCCGCCATGCGCGACGCGATGGAAGGGCTCGGCGGCGACGCCACCAAGATCAACCCGCTCTCCCCGGTCGACCTGGTCATCGACCACTCGGTGATGGTGGACGATTTCGGCAATCCCGAGAGCTTCAAGAAGAACGTCGAGCTGGAGTTCGAGCGCAACAAGGAGCGCTACGAGTTCCTGAAGTGGGGTCAGGAGGCGTTCTCCAACTTCCGCGTCGTGCCGCCGGGAACCGGCATCTGCCACCAGGTGAACCTGGAATACCTGGCGCAGACCGTGTGGACCAAGGAGGAGAACGGCGAGACCCTCGCCTATCCGGATACCCTGGTCGGCACCGACAGCCACACCACCATGGTCAACGGCCTGGCCGTGCTCGGCTGGGGCGTGGGCGGCATCGAGGCCGAGTCCTCCATGCTGGGCCAGCCGATCTCCATGCTGGTGCCCGAGGTCATCGGCTTCAAGCTGACCGGCAAGATGCCGGAGGGCGCCACCGCCACCGACCTGGTGCTGACCGTCACCCAGATGCTCCGCGCCAAGGGCGTGGTCGGCAAGTTCGTCGAATTCTACGGCCCAGGTCTCGCCGACCTGCCGCTGGCGGACCGGGCGACCATCGCCAACATGGCGCCGGAATACGGCGCCACCTGCGGCTTCTTCCCGATCGACAAGGAGACCATCAACTACCTGCGCTTCACCGGCCGCGACGAGGACCGGGTGAAGCTGGTGGAGGCCTATGCCAGGGCCCAGGGCATGTGGCGCGAGAACGACACGCCGGATCCCGAGTTCACCGACACGCTGGAACTCGACATGTCGACGGTGGTGCCG
The DNA here is from genome assembly GCF_000423805.1 of Thalassobaculum salexigens DSM 19539. Classification (NCBI taxonomy): domain Bacteria; kingdom Pseudomonadati; phylum Pseudomonadota; class Alphaproteobacteria; order Rhodospirillales; family Thalassobaculaceae; genus Thalassobaculum; species Thalassobaculum salexigens. Next base: position 114,407 of record NZ_KE384093.1, read on the forward strand.
TCCCTGGCCGGCCCGAAGCGGCCGCAGGACCGCGTGCTGCTGACCGAGGCCGCCGGCAACTTCCAGTCGGCTCTGAAGTCCACCCTCGGCGACGGCTCCGGCACCAAGCGCTCGGCGCCGGTCGAGGACGCGAACTACGAGCTGAACGACGGCGACGTGGTGATCGCCGCGATCACGAGCTGCACCAACACCTCGAACCCGAGCGTGCTGATCGCCGCCGGCCTGATCGCCCAGAAGGCGGTCGAGAAGGGCCTGACCGTGAAGCCGTGGGTGAAGACCTCGCTCGCGCCGGGCTCCCAGGTCGTCACCGACTATCTGGAGGCCGCCGGCCTGCAGGACCCGCTCGACAAGCTCGGCTTCAACCTGGTCGGCTACGGCTGCACCACCTGCATCGGCAACTCCGGTCCGCTCAGCGATCCGATCGCCGCGGCGGTGGAGGCCGGCGACCTGGCGGTCTGCTCGGTGCTGTCGGGCAACCGTAACTTCGAAGGCCGCGTGAACCCGCATGTGAAGGCCAACTATCTGGCCTCGCCGCCGCTGGTCGTCGCCTATGCCCTGGCCGGGTCGATGTTCGTCGACATCAACAACGACTCGCTCGGCGAGGACAAGGACGGCAACCCGGTCTATCTGCGCGACATCTGGCCGTCGAACCACGAGATCGCCTCGACCATCCAGGCCAAGCTGACCCCCGAGATGTACCGCTCGCGCTACGCCAACGTGTTCCACGGCGGCAAGGAGTGGCAGAACGTCTCGGTGTCCGGCGGCCTGACCTACGACTGGAACGACGGGTCGACCTACGTGCAGAACCCGCCCTACTTCGTCGGCATGTCCAAGGAGCCGGGCGAGATCACCGACATCAAGGGCGCCCGCGCGCTGGCGATGCTGGGCGACTCGATCACCACCGACCACATCTCTCCGGCCGGCTCGATCAAGAAGGACAGCCCGGGGGGCGAGTATCTCCTGGAGCGGCAGATCCGCCCGCTGGACTTCAACTCCTACGGCGCGCGTCGCGGCAACCACGAAGTCATGATGCGCGGCACCTTCGCCAATATCCGTCTCCAGAACGAGATGACCCCGGGCGTCTCCGGCGGCATGACCAAGCTGGTGACGAGCGGCGAGCAGATGCCGATCTACGACGCCGCCATGAAGTACGCCAAGGCCGGCACCCCGCTGGTCGTGATCGGCGGCAAGGAGTACGGCACGGGCTCGTCCCGCGACTGGGCGGCCAAGGGCACCCGCCTGCTGGGCGTGAAGGCGGTCATCGTCGAGAGCTTCGAGCGCATTCACCGCTCGAACCTGGTCGGCATGGGCGTGCTGCCGCTGCAGTTCCCGGAAGGCACCGACCGCAAGTCGCTGGGCCTGACCGGCGAGGAGACGTTCGACATCACCGGGATCTCCGAGGGCATCACGCCGCGGATGCCGGTGCCGATGACGATCACCTACAAGGACGGCACGACCAAGACGGTCGAGCTGCTGTGCCGGATCGATACCGCCAACGAGGTCGAGTACTACAACCACGGCGGCATCCTGCACTACGTGCTGCGCACCCTCACCAAGGCCGCGTAAGCGGGTCCGGCAGGGTCTAAACAGGAACGGGCGCTCCGAAGGGAGCGCCCGTTCGCTTTTGCGTCGGTGGTTGTCGTCAGAAGCTGTAGGTCAGGAACATCCCGCCGAAGACCTGGGTGGCGCTGCCGCGCTCGTCGACGATCGGACTGTCTGCGAAGTCGTCCATCAGGCGCGACACGCCGGCCATCGCGCCGATGCCGATCGCCCGGGTGATGGCATAGCGGGCCGAGACCCTGAGCCCCACATCGCGCAACCCGTCGCCGGCCGAAAACTGCGACAGCCCGCTGGCCGAGGCGCCGGCGGCGTCGATCGAGTAGTAGGTGCTGGCGTAGTCGTTGTCGGCATAGGTCGCCGAGGTGCCGATGGACAGCTGCAGCCGCTGGGTGGCCTGCAGCCCGTAGGTCACGCCGAGGGTCGCGGTCGAGCCGTTGTCGTCGGTCGCCGCCCACATGGCCTCGATCTCGACGCCGAGGGAATCGCGGTCGCCGAAGATTCCTTTCTCGGTGTAGCCGGCGAACAGGCCCACCCAGAGCTCGTCGTCGATCTCCGGCAGCCGGTCGACAACGTCGTCCTCCACATCGTCGCGGCCTTCGCCGTATTTGACGATCGGGCCGAATTCGAACAGGCCGTGGGGCAGCACGTTCGCCTTCACGCCGGGCCCGTCGGTCTCGACATACAGGTTGTCGTACTCGACCTTGAGCACGGGGAAGGGCTGGATTTCGTACTCGTCGGACCCCAGATAGTCCGGGTGATAGATCCCGCCCGCGCCGAGGGTGACCCGCCACGGTGACTCCGGACCGGAATCTTGAGGTTTGTCGTCCGCCCGGACCGCCGACGGAGCAAGGGCGAGCCCGAGCGCCACCGCGACGAAATATCCGGACGCCATCCGCGTCTCACCCATAGAAGCCTCTCTCAAAGCGATATTTACGTCGTCAATATTCTCTTGCGGCGCAGGCGTCAACGTCAAAATTGACAGCGCAAATATTCCGTAGATAGGCTGCGGAATGGCGTATCATCACGGCAATCTGCGGCAGGCCCTGGTCCAGGCCGGACTGGACATCCTGGCCGAGGAGGGGATCTCGGCTCTCACCCTGCGCGGCTGCGCGGCACGGGTCGGCGTGTCCCATTCGGCCCCGAAGAACCATTTTCACAACCTCGACCGCCTGATTGCCGCGATCGGCGCCGAGGGCCATCGCCGGCTGAGCGTCGCGATGCTCGGCAAGATGGCCGACGCCGAGCCGTCCCCCCGCGCCCAGCTGGTGGCCGCGGCCAAGGGCTATCTGGCGTTCGCCCTGGACCATCCCGACCTGTTCCGCCTGATGTTCTCGCTGCCGCGGCCCGAGGTGTTCGATGCGGAACGGCGGGGGGCGGCAGACGAATCCTACGCGATCCTCCGCCGCGTCTGCGCCCCGATCGTCCCGCGGATCAACGGCGTGCCGGTTGCCCCGGCGGTGGTCGAGACCATGGTGTGGAGCTACGTCCACGGCTATGCCTCCCTGGCGGTGAACAACCGCCTGCGCCGCCCGGAGGAGGCGATGGGCAGGCTGCCCGGGATCGAGGAGGCGATGCCCGAATTCGAGATCGGCGACGCCACCGTGATCGGCGACGCGTCGGCCCGCGGCCCGACGGGTTGAGGTGGGCCGGGGCCGGGCGAGGTGCTATTGTAATTTCCTGCATACGCCGCATCGGGAAGGATCCGGGAGGGAGTCGCTCATGACCAGTCTGCTGCACCGTCCCGCGGTCAGGCTTGTTCTCGTCGCCGTCCTGCTGTTGGCCGCGGCACCGGCCTCGGCCCAGTGGCGCGAGAATCCGGGCCATGTCCAGGCGCAGGCGGCACCGACGGCGCCAGGGACCGACGGGGCGGTAGCCGTGCTGCCCAACCTGCGCGGCGACCTGCCCCCCTGGCAACGGACGCTTTACAAGACCATCACCTTCCAGGCGGTGGCCAATGCGACCGACCTGCTGCTGTTCGACGCCCTGATCGGCGGACATGCGTTCGTGCTGGGCGGCTTCGTCGTCGCCAATGCCGCGACGGCGGCCGGACTCTATTACGGCTTCGAATACCTGTGGCAGCAGGAGGGTCCGACCCTGGCGGAGACCGACGAGGTGACGCTGGTCAAGAAGTCCCTGCTGTTCCAGTCGGTGAACAGCGGCCGGATTTTCCTGCTCGGCTATGGTCTGGGCGCGACCGCGCCGGCCGCGGCCCTGCTCGCGGGGACCGTCTTCGTCACCGATGTCGCGGTGTTCTACGGCAACGAATACTTCTGGGACATCGTCCGGCCGATCGATTCCGCGGCGCCCGGCACGCCGACGATCACGTCCTCTTCAATTCCGGTGACCTACCGATAGCGGCTAGTCTTGGCCGCATGATCACCAGACGGTCCTTCTCCGCGATCGCCGCCGCCGGCCTCGCCGCCGCCGCACTGCCGCGCTCAGGCGCCGCCGTGGGCCTGTCCCCGCGACCGGTGGTCGTGGAACTCTTCACCAGCCAGGGCTGCAGCTCATGCCCCCCCGCCGATGCCTATCTCGGCCGGCTGGCGGCGCGCGACGACGTGATCGCGCTGGCCTACCATATCGACTACTGGGACTATATCGGCTGGCCCGATCCGTTCGCCGATGCGGCCTTTACCGCGCGCCAGCGGGCCTATCAGCACGCGCTGGGCAACCGGACGCTCTACACGCCGCAGATGGTGATCGACGGTGCGGTGGACGCGGTGGGGTCCGACAGCCGGGCGGTGGACGGCATCATCCGCGAGCGGCTCGCGGCGGGGTCCGACGACCGGCCCGTGGTGCGGGTGGAAGCATCCCTCTCACACGGCGAGCTGCGGGCCGAGATCCACGACACCGGCATGCCCGGCCCGGCCGACGTGCTGGCGGTCGCCTATGACGCCCATCACAAGACGCAGATCCGCCGGGGCGAGAATACCGGGCTGAGCCTGGAGAACTTCAACGTGGTCCGCGCGATCCGCAAGATCGGCGAGTTCCACGGTCCGGGCCGCAGCCTCAGCGTGCCGGCCAAGCCCTGGACCGAGGTTGAGGGCGGGATCGCGATCCTGGTGCAGGGCGCCGAGCACGGCCCGATCTGGGGGGCGACGCGGGTGCTGACGGTTTAGTCTTATTCCTCGTCCTCGGGCAGCAGGATCGGCTCGCCGTGGGGCGCGCGCTGGGCGGCGCGGTCCCAGGCGTTCTTGCGCTTGAGAAGCTGTTCCACCGTCAGGTCGGTCTTGGCCAGGACCAGGCCTTCCAGCGCTCTCAGCCAGTGCTGATAGTAGGTGTCGCCCAGATCCGGGTCGCCCTCTTCCTGGGCCGCCTTGATCTCGTTCGACAGGGCGGTGGCCCATTCGTTCCAGGTGTAGAGCCCGGTTTCGTGCAGCTTCACCGCGATGGCGAAGGCCTGCGCCTCCCATGGCTCGCGGAACACCGGCCCGTCATGGTCGACGGGGATGCGGGGCAGGCTCTCCAGGTTCACGGCGGCGGTCATGGCGGTCGTGGTCATGGCGGTCACGGTCATGCCGGTTCCAGATAGGGTTCCCAGAGATCGGCATGCACGGCGCCGCCCTGGCTCTGCGGTCCCCACAGCTCGTCGGCCGCGAAGGACACGTTGTAGAGGTGGTGGGCGGTCTTGTGGTCGCCGGTGGCGCTGGTGTCGGCGAAGACATGGGCGCCGTGATGCATCACCACCGTGCCGACATGGCCGCGCAGGTAGCGCGGCGCGCGGGTGTGTCCGCTCGGATGGAAGGTTCTCACCCGCACCGTGCTGCCCACCGCGAAGAGCGGGGCGTTCGGCACCTCGCGGATATAGGGCGAGCCCTGCTGCAACGCCTTGAACACCCGGTCGGCCGGCAGGGCCGGAACCGTGCCCGGTCCGGCGGCCTTTCCGGTCTCCAGCTCCTCCGGCGTGACCAGACCCTTTTCCACCAGCATGGTCTCCACGCCGTGCAGCCACTGCTCGTAGTAGGTGTTGTCGAGATACTGCGCCGGGGGCTGGCGTTCGCGGGCGTAGCGCGCCTCGTCGATCGACCACTGGCCGAGACCGCCGCAGGCGAGCGTCAGGGCGAAGGCCTTCTTCTCCCAGTCGCCGTGGAAGATGGGATGGACCGGCTCGTCCTCGACCGGACCGAAGCCGTGCATCCCGCCCATGTCGTGCGCGCCGTTCATTCTGCCGCCTCCTGGCGGGCCGGGTACTGGACGGTCTCCACACCGATCATGGAATTGCGGGTCACGAGGTCGGCCAGTTCCTCCTCGCTCAGGTCTTCCGTCCCGGCGGGGCGCTGGGGCAGGACGAGGTAGCGCATCTCGGCGGTGGAGTCCCACACGCGGATCTCGACATCGTCGGGCAGGGCGGTGCCGAAATCGGCCAGTACGCCGCGCGGATCGTTGACCGCGCGCGAGCGGTAGGGCGCCGACTTGTACCAGACCGGCGGCAGGCCCAGCACCGGCCAGGGATAGCAGGAGCACAGGGTGCAGACGACCAGGTTATGGACCGTGTCGGTGTTCTCCACGACCACCATGTGCTCGCCCTGGCGGCCCTCGAAGCCGAAGGACTTGATGGTGGTGGAGGGATCCTCCAGCAGCTGCTTCTTGAAGGCCGGATCGGTCCAGGCCTTGGCCACCACCGCCGCACCGTTGCGCGGGCCGACCTTGGTCTCGTAGGTGTCGACGAACACGTCGAGGGCGGCGGGATCGACCAGCCCCTTCTCCACCAGCAGGGATTCCAGCGCCTTCACGCGCAGCTGAAGCTCGCTCAGCCGCGGGTGCTCGTGGTCATGGTCGTGGTGATGATCGTGATCGTGATGATGGTGGTGATCGTGGCCGCTCATGCCATCCTCCCAGGCGTTTCGCAGGAGGGTAGATCAGATCGCCCGGGGAGGAAACGGGGAGCTTGGTGCGGCTCGGGGGTGGTGCAGCGGCCGCGTCAGGCGTCAGGCCGCCGGGTCCCGGCCCGCCCCCGGATCGGGTCCGGGGTCGTCCGGGATGACGACCGATTTTATAAGTACCCGGCCATTTTATATATTTTCTTTGTTATCTTCCCCGTCATCCCGGTTTGTCCCCGGGCTTGATCCGGGGCAAGACCGGGACCGTTACTCCGACGTGGCCCGCCGACGTGAAGCCGACTGAACACGTCGGACAAACGCAAAAAGCCGCCCCATCCGGGCGGCTCAGCGTCGGCAATGTCGGGGCGGTTGCTGAAACCGCCCGGCCGGAGACTAGTAGCCCTCGCGCTCCATGCGCTTGCGCATGAGCTTGCGATAGCGACGCACCGCCTCGGCGCGCTCGCGGGCCTTCTTCTCAGACGGCTTTTCGTAGTTGCGGCGCAGCTTCATCTCGCGGAAGACACCCTCGCGCTGCATCTTCTTCTTCAGCGCGCGCAGGGCCTGGTCGACGTTGTTGTCGCGAACGGATACTTGCACGGGTTTCGCACTCCTTTCCTCATTGCCTCGGCACAAATAAACGCCAGCACGACGGACCCGATATCGGATCAATCGGCCAGCACTTACGATGAGTATACCTCAAAACGCCGTGCCGTTCCAGGGCCGCGTCCGCTGGACCGGCCCCGATGGGCGCGCTATATGCCTCATCATGAGTGCGAAGTCCATAGTCCGTGCGGGCGACCCGGTCCTGCGCCGTATCGCGGCCCCGGTGGCCGATCTCCGTGCCCCGGAAGTCGCGGAGCTGATCCGCGAGATGGAGGCCAGCCTGGCCGAGGCCGGCGGCATCGGCCTCGCCGCGCCGCAGATCGGCGTGTCCGAGCGGGTGATCCTGGTCTCCGTGCCCGCCGCCCGCCGGACCGACGACCCGGAGGACGGCCCGCTGCCGCTGACCGCCCTGGTCAATCCGGCGCTGACGCCGATCGACGACGAGCGGGCGCTGGGCATGGAAGGCTGTCTGTCGATCCCCGGCCTGCGCGGCGAGGTTCCGCGCTGGACCCGGGTGCGGCTGACGGCGGTCACGCCGGAGGGCGAGAGCGTCGATACCGTGATGACCGGCATGCGCGCCCGGGTGCTGCAGCATGAGGTCGATCACCTGGACGGCATTCTGTATCTCGACCGGATGACCGATTTCACCCGTTTCGGCTATGTCGAGGAGCTGATCGAGGCGGATATGCGCGACGTGCCGCCGCCATCGCCCGGGCGCGACGCTGCAGCACCCGATCCAACAGAGGAGCCGGCGACATGAGCACCGATCGCACCACGTCCCAAGTCAACCCGATGGACACCCTGCGCGACCGCATTCTGGACGCGGCCCTGCCCAACGTCCTGTTCGACGGCTGGACCCGCCGCAGCCTGACCGACGGAGCGCGATCCGCCGGGCTGGTGGCCGAGGACGTCGACATCGCCTTTCCGGCCGGCGTGCGCGACGCGGTCGGCTACTGGCTGGCCCGGGCCGATACGCGAATGGCCGCCGACATGGAGGCCCACGGTCTGGACGGGCTGAAGATCCGCGAGAAGGTCGCCCTGGGCGTGCGCCTGCGGCTGGAGGCGGTGGAGCCGCACAAGGAGGCGGTGCGCCGCGCCCTGTCGTTCCTGGCGCTGCCCGGCAATACCGGCATGGCCGCGCGCAGCCTGTACCGCACGGTCGACACGATCTGGTGGACCTGCGGCGACACCTCGACCGACTATAATTTCTACTCCAAGCGCGGCCTGCTGGCGGCGGTGTTCAGTTCCACGCTGCTGTACTGGCTCGACGACACCTCCGAAGGCCATGGCGAGACCTGGGCCTTCCTCGACCGCCGGATCGGCGACGTGATGAAGGTCCCGAAGGTCACCGCCCGGCTGAAATCCCTGGGCGAGTATCTGCCCAATCCGCGCCGGTTCTCCCGCGCCTGGCGGGCGGCCCGCGGCTCGTCGGTCTGACATCCGAACCGGGGCGGAAACCTCCGGAATTTCACCGATTGCGCTTGCCGACGCATACCAGCCGGTTATGCTGCGAAATTATATCTTTGTTGCAGCGCAAAGGTGGGTTTTTTGCCAGTCGCCGCCGAGGCCCGCACACCGGGCAGTTCGACCGCCTCTCCGCCGATGCTGGAGGTCACCGACCTTCACAAGCGCTTCGGTTCGCTGGAAGTCCTCAAGGGCGTCTCGCTCTCGACCGCCAACAGCAACGTCATCTCGATGATCGGCGCGTCGGGGTCCGGCAAGTCCACCTTCCTGCGCTGCATCAACCTGCTCGAGGTCCCCAATGCCGGCGAGGTTCGGGTCGATGGCGAGCTGATCCGGATGGTCCCCGGCCGCGATGGCGGCTTGAAGCCGGCCGACGTCAAGCAGGTCGACCGAATCCGCTCGCGTCTCGCCATGGTGTTCCAGAGCTTCAACCTGTGGACCCACATGACCGTCCTGGAGAACGTGATCGAGGCGCCGGTCCACGTGCTCGGCGTGCCGAAGCGCGAGGCGACCGACCAGGCGATGGTGCTGCTGGACAAGGTCGGCATCGCCGACAAGCGGGACCAGTATCCGGCCCATCTCTCCGGCGGCCAGCAGCAGCGCTGCGCGATCGCCCGCGCGCTCGCCATGGAGCCGCGGGTCATGCTGTTCGACGAGCCGACCTCCGCCCTCGACCCGGAACTGGTGGGCGAGGTGCTGCGGGTCATGCGCCAGCTCGCCGAGGAAGGGCGCACGATGATCATCGTCACCCACGAGATGCGCTTCGCCCGCGAGGTCTCGGACGAGGTTGTTTTCCTGCACCAGGGCCGGATCGAGGAACAGGGTCCGCCGGCACAGGTCTTCGGCAATCCCGACTCGGAGCGTTGCCGCCAATTCCTCGCGACCACCGAAGGGATGGGCGTGGGGCAGTAGACCCCCAAGAACCGGTAAAATCCGGATGGGGACGTGTTCAACCAGGAGGACTTCACATGAAAAAGCTGACCACGCTGCTGGCGGTCGCGGCACTCGCCACCGGCGTCGCCACCGCCGCCTCGGCCGCCGACTGGGGCAAGGGCTCATCGGTGCGGATCGCCACCGAGGGCGCCTACGCGCCGTGGAACTACACCGATTCCTCGGGCAACCTCGTGGGCTTCGAGGTCGATCTCTACAAGGATCTCTGCGCCCGCCTGGAGCTCGAGTGCACCCTGCAGCAGCAGGCCTGGGAAGGCATCATCCCGGCGCTGCAGGCCGGCAAGTACGACGCGATCATGGCCGGCATGTCGATCACCGAGAAGCGCATGGAGGTCATCACCTTCTCGCGCTCCTACGCCGCCACCCCGGGTGTTTTCGTCGTCAAGTCCGACGGTCCGTTCGCCGACCTTAAGACCGACGTGGACGCGGTGACGATGTCCGAGCTGGATGACGCCGAGAAGGCCGCCATCGCCGCCGTGAAGGAGGCTTTCGCCGGCAAGACCATCGGCGTGCAGATCGCCACCACCCACGAGAACTTCCTGAACGAGTTCATCGCCGGCGACGTGACGGTGAAGACCTACGACACCCAGGAGAACCTGGATCTGGACCTGCAGGCCGGCCGCGTGGACGCCGCCCTGGCCGCCATGTCGTACTGGAAGCCGCTGCTGGAGAAGGACGAGGGCAAGGGCCTGAAGATCGTCGGCCCGGGCTTCACCGGCGGTCCGTTCGGTAATGGCGTCGGTGCCGGCATCCGCAAGGAGGACCAGGCGCTGGCCGACATGTTCTCCAAGGCGATCGGCGAGGCCATCGCCGACGGCACCCTGAGCAAGCTCGCCATCGAGCATTTCGGCTTCGACGCCTCGGCCAAGGAATGACCTTCGCCGGGTGATCCATCGGGGCGGGGACTGCCGACACGCCGTCCCCGTCCGCATTTCGGTAGCAGGGGGATGACGGGCGCATGCCGGAGTGGATGAGCCTGCTGGCCTGGGGCGACTCGGGCTGGGGCGACGAGATGGTGCGGGGTGCGGGCTGGACGCTGCTGGTGGCGGTGATCGCCTTCGCGCTGGGCATCGTGCTCGGCACCGGCGGGGCGGCGGTGAAGCTGTCCCGGGTGCCGCTGGTGCCGCTGCTGGGCGACGTCTACACCACCCTGGTGCGCGGCATTCCCGACCTGATCACCATCTACATCATCTTCTTCGGCGGCGGGCAGGCGGTGATGGCCGTGGCCAAGCTGTTCGGCTACAACGGCTATATCGAGTTCAACGCGCTGACCACCGGCGTTCTGGCGCTGGGATTCATCTCCGGCGCCTATTCCACCGAGGTGATCCGCGGCGCCGTGCTGGCGGTGCCCAAGGGGCAGATCGAGGCGGCCAAGGCCTGCGGCATGAGCCGCTGGGTGCTGTTCCGTCGCATCCTGGTGCCCCAGGTGGCGCGCTACGCCCTGCCGGGACTGGGCAATGTCTGGCAGCTCACCCTGAAGGACACCTCGCTGATCTCCGTCGTCGGCCTGACCGAGATCATGCGTCAGGCCTTCGTCGCCTCCGGTTCGACCAAGCAGCCGATCGTCTTCTTCATGTCGGCGGCCGTGCTCTACCTGGCGCTGACCTCGCTCTCCAACAAGGTGTTCGGCCGGGCGGAAGCCTTCGCCAACCGCGGCGTGCGGAGAGCCTGAGCGATGATCAAGCTGTTCGACCAGCCGGACAACACCTGGGAGCTCATCGCCAACGGTCTGCCCTGGACCCTGACGCTCGCCGGCTCGTCCCTGGCGCTCGGGTTTTTCCTGGCGATCGGTCTGGCCCTGGTGCGGCTGTCGCCGTATCGGCCGCTGCAGGCGCTGGCCTATGCCTATGTCTATCTGTTCCGCTCCACTCCGCTGCTGGTGCAGATCTTCCTGATCTATTACGGACTCGGCCAGTTCGAGGCGGTGCAGCAGAGCTTCCTGTGGCCGCTCCTGCGCGAGGCGCACTGGTGCGCCATCCTGGCGCTGACCCTGAACACCACCGCTTATACCGCGGAGATCATCCGCGGCGGGCTGCTCGCCGTGCCCTGGGGGCAGGTGGAGGCGGCCAAGGCCTGCGGTATGAGCACCTGGCTGCGGTTCCGACGGGTGATCTTCCCCCAGGCGATCCGCCAGGCCCTGCCGGGCTACGGCAACGAGATCGTGCTGATGATCAAGTCGACCTCGCTGGCCAGCACCATCACCATCCTGGACATGACCCTGATCGCCCGCAAGGAGACCTCGGCCACGTTCAGCATCGAGCCGCTGTTCATCGCCGCGGCGTTCTATCTGGTGATCAACTTCCTGGCGACGCGGGGGGTGATGTGGCTGGAATACCGGCTGTCGCCGGATCTGCGCGAGGCCAAGACCGGCCGGACCCTGCCGGACCAGGACGTCGCCAATGCCCATTGAACTGGTCCCCTATCCGGCCGACGAGGTGGCGCGGCTGGAGACCTGGCTCGCCGCCCCGCATGTGAAGCGCTGGTGGAAGCCGCACTGGACCGCGCCGGTGGTGGAGGCGTTCCACGCCGGGACCCCGGTGCCGGACTGGCTGCGGCCGTGGCGGATCGACCTGGACGGCCGGCCGATCGGCTATGCCCAGGACTATGACGCGCTGAAGGACGGCGATGTCTGGCTGCAGGTCGACGGGGTCGGGCCGGGCACCCGGGGCATCGACCTGCTGATCGGCGAGGAGGACGTGGTGAACCGCAAGCACGGCCGCGCCGCGATCCGCGCCCTGACCGCAAAGCTGTTCGCCGAGGCGGGCTGCGAGCGGGTCGTGGCCGATCCGCATCCGGACCATTGGGGGGCGATCATCGCCTTTCAGAAGGCCGGGTACCGCGAGCGCGGCCGCCACCGCTTCCCCTCCGGTCAGGTCATGGTGCTGACCGCGGCGAAAGCGGTTTGGAAAGCTTGAACCCCGGCGCCATTTGAGGAACGTTACAAGACTGACGCCGTGCGCATCGCGACCGAGGGCTCCGTGGAAGATCTGGAAGAATTGAAACGCCGGCTCGCCGAACTGAAGACCGAGCACCGCGACCTGGACGACGTGATCGCTCGCCTGATCGAGCGCGCGCCGTTCGACCAGATCCAGTTGCAGCGGCTGAAGAAGCGCAAGCTGTCGCTGAAGGATCAGATGAGCCGGCTCGAAAGCCAGATCCTGCCCGACATCATCGCCTGAACCGACCGCGCGCTAACCCATTAAAGATAGAGCAAAACTAAGCCGTCTTCCGGTCGTTGTATTTCAGGATCACCTTGCGCAGGCCGCCGCGCAGTTCGGCGCCGACCGGGCCGCCGTCGCCCTTGATCTTGGCCTGGCTGATGGCCTTCAGCGCGTCGATATGCATGCCCAGCACCTCGGTCTCCGGCGCGCCGATCTGGTCGGACAGGTCGATGAATTTGCAGGCGCTGTCGCCCACCTGGCTGACCAGCGGATAGCCGAAGGTCCCGGCCTGGCCGCGCAGGTCGTGCAGCATGCGCCGTACCTGGCCCAGGGCGTCCTTGTCCGCGCCGTCGCTCTTGCGCACCGCCTCCATCGCCTCGCCGAGGGCGGGGATGGTGGCGGCGAAGATCTCCTCGAACTCGCCGGACAGTTTCTGCACCTGCTTGTCGGCCCGGCGGATCAGGTTGGCCGGATCCGCGCCCTGTTCGACCCGGACCTTCTTGCGGATCGGGTTCGGATTGTCGATGAATTCGACCTTGTGCTTGTCGGTCATCAGGATCCCCTGAAACGTCGCTGGGACGTCACGCCTGTTTCTTCACGTCGATATCGGTCGCGTCGTCCATCGAGCGGTCGTCGGCGCGCCGCTTGGGTCCGAGATACCCCGGCTCGAAGCGGCGGCGTCGGTCCGGACCGAAATAGGACCCGGTGCGCACGAACCGGCGTGGGTGCTCGATGATCGAGACGATCCGGGCATAGATCGCGGCGGCGGAGACCGGCTTGGCCAGGAACTCGGTCATGCCGGTGTCGCGGGCCTGCAACACGTTGCGGGCGATGGTGTTGGCCGAGACGACGATGACCGGGGTGAGCGGGTTCAGCCCGCGCTTGCCGCTGCGCACGGTCTGCAGAAGTTTGGATCCGGCCATCCCTTCCAACTCCCAGTCCATCACGATGATGTCGGCCGCGGTGTTGCGAAGTTCCTCCAGGGCCTCCTGCCCGTCGCGTGCCTCGACGACGTGGGTGACCCCGAGTCCTTTGATGACGTTAACCAATATAGACCGCATGAATCGGTTGTCCTCGACCACGAGGACCGAGATCGCCTCTAATGCATACGTCTTCATCGACATCAGCAACGCCTTTTATCACAAGAGTTTATTCTAACCTTCGCAACCCTGGCTGTCAGCAAGGCTGGCTGTTCTTGAATGCGGCGGGTCCGGTTCGTATAGTCCGCGGCTTCGCGGCTTCAGGTGGTCGCGGGCACAATCGACAACTTGGAGGCGAATATGCCCTCACCCAAGGTCGGCGTGATCATGGGCAGCCAGTCCGACTGGTCAACCATGAAACACGTCTGCGACGTATTGGAAGACCTCGGGATCGCGTATGAGGCGCGGATCGTGTCGGCCCACCGCACGCCGAAGCGGATGGTTGAGTATGCCGAGGCCGCCAAGGGTCGGGGCCTGCAGGTGATCGTGGCCGGCGCCGGCGGTGCCGCCCATCTTCCCGGCATGGTCGCCTCCATGACCACCCTGCCGGTGCTGGGCGTGCCGGTCGAAAGCAAGGCCCTGTCCGGTTGGGACAGCCTGCTGTCGATCGTGCAGATGCCGGGCGGCGTTCCGGTCGGAACCCTGGCCATCGGCAAGGCCGGGGCGACCAATGCCGGGCTGATGGCCGCCTCCATTGTCGCGCTGTCCGACCCGGAGGCGGATGCCGCCCTGGTGGCCTGGCGTCAGGCGCGTACCGAGTCGGTCGCCGACGTCCCCACGGACGAGGGCTGATCCATGGCGCTCCAGCCTCTCCCCGCGAACGCCGTCATCGGAATCCTCGGCGGCGGCCAGCTCGGCCGGATGACGGCCCTTGCCGCCGCCCCGCTCGGGTACCGCTGCCATATCTACGATCACGACGCCGACGGCGGGCCGGCCGCGCAGGTCTCGTTCGCGGCGACCTCGGCGGCCTGGGACGACTGGGCGGCGCTGGACGCCTTCGCCGAGGCGGTCGATGTCGTGACCTACGAATTCGAGAACGTGCCCGTCGCGACGGTCGAGTACCTGATGAAGCGCGTGGCCGTGCGCCCCGGGCCGATGGCCCTGGAGGTCGCCCAGCACCGGGTGACCGAGAAGAGTTTCGCGCGGGACCAGGGCCTGGAGACCGCGCAGTTCTGGGGGGTGACCACCCTGGACGAGCTGATCGACGGGCTGTCCGCCGTCGGCGTGCCGGCGATCCTGAAGACCTGCCGGCTCGGCTATGACGGCAAGGGGCAGATCCGGGTCGACATGGAGTCGAGCCTCGCCACCGTGTGGGAGGAACTCGGCAGCGACGACGCCATTCTGGAACGCATGGTGCCGTTCGTCACCGAGGTCTCGGTGATCGCCGCGCGCGGTGCCGACGGCGAGATCGCCTGCTTCCCGGTGACCGAGAACAGCCACGAGGACGGCATCCTGCGCCGCTCTGTCGTACCGGCCCGGGTATCGGACGCGGTCGCCGCGGCGGCCCGCAAGGCGGCGGAGACCCTGATCGACGGCCTGGACATCGTCGGCCTTCTGGCCGTGGAGATGTTCGTGACCGAGGACGGCGAAGTGCTGATCAACGAGGTCGCGCCCCGGCCGCACAATTCCGGCCACTGGACCCAGAACGGCTGCGCCACCTCGCAGTTCGAGCAGTTCGTCCGCGCGGTCGCCGGCCTGCCGCTCGGGCCGACCGACATCCTGTGCGAGAGCGAGATGCTGAACCTGATCGGCGACGATGTGGACAAGGTGTCGGGCTATCTGCACGATCCGGACGCCCATGTGCATCTCTACGGCAAGGCGGAAGCCCGGGCCGGCCGCAAGATGGGACACGTGAACCGGCGGCTCAGCCCTCGCCGAGGATAGCCAGTCGCTGCTGGATCGCGGCGCGGATCGGCGAGTCCTCGGGCAGCCGCTCCAGCAGCCGGGTCCAGAGATCCCGGGCGGCCTCCGTGTCGCCCTTGCGCGCGGCGATCATGCCGCCGAAGAACAGCCCTTCCGGATTCTCCGGCTCGATCTCCCGCACCCGGGCGACCGTGTCGATGAACGCCTGGGGCATCGCCCGGTTGGCGGTGCCCGGCGGGAACAGGGCGCGGGCGTAGTCGAGCTGGACGTCGGCCCGGTCCGGCGCCCGCTCCGCCGCCTCCTTGTAGGCGGCCACGGACTTCTCCGGCTCGCCCAGCACCTGCCAGGACCGGCCCAGCCGCAGCCAGCCGTCGATATCGCTCGGATCGGCCTCCAGCCGGGCCTGCAGCCCGTCGACCATGCCACGGATCATCGCCAGGCGATCCTCCGACGACATCGACTGGGCGGCGGCCACGTCCTCCTGGCTGGGGCCGCGCGGCCCCGACGCCGTCGGCCGCTCGCCGACCACCTCCTGGCCCAGGGCGGCCAGGTCGATGCCGTTCTCGGCGGCCACATCCTCCATCCGCTGCATCAGCCCGGCCCGCCAGGGCGCATCGGGCGGCGTGTCGGCGGCCAGGGCCAGCCACTGCCGCAGCGCGGATTCCGCGTCTCCCGCCTGCAGAGCGCCCAGGGCCAGGTAATAGCGGGCGCGGGGATCCGCCGGTGCGATCTCCAGCACGTCCCGGAAGGCCTGTCGGGCGTCCGGAGTCACGATGCCGCGGTCGCGTCGGACCAGGGCCTCGGCCATCTCGCCGAGCGCTTCGGCACCGCCGCCCAGCCCGGCCGCGCGCCGGAAGGCGACGGCGGCCTGCTCGAAATCCCCGAGGGCCAGCCGGGATCGGCCGAGCAGCATCCAGCCTTCCAGATCGTCCGGCTGGCCGCCCAGCCGCTGCTCCAGGTTCTGCACCATCTCCATGATGCCGCGCTGACGCTGCGCCAGTTCGGCCATGCGGGTGCGCTCGTCGGCGCGGGCGGACAGCGGAAGGTCGGGCATGCCGGGGCTGCCCGCATGCAGGTAGACGGCGGCGGTGGCGGCCGGCACGCCGACGATGATCAGCGCGGCGACGGTGAAGCGGCGCCAGCGGGTGGAGGCGGGATCGGTCGCGGTCGGGGCCTCGTCGCGATCCGCCTCGGCCAGGATGCGGCGCTCCACCTCGATCCGGGCGGCATCCGCCTCCGCGTCGGCCAGCCGCCCGGCGGCCCGGTCGCGCTCGATCTCCGCAAGCTGGTCCTTCAGCACCGCCAGACCGTGTTCCGCGCGCGGCGCCGTGGCCTGGCGCCGGCGGACCAGCGGCGCTATCAGGGCGAGCACGGCGGCAAGCACCAGGACGCCGGCGACGGCCCAGAACATCATGCCGGCCTCCCGGTGTCGTCTTCCTCGTCCAGCAGCGCGTCCAGGCGCATCCGCTCCTCCGGTGTGAGCGGTGTGGGCGTGGCGGCCTTGCGCCGGCGCGCCAGGGTGACGATCACCACGATGGCGCCCAGTCCGAGCAGGGCGGCGGGGCCGTACCAGAGGATCAGCGTGCTCTCGGTCTTCGGCGGCTCCAGCAACACGAAGGGGCCGTAGCGGGCCACCAGGAAGTCGAGCACCTCCTGGTCGCTGTCGCCGGCGATCAGGCGCTCGCGCACCAGCAGACGCAGGTCGCGGGCCAACTCGGCGTTGCTGTCGTCGATCGACTGGTTCTGGCAGACCAGGCAGCGCACCTCGGCGCTGAGCGTGCGGGCGCGGGCCTCCAGCGCCGCATCGTCCAGCACCTCGTCGGGCTGCACGGCCAGCGCCGGCCCGGCGGCCAGCAGCAGGAGGGCGAGGAGCAGGGCACGGATCGCCGGTCGGATCATTGCTCCAGCTCCTTCAGCAGCGGCACCAGGGTCGCCTTGGCCACCCGGTCGGTCACCTCGCCCACATGGCGGTGGCGGATCACGCCGCTGCCGTCGATCACATAGGTCTCGGGCACGCCGTAGACGCCGAACTCGATTCCGGTGCGGCCGTCGCGGTCGACCCCGATCCGCGCGTACGGATTGCCGAGATCGGACAGGAACCGGCGGGTGGCCACCGGGTCGTCCTTGTAGGCCAGGCCGTAGACCGTGACGCCGTCCCCGGCCAGGGCCTGCAGCCGGGGGATCTCGGCCCGGCAGGGGGCGCACCAGGAGGCGAAGACGTTGACCAGCACCGGCTTGCCGGCGAGGTCGGCGGAGGCGAGGCCGGGCGCGCCCGGCTCCAGGCCCGGCAGGTCGAAGGCCGGCACCGGCTTGTCCAGCAGGACCGACGGCAGTTCCTGCGGATTGCGCCCATCCAGGATCGGCCAGGCCAGGGCTGCCACCAGGGCGACGGCGGCGGCGAGCGGAATCAGGGCGAACAGGCGGCGCACGGGCTCAGTCGTCTCCGCCGGCGGCGGCGAGCGCCGTACGCTCGCGGCGTGGGGCCGGTGCGCCGACGCGCAGGCGCCGGTCGGCGAGCGAGACCAGCCCGCCCAGGGACATCAGAAACCCGCCGACCCAGATCCACATCACCAGGGCCTTGTGATAGACGCGGACGGTCCAGCGGTCGCCGTCGGCCGGCTCGCCCAGCACGGCATAGAGGTCGCCGGCCGGGCGCACCCGGATCGCCGCCTCGGTGGTCTGCTGGCCCTCGGCCGGGAAGAAGCGGCGCTCGGATTCCAGGCGCTGGCCGTTCTCCAGGACGAAGGTGCCGACCTGGGCGTTGAAGTTGGGCCCCGCCCGCTCGGTCACTCCCTCGAAGGTCAGTGTGTGGCCGGCGATCTCCACCTTGTCGCCCCGGGAAGCGTAACGCACGACCTCGGCGCTGAAGAAGGTTTCGCCGACCGCGCCGACGATGAACACCGCCAGCCCGAGATGGGCGAGCGTCATGCCGTAGGCGGCGCGCGGCAGGCCGGCGGCGCGGGACAGGGAGCTGGACAGCGGCACCCGGAACAGGCGGATCCGGTCGGCCAGTTCGGTCAGCACGGCGACCCCCAGCCAGGCGGCGAGCGCCATGCCCAGGGCCGCGCCGACCGGCGCGCCCTGCAGCCAGGCCAGCGCCAAGCCGAGCGAAATGGCGATGATGGCGGCGGCCCAGAGGTTATGCAGGGCGCCGGCCAGGTCGCCGCGCTTCCAGGCCAGCAGCGGACCGATGCCGACCGCGATGACCAGCGGCACCATCAGCGGCACGAAGGTCGCCTCGAAGAACGGCGGGCCGACGGAGACCTTCTCGCCGGTCACCGTTTCCAGCGCCAGCGGATACAGGGTGCCGATCAGCACGGTGGCCGCCGCGGTCGCGGTCAGCAGGTTGTTCAGCACCAGCCCGCCCTCGCGGCTGATCGGCCGGAACACACCGCCGCCCTCCATCGTCGGCGCGCGCCAGGCATAGAGCGCGAAGGAGCCGCCGATGGCGATCGCCAGCAGGACGAGAATGAACATGCCGCGCTCCGGATCGACGGCGAAGGCATGCACGCTGGTCAGCACGCCGGAGCGCACCAGGAAGGTGCCGAGCAGGGACAGGGCGAAGGCGATCAGCGCCAGCAGGATGGTCCAGCTCTTCAGGGCGTCGCGCTTCTCCACCACGATGGCGGAATGCAGCAGGGCGGTCGCCGCCAGCCAGGGCATGAAGCTGGCGTTCTCCACCGGATCCCAGAACCACCAGCCGCCCCAGCCGAGCTCGTAATAGGCCCAGCCCGAGCCGAGTATGATGCCGGCGGTCAGCGCCACCCAGGCGGCCAGGGTCCAGGGCCGCACCCAGCGTGCCCAGGATGGATCGACCCGGCCCTCCAGCAGGGCGGCGACGGCGAAGGAGAAGGTGGTGGAGAGCCCGACATAGCCGAGATAGAGCATCGGCGGATGCAGGGCGAGGCCGATATCCTGCAGCAGCGGGTTCAGCCCACGGCCGTCGATCGGCGGCGGCACGACCCGTTCGAACGGGTTCGAGGTGAACAGGATGAAGGCGAGGAAGCCGATGCCGATCATCCCCTGGATCGCGATGGTCCGCGCCCGCAGGCTCTCCGGCAGATTGCCGCCGAACGCCGCCACCGCCGCGCCGAACAGCGACAGGATCAGCACCCACAGCAGCATCGAGCCCTCGTGGTTCCCCCACACCCCCGACACCTTGTAGATCATCGGCTTCAGGGAATGGGAGTTCGCGGCCACGTTGGAGACCGAGAAGTCCGAGGTCACGAAGGCGTGGGTCAGCGCGCCGAAGGAAAGGATCAGCGCGGCGAACTGGACCAGGGCCGCCGGTTGCGCCATGGCCATGAGCGTGGAATCCCCGCGCGCCGCGCCGTAGAGCGGCACCACGGTCTGGAACACCGCGACGACCAGCGCGGCGGCGAGTGCCAGATGGCCGAGCTCGGCGATCAAGAGCCACCTCCGGTCTGTTGTGCGCCGGTCTCCTGGGCGTCAGGGTACGGGGATTCCCCGTCCTTCCAGTGACCCTGCTTCTTCAGAGCGTCGGCCACTTCCTTGGGCATGTAGGTCTCGTCGTGCTTGGCCAGGACCTCGTCCGCCTGGAACACGGCGTTCTGCAGGCGGCCCTGGGCGACGATGCCCTGCCCCTCGCGGAACAGGTCCGGCAGGATGCCGACATAGCGGACGGTCAGCGTCGAATTGCCGTCGGTGACGTTGAAGCGGATCTCCGCGTCGGCCGGGCCGCGCTCCACCGACCCACTCTCCACCAGCCCGCCGACGCGGATGCGGCGTTCGGGATCCACCGGCTCCGCCCGCAGGTCGGTCGGGCTGAAGAAGAAGACGACGCTGTCCTCGAACGCGGTCAGCACCAGTCCGGCGGCGATGCCGAGGAAGGCGAGGCCGCCGACGATCAGGGCGATGCGCTGGTTTTTGCGGGTCATGGGGCATCCCCCCGCATGTCGGCCGGACGGCGGATATCGGAGCCGAGCTCACGCAGCCGCGCCACTTCTGCCTCGAGGCGGCGGGCATCGGTCCAGGAATGAATCAGAAGTCCGATCAGGACGAGCGCCGCGATGCCGTAGGACGGCCACACATACGCCGCGTATCCACCCATCGAGAAATAGTCCACGCCCGGTTCTCCCCGGTCTGTAACCCACGGGTACCTACGCACCCTTGCCCGCCAAACCTAAGGCGTCCGACCCGCAACGCCAAGCGCGACGGCAGCCCGCTCCATGCGGCTAATCGCATCACGGACCGACAGGGATGTGGGCTAGCGGGACGCCGCGGCAAGTCTCATCTGGCGCAGGCGACGACCGGCGTACAGCCCGCGCAGCCGCAGGATCATCATGACCCCGAACAGCGTGAAGTAAGCGCCGGCCATCAGCAACAGCGGCAGCATCATCTCCGGCGCGATCGACGGGCCGTCCATGCGCAGCACGCTGGCCGGCTGGTGCAGGGTGTTCCACCAGTCGACGGAGAACTTGATGATCGGCACGTTGACCGCCCCGACCAGGGCCAGCACGGCACCGGCCCGTCCGCCCCGGTCCGGGTCGTCGAAGGCGTTCACCAGCGCGATGTAGCCCAGATACAGGAAGAACAGGATCAGCACGGAGGTCAGCCGGGCGTCCCAGACCCACCAGGTGCCCCACATGGGCTGGCCCCAGAGCGACCCGGTGGCGAGCGAGATCAGGGTGAAGCCGGCGCCGATCGGGGCGGCGGCACGGGCGGCGAGATCCGCCAGCACATGTTTCCAGATCAGGAAGGACGCGCCGGCCAGGGCCATGGTGGCGTAACAGGCCAGCGCCGCCCAGGCGGCCGGCACGTGCACGTACATGATCCGCACCGTCTCGCCCTGCTGATAGTCGGCGGGGCTGTCGAACAGCGCGTAGTACAGGCCGGCGGCGAACAGCCCGGCGGACACCACCGCCAGCACCGGCAGGACGGCGTTGGCGATGCGGAAGAACCGGGTCGGATTGGCGAAACGGTGCATGCAGTGGATATCGCTCAGTCGAGGGCTTGGCGCAAGGCGGCACCGGCGGCGAGCGGTGCCAGCGGGATCGATGCGGCCAGGATCGCGCCGAGAAACAGCAGATGAACCCGGATCGTCAGGCCGGCGGACGCTGCCTCGATGGCCGAGACCGCGAAGATCAGCACCGGGATCAGCAGCGGCAGGACGATCAGCGCCACCAGCACCCCGGCGCGCCGGGCACCGACCACCAGGGCCGCACCCACCGTGCCGAACAGGCTGACCACCGGCGTGCCCAGCGCCAGGGTGGCGACCAGGGTCCAATAGGCGTCGGAAGCCAGGTTCAGGCTGACGGCCAGCAATGGCGCCAGCACCAGCATCGGCAGGCCGGTGGTCAGCCAATGGGCGACGGCCTTGGCCAGGGCCAGCAGCGACAGGGGCAGGCCGGACAGGGCGAGCTGCTCCAGCCCGCCATCCTCGGAATCCTGCTGGAACAGCCGGTCGAAGGACAGCATGGCGGCGAGCAGCGCGGTGACCCAGAGCACCGCCGGCGCGATCCGGGCCAGTAGCTCCGGCGTCGGGCCCAGGCCGAGGGGGAACAGCGCGACCACGACCACGAAGAACGCCAGGGTCATGGCGATGTCCGTGCCCTGGCGTCGGGCGAGCCGCAGGTCGCGGGCGATGACGGCGAGAAACGGGCTCACACCAGCGCCTCGCCGAAGACGTCTGTCGTCCAGGAGAAGGCACCCGGATCGAGGGTGGCGTCACCCGGGCCGAGGTCCAGTGCGATATGGGTGGCGGCGATGACCATCCCGCCGGCGGCGCGATGCCCGGCGATGGCCCGTTCCAGGGCGGAAACCGACGCGGCGTCGAGGCCGACCGTCGGTTCGTCCAGCAGCCACAGCGGAGCGCCCGACGCGACGACCCGCGCCAGGGCCACCCGGCGGCGCTGCCCGGCCGACAGCCATCCGGCCGGAAGGTCGGACAGCCGCTGCAGGTCCAGCAGGTCGAACGCGCGGTCCAGGGCCGCACCGTTGTTGCGGCCGGCGACGGACAGCATGGTTTCGGCATTCTCGCGGGCGGTCAGCGCCGATTTCAGCGCGTCGGCATGGCCGAGATAGGCGATCCGCCGGCTGTGGGCCGAGGGATCCTCGGCGGTCGCCGTTCCGTTCCAGCGCACGGCGCCCTTGAGCGGCGTCAGCAGGTCCGCGATCACCCGCAGGACGGTGCTCTTGCCGCCGCCATTGGGGCCGGCCAGCCGCAGGGCCTCGCCGGGTCCCAGGGACAGGGAGAGACCGGCGAATACCGGACGCCCGCCGCGGGCCACGGCGATATCCGTCGCGGTCAGGCGGCCGGGTGCGGGGGAAAGCTCGGTCATCGGCCCTCTATAACGCGGGACGGTGCCGATTACACGATTTCGAGAGGAAAGAGAAACTGGTGGAAGCGGCACCGCATCTGCGGGGGGAGGGGAGGGTGCGATGCCGCTTCCGAGGCAGTCCGGGAGTAATCTCCCGACGAGATCATGGCTCTTTGACTGGCCTTGTAACTGATATAGGAACCCCTGGGTCCCCTTTCGAGGGGCTATGCCCGATGCGACACTCCGCCGCATGCCTTTTATTGCGAGGATTGGCGCACTTGCCGGGGTCGTCTAGTCTGCCCGCGCTCAATGGGAGGATCATAAATGCCGTTCACGCCAGCCTCCGACGCCCTGAAGCATATCAAGGTGTTGGACCTTACCCGGGTCCGGTCCGGGCCGACCTGCGTCCGTCAGCTCGCCGATTGGGGCGCCAACGTCATCAAGGTCGAGCTGCCCGAGGCGCTTGAGGGCGGCAACCAGCTCGGCGGCAAGCGCCACGGCTCCGATTTCCAGAACCTGCACCGCAACAAGCGGGCGATGTCGCTGAACCTGAAGGACCCCGACGGCGTGGCGGTCCTGAAGAAGCTGGTCGAGAGCGCCGATGTGGTGGTGGAGAACTTCCGCCCCGATGTGAAGACCCGGCTCGGCGTCGACTACGACACGCTGTCGGCGATCAATCCGCGGATCGTCTATGCGTCGATCTCCGGCTTCGGCCAGGACGGCCCGTACGAGAAGCGCCCGGGCTTCGACCAGATCGCCCAGGGCATGGGCGGGCTGATGAGCATCACCGGTTTGGTCGGCCAGGGTCCCGTGCGGGCCGGCATCCCGGTCGCCGATCTGACCGCGGGGCTGTTCGCCTCCATCGGCATCTTCGTCGCCCTGCTGGAGCGCGGCGAGAGCGGCAAGGGCCAGTGGGTGCAGACCTCGCTGCTGCAGGCCATGACCTTCATGCTCGACTTCCAGGCCGCACGCTGGACCATGGACGGCACCGTGCCCAAACAGGCGGGCAACGACCACCCGACCTCGATCCCGACCGGCGTGTTCACCACGACCGACGGCCATATCAACATCGCGGTGGCCGGCCAGGCGATCTGGAAGCGGTTCTGCACATCGATCGGCCGCGACGACCTGGCGGATCATCCGGACTATTCCACCGGCGAACTGCGCTCCGCCAATCGGCATGCGCTGAACGCGATCATCGACGAGATCACCCGCACCAAGTCCTCGGAGGACTGGGTCGACCTGTTCAACGAGGCCGGCGTGCCGGCGGGGCCGATCAACACCATCGACAAGGTGTTCCAGGACCCGCAGATCCAGCATCTCGGCATGCAGCGCGGCGTGGATTCGCCGAATGTCGGCCGCCGGATCGATCTGGTCGGCCAGCCGATCAAGATGTCGCGCACGCCGAGCGAGATCGTCGTCTATCCGCCGGACCCCGGCGAGCAGACCGACGAAATCCTGGCCGAGCACGGCTACAGCGAGGCGGAGATCGCAGACTTGCGCGGCCGCAGCGTCATCTAATCTTACTCGAACAGACAGAACTCAGGAGCCAGCAAGACAATGGCCACAGCCGAAGCTTCCGAAAACCGCCTTCTCGTCGAGCGCCGCGGGCGCGTCGGCGTGGTGACGTTCAACAACCCGGCGAAGCACAACGCCATGTCGCTCGACATGTGGCGCGAGGGCCGCGAGGCGGTCGCCACCTTCGCCGAGGATGACGAGATCCGCTGCGTCGTGCTGACCGGCGCGGGCGACAAGGCCTTCGTGGCCGGCGCCGACATCTCCAAGTTCGAGAACGAACGCTCCTCGGTCGAGCATATCGAGGTCTACAACGAGGCGGTCGCCGATTTCCACGACACCGTCCAGAACCTGCGCAAGCCGACCATCGCGCGGATCAACGGCTACTGCATCGGCGGCGGCCTGGCCATCGCGCTGGATGCCGACATCCGCATCTGCTCCGATGATTCCCGCTTCGCCGTGCCGGCCGCCAAGCTCGGCATCGGCTACGCCTTCGAGGGTGTGCGCCGGCTGTACGACATCGTCGGCCCGCAATTCGTCGCCGAGATCTTCTACACCGCCCGGCAGTTCGACGCCGAGGAGGCCCGCATCATGGGCCTGGTCAACCGGGTGGTGCCGAAGGCCGAACTCGACGACGTGCTGTGGCCGCTGGCCGACCGGATCGCCGGCAACGCGCCGCTGTCGGTCCAGGCGGTCAAGGCCTCGCTGATCGAACTGGCCAAGCCGCAGGGCGATTGGGACCTGTCCCAGCCGGACGAGGCGGTGCGCAAGTGCTTCGGCAGCAACGACTACAAGGAAGGCCGCACCGCCTTCATGGAGAAGCGGACCCCCAACTTCACGGCAACCTGACGCCGCGACTAGAGCACGATCGGTTCAGATCGACTCGATCTGACCCGTGAATCGTCCTCTAACCCATTAAAGTTAGAGCAAAGTCACACGATCGGATGTGACCATCTGATCGTGATTTGCTCTAGGGAGGCGGGCGCGATGGCCGCATCCTTCCTCGACCTTTACGCCCGTGCCGCCGCCCGCAAGGGCGGCGATGCGGCGCTGGAGGCATTGCTGACCTCTCCGAAGACCGCCGACGAGCTGGCGGCGATCCCGGACGACCGCTGGCTGTCCGACATGACCCGGCGGATCTTCCAGTCCGGCTTCAACTGGAAGGTCGTCGACGGCAAGTGGGACGGCTTCGAGGCCGCCTTCTGGGGCTTCGATGTCGGCCGCTGCGCGTTGATGAGCGACGAGGATCTGGACGCCCTGGTGTCCGATACCCGCATCGTGCGCAACGGAGCGAAGATCCGTTCGGTGCGGGAGAACGCCGCGTTCCTGCAGGATCTCGCCGGCGAATACGGCTCGGCGGCCAAGTGCTTCGCCGCGTGGCCGGCCGAGGATTATGCCGGGCTGCTTGAGATGCTGAAGAAGCGCGGTTCGCGGCTGGGCGGTCGGGTGGGCGCCATCGCCATGCGCTTCATGGGCCGCGACGGCTACCTGCTCTCCGAGGATGTGGTCAAGGCGTTGATCCGCGAGGGCGTGGTCGACAAGGAGCCGACCGCGCGCAAGGACATGGCGGCGGTTCAGGCGGCGTTCAACGCCTGGGCGGCGGAGTCGGGCCGGCCGCTGTCGCATATCAGCCGGGTGCTGGCGTTCGGGGTGGGGTGAACTCCCCCGATCTTTCTCTCTATTCATTCCCCGGCCTTGTGCCGGGGCCTACGGAAAAGCGTGCCAAGGCGGCCGAATGAGATTGCCTCCGCCCATGCCATCCCAGGCGCAGGCCCCACTCACGCCGCTCGGGGCGGCACGAAATCCATCACCCGGGGGTTCTCGCGCTGGAGCGGCCCGACGCCGAACAGTTCCTGCCACATCACCTCGTGGAAGAAGAACTTCGTGGTGTTCACCACCACCTGCAGGATCACCAGCACGCCGGCGGCGAAGGGCTGGCCGATGAACACATAGTCGATGCCCGCGTTGATCGTCGTCACCACCACCCGATAGGTGAAGGCCTTGTATCCGGCGACCGTCGCGTAGGTCCACGCGTTCTCCGCCTTCGGCTCGATCTCGGCCTCGATGATCGCCTTCTGGCGGGCATATTCCTCGGGGCTGACCGTGCCGGATTCCCGCAGCACCTCCAGTTGGGCGAGGCGCTGGGCCCGGTCGGTCACCTTGCCGGTGAAGGTGACGTCGTCGAACGGATTGGCGAAGCTGGCCCCCTGGGCCAGGGGCATGCGCAGCCCCTGCTCGACGGCCGGGTAGATCGAACTGGCCCAGGCCGCGACCGACTGCACCTTGGCCAGCGGTCCTGGGGCCTCGGCGATGTTGGCGGGCAGCCAGGCCTCCAGGGCGGTACCGGCGGCCGGTGCGCCCTGATCCATGGCGGCGAACTGGTAGCGCACGTTCACCGCGTCATACCGGTTGGCCACGCGGAACCCGGCCTCCAGGAACAGCGGCGGGACCACCAGCTCCTGGCCGACAGCATAGGTCATGACCGCGTCGTCGACCGGCCGCACCGCCTCGCCGAGCGCGGTCGAGGCCGCCGGCAGCACCCACATGCACGAGACGTCCCAGCCGCTCTTGTAGCGGGTCAGGGTGGCGTAGATGTCGTCGCGCGCGCAGTCGCTGGCGATGCCCCAGCCGTCGGGATGCGGCAGGGTGTTGACCACGATCTCGACCGCGTCGGCGATCAGGCCGTCATCGGCGCGGACCAGGGTGATGCGTCGGATCGGGCCGTAATCCTCCGGATTGACCTGGGCGCCGTATTCCGGCTGTGCGATCTGGGCGAAGCCGACCTCGACCACCGTGTGGGGGCCGGCGGGCAGGGGGATGTCCTTGCCGGAGACCCGCAGCACGTCGCTGACCGTGTCGCCGACGGCGATGGCCGAGGCGGGGGCGGGAAACAGGGCCGCGGCCCCCAGGCACAGGCCCGCCAGAAGGGGGACGATCCGCATGGTCATGACCGCTTCTCCGCCGCCTGCTCGATATAGTCGAACTCGACCAGTTCCGAGCCGTCCTTACGCTGCCCGGCGATATAGGAATCCCAGGCGAGGTCGTTGGCGATCTGCGCCATCGAGTGGGTCACCACGATCGACGCCGTGATGTAGCCGGAAACCGCGGCGCTAACCGTCACGATGTAGGCGAGCAGATAGTCGACCGAGACCCGGAACAGATTGAAGGAGATCATCTTGGCGACCAGGGTCTGATAGTAGCTCTCCAGCGTCGGCGGCGGGGCCGTGTTGTCGACCGCGGCGAAATAGACGGCGAGGTCGTCCTGGCGGATCACCCCGTCGGCGGCGAGATCCTCCAGCGCCCGTTTGCGGGCAGCCTTGCTGGCTCGGCCGATGGCGCTGGGATCGACGCTGCCGTCATCGACCACCGCCAGGGGCTGGGGGACCGCCAGGCCGTGCAGCTTGTCGTCCAACCGGCCGCGCAATCCGCTCTCGAACAGCTCCGAGGTCAGACCGGCCCAGGCGTTGAGATCGTTCACCACGGCGTATTTGTTCGCGTCCTCCACCACCGTCTCCGGCGTCCAGACCGTAACCGACGGGGCCAGGGTGCCGAGTTCCAGACCGTCGAAGTGATAGCGCGCGTCGAGGATGTCGTGGCGGTTGGAGAGGCGGAACCCGACGGTCAGCCACTCCTGCGGCATGGCGTAGCCGCGCTCCGCGGCGAATGCCTTGGCGGCTTTCCAGGCGTCGGTCCCGCCGCTGACCGGACGCGTGGTCTCGGTCACGAAGTAGCAGAACCCGTCCACCGCCGTTCGGTACAGATTGAGCTTGGCCAGCACGCCGTCGCGCAGGCAGGCATCCGTCGTGCCCCATCCCTCGGTGACCGAAATCACGTTGGTGTTGATCTCGACGATGCCGCGGACCTTGTCGCCATTCAGTTGCAGCAGGACGGCGTTCTCGATGGTCCCGTAGGCACCGGCCACGCCGGAGACGATGGTGTTGTTGCCGAGGCCCGCCACCGTCCAGTCGCCACCCGGCAGGGGAACCTGCCGGCCGCGCAGCTCCGCGTAGCTCGTCAGGGTCTCGCCGACCTCCAGCGCCGGGGCGGCGGTCGTCCAGAGCGTGAGGGAAAGGGCGATAAGGAGAAGCGCGCGCCCGTGCCGCAG
Organism: Thalassobaculum salexigens DSM 19539; assembly: GCF_000423805.1. Classification (NCBI taxonomy): domain Bacteria; kingdom Pseudomonadati; phylum Pseudomonadota; class Alphaproteobacteria; order Rhodospirillales; family Thalassobaculaceae; genus Thalassobaculum; species Thalassobaculum salexigens. The sequence continues at coordinate 142,709 of NZ_KE384093.1, forward strand.
CACAGCGTTTAGGGGTATGCGGACCATGTGTAACACCCCATAAGATTGTATATGCGGTCACAGAAAAGCCCATCGAAGACTGGATCCGATGGGCTGTTGGTTACTGCTGGAGCATCACCACGGTGTTGGTCGTGTCCAACGGTCCCGTCGCCACGTCCTCGACCGCCGGCTCGGAGAAAATATACAGGCCGCTGATCAGGCCGATCGCCATGCCGCTGACGGCACCGACGAGCCGCGGCTGCATCACCGTGTAGGCGCCGGCGGTGCTCAGCGCGCCGTCGATGGCACCGGCCGTCGCCGTGTATCCGGCCGCGACCGTCGCCGGCGCGGAGAAGATCGGCGTCAGCGCACCGTTCACCGCCCCGGCGGTGGCCGCATAGGCCGACCCGACGGTCGGCGCCACGGCCGGCAGCACATAGGGCAGTCCGTAGGCACCGATGATCGTGCCGGCCAGTGTCAGCGCAAAGGTCTGCGCCAGAGTGGTGGTGGTATCGGCGGAGGCCGGCCGCGCAACGCTCAACAGCGCCACGACCGCCAGGCCGGAAACAGAAAGTGATCGCCGCATCATTCCCCTCGCATTCCTGGCTGTTCGCACATCCGATCGGATCCACTGCCGAAACGATCGGACGCTTTTTACAAGTATGCGCGGAGCCCCGATGGCGGGCAATACAATTCCCGGATCAGTCGAACAATCAGTGCCAAACGCTCATGGTCGGTGTCCGGCACCGAGCCGGCTTACGGAGCCGCCCCGAGAATGAGGTCGCAAAGCGCGCGCGGGGCGGTACGGGAATCGATCAGGGCCGGCGCCGCATCGAGCAGCCGGCGGCGCAGGTCGTCGGCCCGGTCCCGGTCGCTGCCAAGCGTCAGGACACGGTTCACATAGTCTTCCGGCGAGGTGGCTTCGAGCTCCTCGCGCATGCCCATCGCGATCAGCGGAGAGAGGGTGACGCGCCCCCGCATCATGTCGGTCGGGTAGGTCACCAGCGGTTGGCCGAGAGCCAGACTCTGCATCGTCGTGTTGCCGCCGTTGAAATGAATGGTGTCGAGTACCACGTCGGCCTGCCGCATGACCCCGAGATAGCGCTCCAGCGGCATGCGCGGCAGCAGCCGCAGCTGGTCCATGATCTGCGGGCGATCCGCGTTGGCCCGCCTCAGTCTCTCCAGAAGTCCCTTGGACATGTTGCTGTAGATGCCCGGTGCGTCGAACAGCACGACCGTCCCGGTGGGGTCCTGTTCCAGGATATCGCCCAGCATCCGGTCGTAGGCCGGGTGCATCTTCACCGGCGTCTGGCCGCACAGATAGATGGCGCCGGTCTCCGGCAGGCCGACCTCGCTCCGGGAGACCGGCGTATGGCGGGTCCGCTCCTCGGCGTAGGCGATGGCCAGGCCCTCCACCAGGATGGGCGTCTCGGAATAGTGATCGCGACAGTTCTCCGGCTCCATCCAGGCCGAGGTGAAGAACTGGTCCACCGTGTCGATGCCCGTGGTGACCGGATGGCCCGGCAGCACGATCTGCAGGGGCGCCAGCCGGGCGAAGGGCAGGAAATAGCTCATTGCCGTCATGCCGATATCGGCGAAGACGATGGCGTCCAGTTCCATCTCGGCAAGCCGGGTGCGCACGGACTGCAGATCCGGCTGCAGGGCGACCACCCGGTCCGCCATGTGCGCGATCTGGCCGTGCATCGGCGAAGGCAGCGTGCCGATCTGCACCACCGTCACCTCGATTTCGTCCCGGTCGATGAATCGCAGGTGACCCTCGGTCATGTTGTAGATCGAGTGGTCGCGGAAGAACTCAGACACGAAAGCGACCCGGCGCTTTCCGGGCCGCCGCTTGCGGCCGATATGGGGCGCGGTCATGGTCAGCATCGGGCAAATACGCCGATAGAAGGCGCACAGGTCTTCGAGCAGCGCCCGGTCGTTGATGCCGTGATAGCCGAGCGCGAACGGGACCGTGCCCACCTCGTGAATCGGATCCTGGATCGGCGCGAAGCCCTCCTGCGCGCAGAGCGCCCGGATCCGGGCCCGGATATCCCACATCTCGTCTTCGGACATGATGACATGGGGCAGCAGCGTCGCCGCCCGGGCGGCGTGACCGGCGTCGCGCGGACGCATGACCGCCGCCACGTCGGCCATCTGTCGAGCTTCGTCGAATCGCGACAGGCGGTGGGCGCAGAGCGCGCCGGTGACCCAAACCTTAGGATCGGCGGGCACGGTCGCAAGCGCGCGGCGGGCCAGCGTCAGCGCCCGGTCGCCATGGCCAAGGGAGCGGCGCCCCTCCGCCAGGACCAGCGTCGCCTCGTGGGCCGTCGGGTTGATCACCGAGGCGCGTTGAGCAAGTTTCTCGGCGCGCTCCATCTCGCTGACGGCCAGACGGCGGACCGCGGCGAGGATCAGATAGGCCGGATCCGTCGGGGTCAGGATGGCGGCGCGAAGTCCGTTGTCGCCGGCCGGTCGGTTCGGCGTCGCCGCGAGCAGGGCGTAGCCCCGTGCCAGGCCGGGCTGCTCGATCAACACGCGTCGGATGCGGTCCGCCGGGACGCCGGCCTCCGGCGGCAGCGCCATGGCCTGGAGCACGTGCTCCATATTGTGGGGGTCGAGCGCGAAGACCTGACGGAAATGGCGTGCGGCCTGGTCGTGGAGTTCGATTCGCCCCTCGATGGCGGCCAGAAGTTGCAGCGGTCCGACGGAGTCGGGCATGGCCAGCCCGAGCCGGCGCAGGTCACCGGTCGCCTCGAGCAGACGGCCTTCATTCAGGCGGCTTTGCAGCCGTTTGGCGACACTGGCGATGGGCAGGGCGGTTCCACTCACCAGACAACTTCCTTCAAGCAGAGATCCTTCATGAGGCGGCCCGATACGAAAGCGGCTAGATTATTCCGTGTCGATCAGCGTGATCACCGTGTCTACCATGACACAAAGTTCCAAGAGAACGATGATGATGTTGCGTTTTCCCGTCGCACGTCCCCGGCTGCCAACCGCCGATGCCATTCTCCCGTATCTGCGGCAGATCGACGAGAACCAGTACTACTCGAATTTCGGTCCTCTGGCCGGGACGGTCGAAGCGCGGCTTGCGGAGCGCTATGGGATCGACGCGGCCTGCGTGACGACGGTGTCCAACGCCACCGCCGGTCTGACCGCTGCCCTGCAGGCCGAGGCCCGGGCCCGGAAGCGCAACGTCAATGACGGGGCCGCCTACTGCCTGCTGCCCGCCTGGACCTTCGTCGCCACCCTGCATGCGGTGCTGGCGGCCGGGCTGGAACCCTATCTCCTGGATGTGGACGAGGATTCCTGGTCGCTGACGCCGCAAGCGGTGGAAAACGCCCTGTCGCGCATTCCCGGCGAACCTGTGGCCGTGGTGCCGGTGTCCCCGTTCGGCCGTCCCTACGACATGGCGTCCTGGGACGATTTCTCCCGCCGTACCGGGCTGGCGGTGGTGATGGATTCGGCCGCCGCCTTCGACAAGGGCGACGTCGGGCTCAGCCCGGCGGTCTTCAGCCTGCACGCCACCAAGGTCCTGGCGGCGGGAGAAGGCGGGTTCGCCGTGTCCACAGACGTGGATCTGATCAACGAGATCCGCAAATGCATCAATTTCGGCTTCTTCGGCGACCGGGTGGCGCAGAGCCGGGCGATCAACGGCAAGATGAGCGAGTACCATGCGGCCGTGACCCTGGCGGCACTCGATGCCTGGCCGCAGACCCGTCGGATCTTCGACGACATCGCCGCCGCCTATCGCGAGGGGTTCGCCGCCGACAACCGGATCCGCCTGCTGCCGGGCACCGGCGACGACTATGCGTCCTCGACCATCATGATCACCCGGGAGGACCCGTTGCCGCCCGGCTTCGACGAGGCGCTGGCGGCACGGGGGGTCGGGACCCGGCGCTGGTGGGGCGGCGGGATCGCCAAGCAGGTGGCCTATCGCCGCTTCAGCTCCGACCTGCTGCCGGTGACCGACTGGCTGGCCCAGCGCTGCATCGGCCTGCCCTGCTATCCGGGGCTGGAGCGCGACGAGATCCTGGAGATCGCCGCCATCGTCGGCGACACTCTGCGCGGCCGCTGACCGCCCCATGACAGCCTGATGAAAGCGGCCTCCACCATCGGCGGGTTCTTCGGACTGGAGCCGTCGGGCGATCCGCCTGCCGGCGACAGTGTGCTCGCGCGCTGGACGTCGGCGGGCGGGTGGAGCGGCTTTCACAACGCCCGCAGCGCCTTCGCCCATCTGGTGCGCGGCCTGGCACCGGGAACGGTCTGGCTGCCGCGCTATCTCTGCGCCGACATGGACGCGGCCGCCGGATCCAGCGTGCGGCGCTACGGCGTCGACATGGCTCTGGCGCTGGACGATGCGGCCTTCGAGGCGGCGCTCGCGCCGGGCGACCTGGTGGCGGCGGTGGCCTATTTCGGCGCCCCGGTCTGCAATCGGTTGCGCGAGATCGCGGCTCGCCGCGCCGACGTGGTCTGGCTGGAGGACCGCGCCCAGGCACTCGATATGGGCGCCGGGATGCCGGGCGCGTGGCGGCTGTACAGCCCCCGCAAGCTGCTGGGGGTCGCCGATGGCGGGCTGCTGGTGGGGCCGGTCTCCGACCTGCCCGCGCCCCGCCTGGCGCCGTCGCCGGCCAGCCACGCCGGGGCCGCGGAGGCCAGGGCGGCGGCGGTCACGCGGGAGCAGGTGGAGGCGGCGTATCGGCTTTATGTGGACATGGAACGGGCCCACGCGGTGACCGACGCCGCCCTGTCCGACCGGACGCGCGACATCCTCGCCGCCTCGCCGGTGGAGGACATGGCGGCGCGGCGTCGCGAGAATTTCGCGGCCCTGGACCGGCGGCTGTCGGATCGGGCCGCACCGGTCGTCGCGCGGCTACGCGGTACGGCCGCGCCGTTCGGCTATCCCCTGCTGCTGGCGCGGGAACGGGATGCCGTGGCCGCCCGGCTCGCCGCCGATGGTCTGTTCTGCGCGGTCCACTGGCGCGAGCTTGGAGAGGCCGGCACGACCGACCCGACTGATCCGGTGGCGTCGCGACTGCGCGACGGGATGCTGACCCTGCCGGTCGATCACCGCTACGGGGCCGCGGACATGGAGCGGCTGGCCGGTGCCGTGCTGCGGGCGCTGTCATGAGCGGACCCTACGGCCGACGATCCTATGTGGAGAGCCTGGCCCGGGACGGATGCCGGGTGGCGCCGCTGTGGGGCGGGCATGTGCTGCTGCGTCCGCTGCCCGCCGGGGGCGGAATCGACGCGGCCAGCGCCTATCCCATGGGCGGGTTCGACGCGACGGTGGACCCCGCCGAGGGCCGGGAGACGCTGCGCGCGGCCGGTGCGGTCGCCCTATCCGTCGTGGCCGACCCCCTGAACGCGCCCGACGCGGCCTGGCTGGCCGCGCACGCGGACCTGCATCGCCGGCTCAAGACGCATTACGTGGTCGATCGCGCTGCCGGCCCCTTCGCGCCGTCCCGACATCACCGCTACGAGATCCGCCGCGCCCAGCGACAGGTCACGGTGGACCGGGTCGCCCTGCCGCAGGTCATGGCCCGGTGGGAGGAACTCTACGGGCAGCTGGTCGTCCGGCATCGCATCCAGGCCGGGGCGCGCCTCGGTACCCCGCATTTCGCCGCCCTGGCGACCGACCCGCAGGCCCTGGTGCTCGCGGCCCGTGTGGCGGGCGAGATCGCCGCCGTGTCGATCTGGCTGAGCGACGGCGAGGTGGCGCATAACCATCTCGGCGCCTCCAGCGAGGCCGGGTATGCCGCCGGCGCCGGCTACGCGCTCTATGTCGCCGCGATCGAGGCGTTGTCCGGATGCCGGGTGCTGGATCTGGGCGGGGCGCCGGGGCTGGCCGACGATCCGAGCCATGGTCTCGCCCGGTTCAAGCGGGGCTTCGCGAACGCGGAACGGGCGACCTGGCTGAGCGGATTCATTCTCGACCGCGCAGGATACGACGCCGCGGTCGCGGTCTCGGGCGTCGACCCGTCGAGCGGGTACTTCCCGGCCTATCGCGGGCGATAGGCGCTCCGGGGAAGGGTCATGGCGATGGCGGTCACCGGTCTGGCCCGTTTCTCCACCTGACGCCGCCCGGTCTCCACGAAACCGGCATCGTCATAGATCCGGCGTGCCGCCGTGTTGGTCGCCAGCACCTCTAGCCGGACCGCCTCCGCCCGCAGATCCCCGAACGCGACCCTCAGCGCCTCGGCCAGCGCCCGCCGGCCGAGACCCTGGCCGCGCCGTGCGGCGTCCGCGATGAAGACATGAAACTCCAGGACGTCCGGCGCGCCCTCCACCGCGAGCAGATAGACGCAGCCGACCATCGCGCCGTCGGCGGCGCACAGGGCGTATCGGCGATGGGGCGCCTGGGGCAGCCAATGCCGGACCATCCAGTCCCGCGCCTCCTCCCAGGCCACGTCCCGGCGGTCGCCGACGAGGTGGTCGTAGAGCGCCGGGTCGCGCTGCCAGTCGTAGATGCGCCTGAGATCCTCCTCCTGCAGCGGCCGCAGTCGGACGGTCATCGCCGCTCGAGCACCACGAAGACGGAGGCGGTCAGGTCCGGATAGGTGAAACCGAGCTGAAAGCAGCCTTCCAGATAGGCGTCGCTCATCACCTCGCTGCCGAACAGCGTGTCGAACTGGAAATTGGCCAGCGGCTTGAAGAAGATCCCGCCGCGATGGGCGACCGTCAGCCCGGCCTTGCGAGCATCGCTTTCCAGGGTGTCGAGGACATAGGTGCGCCGGTGGCCGTGCTTCACGTCGCTCGGCGTCAGGGCGGTGCAATGGTCGATCAGGCCCATGGCCACCGCGATCCGGCGCGAGGCGGCATGGCCGTTCGGCACGACGACGAAGGCCCGGCCGCCGGGGCTCAGCAGCCGGCCGATGCCGGCCAGCGTCTCGACCGAGTCGACCACATGCTCCAGCACATGCACCAGGAACACCGCGTCGTAGCGCTTGTCGGTGACGAAATCCTCGAACAGGGTCTGGTGAAAGGTGCCCGGGTTCTTCAGCCGGGATCTGGTGACCTGGAGGAACCGCTCGGCGGCGTCCACCACGTCCACCCGGCCGAACCGTTCCTCCAGCAGCACCGTCAGATCGCCCTTGTAGCAGCCCATCTGCAGGCAGGTCCCGGTGGCGGGCATCCACGGCTCCATCGCCCGCATCATCCAGCCGCGCATCCGCACGTCGAACTCGGACTCGTCATAATCCCCGACAAGGTCGTTGACGTAGGCGAACTCGATGTCCTTCTGGCCGGCGTCGGTCATCTCGGCTCCTCAGCGGTCTTCCCGGTAGAACCGGTGCTCGGGTGGATTGTACCAGTCGTCGAGGGATTCGGGGACGCGGGCGTACCAGCCCAGCCGGCGCTTCAACACCTCGCTCGCCGCCGCCACCCGGGCCGTGCCGAGCTGCTTCACGTGGTCGATCTGCGGCTTGAAGAAGGGCGGGGTGAAGGTCAGGGTGAGCGCCCGCCGGATGCTGTCCGACCGGTTGGCGCCGGCGGCATGCAGCAGCCGCGAATCGAACAGCAGGACGCTGCCGACCGGCGCCTCGTAGGTCGCCACCCGCTGCTCGCCCTCCACCCGGTCGACCACCCGGTGCGAGCCGAGATCGAGCAGGGTGCCGCCATTCTCCGCGGTGAAGGGGTCGAGGGTGATCAGCATGTTGATCATCAGCCGCAGATCGTCGCCAGGGGAGAAGGCGCGCAGGTCGCGGTGCCAGCGGTGCAGGTATTCGCCGCCGGCGGTCGGCCGGTTCATCAGCCCGCCGAAGGAATTCAGGATGAAGCTGCCGCCCAGGAAGGTCTCGATCAGCCCGGCGGCCGGCAGCGCTTCAAGGAAGTCCTCGAAACCGGAGTCGGCGCCGAGCACGTGATGGGCGATCCCGGAGCCGGAGGTTGCCATCCCCTTCGCCCGCATCGTGGCCGCCGAAAGGTCGACGGCCCTGCCCAGCCCCTGCCGCAGGGTCTCGACCATGCGGTCATCGATCAGACCGTCCAGCGAGACTGCGCCGTCGCGGACCAGCGGCTCCAGCGCCTCGGACGGGTCGGTACGGCGCGCGATCGCAGGGGGCGGTGACATTGGCATCCTGTCGGTTGACGAGGTCCCATCCTAGAGCCAAATCCGATCATATTGAATCTTTTTATGATTCAATATGGTCGGTGAATTTGTCTCTAAAACAATAAGATAGAGCAGATTCACGCACGCTGACGCGATCACGAAGTGATCCCGTCACCGCACGATCTGCTCTCGCACGGGACCCAGGGTCAGGCAGGTGCATCGGTCTCGCTGGTCAGCGAGGACGGCTCGATCGTCTTGAAGAATCCGGTGACGCTCTGTCCGTTCGCCGAAAGCGGCAGGATCAGCCGGACATAGCGCATCGGTGCGCCGGCGATCGGCACGAATGTCCTGCGGGCGAGGCTGGGCATGCGACTCTCCGCGATACGCCGCAGCGAGTCGGTGACGACCTCGGCGTCGCGTTCCTCAAAGAACGCACGGACGGTCATGCCGTGTGCCTTGAAGGCGGCCTTTTCGCCGATATAGGTGCCGACCATCCGGACGGCGGCGTCCCGTTGCGCCGGCAGGTAGTCCAAGAGCATCGTGTAGTCGAGGACCGCTTCGGGCAGTTCGGCGACATCGAGTGAGGCCGGCAGGTCGTCCCCCTGCCGCGCCGCCTTCCAGGCCGCCAGGCAGGCCGCGAGCATCGGGAAGTCCCCGATACCGTCCATGTCCAGCTCTTCCTGGCCGCTTCGGGGCGTGTCGGTCCCGGTCTGCACCGGCTGCCCGGTCTCCGCCTCGCTCACTGCATCGTCCTCGCTGCGCTGGTTATTCTGCGTGATCGTCATCCCGGCGGACCCCCTTCTTCGCATCGGTGTCCGGCGGCCGGACCGCCGTGCGCTGGCGATAGATCGCCGGATCGAACGCGCCGAACCGGATGGTGATCAGTCGGTGCAGGTTCTCGATATCGCCTATTCTCAGATCGGCGGCGGCTTTGCCCATCTCGTTCCAGCTCCGCAGCGCCGGAGCGAGATCCAGCGTCCAGGCCCGCAGCTCGTTGATCGCCGGCCACGTCTCGCGGGCGAGCTGGTCGCGATCGGCCAGGGCGCCCTTGATGTCGTTCGCGAGCATGTCCAGGGCCATCGTGCGCTTGGTCGCCCAGACGATGACGTGGCGGAGCTTCAGCGCGGAGTCCCGGATCCGGTCCTGTTCGGCGAAGGCTTCCCGCTGGGTCGCCAGGGTCGCCATCTCGCCGACCATGCGCTGGCAGGCGGTCACGTCGTCGCTGAGCTGCATGGAATAGGTTGCCGCGTCCAGATGGTCCCGAAGAATCTGGACGATCCGGGGATTGCGGCGCGTATCGACGCCGATGAGCTGGCGGGCGATCGTCTCGGCCGGGTCGCCGTCGGCCTGGGCGCCGTGGCCCGCGCTCTGGGCGCAGAGGGCTTCCAGAATGCGGCGCTCGACACGTTTCGCCGTGCGGGCATGCACGGTCCAGGACGGCCGGCCATCGACGATCTCGGTGGGGATGGGGTCGCCCGTCGCCACGGTCTCGCGGTACAGCAGGGCCGGCTCGACGCGCTGCAGCAGGGCAAGGTCGGGATGTCCGTCGGGAAGCTCCGCGGCGGCGGGAATCGTGGCGAGCGGAACGGTCGCCCGGTTGCCGCCGAAATCGAAGCGCAGCACCGGCTGCCGGTCGGCGCTGCGGACGAACACGGCGTCGCGCTGCCTCAGATAGGAGGACACGAAGCTGAACGTGCCGCCCTGCTTCGCTGCAGTACCGGTGTCCGTCGCATGCGGCATTGAACCCATGACCGTTCGGTCGCTCCCACCCTTCGTGAGCCAAGAGACATAAGTCCCTTAGAATGTCTTTAAAGAGCGTTAGCGGCGCAGCACCGGCCGGACCGCCATGGCGACGCGCCGAGGCATCCGTCTATAGTCTCGGGCGAACGGGAACCGGACCGGCAGGAGGCGACGGCATGACCACACCCTATCCCCGCGACATGGTGGGCTACGGCCGTGCGCCCATCGATCCGAAATGGCCGGGCGGCGCCCGCGTCGCGCTGCAGATCGTGATGAACTACGAGGAGGGCGGGGAGAACGCCATCCTGCACGGCGATCCGGCCTCGGAAGCCTTCCTGTCCGAGATGATCGGCGCCGCACCCTGGCCGGGGCAGCGCAACCTGAACATGGAATCGGTCTACGAATTCGGGTCGCGCGCCGGGTTCTGGCGGATCCACCGGGAGTTCACCCGGCGCAAGCTGCCGCTGACGGTCTACGCCGTCGGCATGGCGATGGAGCGCAACGCGGAGGTCGGCCCGGCCATGGTCGAGGCGGGCTGGGAGGTGGCGAGCCACGGCTACCGCTGGATCGACTACCTGAACGTGCCGGAGGAGACCGAGCGCGAACACGTGAGGCTGGCGATCGCCGCCATCGAGCGGTCCACCGGCCAGCGCCCGGTCGGCTGGTACACCGGCCGCGGCAGCGCCAATACCCGCCGGCTGGTCGTCGAGCATGGCGGCTTCCTCTACGACAGCGACAGCTATGCCGACGAGCTGCCTTACTGGACGCACGAGTTCGGCGCTCCGCACCTGATCGTCCCCTATACCCTGGACGCCAACGACATGCGCTTCGCGGTCAATCAGGGCTTCAATTCCGGCGACCAGTTCTTCGCCTATCTGCGCGACAGCTTCGACGTGCTCTACGCCGAGGGGGCGGACCAGCCGAAGATGATGTCGGTCGGCCTGCACTGCCGTCTGGTCGGCCGGCCGGGCCGTTTTGCCGCCCTGCAACGCTTCCTCGACCACGTGGAGAAGCACGATCGGGTATGGATCTGCCGGCGCGACGAGATCGCCCGGCACTGGCACGACAACCACAAACCGGGAGGCGCCTGATGGCGGGAGACTACAGGATCGGCGTGATGAGCGAGGCCGATGTGGCGACGGCGGTCGACTGGGCCGCCGCGGAAGGCTGGAACCCGGGCAAGGCGGATGCCGCGTGCTTCCGGGCCGTAGACCCGGACGGGTTCCTCGGCGGCTATCTGGACGGCCGGCTGATCACGTCGATCTCGGTGGTGAACTACGATCCGACCTTCGCCTTTCTCGGCTTCTACATCGCCCACCCCGATCACCGGGGGCAGGGCTACGGCTACGCGCTCTGGCAGGCCGGCATCCGGTATGCCGGCGACCGGCTGGTGGGCCTGGACGGGGTGGTGGCCGAGCAGGAGAACTACAAGCGCTCCGGCTTCGTCCTGGCCTACCGCAACATCCGCTACGGCGGCACGGTCACGACGGTTCCGGATGCCGCGCCGGGCATCGACATCCGTGCAGTGACCGAGGCCGGGCCGCAGATCGCCGCCCTGGACCGCACGGTCTTCCCGGCCGACCGATCGTCGTTCCTGGAGGACTGGTTCTCCGCGCCGGGGCATCTGGCCCGCGCGGCCTATCGCGACGGGGCCCTGGCCGGAGTCGCGGTGGCGCGGCCCTGCCGCTCCGGCTGGAAGATCGGGCCGTTGCTGGCCGACGACCGCGCGGTGGCGGAGACGCTGCTGGCGGATCTGCTGCCGGCGATCGGCATGGGGGCGGAGGTCTATCTCGACACGCCGGAGCCGAACCCGGAGGCGACCGCCCTAGCCGAAGCGCTCGGGCTGACGCCGGGATTCGAGACCGCACGCATGTACACCGGCCCGGCACCCGCGCTAGACATCGCCAAAATCTATGGCGTGACGACGTTCGAGCTGGGCTGACGGCCCACGCGCGACCGGCCCGCGCTCTAAGACAATAAGATAGAGCAGAGTCACGCACGCTGACGCGATCACGAAGTGATCCCGTCAGCACACGATCCGCTCTAGCAGACAACGGAAAGGATCATCATGTCGCTTGCCATGAATCGCGAGGTGTTCATCACCTGTGCCGTGACCGGGTCCGGTGGCACCCAGGACAAGAGTCCGCATGTGCCCCGCTCGCCGCAGCAGATCGCCGAGAGCGCGATCGACGCCGCAAAGGCCGGCGCCGCGGTCGTCCATTGCCATGTGCGCGATCCGGAGACCGGCGCGCCGAGCCGGAATCTGGCGTTGTACCGCGAGCTGACCGACCGGATCCGCGATGCCGAGGTCGACGTGGTGCTGAACCTGACCACCGGCATGGGCGGCGACCTGATCCACGGACCGGTGGAGAGCCCGCTGCCGCTGAACGAGACCGGCACGGATCTCGTCGGCGCGTCGGAGCGCATGGCCCATATCCGCGAATGCCTGCCGGAGCTCTGCACCATCGACTGCGGCACCATGAACTTCGCCGAGGCCGACTACGTCATGATGAACTCTCCCGGCATGCTCCGGGCCATGGGCTCCATGATGACCGAGCTCGGCGTGAAGCCGGAGATCGAGGCCTTCGACACCGGCCATCTCTGGCTGGCCAAGCAGCTCGTCGCCGAGGGTGTGATCACCGGGCCGGCCCTGGTGCAGCTCTGCATGGGCGTGCCCTGGGGGGCGCCGAACGACCTGCACACCTTCCTGGCCATGGTCAACGCCATCCCCGAGGGCTGGAGCTTCTCCGCCTTCTCGCTCGGCCGCGATCAGATGCCCTACGCCGCCGCCTCGGTGCTGGCCGGGGGCCATGTCCGCGTCGGGCTGGAGGACAACCTGTATCTGGAGCGCGGCGTGCTGGCGACCAATGCCCAGCTCGTGGAGAAAGCGGTCACGGTGGTGGAGAACATGGGGGCGAAGATCGTCGGCCCCGACGCGGTCCGCGCCAAGCTCGGCCTCACCAAGCGGGCGCCCGGATCGTGAGCGACCTTCCCAGGAAGGCGGCCATTCTCGGCGCCGGGGTCATCGGCTCCGGCTGGCTGGCCCGGCTGATCGACAGCGGCGTGGCCTGCTCCGTGTTCGATCCCGCACCCAACGCCGAGGCGAAGATCGCCCCGGTGCTCGACAACGCGGAGCGGGCGGCAGCGTCGCTGATCGACGCCCCGCGGCCGGCGAAGGGGACCTGGTCGCTGGTCGGCTCGATCGCCGAGGCGGTGGCCGGTGCCGACCTGATCGTCGAGGCGGTGCCCGAGCGGCTCGACGTCAAGCACGCGACCTACCGGGAGATCGAGGCGGCGAATACCGACGGCATCATCGCCTCGTCGACCAGCGGCTTCCGCCCGTCCGTGCTGCAGGAGGGCATGGCCCGTCCGGAGCGGCTGATCGTCGCCCACCCGTTCAACCCGGTCTATCTGCTGCCGCTGGTCGAGATCGTCGGCGGGGCGGCGACGGACAAGGCGGTGATCGATCGGGCGATGGCGCTCTACACCGAACTCGGCATGAAGCCGCTCCACCTGAAGGTGGAGATCGACGCCTTCGTCGCCGACCGGCTGATGGAGGCGCTGTGGCGCGAGGCCCTGTGGCTGGTGAAGGACGGGGTGGCGACGACGCAGGAGATCGACGACGCCATCCGCTACGGCTGCGGGTTGCGCTGGGCGCAGATGGGGACGTTCCAGACCTTCCACATCGCCGGCGGTGAGGCGGGGATGCGGCATTTCATGGAGCAGTTCGGCCCGGCGCTGGCCTGGCCCTGGACCAAGCTGATGGACGTGCCGGAGATGACCCCGGAGCTGGTCGACCGCATTGCCGAGCAGTCCGAGGCCCAGGCCGACGGCCGCACGCCGCGCGACCTGGAGAAGATCCGCGACGACAATCTGGTGGCGATCCTGAAGGCCCTGCGCGGCACCGGCTGGGGGGCGGGCCAGGTGCTCGCCGACCACGAGGCACGGCTTCGGGGGAAGTGAGGATTACAGTCTCTCATAGTCGTCATCCCGGACGGCCCTGGGCCTGATCCGGGGGCGAGCAGGAACCAACTCTGAACGCCGGCAACCCGGTCCCGGCCGACCCCCGGGTCGCGCCCAAGGGTCGCCGGGATGACGATCGTTTCTTGATGACGGGTGAGGGGCGCCCGCCGATTTTTCGCGGCGCACAATTTGAAATCCGCGGCCATCTCTGTCACCCTGTCGGCAGGTGTCGACGAGAGCCGAAACCATGGACCGAACCGACGCGTAAGCTCGATGCCTGGTCCGAACCCCCTACTGGAAGGGGAAATTCCATATGAAGTTGACCACAGATCAGACGGCTGCCGTCCAGCGGCAGACCGGTGCCGACCCGTTGCCGGAAGACAATCCGACCATGGGCCAGCTCCAGGAGATCTTCGGCGAGCACACGTTCTACGTCGCCGAGCAGGGCTTGGTGGTTCCCGAGACCACGCCTGAGGAGACTGCGCCGGAAGCCGCCGAAGACGGCTCGGTGGAGTTCATGCTCGTGGCCGTGTGGGCCGGAGAGGACAAGCAGTCCCTCCAGCCGATCGAGCCGCAGCCGACCGGCATCAAGCTGGAATTGGCGACGGCCCACTAACGGGGCGTCAATCGAAGACGACGGCGGCGGGCCTTCGCGGCTCGCCGACGGGTGGCGTGTGTCCCGAGGTTCGAAACGGGCCGGGGCACGCGGCGTATTCGTGCGTCCGGGTGAGAGAGGGAGCGGGCGGGAGGCCCCACCCTCTCTCGTACCCGGGTTCGCTTTCCCTCCCCAACACACTCCCCGGTCTTGTGCCGGGGCAAGCGGGAGTCGCGTGGACGGACATGAGGAAGTTTCCCGCAGGCCCACAAGGCGCGGCGGGAAGCGCCCCGGCACATGGCCGGCGAGTGCTCGTTGAACTCGGGGAAAGAGGGAGTTTCCCGATCACGTGCCGCAGAACGTCGCCTTGACCTCTTCCTCCGGCATCGGCGGCGCCTCGTAGCGCTCCTGGCCCGGCTGCGTGACAAAGGGGGTCTGCAGCACCGCGCGCAGGTCGTGCAGCGGCGCCACATCGCCGCTCTCCACGGCCGCGTTCAGGGCCGCCTCGACCTGGTGATTGCGCGGGATATAGGCCGGGTTCACAGACCGCATGGCCGCCTGCCGCGCCGCATCGTCCCGTTTCTCCTCGGCGAGGCGCGCCCGCCATGTCGCCGCCCAGGCATCGAACGCCCCCGGCTCCTTGAACAGAGCCCGCACTGCCGCGTCCTCGCCTCCCCGGCGGGTCAGGTCGGACAGCCGGCGGAAGGTGAGCGTGAAGTCAGCCTTGCCCTCTTCCATCGCCGTCAGCAGGCCGTCGATCAGGTCGACATCGCCCTCGCGCACGGTCTCCAGCCCGATCTTGGCGGCAAAGCGTTCGGTATGGGCCGCGCGGTAGCGGTCGGGGAAGGTGTTGATGACCTCCTGAGCGATGGCCAGCGCCTTCTCCTCGCTGTCGTCGATCAGCGGCAGCAGGCACTGGGCGAGGCAGGCGAGGTTCCAGTGGGCGATGCCAGGCTGGTTGCCATAGGCATACCGCCCGCCATGGTCGATCGAGCTGTACACCGTGCCCGGATGATAGGTGTCCATGAAGGCGCAGGGGCCGTAATCGATGGTGTCGCCGGCGACCGACATGTTGTCGGTGTTCATCACCCCGTGGATGAAACCGACCGACATCCAGGCGGCGATCAGCGCCGCCTGCCGCCCGACCACCGCGTCGAGCAGGGCGCTGTACGGGTTCTCCGCCTGGCGCAGCTCCGGGTAATGGCGCTCGATCACGTGGTCGGCCAGCAGCCTCAGCGCGTCGGTGTCGCGCCGGGCGGCGAAAAACTGGAATGTGCCCACGCGGATATGGCTGCGGGCGACGCGGGTCAGGATGCCGCCGGGCAGGGCGCGCTCGCGGAACACTGCCTCGCCGGTGGTGACCACGGCGAGCGAGCGCGTCGTCGGAATGCCGAAGGCGGCCATCGCCTCGCTGACGATATACTCGCGCAGCACCGGACCGAGCGCGGCACGCCCGTCGCCCATGCGCGAGTACGGCGTCGGGCCGGAGCCCTTGAGCTGGATGTCGCGGCGCCCGCCGTCGCGGTCGACCACCTCGCCCAGCAAAATCGCCCGCCCGTCGCCGAGCTGCGGCACCCAGCCGCCGAACTGGTGGCCGGCATAGGCCATGGCCAGCGGCTCGGCGCCTTCCGGAATGGTATTGCCGCCGAGCACCTGGGCGCCCGCCTCGCTACGCAGGAAGGCCGGATCCAGGTTCAGCTCGCGGGCCAGTTCCTCGTTCAACAGCAACAGGCGCGGCGCCTGGACCGGTGTGGGGTCCAGCTTGGTGAAGAACCGCTCCGGCAGGCGGGCGTAGGTATTGTCGAAGGGGAAACCGGCCTGATCCCCGGTCGCGTGCTGTGGGGCCGCTTCGGCCATGCCATGCTCCTTGGGCTCGGTGATGGCAAATACTTGGCCCGTCCAGGATCGGACGCAAGGCCGTGGCTTCCGTCGCTTCGACGCGGCTCCTACACTGTCCGCGAAACCAGGGAGGTCGGTCATGAAGATGAACAGTGCCGAATTGGATGCCCGCCGCGACGTCGCCGCCGCCCACCGCCTCGCCGTGCTGCACGGATTGAATGAGGGCGTGTGGAACCATATCAGCCTGATCTCGCCGGACGATTCCGACGCCATGCTGATCTCGCCCGGCCACATGCACTGGTCCCAGGTGACCGCCAGCAACCTGGCGCTGATGAACGGCAAGGGCGAGCTGATGGCGGGCGGTCCGGCACCGATCCGGGCCGGCTGGATCATCCACTACCCGGTGCACAAGGCCCGGCCCGACGCGAAATGCGTGATCCATGTCCACGCGCCCTACATCACCGCCATGTCGATCCGCCAGGACATGCGCTTCGAGCCGCGCTCCTCGCAGCAGGCGGCGCGGTTCCACGACGACGTTGTCTATTACGAGGTCTATGACGGCGTGCTGGCCGACGAGGACGAGGGCAAGCGCATGGCCGACACGCTGGGCGACAAGCGTCTGCTGATGCTGCGCAACCACGGCGCCCTGATCGCCACCGACAGTGTGGCCAAGGCCTATCTCGACGTCTATCAGCTCGAGCGCGCCTGCATGTACCAGCTCCTGGCGACGGCGGGCGGCGGCGAGATGGCGCTGATCCCGGAGGATGTCTGCGCCGAGATGGGCAACCTGGCGCGTAAGGGTCAGGGCCTCGGCCATTGGGAGGGCTTCAAGCGCTGGGTCGACGCCGAGCAGCCGGACTACGCGCACTGAGCGTGCAGAGGAGGGGAAGATGACGGCGTCCTGGTCGATCGGCGGCGAGTATATGGAGAGCTGCAACTGCGACTATCTCTGCCCCTGCATCTACACCAATCCTCAGGGCGAGGTGACGCACGATCACTGCATCGCCCTGATGGTCTACCGGATCGACACGGGGAGTTACGGCGACGTCTCCCTGGCGGGACTGAAATTCGCCCTGGTGATCCATTCCAACAAGGTGATGGCCGACGGCGACTGGATCTTCGCCTGCGTGGCCGACGAGGGCGCCGACGACAACCAACGCGCCGCCCTGACCGAGATCCTGTCCGGCCGGGCCGGCGGCCGACCGGCGATGATCCACGACAATCTCGTGGGCGAGTTCCGCGGCATCGCCTTCGCGCCGATCTCCTTCGAGATGGACGGGCTCGACCGGTCGACCGATGCGGGGCTGTTCTCCTTCGCCATCAGCGGCGTGGCCTCGCGCACCGGCAACGGCGAAGTGATCTCCATCGACAACGTGTCCCACCCGGCGAACTCCCGGCTTGCCCTGGCGCGGACCCGCGAGATGCACCTGCATGGGTTCGGGCTCGATCTGGACCTGTCCGGCATCGGCAATAACGGCCATTTCGCCCCCTTCGCCTGGAGCAACTGACCGGCCATGTCGGTGCCGACCAGCCTGGAGGCAGCCGTCGCCCGCGACCGGCGGCTGGTTATGGCGGCGATCGTCGTCCTGACGGCGCTGAGCTGGGCCTATCTGGTGTCGATGGCCCGGGACATGGGGGGCGGCATGAACGCCGGCATGGCCATGCCGATGGGACCGGCGGCCTGGACCTCCGGCTATGCCGCGATGATGCTGGTGATGTGGGTGGTGATGATGGCCGGCATGATGCTTCCCAGCGCCATGCCGATGATCCTGACCGTTGCGACCATCGGCCGTCGCCGCCGGGCACGCGGTCAGCCGCATGTCGCGACCGCGGTGTTCGTCGCCGGCTATCTGATCGCCTGGGGCGGATTCAGCGTCGCCGCCACCGCCGCGCAATGGGGGCTGGAGCAGGCCGCCCTGCTGTCGCCGATGATGGTGTCCACCAGCCCGGTCTTCGGCGGGCTGCTGCTGATCGCCGCCGGGCTCTATCAGGTCACGCCGCTCAAGCATGCCTGCCTGCGCCATTGCCGCTCGCCCTTCGACTTCGTGCTGAACCGATGGTGCGACGGGGCGGCGGGGGCGTTGCGCATGGGGGTGGAGCACGGGCTGTACTGCCTGGGCTGCTGCTGGGTGGCGATGGTGTTGCTGTTCGTATTCGGCGTGATGAACCTGCTGTGGATCGCCGCGCTGGCGATCCTGGTGCTGCTGGAGAAGGTGGTGCCGGGCGGGCATCGGATCGCCTGGGCATTCGGTGGCTTGATGGTAGGCGGCGGCGTGTGGATGCTCGCGTCCTGACGCGCCGGCCGTTAGTCTGCCCTCCCTGATCGACCAACCCCAAGAGGCTCCCGAATGCCCCAGGAAACGCCCTATACCGGTATCTTCCCCATCGTTCCCACGCCGTTCCATGACGACGGGTCGCTCGATCTCGACGGGCAGAAGCGGGTGCTCGACTGCATGATCGACCAGGGCGTCGACGGGCTGTGCATCCTGGCGAACTATTCCGAGCAGTTCCTGCTCTCCGATGCCGAGCGCGAGACCCTCCAGACCCTGTGCATGGAGCATGTGGCGGGGCGCGTGCCGGTGATCGCCACCTGCAGCCATTTCTCCACCCAGGTGGCGGCGGCGCGCTGCAAGCGGGCGCAGGAGCAGGGCGCGGCGATGGTGATGATGATGCCGCCCTATCACGGTGCATTGCTGAAGGCCGGCGACCAGGGGGTGTTCGAGCATTTCGCCGCGCTGTCGCAGGCGATCGACATCCCGATCATGATCCAGGACGCGCCGCTGAGCGGCACCACCCTGTCGGTGCCGCTGCTGGCGCGGGTCGCCAAGGAGCTGGGCAATGTCAGCTACTTCAAGATCGAGATGCCGGGCACGGCGGGCAAGCTGCGCGCCCTGATCGAGGCGGCGGGCGATCACATCGACGGACCGTTCGACGGCGAGGAGGGCATCACCCTGATGGCCGATCTCGATGCCGGGGCGACCGGAACCATGACCAGCGGCCTCGCCTGCGAGCAGATCCGGCCGATCGTGATGGATTTCCTGGCCGGCGACCGCGCCAAGGCCGAGGCGCAGTACAACCGCATGCTGCCGCTGATCAATTTCGAGAACCGCCAGTGCGGGCTGCGGGCCTGCAAGACGGTGATGCAGGCGGGCGGGGTGATCAAGTCGGACGCGGTCCGCCACCCGCTGGAGCCGCTCCCGGCCCCGACCCGCGACGCGCTGCTGACCATGGCGAACGATCTGGACCTGATCGCGGCGCGCTGGGGGAAGTAAGCCTCTTTCTCTCCCGTCTCCCCGGCCTTGTGCCGGGGCCTAGGGCGACGCTTGCGGGAGCGTCGGCGGATAATTCCCGAGCGCTCCAGCCATCCCTTTTCTGGATCCCGGCGCGGGGCCGGGAAGACGGGGAGAGGTGGGAACTACCCCACCATCCCCAACTCCCGCGCCTGGATCTGCAGCGCCAGGTATTTCGAATACACCCGGCACTGGGAGAACGCCCCGCCGGTGAACCAGAGCCCCGGCTGGCCGGTCGCCATCCACATGTTGCGCAGCTCCTGGGTGTCCGGGTCGAAGTTCCAGACCGGCCCGGCCCGCTCGGCGATCTCCTCCCCGAACAGCAGGCGCACCATGTGGTCCTGGTTCTTGTAGCCGGTCGCCAGCACCACCAGCTCGGCCGGCCGCTCCCCGCCCGACCTCATCGCCACCCCGCCGGGGGTGAAGCGGTCGATATCGGCGTACTGGATCAGGTCGATCCTGCCATCCGCGATCAGCTCCGAGCATCCGACGTTGAAGTAATACCCGCCGCCCCGGGTGCGGTACTTCAGCGGCCAGCCAGTCCCGTTCTCGCCGAAATCGAGCCGGAACCCGGCCTTCTCCAGCCCGTCGAGCAGCGGTTTGTCCAGCTCCTTCACCCGGTCGGTGATCTCCTTATGCGCCGCCTTCATCAGGGCGAGCGGGACCGACAGGGTGATCAGGTCGCGGTCGTCGCGCGACGGGCCGGGGCCGAGGAACACGCCGTCATAGAGCTGGGCGCTCGGCTCGATGTTGACCACCAGGGTGGGGCTGCGCTGGACCATGGTGACCTGCGCCCCGTTGCCCTGCAGGTCCTGGGCGATGTCGTGGGCGCTGGTGCCGGTGCCGAAGACCATCACCGGCCGGTCGCGCCACTGCGCCCCGTCGCCGAACCGGCTGGAATGCAGCACCGTCCCCTGGAAGTTCTCCAGGGTCGGGATGTCAGGGATGCTGGGCGTACCGCTGACGCTGGTTGCCATGACGATGTGGCGCGGGCGCATCTCGCGGGTGCTGCCGTCGGCCAGGGTCAGCCGGGCGGTCCAGCATTGCGCCGCCTCGTCCCATTCCGCCCCGTCGAAGCTGGTGTGGGTCCAGAAGTTGATCGCCATCACGCCGACATAGAATTCGAGCCAGTCGGCGATCAGGTCCTTGGGGATGTAGGAGGGGAAGGTCTCCGGGAACGGCAGGTAGGGCAGATGATTGCTGTGCAGCGTGTTGTGCAGTTTCAGCCCGTGATAGCGCAGGCGCCAGTTGTCGCCGATCCGCGCCATCCTATCCACGATCAGGGTGTCGATGCCGAGCTGGCCGAGCCGGGCCGCCGCGGTGATCCCGCCATGGCCGCCGCCGACCACCAGCACCGCCGGGTCGCGGTCGGCATAGGCGGCACTCTCCCGCCGCTTGTCGGCCCAGTTCGGGCCGTGGAAGGCGCGGGACACCGCCGGCTCGTCCCGGGCGGCGCGCAGGGTCTCCTCCTCATGGCCGCGGATCGCCTCCAGGGTGGTGAGCAGGGTCCAGGCCTTCTGCGCGCCGACCGCCATGCGCAGCAGGCCGGCGCAGCGTCCGATATCGGTCTGGAAGCTGAGAAACGCCTCCACCACCTCGGCACCGGCACGTCGGACCGTGCGGGGCGGACAGCGTTCCGGGTCGATCGCCACATCGCGCAGGCTCCGCTGCGCCGCCAACGCGGTCAGGTCGGCGGCGATCGTGTCTCGTCCGCTTGTGGTCTTCAGCGTCCAGGTCAGGGCCAGCGTGTCGCGCCAGTGGCTGTCGGCCTCGAACAGGTCCGCCACCGCCCTGGCAGTGCCGGTCGCGAGGGCGGCGTTGAAATCCTCGACCCAGCGCAGGGCGGCGCGTTCCGGCGTTCGGTAGACGGCGGCGTCCATGTCAGCCGAGTTCTCCAAGCGCGGGGCGGCGGGCGATCTGTTCCACCGTGGGATCGCCGGTGCGGCCATAGGCCCACCAGACCCCGTAGCCGAGCAGGGCGCGCACCCGGTCGGAGGCCGCCTCGTACATCGCGTCGCTGAGCCCCACGGTGTAGTTCTCCTGCGGTCGGAACTGCGGCCCGCAGAAGGTGACCAGCAGGCCCCAGCGGTCGGTGTTGCCGGAATTGGCGCCGGTGCCGTGCCAGATCCGGCCGTCGGTGATGACGGCGGTGCCGGCCGGTCCCTCGGCGGCGATCGTCTCGATATCGCCGTCCAGCTCCGGATCCGGATGGCGGCCCCAGAGGTGGCTGCCCGGCACGATCCGGGTGCCGCCGTTGGTCTCGGTGAAGTCGTTCAGCATGACGATCACCTGGGCGCAGGCGGCCGGCGCGATCATCGGCGGCACGTCGTCGGGGGCCAGGTTCGGGTCGCGGTCGAAGGTGGTCCGGTTGGTCGAGCCGATCGGCAGCGGCCGGCGGTCGGGTCGATGCGGGATCGGCGCCCACCACTGGTCGGTGTGCAGGTTCATCGGCACGCTGCCCGGCCGCGCGATATTGGCGTTGAAGGCGGAGAGCTGGAACGCATCGCCGAGCACATGGCCGACGAGATCCAGGACCGGTTCGCGCTCCAGCACCTCGTGATAGACCGCGCCCTTGTTGGCCAGCATCCAGACCCGCTGGTTCACGCCGCCGTTGCGGGCCTTGAACGCGTCGGCGCGGATCCGGCCCTGCGCGTCGCGGAAAGCGCCCCATTGCTGGTCGGCGCCGCCATCCTCGAAGGCATGGTCGAGCTGTTTCTCCGCGTCCGCCTGGGCCTGGGTGCGGGCACGCACCCGGCCGAGCAGCGGCTCCGGCACCGCGTCCTGCAGCAGGCAGTATCCGAAACGGTCGATATCGGCGCGCGCTCGATCCAGGTCCGTCGTCGGCCTGGGCAGATCGCGGCGGTCGACGGATTTCGTGATCGCAACAGTCACGGCAGCCTCCCTCGGTCTCCGCCGGTCTTGTTTTTGGCCCGCCTGTTCGCGGCGGGCTTGGCGACCGGTCGGTGTGCTTTATGATGCGCGAAGCGTAGGGGCTGCGCGAACCGGACGGCAAGATACCGAATACGGACGGGACGGCTCAGAATCGTTGTCCTGCGGGACCCCAGGGGCTATGGGAGTGGCCCTGCAGCACGCGACAGTCACGGGAGGATCGGACCATGACGGGCGACGGGTATGCCGGCGACGTAACCAGCGTCGAGGCGATGGAGATTCTGAGAAACACCGCCGGCGCGGTGCTGCTGGACGTGCGGACCGACGCGGAGTGGACGTTTGTCGGCCGTCCGGATCTGAGCAGCCTCGGCCGGGAGCCGGTGCTGATCTCCTGGCAGACCTTCCCGGGCATGGCGCCGAACGGCGGCTTCGTCGAGGCGGTCCGCCGGTCGATCCAGGCGAAGGACGTGCCGGTTCTGGTGATGTGCCGGTCGGGCCAGCGCTCCAAGAGTGCCGCCATCGCGCTGACCGAGGCCGGCTACGGCGACTGCCGCAACATCTCCGACGGTTTCGAAGGACCGAAGGACGAGGACGGCCACCGCAACACCGTGGCGGGCTGGCGGGCCAACGGCCTGCCCTGGCAGCAGGGCTGAGAGGGAGGCACCATGGCCGACCGCAAGATCTATCGACTGCTCACCGGGGCCGACGACGCCGCATTCTGCGTGCGGGTCGGCGACGCGCTGAAGGAGGGCTACGTCCTCTACGGCTCGCCCGGCATCACCCACGGACCCGACGGCGTGATCGTCTCCCAGGCGGTCGTGCTGCCGGAATACCTGCCGCCTCTTCCCAAGGAGACGCCCGCGTGACTTCCGACACGAACGGCTGGCGCCAAGCGACCCGTCTGGTGCGCACCGGCTTGGCGCGCAGCCCGAACAACGAGACCGCCGAGGCGCTCTACCTGAACTCCGGCTTCGTCTTCAATTCGGCCGCCGAGGCCGAGGCGGCGTTCAAGGGCGAGAACGACGTCTACATGTACTCGCGCTACGGCAACCCGACGGTCACCACCTTCGAGGAGCGCCTCGCGGCCCTGGAAGGGGCGGAGATGTGCCGGGCGACGGCGACCGGCATGGCGGCGATCTTCTCGGCCCTGGCCTGTCAGCTCAAGAGCGGCGACCGGGTCGTCGCCGCCCGCGAGCTGTTCGGCGCCTGCCACCACATCGTTGCCAAGATCCTCCCGAAATGGGGCGTGGAAACGCAGTTCGTGAAGGGCACCGACCTGGAGGCCTGGAAGGCCGCCCTGTCGACGCCGGCCAATGCCGTGCTGCTGGAAAGCCCGTCGAACCCGATGCTCGACCTGGTGGATATCGCCGCCGTTTCCGAGCTGGCCCACGCCGCCGGGGCGAAGGTGATCGTCGACAATGTCTTCGCCACCCCGCTGTTCCAGAGCCCGCTGGACCTCGGCGCCGACATCGTCGTCTATTCGGCCACCAAGCATATCGACGGCCATGGCCGCTGCCTCGGTGGTGCCGTGCTGGGCTCGGCGGCCTGGATGAACGAGCATTTCATTCCGTTCTACCGCAATACCGGCCCGTCCATGAGCCCGTTCAACGCCTGGGTCATGGCCAAGTCGCTGGAGACCCTGGAACTGCGCGTGGAGCGGATGAGCGCCACGGCGGCCAAGGTCGCCGACTGGCTCGCCGCCCAGGACACGGTGCTGCAGGTACGCTATCCGGGTCGCAGCGACCATCCGCAGCACGACCTGGCCAAGCGGCAGATGCGCGGCTTCGGCAGCCTTGTGGCGATGGAGGTCGCGGGTGGCAAGACGGCGGCCTTCAAGGTGCTGGACAGCCTGAAGGTCATCGACCTGTCGAACAATCTCGGCGATGCCAAGTCGCTGGCCTGCCATCCGTCGACCACGACCCATGCCAAGGTCCCGGTCGAGGAGAAGCTGGACTGCGGCATCACCGACGGGTCGATCCGGCTGTCTGTCGGTCTTGAACACCCCGACGACCTGACCGAGGATCTGGCGCAAGCCCTGGCGGCGGCCTCCTGACCTTTCGAGGGGCGCCCGACCCGGGCGCTCACGGAGGGGAACGGCCATGATCGAGTTGAAGAACCACGCCCTGGACAAACTGCGCGCCGGCGAGCTGTCGCTCGGCGTCGGCCTGCGCCAGGCACGCACCGTCGATATCGGCAAGGCGATGAAGACGGCCGGGTTCGACTGGCTGTTCATCGACATGGAGCACAACTCCATGGACGTGGATATGGCGGTGCAGATCTGTGTCGCGGCCCAGGACGCCGGCATCACACCGATCGTCCGGGTGCCTGGCTTCCAGCATTTCCACGCCACCCGGGTGCTCGACGGCGGTGCCCAGGGCATCGTCGTGCCCCATGTGGACGACGCGGAGACGGCGGCTCAGATGGTGTCCAACATGCGCTATCCGCCGCTGGGCCACCGTTCGGTCACCGGCGCCTTGCCGCAGCTCGATTTCGAGGGCCATCCGGTGGCGGACACCGCAGAGGCGGTGAACCGCGAGACCCTGCTGGTGGTGATGCTGGAGACGCCGACGGCGATCGCCAACGCCCATGAGATCGCTGCCGTGCCCGGGGTCGACGCCCTGCTGATCGGCACCAGCGACCTGACCATGGAGATGGGCATCCCCGGACAGCCGGAGCATCCGGACGTGATCCGGGCCTACGAGACGATGCTCGACGCCTGCCGGACCCACGGGAAGTTCGCGGGCATGGGTGGGATCTACGATCCGCCGGTCATGCAGCGCTATGTGGAGATGGGGGTGCGCATGGTCCTGGCCGGAAGCGATCTGGCGTTCCTGATGGCCGGGGCGCGGGCACGCGCGAAGGAAGTCCGCGGCCTGCTGTAGCCGTGCGGAGAAGAGGCGGCCGATCGCGGCCGGCCGCCTCGGTCGGTCTCAGAATTCCAGCGTGATGCCGGTGACGACGGCCCAGCCCTCGTTGTCGGCGCCGCTGTCTGCCTCGAACTCGCTGCGGAAGATCGAGCCCAGCGCGGTCACGCCCGGGCCGAGGTCGTAGGCGCCGGACAGCATGATCGTGTTGTGATCGCTGTCGCCGGCGGTGGCGACGCTGTCCTCGACCGAACCCTGGTAGTAGGACAGGGACACCGAGGCATCGCCGAAGGCATAGGCCACGCCGATGTCGAAGCCGTCGCCGTCGAACGACGTCGCGGTATCGGTCCCGCCGCCCGGGTTGCCCTGGGTGTTGGCGTAGGACCCGCCGACGGTGAAGCCGGCATAGGTCAGGTTGGCGCCGAAGCTGTAGCCCTCGGCGTCGTTGCCGGCGGCGCCCACGCCGTCCGGCTTGTCGGCGAACAGGTACCCGGCGGCCACGGCCACTTCGACTCCACCGAATTCCTCGACGAAGTTGGCGCCGAACGCGATGCCGTCGCTGTAGAGGTCGCCGGCCGGCTGCACGTTGTTGTCGCGCTCGAATTCGGGAATGTAGGACACACCGAACTGGAAGCCGGAGAAGCGCGGCGTGAAGTAGTTGATCTTCGAGGCCTGGTCTTCGCCCAAATACAGATAGGTGGACTGGAAGGCGGAATCCGCATCGCCGCCGGACAGGTTGACCACCCAGTCGGAGATGTCGCTGTCGTTGATGCCGTAGCCCACGTCCGGGGCCGAATAGTGCATCAGGGCCGCGACCGTGTCGGTCTGGCCGATCTCGAGCCGACCGGCGCTGCTCTCGACATAGAGAATCGAGCCGTCGATCTGGTCGCCGCCCGAGGACATGGCGTCGAGGCCGACTTCCATGCCGAAGGACAGGCCGTTGTCGAGGGTGATCTCGCCGCCGAAGACGATAGTGCCGTCGGTCTTTACGTCGAACCCGGTGAAGTCGCCGCTGTTCGTGTCGTTATCGACATAGCCGAAATACTGGGTGTACTCGCCGCCGATCTCGACGGAGAGCTTTTCCGCCGCGCCGGCGGACGGTGCCAGGGCAAATGTTGCGAGCACCGATGCGGCGATGCCGACCGGCCGCCACCGTACCAAGCCAAATGGTTGGTTCATGGTTCCCCCCTCCAGAGGGTCAACAAACTGATGCGAACAGATCGCGGGTTGCGGACGCCGTTGCAAATGAGTTGCAACGGCAGAATGTACTCTGACTTTAGGTCAGTGTCTCTGTCTCTATAATAGCAATGTTATAACATTGCAATTTGGGACTCCACCCCGATATGGATGCGCAGCCGACGGCCCCGCCCCCCGGTGCAGATGCCGCGCTGAGCGGGCCTGATGGGTGCTTGATGTATGGATGTGTCGTCCGTTTGACCTGTTGGGTTTTTCGCTGCTTCGGCCATCGGTCTCCACCACGTTGTTGGTCCGGTACAGATTAATGCGAATCATTCGCATTTTGTTATTGCAATTGCGAATGGCTTGCAATAACAAACTACCGGGACGTCCACGGAGGTCCAAGGCAAGCCAACGAACCGGCGGCGCGTCCGCCGGCGATCTGACCGACAGAGGGGAAAGTTCAATGAGACGCTGGATGATGGCGGGGCTTCTGGCCCTGGCACCGATCTCGGCCCAGGCCGCGGCCCCATCGGCGGATGCGGTTCTGAAGACCTATGCCGACATCGCCCACGCCGCCTACGAGGATTCGCTGATCACGGCGAAGCGGCTGGAGACCGCGGTGGACGCCCTGATCGCCTCGCCCTCCGAAGCGACCCTCACGGACGCGAAGCAGGCCTGGAAGGCCGCGCGCGTGCCGTATCAGCAGACCGAGGCCTATCGGTTCGGCAACCCGATCGTCGACGAGTGGGAAGGCAAGGTGAATGCCTGGCCGCTGGACGAGGGGCTGATCGACTATGTCGATCCGGGCAAGTACGGCGCGTCGAGCGACGACAACCCGTATTACACCGCCAACGTCATCGCCAATCCCTCGTTGAAGCTCGGCGGCAGCACCCTGGAGACGCCGAAGATCACCATGGCGGTCATCCAGGAACTGCATGAACTGGACGCCGTCGAGGCGAACGTCACCACCGGCTACCACGCCATCGAATTTCTGCTCTGGGGGCAGGACCTGAACGGCACCGGCCCGGGCGCCGGCGCGCGGCCCTATACCGATTTCGACCCGCAGAACTGTACCAACGGCAACTGCGAGCGTCGCGCCGACTATCTGAAGGTCGCGACTGATCTGCTGATCGCCGACCTGGAAGAGATGGTGGCCAACTGGGCCGAGAGCGGTGCCGCCCGCGCCCAGCTCATGGCGGCAGGCGACAAGGGCGGTCTGGCCATGATCCTGACCGGCATGGGCAGCCTGTCCTACGGCGAGCTGGCCGGCGAGCGCATGAAGCTCGGCCTGCTGCTGCACGATCCGGAGGAAGAGCATGACTGCTTCTCCGACAACACCCACTGGTCGCATTACTACGATGCCCAGGGCGTGAAGAACGTCTACGAGGGCCGCTATGAGCGTGTCGACGGCAGCGTGGTCGAGGGGCCGAGCGTCTCCGACCTGGTGGCCGCGACCGATGCGGAGCTGGATAAGGCTCTGTCGGCTGCCCTGAACGACACCATGGCGAAGATGACCGACATGGCCGATGCCGCCGAGGCGGGCGAGGCCTACGACCAGCAGATCGGCGAAGGCAACGAGGCCGGCAACGCCCGGGTCGATGCCGCCATCACCGCCCTTCTGGTTCAGACACGTGAGATCGAGCGCGCGGTCGCGGCGCTCGGGCTGGACAATCTCTCGATCGAGGGATCGGACAGTTTGGACAATCCCGCCGCTGTTTTTCAGTGACCGGGATTGACGCGATCACTCTCTAGTCGAAGCATGGCAACTTGGGCGGTCCGGCAACGGGCCGCCCCTTTTCGCCGAAACCCACCAGGTATTTAAGGTCATGCGACGCATACAGGTGACGGGCGCGTTCACCGCCGTACTTCTCACCGGCCTCGCCGCTTCGATGCTGCTGGCGACCGTCTGCGAGACGACCGCGGATCCGGCCGGCAGCCTGCCGGCGGGCGACGCCACCTCTGCGCATGCCCCCGACGCAAACGCGCTTTCCCACTCCTCGGCGACCCTGCCCTTCGAGAAGGAGCTCGACTTCAAGGTCGGCAACGGCATCTTCAAGAAGCTCTGGGTCACCGCCCCCGCCTCGACCAAATCCTCCGACGGGTTGGGGCCGCTCTATAACGCGCGGGCCTGCCAGCGCTGCCATCTGAAGGACGGGCGCGGTCATCCGCCGTCGGCCAACTTCCCCGAGGACAACGCGGTCTCGATGCTGATCCGTCTCGGCATCCCGATCGGGCCGCGCGATACTAGGCCGGACCCGGTCTATGGCGGTCAGCTTCAGGACTTCGCCGTCGCCGGCCTCCCCATCGAGGGGCGCCCGCATGTCACCTGGACCGAGGAACTGGTCGTCCTCGCCGACGGCACCGAGGTGTCCCTGCGCCGCCCGGACTGGACCGTCGCGGATCTCGGGTACGGCCCGATGGACCCGGAAACCCGGATTTCTGTCCGCATGGCGCCGCCGATGATCGGCCTCGGTCTGCTGGAGGCGGTGCCGGCCGAGCAGATCGCCGCCTATGCCGATCCGGAGGATTCGGACGGCGACGGCATCTCCGGCCGCGCGGCCGAAGTGACCAACGCGGAGACCGGCGACCTAATGCTCGGCCGCTTCGGCTGGAAGGCCTCGCAGCCGACCCTGCGGCAGCAGACCCAGGCGGCCTTCCTCGGCGATATGGGCCTGTCGACGACGGCGTTCCCCTTCGGCCATGGCGACTGCACCGATCGCCAGCCGCTCTGCCGCGACGCGCCGGACGGCGGCAGCCAGGCGACCGGCCTGGAGGTGAGCGAGACCATGCTGAAGCTGGTGGTCTTCTACTCCCGCCACCTCGCGGTGCCGGCGCGGCGCGACCTCACCGATCCCGCCGTCGCCCGCGGCCAGTCGGTCTTCGCCGAGGCGGGCTGCGCAAGCTGCCACCGCCCCAGCCTGACCACGGCGGCGGATGCGGCGGACCCGGCGCTGGCGGGCCACACGATCTACGCCTTCACCGACATGCTGCTGCACGACATGGGCCCGGACCTGGCCGACGGGTTGCCGGAAGGCGATGCGACGCAGTCCGAGTGGCGCACGCCGCCGCTCTGGGGCATCGGCCTGACGCAGACCGTCAACGGGCACACCAACTTCCTGCATGACGGCCGGGCGCGGTCGGTGCTGGAGGCGATCCTGTGGCATGGTGGCGAGGCACAGGCGGCGCGGGACCATGTGGTCGGCCTCGACCCCGCCGACCGGGACGCCCTGATCGCCTATATCAACTCGCTCTAGGAGGCCGCGATGCGGTTCCTCGCCGTTCTGTTCACCGTCTTCTGGCTTCTGCCGGCGCAGGGCGTGCGCGCCGACGTGCCGAAGGAGCTGGTGGAGGATCTGGTCGACGGCAACGTGATCCCGGCCTACCGCGCGTTCGAGGCCAAGACCGGCGCGCTGGCCGATGCGGTGACGACCGCCTGCGCCGGCGGTGCGCTGGCGACCGACGCGGTCAAGGCGGCCTTCGCCGAGGCCTGGCTCGCCTGGGCCGGCGCGCGGCACGTGGTGAAGGGACCCGTCACCTTTTTCGATCGGCAGTTCCGCATCCAGTTCTGGCCGGACAGCCGCAACCGGATCGAGCGGGCGCTGATCGATCTGCGCAGCGTGGGCGGCACGCCGGACATCGCCTCCGCCGCCGTCGGGGTCCAGGGCTTTCCCGCGCTGGAGCGGCTGATCTACGAGGGCAAGGGGGTGGACGACTGTTTCATCGCCCGTCCGATCGCCGCGAACCTGCACACCATGGCGGGCGAGATCCTGACCGAATGGACCGAGGGCGACAGCCCGTTCCGCAAGGCGCTCGTGGCGCCGGGGAGCGGGGCCGGGGTGTACTTCACCTTTTCGGAATCCCTGACCGCGCTGATGACCGGTGCGACGGCCTCGCTCGAGGGCATCCTGCGGTTGCGCCTGAAGCGGCCGCTGGGCGAGGAGAGCGGCCATGCCCGGCCGAACCGGGCCGAGGCCTGGCGCAGCGAGCTCTCCATGGATCTGATCCGCGCCGACCTCGCCGCGGTGGCCGATTTCTATCACGGCGGCGCCGAGGCCCCGGAGGAGTCCCGGGGGGTGGACGCGGCCCTGCGCCGGAGCGGCGAGACCGAGCTTGCCGATCTGATGACCAAGGCGTTCCGCATCACCCGGCAGACGGCGGACAAGGTCGACCGGCCGCTCAGCGCGGCGGTGGTCGACCCGGAAATGCAGCCGGTCCTCGACGAGCTGGTCACCCAGGTCTCCGCCCTGAAGGCGCTGATCGTCCAGAAGGTCGGCCCGGCGATCGGCATCGCCGGCGGGTTCAACGCCATGGACGGGGACTGACCATGGGCGACGCTCTGCTGTCGCGCCGCGGGGTTCTGGCCGCCCTGGCCAGCCTGCCGGCTCTGGGCGCCTTTCCGGCGGTCGCCGCCGCCCGGCCGGTGGTGGTCACCACCGCGAAACTGGCCGCCGGCGGTTTCGGCATTGTCGGCATCGACGCCGACGGGCAGGCGAGCTTCGTCGAACCGCTGCCCGACCGGGGGCACGGCGTGGTGCCGCGCCCCGGCGGCGACGACGTCGCCGTGGTCGCCCGCCGCCCGGGCCGCTTCGGCTATGTGGTCGCCGGGCACACCGGGGCGGTCCGGGCCGAACTCGACCTGCCGGACACCCGGCACTATTACGGCCATGCCGCCTATTCCGCCGACGGGCGGCTGCTCTACACCACCGAGAACGCCTTCGATGAGGACCGCGGCGTGCTTGGCGTCTGGGATGCCGCCGCCGGCTATGCCCGGGTGGGAGAGATCGACAGCGCCGGCATCGGTCCGCACGAGGTCCGCCGCGCCGCCGATGACGGATCGCTCTGGGTCGCCAATGGCGGCATCCTCACGCATCCGGACAGCGGCCGGATCAAGCTGAACCTGCCGACCATGCAGCCGACCCTGGCCCGGGTGGCGCCCGACGGCACCGCGGCCGAGCGGGTTCTGGTGCTGCCGGAGGAGCTGCACAAGCTGAGCATGCGCCACGTCGCCACCCACCGGGAGTCGGTGGCCGTCGCCATGCAGTACGAGGGGCCGGAAAGCGACATCGTTCCGCTGATCGCGCTCACCACGACGCAAGGCACCACGACGCAGGGCACCGCGCCGCGCCTGCTCGACCTGCCGGAAATCCTGGCCCTGCGCTCGCGCCAGTATACCGGCGACGTGGCCTTCGACCCTTCAGGGTCGGTGGTCGGCGCCGGTCTGCCGCGCGGCGGCTTCTTCGCCTTCTGGGCGGTGGAGGACGGTCGCTTCCTGGGCTCCGTGGAGGCGCCGGACGGCTGCGCCATCGCCACGGGCCGGGAGGCCGGCGGCTTCGTGATCTCCACCGGCATCGCCCGGATCGGCCATGTCTCGGCGGGTCCGAACGGCGTCGCGGTGCGCTGGACCCGCGCGCCCGAGGTCGCCGCCTTCGACAATCACCTGATGGCCGCGTCCTGACGGGATCCCGCCGTCAGCCCTTCCCGTACAGCCGGTCGAGCCGCTCGTAGTAGTTCTCGCGGATCTTGTGGCGGCGGATCTTCAGGGTCGGGGTCATCATGCCGTTCTCGGTGGTGAACGGTTCGGTGGCCACCTGGAACCGCCGCACCTTCTCGATCTGGGCGAGGTCCGTGTTCACCCGGTCGATGGCCGCCGACAGCGCCTTGCGGAATCCCTCGTCCTCGGCCAGCACCGAGAGGTTGGCGGTCTTGCCGTTGGCCGAGGCCCACTCCTCCACGAAGCTTTCCTCCGGCACCACCAGCGCGACCAGGTAGGGGCGCTTGTCGCCGTAGACCATGGCCTGAAGGATCTCCGGCTGCAGGGTCAGCTTGCCCTCGATGCGGGCCGGCGAGATGTTGTCGCCGCCGGAATTGACGATGATGTCCTTCTTGCGGTCGGTGATGACGATATAGCCGTCCTCGTCGATATGGCCGACATCCCCGGTGTACAGCCAGCCGTCCTTT
This sequence comes from Thalassobaculum salexigens DSM 19539, assembly GCF_000423805.1. Classification (NCBI taxonomy): domain Bacteria; kingdom Pseudomonadati; phylum Pseudomonadota; class Alphaproteobacteria; order Rhodospirillales; family Thalassobaculaceae; genus Thalassobaculum; species Thalassobaculum salexigens. The sequence goes on from NZ_KE384093.1 coordinate 175,052, forward strand.
ATGGTGGCGGCGGTGGTGTCCGGGTCGTGCCAGTAGCCCTTCATCAGCAGGTCGCCGGCGACCAGGATCTCCCCGTCCTCGGCGATCTTCACCTGCACGCCCTTCAGCGGCGGACCCACCGTGTGGATCTTGATCCGACCCGGCGGGTTGGCCGAGACCACGGGCGACGCCTCGGTCTGGCCGTAGCCCTGCAGCAGGTTCACGTTGAGGGCGAGAAAGAACTTTCCGATATCGGGGTTCAGCGGCCCGCCGCCGGAGACGAAGGCCTTGAGCCGGCCGCCGAAGCGCTGGGACACCTTCTTGCGGACCAGCTTGGACAGGATCCAGTCGTAGACCCGCTCCCACAGGGAGAGGCTGTCGGGATCCTCGTAGCGCTTGCGGCCCAGGCGGACGGCCTCGTGGAACATCTTGGCCGACTTGCCGCCCTGGCGCTCGACGCCGCGCAGGATGCGGTCGTGCAGCACCTCGTAGAGTCGTGGCACGGCGGTCATGATGGTCGGCCGCACCTCCTGCAGGTTGGCGGCGAGCTGGTCCGGCCCCTCGCAGTAGTAGATCTGCGCGCCGATGGAGATCGGGAAGAACAGGCCGCAGGTGTGTTCGTAGGAATGCGACAGCGGCAGCAGCGACAGGAAGATCTCGTCGCCCAGGTCGTATTCCTTGAGCAGGTGATAGGCGCCGTCGCAGTTCGCCAGGAGCGAGCGGTGGGTCAGCATCACGCCCTTCGGCCGGCCGCCGGTGCCCGAGGTGTAGATGAAGCAGGCGGTGTCGTCCTTGGCGAGGCCGGCGGCCAGGGCCGGGATGTCGGTGCCGTCTCCGTCGCCGAGCGCCATCACCTCGTGCCAGCCATGCAGGTCGACGCCGCCGGCGGTGGTGTCGGCCGGTTCCTCGATGGTGATCACGATGCCGCAATTCTCGGAGCTGCGGGCGGCGGGTATCACCCGGCGGGCCAGACGCGAGGTGCTCACGATCGCGGCCTTGGCCCCTGAATGGTCGAGAATGTAGAGGTGGTCGTCGGTGGTATTGGTCGTATAGGCGGGGACCGTGATCGCGCCGATCGACATCACCGCCAGGTCGACCACCGCCCAGTCCGGCCGGTTGTCGGACACCACGACCACCCGGTCGCCGGGCTCGATGCCGATCTTGATCAGCCCCCGGGCGAGGCGGATCACCTGGTCGCGGGTCTCGCCGTAGCTCCAGGAGGTCCACTGCCCGTCGATCTTGGCCCACAGGAACGGCTTCCCGCTGAGGGCCTCGGCCTGGCCGAAGAACATCGTCGGCAGGTTGGTGATGGCGGCGTAATCCATGCGGTTTCCCCCGTTCGGCCTTCGTTGCCGCATTCTTTGCAGACTTAACGGCCGTTCTGTGACGTTTGCCACGGCTCTTGGTCGAGAATGCACATCCCTGTTCGGCCCGACGGTTGGCGCCGCCGGTCCGAACCTCTATATCGCGTTAAGGGGCGGCGATGCCAAGTCGCCGTTGACCTTACGTTTCGGAAACCACCCGAAGGACTCGCCCGATGCCGGACGCCTCGACCCTCGGTCCCCTGCCGCAATGGGACCTCGCCGACCTCTATCCGAGCCCGGACGGGCCGGAACTCGCCGGCGATCTTGAGCGCTCCGCCGACAAGGCGAAATCCTTCCGCGCCTCGCTGGAAGGCAAGGTGGCCGGGCTGAGCGGCGCCGATCTCGCCGCCGCCATCGCCGAATACGAGGCGATCGAGGAAGTGCTGGGCCGGATCATGTCCTACGCCCATCTGCGCTATGCCGGCGACATGTCGGATCCGGAGATCGGCAAGTTCTATCAGTCGATGCAGGAGAAGGTGAACGCGATCAGCACCGAGCTGCTGTTCTTCACCCTGGAGATCAACCGCATCGCCGAGGCCGATCTGGCCGCCAAGATGGACGACCCCGCCCTGGCGCATTACGCGCCGTGGCTGCGCGAGGTGCGGGCGTTCCGCGACCACCAGCTCTCCGACGAGCTGGAGCAGATGCTGCACGAGAAATACGTCGCCGGCCGCGCCGCCTGGACCCGGCTGTTCGACGAGACCATGGCCCGCCTGCGCTTTCCGTTCGATGGCGAGACCCTGACCACATCGGAAATCCTCGACAAGCTGAGCCACCGCGATGGCGCGGTCCGCAAGAAGGCGGCCGAGAGCCTGTCCCAGGTGCTGGGCGAGAATGTCGGCCTGTTCGCGCTGATCACCAACACGCTCGCCAAGGACAAGGCGATCGACGACAAGTGGCGCCACTACAAGCGCCCGATCTCCGGCCGCAACCTGTCCAATGCGGTCGAGGACGAGGTCGTCGACGCCCTGGTCGAGGCCGTGCGCGACGCCTATCCGAAACTGTCGCACCGCTACTACGCCATCAAGGCGAAGTGGTTCGGTCGCGACAAGCTCGACTACTGGGACCGCAACGCGCCGCTGCCGAACGACGACGACGCGTCCATTTCCTGGGACACGGCGCGCGACACGGTGCTGGATGCCTATGCGGCCTTCTCGCCCGATCTCGCGGCGGTTGGCAGGAAGTTCTTCGACAACCCGTGGATCGATGCGCCGGCCCGGCCGGGCAAGGCATCCGGCGCCTTCGCCCATCCCACGGTGCCGGCGGCGCACCCCTATCTGCTGCTGAACTACCAGGGCAAGACCCGGGACGTGATGACCCTGGCCCACGAACTGGGCCATGGCGTGCATCAGGTGCTGGCCGGCCCGCAGGGGCATCTGATGTCGGACACCCCGCTGACCCTGGCCGAGACCGCCAGCGTGTTCGGCGAGATGCTGACCTTCCGCTCGCTGCTCGCCCAGCGCACCGACCCGGCCCAGCGCAAGGTGATGCTGGCCGGCAAGGTGGAGGACATGCTGAACACGGTGGTCCGCCAGATCGCCTTCCACACCTTCGAGGAGCGGGTGCACGACGCCCGGGCCGAGGGCGAACTGACCCCGACCCAGCTTGGCGACATCTGGATGGAGGTGCAGCGCGAGAGCCTGGGTCCGGCGTTCAACTTCGAGGACAGCTACCGGGTCTTCTGGTCCTACATTCCGCACTTCATCCATTCGCCGTTCTACGTCTACGCCTATGCCTTCGGCGACTGCCTGGTGAACTCGCTCTACGCGGTCTACCAGGACGCCGAGCAGGGCTTCGCCGAGAAGTATCTCGACATGCTCAAGGCCGGCGGCACGCTGCGGCACAAGGAGCTGCTGGCCCCGTTCGGCCTCGACGCCTCCGACCCGGCCTTCTGGAGCAAGGGGCTGACGGTGATCGAGGGAATGATCGACGAGCTGGAGCAGATGGACTGAGCCGACCCGGGCGGCGGGGGCGGACGGCGACAGCTGCGCACCCGTCGCATGGCTCGGTCCCATGATTGGTGCTTTTCTAACCGACTGATCGGGCGCATCTTTCAGGAATAGTCGCGTCACCCGGTCGCGGCAGCCTTGCCGGACCGAGCCGATGCCGTCTGACGCCTCCAATACACCTCCCGGTCCCCCCGTGACGGTCGATGCCGCCGCGGTGCGCGGGATTGTCCTGCAGATCGTCGCCGTCGCCGGGTTCTCGGCGATGGGCATGATGATCAAGCTGCTGGAGGGCCGCTATCCGACCTCCGAGGTCATCCTGTTCCGCTGCTGGCCGGCGCTGATCCCGCTGCTGTTCTATCTGCCGATGCAGGGCGGGTTTTCGGCGCTGAAGACCCGGCGTCCGGGCTGGCACTTCGTGCGGACGGCCTCGGGGCTGGTCTCCATGTTCGTCGGCTTCTACGCGCTGTCGCAGATGGCGCTGGCCGATTACGTGGCGATCTCCTTCACCGCGCCGCTGTTCGGCACGCTGCTGTCGATCCCGCTGCTGGGCGAGCGGGTGGGCGTGTGGCGGCTCGGCGCCGTCGCCGTCGGCTTCGCCGGCGCGGTCGTCACCCTGGGGCCGCTCACGGGGACGCTCGATCCGGTCGCCCTGCTGGCGGTCGGATCGGCGCTGGGCTACGGCGTGGCGATGATCTCCATGCGCAAGCTGGGAGCCACCGACAAGTCGGCGGCGACGGTGTTCTATTTCACGGTCGGCAGCGGGGTGGTCAGCCTGTGTCTGCTCGCCATGCCGGGTCAGTGGGTCACGCCGACCGCCGAGGATCTCGCCATCCTCATGGGCATCGGCCTGCTCGGCGGCGTGGCGCAGATCTTCATGACCGAGGCGTTCCGTCTCGCGCCGCCCTCGGTGGTGGCGCCGTTCGACTACACCGCGATGATCTGGGCCATGGCCTTCGGCTTCCTCGTCTTCGGCACGATCCCCGGCTGGAACGTCTTCGTCGGCGCCGGGCTGATCGCCGCGTCCGGCCTCTACATCATCCACCGCGAGCGGGTGCGCGGCATCAAGCGCGGGAAGATCAAGGGAAGCAGTTTGTAGACTAGCTTCGCTCCATTTCGTCATCCCGGACGACTCCGGACTTGATCCGGAGGCGGGCCGGGACCTTGCCGGGAACGCGGGGTCCCGGCCGACGCCCGGGTCGAGCCCGGGCCTCCGGGATGACGGGTAATCCGCTACGGCATCACCCGAAGTGCCTTCTCGAAGAAGTCCGGCGCGCCGAAATTCCCGGACTTGAGCGCCAGGGCGATCGGCTCGGCCGTGCCCAGGGTCACCGTCCCCGGCACACCAGGGTCGATCTGCGCGCCGATATGCAGGCCGGTGACGCCCAGGGCCGAGACCACGGCGCCCGACGTCTCCCCGCCGGCGACCACGAGACGGCGCACCCCGTCCTCGTCCACCAGGGCTTTGGCGATCTGCGCCACCGCGCCCTCGACCATCTCGCCTGCCTCCGCGCGGCCGAGCCGCTCCTGGATCGCCTTCACCGTTTCCGGCGGGGCCGAGGCGTAGATCAGCACCGGCCCGTCGGCGATCCGCGCGCGGGCGAAGGCGAGGGCCTCTCCCACCACGTCGGCGCCGTCGGCGAGTTTGAGCGGGTCGATGTTGAAGGCGGGGTGGGCCTTCTCCCACTCCGCGATCTGGCCGAGGGTCGCCGCCGAGCAGGACCCGGCGACCACCGCCGCCTTGCCGGCGATCGCTGGCACCTCGTTCGAGCCGGCGGACGCCTTGAGCAGGCCGCGCTTGCGATAAGCCTCGGGCAGACCGATGGCGATGCCGGAGCCACCGGTGATCAGGTCGAGATCGGCCAGCGCTTCGCCGGCGGTGTGGAGCTGGTCGTCATCCACCGAATCGAGGATGGCATAGCCGTAGTCGTCCCGCCGCAGATCCGCGACCTTGGCGCGGATGGCCTCCACCCCGCGCTGGATGTCCTGGTGCTGGATCAGGCCGACCTTGCGCTCCGTCTGGCGGCCGAGCACCCGCACCAGATTGCTGTCGGTCATCGGGGTCAGCGGGTGGTGGCGCATATGGGTGTCGGAGAGGAGCTGGTCGCCGACGAACAGATGGCCCTTGAAGATCGTCCGCCCGGTCTCCGGAAAGGCCGGGCAGGCGATGGTGAAATCGGCGCCCAGCCGGTCGAGCAGGGCGTCGGCCACCGGTCCGATATTGCCCTCGTCCGTGCTGTCGAAGGTCGAGCAGTATTTGAACAGGAAGCGCTGGCAGCCCGCCTGTTTCAGCCAGTCCAGCGCGGCGACGGACATCTGCACCGCCTCGGCCGCCGGGTTGGTGCGGGATTTCAGCGCGACGACGATGGCGTCCACGTCGGGCACGTCGGTGTCCGGTCCCGGCACGCCGATGAGCTGCACCGTCCGCATGCCGCCGCGCACCAGATTGTTGGCAAGGTCGGTCGCCCCGGTGAAGTCGTCGGCCACGCAGCCCAGGATTGGTGCCATTCGGTCCTCCCGATCGTCGCTTTTGTGATGGACGCCTCCGGGGCCTTGGCCGCGCCCGGTCGCCCGCGTATCGTTGGCGCAAATCATAAGGACACGGGATCGGGACGCCATGGTGAAATTCGCCGCCAATCTGTCGATGATGTTCAACGAGGTGGATTTCCTCGACCGCTTCGACGCCGCCCAGATGGCCGGCTTCGACGGGGTGGAATTCCTGTTCCCCTACGAGCACGAGGCGGTGGAGATCCGCGCCAAGCTGGAGGCCGCCGGCCTGACCCAGGCGCTGTTCAACCTGCCGCCGGGCGACTGGACCAAAGGTGAGCGCGGGCTGGGCGCCATGCCGGGCCGCGAGGAGGAGTTCGACGCCGCCATCGACACCGCGCTCGCCTATGCCGAGGTGATCGGCAACGAGTTGCTGCACGTGATGAGCGGCATCATGACCGACGGCATGACGCCGGAAGCCTGCACCGACACGCTGGTGTCGAACCTGAAGCGCGCCGCACCCAAGGCGGCGGCGGCGGGGAAGACCCTGATCATCGAGCCGATCAACACCCGCGACATTCCGGGCTATTTCCTGAACTATCAGGAGCAGGCCCGGACCATCATCGAGGCGGTGGGCGCCGACAATGTCGGACTGCAGTTCGACTTCTACCACTGCCAGATCATGCAGGGCGACACCGCCAAGACCTTCGAGAAGCACCTGGACATCATCCGCCACGTGCAGATCGCCGGCGTGCCCGACCGGCACGAGCCGAATATCGGCGAGGTCAACTATCCCTACCTGTTCGAGACCATGGACAGGCTTGGCTATGACGGCTGGGTCGGCTGCGAGTACCGCCCCAAGGCGGGGACGGTGGAAGGCCTGGGCTGGTTCAAGGCGCTGACCCGCTGACCGCCGAAACAGAAAAAGACCTGATGAGGGGACGGATACCATGAAGATCGCGATCACCGGCGGCGCCGGATTCCTCGGCAAGAAGCTCGCCCGCGCCCTGCTCGACGACAACGAACTCGGGGTCGAGGAGGTGGTGCTGGCCGACATGGTCGCCGCTCCGGACGAGCTGACCGAAGACGGCCGCGTGCGCTCAGTGGTCGGCGACGTCACCGACCCGGACCTGCTGGCCGACGCGATCCGCGGCGATACCGACAGCGTGTTCCACCTCGCCGCCGTCGTCAGCGCCGGGGCGGAAGCGGATTTCGATCTGGGCATGGCGGTGAACCTGGATGCCACCCGCACGATCCTGGAACTGGCCCGCAAGCACGGCAACAAACCGAGGATGGTGTTCTCCAGCTCCTGCGCGGTGTATGGCGGCGACCTGCCGGACGTGGTGACCGACAACCAGCAGATCACCCCGCAGAACTCCTACGGCGTGCAGAAGGCGATCGGCGAGCTGCTGGTCAACGACTACGCGCGCAAAGGCTACGTGGACGGCCGCAGCCTGCGCTACCCGACGGTGGTGGTGCGGCCGGGCAAGCCGAACAAGGCGGCCTCCACCTTCGCCAGTTCGATCATCCGCGAGCCGCTGCAGGGCGACGAGGCGATCTGTCCGGTCGCGCCGGAGACCGAGATGTGGCTGGCCAGCCCGCGCACCATCGTCGCCAACACGCGCCACGCCCATGACCTGGACGGTGCGGCCTTCGGGCCGTGGCGCACGGTGCCGCTGCCCGGCTTCACCGCCACGGTGAAGGGCATGGTCGACGCGCTGGCGGAGGTCGCCGGCCCCGATGTCGCGGCGCGGGTGAAATGGCAGAAGGATCCGGCGATCGAGAAGATCGTCTACGGATGGCCGGCCCGGCTGGAGACCAAGCGGGCCGAGGCCATGGGCTTCAAGCGCGACACCGACATGCAGAGCATCATCCGCGCTTTCATCGAGGACGAGCTCGGCGGCAAGGTGGCGTAAGCCGCCTCAGGCGGGACCCATGCCCTTCTCGGCGAGTTCCTTCCTCGCGCTCTCGTTCTTCTCCAGATCCGCCATGCCCATGCCGCGCAGCACGGCGTCGGTCTTGGAGAACTGGATGTTGTCGTAGGGCACGATCTCGATCCGGTTGCCCCACGGGTCGAGGAAATCGAGGAAGCGTCCGGGCAGGACCTGGACGCCCTCGCGGGTCAGGGCCTCGCGCACCGCGTCGCGGTCGTCGACCACCAGCCCGAAATGCCGGCCGTCGTCCGGCGACTGCCGGCGGCCCTGCTGCATCGCCAGGAACTGGTCGCCCAGATCGATGAAGGCGGAGGTCTCGCTCTTGCTGCGGAGCTTGAAATCAAAGATTTTTCCGTAGAATTCCAGGGCCTCGTCGATATTGCCGACCTCCAGGGCCACGTGATTGAAGCCGACGGCGCGCGCCTTGCGGGGGACGGTCATGGCAGTCTCCTTAAAACAAGTTCTGCCTTGATATATTGCGTGCGCCGGACCGTACAAGGTCTCAGGGGCTGGGGGCCTTCGATCGGTGGTAGTGGGCACGGGCCTTGGCCCGGTTGCCGCAACTCTGCATCGAGCACCAGCGCCGGTTGCCGCCGCGGCTCTCGTCCAGGAACAGCCAGCCGCAGCCCTTGCCCTGGCACTCCTTCACTTTGGCCAGTCGCTCAGGGTCGACCAGCAGGTCGGCGGTGTCTCGGGCCAGCGCGGCCTTCAGCACGGCGAGACCGGTCGCCTCCTCCTGCAGCGCCCAGCGATAGCCGTCGGGTCCTTTGGTCAGGCTCCGGCGGTCGCCGCCCTGGCCCAGCGCCCGGTTCAGGACCGCCAGATCGCCGCTGCGGGGACTGCCGGTGATCAGCCGGTACAGGGCCTCGCGCAGGTCGCGCAGCCCGGCAACGGCCGCGTCGGTCAGATGCATCGGCGGCCGGTCGAGCGCCAGGGCGAGCCAGGCATCCACCGCCTCGCCGCCGGTCAGAAACTCGGCCGGGTTGGCAGACGTCCGCCAGTCCACCGTGTTGACGAAATCCAGACACAGGAGCCCGCCGCCGGTGTAATACCCGGCCAGCAGCGGATTGTCGGAGCGCTTCGTCAGCTTCATGTTGTCTATGACTATATAACCGGTTAGAGGGTTGTCCATGAAATCCGACACCCCATCCGTGATCTTCACCTGGGACGGCGTCCGGCGCGGTGCGCGGATGTGCTTGCCGCTGGCCTTCGCGTCGTTCTTCGGTGGTCTCGGCTTCGGGATTCTGGCCGGCGACACCGGACTCAGCCTCGCCCAGGCGATGGGCATGAGCGCGCTGGTCTTCGCTGGTGCCTCGCAGATGGTGGCGATGGATGTCTGGACCTTCCCGCCGGCCGTGCTCGGCCTCGCCATCGCCGCCTTCGCCATCAACATCCGCCACGTGGTGATGGGCGCCGCCCTGCGGCCCTGGCTGAGGGGCTTGCCGCTGCTGCGCTCCCACGCCGCCCTGCTGATGATGACCGACGCCAACTGGGCCCAGGCCATGGCGGTCCGGCGCAAGGGCGAGCTGGACGGCGCCATTCTGGTCGGCAGCGGCCTGGTCATGTGGCTCGGCTGGGTGTCCGGCACCGGCGTGGGGCAGGCGGCGGGCAACCTGATCGCCGATCCCAAGACCTTCGGCGTGGACATGATCGTGCCGGCCTTCTTCGCCCTCACCCTGCCCTCGCTCTGGCCGGGCGTGCGCCACCTGCATCCCTGGGTCGTCGCGGCGGCGGTGGCGGTCGTGGTCCACGCGCTCCTGCCGCACGGGACCTGGCACGTGGTCGCCGGCGGTCTCGTCGGTGCGGCGGTCGGAGGGCTGAGCCGTGAGTGAGGACGCGCTGGTCTGGCTGTCGATCCTGGCCATGGCGGTGGCGACCTGGGTGACTCGGATTTCCGGCTTCTGGCTCATGGGCCTGGTGCCGGAGGGCGGCTTCGTGCGTCGCGCGCTCAACCACCTGCCGGGCGCGCTGGTGGTCTCGATCCTGGCGCCGATCGTGATCGACGGCGGCTGGGCGGCGGCGGTCGCGATCGCCGTAGCCGTCGCGATTCTGCGGGCCGGGATCACCGCGATCTTCGCGCTGTTCGGCGCATTGGCCGCGGTCGCCCTGATCCGGCTGGTGGTGTAGCCTGCCGCTCCCCCCAACCTGACCGCAGGGAGCCGGGCCGATGGCCGACGAAATCGACTACGAGATCGAGGGCGACTTCTCGCCGATGCTGACCATCACGCTCGATCCGGGCGAGGCGGTCCAGGCCGAGGCCGGCGCCATGGTGATGATGGAGCCGGACATCACCATGTCGACCGAGATGCCCGGCGGCTTCTTCGGCAGCATCCTGCGCAAGGTCTCCGGCGAGACCTTCTTCATGACCTTCTTCGCCAACGAGGGCCGTCAGCGCCGCCGGGTGTCCTTCGCCTCGCCGATGCCGGGGCAGATCCGGCCCCTGGATCTGGCCAAGCAGGGCGGCGCCTTCTACTGCCAGCGCCGGGCCTATCTGGCCTCGGCGCGCGGCATCGAGATCACCGTTGCGCTGACCAAGCGGCTGACCTCCGGCCTGTTCGGCGGCGAGGGGCTGATCCTGCAGAAGCTGGAGGGCGACGGCTGGGCCTTTCTCGGCGCCGGCGGCACCCTGATCGAGCGCCAGCTCGCGGCGGGAGAGACCCTGACGGTGGATACCGGCTGCCTGGTCGGCTTCTCGTCGACCTGCGACTACGACATCGCGTTCCAGCGCGGTGTCAAGAACCTGGTGTTCGGCGGCGAGGGCCTGTTCGTCACCCATATCAGCGGCCCCGGCACGGTGATCATTCAGACCCAGCCGATCGCCGAACTGGCCCTGGCCCTGCACGACCTCATCCCCAAGGAGCAGCGCTCGGGGGAGTAGCCCTCTCCTCCCTTCCCGTCATCCTGATGCAAATCAGGAAGACTGGGACGGGGGACGATCGTGCTCCACTGCCGCCGCGCTACCCGCTCGCCTGCACGAAGCGCATGCGGTCGTTGCGGATCTGGATGGCGGTCAGCACGCCAGTGAACACCGCGCCGGTGTCCAGGTTGATGCGGTGGCGCCGGATCGTCGGCTCCTCGAAGGGCTCCTCCGGGGTGTGGCCGTGCACCACCACCACCTCGAACGGCCAGCCGTCCTCCGGTTCCAGGAAGGCGTCGCGGATCCAGGTGACGATCTCCTCGGGCTGGTCCTCCAGCGGCCGGCGCGGATCGAGCCCGGCATGGACGAAGACCCAGTCGCCGATCCGGTGCATCGGCACCATGCGGGCCACCGCCTCGGCGACGATCTCCGGCATGTTCCGGCGCAGGGTGTCGACGATCCGGTCCGGCCGGTCCGAGGCGGCGACGGCGAAATCGTGCCAGGTCTCCACCGCCCCGTTGGACTGCCAGACATGGAGCTCGTCCACGTGGAGGGTCTCCTCCAGCGCCGCCTTCAGCCAGACGTCGTGGTTGCCGAGCAGCAGGACGTCCTCCACCGGCACCCGTTCGTCGCAGAACATGGCCAGCCCGCCGGCGGCGAGACCCAGCGTGTCCTTCACATACGGGCCACGGTCGATCAGGTCGCCGAGAAAGATGTTGGTCACCCGCTCCACCCCCGGGCCGGACACGTCCTCCGATAGGGCTTCCAGCAGCGGTTCGAGAAGATCGGCGCGCCCGTGAACGTCGCCGATGGCGCAGATCAGGTGGTCTGAGGCGGCGGGCTTGGGTGTTTCGAGCCATTCGCCGTGGGATATGGAAATCATGGGCATAAATGAACACGCCGCCGGGTCGATTGTGAAGCTTTCTTGAAGTCTGAGACGTGTTGATCTGGATCACTGTACGGTTGCGGCAGCTCTGCTGCATTGCACAATGACAGGGGTCAATCGGGGGCGGTTCGCGGCCGCGCCCTTCACAGACACGGGACCGGCTCATGAAACTCTCGCTCCATGGTAAGAAGGGGCTCGTCGTCGGCATCGCCAACGACCGCTCCATCGCCTTCGGTTGCGCCCAGGCCTTTCGCCAGGCCGGTGCCGACCTGGCGGTCACCTATCTGAACGACAAGGCCCGGCCCTATACGGAGCCGCTGAGCGCGGCCCTGGGGGCTGAGCTGTTCCTGCCCTGCGACGTGCGCGAGGAGGGGCAGGTGGAGGCGCTGTTCGCGGCGCTGGCAGAGCGCTGGGGAAAGCTGGATTTTCTGCTGCACTCCATCGCCTTCGCGCCGCGCGAGGACCTGCACGGACGGGTCACCGACTGCTCGCGCGAGGGGTTCGACATGGCGATGAACGTGTCCTGCCATTCCTTCATCCGCATGGCCCGGCACGCCGAGCCGCTGATGAAAGACGGCGGTGCGCTGATGACCATGAGCTATTACGGCGCCGAGAAGGTCGTCGACCGCTACAACCTGATGGGACCGGTGAAGGCGGCGCTGGAGGCGAGCGTGCGCTACCTGGCGGTGGAACTGGGGCCCAAGAACATCCGGGTCTATGCGGTGTCGCCCGGCCCGCTGAAGACCAGGGCGGCGTCGGGGATCGACCGGTTCGACGAGCTGATGGACCAGGCGGCGGCCCGGGCGCCGAACCACGCGCTGGTCACCATCGAACAGGTCGGCGACGTTGCCGCCTTCCTCGCGTCGGAGGCCGCGGCCGGGATGACCGGCAACGTGGTCTATGTGGATAACGGCTACAACGTGGTGGGCTGAGCCCCCGGTGTTGGAACAGAGGGAGCGCACGATGGCTTACGATACCGATCTTGCCGCCAAGACCGTCAGCGCACCGGATGCCGCCGACAGTCTGGACGACGCCAGCACCCTCGTGCTGGGCATGGGCGTGGCGATGCCGCCGGCCTTCATGGCGGCCCTGGCCGAGCGGGCGCGGGAGCGCCGGGGGCTGAGCCGATTGAACCTCTACTACATGCACGCCAGCAGGGCGGCGACCGAGACGATCCTGAAGCCGGAGCTGATGGACGTGCTCAAGCTCAACGTCCTGTTCATGAGCGGCCACGACCGGGCCTTCGCCGAGGAGGGACTGAAGCGGGGCGAAGTCTGGGTGCATTTCGTGCCCTCCATGTTCCACCAGGTCGGCCGCCTGTTGACCGAGCAGATCCGGCCCGACACCTTCGTGACCACCGTCTCGCCGATGGACCGCTCGGGGCATTTCAGCCTGGGCACCAACCCGGACTATGCCGCCGAGCTGGTGCGCAAGGCGCGGCGGGTGATCGTCGAGGTCAACCGCAACATGCCGCGCACCTTCGGCGAGAACCTGCTGCATATCAGCCAGGTCGACGCGGTGATCGAGCATGACGCGCCGCTGATGGAGCTGCCCTCGCACGCGCCGGGGCCGGAGGATCTTCTCATCGGCAAGTCGATCGCCGCGCTGATCCCGAACGAGGCGACGCTGCAGATGGGGGTCGGCGGGGTGCCGGAGGCGGTGCTGGCGGAGCTGCGCGGGCACAAGCGGCTCGGCCTGCATTCCGAACTGCTGTCGCCGCCGATGATCGAGCTCATGCGCCGCGGGGTCCTGACCGGCGAGGCCAAGACGATCATGCGCTACAAGCACGTCTTCACCTTGGCCCTCGGCGATGCCGACATGTACGACTTCATGGACGACAACCCGTCCATCGTCGGCTATCCGGCGACCTGGGTGAACAACCCGGCGGTGATCCGCAAGAACCGCCACATGATCTCGGTGAACGCCGCCCTGCAGGTCGACCTGACCGGACAGGTGAATTCCGAGGCGCTGAACGGCCACCAGTTCAGCGGCACCGGTGGCCAGCTCGACTTCGTGCGAGGCGCCTATCTGGCCCCCCACGGCAAGTCGTTCATCGCCCTGCATTCGACCGCCAAGGGCGGCTCGGTCAGCCGGATCGTGCCGCAGCTCGCCAACACCACCGTCACCGATCCGCGGGTGGACACCCAGTTCATCGTCACCGAATTCGGCATGGCGGATATGAAGGGCCGGTCGCTGAGCGAGCGCGCCCGGTCGCTGATCGCCATCGCGCACCCGGATTTCCGGGACTCGCTGGCGGCGGAGGCGAAGGAGATCGGGCTGATGTGAGGCACCCGCCCGACATCAGCCGTCCTCCTGGTGCGATTCAGGATCAGGCTTCCGCTCCCCCGCCGTCATCCTGATGCAAATCAGGATCAAGCCCCTGGCGTCGCAACCTGCTCCGACCGCCGCCCGTCGGTACCTGTGACCGGCCTCCGGCGCAGGGTCCTGACTTTCGTCAGGACGACGGAGAGGGGTGGACAGAGCTTGGCAAGGTCCTGATTTGTAGGGACGACGGGTACAATTACCGCCGGTCCGTCACGTCCCCATCCCGTCGCTCAGCGCCCGCAGCAGCGCCAGCATCGCGCCGTTCATCGGGGTGGGGATGCCGTGCCGCGCGCCGGCGCGGACCACGGCGCCGGTCAGCGCCTCGGCCTCCAGGCGGCGGCCGGCCAGCGCGTCGAAATACATCGACGAGCCGGCATCGTGCGGGAAGGTGAGGACCAGGCGCTGGGTATCGGCGGCGACACTGGCCGGCAGGCCGGCTCCTTCCGCCTCGGCGACGGCGGCCGCTTCCTCCAGCAGCGCCGTGGTGAGGGTCTGGATGTCCTCGCGCTGCAGCACCCCCTGGCGCTGACGGGTCAGGGCGGTGACCGGGTTGACCACGATGTTGATCAGCAGCTTCTGCCACTGCCGGGCGGTGAAATCGGGCGCGCGCACCGCCTGGATCGGCGTGCCCTCGAGCAGGTCGATGAAGGCCTGGGCGGTGTCGGTGTCCGGCAGGGCGATGTCGGCGTCGCTGATATGGCGCATGCGCACATGGTCGTCGGCGATCCGCTCGCCGTTGTAGTAGACGATCACCGGCAGGGCCTCCGCACCGCCGGCATAGGAGGCGATCCGCTCGGCGTGGTCGATGCCGTTCTGCATGACGGCGACGGTGGTATCCGGTCCGCACAGCGCGCGCAGCCAAGCGCCGGCGCCGTCGGTGTCCTGGGCCTTGGTGGTCAGCAGCACCCAGTCGACCGGGGAGGCGTCCGCCGGATCGGTCAGCACGGTCATCGCCACCTCGACGCTCTCGTCGGGCAGGTCGACCCGCATCCGCTCCAGCGGGCGGCGGCCGCAGGCGATCACGTCGTGCCGGCCGGCATGGGTCAGCGCGCCGGCGGCCGCACCGCCGATGCCCCCGAGGCCGATGACGGCGACACGCTGACGCGAGGAAGCGGTGGAGGTCATGGGCGATCCTGGGTCCGGTTGCAGTGGGCGCAGTTGACGGCATGGCGCCCGCGCGGCGCAACCCGCTTTTCGCTACTGCACAATCGCCGGGGTATTCGGTGGGAAATCAGCGGGGCGATCAGTGGGGCGATCAGCGGGGCAATCCGGGGGCTTTCGCGGCGGCCTGCCTGCGCTACTCTCGCCGCGGCACTCGCCAAGAACGCGATCCAGGAGGAAACCATCATGCTGTTCGACGTGCGCAAATACACCTGCCGTCCCGGCACCATCGGCAAACATCTCGAGCTCTACGAGCGCCTGGGCAAGGCGCCCCAGGCCAAGCATCTGGGCGACCCGGTGCTCTACGCCAAATGCGAGACCGGCGACCCGAACTGCTACATCCACATCTGGGCCTATGAGAGCGCGGGCGACCGTGAGGCCAAGCGCGCCGCCATGTGGAAGGATCCGGACTGGATCGCCTATACCCAGGAGAGCGCCAAGCTGGGCGCCCTGGAGAAGCAGGAGAACAGCCTGTTCAACGACGTGAGCTTCTATCCGTACAAGCGCTGAGCGGCTTTACGCCTCATCGTCATCCCGGCGAGCTCCGGGCTTGACCCGGAGATCGGCCGGGACCCGGTTCGAGTGACGGGGCCTGGGTCCCGGGCGCCTTCCGGATCAAGTCCGGGCGGCCCCGGGATGACGATCGGGAAGTCTTAAACCACGGCCCCGTCCCGCGCCGTCACCCGGCCGCCCTTGACCACGAGCGCGCGCATCGGCCGGTCGACCACCGCCTCGGCCAGGGTCTCGGCCGCGACCGCCACGAAATCCGCCCGCGCGCCGATCTCCAGCCCGTAGGGTCCGTACCCGATCGCCTGGGCGGCAGCGCCGGCGCACAGGTCGAAGGCGAGCGCGATCCCGGCGTCGGTGCGCAGGCCCGCCCGATAGGCCACCAGCATCGCCCGCTCCAGCATGTCGCCGTTGCCGAAGGGCGACCAGGCGTCGCGGACGTTGTCCGACCCGGCGAAGACCCGCACCCCCGCCTCGCGCAGCTTCACCACCGGGATCAGGTGTCCGGTCCCGGGGGCGCTGGTCAGGATCGCCACGTCGGCATCGCGCAGGTCGGCGATGGTGAGGTCGAGCGTGCGGTCGTCCACGGTGGCCAGCGCGAAGGCATGGCTGACCGTCACCTTTCCCTGCATCCCCAGGGCCGCGGTCCGCTCGGCGATGGCGCGCAGCTCCAGCGCGCCGCGATGCCCCGGGTCGTGCAGGTGGATGTCCACCCCGACCCCGTGCTTCTCGGCGAGGCGGAAGATCACGTCGAGATGCCCCTCCATGTCGCCCTCGATCCCGACCGGATCGATGCCGCCGATCAGCTCCGCCCCCTCCGACAGGGCGGCGTCCAGCAGATCGGCGACGCCGGGCGCGATCAGGACGCCGGACTGCGGGAAGGCGACGAGCTGCACGTCGACGATGCCGGCAAAGGCTTCGCGCGCCGCCAATACCTGGTGCAGGTGGTCCAGCTTGCTCTCGGGGTCGATATCCACGTGGCTTCGCAGGGCGACCGTGCCGTTCGCCGCCTCGCGGGCCAGGAAGTTCCTCGCCCGCTGCTCCACCGACAGGGCGAGGTCTGACCGCCCGTCCTTCTCCGCCGCGATCCGGTGGGGCACGGTCGGCCCGGCCCGGTGCGGTCGCCAGGGCAGGCCGAGGAAGGTCTTGTCCAGGTGGATATGCCCGTCGATCAGCCCCGGCAGCACCAGCTTGCCGCCCAGATCCTCGCCGTCGGTCCCGCCGGGCGCGTCGAAGGCGGCGAACAGGCCGTCGCGGATCGTGATGTCGACGGTCCCGCGATCGGGCAGGCGGGCGTTGCGGAAGCGGGTCTCGGTCATCCGGCGGATCCTTGGCGGTGGGGCGGGGTCTTCAGGTATCGCGTCGGCGGGGCGCCGAGGGTGCGGCGGAACATGGCGATGAAGGCGCTCGGGCTGGCATAGCCGAGGTCGAGGGCGACGGCCGTCACCGGCTCGCCGGCGGCCAGCCGCTCCAGGGCGGCGAGCAGGCGGCGGCGCTGGCGCCAGCGGCCGAAGGACATCCCCGTCTCCCCCTGGAACAGCCGGGCCAGGGTGCGGGTGCTGGCCCCCGCCCGTTTGCCCCAGTCGGCCAGGTCGCGCCCGTCCGCCGGATCGGCGATCAGCGCGTCGGCCACGGCCAGCGCCCGGCGGTCGCGCGGCAGCGGCAGGTCGAGCGGGGCCGAGGGCAGGTCCGCCAGCTCGTCGGCCAGCACCGCCACCAGCCGGGCCTCGGCGCCGGTCTCCGGATAGTCCCGGGGCAGCGCCACCACCCGGGAGATCAGCGCCCGCACCAATGTCGGGACCGACACCACCCGGCAGCGCGGCCCGATCGGCACGCAGGCGTCGCGGCGCAGGTAGAGCGTGCGCATGGCCACGGCAGAGGCGGCGCGGACTTCGTGCACCACCCCGGCGGGCACCCACACCGCGTAGCCCGGCGGCACGATCCAGGCGCCGTCGTCGGTGCGCACCGTCATCACCCCGCGCTCGCCATGGACCAACTGGTCGCGATCGTGCTGGTGCCAGCCGGTGGAATGGCCGGGCACGTAGTCGACCGCATAGCCGACGATCGCCTTCGGCCAGTGCTGGCGGTCGCGGACGTCCGGGCTGCCGCCGCCGGGGCTGACCCGGTTCCGGGTGTCTTGTCCTGTTTGCAACATCGATTGACAGTCTGTCGAAGGACGGCAAGGCGGACAAGATGGAGGATGGGGCGTCATCGCTCGCGGGAGGATTGCATGCGTCTCGACACCCGGTTCCTGTTTCTCAACATCGGCCACGCGGTCGACCATCTGATGATGCTGCTGTTCCCCGCCGTGGCGGTGATCATGGCGGCGGAGATGGGGGCGAGCTACGCCGAGATCCTGGTGCTCTCCACTGGTGGGTTCATCGCGTTCGGGGCGTTCTCTCTGCCGGCGGGTTGGCTGGCGGATCGCTGGAGCCGGGAGACCATGCTGGCGGTGTTCTTCGTCGGCATCGGCGCCACCACGGCGTTGACCGGCCTGGCCCAGGAGCGCTGGCAGATCGCGGTCTGCCTGTTCCTGATCGGCATGTTCGCGGCGATCTATCACCCGGTCGGCATCGCCATGGTCAGCCAGGGTGCCGCGGCGGCAGGCGGCAAGGTCGGAAAGCGGCTCGGGGTGAACGGGGTCTGGGGCAACATGGGTGTGGCCGCCTCGGCCCTGGTCGCCGGGGCGCTCGCCGATCTGGCGGGCTGGCGCTTCGCCTTCGTGGTGCCGGGCTGCCTCGCGGTGGCGATCGGCGTGCTGTGGATGTTGCATTGCCGCTCGGCGGCGGGGCAGGCGGCGACCCATGCGGGCACCGTGGCGCGCAAGACGGGGGCGCAGCCCGCCGCCGACTGGAAGACGGTGCTGGCGGTGGTCTTCGTCGCCACGGCGTTCGGCGGCTTCATCTTCAACGCGACCACGATCTCGCTGCCCAAGGTGTTCGACGACAAGCAGGTGGCGTCGCTGGCGGTGAGCGGGACGGAGGCCGGCTCGCTGATCGCCCTGGTCTATGCGGTCGCTGCCTTCACCCAGATCGCGG
Source organism: Thalassobaculum salexigens DSM 19539 (assembly GCF_000423805.1). Lineage (NCBI taxonomy): Bacteria > Pseudomonadati > Pseudomonadota > Alphaproteobacteria > Rhodospirillales > Thalassobaculaceae > Thalassobaculum > Thalassobaculum salexigens. The sequence continues at coordinate 193,536 of NZ_KE384093.1, forward strand.
TCGGCCATCTGATCGACCGGTATTCGACCAAGCTGGTGTTCCTGCTGCTCGCGCTCGGCGACGTGGCGGTGTTCCTGGTCGCGGCCCAGGCGACCGGCTCGGTGATGCTGGCGGTGTCGCTGGCGATGATGATGTTGGTCTTCGGTCAGATCCCGATCACCGACACCCTGATCGCCCGCAACACGCCGGAGCACTGGCGCGGCCGGGTCTATGCGATCAAGTACGTGCTGTCCTTTGCCATCGCGGCGACGGCGGTGCCGGCGATCTCGGGGCTGCACGCCTTCGGGGCCGGGTTCTCGACGCTGTTTCTCATCTGCGCCGGGTGCGCGGCGGTGATCACGGTGGCGGTGATCTTCCTGCCCCGCACCCGCCCGCTCGCGGCGCCGCAGCCGGGGGAGTGAGGGGAAGCACCAACCCGTTTGCCGTCTTCCCGGACCTGCGTCGGGACCGAGGGCGACGCTTGCTGGAGCGTTTCAGGGAAGACCTCGAACGCTCCAGCCGCTCCTGTCCTGGATCCCGGCTCAAGGCCGGGAAGACGATGGGGGTAGTTTGGTCCCCCTAGAAGATCTTCCCCGGGTTCATGACGCCGTCGGGGTCGATGGCGGCCTTGATGGCCTGCATCAGGGCGACCCGGCTCGGCGGGGTGTAGCGGCGGAAGTCCTCGCGCTTGAGGCCGCCGATGCCGTGCTCGGCGGAGAAACTGCCGCCGAACTCGGCGCAGAGCGCGCTGATCCGGTCCGACATGTCGCCCTTGCGCTGGCCCCAGGCCGCGTCGCTCATGCTCTCCGGCTTGCGGATGCCGTAGTGGATGTTGCCGTCGCCCATATGGCCGAAGGTGTTGAGTTGCACGCCCTCCAGCTCGCGCTCGCACATCTCCCTGGCCTGGGCCAGGAATTCCGCCACCCGGCTCACCGGGACCGACACGTCGCAGGAAATCGACCCGCCCTCGCGCCGGCCGGCCTCGGCCTGTTCCTCGCGGATGCGCCAGATCTGGGCGCGCTGGGTCTCGCTCTCGGCGATCACGCCGTCGGTGACCAGGCCGTTCTCCATCGCCTCGCCGAAGATCGCCTCCAGCTTGCCGCGCAGGTCGTCGATCTCCGACGACGTCGCCATCTCCATCAGCACGTACCAGGGCGAGGGCGTGTCGATGGGATCGACGATGCCCTCGATGTGCTTCATCGCCAGATCGATGCAGCGCCGGGGCATCAGCTCGAAGGCGATGACGGTGTCGCCGGACAGCTCGCGGGCGCGCGACAGCAGGGTCTGGGCGGCTTCCGGAGTGGGCACCGACAGCATCGCCGTCTCGCGCAGCTTCGGGGCCGGCATCAGCCGCATGGCGGCGGCGGTGATGATGCCGAGCGTGCCCTCGGCGCCGATGAACAGCTGCTTGAGGTCGTAGCCGGTGTTGTTCTTGCGCAGGGTGTTCAGCCCTTCGAATACGGTGCCGTCGGGCAGCACCACTTCCAGCCCCAGCACCTGCTCGCGGGCATTGCCGAACTTGATCGTGTTGTTGCCGCCGGCATTGGTCGAGAGCGTCCCGCCAACGGTGGACGAGCCTTCGGAGGCGAGCGACAGCGGATACAGGCGCCCGACCTCGGCGGCGGCCTGCTGCAGGGTCTGGATCACGCAGCCGGCCTCGGCCACCAACGCGAAATTGTCGGCGTCCAGCGCGCGAATCTTCGTCATGCGGTCGAGGGAGACCACGATCGACGGCTGCGGTTCGGTCGGGATCGACCCCAGGACCAGGCCGGTATTGCCGCCCTGGGCCGTCACGGCGATGCCGGCGCCGTGGCAGAGGCGGACGACCCGGGAGACCTGCTCGGTGCTGTCCGGGCGGGCGACCAGCAGGGCCTCGCCGACCGTGCCGCCGCGCCAGTCGGTGCGGTATTTCAGAGTGTCGGTGGGCTCCTCGAGCCACCCCTTGTCGCCGAGAACCTGCTTGATCTGGCTGATCGCCTCGACAATGGCCTTGGCCGGAACGGACGACGGCGCGTCGACGTTCATCTGCTTCCTCCGGGTATGATCTTGTTTGTTTCGGCGATCATGCGGCGGCCGGAGCGCGGGAACAAGCCCGCGTCCGCTACCCGGCCACGCGGGGAGCGGTGGTGGCACGGGAAGCGGGCGCAGGCTCCGCCGGTAGGAGTCGGTCGGCGGGAAACGGGGGGCTCAGCGGCCGGTCAGTTCAGGGCGCCGTGGCAGTGCTTGTACTTCTTGCCGGAGCCGCAGGGGCAGGGCGCGTTGCGCTGGACCTTGCCCCAGGTGGAGGGATCCTTCGGATCGGCGCTGACCCGGGAGGAGGCGGAACGCTGGGGCGGGGGCACACCGTCGGTGCCGGTGGCCCGCAGCTCCTGATCGTCCTCCACGGTGCCGATCACGTCGCTGGCCAGGGCCGGATCGGCCCGGGTCTCGTGCATCTCGTGGGCCAGCCGCTCGGCGGCCATCCGCGCCTCGATCTCCTCCGGAGACTGGGTGCGGATCTCCAGATGCGACAGCATGGATGTCACCTGGCCGCGCAGGTCTGCCAGCATCGCCTCGAACAGGGAGAAGGCCTCGCGCTTGTACTCGTTCAGCGGGTCCTTCTGGGCATAGGCGCGCAGGTTGATGCCCTGGCGCAGGTGGTCGAGCGAGAGCAGGTGGTCCTTCCACTGCTGGTCCAGCAGTTGGAGCAGGAGCTGCTTCTCGGCCATGCGCATCAGGTCGCGGCCGAAATTGACGGTCTTCTCCGCCATGCGCCGGTTGGAGGTGTCGCGGATGCGCTCCAGGATCTCGCGCTCGGCGATGCCCTCTTCCTTGCCCCAGTCCTGCACCGGCAGGTTGAGGCCGAGCAGGCGCAGCACCTCGGCATGCAGCCCGTCCAGGTCCCACTGTTCGGAGTAGGTGCCTTCCGGGATCGCCCGGGCGACGATGTCCTCGATCACCTCGTGGCGCATGTCGGTGACCATCTCGTGGACGTCCGGCTGGCGCATGATCTCGCGGCGCTGCTCGTAGACGACCTTGCGCTGGTCGTTCATGACGTCGTCGAACTTCAGGAGCTGCTTGCGGATCTCGAAGTTGCGCGCCTCGACCTTCTGCTGCGCCTTCTCCAGCGCCTTGTTGATCCAGGGATGGACGATCGCCTCGCCGTCCTGCAGGCCCAGCTTCTTCAGCATGCCGTCCATGCGGTCGGACCCGAAGATGCGCATCAGGTCGTCTTCCAGGGACAGGAAGAACTTCGAGCGGCCCGGATCGCCCTGACGGCCGGAACGGCCGCGCAGCTGGTTGTCGATGCGCCGGCTCTCGTGACGCTCGGTGGCGATCACGCACAGGCCGCCCTCTTCCAGCGCCTTCTTCTTGCCGGACTCGACGTCGGCGGTGATCTCGGCGGTGATCTGCGCGCGCTTGGCCTCGTCCTCGACGCCGTCGAGCGCCTGGGAGAGGCGCATCTCGATATTGCCGCCGAGCTGGATGTCGGTCCCGCGGCCAGCCATGTTGGTGGCGATGGTCACCGAGCCGGGCCGGCCGGCCTGGGCGATGATGCGGGCCTCCTGCTCGTGGAAGCGGGCGTTCAGGACCTCGTGCGGGATCTTGCGCTGCTTGAGGACCTCGGCGACGGCCTCCGACTTCTCGATCGAAACCGTGCCGACCAGGACCGGCTGACCGCGCAGGCGGCATTCCTCGATCATCTCGACGACCGCGTCGTACTTCTCCCGCGCGGAGCGGTAGACCTCGTCGTCCTCGTCCAGGCGGGCGACCGGGACGTTGGTCGGGATCTCGACGACTTCCAGCTCGTAGATTTCCTGGAACTCGGCCGCCTCGGTCAGCGCCGTGCCGGTCATGCCGGCGAGCTTCGGATAAAGGCGGAAATAGTTCTGGAAGGTGATCGAGGCCAGCGTCTGGTTCTCGTTCTGGACGGTGACCCGCTCCTTGGCCTCCAGCGCCTGGTGCAGGCCGTCGGAATAGCGCCGGCCCTCCATCGCGCGGCCGGTGAACTCGTCGATGATGACGACCTTGTCGTCTTTCAGCATGTAGTCGGTGTCGCGCGAGAACAGCTTGTGGGCGCGCAGGGCCTGGTTGGCATGGTGCACCAGGCTGACATTGTTCACGTCGTAGAGCGCGCCGGTCTGCAGGATGCCGGCCTCGGTCAGCAGACGCTCGATCTCTTCGGTGCCCTCGTCGGTGAGGGCGACGGTGCGCTGCTTCTCGTCCTTCTCGTAATGCTCTTCCTTCAGGCTCGGGATCAGCGCGTCGATCTTGCGGTACAGATCGGAGCTGTCGTCCGCCGGGCCGGAGATGATCAGTGGCGTGCGCGCCTCGTCGATCAGGATCGAGTCCACCTCGTCGACGATGGCGTAATGGAATTCCCGCTGGGCCATGTCCTCCAGCCGGAACTTCATGTTGTCGCGCAGATAGTCGAAACCGAACTCGTTGTTCGTGCCGTAGGTCACATCGCAGGCATAGGCCGCCTTGCGCTGGCTGTCGTCCAGGCCGTGCACGATGCAGCCCACGGTCAGGCCGAGGAAACTGTAGATCCGGCCCATCCAGGCGGCATCGCGCTGGGCCAGGTAGTCGTTCACGGTGACCACATGCACGCCCTTGGCGGGCAGGGCGTTCAGATAGACCGGCAGGGTGGCGACCAGGGTCTTGCCTTCACCGGTCTTCATTTCGGAGATCTTGCCCTGGTGCAGGACGATGCCGCCGAGCAGCTGTACGTCGAAATGTCGCTGCCCGAGGACCCGCTTGGCGGCCTCGCGGACCACCGCGAAGGCCTCCTCCATCAGGTCGTCGACCGTTTCTCCGGCGGCCAGACGCTCCCGGAAGGCCGCGGTTTTGGCCTGGAGCGCCTCGTCGGAGAGCGCGGCCATTTCGCCCTCGAGACCGTTGATGGTCTCGATGTGCTTTCGCAAGCCTTTGAGAATACGATCGTTTTGCGAGCCGAAGAGGGCTCTGGCAATGCCGCCGAACATGGATGGTCCCCGAAAAGTGCGCGCGCCAGCCGACGCGGCGGTTCGAGCAGCAGATTTAGGGGGCGAGACCTGCCCTGTCAACGCAAGCGGGGTCCGGGGAAAATTCGCCGGAAGCGGGCGGATTTATTGCCTTTAGGTCAAGGTTAACCCATTCTTAACCTATCATGGTCGACGCGATCACCCCTACGACGCCCACACGTCCCGTTGCGGTGCAAAACGCAGCGGGGGCCGGAGGCGTGCGCGTGCGCCATCGAGGCGAGCGGCCGGAGGATCCGTCCCGGCGGGTCGATGACGACGGCGACGACACCGCCGACACCGCCGACAACGCCGACAGCGGCGCGACCGACGGCGGGACCGGCCGGGCGTCCGCCGCCAGCCGGGCGGCGATGCGCCGGGCCAACCGTGCCTATGGCGGCGCCGGCGCGGCGGTCGGCCAGCCGGAGGTGGTCATGTCCCGGGCGGCGGCAATCCTGGGCGGCGGCGACCTTGAGGCGATCCTGCGCCGGGCCGGTCAGGCGCTGCGCCAGATGGCGGAGACCCTGCTGGGCGTGCCGCCGGAGCGCACCGCCGGCCTCGCGGATGCCTTCGCGTCCGAAGCCCTGGAGTGGGTGCGCGTCGCAATCGCCCAGTACCGTACCTATGCGGCCGATCACGAAGGCCTGCCGGTCGGCATCTCGTTCGAGGATGTGCGGCTCACGGTCGATGCCGGCCATGGCGGGTTGGCCATCGAGGTGGGCGGCGTGCATTTCCGTCGGGCCTTCACCTTCCGCACCAAGGGCGTGGTCTTCGACATCCGGGCCTCGGGCGCCGTGCAGGATCCCACCCCCGGGTTCTTCGTCGATTCCGGCGAGACCGAAGGCCAGGCCACCACCGCCAACGCCATCGTCGACAAGGCCCGCCGCGACCTGCCGCGCTTCGGTATCAGCAAGGATACAGAGGGAGTCTGCGTGCTGATCCGGGCCGAGGGCAGCGATTTCGACCCGGCGCGCGACGGCGGCTGGGTCATGGACCTGGACGTGCATGTCCCCTTCGACCCGACCTGGAGCGGGTGATGGGCGGCGGGGACAGGTTGCCGCGGCCGGCAATCGTCCCATCGTTGTGTCATGGCTCGCGGTGTACCAGCGCTTTCTTGTGGCCCACCGGGCGATCTGATACGCCTGCCGGCCATCGACGACGGGCCTCGGTCCGTCGTACCGAGCCAGGCTGATCCGAGACGGGCACACAGACCCGTAAAGAAAGTTTCGAAAGGACGTTCCATGCTCTCCCTGCGCCACGCGACCGCCGCCGCTTCGGTGGCGCTCAGCCTCGTATTCTGCGGACCGGTGGTCGCGCAGACGCAGGCTCCCGCCGGAGCCGCCTCCGACGTCGACCCGTCCACCGTGGTCGCCCGCGTCGGTGACAAGGAAGTGACGCTGGGCGAACTGATGGTGATGCGCAGCCAACTGCCGGCTCAGTATCAGCAGGTTCCGCTGGAGGCGATCTACGAGCCGATGCTGAACCGGGCGGTCGATCAGATCCTGATCACCCGTGCGGCGCGCGCCAGCGGCATCGCCGACCAGGACGAGGTGAAGGCGAAGATCGAGGAGGCGGCCGATCAGGTCATCGCCGAGGCGTATCTGACCCAGACGATCGCCTCGGAGGTGACCGAGGACGCCCTGCGCAAGCGCTATGAGGAGGCCGTCGCCGGCCAGACGGGCGAGGAAGAGGCCAAGGCCCGCCATATCCTGCTGGACAGCGAGGAGGATGCCCAGGCGGTGATCGCCGAACTGAACGACGGTGCGGAGTTCACCAAGCTTGCCGCCGAGAAGTCGACCGGCCCGTCGGCCGCCCAGGGCGGTGATCTCGGCTGGTTCCAGGCCGGCCAGATGGTGCCGGAATTCTCCGCCGCCGCCTTCGCGCTGGAGCCGGGCACCTATACCAAGGAGCCGGTGAAGAGCCAGTTCGGCTGGCACGTCATCCTGCTGGAGGAGAAGCGCACCGCCGATGCCCCGAGCTTCGAGGATATGCACGACCAGTTGACCGCCGAGATGACCCGCGAGCTGATCCAGGCCCGCCTGGAGAAGCTGCGCGGCGACACCAAGATCGAGCGCTTCGGGCCGACCGGCAAGCCGCTGGTCCCGGCCGAGTGACCCGCTGATCCCGCCTCTGCACCCCGCTTAAGCTGACGGAAGAACGACCATGAAGCCGCTGCCGGTTTCCCCCCTGGCGCCGACCAGGAAACAGACCCTGCCGCCGATCGCCGGATGCCGCATGGCGGCACGGGAGGCCGGCGTGCGGTACAAGGGCCGCCGCGACGTTCTTCTGATGGCGTTCGACCCGGGGACCACGGTCGCCGGTGTGCTGACCCGCAACCAGATGCCGGGCGCACCGATCGACTGGTGCCGCGCGCACCTGCCCGCCGGCACCGCCCGCGGGCTGGTGGTGAACGCCGGCAACGCCAACGTCTTCACCGGCGCCCACGGGGCGATGGCCTGTGCGGAGACGGCGAAGGCGGCGGCGGCGGCGCTGGGCTGCGATCCGTCGGAGATCCTGCTGTCCTCCACCGGGGTGATCGGCGAGCCGATGCGCTACGAGCGGATCGTCGAGCATCTGCCGGCGGCCAAGGCCGAGCTGACGGAGGACGCCTGGGAAACCGCGGCGGCCACCATCATGACCACCGACACCTTCGCCAAGACGGCGTCGCGCACCGCGAACATCCGCGGCGTGCCGGTGACCATCAACGGCATCGCCAAGGGCTCCGGCATGATCGCGCCCGACATGGCGACCATGCTGTCCTTCGTCGTGACCGACGCGGCCCTGCCCGCACCGGTGCTGAAGGCGCTCCTGACCCGGGGCGTGAACCGCAGCTTCAACGCGGTCACCGTCGACAGCGACCAGTCGACCAGCGACACGGTCCTGCTGTTCGCCACCGGCAAGGGCGAGACCCATGTGACGGTGGACGGTCCGGGCGATCCGGCGCTGCGCGATTTCCGCACCAAGCTCGAGGACCTGCTGCACGATCTGGCGATGCAGGTGGTGCGCGATGGCGAGGGGGCGAGCAAGCTGGTCCGCATCGCCGTCACCGGGGCGGCTTCGGAGCGGGCGGCCAAGAGGATCGCGATGGTCATCGCCGACTCGCCGCTGGTGAAGACGGCGATCGCCGGCGAGGACGCCAACTGGGGTCGCATCGTCATGGCGGTCGGCAAGTCGGGCCAGAAGGCGGACCGGGACCGGCTGGCGATCTCCATCGGCGGCGTCGAGGTGGCGCGCGACGGCGTGCGCGTGGAAGGCTACGACGAGGCCCCCGTTACCGCCCACATGAAGGGCCGGGAGATCGATATCGAGGTCGATGTCGGCGTCGGCCGGGGCCGGGCGACCGTGTGGACCTGCGACCTGACCCACGGCTATATCGACATCAACGCCGACTACCGCAGCTAGACGCGCCCATGGCCAAGAACAGCCTTCCGATCGTTCTGGTCGTGGCGGTGGCGCTGGTCGATGCCGACGGGCGCGTGCTGATCGCCAAGCGGCCGGAAGGCAAGAAGCTGGCGGGGCTGTGGGAGTTCCCCGGCGGCAAGGTCGATCCCGGCGAGACGCCGGAGGCGGCGCTGATCCGCGAGCTGCGCGAGGAGCTGGGCATCGACACCCATGAGAGCTGCCTCGCCCCGCTCACCTTCGCCAGCCATGCCTATGACGATTTCCACCTGCTGATGCCGCTCTACGTGTGCCGGCGGTGGAAGGGCGAGGTGACCCGGCACGAGCACGCCGACCTCGCCTGGGTGCGGCCGGTGCGGCTTCGGGACTACCCGATGCCGCCGGCCGACGCCCCGTTGGTGGCGATGATCCAGGACATTCTCGGCTGATCCTTCTCCCTCTGGGGTGGGAAGCGATCAGAACAGGCCCAGGATGCGGCGGCGGCTGTTGCGCCGACCGTCGGCCGGATGGGTCTGCGGCTCCGGATGGCGCCGGTTGACGTCGTGATGCTGCCTGATCAGACGCTCGATCTGGTCTCCCGCACCACCGGTGGCGGCATGGGCGAGCAGCAGAAGATGATTGCCGGTCATTTTATCTCTCCTTTCAGGACACCGAGGGCTTCGGCCCCGTTCGATGACTTGAAATTGGGCTGGATCCCGGGTTATCTCAAACGATGCTTTCTCACTTCACGTGTTAGAAAAACTATCCAATGTCCGCGCGCCGTCTGCCGCCGCTGAACGCCCTGCGCGCCTTCGAGGCCGCCGCCCGTCTGGAGAGCATGAGCCGGGCGGCGGACGAGCTGTCGGTCACCCATGCCGCGGTCAGCCACCAGGTGAAGGCGCTGGAGGAATGGATCGGCCAGCCCCTGTTCCGGCGCGAGCACCGCCGTATCCGCCTGACCGAGGCAGGGGCCGACCTGCTGCCGGTGCTGGGCCAGGCCTTCGACTCGATCGACGCCCGGCTGGCGGATATCAGCGCCACCGGCGGCCGGCGCATGCTGACCATCACCGCCGCCCCTTCGGTGGCGTATCGCTGGATCGTGCCCCGTCTGCCGGCCTTCAGCGCGCGCCATCCCGAGATCGATGTGCGCATCGAGCACTCCACGAGGATGGTCGATCTGCGGCGGGAGCGGGCGATCGATGTCGGCTTACGCTATGGGCGGGGCGGCTGGGAGGGGCTGGAGCAGCACTGGCTGATCAGCGGCCATGCCCGGCCGATCGCCTCGCCGGGCCTGTTGGCCAAGCACGGCCTGTCGGCGGCGGACCTGCCGCTGCCGGTGGAGACGATCGCGTCGCTGCCGCTGCACCACGAGGAGACGCGGCTGTGGTGGCGCCGCTGGTTTGAGAATAACGGCATGCCCGAGGCGGACGTCTCCTCAGGGGCCGTACTGTACGACGCCGGCTCGATCCTCGATCTGGCCCTGGCCGGCCACGGGGCGGTGCTGGGACGGTTCGCCCTGGCGCGCGAGGCCATGAGCGCCGGCCTGCTCCTGCCGCTGCACGACGCCTATCTGGACGAGGATGCGGGCTATTGGTTCGTGTACGACAAGGCGCGTGCCGACGAGCCGCATATCGCCGCCTTCCGGGAGTTCATCCTGGAACAGATCGGCGAGGAGACCTGGCAGGACTGGCAGGCCTCCGACCGGGACGGAGACTGATTTCAGCCCGGAGTCTCGCCGGTGCCGGTCTCCGTGCCGCCCAGGGCCGATGCCAGACGGCTGGTGGCCGAGCCGGGACGTAGCGGCTTGGGCTGGCTCGCCGCCGGAGCCCAGCCGGTGAGGTAGAGGATCTGGAAGCGGGCCGGGATCCGGCCGTCCGCATCGGCGAAGCGCTCGGCATACGCCTGGGCCACTCCGCCCAGCAGGGCGCGGGTCATCGGCGAGCGATGACGCTCCAGCACCAGGTTGGTCTCGCCCATGCCCCGCAGGTCCCGCATCAGGTGCAGGGCGGTGTCGTAGGTCACGGTGATCGTGTCGGCGTCCACCACGGGCAGGGCGAAGCCGGCGCGCTGCAGCAGGCCGCCCGCGTCGCGCAGATCGGCGAAGGGCGACACCCGGGGGCTCAGCCCGCCGGTCACCGCCACCTCGGCCTCGGCGAAGGCGTCGCGCAGCTCCACCAGGGTCTCGCCGCCCAGAAGCGCCACGAGCAGCAGCCCGTCCGGCTTCAGCGCCCGCCGAATCTGCGAGAGCGCGCCGGGCAGGTCGTTCACCCAGTGCAGCGACAGCGCCCCGAACACCGCGTCGAGCGAGCCGTCGGCGATCGGCAGGAACTCCTCGTCCAGGGTCAGGGCGGGGCCGTCCGCCGCCCGCTCGGCCGCCCAGGACGGGGCGAGGTCGCTCTGGATCAGGGTGTCGACCTTGCCGCTGGCCCGCAGCGCGCGGCCCAGCGCGCCGGACCGGGCACCGATCTCCAGCGCCAGCGGGAAGCGGCGCCGGATGTCCTCCAGCCGCTCGGCCAGGCGGTCGGCGACCTCCTCCTCCAGGAAGGCGAACTCCCCGTAGCGGGCCCGGGCGCGCTCGCGGCGGCGGCGCAGGAGGGAGCGGTCGAATACGCGCATCGCATCGGTCATGCCCGCCATATGGCGCAGGCGCGGGGGCAGGGAAAGGGAAAACCGGGAAGGGGAAGACCGTCTGGGCCTGCCATGGCGGTACCATGGCCGCGCTCTCATCCGTTGCGCCGCTGGCGCGGCGTCTGCTGGACCTTCTGCTGCCGCCGCGGTGCGGTCGCTGCGGGGTGGACGTGCCGACGGACGCGGCCCTGTGCCTCGACTGCTGGAGCGCGGTCGCCTTCATCGGGGAGCCGCTCTGCGACGTCTGCGGAATACCCTTCGAGATCAGACCCTTTGGCAGTGCCGTCTGCGGCGCCTGTCTGGCGGAACCGCCGGTGTTCGACCGGGCGCGGGCGGCGGTGGTCTACGACGATGCGACCCGATCCCTGGTCCTCGCCTTCAAGCACGGCGACCGGCTTACCCTGGCCCCGCTCTTCGCCGCCTGGATGGCCCGGGCCGGCGCCGGTCTGATGGAGCAGGCCGACGTGATCGTTCCGGTCCCGCTCCACCGATGGCGGTTATTGTCGCGCCGCTACAACCAGGCGGCGGTGCTGGCGCATGCTCTGGGGCGTGCCACCGGGGTGAATGTTGTCGACAGTTTACTGCTTCGCACCCGTCAAACCCCCAGTCAGGGTCGAAAGTCGGCCGCGCAACGAACGCTAAACGTGCGTGGAGCATTCGCGCTACGGAATAACTGCGATGGGGCGGCGGAAGTGATCGAGGGGCGTCGGATAGTGCTCGTCGACGACGTTTTTACAACGGGAGCCACGGTTTCCGCGTGTACACGCGTGCTCAGAAGGTCGGGTGCAGTGGCGGTCGATGTGCTGACTCTGGCCCGGGTGACATAACTCACACAGATGAGAGCGCTTTGCAAAAAGACCGGACTTTTCTTATCTACTTCCCAGCGACGTGTGCTTCACAGGAGGGGACCGAGATGGCCAAAGCGGCCAGGGTTGAAATTTACACGACCATGTTCTGTCCATATTGCTATCGCGCGAAGTCGCTGCTGGCGAATAAGGGCGTGGATTACGTCGAATACGACGTCGGGGGCTCGAGCGACGCCCGGAGCAAGATGAGCGAGCGGGCCGACGGCCGGCACACCGTGCCGCAGATCTTCATCGCCGGCGAAGGCATCGGCGGATCGGACGAACTTGCGGAACTCGAGCGGACCGGTAAGCTGGATCACCTGCTCGGCGTTTCCCTGGTCTGAGGCACCCGCCTCCCCGGTCCGAGCGCTCGAATTTGACGCCCGGAGGTCCTGGATGACCCGACTGACCGTCGCCTGCGTGCAGACCAACACCACCCGCGATCCGCTCGAGAATATCGAGCGGGTCAGCCCCCTGATCCGGGAAGCCAAGCAGCGCGGGGCGCAGCTCATCACCACGCCGGAAATCGTCGGCATGCTGGAGCCCAAGCGCGATCAGGCGCTGGCCAAGGCGAAACCGGAGGAGACCCACGAGGTCCTCGCCGCCTTCCGCGGTCTCGCCGCCGAGTTGGGCGTGTGGCTGCTGGTCGGGTCGATCTCGATCAAGCTCTCCGACGACAAGATGGCCAACCGCAGCTTTCTGCTGGACGACCGCGGCCAGATCGTCGCCCGCTATTCCAAGATCCACATGTTCGACGTGCAGGTCGGCGACGGCCAGACCTATCGGGAGAGCAACACCTATCGCGCCGGGGACGAGGCGGTGATCGCCGACACGCCCTGGGGCAAGATGGGCATGACCATCTGCTACGACATCCGCTTCCCCTACCTGTACCGCAAGCTGGCCCAGGCCGGTGCCGAGGTGATCTTCGCCCCAGCCGCCTTCACCAAGGTGACCGGCGAGGCGCACTGGCACGTGCTGCAGCGCGCCCGGGCGATCGAGACCGGCTGCTACGTGGTCTCCGCCGCCCAGACCGGCGAGCATGCGGAAGGGCGCAAGACCTACGGCCATTCGGTGATCGTCGGGCCGTGGGGCGAGGTCCTGGCCGATGCCGGCGAGGAGGTCGGCGTCATCACCACGGAGATCGACCTCGCCCGTGTCGCCGAGGCCCGTGGCAAGGTGCCGTCGCTGACCCACGACCGGGTGCTGGGCGATCCCGTGGTCTACGGCAGCGAGCTGCGCCAGGCCGGCGAGTAGGCGGGCGGCTTTTCCGGCCGCACCGCCACCACGCGCTGCTTCACCGCGTGGCGGGGCGCCTGCTCCTCCAGATCCTCATACGCCACCACCTGCAGCTCCGGGCGCACCGCGATGAGAAGTTCCTCGCGGTGCAGCAGGAAGTCCGGGTTGCTCGGCTTGCCGAAGCGCTCGTTGCCGGCGGCGAAGGTCTCGTAGATCAGCACCCCGCCGGGCGCCACGGAACGCACCAGGGCCGGGAACAGGGGCCGGTGCAGATAGTTGACCACCACCACCCCGGCGAAGCTCCGGCCCTCCAGCGGCCAGGGGCGGCCGCTCTCCAGATCGCGGGCGACGATCTCCACCTCCGGATCGACCGCCATGTCGCTGACCCCGACCACGTCGCGGTCGAGGACGACGACCGGGTGGCCACGGTCGCGGAACATGCGGGCGTGGCGGCCGCTGCCACAGGCCACGTCGAGAACGGTGCCGCCTTCGGGAATCATGGGGGCGAAGCGCGCGACCCAGGCCGAGGGTTCCTGGGTGGCGGTCTCGCGGCCCGGTTCGGGATCGGCCGTCATCGCTAGACCTCCACGCTGGCCGGAACCCGCGCGCCCGAGAAGCCGCAGGCGGGGCTGGCGAGGCGCACGAAGACGCCGGTGATCTCCTGCGGCGTCGGCAGACGGTCCGGATCCTCCTCGGGAAAGGCGGCGGCGCGCATGCCGGTGCGCACCTCGCCCGGATCGACCAGATTGACCCGCACCCGGCTCGACCGCGTCTCCGCCGCGTAGGCGCGCGCCAGCGCCTCCAGCCCGGCCTTGGAGGCCGCATAGGCGCCCCAGTCCGGCATCGCACCCTGGGCCGCCCCGGAGGTCACCAGCAGGGCCCGTCCGTTGGGGGAGGCGCGCAGCAGCGGGTCGAGCTCGCGCAGCAGCCGGAATGTGGCGTTGAGGTTCACCGAAATCGCCTGATCGAACACGGCGTCGGAGACCTCGGCCAGGGGGGCGATCTCGCCCAGCACGCCGTGGTTGGCCACCACCACGTCGAGCCGGCCCAGCTTCTCGCCGATCCGCTTGGCCAGTCCCTCTATGGCGGCCGGGTCGGACAGGTCGAGCGCCAGGGTCGCCACCTGCCCGCCGGCCTTACGGATGCGCGCGGCGACTTTTTCCAGATCGGCCTGGGAGCGGGCGGCGAGCACGATGCGGGCGCCCTCGGCCGCATAGCGCTCGGCGACGGCCGCACCGATGCCGCGCGACGCGCCGGTGACGAGGCAGGTCAGCCCCTTCAGCGCGTTGCCGCCGGCGGTGATCTCGGCCAGCGCCCGGTCGTCGCCGACCACGCCGATCTGCTCCAGGATGTCGTCGAGCACGAGGCGCAATGTGTCGGCGACGCGGTCGATCTCGCGATGGGTGACGACCAGCGGCGGGGCGATCACCAGGACGTCGCGCACGGCGCGGACGATCACGCCGCGGCTCTGCATCTGGTCGCGCACCACGGCGCCGACCAGGCCCTCCGGGTCGTACAGGATCTTCGGATCGCGCTGCTGCACCAACTCCACTGCGCCGATCAGGCCGAGGCTGCGGACCTCGCCCACCATCGGGTGGTCGGCGAGCCGGGCCAGCGCCGCGGTGAAGTAATCGGCGAGGTCGTCGCGCACCCGGCCGATCAGGTTCTCGCGCTCGATGATCTGCAGATTGGCCAGGGCGACGGCGGCGGCCACCGGATGGCCGGCATAGGTGAAGCCGTGGGCGAGGCCGCCGCTCTTCTCGATCAGGGTCTCGGCCACCCGGCTGCCGATCATGACGGCGGAGATCGGCTGATAGCCGGAGGACAGGCCTTTCGCCAAAGCCATGAAATCGGGGGCGAGGCCGAACCTCTCCGCCGCCGACCACGCGCCGAGACGGCCGAAGGCGCTGACCACCTCGTCCAGGGCGAACAGCACGTCGTGCCGCCGGCAGATCTCCTGCACCCGCGCCAGATAGCCCGGCGGCGGGATGATCACCCCGCCGGCCCCCTGCACCGGCTCCACCACCACGCCGGCGACGGTGTCGGCACCCAGCTCCAGGATCTTCGCCTCGATCCAGCCGGCCGCCCGCTCGGCGAAGGCCTCCGCGCTTTCGCCGGGCGCGCCGTGGCGGAACTGGTAGGCGGTGTCCACATGCGCGAACCCGGCCAGCGGCAGCCCGCCCTGGGCCTGCATGGCGAGGGTGCCGCCCAGGCTGATCGTCGCCAGGGTGGAGCCGTGATAGCCCTCCTCGCGGCCGATCATGACCTTCTTGTCCGGCTGTCCCTTCAGCTCCCAGAACAGCCGGCAGAACCGCACGATGGTGTCCAGCGCCTCCGACCCGGAATTGGCGAAGACCACATGGTCCAGCCCGTCCGGCATCAGCTCGGCCAGCTTCGCCGCCAGGGCCGCGGTCGGCGCCGTCGTGGTCTTGAAGAAGGTGTTGTAATAGGCCAGCCGCTCCATCTGCGCGGCGGCGACCTCGGCCAGTTCGGTGCGGCCGTAGCCGACATTGACGCACCACAGGCCGGCCAGCGCGTCGAGGTACAGCTTGCCATCCTCGTCCCACAGGGTGCTGTCCTTGCCGCCGGCCATGACGATCGGCGCGTCCTCCTGCAGCACCTTGGGATCGGTGAACGGGTGCAGGTGGTGGTCGCGGTCGAGGCGTGCCAGATCGGACGGGGTCGCGGGCATCATGGGCCTCTGTCTGCTGTGGCGGTGTTCCTTCGATGCTGGAACGGCCAGCCGTGACCGCTATATTACAGTCATGTCCATGATTGGTTGACCGATGATCCACTACCGCCTGCGCTGTAACGCCGAGCATGAGTTCGAGGCGTGGTTCCAGAACAGTTCGGCCTTCGAGAAACAGGCCGAATCGGGTCTTCTGTCCTGTCCGGACTGCGGCTCGTCCGAGGTCTCGCGTGCCCTGATGGCGCCGGCGTTGCAGGGCACCCGCCGGGAGATGGTGCCGACGCCGGCAGACGCGCCGAGCGGGGAGCAGAAGCAGGTCGCCACCCAGGCGCTCGCCCTCAAGCAGCAGCTCCTCGGCCTGCGCCGCAAGATCGAGGAGAATTTCGACAATGTCGGCGACCGCTTCGCCGACGAGGCGCGCAAGATCCATTACGGTGACAGCGACGCCCGCGGGATCTACGGCGACACCACTCCGCAGGAGCGCGAGGCGCTGGCCGACGAGGGGATCGAGGTCGGGACCATCCCCTGGCTGCGCGACGACGCCTGACCCGGGAGCCTGACATGCATGTGGTGATCTTCGAGGTCGAGCCGA
Source organism: Thalassobaculum salexigens DSM 19539 (assembly GCF_000423805.1). Taxonomy (NCBI): domain Bacteria; kingdom Pseudomonadati; phylum Pseudomonadota; class Alphaproteobacteria; order Rhodospirillales; family Thalassobaculaceae; genus Thalassobaculum; species Thalassobaculum salexigens. The sequence continues at coordinate 209,862 of NZ_KE384093.1, forward strand.
AGGACGGCTGCCGCGACAGCTATTTCGAGATGGCCGCCGCCCTGCGCGCGGAGCTGGAGACGGTGGAGGGGTTCATCTCGGTCGAGCGGTTCGAGAGCCTGGTCACGCCGGGCAAGATCCTGTCCCTGTCCACCTGGGAGGACGAGGCGGCGATCCGGCGCTGGCGCGAGCGCTCGGCCCATTATGCCGCCCAGTCGGCCGGCCGGGACAGCCTGTTCGCCCGCTACCGCATCCGGGTGGCCGAGGTGTCGCGCGACTACGATCGCGAGACCTCGCCCTGGCGGGCGTGACGGGCGGTCTCGCCTCCGACTTGCTAGCTCCACCGAGCGTCTTCCCGGCCTGGCGCCGGGACCGAGAGCGCCGCGTGCAGGAGCGCGCGCGGCAGGTGCTCGAAGGCCGCAGAACGATGAATCCTGGATCCCGGCGCGAGGCCGGGAAGACGGAAGCGGTCGTGGGCGTGGTTTGCCGCTTCCCCCGACATCCTGACGCAGCGCCACCACGCTGAATTCGCCTTTCCTTTCGCCGCCGACAGCTTATCTATCCCTCCATGAGCGACATCGATTCCGAACGCAATTCGTTGGGTGGGCGCGTGCGCCGCTATGCCCGGGTCGGCACCGCTGTGGGCGGGCTTGCCGCCCGGCTCGCCGGCGAGCGCTATCTCGGCTTCAACGTCGACAAGGCGGAGCACGCGGCCGACCTCAAGGCGGCGCTGGGCGGGCTGAAGGGCCCGCTGATGAAGGTGGCGCAGATCCTGTCCACCGTGCCGGACGCGCTGCCCAAGGAGTATGTCGACGAGCTGAGCCATCTGCAGTCGAACGCGCCGGCCATGGGCTGGCCCTTCGTCAAGCGGCGCATGACCACCGAGCTCGGACCCGGCTGGCAGAAGAAATTCGCCGAGTTCGAGCGCGAGGCCGCCTCGGCCGCCTCCCTCGGGCAGGTCCATCGCGGGGTGCTGCACGACGGCCGCAAGGTGGCGATCAAGCTGCAGTATCCGGACATGTCCTCGGCCGTGGAGGCCGACCTGCGCCAGCTCGACTGGGTGTTCAAGCTGTACCGGCGCTACGACACCGCGATCGACCCGTCGCTGATCCACACCGAACTCTCGGCCCGGCTGCGCGAGGAGCTGGATTACGGCCGCGAGGCACGGCACATGGCGCTGTACCGCCACATGCTGGCCGACGAGCCGGCGGTGCACATTCCGGAGGTGGTGGACGAGCTTTCGACCAACCGGCTGATCACCATGACCTGGCTGGACGGCACGCCGTTCATGAAGTTCCTGGAGGAGAACCCGGACATCGAGACCCGCAACCGGGTCGCCCACAACATGTTCCGGACCTGGTACGTGCCGTTCTATTTCTACGGCGTGATCCACGGCGATCCGCATCTGGGCAACTACACGATCCGCGACGACGGCTCGATCAACCTGCTGGATTTCGGCTGCATCCGGGTCTTCCCGCCGGCCTTCGTGAAGGGGGTGATCGACCTCTACCGGGCGCTGCGCGACGACGACGAGGAGCTGGCTGTCCAGGCCTATGCGAGCTGGGGCTTCACCGATCTCGACCGCGAGACCATCGACGTGCTGAACGTCTGGGCGCGCTTTCTCTACGGGCCGCTGATGGAGGACCGCACCCGCAAGATCCAGGAGAGCGGCAGCGGCCTGTACGGCCGCGAGATCGCCGAGAAGGTGCATGGCGAGCTGAAGCGGCTGAGCGGTGTGCGCCCGCCGCGCGAGTTCGTGCTGATGGACCGCGCGGCCCTGGGTCTCGGCTCGGTCTTCATGCACCTGAAGGCGGAGGTGAACTGGTACCGCCTGTTCCACGACCTGATCGGCGAGTTCGACGTGGACACCCTGACCGCCCGCCAGGACGCCGCCCTGGCCGCCGTCGGGCTCGACCGGCCCGACTGACCGGCCCGACTGGCCGACCGGACTGGCCGCCCATGGCGCATGCTAGGACAGATTGTCGCGCCGTCCCGTCCCGCTGGACGATCCGCCGGGGCAAGAGTACCGCGTGCCTGCGCGAATCCGGCGCCGTCCGACGGTCCGGACTAAGCGCGCGATCGGAAAGCGGGATTCGACAAATTTCCCCCTAGACGCGCATGCCGCCGGTGCTACCGTTGGCGAAACCAAGACCAAAAACTAATCAAAAAACCCAATACCGGAGGAAACAGCAGATGAAACGCAGCTTCATGGTTGCCTGGGCAATCGTTGCCATGGCCACGGTTGCCTTGGTCAACGGCCCGGCCCGCGCCGAGTATCCCGAACGCCCGATCCAGGTGATCGTGCCCTGGTCCGCCGGCGGCGGCACCGACGCCACCGGCCGGATGATCGCCAAGATCATGCAGGACGAGCTCGGCGTGCCGGTGAACGTCGTGAACCGGACGGGCGGCGGCGGCGTCGTCGGCCACCAGGCCATCGCCTCGGCCAAGCCGGACGGCTACACGATCGGCATCGTCACGGTCGAGATCGCGATGATGCATTGGATCGGCCTGACCGAGCTCAGCTACAAGGACTACACCCCGATCGCGCTGTACAACGCCGATCCGGCCGGCGTGTCCGTCAACATCGACTCCAAGTACAACGACGTCGGCGCTCTGCTGGCTGACGCCAAGGCCAACCCGGGCGACATGAAGGCCTCGGGCACCGGTCAGGGCGGCATCTGGCATCTGGCGCTGGCCGGCATGCTGGTCGAGGCCGGCATGGAGTCCAACGCCATCGGCTGGGTGCCCTCCCAGGGCGCGGCGCCGGCCTTCGCCGATCTCGCCGCCGGCGGCATCGACGCGGTCACCGCCTCGGTGGTCGAGGCCCGTGCGCTGATGGAGGCCGGCAAGGTCAAGGTGCTCGCCGTCATGAACGACACGCGCCTGGACGCCTTCCCGGACATCCCGACCCTGACCGAGGCCGGCGGCCCGGACTGGACGACCGCCGCGTGGCGTACCGTCGCCGGCCCCAAGGGCCTGCCGGCGGACATCCAGGCCAAGCTCGCCGCCACGGTGGAGAAGGTCTACAACAGCCAGGAGTTCAAGGACTTCATGGCGAACCGCGGCTTCGGCATGATCTGGGGCGGCCCGGACGATCTGGCCAAGCACTATGAGACCTCGGATGCCGATTACGGCAAGGTTCTGAAGGCGGTCGGTCTGGCCAAGTAAGGCCGGACCCCACCTCTCCAAACACCTCATCCGGGTGGCGACATGCGGTTCAACGACGCGATCCTCGGGATCGTCCTGATCGGGTTCGCGGCGCTTGCCGCGGCCGGCACCCTGGATTTCCCACGGGTGCCGGGCCAGGACTATGGCTCGGCACTCTTCCCCCGGCTGCTGTGCGCGGGGTTCGCCATCGGCGGCCTGCTGCTGATCCTGTCGGGCTGGCGCAACCGGGCGACCCAGCCGCTGCTGGACACCGACGACTGGGCCCGCTCGCCGGCTCACCTGTTGACCCTGGCGCTCGCGGTCGGCGGCATCCTGTTCTACATCCTGGTTTCCGACTGGCTCGGCTTCATCCCCACCGCCTTCCTGGTGGTGTTCACGCTGATGCTCCGACTGCGCGGCCGGTGGATAAGCTCCGCCGTGATCGCCGCGGCGGTTACCCTCGCAATTCACCAGATCTTCTACGGCCTGCTGCTCGTGCCGCTGCCCTGGGGCGTGCTCGAGTCCGTGGTCTACTGAGGTTTCGATGGACCCCTTCCTGCAAGCCTTGCCGCTGGTCTTCAATCTCGAAGTCCTCGGCACCATGGCGATCGCCGCGATCTTCGGCCTGGTCGTCGGCTCGGTCCCGGGCCTGACGGCGACCATGGCGACGGCGCTGCTGGTGCCGCTGACCTTCTTCATGGACCCGGTGCCGGCCATCGCCTCGATGGTGACCGCCACGGCTATGGCGATCTTCGCCGGCGACATCCCCGGAGCGCTGCTGCGCGTCCCCGGCACGCCCGCCTCGGCCGCCTACGCCAGTGAGGCCTTCGCCATGACCCGCAAGGGGCTGGCGGAACGGGCGCTCGGCACCAGCCTGGTCGGCTCGGCCATCGGCGGCATGTTCGGCACGGTGGTGCTGGTCCTGTCCGCGCCGCAGCTTGCCGAGGTGGCGCTGCAGTTCACCCAGTTCGAGTATTTCTGGCTCGCCTGCCTGGGCCTGACCTGCGCCGTCTTCGTGTCCACGGCGAGCCCGCTGAAGGGCGCGATCTCGCTGATCATCGGCCTGTTCATCGCCACCGTCGGCATCGACATCACCGCCGGCTATCCGCGCTACACCCTCGGCATCCCGGACCTGCTGGGCGGGGTCGCCTTCATCCCGGCGATGATCGGCATGTTCGCCATCGCCGAGATCCTGCGCAACATGGTGGCCGCCCCCAGCGAGGCACCGCCGAAGCTGAGCCGGCTGATGCAGCTGTTCAGCGGCCTCGGCGGGGTGTTCCGGCGCTACTGGAGGGGCGTGGTGCGGGGCAGCGTGCTCGGCACGGCCGTGGGCATTCTGCCGGGCGCCGGCGGCGACATCGCCGCCTGGGTCTCCTACGCGCTGAGCAAGAAGCTGTCGAAGGAGCCGGAAAAGTTCGGCACCGGCCATGTGGAGGGTATCGTCGACGCCGGCTCCGCCAACAACGCCGCGCTCAGCGGCGCCTGGGTCCCGGCCCTGGTCTTCGGCATCCCGGGCGACTCGATCACCGCCATCGTGATCGGCGTGCTCTACGTGAAAGGCATGAACCCCGGGCCGACCGTGTTCATCCATTCGCCGGAGCTGATCTACGGCGTCTTCATCACCTTCTTCCTGGCCAATGTCGTGCTGATTCCGTTCGGCTTCGCCGCCATCGGTCTGGCCCGGCACATCCTGCGCATTCCGCGCGGGATCATCTGGCCGATCGTGCTGCTGTTCTCCACCGTCGGCGCCTATGCCATCGACAACAGCCTGTTCGGCGTCGTGATCATGCTGGTCATGGGCATCCTCGCCTTCGTCATGGAGGAGAACGGCTTCCCGGTCGCGCCGGCGATCCTCGGGCTGGTGCTCGGGCCGATGCTGGAGGGCAACTTCATGACCGCGATGATCAAGGCCGACGGCGAGCTGCTCGCCTTCTTCGAGCGACCGATCGCCGCGGTTCTCGGCGTGATCACCCTGTCGGTCTGGTTCATGCCGCTGGTGATGAAGCTCTGGCGCAGCCGGTCGGCCGACGCCCGCTAAATCACCGGCTGCTCGGCCAGTTTGTCGTCGACCACGCTGAGCACCGTCCGGCCGGGCAGCGCGCCCGGGAACCCGGACAGCAGGGCGTAGGCGGCCGCCCGTGTCGAGGGCGGATGGGCGAAGGCGCCGGCAACGCTGTCGAACCAGGCGAGATCCGTCTCGGCCACGGTGCGCCGGCGCACCGCCTCGGCCGCCGGCCCCCAGGAATCCCAGGGCAGCAGCTCGATCCCGGCCAGGGCCGCGGCATCGCGCAGCAGGCTGCCGGCGGCGAACCAGGCGCCGGAGATCCCGATCGCCGATACCCCGAGGGTCGACGGGTCGAGGGTGCCGGCGCGAACCGCCTGCCAGGTCCGGGCTCCGGTCATGAACCGGCGGCGGGGCAGGTCGGCGATGTTGAAGGTCACGCCGAAGCGGTTGCGCATCCGGGGGCCGAGTTCGGGATCGAACAGTTTCCAGTCGCCGCCGCGCCGGTACTCGCAGACCCAGTGATCGTCCCAGAAACCCGGCGAGAAATAGTCGGCGAAGCCGACGCGGATCCGCGCCTCCACCCCGGCCGACCGCAGGGCGCCGGCGGCGAACAGCGCGAAGTCGCGACACGTCCCGTAGAGCAGATCGGTGGGTGCCCGCCGTTCGGTCAACGGCCGCGGGTCGCGCGCCACGGCGGTCTCCAGCAGCCGGAACAAGGTGCGGGCGCTGGCGTCGTTCCTGGCCCGCTCCGGCACACCCGAGCCCTCCGCATGGGCGATGCCCACATGGATCAGGATATTCTCCAGCGCCGTTGCCAGGGCGTGCGGCTCCGATGGCAGCTCCGCCAACCGCCGGGAGAAGCCGCCGGGATTGCTCCAGGCGGTCTGGACGATGTGACTCACGCGGACGCCTCGTTCGCCGTACTGGTTGAGATACTATACGATGAACACGGGCAAACCGAGTATCTGTACAAATCTTGGGGTCAGTAGCCCCGATCCAGGTCGACCAGCCCCGTCGGCGTCTCGCCGGCGCGGATCAGGGCGATGTTCTTGGCGAACGCGATCGAGGCGGTCGGCGGGTTCACCTCGGCGGCGATGTGCGGCGTGATGTAGATCCGCGCGTCGCTCCAGAACGGGTGGTCGGCCGGCAGCGGTTCCTGGCGGAACACGTCCAGGGCGGCCGCCGAGAGCTGGCCGGAATCCAGCGCCGGGATCAGGTCCTCCTCGACCAGATGCCCGCCGCGACCGACATTCACCAGCAGCGCGCCCTTGGGCAGCTTGGCGAACAGCTCGGCGCAGAGCACGCCCTCGGTCTGCTCCGTCAGCGGCAGCAGGCAGACCACCACGTTGGAGCGGGCCAGCAGGGCGTCCAGTTCCGCCGCTCCCGACACCGACGCCACGCCGGCGGCCGAGCGCGGCGATCGGGTCCAGCCGGTATTGGCGATCTCCAGGGCGGTCAGCGACCGGCTGAGATGCTCGCCCAGGGTGCCGAGGCCGAGGATGGCGACATGCAGCTTGCGGTGGTCGAAGGCCTCGCTCATCGGCCAGACGTGCTCGGCCGCGAACCGCTCGAACTTGTCCGCCTTGCGGTGCCAGCGCAGGATCTGCAGCACGATGTGATGGGTCATCGAGCCGGCCATGAACGGGTCGATCAGCCGGGCGATGGGCACGTGCAGCGGGCGCTCCGGATCCTCCAGGATATGGTCGACGCCGGCGCCGATCGACTGGGCCAGCTTCAGGTTCGAGAAGCGCGCCATGACCCCATGCGGCAGGCGCCAGGAGATCGAGACGTCGACCCGGGCGAGGTCGTCGCCGGCGATGTCCAGGGCCGGCCGGGCGTCCACGCCGGGCATCTCGTCCTTCAGTGCGGCGATCCAGGCGGACGGGCCGTCGCCGGTGCTGTGGACGGCGACGATGGGGTTCACGATGGCCGTCATCAGTACTTGCGCTCGCGGCTGACCACGTTGTTCGGCGTCTCGCCGGCGAAGATCCGGCGGATGTTCTCGGCCACCTGGTCGGCGCCGCTCTCGGCATTGGTCTGGGCCGAGACATGCGGCCAGACCTGCACCTTCGGGTGGGTCCAGAACGGATGACCCTCGGGCAGCGGCTCGGTGCGGAACACGTCGAGGGACGCGCCGGCGATATGGCCGCTGTCCAGTGCCGCCAGCAGATCCTCTTCGACCAGTTGGGCGCCGCGGCCGGAATTCACCACGAAGGCGCCCTTTGGCAGCTTGGCCAGAGTCTCGGCGTCGATGATGTCCGTGGTCTCCGGGGTCAGCGGCAGCAGGCAGCACAGGATGTCGGTACGTGCCAGGAACGCGTCGAACTCCGCCTCTCCCGCGAAGCTCGTCACGCCGGCGATCTCCTTGCGGGTGCGCGACCAGCCGGCCACGTCGAAGCCGAGTGCGGCGATGGTGGTCGCCGCCTGCGCTCCGAGCGCGCCCATGCCGAGAATGCCGACGCGCTTCGTGGCGGTCTCCGGCGCGGGCAGCTTCACCCAGCGGCCCTCGCGCTGGAACTGCTCGTATTCCATGCCCTGGCGGTGGAAGCGCAGGACCTGCAGCAGCACCCACTCCGCCATGGCCTGGGCCATCCAGGGATCGACGATGCGCAGGATCTGCGCGCCCTCGGGCAGGTTCGGCTCGGCGAAGATGTGATCCACGCCCTGGCCCAGCGAGCAGATCGCCTTCAGGTTGGTCATGCCGTCATAGGCGCCGGCCGGGACCTTCCAGACCAGGGCGAACTCGATGTCCTCCTTGTTGCCGACATCCGGCCAGACCCGGAAGTCGATGTCCGGAATGCGCTTGGCCAACGCCTCGCGCCACTGGTCGGGATTGTCGTTGTCGGTGCGGAAAAGGACGGCGGGCATGGATATTCCTTGTAGCGAGGGTCTTTGGTGCAGGGGCTTCGATGCAGGGTCGGCGGAAGACATGAGAGTAGTCGGGCGGTATGCGCCTGTCGACGTCCTGGGTGCGGTGCAGCGCGCGCCGCGATGCGATTGTGCCGGGACGTGATACGCTGTCGGGCGCGGAAAGCCGGTCAGGACCGTCAGGCGAGGATGCCGCGATGAGCGACACCGATACCCGCTCCAAGACCCGGGTGAAGCCCAAGGTCGAGCGGCCGAAGATGTACAAGGTCATCCTGCTGAACGACGACTACACCCCGCGCGAGTTCGTCGTGAAGGTGCTGAAGGCCGAGTTCGGCATGGGCGAGGACCGGGCCTATGCGGTGATGCTGACGGCCCATCGCAAGGGTGTCTGCGTCGTCGCCGTCTATGCCCGAGACATCGCCGAGACCAAGGCCGACCGGGCCAACGACATGGCCCGCCAGGCTGGGTTTCCGCTGCGCTTCACCACGGAGCCGGAAGAGTAGGGCTCACACCAGCGCCGCCACCCGGGCCCGCAGGTCGGGCAGGAGCTCGGCTTCGAACCACGGATTCTTGCGGATGATGTTGCCCGAGCGCCAGGACGGGTGCGGCACCGGGAAGAACCGCGGGCCGTAGTCGCGCCAGTGCTTCACCGTCTCGGTCAGGGTCCTGTGCCGGGCGGCCTCCAGGTAATGCGCCTGGGCGTACTGGCCGGCCAGGATGATCAGCTCGACATTGGGCAGGTGCTCCAGCACCGGGGCGTGCCAGGTCGGCGCGCATTCCGGGCGCGGCGGGGCGTCGCCGCCGCTCTTGCCGTTCTTCGAGGGCAGCACGCCCGGGTAGCAGAACCCCATGGGCACGATGGCGACCCGCGTCGGGTCGTAGAACGTCTCCCTATCGACCGCCATCCAGCCGCGCAGGGTGTCGCCGGAGCGGTCGTTCCAGGGAATGCCGGTCTCGTGCACCCTGGTCCCCGGCGCCTGGCCGACGATGAGGATCCGAGCGCTCGGCTCGACCACCAGCACGGGCCAGGGGCCGAGCGGCAGGTGCTCCGCGCACAACCGGCAGGCGCGGATGGTGGCCAGGAGGGTTTCGAGTTGATCCGTCAATTAAATTCTCTCATTATGAGGGATAAGGGCTATTAGGCTGGGGTGTTAATTCGGGGAACCTGGGGAGGTGGGATGCATGACCAGCAATATTCGGTCGTTGCTGCGAGGCGACAAGCATATGATGTCTTATTGTGGCAAGTGCCCGCTCTTGGCATAGCCGCCCAAGGCTTTTTAGTTTCGGCCGCGTTAGGTGCAGAGGTTTCGGCCGTTGTGTCGACTGCATTGTTTTTGTTTTCATTTATGGTTGGTCTATCGGTCGTTTGGCTGTTCTGGAAAATTCGCCTGCATGAGGTCGCTGACTCTGAGCTTTTGAAAGAATTTGAAAAAATTCGATCGGAAGAAGGTTTTTCGGTGGTGCATGGTCAGCGAGTTGCGGGTTTCAGCGCCTACCGTCTATGGCTCATACTTCTCCTCGCTTTCACATCTGTGGAGTGTCTCGGGACCATCATAATGTATGGTAGGATTCCGGTTTAAGCGGTCACTGAAGCAGGCCACGCGTTGACACTGGTCCGAATTCGGCGTACCGAATCCCCACTGCGCCGATTTGAGCCTCCAGCTTGCGGGCGCGTTACAAATGCAGCTAAAGCGGCGGTCGTAACGGACCCGCTGGCTCGCTTGGCGGGTTTTTCTTTTTCCGCCCAAGCGAACCGGTCCGTCCGGCACCTCCGTCCCGGCTGCATTTGGTCCCTTTGACCAAGGCGGGCTTTCGCTCGCCGACTGCTAAACGGAGACGACCGATGTCACTCAACACCACCAATCCGCAGACCCTGGCCCTGCATGCCGGCTACCGCGCCGACCCGACCACCGGGGCCGTGGCCGTGCCGATCTACCAGACCACCTCCTACCAGTTCCGGGACACCGAGCATGCGGCGAACCTGTTCGCGCTGAAGGAACTCGGCAACATCTACACCCGGATCATGAACCCGACCTGCGACGTGCTGGAGCAGCGGGTGGCGGCCCTGGAGGGCGGCGTGGCGGCCCTTGCGGTTGCGTCGGGTCAGGCGGCCAGCGCCTTCGCGGTGCAGAACCTGGCCAAGGCCGGCGACAACATCGTCAGCTCCACCGACCTGTATGGCGGAACCTGGAACCTGTTCGCCAACACCCTGAAGGACCAGGGCATCGAGGTCCGCTTCGTCGATCCGTCCGATCCGGAGAACTTCGCCCGCGCCACCGACAAGCGCACCCGCGCCTATTACGCCGAGACCCTGCCGAACCCGAAGCTGCAGGTCTTCCCGATCAAGGAGGTCGCCGATATCGGCCGGGGTTTCGGCATCCCGCTGATCATCGACAACACCGCCGCCCCGATCCTGTGCCGGCCGTTCGATCACGGCGCCGCGGTCATCGTGTATTCGACCACCAAGTATATCGGCGGCCACGGCACCTCCATCGGCGGCCTGATCGTCGATGGCGGCAACTTCCCCTGGGCCGACCATGCCGAACGCCAGCCGGCCCTGAACACGCCGGACCCGAGCTACCACGGGGCGGTTTGGACCGAGGCGACGGCCCCGCTCGGCCCGGTCGCCTATATCATCAAGGCGCGCACCACCCTGCTGCGCGACCTGGGAGCGGCCCTGAGCCCGTTCAACGCCTTCCAGATCATCCAGGGCCTGGAGACCCTGCCGCTGCGCATCCGCGCCCATACGGAGAATGCCGCCAAGGTGGCCGACTTCCTGAAGGGCCACGCGGCGGTGGAGACGGTGATCCATCCGAGCCAGCAGGACGGCGAGGCGCGCAAGCGCGCCGACACCTACCTGAAGGGCGGCTATGGCGGGCTGGTCGGCTTCGAGATCAAGGGCGGCAAGGAGGCGGGCCGAGCCTTCATCGACAAGCTGAAGCTGTTCTACCACGTGGCCAATATCGGCGACGCCCGCTCGCTCGCGATCCACCCGGCGAGCACGACCCACAGCCAGCTCAGCCCGGAGGACCAGATCGCCACGGGTGTCAGCGACGGCTATGTGCGCCTGTCGGTCGGCATCGAGCATATCGACGACATCCTTGCCGATCTCGGCCAGGCGCTGGACGCGGTCGGCGGCACGGTGGCTGCGGCGGCGGAGTAATCCGTCCTCCGATTCAGGAAGGGGAAGGGGGCCTTCGGGTCCCCTTTTCCTTTTGGCGCGGTGGTTGGGGGAGCGGCTTGATCCTGATGCAAATCAGGATCAGCGCTCCGGCCGTCGCGCGGATCACGCGCTCGGCGGCTGCCCATTGCCGGTATCCACCGCCACCGGTGCCGGCGCCTGGACCGAGGCCTTGGCCGCCGGCTTCTTCCCCAGCTTCGCCTCGCGCAGGGCGATGTAGAGCGTGCTGGCGACGATCAGCACCGCGCCGGCGAGCGTGTTCAGCGTCGGAATGTTGCCGAACAGCACATAGCCGAAGATCCCGGCGAACAGCAGCTGGGAGTACTCGAACGGCACCACCGCCGTCGCCTCGCCGACCCGGAAGCCCCGGATCATGCAGAACTGGCCCGAGGCGCCCAGCGAGCCGATCAGCACCATGAGTCCGAACTCGGCCCAGGTCGGAGCCTGCCACACCAGGGCCGCCGGCACCGTCGAAGCCAGTGTGGAGACGATGCCGAAGGTGAACAGGATGGTCAGCGGCGCCTCGGTCGCCGACAGCCGCTTCACCAGAACCACCACCACCGCGACGCAGAGCGTGCCGGCCAGCGCCGCCGCCATGGCCGGGTCCAGGCCGTTCTCCCCCGGGTTGATCATGATCAGCACGCCGAGGAAGCCGATGATCGTCGCCGACCAGCGGCGCCAGCGCACCACCTCCCCCAGGAACAGCACCGCCAGGATGATCATGAACAGCGGCTTGGCGAAGGTGATCGCCGTCGCGTCGGCCAGCGGCAGGTGGGTGATCGCGTAGAAGCCGCAGAACATCGCCACCAGCCCGGTCAGCGAGCGCACGACATGCAGCACCGGCCGCCGGGTTCTGAACACATGCGGCCCGGCCCGGACCATGAAGGGCAGGATCACCAGCAGGCCGACCAGGCAGCGGAAGAACGCGATCTGGAAGATGTCGAGCCGCGCGCCGACCGTCTTCACCGCCGCCGACATGATCGAGAACAGGATGGAGGCGGCCAGGATCCAGAACGCGCCGCGCACGTTGCCGGGCAGGGCGAGCCACCAGTCCAGCCATCCCCGGCGCCACGCAGGTTCCGCCGGCGGCTTCAGGGTGGGATCGGGGCGGGATGTCGGCGCGTCGGCGGAGTCTGGCATGGCTGCCGTCACAATAGTCTGCTGCACTGCGATAACAACTGCGATAACAGGCGCTCGCCTACATGGCAGCGTTGCGCGTGTCCGGTGCTGACGATACGAATGGACCGGACATTCCGGCGGGGACGGCCGGGAGAGGCACTTACCGGAGGGAACGATGACCGACGCGGTCACCAAGCTGTGGGAACCTTCGCCTGACCGCGCCGCCGCGGCGCAGATCACCGCCTTCATGCAGAAGGTGAATGCCGACAGCGGCGCCGGGGCCAGCGATTACGACAGCCTGTGGCAGTGGTCGGTCGACAATCCGGAAGTGTTCTGGTCCGCCCTGTGGGATTTCGGCGGGGTCGTCGGCGAGAAGGGCGCGGTCATCCTCTCCGACCCGACGGCCATGCCGGGTGCGAAGTTCTTCCCCCAGGGCAAGGTTAACTTCGCCGAGAACCTGCTGCGGCGCAGCGGGGACGGCGACGCCCTGGTGTTCTGGGGCGAGGACCAGGTGAAGCTGCGCTATTCGTGGGACCAGCTCCGCGAGCAGGTCGCCAGGCTGGCCGCGGCGTTCAAGGCCGAGGGGGTCGGGCCGGGCGACCGGGTCGCCGCCTTCATGCCGAACATGCCGCAGACGATCATCGCCATGCTGGCCGCCACCTCGCTGGGGGCGGTGTGGTCCTCCTGCTCGCCCGATTTCGGCGTGCAGGGCGTGCTCGACCGGTTCGGCCAGATCGAGCCGACGGTGCTGGTCGCGGTGGAGGGGTATTTCTACGCCACCAAGACCCATGACATCCGCGACAAGGTCGCCGCCGTCGCCGAGCAGCTTCCGACGCTCAAGCGCGTGCTGGTCGTCCCCTATACCGATGCCGACCCGGATCTCTCCGGCATCCGGCACGCGGTGCTGTGGGACGCCTATCTCGGCGAGGGGGCGGCGCCCGAGCTGACCTTCACCCGGATGCCGTTCAACGACCCGCTCTACATCATGTTCTCGTCCGGCACGACCGGCGTGCCGAAATGCATCGTGCACGGCATCGGCGGCACGCTGCTGCAGCACCTGAAGGAGCACAAGCTGCAGAGCGACGTGCGGCCGGGCGACCGGGTATTCTATTTCACCACCTGCGGCTGGATGATGTGGAACTGGCTGGTCTCCGGATTGGCGGCCGAAGCGGCGCTGCTGCTCTATGACGGCTCGCCGTTCCATCCGCACCCCGACATCCTGTTCGACTACGCCGATGCCGAGGGCATGACCCTGTTCGGCACCTCGGCCAAGTACATCGATCACCTGAAGAAGATCGAGCGCAGCCCGAAGACCACCCACAAGCTGGACAGTGTGCGGGCGATGACCTCGACCGGCTCGCCGCTGGTGCCGGAGGGCTTCGACTACGTCTATGCCGAGATCAAGAAGGACATCCAACTCGCCTCGATCTCCGGCGGCACCGACATCGTGTCCTGCTTCGTGCTGGGCAGCCCGATCAGCCCGGTGTGGCGCGGCGAGATCCAGAAGCGCGGCCTGGGCATGGCGGTGGAGGTCTGGAACGACGACGGCAAGCCGGTGGTCGGCGAGAAGGGCGAACTGGTCTGCATCAAGCCGTTCCCCTGCATGCCGATCTATTTCTGGAACGATCCCGAAGGCGAAAAGTTCAGGGCCGCCTATTTCGAGGCCTGGCCGGGCGTGTGGTGTCACGGCGACTATGTCGAGCTGACCGAGCATGGCGGCATGATCATCTACGGCCGCTCCGACGCGGTGCTGAACCCGGGCGGCGTGCGCATCGGCACGGCGGAGATCTACCGCCAGGTCGAGCAGATGCCGCAGGTGATGGAGGCGCTGGTCATCGGCCAGGACTGGGACAACGACGTGCGCGTGGTCCTGTTCGTCCGGCTCGCCGAGGGCGTCAGCCTGGACGAAGACCTGATCAAGGCGATCAAGACCAAGATCCGTAACGGCTGCACCCCGCGCCACGTCCCGGCCAAGGTGCTGGCGGTCTCCGACATCCCGCGCACCAAGTCGGGCAAGATCGTCGAACTGGCGGTCCGCAACGTGGTCCATGGCCGGCCGGTGAAAAACGTGGAGGCCCTGGCCAATCCCGAGGCGCTCGACGAGTACCGCGACCGCGCCGAGCTGGCGGAGTAGGGGGCGCACGGCGCGATGGTCATCCCGGACGCCGCCTCCCACCGCAGCCGTCACGAGGCGATCGTCAACGCCATCGAGAAGGCCGTGCGGGGAGTGGACGACCGGCTGCAGCGGTTCCACCGCTCCGCCGTGTCCAAGGTGAAGCCGGACGGCGACCTGCTGCAGATGGGCTCCCATGGAGCCTCGGAGTTCGGGGCCTGGTACGAGGAGCGGCGCCGGAACCCGCCGCTCGACCAGCCGGCCTTCGAGACCCTGGTGGCGTTGCACGAGGCGCTGCTGAACCACCTGGCGCTGCTGGCCGAGCGGGCCTGGAAGTCCGACAAGGTACCGGTGGAGGAATACGACGCACTGCTGGAGAAGGTGTCGGCCTTCCACGACCACGCCCAGCGGCTGGCCAAGGCGTTCCAGGCGGCGATCAGCGACATCGATCCGCTGACCGGGGCGCAGACCCGCCAGGTCATGCAGCGCGACCTGAAGCGCGAGATCGTCCGCGCCCGCCGTTCCGGCTCACCCGCCTGCATCGCGCTCGCCGATATCGATCACTTCAAGGCGATCAACGACACCTACGGCCACGGCGTCGGCGATCGGGTGCTGGCGTCGGTCTCCACCGCGCTGATCGACAACCTGCGGCCCTATGACAGCGTCTACCGCTATGGCGGGGAGGAGTTTCTGATCTGCCTGCCGGATACCGGACCGGAGGAGGCGCGACGGGTGCTCGACCGGGTCCGCGCCCGGATCGCCAAGGAGGAGTTCGGCGCCGATGACGGCCGCACGGTCGAGCTCACGGTTTCCTTCGGCCTCACCATGCTGAATCCCCGCCGGCCGATCCCCGAACTGGTCGAGCGGGCGGACAAGGCCCTCTACACCGCCAAGCAGGAGGGGCGGAACCGGGTGGTGGTCTGGCGGGCGGAAAAGCCGACGCCGAATGCCGGCGGCGGCTGAGCCGCGGAATCGATAACCCCTTTGAGGCGAAGCGGTTTGCGTCTAGATCTCACGGTGGAGAGCAACGGGGCGTATGCCCCTCGGTGTTGGAGTATGCGGTAATGTTCGATGCGATGCGCTTGAAGGAGCTCGACGGCATGGTCCGCCGGATGGGGGCGATCGTCTCTGT
This sequence comes from Thalassobaculum salexigens DSM 19539, assembly GCF_000423805.1. Taxonomy (NCBI): domain Bacteria; kingdom Pseudomonadati; phylum Pseudomonadota; class Alphaproteobacteria; order Rhodospirillales; family Thalassobaculaceae; genus Thalassobaculum; species Thalassobaculum salexigens. The sequence continues at coordinate 225,406 of NZ_KE384093.1, forward strand.
GTTCGAGGTGCGCTCCAGTACCGTCGGGAACCAATCGTTCACGGCCTTCCGCGAACTCATGGACGTTTATATCGACGCCTGCGGCCGCAACATGCGCCAAGGCGAGGACTTCATCGAGAAAGGCGTGCAGCTCAACAGCGACGACATCCTGAAGCTGAACGAGGCCTTCCGGAAGGTGTTCGGCGCCGAACCCATGGGCCTGACCCCGAAGGACTGATCCCGCTCCGGATCAGACCGGTGGGGCCGGCTCGCTGGCGGGCGTGCGGTGGTCGCGCGCAGCTTCCTCGTGCAGCCAGTCGGTAAAGGCCTTGATCTTCGGCCGGTCGCCGGCGTTCTCCGAATGCACCACGTAATAGGCCGACTGGGTCGGCAATTGCAGGTCGAAGGGCTTCACCAGCCGTCCGGCCGCCAGGTCGTCGGCCACCAGCGCACTGCGGCCGAGCGCGACGCCGAGCCCGTCGGCCGCCCCCTGCAGCACCATTTCCGAGTGGTTGAACACCAGGTCGCCCCGGGCGCGGACCTTGACCGAGTCGTCCACCCCGGCGGCGTCCAGCCAGGTGCTCCAGTCCTCCGGCAGGTCGTCATGCAGCAGCGTGTGGTGCCGCAGGTCCGCCGGCTCGCGCAGCGGATGCTCGCCCTCCAGCAGCTTCGGGCTGCAGACCACGAAGACCTCCTCGGTCATCAGCAGCTCGATATGCAGGCCCTTCCAGTCGCCGCGGCCGTAGCGCACGCCCACATCGACCTCGTCGCTGCCGAAGTCGAGCAGGGTGTCGTTGATACCCAGGCGGATCTCGATCGCCGGATTGGCGGAGGTGAAGCGGCCGAGCCGCGGCATCAGCCATTTGGCGGCGAAGCTGGTGAAGGTGGAGACGTTCAGCGCCCCGCTGCGGTCGCGCTGGTGCAGCTTGGCCGTCGCCTGATGCATGAGGTCGAAGGCGTCCCGCATGGCCGGCAGATAGGCCTGTCCCGCATCGGTCAGGAGCAGGGCGCGGTTCTGCCGCCGGAACAGCGGCATGCCGAGCCAGTCCTCCAGTGCGCGGATCTGGTGGCTGATCGCCGCCTGGGTGACGTTGAGCTCACCCGCGGCCTTGGTGAAACTCAGATGCCGTGCCGCGGCCTCGAAGGCACGCAGGGCATTCAGCGGCGGAAGGCGACGCATTAACAGCCCCTTTAAGGATAAGATTATCTAATAGATTGGATGAGAAAGTATCGTTTGTGAGCGGTCGATTCAATCCGTAAATACACTCCCAGACAACGAGTTAAGAGGGCCACCCGCTCTCGTTCGTGATCCGAAATATTAACACTTTGTGAAGGAGGTTCCTATGAGCCGGACCCTGACCCAGACCGCTCGCCCGATGTTCGGGGCCTCCGCTGCGCGCGGAGCCCAGACCTCGATGGCGGATCGCGTTTTCGCCTCCGTCTTTGGCACCCTGACGCTTTGGAGCTCACGTCTGAAGGACCGCGAGACGCTCGCCGACATGGACCCGCGCCTGCTCGCCGATATCGGCGTGACCAGCGACGAGGCCGCGCACGAGGCGAACAAGCCGTTCTGGGCTGCCTGAGGCGACCCGACATAACCGGGACCGGAGAACCCACCCAGGCTCCGGTTCCGTTCCCTGCCCGGGCCGCTTCTGCTCCCCCCTCCCGAAGCGCCTGTGGCAAGTCAGCGGCCTGACGCGAGTCAGGCCGTTTTCTTTTTTGCGCGGTTGTCTGTCAGGCCGCCCCCCGTTTACGGACCATGCGGCCGTGCCGGGCGAGGAAGTCGGAACCCGCCGTGGTCGCATGGATCGTCGCTCCTTCCGCGCCGTCGGTGATCCGGCGGACATAGCCGCGGTCCACCGCCTCCTCCCACACCGGCAGGCGCGGGCAGGAGGTGCGCCAGGCGTCGAGCACGTCGGTGTAGGGCCGGGGACGCTCGGCGATCCAGGCAACCAGGTCGAGCAGCAGACGCTCGACGGTGAACTCGGTCTGTTCGGCGGTCTGTTGCGACATCGCACGATCCTCCGTCATGCGCCGGCGGGCACCATGGGTGCGGCCAGCAGGTAGCCGCCATAGGCGACATAGTACACCGAAATACCCAGGATGATGCGGTCGGCCCAGCGCCGGTACTGGGCGTCGCTCATCGCCTCCAGCACCTTCTTCGACAGGCCGGTGCCGATCATCGACGCGGTGACCGCGACCGCAGCCAGCATCGGGTCGACGCTGGCCGCGTTGTCGATCAGGGCGCCGAAATAGACCAGCTTGAAGCTATGGCCGAAGAGCTGGCAGATCCCCTTGGTGGCGATGATCTGCCGGCGGTCCAGCGCCCCGCCGAGAAAGAACTGGTCGAGCTGCGGTCCCGCCACGCCGGTCAGCAGCATGAGCATCATCGACACCGCCCCCTGACCGATCCCGTGGCCGAAATGCTCCGGCCGGGCGCGCAGATGGGCCGGCACGAACCGGGTGGCCAGCGGCAGGGCGCCGAGGCCGATCAGCGCCAGCGCCTTGCTCGGCACATAGAGCCACAGACTCCATACCCCCACCGCGAGGGCGCAGCCGATCACATAGGCACCGACGATCCGCCAGCGCACATGCGCCCGCCAGATCAGCGCCCGCCAGCCGTTCGACGCCATCTGGGTGATCGCGTGCAGGGCCATGGCCGTCGGCACCGGCAGGATCGCCAGCAGCACGCCGACCAGAACCATCCCGCCCGCCATGCCGAAAATCCCCGACAGGAACGAGGTGCCGACCATGACGAGGGCGATGACGGCAATCAGGACGGGGCTCATGGGCGGGGTCTCCGGATGGTTCCGCCAATCTGCGCGCATTGCGCGAAACGGGCAAACTGGGTTATCTTATGCTAGCGATAGATTTATTGAGGCTAATTTGCGTCAATTGCCATCATTAAATGGCGTAAAAGCCTTTGAATCGGCGGCACGATTCGAGAGTTTCGCCAAGGCCGCCGAAGAATTGAATGTCACGCCGGCGGCGGTGAGCCGGCTTGTCCGTCTGCTGGAGGAGAGCCTTGGGGTGGCGCTGTTCGAGCGTACCCCGAACCGGCTGACCCTCACCGGCGCCGGGCAGAGCTACCGCGCTGGGCTGACCCCGGCTCTCGACCAGATCGCGGCGGCGACCGAACAGGTGACGGCGGCCGGCCGGCCCAAGGTGCTGACGGTCGGCGTCGGTCCGACCTTCGCGATCCGCTGGCTGATCCCCCGGCTGGCCGATTTCTCCGCCGTCGCCCCCGACGTGGAGGTGCGGCTGACCACCGGTGGGGCGACCGCGTCCTTCGGGGCCGACTGGAGCTGCGGCATTTCCCTGGGCAACGGACGCTGGCCGGATGTGAAGGCCGAGGAGATGATCCGGGCGGAACTGACCCCGGTCTGCGCCCCGCAGCTCGCCCGCAACCTGCTGCATCCGCGCGACCTGGCCGGCGTGCGGCTGCTGCATGTGGGCCACGCCGCCGAGGACTGGTCGCGCTGGCTGCAGGCGGTCGGGATCGCCGCCCCCCCGGCCAGCGGCCTGACGCTTGCCTATTACGGCCAGGCCCTGCAGGCGGCGGCGGACGGGTCCGGCGTGGCGATGGGCATCCGGCCGTATATCGACGACGACCTCGCCGCCGGCCGGCTGGTGGCGCCGTTCAAGCAGTCGGTGCCCAAGGGCCAGAGCTGGTACCTGCTGGTGCGTCCGGGCCGCGAGACCGAGCCGTCCTTCCAGGCGTTCAGAAGCTGGATCCTGCGCGCGGTGATGGTGCGGTAAGGGGCGCTTCTTTTTCTTCCACCTCCCCTCTTTCACTCCCCTCCCACCGTCTTCCCGGCCCTGCGCCGGGACCGAGACATCCGCGCGCTGGAGCGTTTCCGGATGAGCCGCGGCACGCGGCGCCCTGGGTCCCGGCGCAGGGCCGGGAAGACGGTGAGAGGGGAGGGGGGGACCATGCGATCCCCGAACTCTCCCTCTTGGCAGGCCCCGGTGGCTGCTGTCGAATGCGGGCATGGAGGAAACACAAAACATCCCGGCGGCGGACTACGTCGTCGTGGGCGCGGGGTCGGCCGGATGCGTCGTCGCCGCGCGCCTGAGTGAGAGCGGAGCCAGCGTCGTCCTGCTCGAGGCGGGACCGAAGGACTGGAACCCGTTCATCCACATCCCGGCCGGCGTGCTCTACATCATGCGCAACGGCTGGGTGAACTGGGGCTACGCCAGCGAGGGCGAGACCGGGACCGCCGGGCGGCCGATCAACTGGCCGCGCGGCAAGGTGCTGGGCGGCACATCCTCGATCAACGGCATGCTGTACGTGCGCGGTCAGCCCGCCGATTTCGACGGCTGGGCCCAGCGCGGCTGCCGCGGCTGGTCGTTCGCCGAGGTGCTGCCCTATTTCAAGGGATCGGAGACCTACGCCAACGGCGGCGACCCCGAGTACCGTGGCTCCGGCGGACCGCTGCAGGTCCGCGACTACGATACCGTGCTGCCGCTGACCCACCGCTTCGTGAAGGCCGCCCAGGAGGCCGGTCATCCGTTCAGTCCGGACCTCAACGGCGCCAAGCAGGAGGGGGTCGGCTATTCCCAGATGACCCGGATCGGCCGGCGGCGCGGCTCGACCGCGCAGACCTATCTGGCCGAAGCCCGGCACCGTAGGAACCTGCGGGTGGAGACCGATGCCACCGCCACCGGCCTGATCCTCGACGGCAAGCGCTGCACCGGCGTGCGGTTCCGCCAGGGCGGGGTCGATCGCGCGATCTCCGCCCGGCGCGAGGTGATCGTCTGCGGCGGGGCGGTGAACTCGCCCCAGCTCCTGCAGATCTCCGGCATCGGTACGCCGGAGCATCTGAAGTCCATCGGCGTCGAGGTGGCCCACGAGCTGCCCGGCGTCGGGCGCAACCTGCACGACCACTACGTGGTCCGCGTCGCCCACCGGATCCGCAACGAGACCTCGATCAACCAGCTCGCCCGGGGCTGGCGGCTGGCCCGCGAGATGCTGCGCTACGCCACCGCCGGCGACGGGGCGCTGACCTTCGGCATCACCAGCGCCCAGGTGTTCAGCCACAGCCGCGAGGGGTTGGCCGCACCCGACATCCAACTGCTGTTCACCCCGGCGAGCTATTCCGTCGACAAGGTCGGCTTCCTCGACAAGGACCCCGGTATGGCGGTTGCCGTCTGTCCGGTGCGCCCGCGCTCGCGAGGCACGGTCCTGGCGACTTCGGCCGATCCCTTCGCCAAGCCGGCGATCCGACCGAACTACCTGGAGGACGACGACGATGTGCGCGTGCTTGAGGCCGGGATCCGCCAGACCCGGGCGATCTACGCGTCGCCTTCGCTGGCGGAGATCAGCATGGGCGAGAAGGTGCCGGGAGACGGCGGCGCGCTGGACCGCGATGCGGTGCGCGAGTTCGCCCGCCACCACGGCACCACGATCTATCACCCGGTCGGCACCTGCCGCATGGGCGAGGATCCGGGCGCGGTGGTGGACAGCCGCCTTCGGGTGCACGGGATGGAGGGGCTGCGGGTGATCGACGCCTCGGTGATGCCGGAGATCACCACCGGCAACACCAACGCGCCGACCATCATGATCGCCGAGAAGGGGGCTGCGATGATCCGCGAGGATGCGTAGTGGCCAAATAACCAAGCGCCCGAAGGGAGGGACCATGCTGCCGGACGACATCTCCTACGTGACCGACGAGGCCGCGCTGCGGGCGATGCATCACAAGATGATGAGCCGCTCCAGCGACAAGGTCATCCGCCGGCTGGACACGCACTGCCGGGACATCCTGGCGCTGGCGCCGTTCTGCGTGATCGCCACCCAGGGGCCGAACGGGGCGGACGTCTCGCCGCGCGGCGACCCGCCGGGCTTCCTGCGGGTTCTGGACGACAGCCATATCCTGCTGCCCGACCGGGTCGGCAACAACCGGCTCGACAATTACGCCAACCTGCTCGCCAACCCGCGCATCGCCCTGCTGGTTCTGGTGCCGGGGATGGGGGAGACCCTGCGGATCAACGGCACCGCCCGGATCACCGACGACCCGCGCCTGCTGGAGCCCTGCGCGATCCGCGATCGGGCGCCGAAGATCGGCGTGCTGATCACGGTGGAGGAGGCCTTCGTGCACTGCTCCAAGGCGCTCGTCCGCTCCGACCTGTGGAACCCGGACAAGCATATCGACCGCAAGCAGCTCGCCTCCTACTCGCAGATGCTGATCGACCATGTGGAGGGCCTGACCGAGGCGGAATCCGAACGCCAGGGTGCGGTCATGGCCGAACGCGGGCTGTACTGACCGTGACCCGGTTCGCGATCCTGGCCTATGACGGTATCGAGCCGATCGACATCGGCGCCACCTACGGCGTGCTGTCCATGGCGAAGCGGATCGTGCCGGATCTGTCGTTCCATGTGGTGTCGAGGGCAGGCGGCGAGATCGTCATGGCCAACGGGCTGCGGCTGATCGCCGATCACGGGTTCGACGAAGCTCCGGCGGCCGACATCCTGATGGTGCTCGGCGGGCCGGGGTGGAGCCAAGCGACGGAGGACCGGGCGCTGCTCGACCATATCCGGGCGTTCCACGCCGGCGGCGGCACCGTGGCGGCGGTCTGCACCGGCGGGATGATCCTGGCGGCGACCGGCCTGCTCGACGGCCGGCGGGCGACCACCAAGCGCGAGATCGTCCCCGGCGAGGCCCGGCCGCTCGATCTGCTGGCCGAGCGTCACGGGGCCGTGGAGACGGTGGAGGCCCGGCTGGTCGACGAGGGCGACGTGCTGACCGGCGGCGGGGTGTCGCTCGGCATGGACATGACCCTCCACCTGATCGCCCGGGAATGCGGTGCGGAGGCGGCGGCGGAGACGGCGCGGATCCTGGAATATTCAACGGCCTGGGAAGCCAACCGACGGTCCTTCGCGGCGGTTTAGGCACGCGCACCCAAAACCACCGCCGTCATCCTGAACGCGCTTCAGGATCTGTGGCGCACCGGCGCCGGAGCGTTGATCCTGATTTGCATCAGGATGACGGTTGCGGTCAGTGCACGGCGCGCACCAGCATCCGGTTGATCGCGTGGAACGCCTCGAACGTGCTGCGGACGTGGTCGGCGAAGCGGGTCGGGTCGCCGGGCTTCAACTGGTCGCGGATGTCGGCCACCATGCGCCGGCCGTCGAGCCGCGCGACGATTGCCGGGGCGATCGCCGGCAGCGGTGCCTGCCACGGCGCGCCGCCGAGATCCGCCTTCAGCACGCCGCCGGAGAGGCCCTTGGCCACCGCGACCGGATCCAGATCGCGCAGCACCAGCACCGCCCCGTCGGCGCCCGGATCGGGGGCGGGCAGATCGGCGCGGGCGGTCGGCAGGGCGTAGACGATGTGTTTGGCCATCGCCCCGGACAGGCGCTCCGCCAGGGCGGCACGGGCCAGCGGGTCGAGGCCGGACGCCGCCTTCCGCAGGGCGGGATCGCTCAGATAGGTGTTCGGGTCGTAGCGCGCCGGCTCGATCCAGCTCCGGATCGCCAACCCGCCCGAGGCGACGAAACCCGCGAATTCCTCGACCCGGTAGGCCCTGTCGCGCGGGTGCAGCAGCAGGTCGTAGAGCCCGGCATCGCCGCCGGTCAGGTGATCGCCGACGAAGGGGTTGCGCTTCAGCCAATGGGTCTTGGGTAAGCCCGCGACCAGCTTCTTGGCCACCGCGACCCGGTCCTTCTCCCGCAGATCGCTGCTGAGCTGGGCCAGCGCCTCCTGCACCGGATAGACGCCGGTGCGCCCCAGCGTGCCGTAGACCATCAGGCCCATGCCGCCCTCGGGCTTCAGCACGTCGGCCAGCGCCTGAAGGCCCGCTTCCGGGCTGTCGAGATGGTGCAGCACGCCGCAGCAGTCGATGTAGTCGTAGGGGCCGGGGGCGATCTCGGCCACCCGCTCGATCGGCCCGTCGGCGAAGCGCAGGTTGGTCAGCCCCCGCGCTTCGGCACGCTTGATGGCGATGCCGCGCGAGGCGGAGGAGATGTCGAGATGCACGACCTCCGCGTCGGCCGCCCCCGCGTCGGCGAGCTGCTGGGCCAGCATGATCGCCGCGTCCCCCGTGCCGCCGCCGGCCACCAGAGCGCGGAACGGCTTCGACAGGTCGAGCCGGCCGGCGAAGACGTAGTGCCGGATCTCGTCCAGATGGCTGGGCGAGCCGGTGATCAGCCGCTTCGCCTCGTCGCGCGGGTCGCGGGCCGGGTAGGGATAGGCCTCGTACTGGGCATGCACACGGGCGTCGGTGTCGCTCACGCGGCCCTCAGAATGCCAGATCGGGGGCCGGGCGGACATGGCCGACCAGGCGGCCTTCCCAGTTATGCACCGGCTGCACCAGCTTGTCGGACAGGCGCTGGGCCATGGCGTCGTCGATCACGCCGAGATGGCGCAGGATCGCGCCCATGGCGGTACTGGCCGCACGGCCGTTGCCGTCATCTGCCTTCAGGCAGATGCCGTAGCCCTTGCCCGGAACGGCACCGGCGAACACGCCCTCGGCGCCGCTCTTCAGCAGGCAGGTCTCGCCGGTCTCCGACAGGATCGCGCTGTTGAACCGGCCGGTGCCGGCGATCAGCAGCGGATGCTTGGCGCAGGCGGCGACGATCCGGCGGGCGGCGGCGGCGCGGGCCGGCGACAGGCGCGACGGGTCGGCGAACTGCGCCATGGCGGTCGCCATGCCCTTCAGCGGTACGCCGTAAACGGGGATGCCGCAGCCGTCATAGCCGGTCGGCACGCCCGACAGGTCGCAGCCGCTCATCTCCTGCATGGTGGCGCGCAGGCGCTTCTGCACCGGATGCTCGTCGCGGATATAGCCCTTGGTCGGCTCGCCCAGATGGACGGCGGTGGTCAGCATGCCGGAATGCTTGCCCGAGCAGTTGTTATGGGCGCGGGTCGGCGCCTCCCCGGCGCGCAGCATGGCATGGGCGGACGGCTCGTGGCCGGGGATCTGCGGGCCGCATTCCAGGTCCTCGGCGGAGAGACCCAGACGCCCGAGCCAGGCGTTGACCCGGTCCACATGCATCGCCTCGCCGGAATGGCTGGCGCAGCACAGGGTCACCTCGTCCTCGCCCAGGTCGAAGGCGTCGGCAGCACCGCTCTCCAGCACCGGCAGGGCCTGGATCGGCTTGATCGCCGAGCGGCCATAGACCAGCCGGCCGATATCGCCCCAGGACACCACCGGCGTGCCGGCCGCATCCGTGACCGCGGCGATCACCCGGTGCACGCTCTCCACCATGGAGCCGCGGGTGACCTCGACCACGATCGGGGCGGCGGCATTCCCGGCATGGACGCGCAGGATGCGGTCGTCCGGCAGGGCGATGGGGGGGGCGTCGTTCATCTCAGGTCTCCGGCGTGACTGCCTCGGGGTCGGGGCGACGCAGCTTGCCTCCACACCCGGCCTGGGGCAAGGTCCGCCGCCGTCAGGAGTGACCAGACCGGGGATCGGTATGCGAGGGTATTTCGGCGTCGGTGCCGACCGGATCAACAAGGCGCAGAACATGGGCGCGCTAATGCGCACCGCCCATGCCTTCGGGGCCAGCTTCGTCTTCACCGTGGGCGAGACCTACAACAGCCGCGAGCTGCGGCACGCCGACACCTCCGGGACGACCGGCAACCTGCCCTATTACCGCTTCGGCTCGCCAGACGAGATGCTGCTGCCCCAGGGCTGCGCGCTGGTCGGGGTGGAGATCACCGACGACGCGATCGAGCTGCCGAGTTTTCACCATCCGAAGAACGCCGCCTACATCATGGGACCCGAGCGCGGGAATCTCGACCCGGAGCTGGTCGAGCGCTGCGAGCACGTGATCAAGATCCCGACCCGGTTCTCGGTGAATGTCAGCCTGGCCGGCGGCATCGTGATGTACGACCGGATGCTGTGTCTGGGCCTGTTCGCGCCGCGGCCGCACCGCCCGGGCGCACCGACCGAACCGGCACCGGTGCCGGCCTTCGGCCCGCCGCTCTGGGTGCGCAAGCAGCGCCGACGCGACCGCAAGGCGGCCGAAGCCATGCTGAAGGACGCGAAAACGGATCGGGGCGAACGCTGAACCGCGCGTCAGCGCGGCATCAGCGGGTTGAGAAGGCGGGAGAACCGGCCGGTGAACTGCAGGCCGCCCTCGACCACGATCAGGCAGAGGCATTCCTCGCCCATCTCGGCCACCGGCGTGTGGTCAAGGTCCGGCGTTCCCACCGCGACATCGCCGCGCCCATAACGGCCGGTGCTGTCGGTATAGGCACCCTTCAGCACCATGGTGCGCTCGACCTCACCATGGGTGTGGGACAGGATCCGCTTGCCCGGCGCGATCCGGATCAGCGAGCTGCGCACGGAATGGTCGCCCAGATCGAGCACGGCTTCGCGCACGCCCAGGCCACGGGTCTTCCAGGGCAGGCTCTCGATCCCGGCGTTGAGATAACCGCGCAGGGGTTCGGGCACGGTCTGCATGGTTTCCGCATCGACCGCGGGCACCGGCGTCGGCGCCTCCTCCCAGGCCTCGTCGAGTTGGGCCATCACCGAGGAAAGGGCATCCTGCGACAGCGCCACGGGCGGGGTCGACTCGATCAACGCGCCGCCGATGGCCTCGTATTCTCGGACCTGGCGCCGGCACTCCGGACAGAGGGCGAGGTGGGTGGCGACCAGCACGGACGCCGCCTGGGAAGCCTTGCCCGCCGCGTAGTCCAGCAGCAGTTCCACTTCGGGATGATGGAGGGGGCCGATGTCAGCCAAGATCTTCAACCTCTCGCCTCATACGGCCGAGCGCCAGGCGAATGCGGGATTTCACGGTACCTAAGGGCAAGTCCTTCTCCGCGGCGATCTCCGCGTGGGACTTGTCATCGAAATACGCCATGCGGATCAGTTCGGACTGCTCCTCCGGAAGATTTTTTATCGCGGTCAGGATGCGGACCCGCGATTGGCGCGCCTCAACCGACCGGTCCGCCTGGGGTTCGGCGTCGGGCACCAGGGCCGGATCGTTGGGATCCAGTTCCGGTCGGCGCTCGCGGCGCAGGCGGTCGATGCGCTTGTTGCGCGCGATGGTGAAGATCCAGGTGCTGGCGCTGGCCTGCCGGCGGTCGAAGCTCTCCGCCTTGCGCCAGACCATGACCATGGCCTCCTGCACCACCTCCTCGGCGGCCGAGCTTTCGGTGCCGAGCCGCATGAGATAGGACTTCAGCCGTGGCGCGAAGTGTTCGAACAGCTCGCCGAAGGCCGCCTTGCTGCGCTGGGTGGCGACCGCCTCGATCAGGGTTTCGTAGGACACCGGATCTGCGTCGATATCGGGGGCGGACGTCATACATCCATGTAACGGGAGCCGTCGGCGCAACGCAACCGCCGCGGCGGGGGCGCCCCCGCCCGCCTGTGTCGATTCGCCCTCGAACCAGCATCGTGCTTCCATGTCCGGTATACGCGGCGGTCCGGAATGCGGATCACCTGGGCTGCAGAGGTCGTCATATATCGCCGCCATTTATCTGCCACATCCATGGATTTGGATCCGGTCCGGTGCTCGGCAATTGAAATCGTCGGGCTGTGGTGGCATCGAAGACGGGCTCAGCGCCCGATCCGCTTCGCCAGAGGCGCCGGATCGGGTCGGGAGCGGGCGCGGAGGGAAATGAGCAATGAGCTGGAACACCCGAGCGATGAAGATGGCCCTGGTGATGATGGGGCTGATGACCGGGGCGCTGGCGGCACAGCCGGCGACCGCCGCTGAGCCGGAGCGGATCGGACGGAACGGCGACTGGACCGCCTTCACCCTGCCTCGGGGCGGCGGCAAGGTCTGTTACATGGCCTCTTCGCCGACCAAGGCCGAAGGCGACTACAGCCAACGCGGCGAGGTCTTCGCGCTCGTCACCAACGATCCGGGCGCCGACATCCGGGGCGAGGTCAGCATCGTGACCGGCTACACCTACCGCAAGGACAGCGAGGTCACCGTCCAGATCGGCGGCGCCACCTTCGAGATGTTCACCAGCGGCGACCGGGCCTGGACCCAGGGGCCGGAAGAGGACGGACCGCTGGTCCAGGCGATGGTGCGGGGCGTCGACATGGTGGTGAAGGGCGTCTCCTCGCGGGGCACGCTGACCACCGACACCTACTCGCTGAGCGGGTTCACCGCGACCAAGGCGCTGATCGACAAGGCCTGCCCGTAAGGCTCGCCGGGGCAGGCTTCTCACAGGACACTTGCGTTGCGCCGGTCTCGGCGCCATTTTGCGCCGCATGACGCAAGCCGACATCACGACCGTCTCGGCCGAACGGGCCGCCGCGGACCTGCGCGCCTTCGCCGCGCGCGGGCCGATGCCGGCTGATGGGCGCGCCGACCTGATCGGGCTGGACCGCGCTGCCCTGACCGCGCTGTTCGCCGAGGCCGGCCTGCCGAAGTTCCGCGCGAACCAGGTCTGGCAGTGGATCTATCACAAGGGCGCCACCAGCTTCGACGGCATGACCAACCTGGCCAAGCCGCTGCGCCAGCAGCTGGCCGAGCGGTTCCGGATCTCGCGGCCGGCCGTGGCGACCCGCCAGGACAGCGTCGACGGCACCATCAAGTGGCTGATGCGCTTCGCCGACGGCAACGAGGCGGAGATGGTGTTCATCCCGGAGACGGAGCGCGGCACGCTGTGCATCTCCTCCCAGGTCGGCTGCACGCTGACCTGCTCGTTCTGCCATACCGGCACCCAGCGTCTGGTGCGCAACCTGACGGCGGGGGAGATCGTCGGCCAGGTGATGCTGGCGCTGGACGAGCTGGACGGCTTCCCCACCGCCGGGACCGACCGCCGGCTGACCAACATCGTGCTCATGGGCATGGGCGAGCCGCTGTACAATTTCGAGAACGTGGCCACCGCCCTGCGCGTGATCATGGACAACGAGGGCGTCGCCCTGTCGCGCCGGCGCATCACCCTGTCCACGTCCGGCGTGGTGCCGATGATGGAGCGCTGCGGCGATGAGATCGGCGTCAACCTGGCGATCTCCCTGCACGCGACCACCGACGACACCCGCGACATCCTGGTGCCGATCAACAAGAAGTGGCCGCTGCAGCAACTGCTGGACGCCTGCCGCACCTATCCCGGCGTGAACAACGCCCGGCGCATCACCTTCGAATACGTGATGCTGGAGGGGATCAACGACAGCGTCGAGGACGCCAAGCGGCTGGTCTCGCTGATCCGCGGCATTCCGGCGAAGATCAACCTGATCCCGTTCAACCCCTGGCCCGGCTCGAACTATGTCTGCTCCAGCGACGAGCAGATCGAGCGCTTTGCCCAGGTGGTGCTGAAGGCCGGCTATCCGTCTCCGGTGCGCACGCCGCGCGGCCGCGACATCCTCGCCGCCTGCGGCCAGCTCAAGAGCGAGAGTCGCAAGCAGACCCGGCGCGAATTGCGGGCCGAGGCGGCGGAGTAAGTCAGCTCTCCGCGGAGTCCACTTCGGCGTCTTCCTTGCCCACCGTCCTGATCCAGTAGCCGGGGCCGTAGTCGGTGGTGATCGGCTTCATGGCGTCGACGATGCCGCCGCGCCGGGCCTCCAGAAGCTGGCGACCGATCGGCTGGAACAGGTTCTGCGGGCCGCCGGGGAACGGATCGCCCAGGGTCACCAGGATCGTACGCGGCGCCCGGAAGCGGTTGCGTTCCAGCATCTGGCGCACGGATTCCGTGGCATGGGGCACGTCGAGGCCGCCCAGATCCAGTTGGTATTCGGCGTCGTCGGGGCCGCTGATCAGGCCGTCCAGCAGGCGTTCCTCATCCATGATCTGGCTCTCTCGTGCTCGGTGGCGGGCATCGGGACCTCGCGATACAGATTCCGATGTCCGGGTACAACCGTTTTGGACTGGTTAAAAATACTTGTGGAAAAGCATGAGAAACCGAGAGATTCGGAGTCATGGCAGTTGAAGCAAGGCCCCGTCGTCCTTACTTTATGCTCGTATGCCGGCTTGGGCCGGGGCAGATGGAGAGGTTCCTCATGAGTTTCGATCGTCAGACGATGTCGCGGTCACAAGCCGATGTCGCCCAATACGACGTCGGTCTGCGCCAGTACATGCTCGGCGTTTACAATCACATGGTCGCCGCGCTGGTCTTTACAGGACTGATCGCGTTCGGCACCACGATGCTTGCCGTTCAGGACGGCATGCTGACCTCCTTCGGGCAGGCGATCTATGCGTCGCCGCTGAAGTGGGTGGTCATGCTGGCCCCGATCGGCATGGTCTTCCTGATTTCCGCGCGGGTCTCGAGCATGTCGCTCTCCGCCGCCCGGATCTCGTTCTATGTCTTCGCCGCGCTGATGGGGCTGTCGCTCTCGTCGGTGTTCCTCGTCTTCACCGGTGAGAGCATCGCACGGGTGTTCTTCATCACCGCCGCCGCCTTCGCCGGTCTGAGCCTCTACGGCTACACCACGAAGAAAGACCTGTCGGGTCTCGGCACCTTCGCGGTGATGGGCGTGTTCGGCGTGCTGATCGCCAGCGTCGTGAACATCTTCCTGCAGTCCACGGCGCTGCAGTTCATGATCTCGGTCGCCGGTGTGCTGGTGTTCTCGATCCTGACCGCCTACGACACCCAGCGGATCAAGGAGATGTACAACGAGATCGACGCCTCCGACGTCGCCGGCAAGAAGGCGATCATGGGCGCGCTGACCCTGTATCTCGACTTCATCAACCTGTTCATGTTCCTGCTGCAGCTGTTCGGCAATCGCGAGTAGTCCTCGCGGCGGCCTCGGCCGCAGCCCGGCCAGGTAGCCCGGTCGGAGCGATCAGGTAAGAATGAACGGCCTCGTCGATTTCGGCGGGGCCGTTTGGTTTTGGTTAAGATCCGCCGTGTTAGGGTGGCAGCATTCGGCTGACTTCCCGGGGGCCATCGCTTAGTATCCCGCGTGCTCAGCAAGACCTGCCGAGAGGGGAGCAATGGCGCAGTCACTGTATGAGGTACACACGCTGAAGGGTGGCCAGTGGGTCATCGATTCGACGTACCCTGACAAGGACACCTCGATCGAGGTCGCCAAGCAGCTGCATGGCGAAAAGCGCTTCGAAGGCATCAAGGTCATCAAGGACACCTTCGATCCCAAGACCGGCCAGGGCAAGGAGCTGGTCGTCTTCGACACCTCCAAGGCCCCGAAGGAACGGTCGGCACCGCCGCCGCCCGCCGCCGCCAAGTCGGCAGAGGCGGCCGCCGCGGCCCCGGCAGCCGCCGCCCCGCGGGCGAAGAAGAAGCCGAAGAATCAGGACGTGTCGGTGGCGCTGAAGGCGACCGGCTGGCTGGTGGCCATCGTCATCGGCGGCCTCGGCGTGCTGTTCCTGATCAACAAGGCGGGGGCGTTGTTCTCCAAGGGTTTCTGAGCCCCGCCGCGTTCAGGGCCACGCGACCTTGTCGGTGCGCACCATCCCGCTTTCCTGAAAGTACGAATCGTAGTCGGTCGGCGGTCCCGCCAGGGCGTGGATCAGCCGGACCAGGCTGAACTGCGCCGTCGGCACGTTGATCGGCGGATCCCAGGAGACCGGCAGCGGCAACAGGCAGCGATGGCGGTCGACGCTGACGATCGTCTCGCGATGTACCAGCCGGCCTTCGTAGAAGATATCCAGGTACAGCGTCCGGGCGTTCTCCCGGGCGAATGGGTGGCCCGGCGGCAGTTCGAAGGCGGCCTGGTCGACCAGTCCGTAAGCCATGGTGATGGCGACGTCCGGCGCATAGGTGAACGAGACCAGATGCTCGTCGACGAGAAGCTGCTCGCGCTTGCCGGTTTCGTCGAGGATCTCGGTGAAGCGGTGGCGCAGGGTCGGCCGGAAGATGGTCTGCCAGTCGGCCACCTTACTGGAAGCGATCGTCGCCAGGAGTTCCCGGATCTGCATGTCGCCGATGCGCCCGTCGGTGTCAGGTGGTTTCGAGCCGGGTGTCGTGCGGATCCCGCTTGGGCCACTCCGGCAGCTTGCGGCCGGTGACCTCCTCCAGGGTGGTGCGGGCGTTCTCGATGATCATCCGCGACTTTGCCGAGATGCGGTCGCAGCCCTGGATGGCGGCGACGACCTCCGGCTGGCAGACGATCAGCATCAGTTCCTCCATGCTTTCGCTGAGATCGACCGAGCCGGCGATGATCCGGGCGTTGCCGTCGCGTTCGTCCGCCGCACCGGTCCAGGACATGGTGCCGATCTGCGAGGGGTTGGCGCCCCGCCGATAGGACCAGAGCTCGCCGTTCGGGCGCATCTTCCAGGGACCGGGCGTATAGCGTGGCACGTTGCATCCTCCCTCGCGGTTCCGGCAATCGTAGAGCGCGGGGGGCCTGGGCTCAATCGCCCAGGGGAATGCGCTTCAGCTCGCCTCGGCGGGCTTGGTCAGGCTCTCCGCCGTCGCGGTCAGCCGTTCCATCTCCCAGTCGGAGATCCGGAAGGCCCAGGTCTCGGTCTGCTCGCGGTGCTTCTCGGCCAGGGCGCGCGCCTCCTCCGGAGCACCCGACGGCACCGTGATGCGCACCCGCATCCAGCGGGTCGGCGCCTCGGCGCCGTCCGCCGACGGGGCTTCGGCGAACTCGGCGGTGTAGAGGATGCCGTCCCGGGTGGTGAACTCGGCATGCCCCAGGGCCGGATTGAAGGTCAGCCCGTCGGCGGTGCGCACGTCGTCGAACATCAGCTTGTCGAGGACGGTCGCGGCGTTGTTGACCGCATACTGGGAGTCGACCGTCCGGCCTTCGGGCAGGTCGACGATCCGGAAGTCGCGGCCGTCGGCCGACACCCGCTCCAGCTCGGTGCGCACGCCCGTATCGGTGACCAGCAGCGCCCGGCGGATCGAGGCCTGAGGCACGTCGACCACCTCGCGGAACAGCCAGAGCGGCGCCTTGCCCTTGATCTCCAAGGAGCCCTCGGCCAGGTAGGTCTGGGTCTCGTCGGTGCGGCGCACATAGACCATGGGATCGCCGCCGGAGAGGCTTTCCCGGCGTTTGCCCACATGCAGGTCCACCAGGGTCTCGCCGTCGGCGGTGGTGATCACCAGCCGCGAGGCCTTCGAGCCCTCCTGGGCGACGTCGCGCAGCTCGAGCCGGTCGAACCGTCCCGGATCGGCGGTCTTGCGCTCGATCAGCTCGAGCTGGCCGATATCGAACAGCAGCTTGCGCATGGTATCGGTGCGGGCCGGGTAACCGTCGCGCTGCTGCAGGATCCAGCCGTCGCCGGTGCGCACGATGGAGATGGTGCCGTCCTCGTTGTCCTCGGCCCGGATCACCTCGATCTGGTGGACCTCGGACGCGCGGCGGTCGAACTCCGGATACAGCGTTTCCGCCTGGACCTCGGTGCGGACCTCCGACAGCCGGTCGACCATCGCCACCGCCGCGCCGATCGCGGTCAGCAGGGTCAGGGATCCGAGCAGGGTGACGGTGCGTCGGGTGATCATCGCAGCCTCCTCACGCGCCGGCGTCGGCGGTTTCGATCCGCCGCCGGCGCCGTCTTGCGCGGATCACGGACAGGGCAAGGGCGAACAGCGCCACCAGGATCGGCATCAGCGCGATGTTGATGAACTGCAGCTCGCGCTCCAGCCGCTCCACGTCGGAGCGCAGGGAGGCCTGGACGCCCCGCAGCTCGCTGCGGATCCGCAGCACGTCGCCCTGGAGCTGGCGCATGGTCGCCTGCTCCTCCTCGCTGAGCGCCACCGGACCGCCGGTCGACCCATCACGCTCGCGCAGGCCGCGCAGCTTCTTCTGGGTCTCCTCCAGGGTGTTGCGCAGCTCCTGCTCCTTCGCCTGGTAGGTGCGGTCGGCGTCGCGCTTGAGCGTCTCCATCACCTCGAAGGGACGGTAGGTGCTGCCCTGGCCTCGCAGGTCCAGCAGGGCCGACGAGCCGGTCATGGCGTCCAGCGCGTTGGCGACAAAGTCGCCGTTGCCGGCCCCCGGGACCGCGACCCGCTGACCCTGGAAGTTCTGGTAGTTGACCCAGAACCGGTCGTCCAGCAGGTCGGTATCGGCGATCACCATCACGTCGATCGGGCCGACCGACGCCTCGCGGACCACGTCGAAATCGTGGCGCAGCTCGGGATTGCCGCCCTCCACCGCTTCCGGCTGGCCGTCGGGAAACGCCGTCGGCACCTCGCCGGTCAGCGTCCCGGCGATGACGAAGCGCTCCGGCCCGGCCCGGTACTGGTTGAGCAGCGCCTGCGGGTTGGGGCGCTGGGTCGCCACCTGCTTCACGTCGAACAGGGTGGAGCCGGGGCTGGAGGTCAGCAGCGGCTCCAGCGTGAGCGGCGAGCCTTCCTTGAGCTTCAGGTAGCCCGCACTGGCCACGGCCACGCTGTCCACCTGGGCGGTGATCGGCGAGTCGCCGTCAAGGTTCGGTCCGCGCAGCAGCAGCCACGGCACATAGGTGACGTAGCCGGTGCCGGTCGCATTGCCGACCCGTCGGCCGGCGAAGCGGTCGGCGACGACCTTGTCGGTCGGCATCTCCAGACCCCAGGCCTCGAACATCTCGTCGAGCGAGCTGGCGGCGCCGTTGACCGGGCCGTTCGCGGCCTGCCAGCCGTCCGCCTCGGAATAGGGGTCGACGAAGATCACCGCCTTGCCGCCGCCAAGGATGTACTGGTCGATGGCGAAGCGGGTGCGCTCGGGCAGGGTCTTGGGATGGATCACCATCAGGATCGAGATGTCGTCGGGGATGACCTCGACCTCCTCGTCCAGTTCCTCGACCTCCAGGACCTCCTCGATCCGGGTGGTCACCAGGGCCGGCGGAAGCTGCTCCGGCCGGCCGCCCTGGCCCATGCGCACGTCCATGGTGATCTTCTTGTTGCCGAGGATGCCGACCTTGCCGGTCGTGCCCGTCGACAGGGCGTAGATCATCTTGGTGATGTCGTATTCCAGGAAGGCCTCGCGGTCCGGCTGGAAGAACGCCACCTGCTCCACGTCGTCGGTGGTGTTGGTGCCGACCAGGCCGAAGAACACGTTGCCGTCGACCCCTTCCAGGGCGACCGACTGCAGGCCGTAGGAAACCGCGCGGTCCTCCACCGGGGTGAAGGGCTCGGGGTCGTAGATCTCCAGCACGATCTTGCCGCCCGAGCGGTCGGCGTATTCCTGCAGCATGTCGCGCACCCGCTCGGCGTAAACGCCGTAGGTCGGGTACTGGCTGCCCAGCCGCTTGGAGTAATAGAACTGCAGGGTGATCGGCTCCTCGAGCTGGCTCAGCACCCGCTCGGTGGCGGGCGACAGGGAGAACAGCTGATCCTCCGTCAGATCGACCCGGTAGCTGGTCAGCGAGAAGGCGGCCAGCACGTTGATCGACACGAACAGGGCGGCCAGCAGGAACAGCGCGATCGCCGTCAGCCGGTTCTGCGGTGCGGGTCGGGCCTTCTTGGCCTTGGTGCCGGCGGCGGGGGCGTCGACGGTAGCCATGGTCATTCCGCCTTCTTCAGGTCGACGATCAGCGCATTGGCGGCCAGCGCCAGCACGATCACGGAGGCGAAGAAGATCGCGTCGCGCAGGTCGATGACGCCGCGGGCGATCGACTGGAAGTGGGTCAGGAAGCCGAAGCCGGACACGATGTCGACCACGGTAGCCGGCAGGAACGACCGGATCGCGTCGAGCACCACGTTGGAGCCGGCCAGGGTGAACACGAACAGCACCGCCGTCGTTACCACGAAGGCGATGACCTGGTTCTTGGTCGTGGCCGAGATCATCGAGCCGACCGCCAGAAAGGCGCCGGCCATCAGCAGGCTGCCGATATAGGAGGCGGCGATCACCCCGTTATCCGGATTGCCGAGCTGGTTCACCGTGATCCACAGCGGGAAGGTGAGCGCCAGCGCGATGCCGGTGAAGATCCAGGCGGCCAGATACTTGCCGACCACCGCCTCGACCATGGTCACCGGCAGGGTCAGGAACAGCTCGATCGTGCCGGTCCGCCGCTCCTCCGCCCACAGGCGCATGGAGAGTGCCGGCACCAGGAACAGGTAGAGCCAGGGATGGAAGGTGAAGAACGGCTGCAGGTCGGCCTGCCCCCGGTCCATCCAGCCGCCGACGAAGAACGTCATCGCCCCGGCCAGGATCAGGAAGATGACGATGAAGATATAGGCCAGCGGCGTGGCGAAATACGCCTTCAACTCGCGCGCCGTCACCAGCCAGACGTTGCGTCCGGTCCTAGACATTGGCCGTCACCTCCCGGAATACGTCGTCCAGATTGCCGCTGGTCGAGCGGCCGCGCAGCTCGGCCGGGGTGCCGTCGGCGACGATCCGGCCGCGGGCGATGATCACCGCGCGGGTGCAGACCGCGTCGACCTCCTCCAGGATGTGGGTGGAGATCACGATCGCCTTGGTCGCGGCCATCTCCTTGATCAGCTTGCGGACCTCGAACTTCTGGTTCGGATCCAGGCCGTCGGTCGGCTCGTCCAGAATCAGCACCGGCGGATTGTGCAGCAGCGCCTGGGCCAGGCCGACCCGGCGCTTGAAGCCCTTGGACAGGGTCTCTATCGGCTGGTGCGCCACTTCCTTGAGCTGGGTCTTGGCCATGGCGTCGGCCACCCGCTCCCCCCGCTCGGCCCCGTCGAAGCCGCGGATGGCGCCGATGAAGTCCAGGAAGGCCAGGACCGTCATGTCGGGATAGGCCGGCGCGCCTTCCGGCAGGTAGCCGATGGCGCTCTTCGCGGCGATCGGATGGCTCAGCACGTTGTGGCCGCAGACGATGGCGGTGCCGGCATCGGGCGCCAGGAAGCCGCAGATCATCTTCATCGTGGTCGACTTGCCGGCGCCGTTGGGGCCGAGAAAGCCCAGGACCTCGCCCTGCTCCAACTCGAAACTGAGGCCGTCGACCGCGGTCTTGCGGGCATTCGCCGGGCCGAAGCTCTTATGCAGTCCGCGCACGGACAACGCTGTCGTCATGGGACGCTCATCTGATGTGCGTGACGTAACCGATGGTTGGGTCCGTCATTTATCGAAATTACAGCGAAATTCAAGACATTAGGCTATTGTCGCCGGGTGGCGGGAGCAGACGGATGACGGCAATCGACATGCAGCGGCGGAGCGGTCGTCCGGAGCGGCGCATTTCCTGGTCCCCCATCATCTCCCGAATCCGGCTCTACACGGGCCTCGTACTGTTCACATACGTGAGCGCACACTTGGCGAATCATGTGGCGGGATTGTGGTCGCTCGCCGCCCTGGATGCCGGGCTCGCGCTGATCGCGTCCGTCGTCCGCACCCAGGCCGTCTCAATCCTGCTCTATGGCAGCGTCCTGCTGCACATGCTGATCGCGCTGCGGGCGATCTACTACCGCGACTCGCTGAAGGCCATGGCGGTGCCGGAGGTGGTGCAGCTCGCCCTCGGCCTGACCATCCCGCTGCTGGTGCTGCGCCACGTCCTGAGCAACCGGCTGATGCACGAGCTCTACGGCCTCAGCGACGACCATACCTGGGTGCTGCTGAACCTGTGGGTCTTCGATCCGGTGGGGGCGGTAAACCAGTCGGCGGCGGTGCTGGTCGCCTGGGCCCATGGCTGCGTCGGCCTGCATCTCTGGCTGCGCTTTGCCGCCTGGTACGACCGGGCGAAGTCCTGGCTGCTGTCGGCGGCGGTGTTGCTGCCGGCCCTGTCGCTGGCCGGATTCGTCGCCGCCGGAATGACGGTGGTGGATCTGGCGGAGACCCCGGGCTGGCTGCCGCTCGCCGTCGGCTCCGCCAATCTGCCGGACAACGCGACCATCGCCGCCT
Source organism: Thalassobaculum salexigens DSM 19539 (assembly GCF_000423805.1). Taxonomy (NCBI): domain Bacteria; kingdom Pseudomonadati; phylum Pseudomonadota; class Alphaproteobacteria; order Rhodospirillales; family Thalassobaculaceae; genus Thalassobaculum; species Thalassobaculum salexigens. Next base: position 246,979 of record NZ_KE384093.1, read on the forward strand.
GGCTGCTGCGGTTCGATCAGATCAAGGCGGGCTATGCGAGCGTGGTGATGTTCGCCTTCGCCGCGCGTTGGGTGCGCCTGGCGCTGCACCGGCGCAGCCAGGGGGTGCGGGTCGGTTACGGCGCCGGCCGGTCGGTGCAGGCGATTCGCGGCATGACCCTGCTCGATGTCAGCCGGATGCACGGCATCCCGCATGCGTCGGTCTGCGGCGGGCGCGGGCGCTGCTCGACCTGCCGGGTGCGGATCTCGCGCGGGCTGGAGAACATGCCGGCGCCCGACGATGCGGAAGCGAAGGTGCTGCACCGGATCTCCGCCCCGCCGAATGTGCGGCTCGCCTGCCAGGCCCGGGTGGTCGACGACCTGGAGATCACGCCGCTGCTGCCGCCGCATAATACGGGGCTGGCGGAGACGCGGGGCGGGCCGAGCTACCTGCAGGGCCGAGAGCTGGAGATCGCGGTGCTGTTCGCCGATATCCGTGGTTTCACCACCCTGTCGGAGGAGAGGTTGCCCTATGACGTGGTGTTCATCCTGAACCGGTACTTCGCCGAGATGGGGGCGGCGATCGAGGGCGCCGGCGGCCGGATCGACAAGTTCATCGGCGACGGGATCATGGCGCTGTTCGGGGTGAACGGCGACCCGGAGGAGGGCGCGCGCCAGGCGGTGGCGGCGGCGCGCGACATGGCCCGGCGGCTGGTCGATCTGAACGAATCCCTGGCCGGAGACCTGGAGACGCCGCTGCGCATCGGCATCGGCCTGCATCTCGGCACGGCCATTGTCGGCGAGATGGGCTACGGGCGGGTGCGTGGGGTGACGGCGGTCGGCGACACGGTGAACACGGCCAGCCGGCTGGAGGCCCTGACCAAGGATTTCGGCGCCCAGCTCATCGTGTCGGCGGCGCTGGCGCGGGCGTCGGGCGTGGCCTTCGGCAGCTATCCGACCCATGAGATCGAGGTGCGGGGACGGGATCAGGCGATGGTGATCCACACGGTGGCCGATGCGGCCGAGCTGGGGGTGTAGGGGACCTCGCCGCTTCTCTCCACTCAACCCGTCTCCCCGGCCTCGTGCCGGGGCCGAGGGTGACGCTTGCCGGAACGCCTCGGAACCCTCCCGGGAGATCCAGTCGCCCCGCTCCCGGACCCCGGCGCAAGGCCGCGAAGACGATTCGGTCAGACATGATCTGTCCAAAGAGACTGTGTCGTCCGGTCCTTCGACACGCCCCGGCTCATCGCCGGGCTGCTCAGGGTGAAGTCAAATCGCCCTATAAACCATTAAATATAGAGCAAATTCACACGAGCACATGTTTCCATCTGATCGTGATTTGCTCTAGAGACCTCACGCTGAGCAGCACCTTGGGCTTTGGTCCGGGGGACGTGTCGAAGCGCCGGCGATCGGCGACCGAAGATCCCGATCAAACGACTGCTACCCGGCCCGCTTCCACGTGGTTCCACCAGCGCCGTCTTCCAGTTCGATGCCGCGGGCCTTCAGGTCGTCGCGGATGCGGTCCGCCTCGGCGAAGTTCTTGTCCTTGCGGGCCTCGATGCGGGCGGCGATCAGGGCCTCTATCTCCTCCACGTCGTCGCCGGCCTCGCCCTTGAACCAGGCGTCGGTGTCGCCCTGGAGCAGGCCGAGGAGCTCGCCCCAGACCAGCAGCTTGCCCATCAGCTCCGGGATCTGCCGGCTGCGATGGTGGTCGAGCGCGATGTTCAGCTCCCGTGCCACCTGGTGCAGCGCGCCGATGGCCAGCGGCGTGTTCAGGTCGTCGCACAGGGCGGCCAGCACCGGGTTGTCGTTGCGGTCGAGGTTCCAGTCCGGATAATGCCCGTCATTGGCCGCCCGGTGCAGGGCGCCGTACAGTTTGTCGAGCTGGGTCTTTGCTTCCTTCAACCCGGCCTTGGAGAAGTCCAGCGGCTGGCGGTAATGGGCCGAGAGCAGCAGCAGGCGGACCGCCTCGCCCGGCCATTCCTGGAGCATGTCGTGGACGGTGTAGAAGTTGCCCACCGACTTCGACATCTTCTCGCCTTCGACCGTCACGAAGCCGTTATGCATCCAGTAATTCGCCATGGTCGCATGGCCGAAGGCGCAGCGGGTCTGGGCGATCTCGTTCTCATGGTGCGGGAAGATCAGGTCGAGCCCGCCGCCATGGATGTCGAACACCTCGCCCAGATGCTCCGCCGCCATGGCCGAGCATTCGATGTGCCAGCCCGGCCGGCCGCGGCCCCAGGGGCTGTCCCATCCGGGCTGGTCGTCGGCGCTCGGCTTCCACAGCACGAAATCGGCCGGGTCGCGCTTGTACGGGGCGACGTCGACCCGGGCGCCGGCGATCATCTCGTCCCGGTCGCGGCGCGAGAGCTGACCGTAATCCGTCATCGACGGCACGTTGAACAGCACGTGGCCGTCCGCCGCGTAGGCATGGCCGCGCTCGATCAGCCGCTCGGCCAGGGCGATCATCTGGCCCACATGCCCGGTGGCGCGGGGTTGCATGTCCGGCCTGTTCACGCCGATGGCGGCCATGTCGGCGTTGTAGATCTCCGTCGTCTCGTGCGTCAGCGCCTCGATCGCCACGCCGCGCTCCTTGGCACGGGTCATGATCTTGTCGTCGATATCGGTGATGTTGGCGACGTGGGTCACATGCTCGGCACCGTAGAGGTGGCGCAGCACGCGGATCAGCACGTCGAACACCACGGCAGGGCGGGCGTTGCCCACATGGGCGTAGTCGTAGACCGTCGGGCCGCAGACATAGACGCGCACGTTCGACGGGTCGATCGGGGTGAAGACCTGCTTCTCGCGCAGGAGCGTGTTGGTGATCTTGAGATCCATGTCTCGGACTCCGGTGGGTCTGGTTCAGGCTGTCGGCGGGCGCGAAAGCGCAGGCGCGATCAGCGACAGACCTCGGCCGTCGTGTAGAACGCTGTGCCGATCGACGTGAGCGGGCGGCGCGCGAACATGGATTCCTCTCGGTTAAGCGGTTTCGCCGCGCAGCCTGGAGACGATCCGCGCGCGGCCCATGAGAGGTAACAGATCGCCGAGTTCCGGTCCACGTTCTCGTGCCGTAAGCGCCTTGCGCAGCGGCATGAACAGGCCCTTGCCCTTGCGGCCGGTCTCCGCCTTCAGCGTGCCGGTCCACGCCCCCCAGGTCTCGGCGGTCGGCTCGCCCTGCGGCAGCAGGTCGGCGGCCGTCGCGCAGAACTCGGCATCCTCCTCGGCGATCACCGGCACGATCGGGGCGCCGACGACCACCCACCACTCGCCGGCCTCGGCCAGCTTGGCGATGTTGCCGCGGATCGCGGTCCAGAACGCCTCCCCACCTTCCACGCCGAGATCGGCGAGGCGGCTGGCGACATCGCCATAGGCCGTCTCGTGCAGGATCTTGGCGTTCATCTGCGCCAGCTCGGCCGGGTCGAAACGCGGGGTGGCGCGGCCGTAGCGGGTGATGTCGAAACCGTCGACGAGCTGATCCAGCGCCGTGGCGGCCACCACCTCGTTGGTGCCGAGCCCGGCGAGCAGGGAGTTGATCGCCATCGCCTCCAGACCGTCGGTCTCGCGCAGGTCCTGCAGGCTCAGGCTGCCGAGGCGCTTGGACAGGCCGGCGCCGTCGGCGCCGACGATCAGCGAGGTGTGGCCCAGCACCGGCGGCTCCGCACCCAGCGCGCGGAACAGTTGGATCTGGGTGGCGGAGTTGGTGACGTGGTCCTCGCCCCGGATGATGTGGGTGACGCCGAACTCGATATCGTCGACCACCGAGGCCATCGAATAGACCGGCGATCCGTCCGCGCGGATCAGCACCGGGTCGGACTGCGACGCCATGTCCTGCCGGCTCTCGCCGCGCACCAGGTCGTCCCAGGCGACCACCTCATGGTCGAGCTTGAAGCGCCAGTGCGGCCGGATGCCGGATGCTTCCTTGGCGGCCTTCTCCGAGTCGCTCAGGGACAGGGCGGCGCGATCGTAGACGGGGGGCTTGCCAGCGGAGAGCTGCTGCTTGCGTTTCAGCGCCAGCTCCTCGGCACTCTCGTAGCAGGGATAGAGCCGACCCATCTCCCGCAGCCGTTCGGCCTCGGCGGCGTAGCGGTCGAGCCGGTCGGACTGGCGGGCGAACAGGTCCCAGGCGAGGCCGAGCCAGTTCAGGTCGCGCTCGATTTTCTCGGCGAACTCGGCGGTGCTGCGCTCGGTGTCGGTGTCGTCGGAGCGCAGCATGAACTCGCCGCCCTGGGCGCGGGCGAACAGCCAGTTGATCAGCGCCTGGCGGGTATTTCCCACATGCAGAAGCCCCGTCGGGCTCGGCGCGAAACGGACGCGTACGGTCATGATGTCCCCGTTGGGTCGGTTTGCCGAGCTATTCGGCCGCCTGCTGCGTCTTCTTCGGGCGATAGACACCGACGAACGCGTTGGTGATCGGGTAACGCCGTTCCTTGCCGAAGGAGCGGCTGGTCAGCTTCACCCCCGGCGGGGCCTGGCGGCGCTTGTATTCCGCCCGGTCCAGCAGGCGCCAGACCTTCAGCACGGTCTCGCTGTCATAGCCCTTGGCGACGATGTCGGCCACCGGCGTCTCGTTCTCGATCAGCTCGGTCAGGATGCCGTCCAGCACCGGATAGGGCGGCAAGCTGTCCTCGTCCTTCTGATCCGGGCGCAGCTCGGCCGAGGGCGGCTTGGTAATGATCCGCTCCGGCATCACCGGCCCATCGGGGCCGAGGCAGTCGGCCGGTTTGGTGGCGTTCCGCCAGTGGCAGAGCGCGAACACCGTGGTCTTGTAGACGTCCTTCAGCACCGAATAGCCGCCGCACATGTCGCCGTAGAGCGTGGCGTAGCCGACCGACATCTCAGACTTGTTGCCGGTCGACAGCACCATGTGGCCGAACTTGTTGGACAGGGCCATCAGGGTGATGCCGCGCGAGCGGGCCTGGACGTTCTCCTCGGTGATGTCGGGCTCCGTACCGGCGAACTGATCGGCCAGCATGGTCTCGAAGGCGTGCATCGCCGGGCCGATATTCACCGTGGTGTAGTCGACCCCCAGCAGCTTCGCGGCGGCGGCCGCATCCTCCAGGCTGTGGTCGCTGGTATAGGGCGACGGCATCATCACGCAGCGCACCTTGTCCGGGCCGAGCGCGTCGACCGCCACGGCGGCCGACAGCGCGCTGTCGATGCCGCCGGACATGCCGAGGATGACGCCGGGAAAGCCGTTCTTGGTCACGTAGTCGCGCAGGCCGACGACCATGGCGCGGTAGGTCGCCTCCAGCCCGGTCTTCGGCTCCACCGTCTCGGTCGTCGCGCAGGACCAGCCGTCCGGGCCGCGGGTCCAGGTGGTGGTGACCACCGCCTCCTCCCAGGCCGGCAGATGGGCGGCGACCGTGCGGTCGGCGTTCAGCACGAAGGAGGCGCCGTCGAACACCAGCTCGTCCTGGCCGCCGACCTGGTTCAGATAAACCATCGGCAGTCCGCTCTCGACCACGCGGGAAGTGGCGTGCTGAAGGCGGTTGTCCAGCTTCTGGCTGTCGAAGGGCGAGCCGTTGGGAACCAGCAGCAGTTCGCCGCCGGTCTCGCTCACGCATTCGACCACGTCCGGCGTCCAGATGTCCTCGCAGATCGGCACGCCGATGCGCACCCCGCGCACGTCCATCGGGCCCGGCATCGGGCCGACATCGAACACCCGCTTCTCGTCGAACACGCCGTAATTCGGCAGGTCGACCTTGTAGCGGGCGCCCTGCACCTTGCCGCCGTCGAGCAACACCAGGGCGTTGTACAGCTTGTCGTCCTCGGCCCAGGGGGCGCCGAGCAGGATCGCCGGCCCGCCATCGGCGGTTTCGGCTGCCAGCGCTTCCACCGCGTCGCGCACCTCGGACACGAACATCGGCTTCAGCACCAGATCCTCCGGCGGATAGCCGCAGGCGTAGAGTTCCGGCGTCAGGATCACATCGGCACCCCCGGCCGCCGCCTGGGCGCGCACGCGTCGCAGCTTGGCGAAGTTCCCCTCGATATCGCCGACGCGCGGGTTGAGCTGGGCCAGGGTGATGATGAGCTTGTCTGTCATGGCGAAACAGTTAGCGCGGCCTGCGGGCCGGGGCAATGCGGATCAGGCGGTCGGTGCGGTTGTGATTGCGGCGGTCAGCCGCTGGACGCCAGGGATTCAAGGTCGCTCCCACCCACCGTATAGGGCAGCCAGGTGCCGCTGCGGGTCAGGCCGAGGCGGGAATAGAAGTCGCGGGCCTTGTTGTCGGTCTTCACCGAGAGGTCGAGCTTGACGCAGCCATGGTCGATCGCGACCCGGGCGAGCGAGGCCATCAGCCGACGGCCGAGGCCGGTGCCGCGCAGGTCGCCGTCGACATACAGGTCCTCGACATAGAGCTTCGGCCGTCCGGCCCAGGTCGAATAGACGAAGTAATAGACCGCCAGGCCGACCGCCGTGCCGTCGGCCCGCTCGGCGATCATCGCCCGAAAATAGGGGCGCTCGCCGCTGCCGTCGCGGCGCAGGTCGTCGACGCTGCCGGTGACGTAGTCGGCGGCCTCCTGCACCTGGGCCAGGGCGCGCACCAGACGGCGGACGGCTTCGGCGTCGTCCTCGCCGGTCTCCTCGGGGGCCCGGAACCGGGCGGGTCTGATCGTGATGTCCATGGCGATGATGCTATTCCCGCAACACCTGGGACGCCAACCGCTTTCCTTTCCGTGCCGTCAGGTCTTTGACGGATCGTCGATCGTCGCTAAGCTGCCGTCTCTGTTACGTTTCCCGGCGGGTCCCCGCATTCATGGCGAACCGGTACATTCAGGACTTGAAGCGGCTGGTCGGCAACGACCAGGTGGTCATGGCCGCCGTCGCGGTGGTGGTCGGCGGTGCCGCGGCCGGCGGCGCCATCCTGTTCCGCGAGGCCATCGACTTCCTGCAGCTGCTGTTCCTGGGCTTCCGCTCCGACCGGGTGGCGACCTTCGCGGCGGAGATGGAGTGGTGGCGGCTGATCCTGGCGCCGGTGATCGGCGGTCTGCTCGTCGGGCTGTTCTGCAAATACGTCATGCCCGGCGGCCGGCCCCAGGGCGTCGCCAACGTCATTGAATCCAGCGCGTTGCGGGTCGGGCGGATGTCCATGCGGCAGGGGCTCGGCGCGGCGGTGATCAGTGCCACCTCGATCGGCTGCGGCGCCTCGGTCGGCCGCGAGGGGCCGGCGGTGCATCTCGGCGCCTCGCTCGCCAGTTTCCTCGGCCGCCAGCTCAACCTGACCCGCAGCCAGGCCCGCACCCTGCTCGGCTGCGGCGTGGCGAGCGCGGTGGCCGCCTCGTTCAACGCGCCGATCGCCGGGGTGTTCTTCGCCCTGGAGGTGGTGATCGGCCATTACGCGCTGTCGGCCTTCGCCCCGATCGTCATCGCCTCGGTCTTCGGGACGATTCTGTCGCGGATCTGGTTCGGCGACTTTCCCGCCTTCGAGGTGCCGGGTCACCAGATCACCTCGTTCCTGGAGTTCCCTGCCTTCGTCATCCTCGGCGGCGTCTGTGCCGTGGCGGCTATCGCGCTGATGCGGGTCGCCGCCTTCGTCGAGGTGCAGGGACAGCGTCTGCCGCTGCCGCGCTGGCTGCACCCGGCCCTGGCCGGGCTGGTGGTCGGCGTGGTGGCGCTGGAGTTTCCCGAGATCCTGGGCGTCGGCTACGAGGCGATGGACGGGGCGCTGAACGAGGCTGAGGGCTACGGCCTTGAGCTGATGCTCACCCTGGCGGTGCTGAAGATCCTGATGACCGCCCTGTGCCTCGGCGCCGGGTTCGGCGGCGGCGTGTTCTCGCCCTCGCTGTTCATCGGGGCGATGATCGGCGGCGCCTATGGCATCGTCGCCGCCATTCCCTTCCCGGATCTGGCCTCCGGCCACGGCGCCTACACGCTGATCGCCATGGGGGCGGTGGCGGCGGCGACCCTGGGGGCGCCGATCTCCACGATCCTGATGATTTTCGAGATGACCGGCGATTACAAGCTGACCGTCGGCGTGATGATCGCCGTGGTCATCGCCTCGGTCATCACCCGGGTGTGGCACAGCCCGTCCTTCTTCACCGACCAGCTCCGCCGACGCGGGGTGCATATCCATGGCGGCCACGACGTCACCGCCCTGCGCAACCTGAAGGTCCACGACCTGATGCAGCAGGATCACGTTTCCGTGAAGATGGATGCCGGCCTCGACAGCCTGCGCAACCGGCTGCGTCTGGCGCCGATGAACGAGCTGTTCGTGATCGATTCGGACGAGAAGCTGGTCGGCACCATCACCCTGGCCGATCTGGGCGAGGTGGCGTTCGACCTGTCCCACGACCGCGAGTACACGGCGATCGATCTGGCCCGCAAGCATCCGCCCTTCCTGGAACTCGGCGACGACGTGGAGAAGGCGATCCGGCGCTTCTCCGAGGCGGAGGAGGGGCTGCTGGCGGTGGTCGATTCGGCGGCGCGGATGCGCCTGATCGGCTGCTTGCACGAGCGCGACGTGATGCGGGCCTACAACCAGGCGCTCATCACCCAGCAGGCCGAGGAACACGGCGAAACGATCTGATGGCTTGAGGGCCATGCAAGTACGGGGGGTGCCGAAGCACCCCCCGTTTCCCCGTGAACCGCAGGCACATGGGACCGGCTCAAGACTGCACCGAGCGATCCGGGGGATCCTTGCGTCCGGCCCTTCGGCACGGCGCCGACCGGGCTTCCTCTCCCTACGAGGCGGATCTCAGAACGGACTTCTAAGATAAACGTTATAATAAAACGTTAAATTCTATTAATTTCTCAACGACGAAGAATGGCACGAGCCGGCCGCGGATCGATATGTCCGGATTGGCGGGCCCGGACCCCCATGACAGGCGAGTTAGGTCTGCCGATGTTCCGGCGGGATGTTATATGGTCGGGTCATGGCTGATCTGTTCTCGAATGATGATAAGGGCGGGATCGACCCGACCGGGTATCGGCGTCCGTCCGGCCCGGCACCGGCCTATCCCGGCCCCGGACATGCGCCGGCGGCGATCGGCGCGCGCGGTGGGTATCTCGACGGCCTGAACGAGGGCCAACGGGCGGCGGTGGAGGCGTTGGACGGCCCGGTGCTGGTGCTGGCCGGCGCCGGCACCGGCAAGACACGGGTGCTGACCACCCGGCTGTCGCACCTGATGGCGATGGGTAAGGCCAAGCCCTGGAACGTGCTGGCGGTGACTTTCACCAACAAGGCCGCGCGGGAGATGAAGGAGCGTGTGGCCAAGATCGTCGGCCCGGCCGCCGAACAGGTCTGGCTCGGTACCTTCCACGCGCTCTGCGCCCGCATCCTGCGCCGGCATGCGGAGCTGGTCGGTCTCAAGTCGAACTTCACGATTCTCGACGCCGACGATCAGGTCCGGCTGTTGAAGCAGGTACTCCAGGCCGAGAACGTGGACGACAAGCGCTGGCCGGCCCGGGTGGTCATGGGCGTGCTGCAGCGCTGGAAGGACCGGGGCCTGACCCCCGACAAGATCGGTGTGGCCGAGGCCGGCGACATGGCCGGCGGCAAGCTGCAGGCGATCTACAAACAGTATCAGGACCGGCTGACCACCCTGAACGCGGCCGATTTCGGCGACCTGCTGCTGCACTGCCTGACCCTGTTCCAGACCCGGCCCGAGGTGCTGCAGCAGTACCAGACCCAGTTCCGCTACATCCTAGTGGACGAGTACCAGGACACCAATGTCGCCCAGTATCTCTGGCTGCGGCTGCTGGCCCAGAGCCACAAGAACATCTGCTGCGTCGGTGACGACGACCAGTCGATCTACGGCTGGCGCGGCGCGGAGATCGGCAACATCCTGAAGTTCGAGAAGGACTTCCCCGGCGCCAAGGTCGTGCGGCTGGAACAGAACTACCGCTCCACCTCGCGCATCCTGGCCGCCGCCTCCGACCTGATCGCCCATAACGAGGGGCGGCTCGGCAAGACCCTGTGGACCGAGGGTGCGGACGGCGACCACCTGACCGTGCGCGGCGTGTGGGACGGCGAGGAGGAGGCCCGGGTCGTCGGCGACCGGATCGAGGACCACCAGCGCGCCAAGGTGCCGCTGCGCGAGATGGCGGTGCTGGTCCGCGCCGGCTTCCAGACCCGCGAGTTCGAGGAACGTCTGATCACGCTCGGAGTGCCCTATCGGGTGGTCGGCGGTGCGCGGTTCTACGAGCGCAAGGAGATCCGCGACGCCATCGCCTATCTGCGGGTGATCGCCCAGCCGGACGACGACCTCGCCTTCGAGCGGATCATCAACACCCCGGCCCGCGGCATCGGCAAGACGACCGAGCAGGTGCTGTTTCAGCATGCCCGTTCGTCCAACGTGCCATTGACCCTGGCGGCCGAGCGGTTGGTGCAGAGCGACGAGCTGAAGCCGGCGGCGCGCCGGGCGGTCGGCAGCCTGATGGGCGATTTCGCCCGCTGGCGCGAGGCGTCGCAGAGCGAGGATCCCTCCGACCTCGCCCGCATGGTGTTGGACGAGAGCGGCTATACCGCCGCCCTGCAGAAGGACAAGTCGCCGGAAGCGCCGGGCCGCCTGGAGAACCTGAAGGAGCTGGTCACCGCCCTGGAGGAGTTCGAGAGCCTGGGCGGGTTCCTGGAGCACATCTCCCTGGTGATGGAGAACGCCGAGGCCGCCGACGGCGAGCAGGTCAGCCTGATGACCCTGCACGCGGCCAAGGGCCTGGAGTTCGACGTGGTCTTCCTGCCGGGCTGGGAGGAGGGCATGTTCCCGAACCAGCGCGCGCTGGACGAGAACGGTGCCGCCGGCCTGGAGGAGGAGCGGCGGCTCGCCTATGTCGGCCTGACACGGGCGCGCAAGAAGGTCGAGATCGTCTTCGCCGCCAATCGCCGGGTCCATGGCCTGTGGCAGAGCGCGATCCCCTCGCGCTTCGTCTCCGAGCTGCCGAGCGAGCATGTGGAGATGATCAGCGAGGCCGGGCTCTACGGGTCGGGCAGCGGCGGCTACGGCAGTAGCGGCTATGGTGGCGGCCGGGGTGGTTATGGCCGGCGCGACGGCGTCAGCTATGATGACGACGAGGCCAAGCTGCCGGCCTGGGACAGCGCCGGACGGTCCGCCGGCAAGGTCGCGGGGCGCGGCCCCGGCTACATGCGGCGCGGCGGCGGGTCCATCCGCACCCGCGCGCCGGTGATCGACGGCGAAGGCTATACGGTCAACCGCTCCAAGCCGGCCAAATACGCCGTGGACGAGCGGGTGTTCCACCAGAAATTCGGCATGGGCACCGTGACCAAGGTCGACGGCGACAAGCTGGAAGTCGAGTTCGACCACGCCGGGCACAAGAACGTGGTCGACACCTTCGTCTCCAAGCCGTAAATCCGGCGGCCATGAGCTCTCTCTGGCGCATCGCCCTTACCGTGCCGGCCAAGGCTTCAGAAGTCGTGGCCGACGCCCTGTCGCCCTTCGTGTCCGCCGTGACCGCGCTGGAGGATTCCCCCGGCGGTACCTGGACGGTCGAAGGGATTTCCGAGGACGAACCGGCGCGGCCGGCGATCACCGCCGCGCTGGCGCTGGCCGCCGCCACGGTCGGCACGCCGCCGCCGGACACGGTGATCGAGCCGCTGCCGGACGTGGACTGGCTCGCCTTGAACCGGCAGTCCTTCCCACCGATCCGCGAGGGCCGGGTGTGGATCCGCGGCTCCCATGTGGCGGACGCGGCACCGGCCTCCAGCATCGAACTGCTGATCGACGCCGCCCGCGCCTTCGGCTCCGGCAGCCATCCGACGACCGCCCTGTGCCTGCGGGCGATCCAGGACCTGGCGAAGCGGCGTACCCCGCGCAACGTGCTCGACCTGGGTTGCGGCTCGGGCATCCTGGCGATGGCCCTGGCCAAGCTGGTGCCGTCGGCGCGCACCCTGGCGGTCGATCTCGATCCGGTGTCGGTGGCGACGGCACGGGAGAACGCGCGGACGAACCGGGTCGCCCGCCGCATCGACACCCAGGTCTCGAACGGCTGGCGTTCGCCCGTGGTGCGGGCCAAGGCGCCGTTCGATCTGGTGGTGGCGAATATTCTGGCGGGACCGCTGGCCGAGATGGCGCCGTCCCTGAAGCGTGGATTGGCACCGGGCGGCATCGCCATCCTGTCGGGCCTGCTGAACCAGCAGGAGCGTTGGGTGATCGCCGTGCATCGGGCGCAGGGCCTGCGGCTGATCCGGCGCTACCGGCGCGACGGCTGGAGCGCGCTGGTCTTCGCGCGGGGGTGAGCCTCTTTACCGCACCGCACAAAAAGCAACGGCCGGCACATGATGTGCCGGCCGTTTTGCATCAAACCGCCCGATAAGGGGGAGGGGGTCAGGCGGCGTGACGCACGTCGGTGTTCGCGGCGGTGCCGAAGGCGGCGGCGCGCAGGTGCGGCTCGACCGGGTTGGCGGTCTTCGGCGCCGTGGCGGAAGCGTAGGTCTCGCTCGGGGTGCCGACGACTTCGACGTCGACGCGGCGGACGACACCGGCCCGCAGGGCGGACAGGTCGAGGCCGATATCGGCGAGCATGCGCGGGCTCAGGTCCTCGACCGCGGCCATCGTGCGACGATGGGCGAGGCGGGCGCTGAGGCTGCGGAAGGCACGGCCGATCAGGTCACGAATGTAGGCGCTCTGCATGGCCCGTGCCCGAGCGACCAGCGCGGACGGGTCCTCCGGCAGAGCCGAAGACACGCGCAGGATATCGTTCTGGGTGGACATCGGGTTTCTCCTTGGAACATCAGACCGGGCTGCTGCCCGGCTGTTACTGCCCCTAATCTGGTCAGAATCGCTCCGGGCACCACTTGGAATTTTGCGCTGCAGCATTGCATTTCACGCATGGCTATGGGGGTCAGATATGCGTGAAATGGCAGCCAGCCATGCGGCGGCGCGCATCGGACCGAATCTGATACGATGGCGGCTGCGGCGAGCCGACTTGGATCCAGGGACGTCATGTATCGATCAGAAACTGTCTCCGTCGCGGTGGAGCGGGATGCTGCCGCCCTGTACGAGGCCTTCTGGCGGCCGGAACGGTTCCCGTCCTGGGCCTCGGGGCTGAGCCAGGCGGCACTGCGACCGGGCGAGGACGGATGGCAGGCCGACGGGCCGGAAGGTCCGATCACCATCCGCTTCTGCGACCACAATCCCTTCGGTGTGATGGATCACTGGGTCGATCTGGGCGATGGGCGGGTGGTCTATGTCCCGATGCGCATCGTCGCCAATGGCACAGGCAGCACGGTCACGCTGACGCTGTTCCAATATCCCGACATGGGCGACGAGATTTTCGCCCGCGACCTGGACTGGGTGCGCCGGGACCTGGAGACGCTGAAATCGCTGGCCGAGCACGGCGGCTGAGCCGCGCCGTTCACCCGCCGATCAGTTTCAGCCAGTCCTCTTCGCTGAGCGTGGCCACACCCAGGGCTTCGGCCTTGGCCGCCTTGGAGCCGGCATCGGCGCCGACGACCACATAGTCGGTCTTCTTCGACACCGAGCCCGCGACCTTGGCCCCGAGAGCTTCCGCCCTGGCCTTGGCCTCGCTGCGGCCGACGGTCTGCAGGGTGCCGGTGAACACCACCGTCTTGCCGGCGACCGGGCTGTCGGCGGCGGTCGGCGCGGCAAACGCCTCGATGGTCAGCTCGCCGTCGAGGTCGTCCAACACCGCGCCGTTATGGGCTTCGGAGAAGAAGTCTATCAAATCCTTGGCCACGGCACTGCCGATCTGATCGATATTGATCAGGTCGGCATAGGCCTCGCTCTCCGGATCGGCGGCGGCCGTCATCGCCTGGCGCAGGGCGTCCAGGGTGCCGTAATGGGTCGCCAGCAGCCGGGCGGTGGCCTGGCCCACCTGGCGGATGCCGAGCGCGTAGACGAACCGGTCGAGGCCGATGGTGCGCCGGTCCTCGATCGCCGCCAGCAGCTTGTTGGTCGAGGTGATCTTCGTGCCCTCGCGGCCGATCAGTTTGCGGCGGTGCTCCTTCAGCCGGAAGATGCTGGCCGGGCTGTCGATCAGCCCGTCCTCGTAATAGGCCTGGATCTGCTTCGCCCCGAGGCCTTCGATGTCGAAGGCATCGCGGCTGACGAAATGCTTCAGCCGCTCCACGGCCTGAGCCGGACAGATCAGACCGCCGGTGCAGCGGCGCACCGCTTCGCCTTCCGGGCGCGGCGCCTCGGAATCGCAACGCGGGCAATGGTCTGGGAAGACGTACTCCTTTGAGTCCGCCGGCCGTTTCTCGGTGATGACGCGGACGACCTGCGGGATCACGTCGCCGGCGCGCTGGATCACGACCGTGTCGCCGACCCGGATGTCCTTGCGGCGGATCTCGTCCTCGTTGTGCAGCGTCGCGTTGGTGACGGTGACGCCGCCGACCTTCACCGGCTCCAGCCGGGCGACGGGGGTGAGCGCGCCTGTACGGCCGACCTGGATGTCGATCTCGCGCAGCACCGTTTCGGCCTGTTCGGCCTTGAACTTGTGGGCGATGGCCCAGCGCGGCGAGCGGCTGACCATGCCGAGCCGCTGCTGCCAGTCCAGCCGGTCGACCTTGTAGACCACGCCGTCGATGTCATAGGGCAGGTCGTGGCGCCCGTCGCCGATTCTGGCATAGACTGCCAGCGCCGCGTCGGCGGTTTCGCACAGCTCGGAGAGCGGGTTGGTGGTGAAACCCCAGGCCTCCAGCTTCTCCAGGAAATCGTGGTGGCTGTCGGCGAAGTCCTCGCTGATCTCGCCCCAGGAATAGGCGAAGAACCGCAGCGGCCGGGACCGGGTGATCTCCGGGTCGAGCTGGCGCAGGGAGCCGGCGGCGGCGTTGCGCGGGTTGGCGAAGATCTTCGCGCCGGCCTCGGCCTGCCGCTCGTTCAGGGCGACGAAATCGTCCTTGGTCATGTAGACCTCGCCGCGCACCTCCAGCACGTCGGGCACGCCGTCCGGCAGGGTCTTGGGGATGTCGTCGACGGTTTCCAGGTTGCGGGTGATGTTCTCGCCCTCGGTGCCGTCGCCGCGGGTGGCCCCCTGGACCAGCCTGCCGTTCTCGTAGCGCAGGGCGGCCGACAGCCCGTCGATCTTCGGCTCGGCCATCAGGGCGACGGTCTCGTCCTCGCCGAGATTGAGAAAGCGGCGGACCCGGCGCTCGAACTCGCGCACGTCCTCCTCGTCGAAGGCGTTGGCCAGGGACAGCATGGGCCGGGAGTGGCGGACCTTGGCGAACCCCTCGGCCGGGCCGGGGGCGACGCGCTCGCTCGGGCTGTCCTCGCGCTTGAGGTCGGGGAAGCGGTCCTCGATCGCCTGGTTGCGCCGGCGGAGCTGGTCGTATTCCGCGTCGGTGAGTTCCGGCGCGTCCTCCTGATGGTAGAGCCGGTCCGCCTCGGCGATGGCGTCGGACAGGCGGGCCAGCTCGGCCTTGGCTTCGGCCTCGCTCAGCTCTTCGACGGCCTTGGTCTCGATGTCGCTCATGCGGGTCGGTGCTCTGGACTTAACGCTGGGATTGGGACAGCAGGCTGTCGGCCGCCGCGCGGGCCTCGCTGGTGACGGCGGCGCCGGAGAGCATGCGGGCGATCTCCTCGCGGCGCTGCTCGGTGCTCAGGCGGACAACGTCCGTGGCGGTCATCTGGTTCTGCACCCGCTTGGCCACGTGCCAGTGATGGGCGCCCTGGGCGGCGACCTGGGGCGAGTGGGTGACGACCAGCACCTGCAGCCGGGTCGCCAGCCGCGCCAGCCGGTCGCCGACCGCGGCGGCCACGGCTCCGCCGACGCCGGAATCCACCTCGTCGAACACCAGCGTCGGCACCGGGCTCGCCTCGGCCAGCACGACCTTGAGGGCCAGCAGGAAGCGCGACAGCTCGCCGCCGGACGCGATCTTCGACAGCGGCCCCGCCGGCATGCCCGGGTTGGTCGCGACCTGGAAGGCGACGGCGTCGAGCCCGGCCGGCCCCCAGCGGCCCTCGTCCTGGCGGCTCACCATGGTCTCGAACCGGGCCTTGTCCAGCTTCAGCGGCGGCAGCTCCTTGGAGATTGCCGAATCCAGCTTCGCGGCGGCGGCGGCGCGGGCCTTGGACAGGATCTCGCCGGCCTCGGCATAGGCGCGCCGCGCCTTGTCCTCGGCGGCGGTCAGGGCGCCGATCTCCCCACCCTTGCCGTCGAGGGCCGCCAGATGGTCGGCGAAGCGGCGATGCACCTCCGGCAGGCGGTCGACCTCGACCCCGTGCTTGCGGGCGAGGTCGCGCAGGGCGTGCAGCCGGTCGTCGATCTCGGTGAGCGTGCCGCCATCGGCCTCGATATCGGCGGCGGCGGCAGCGATCTCGGCGCCGGCGTCCTGCAGTTCGGCGGCGGCCCGGTCCAGGGCGGCCAGCGCGGTGTCCAGGCGCCCGCCGGCCCGGTCCGCGACCCGTTCCAGCGCGCGCTGGGCCCGGGCGACGGCGTTGTCGGCGCCACCATCCTCGGCGATCGCCGCACTGGCGGTGTTCAGCGCCTCGACCACGGCCTCGGCGTTCATCAGCATCGACCGGGTCTCGGCCAGCCGGGCCTCCTCGCCGACCTCCGGCGCGAGCTGGTCGAGCTCGGCGACGGCGTGGCGCAGATAGTCCTCGTCGGACCGGGCCTTCTCCAGGTCGGCGCGGGCGGTCTCCAGCGCCACCAGGGCGGTGCGCCAGGCGCTCCAGGCCGTGGCAACGGCCTCCGCCTGCCGTCCCAAGCCGGCGAAGGCGTCCAGGGTGTCGCGGTGGGTGGACGGGTCCATCAGGCCGCGCTGGTCGAACTGGCCCTGGATCTCGACCAGCACGTCGCCCAGCCGGCGCATCAGGCCGACGCTGGTGGGCTGGTCGTTCACATAGGCACGCGAGCGGCCGTCGGCGGTGACGACGCGGCGCAGGATCAGCGCGCCGTCGGACGGGGCCAGGTCGGCGTCGCCCAGCACGGCGTCGACGGCCGACGGGTCGGCCAGTTCGAAGGCGGCGATGACGGTGGCCTGGTCGGCGCCGTGGCGCACCAGTCCGGAATCGGCGCGCTCTCCCAGGGCCAGGCCCAGGGCGTCCAGCAGGATCGACTTACCGGCACCGGTCTCGCCGGTCAGGACCGACAGGCCCGGCTCGTAGGCGAGGTCCAGGCGGTCGATCAGCACCACGTCCCGGATCGAGAGCGACGCCAGCATGGGCTTAGAACGGACCGACGCCCCAGCCGAACCACCCGTCGTCGCCGGACTCCGCCGTGGTCCGCGCCCGGCCCTTGGTCGCCAGCGAATAGGCGTCCTCGTACCAGTCGGTGCCCGGGTAGTTGTAGCCGAGCACGGAGGCGGTGCGCTTCGCCTCCTCGTCGAGGCCGAGGGCGACATAGCATTCCGTCATCCGCAGCAGGGCCTCGGGCACCTGTTCGGTGGTGTCGAATTCGGTGGTGACGCGCTGGAAGCGGTTGATGGCGGCGAGATACTGGCCCTGGCGCATGTACCAGCGCCCGATGCTCATCTCCTTACCGGCGAGGTGGTTGCGGGCGAGGTCGATCTTCAGGCGGGCGTCGCGGGCGTATTTCGAATTGGGGAAGCGCTGCACCACTTCCTCGAAGGACGACAGCGCCTCGCGGGTCAGCTTCTGGTCGCGCCCGACATCGACGATCCGCTCGTAGTAGCACAGGCCCTTCAGATAATAGGCGTAGTCGACGTTCGGATTGCCCGGGTTCAGCTGGATGAACCGGTCGAGCGCGGCCACCGCGTCGTCGTAGTCGTTCGACTGGTACAGTGCATAGGCCGACATCAGCTGGGCCTGGGTCGCCCAGACCGAATAGGGATGCTGGCGTTCGACCTCGTCGAACAGCGGGGCGGCTTCCTTGAACTCGCCGGCCAGCGCGGCGTTGTAGGCGTCGTTGTACAACTCCTCGACCGGACGCTCGACGTATTCCGGATCGTCGTCGGTGGAGCTGCACGCAGCGAGGGCGGCGACCAGGGCGATCGCGGCAAGGCGCGGGATGAAAGTTCTGAGCGGCGACATCAGCGGGACACGTCCGGTTGCGCGGATGAGCGCAATGTAAGGCGGCGGGGGGATGGAGGGAAGGGGAAGTGGGGGTGCCGCGTTTGAAGGCGGCTTTCCGGCCGTCTCAAGGTGCGTTCCGGGGCAGGATGCGGTCCGGATATCGCCGGTGCCGGAAAATCGAAAGCCCCGCCGAAGCGGGGCCTGCGATCAAGATTGAGATGATCCGAAAGGATCAGGCGGCCAGCTTCATCTCGCCGGCGGCAGCGGCCAGGGCCCACGGGTCGATCCGCAGGGTCTCGCCGTCGGTCTCGGCGACCGAATCGGTGGTGGCGGCCAGGCTCAGGATCTTGTCGAGATCCAGGCCGGTCTGCTCAGCGGCCTCAAGCGGCGTGAGCACGTAGGTATCGCGCATCGTGCGACCTCCATGGTGATATTCGTCATTGGGTCATTATCAGCCCGCGGTGAGGACGATGCTTCGAGACAATGTCTCAGGAGCGCCTCACAGGGTGTTGATATGCACTTTATGTCGGGCTGCCCCTCCCGCAAGGGTTTCGTGACGAAAATCTTGCGAATGGTGTTCCCTGTGGCATTGCAGCAACAAATGACGAAGAAAAGGTTAACCGTCCTTGCGGAACGGCGATTCCTCCAGCAGCAGCTCCTTCTCATGGACCATCTGGCGGCGCTCGCGGGCCAGGAAGTCCTCCACGGCATCGCGGAAGCCGTCGTCCAGGATCAGGTGGTTGCTGTAGGTCTCCACCGGCAGGTAGCCGCGCTGGATCTTGTGCTGGCCCTGGGCGCCGGCCTCGACCTTGGCCATGCCGCGCTCGATGGCGAAGTCGATGGCCTGGTAGTAGCAGGCCTCGAAATGCAGGAATCTGTATTCCTCGGTGCAGCCCCAGTTGCGGCCGAACAGGGTGTCACTGCCGATCAGGTTCAGCGCGCCGGCGACCGGCTCTCCGTCGCGCTCGGCGACGACCAGCAGCACCCTTTCCGCCATGCGCTCGCCGAGCAGCGAGAAGAAGGTGCGGTTCAGGTAGGGCGAGCCCCATTTGCGGTCCGAGGTGTCCATGTAGAAGGCGAAGAACGCGTCCCAGTGCCGTTCCTCGATGTCCTTGCCCACCAGTCGGCGGATCACCAGGTCGGTCTCGGCGACCTGGCGGCGCTCCTTGCGGATCGCCTTGCGCTTGCGTGAGGAGAGCGCCTCGAGGAAGGCGTCGAAGCTGGCATAGCCGTCGTTGTGCCAGTGGTACTGCAGGCCCATGCGCTGCAGGAATCCGAATTCGCCCAGTCGGTTCCATTCCGGCTTCGGCACGAAGTTCACATGGGCGGTGGTGACGTTGAGCTGGTTCATCAGCGCGACGACCCCGCCCGCCAGGATCTCCTGCGCCCGGGCCGGGTCGATATCCGGGCGGACCAGCATGCGCGGGCCGGTCACCGGGGTGAACGGAACCGCCGACAGCAGCTTGGGGTAATAGCGCCCTCCCGCCCGCTCATAGGCGTCGGCCCAGCCCCAGTCGAAGATGTACTCGCCCTGGGAATGGCCCTTCAGGTAGAGCGGCATGGCGGCGGCCAGCCGACCGGCGCGGTCGTTGACGGCGAGGTGGCGCGGTAGCCAGCCGGTCTGCGCCCGCACCGACCCGCTCTCCTCCAGCGCGTTGAGGAAGTCGTGCGACAGGAACGGGTTGTCCGCGCCGGCGCAGGCATCCCATTCCTGCGCCGCAACCGCGGAGATCGCGGGCAGGACGGAGACTTCTTCGGCGAGTTCCATCTGGATATCGGTGCCGTCGGGCATGGGCGGGATCCGCTGTGGTCGTCCACGGAATCCAGGTGGGGCGGTCCTGCCGCGAAGCAAGGCCGCCCCGGATCGGCTGTCGGGCCCCCTGAGGGGCAGGCGCGTCAGGCGAGCTCGAACACCGCTTCGACCTCGACCGCGACGCCGCGCGGCAGGGCGTTGGTGCCGACCGCGAAGCGCGAATGCCGGCCCTTGTCGCCGAACACCGCGACCATCAGGTCGGAGGCGCCGTTGACCACCTCGGGCTGCTCGGTGAAGTCGGGGGTGCAGCGCACGAAGCCGCCGAGCTTCACCACACGCGCAACCTTGTCCAGGTCGCCGTCGCAGGCGGCCTTGGCCTGGGCGATCAGGTTCTTGGCGCAGATCTCGGCGATCTTGCGGGCGTCGTCGGTGGTCAGGTCCTTGCCGACCACGCCGATGCCCTGGATCTTGCCGTCGGCCATCGGGATCTGGCCGGACACGAACAGCAGGTTGCCGCTGCGCACGAACGGCACGTAATTGGCGGCGGGCGTGGCCGGGGTGGGGATCTCGATGCCGAGCTCGGCCAAACGGGCCTCAATGGTGCCAGCCATGGCTGCTTCTCCTTGGACGTAGGGATTCTTGAGTTGGTTGCCGACGGAGCCTAGCCGGGCATGACGCCTCACGCCAGAGAACGATCCAGGGGATGATGGCCGGTCCGGTCGGGTCGCGGCAGGCCGGGCCGCGCGACAGGGAAGCGCGGGCGGTCGGAAAAAAGCCGGGTGCGCCAAGTCTCAGGCGGGCGCACCCGCTAGGCTGGACGGAGAACCGTCCTTAGGAGCTTCACAGGGTGGTGGGAGAGGGCGAAACGAGGCCTGTCCTCTCCCGCTTCCATCGCCGGGGAAGCGATGGAACTCTGCGCGCCGGGCGATCCGCTCCTTCGAAATGATCGCAGCGCAAGCCTGTCTCGATTCGATACATATAGTGTCAGATTTTCATTCAGAACACAATATATATTCGATTTTCCCGTGTGGATCGGGTCGATTGTGTCTCCTTGACCCTTGCGGTTTGCCCGGCCTTGCGCAAGGGGGGCGGCGAGGCCGCGGGATGGAGCCTTTGCCGAGACGCTCCAACACGCCGACGTCGCGATCCCAGCGCGAGGTCGGGAACGCGCGGGGGGGGAAGATAGAGGGGGCCGCGTGTCGACGGGGTCGGTGAGGTCTTGGCGCGCGGGTGGCGGCGGGCCACTATGGGTCCCTCTTTCTCCCTGGGGGCGTCCATGTCCAGCTTACTTCGAAACGATCTCGACGTGTCGCCGCCGCTCGGAACCCTGGCGCGGGGCGAACCGATCCAGGTCTTCGCGGCCCCGCCGGGAACGCCCGCCAAACCGCAGATCGCCCGCGCCATGGGCATCGAGATGTGGGATACCGCCGGCAACCGCTATCTGGACGCCAGCTCGGGTCCGGTCGCCTGCAACCTTGGCTATGGCAACCGCCGGGTGCTCGACGCCCTGACCTCCCAGGCGGAGGCGGCGGCCTTCGCCAACGTCTCCCATTTCGAAAGCAAGGCGAACCGCGACTTCGCCGAGCGGCTGGCCGAGGCGGCCGGTCCCGGCTACGAGCGGGTGTTCGTCGTCTCGGGCGGCTCGGAGGCGAACGAGGCGGCGCTGAAACTGGCCCGGCAGATCGCCCTGTCCCGGGGCGAGGCTTCACGCTGGAAGGTGATCTCGCGCCAGCCCTCCTATCACGGCGGCACGCTGGGGGCGCTCGCCATCACCGGCGACCCGTCGGCCCATGCCATGTTCGGCCCGATGCTGCAGGAGATGCCGAAGGTCCCCGCGCCGGTGACCTATCGCATCCCCGACGGCCTGGACGAGGAGAGCTGGGCGTTGAAATGCGCCCAGGATCTGGAGGACAGGGTCGTCGCCGAGGGGCCGGATAGCGTGCTGGCCTTCATCCAGGAGCCGGTGGGCGGGGTGTCCACCGGCGCGCTGGTGACCCCGGCGGCCTACATGACCCGGGTGCGCGAGATCTGCGACAAGTACGGCATCCTGCTGATTCACGACGAAGTCATGAGCGGCGGCGGCCGCACCGGCGCCTTCCTGTCCCACGATCACTGGCCGGACTGCCGGGCCGACCTGATCGTCATGGCCAAGGGCATCGGGGCCGGCTATCTGCCGCTCGGTCTGGTGCTGGCGCCGCGCGATCTGGTGGAGACGGTGGCCAGCGGCGGCGGCTTCCTGCACGGCCACACAGCGCTCGGCAACCCGCTGTCCTGCGCGGTGGGGCTGGCGGTGCTGGAGGAAACCCTGGAGCGCGGGCTGGTCGAGCGCTCCGCGGTGCTCGGGGCCGAACTGAAGACGCGGCTGTGGGACATGGCGAACCGCTACCCGATCATCGGCGACGTGCGCGGCAAGGGGCTGCTGATGGCGGTGGAGTTCGTGGCGGATCCGGCGACCAAGCGGCCGTTCCCCATAGAGGCGGCAGTGCCGGCAGCGGTCTCCCGTATCGCAATGCAGAACGGTTTGATACTGTACACCCGCCGGACGAACGCCGGCCGGGACGGAGACTGGGTGATGGTGTCTCCGCCGTTGGTTACCAGCGACCGGGAACTCGATGAAATAACCGACCGGCTGGAAAAGTCGTTATCACAGGCAGAAGCCGAATTTTCTTCCCTGCGGAAGCTGGGGAATTAACCAAGAATTAAGTTCGAAACTGCGACTGTGGGCGGATGAGCATCCAGGGTCACATAGCGCACGACGCCGTTGAGCGCAAACTCGCGAGCCACCGGCTTTGGTTGGAGGGGGCGGCCGAAGGGCAGCCCGCGTCCTTTGCCCATACGAATCTGTTCGGATCGGATTTCTCCGGCCAGGATCTGCGCGAAGTCGATTTCGGCGGCGCCGACCTGCAGGGGGTGCGCTTCATCGGCTGCAACCTGACCCGGGCGATCTTCGCCGGGGCGGATCTCTGCGGCGCCTCGTTCCGCGGCGCCACTCTGGAGGAAGCGGATCTGACGGGCACCCAGCTCGTCGGCACGGTGTTCGAGGGCGCCGATCTGCGTGGCGTCTCCCTGCGCGGCGCCAGCGGTCTGCCGTCGAAGAACGACAGCCAGGCCGCCTTCGCCGGGACCTCGGTGAACTTCGCCGGCGCGCGCATGCACCGCGCCAACCTCAAGGGTGCCAAGCTCGATCAGGCCCGCATGGCGCAGACCGACCTGACCGGCGCCAACCTGGAACGGGCGAACCTGCGCCGCGCCTCCATGTCCGGCGTGATCCTGCGCAACGCGAACCTCGTTTCGGCCGATCTGAGCGACGCCGATCTCAGCGACTCGCTGGCGACCGGTGCCGACCTGTCGGGCGCCCAGCTCGACGGGGCGACGATGGACCGGGCCAACCTGATCGGCGCCCGTCTGCGCGACGTCGATCTGAGCAAGGTCGACACCTCCAACGCCCGCTTGGCGCCGCCGGCCGATATCGTCGCGGCGGAAGTCCAGCGCACCCTGGTGGAACATGACCGCTGGGTGCGCAGCGACGGCAAGCGCGGGTCGCGCGCCTCGCTCGACGGGGTGGATCTGACCGATGCCGACCTGCGGGGCCTGAACCTGTCCGGCGCGGACCTGCGCGGCGTGATCATGCACCGGGCCCTGCTGACCGACGCCCTGCTGGTGCTGGCGGATCTGTCGGGGGCCGACCTGTCGCTCGCGTCTTTGGCCCGCTGCAACCTTTCCGGTGCGATTCTGTCCGGCGCCAACCTGTCCCGGGCGGATCTGACCGACGCCATCCTGACCGCGGCGCCGCTGCTGTCGAGCCATGGCGAGAATGTCGGCCGCAAGCAGGAGACCCGCCTGAACGGCGCCAATCTGACCGGGGCGGTGCTGGACGGCGTGAAGCTGGACGAGGCGCGCCTAGAGGGCGTGCCGCCGAAGAAACTGCGCTCCGACCAGTAGGCGCGCCACCATCCCGAAGCGTTTGACGGCCCTGGCGCCGGTGCACCCTTAACGCGGTGTGCCGACGGGCGTAGTCTGTCGCTGTTCCTTGCCCGAGGAGAGCGACACCGTGACCCCAGAGACCATCCGCCCGTTGTTCGACCTCGGCGACGACGTCGTCTACATGAACTGTGCGGCCCAGGGCCCGGCCCCCAAGGCGGCGGCCGAGGCCGGACGCCTTGCGGTCGATCGCAAGGCCCGACCGTGGGAGTCGGCGCGCAACGCCCTGCCGCAGGAGATGGACCGGGCCCGCGACCTCTTCGCCGGGTTCATCGGTGCCTCGGGAGCGGATATCGCGCTGAGCACCGCCACCAGCTATGCCGTCGCCGTCGCCGCCCGCTCCATCACCCTGGAGCCGGGGCAGAGCGTGGTCGTCCTGGAGTCCCAGTTCCCCTCGAACCTCTACGCCTGGCAGCTTCTGGCCGAACGCAGCGGCGCCACGATGACGGTGGTGCCCTGGCCGTCGGACGGCGACTGGACCAGTGCCGTGCTCGACCGTCTGGGACCGGAGACCGGCCTGGTCGCGCTGCCGAACGTCCATTGGGTGGATGGCGGCACTCTCGATCTCGGGCCTATCGCCGACGTCGCCCATTCCCTGGGGGCGGCGATCTTCATCGACGCGACCCAGTCCATCGGCGTGCTGCCGCTGGATGTCGCCCGGATCGACCCGGACTACGTCGCCTGCTCCGCCTACAAGTGGCTGCTGTCGCCGGACCAGTGCGGCTATCTCTATGTGGCGCCGCGCCGCCAGCACGGCGAGCCGGTGGAGCATAACCACGCCGCCCGGGTCGGCGATGCGCCGATGACCCTGTCGCCCGGCTACGGCCGGACCTTCCAGCCCGGGGGCAGGAAGTTCGACCAGGGGGCGGCCGATTCCATGATTCACATGCCGATGGCGGTGGCGGCGATGGAGCAGATCGCGCAGTGGGGCATCGAGGCTGTCGCCGGCGGTATCCGACCGGTGGTCGACCGTATCGCCGAGCAGGCAGCCGCGCGGGGGTGGGGCGTGCCGCCGAAGGCTCACCGCTCGCCGCATTTCATCGGCCTGACCCTGCCCGAGCCGCCGGCTTCCGACCTGGCGGACCGCCTGGCGGCGGAGAATGTCCATGTGAGCCTGCGCAGCGGTCGGGTGCGGGTGGCGCCGTATCTGTTCACGCGGCTGGAGGAGGTGGACGCCCTGTTCGCGGCGCTCGACCGGCACGTCCGGTCGGCCGCCTGACGGAAATCAGCGGGCCGGAAATCAGCAGGCCGGGGTTCGGTAGGCGGGGATCAGCAGGTCGGCGACGGCCGCACCGTATCCTTGCCGGTGGCATCGACCGAGGGCGGGCGTGGCGGCAGGCGCCGCTGGCGCACTTCGCTCATGTCGAGGAAAGCCACGCCCTGACCGAGCACGCCGACCGCCGCCATCTTCAGCGTCTGCTCCATCTTCTGCTTGGAGAAGCGGATCACCGGGTCGGTCACGGCGATGATGAAGGCGTTCTCCAGCGCCCGCTTCAGCACGTCCGGCTGGCTGGTCAGCACCCGGATCGGCTCTTCCCGGTCGAAGGCGATCGCCACGTTGCAGGACGCCTCGAACCGGGAGGTCAGGTCGCCCATCGGCGGCTCGATGGCGATCCGGAACGGCAGGGGAATGATGACCGCCGCGTTGCGCGAGGCCTCCAGGCGCAGGCGCAGGAAATGGGCTGCGATCGACAGCAGGGCGAAGATCACCGACAGCTCGAGGACGCTGCGGTAGTCGCCGGGCGTGAAGATCGGCGCGCCCCCCGACAGGCTCAGCACGTTGTCCAGCATGTAGATGGTCAGGGTCAGGATCAGCGACAGCGCCGCCATAAGCGCGGTCGCGACGGTCACCAGCCAGAGTGTGTAGGGAACATCGACGATCTGACCGAGCGAAGGCTGCGCAACCGGCTGTGGCTTACGGGCAGCCGGCACGCGAACGATCGGAGCGGGTCCCTTATCTTCCATCAGCATGTCCGTCACGGCGGCCATCCCCGATTTGCCTTCTCTGTAATCAAAAGGCGGATTTCACTTTCAATAATAATATAGATCATGCTGATTGACGTTTCAATCGGTAAGATAAAACGCGATCTCTACCTGCGGGTGAGACTCCACAATAACGGTCGACACCCTGCGACCGAACGCGCCGGTGCTGGAGCGGTTCCAATCTGCGCTAAGATCCCGTGCCATCCCTTCCGACGCCAAAGCCGCACCCATTCGGGCGGCGAGACCGGGCTTCGTCATGACCGACCACCCCATCCTGCGCACCCTGGCGCATCGCGAGTACGGCCTCTACACGCTGGGTAACGGCGTGTCGCTGATCGGCATGTGGGTGCAGCGGGTGGCGCTGGGCTGGCTGACCTGGGAACTGACCCATTCGGCGACCTGGCTCGGGGCGGTGGCCTTCGCCGACCTGTTCCCCTCGGTGCTGATCGGGCTGGTCGGCGGTGTGGCGGCGGACCGGCTCGACCGCACCCTGGTGATCTTCGCCTGCCAGTCCCTGTCCATGGCCCTGGCCGTGCTGCTCGGCATCCTGACCCTGTCCGGCAACATCTCGGTGGAGGTGGTGGTGCTGATGACCTTCCTGAACGGCATGGTCATCGGGTTCAACCAGCCCTCCCGCCTCGCCCTGGTCCCCCGGCTGGTGCCGCGCGAGCGGATCACCACGGCGGTGGCGATCAATTCCATGGTGTTCAACACCGCCCGCTTCATCGGCCCGGCGGTGGCGGGGCTGGTGATCGTCTGGGCCGATCTCGGCTGGGCCTTCATCGTCAACGCCCTGAGCTATCTCTGTCTGCTGGCGTCCCTGGTCGTGATCCGCACCCGAAACCCCTCCATCGGCCGGGAGGGCGGCGTGCCGAGGGCAAGGCGCGGGCTGATCGGCGACATCGCCGAGGGCATGCGCTACGGGGCCAGCGATCCTGGTCTCGGACCGATCCTGCTGCTGCACCTGGTGACCGCGATCTCCGTGCGCGCGGTGACCGAACTGCTGCCGGGGTTCGCCGACCATGTCTTCGGCGGTGGCGCCGACACCCTGGCCATGATGACGTCGGTGACCGGCGTGGGCGCGATCATCGGCGGCTGGATGCTGGCCGGACGGCGTCAGGAGAGCGGTCTGGTGCCGATCGTGCTGGTCGCCTCCATCGTCGTCGCCTTGTCGGTTCTCGCGGTGGCGCTGTCGGGCAGCCTGTGGATCGCCCTGCCGGCGCTCGCGGTCTACGGTGCCTCCATGGTGGCCGCCGGCGTCGGGACGCAGACCATCGTCCAGCTTGCGGTGCCGTCGGACAAGGTCGGTCGGGTGCTCAGCCTGCACGGCATCATCTTCCGCGGCGGCCCCGCCATCGGCGCGCTGGCCATGGGGGCGGCGGGCGACGTGGTCGGCCTGGAGCCGCCGGTGATCTTCGGCTGCGTGGCCGCCCTGGCCGTCATCGCGGTGATCTGGATGCGGCGACGTGCCATCTCGTCGGCGGTCGACCGGGCGGAGTGAGATTCCGCGGTCAGGCGGAGGAGGGCGGCGGATGACTGTTACCGACACGGCCGGTATGGGGCTGCAGGCGCTGGAACAGCGGGTGGCCGAGGATCTGCCGAAGATCGCCTATCCCTCCGGCCGCTGGGTCCCCCCGCACCACACCGCCGATGGAACCCGCATCCTCGACGTGCTGATCGTCGGCGGCGGCCAGGGCGGCACCGCCATCGCCCATGCCCTGACCCGTCAGCGGATCGTGAATTTCCGCATTGTCGACCAGTCCGAACCGGGCCTGGAAGGGCCGTGGAACACCTATGCCCGCATGGCGACCCTGCGCTCGCCCAAGGCGGTGACCGGCCCGGATCTCGATATCCCGTCGCTGACCTTCCAGGCCTGGTTCGAGGCCCAGCACGGCGTGGCCGCCTGGGAGGAACTGAACAAGATCGACAAGGGCGACTGGGTGGCCTACCTGCTCTGGCTGCGCCGGGTGCTGGACCTGAATGTGGAGAACGGCAAGCGGGTCGAGCGTATCGAGCCGGCCGACCCCTATCTGGTGGCGACCGTCCGCGACCTCGCCACAGGCGCGGAGGAGCGGGTCACCGCCCGCAAGATCGTGCTGGCGACCGGCATCGAGTCCTCGGGACGCTGGTGGACCCCGCCGGTCATGGAGCCGGTGGACAAGCGGTTCTGGGCGCATACCTGCGAGGGGATCGACTTCGCCGCCCTGGCCGGACGGCGGGTGGCGGTGCTCGGCGCCGGCGCCTCGGCCTTCGACAACGCGGCGACCGCCCTGGAGGCGGGGGCGGCGTCGGTGACGCTCTGCGTGCGCCGGCCGGAGCTGCAGCGCGTCCAGCCGTTTCGCTGGCTCAGCTTCCCGGGCTTCCTCGGACATTTCCACACGCTGGACGATGCCTGGCGCTGGCGCTTCATGAACTACCTGCTGTCCATGCGCGAGGCGTTCCCGCGCGAGACCTGGCAACGGGTCGCCCGGCACGGGACCTTCCAGTTGCGCACCCGGGCGGCCTGGGAGCGGATCGAGCCGGCGGGCGATGCCGTCCGGATCACGACGCCGTCGGGTGCGCTGGAGGCCGATTACCTCATCGTCGGCACCGGCTTCGACATGGACATGGCCCTGCGGCCGGAGCTGGACGGGGTGGCCGAGCACGTGGCGCGCTGGTCCGACCGCTACGTCCCGCCGGCGGGCGGGGAGAATCCGCGCCTCGGCCGCTACCCCTATCTCGGCCCGGCCTACGAACTGCTGGAGCGCGAGCCGGGCGCGGCGCCTTGGCTCAAGCACATCCGCCTGTTCACCTTCGGCGCCACCATGAGCTTCGGGCCGTCGGGCGCCTCCATCAACGCCATGAAGTTCGCCGTTCCGCGCATGGCCGCCGGTATCGCCCGCGACCTGTTCCACGAGGATGTGGCGGATCACTGGGAGAACCTGACTGGTTTCCAGTTGCCGGAGTTCCTGTTCGACGGCGAGGAGGGCGAGGCCGCCCCCGCCGTGCCGGTCATCGACCGAGGGTGAATGGGTGCGATGTTCCTGGGCCCGGTTGAGGCTGGACCCGTCCGGCTCCTCGGCTTACCTATTGCGGAACAAGAATCAGCCGATCCGGGGAGCGCCCAGACCCATGCCCATAGACAAGATCGTCCCTGACGTCGCCGCGGCCGTGGCCGGCGTGAAGGACGGCGACACCATCATGATTTCCGGCTTCGGCTTCGCCGGCGTGCCGAACGACCTGATCCACGGCGTGCTCGACAGCGGCGCCAAGGACCTCACGGTCATCTCCAACAATGCCGGCACCGGGACCGAAGGCCTCGCGGCGCTGATCGGCAGCGGCCGGGTGACCCGGATCATCTGCAGCTACCCGCGCTCCAAGGGCTCCGACCTGTTCGACGCGCGCTATGCCGCCGGTGAGATCGACCTGGAACTGGTGCCCCAGGGCACCCTGTCGGAGCGGATGCGCGCCGCCGGCGCCGGCGTGGCCGGGTTCTACACCCCGACCGGCGTCGGCACCGACCTCGCCGAGGGCAAGGAGGTGCGCAACTTCGACGGCCGCGATTATGTGCTGGAGCTGCCGCTGCGCGCCGATCTGGCGCTGGTCCAGGCCTACAAGGCGGACCGCTGGGGCAACCTGATCTACCGCAAGGCGGCGCGGAATTTCGGTCCGGTCATGGCCATGGCGGCGGACCTGACCGTGGTGCAGGTGCGCGAGATCGTGCCGCTGGGCGAGATGGACCCCGAGGCCATCGTCACCCCCAGCATCTTCGTCGACCGGGTGGTCCATATCGACAACGACCGGGAGTGGGACATATGAGCAGCGCCGTTTCGAGCGCCGGTACCGCCACGGAAACGGGCGCCGGTTTCACCAAGCTCACCCGCCTGCAGATCGCCCGCCGCGCGGCGGAGATGATCCCCGACGGCAGTTTCGTCAATCTCGGCATCGGCATTCCGACGCTGGCGGCCAACGTCATGCCCGAGGGCAAGGAGATCGTGCTCCACAGCGAGAACGGCATCCTCGGCGTCGGTCCCGGCCCGGCCGAGGCGGATCGCGACCGCGACCTGATCAACGCGTCCAAGGAGTACGTGACCCTGCGGCCGGGCGGCTCGTTCTTCGTGCACAGCGACGCCTTCGCCATGATCCGTGGCGGCCATCTCGACCTGGCGCTGCTCGGCGCGTTCCAGGTGGCGGGCAACGGCGACCTGGCGAACTGGACCACCGGCGACCGGCGCTTCCCGCCGGGCGTGGGCGGAGCGATGGACCTCGCCGCCGGGGCCAAGGGCATCTGGGTTCTGACCGACCACGTCACCAAGAAGGGCGAACCGAAGATCGTCAACGCCTGCTCGCTGCCGCTGACCGCGCCGGGCGTGGTGAAGCGGGTCTTCACCGACATCGCGGTGATCGACGTGACCGAGGGCGGCCTTGTGGTGCGCGAGATGGTGCCGGGCCTGACCCTGGAGCAGCTCCAGACGATGACCGAGCCGCCGCTCACCCTGGCGGAGGACTGGAAGGAGCTGGTAGTCGCGTAAGCGGCTGCCAGCTTACCACTCACCCCTCACCGTCATCCCGAAACGTGTTCGGGATGACGAGGGGGAGTAAACCCTCAGGCCGGCTGGCGGCCCGTGCTGTAGCGGCCGCCGGGGCGGAACTTGTCGAGATAGGTCGGCACGATCACTTCCACCGGCGTCGCCTTCACGCCGAGATCGGCCAGGGTCTTGGCGTCCGCCGCCACCACGTTGTCCGACTTCAGCAGCTCCACCTGATCGCGGGTCAGCATCGGGCTCGGCAGCAGCTCCAGGAAGGCCGCCTGGATCGAGGCGGCCCAGAACGGCAGGTTGACCAGCTTGGCCTTCCGGTTGGTCTCCTTCAGGACCATCTCCATCAGCTCGCGGAAGCTGTAGATCTCCGGCCCGCCCAGCTCGTAGGTCTGCCCCTTGGCGGCCGGGGTCTCCAGCGCGGCCATGACCGCGTCGGCCACGTTGTCCACATAGACCGGCTGGAACCTGGTGGTCCCGCCGCCGATCAGCGGCAGCACCGGCGAGAGCAGCGCCAGCGACGCGAACTTGTTGAAGAAGCTGTCATTGGCGCCGAACACCACCGACGGGCGCAGGATCGTCGCCTCGGGGAAGGCGGCGCGCACGGCCTGCTCTCCCTCGGCCTTGCTGCGGGCGTATTTCGACGAGGAGTCGGCATCGGCGCCGATGGCCGAGACATGCACCATGGCCTCCGCACCGACGTCCTTCGCCGCCTTGGCGATCACGCCCGGGGCCGTGGCCTGGACCGCGTCGAAGGTGTTGCGGCCCGACGGATGCAGAATGCCGACCAGGTTGACGACCATGGAGGCGCCGTTGACCGCCCGGGCGATGGCGGCGGCGTCGGTGACGTCCGCGCGCATCGGGGTGACCTGACCGACCACGCCCATCGGCTTCAGGAACTTCGCCTTCTCCACATCGCGGCAGACCGCGTTGACCCGCGCCCCGCGCTGGGCCAGTTCGCGCACGATGTTGCGGCCGATGAAGCCGGAGGCGCCGAAAACGGTGACGAGCTTGCCTTGCATGGCCGTTCCACTCCTTCACTCGGGAATTACCGGGTTCTTATAGTACAGCAGGCTCCGGGAGGGGAGAACGAATGCCCTGCGACAGATCGCGCCGCCCCATCGCGCAGCCCATCGCAGAACGGGTGCGAAAACCCGTTTGACATTGTCGGCGCGGCGCTTATAACACGGCCCTCCGAACGGTCCTGCAAGGGACCGTCCGCACCTTGCCCAGGTGGCGGAATTGGTAGACGCGCTAGCTTCAGGTGCTAGTGGCCGTAAGGTCGTGGAAGTTCGAGTCTTCTCCTGGGCACCACCTCTTCTCGTCCAAGCTGCCGATCCGGGACCAACATCATGACCGCGACCGTGCACCAGGGCGATCTCCCCGACGGACTGGATCTCGGCAAGGTCGTCGCCATCGACAGCGAGACCATGGGCCTGCGCCCGGAGCGCGACCGGCTCTGCGTCGTCCAGCTCTCCAGCGGCGACGGCGACGCCCACCTGGTGCAGTTCGCCAAGGGCATCTACCACGCGCCGAACCTGTGCCGGCTGCTGACCGACCCCACCGTCCTCAAGCTGTTCCACTACGCCCGGTTCGACGTGGCGGTGATGCAGGCCTATCTCGGCGTGGTGACCACCCCGGTCTACTGCACCAAGATCGCCTCCAAGCTGGTCCGGACCTATACCGACCGGCACGGCCTGAAGGATCTCTGCCGCGAGCTGATCGGGGTGGAGGTCTCCAAGCAGCAGCAGTCCTCCGACTGGGGCGCGGTCGAGCTGACGCCGGAGCAGGTGGCCTATGCCGCCTCCGACGTGCTGCATCTGCACCAGCTGAAGGACCGGCTCGACGCGATGCTGGCGCGCGAGGGCCGCACGGAGATGGCGCAGGCCGCCTTTGACTTCCTGGCCACCCGTGCCCATCTCGACCTCATCGGGTACGGCGACGAGGACATCTTCGCCCACTGATCCGCAGCGTTGCCGAACGCGTTTGCGAGCGCGGCCGCCCGGAGCCCTGGTCTTCGGGGCCTTCGTCTTCGGTGCCTTTGCCTATGCCTCGTTCCGTCTGCGCGGTATAAACCCGAGAGAAGAAGAGTCGCGGGACAGGACCAGTAGTGGCAGTCACTCAACACTCGAGCCAGCACGTTCCGCCCCAGCAGTCTTCGGCGAGGGGGCGCCACCGTCCGGTGGTCCGCGCCAGCCGCCTGGTCGCGGCGATGAAGATGCTGCTGCCGGCCCTGGCCATAACGCTGGTGGCCCTGGTTCTGATCTGGCCGCAAATCAGCCGCAACACCGCCGACATTCCGGTCGATCAGGCGCCGGTGACCCTGGAGGACGTGGATACCCTGCGCATGGCGAATCCGCGGTTCGTCGGCCTGGACGAGAACGACCAGCCGTTCGAGATCGTCGCCCGCGCCGCCACCCAAATCGGCGATACCGGCCAGGCGGTGGAACTCGACCATCCCCAGGCGGATATGGTGAACAAGGACGGCACCTGGGTCTCCCTGAACGCCGAGGAGGGGGTGTGGTTCAAGGACGCTTCCGTAGTCAACCTGACCGGCGGCGTCGCGCTGTTCCACGACGCGGGCCATCAGCTCGTGACCGAGGAGGCGATGATCGACATGGGGCCCGGCAATGTGTTCAGCGAGGTGCCGACACAGGGCCAGAGCCCGGGCGGCACGATCCGGGGCGAGGGCATGCAGAGCCTGGACCGCGGCGCGCGAATCATCTTCACCGGTAAGGCGCGGGCGGTCCTGTACAGCACCGGCGCCAGCGAGTGACGACAGTTGAATGATGGTACCCCGATGATGGCTCGCCTGGCCGCGATACTCGTGACGATTCTGGTTCTCGGCCTCGGCGGCGGCGCGAGCCCCGCCCGTGCCCAGCTTCTGCAGCAGGAGGGCGACGACCCGGTGACCATCGAGGCCGATGACGGCATCGAATGGGTCCGCGACGACAAGCTCTATATCGCGCGCGGCAACGCCAAGGCGGTGCGCGGCACCCTGACGGTCAGCGCCGATACCCTGACGGCGGCCTATCGGGCGAAGGATACCGGCGGCAGCGAGGTCTACCGGCTGGAGGCGCTGGGCAATGTGGTGATCGTCTCCGCCGAGGACCGGGCCGTGGGCGATCGTGCGGTCTACGACATCGACCAGCAGGTCATCGTCCTGACCGGCGAGGGTCTGAGCTTCAAGAGCGGCATCGACACCATCACCGCCCGCGACAGCCTGGAATACTGGGAGACCCGGCAACTGGCCGTGGCCCGGGGCGACGCCACGGCCCGGCGCGAGGGCCAGCGGATCGACGCCGACGTCCTGACCGCCCATTTCGGCGAGGGGCCGAACGGCGAGAACCGGATCGAGCAGGTGGACGCCCTGGGCAATGTCGTCATCACCACGCCCGAAGAGGTCGTGCACGGCGACGAAGGCGTCTACGATGTGCTCCGCGAAGTCGCCACCCTGGAAGGCGACGTGCGGGTGACCCGCGGCGAGAACCAGCTGAACGGCGAACGCGCGGTCGTGAACCTGAAGACCGGGGTCAGCCGTATGCTGCCCGGGTCGAAAGCCGGCGGGCGGGTGAAGGGCCTGTTCACGCCGGAGCGGGAGAACAACTGACGCGGTGCGGAAAACCGCCGCTCGTGCCGCCACCGTGCTAGACTTCGCGGTGGGGACGTAACTGAAGGTCGGCCAACCGTGCCGACAGGGGACGAGAGAACGGATGGCACCGATCGACGGGGTTCGACCGACACGCACTGACGAGGCCTCGCCGCGTCTCGTGCACGAGAACACCACGCGCCGGGGGCTGGCCGCCCGCAACGTCGGCAAGCGGTTCAAGAAGCGGCCGGTTCTGCGGGATGTCTCGGTGAATGTGCGGCCGGGCGAAGCGGTCGGGCTGTTGGGTCCGAACGGCGCCGGCAAGACCACCTGCTTCTACATCATCACCGGCCTGATCGCGACCGACGCCGGCACCGTGACCCTGGACGGCCAGGACATCACCGACCTGCCGATGTACCGCCGCGCACGCCTCGGCATCGGCTACCTGCCGCAGGAAGCCTCCATTTTCCGCGGTCTCAGCGTCGAGCAGAACATCGCCGCCGTGCTCGAGGTGGTGGAGTCCAATCCGAGCCGCCGTGAGGCGATGCTGGAGGATCTGCTGGCCGAGTTCTCCATCAGCCATCTGCGCCGCACGCCGGCGCTGGCCCTGTCGGGCGGCGAGCGCCGACGGGTGGAGATCGCGCGGGCGCTGGCCTCCAGTCCGCAGTTCATCCTGCTGGACGAGCCGCTGGCCGGCATCGACCCGATCGCCGTCGGCGAGATCCGCGACCTGATCTCGCATCTGACCGATCGCGGCCTGGGCGTGCTGATCACCGACCACAACGTCCGCGAGACGTTGGAGATCGTCGATCGCGCCTATATTCTCCATGATGGCATGGTCCTGATGGAAGGATCGCCGGACGACATCGTCGGAAACCGCGATGTCCGGCGCTTCTACCTCGGGGAACGTTTCAGTCTCTGACGCTGTCCGACCATGGCCCTGTCGCAACGCCTTGATCTCCGCCAGGGACAATCTCTTGTCCTGACGCCCCAGCTCCAGCAGGCGATCAAGCTGCTGCAGCTGAACAACATGGAATTGGCGGAATATGTCGAGGGCGAGCTGGCGCAGAACCCGCTGCTGGACCGCGACGACGGCGACGGCCCGGCCGCGCTGGAAGCGGTGGCGGGCGACAACCTGCTGCGCCATGACGGCGAGGCCCCGGCGGCTCCGCAGCAGGACGGCGACGGGTTCGGCGACGCCATCGACGACGGCGGCCGCGACACGCTCGACCGCACCACCACCGATGCCATCCCCGCCACGGGCGACGATCCCAACGACATCGACTACGACAACAACTGGGGCAGCGCCGGGATCGAGGAGACCGAGGGCGTGGCGGCGATCGGCTCCGGCGACCTGTCGAGCTGGAGTTCCGCCGGCGGTGGCGGCGGCGGGATCGTCGGCGACGACGATTTCGGCCTGGAGCAGATGGTGGCGGAGTCCAAGACCCTGCGCGACCACCTGCTCGACCAGATGTCGATGGAGTTCGACGCGCCGCGCGACCGGCTGATCGCCGCTCATCTGATCGACATGGTGGATGCCGCCGGCTACCTCTCCGGCGATATCGATACCCTGGCGCAGCAGCTCGGCACCGACGCGGACGAGGTGGAGCGGGTACTCAAGCGGGTGCAGGGGCTCGATCCGGCCGGCGTGCTGGCGCGCGACCTGAAGGAATGCCTGGCGCTGCAGCTCGCCGACAAGAATCGCCTCGATCCCTGCATGCAGGCGCTGCTCGACAATCTCGACATGCTGGCCCGCCGGGAGGTCGCCGCCCTGAAGAAGGTCTGCGGCGTCGACGACGAGGACCTCACCGACATGATCGGCGAGATCCGGGCGCTGAACCCGAAGCCGGGCGAGGCGTTCGACCGGCCGCTGGACCAGCCGGTGGTGCCCGACGTGCTGATCCGCCGTGGGGCGGACGGCAAATGGGTGGTCGAGCTGAACAGCGACACCCTGCCCCGGGTCCTGGTGAACAACGCCTATTACGCCGAGGTGTCCAAGGTCGCGGCCAAGGATCGCAAGGCCAAGGAGTACCTGTCGGAGTGCCTGCAGTCGGCCAACTGGCTGACCCGCTCGCTGCACCAGCGGGCGACGACGATCCTCAAGGTGTCCACCGAGATCGTGCGGCAGCAGGACGGGTTCTTCGAGCACGGCATCCAGTATCTGCGTCCGCTGGTCCTGCGCGATATCGCCGATGCCATCGGGATGCATGAGAGCACGGTCAGCCGGGTGACCAGCAACAAGTTCGCGGCAACGCCTCGGGGCATCTTCGAGCTGAAGTATTTCTTCACCTCATCCATCGCCTCGGCGGCCGGCGGCGAGGCCCATTCGGCCGAAGCGGTACGGCACCGGATCAAGGGTCTGATCGACGGGGAGCCGGCCACCGCCATCCTGTCCGACGATCGGATCGTCGAACTTTTACGGGCAGACGGCGTGGATATCGCCCGCAGAACGGTTGCTAAGTATCGGGAGGCAATGCGCATTCCTTCAAGCGTGCAACGCCGCCGGGCGAAGGCGGGACAGGCGGTCATGGCGGGCCGCAGATAGCCGGGCAAAACGCGGCATGACTCGATTGTTGACCTTGAAACGCGCTACACTTAGGTTCCGGCGCTTCGCTCAGATGGGACCGGATTGGGTGGCGCCGGCGCGGCGGGAAAAACGCGCTGCGGAGCAGCTTTAGCTCGTGCGAAACCCAGTGTCCGTACCCACCTGATGCGAAGGGCGGACGCAAGATTGGATATGACCATGCAGATTTCTGTCCAGGGCAAGCAACTCGACGTCGGTGACGCGCTGCGCGAGCGGATCGAGACCGAGATCACGGAGATCGCGACCAAGTACTTTTCCGATCCGATCGAGTCCACGGTGACCATGACGAAGGCGGCCAGCCAGTTCGTGGCCGATATCGTCGTCCATGTGGGCAAGGGGATAACGGTCCAGAGCGAAGGCAAGGCCTCCGACGCGCATGCGGCGTTCGATGCGGCGGCAGAGCGCATGGGCAAGCGGCTGCGGCGCTACAAGCGTCGATTGCGTGACCACCACCGTGGGCACGCGCAGGATGCAATTTCCGCGCAACAGTATATCCTGGCGGCGGAATCCGAGTCCGAGGGGGACGAGGTCCAGGAGCCTGACGGCTGGAATCCGGTCGTGGTGGCGGAGATGGAAACGGCGGTGGACACCCTGACGGTGGGTGAGGCGGTGATGCGTCTCGATCTGTCCGGGGCACCGGCGCTCATGTTCCGCAATCGCGGGCACGGGGGTATCAACATGATCTACCGCCGCTCCGATGGGAATGTCGGGTGGGTGGATCCTGCCGGGGCAACCGGCGCGGACTAGACGCGTTCCTACAGACGGACGCGTCCGAAGCAGGTCAATTCGAGCACGATTCCGACTTCGTCCACCTGACACGCTGGACGGCCAAAAGAGCGAGCACGAGCATGGATATCACGGACCTGATCTCGACGGACGGCATCCTTCCGAACCTGCGGGTCACCAGCAAGAAACAGCTCCTCCAGGAGCTGGCCCGCAAGGCGGCCACGCTGACCGGGGTCGAGGCCCGGGAGATCTTCGACGTGCTGTTGGAGCGCGAGCGGCTCGGTACGACGGGGGTCGGCCACGGTATCGCCATCCCCCACGGCAAGCTGCCCAAGCTGGACAGGCTCTATGCCGTGTTCGCCCGGCTCGACAAGCCGGTGGATTTCGACTCGATCGACGACGAGCCGGTGGATCTCGTCGTCCTGCTTCTGGCACCGGAAGCGGCGGGCGCCGACCATCTCAAGGCGCTCGCCCGCGTCTCCCGCCTGCTGCGCGACCGCACCGTGTGCACCAAGCTGCGGGGCTGCGAGAGCACCGACGCGATCTACGCCCTGTTCAGCGCCTCCGCCGCCAGCCACGCCGCCTGACGCTCGATACGGCCGAGACCGTCACGCGGCATCAGGCGGTGGGGATCGGTGGATAAGGATCACTGGGTAGGGATCAGTGCAGGCTGACCGCCTGCAGGTCGCTCTGACGGATCGCCAACTCGGCCATCTCCCGGGTCGGAAACAGGCGCACGGCCATGCCGTCGGCGGCATGGACCACATAATGTTCCGCACCCTCCTCCTGCACCGGCTTGATGAAGGCGACCTGATTCAGGCCGAGCGCTCCCAGGGCCTGGGGCGTCATCGCCGCCAGATGCTGGCGGTCGGGCTGATGATTGCTGTCTGACATGCCTATTCTCCTGCCTCCGCCGGCTCCGCTTCGACATCGATGGTGTCGGCTTTGCGGCGGGCTCCCTTGATCGGAATGGTCTTCACCGTGGTTTCGGGCAGCGGGCGCTGCAGGTCGATATGCAGCAGACCGTTGTCGAGTTCGGCCGAGTCGACCAGGATCCCCTCGGCGAGAACGAAGGTGCGCTGGAATTGCCGGGCGGCGATGCCGCGGTGCAGGTACACCTTGCCGTCCTCCTCGGCCTGACGGCCGCGGACGACGAGCTGGTTGTTCTCCAGATGGATCTCGAGGTCGTCCATCGTGAACCCGGCGACCGCGAGCGTGATGCGCAGGCCGGACTCCGAGGTCTGTTCGATGTTGTACGGTGGGTAGCCGTCCGACTGGGCCTTCTGGACCCGGTCCAGCGCCCGCTCGAAATGGTCGAACCCGAGCAGGAGCGGAGAGTTGAACATGGATATGCGTGCCATCGGCAATCCCCTCAAGCGAGCGAGACATCCGGTCCGGGCGACAGGCCCGGCTGGAACCCTTGGACCCGCTGTCGCGCGATCCAGGGGCACCGATCCTTGCGGCATCGGTTGTTGATAAAGATGGTCGTGCGATCCTGCGATATCAAGAGGCGCAAACTCTCGATGCCGTGCCGAGCGGGGGTTATCGGATGGCGGCGATCCGGGCGGCACTGACCGGCTCCGCGTCGCCGGTTCCGTCGATCCGGCCGACATGGATGGCGGCGATGCTGAGTCCCTCGGGCCGGTCGATCAGCAGGGGCGATCCGGAATCCCCGGATACGGCCTCGCAGTTGTGCCGCCACTGGCCGCCGGAGCGGGTCCCGAGGAAGGAGCAGGCCGGATCGACGGTCAGCACATGGCCCCGGTCGCCGCTGTATCCGGCCTGGGCCAGGGCGGCGCCGGAGGCCGGCAGCGGGCCGTCATAGATCGGGATCGCCGGCAGGTCGATCGGCGCCGACAGCCGCACCAGGGCCGAGTCCGGGCCCAGGGGGATGTAGCCCGAGGCGGTGCGATGCGCCTTGAACGCGCCGCGGGCGTAACCGGCAAGGAAATGCACCTTGCTGGGATCGGCCCATTCGCCCTGGCCGATCGGGTCCAGGCAGTGATGGGCGGTCAGCACCAGATCCGGCGAGACCAGGGTGGCGGTGCAGTGCCGACGGATCCGGTATCCGGCCACGTTCAGCCGGCCGATCGACGCCCAGGGATGGGCGTCGGGCGCCACCGTCACCCGCCCATCCCGGGCGATGGCCGGCCCGGGTCCCGCGGGCGCGACCGCCAGTACGGCCGCGAGCAGCAGCAGGATTCTTACGGTCATCACCAACCTACATCCGGCTCAGTGTTCCGCCCCGATACTGACTGTGGTCCGATGCCGGGGCGCTGGCAAGGGAGCGGGGCAGTAGGCGCGCTCCGGGCCCTGTGCTAGGGACAGGATCTGGTTCGGGCGACAGGGGTCCTTAGGAATGGCTGACGGGGTCGAGGCAATCATTCAGCGCCTCTACGGGCTTCCGACCTTCTTCGTGGCCGGGCTGCCGCGCTCCGGGACGACCTGGCTGCAGCAGATGCTGAACGCCCATCCCGAACTGCTCTGCCTCGGTGAGTCGCATTTCGTGAACGACATGGTGCCGGGCCTGTACAACGTGCTCTGGAAATTCACCAAGTCGCGCTCGAATCCCGAGCGGACCTGGGCGCCGGGCGTGGTCGGGCCTCAGACAGAGCACATGCTGCCGGTCCTGCGGATGGCGTTCGCTTCCCTGGCGGCGGCCAATCTCGGCGATACGGATCTGAGCCGGCTGCGGGCGATCGGCGAGAAGAACCCGGACAACCTGTATCACGCCGAGCGGGTCTGGCGGGTGTTCCCCGAGGCGCGGATCATCCACATTATCCGCGATCCCCGGGACGGCGCGGTCTCAGGTTTCGCCAGGTTTCGCGCGCGTCTGCCCGAGGATCTGACCCGGCCGCAATACGTGGAGGCCTATGCCAAGGACTGGGCGTCGCGCCTTCAGACGGTGCGTGGGGTGGCGCAGGGCCGGCCCTATCGGGAGATCCGCTACGAGGACCTGCACGCGGACACGCTGGGACGGGCGGCGGATCTCTTCCGCTTCATCGGGGTGTCCGATGCGCCGGCCGATGTCGCTGCGGCGACCGACGCCGCCAGCTTCGAGCGCCTGTCCGGCGGCCGCCGCCAGGGCGAGGTGGACGCGGCCTCCCACTACCGCCGCGGCGAGGTCGAAGGCTGGCGCGACGAGCTGACGGAAGAGGAGGTCCATCTTGCCGAACTGAAGGCCGGCAGGATGATGGCGTCGCTGGGCTACGCGGTCTCCGAGGAGGGGCTGGCGCGGGCCGAGGCCTGAGGCCGGCGGGGGCGCCTCTCACTCCCTCCCGTGGGCCTCGAACCACTCCAGCGCCTTCTCCGCCAGGTAGAAGTCGAACGGATCGTGGATGTCGATGCCGGCGGCGGTGCTGTCGATCGGGATGATCTCCGCGTGGTCGCCGGTGCGCCGGCCGGCGCGGATCAGCGCCGCGCGCAGGGCCGAGGCGAGGCCGGTGTCCTCGCGGTACAGCGGCGTGCGGGTCTGGCGCGGACCGTAGACCCCCATCCACTCGTAGACCCGCTGCCAGGACCCGTCCGGCGACTGGGTCCAGAAGTTCTTGTGGGTCTTGTTGGCGACGAAGCAGGAATCCAGCGCCCGGTTGCGCTTAAGGGTCTCCACCGCCCGGGCGATCCATTCCGGCTCGCGGAAGATGTCGGTCGGCTGCAGGAACACCACGATGCCGAACGGCCCGTCCAGCGCCTCGGCCCGGGTCAGGGCGTCGGTCAGCACAGGCTCGGTCGGCGTCAGGTCCTCGGCCAGGGAAGGGTCGCGCAGAAACGGCGTCCAGGCTCCGGCCGCTTCGGCCGCGGCCCGGATCGCATCGTCGTCCGTGGTCACCAGGACCCGGTCGCAGGCCCCGCTCTCGATCGCATGCCGGACCGAGTGGGCGATCAGCGGCCTGCCGGCGAGCGGTTTGATGTTCTTGCTCGGCAGACCCTTGGAGCCGCCGCGGGCCGGGATCAGGGCGATGACCCGGTCGTTGTCGCCGGTCGCGTCGGGCAGGGTGCCCGCACCGGCCCCCTGGTTCGTCCCCTGGTTCGTCCCCTGGGCGGTGGTCATTCCGAAATCTCCTCCATCCGGATCAGGGTGTCGGCCAGGGCCTCGGCGGCGGCGAAGCTCACGTCGTCGCGCACGTCGACCAGGGCCCAGGTATGCTCCAGGACCTCGAAGCCCACCGCGTCGCCGAGGCGCCGGTCCCGACGGATCAACCCGGCGCGGGTGGCCAACGCCAGCCCGACCATTTCCTGGAAATACTCCGCGTCCTGGCCGTCCCGGCCGTCGGTCAGGGCCAGGATCTCCCCGTCGGGGGTGCGGCGCCACAGGTTGGCGGTGAAGCGGCGCACGCAGACCACGCTGTCCAGGTGGTCGCGGGCGACGAGGTTGTCGGCCGTGCGCCGGATCAGGCCGCGCGGCCGGAACGGATGGGTCGGCTCCAGGATGACGACGATCTCCGCCCCATGGGCCTGGGCGACATCCGCCACCGCGGCCGTATAGCCGGTCACGGTCCGGACATGGGCGGTCACCGGCGCGCCATAGGCCTCGACCGAGCGGCGGATCGCCGCGTCGTCGGTGGTGACCACGATGGCGGAGTCCGGCAGGTCGGCCACCGCGCTGTCCAGGGTGCGCCACAGGCTGGAGCGGCCATGGATCGGCGTCAGCAGGCGCGGCGTGCTCTTGGCGGCCGACAGCACCGGGATGACGACCAGCGGGCCGCCTTTGGGGACGGCGCTCATGGGGCCGGTGCTCATGGGGCCAGCGCTCATGGGAACGGCTTCCCGGTGCGGATCACCTCGATGACCTCGGCGACCCGCTTCGCCCGGCCCTCGTCGCGTCCCTGGTGGATGCCGTGATGGTGATAGGCGCGCATGCCCGGCTCGTAGACGATGTCGTGGCCGGCGGCGATCATCCGCTTGCCCCATTCCCTGTCCTCGACGCCTCGGATCTTCTCGTCAAACGGTTCGTCGGTCCAGATCGAGCGGCGGATCGCCGAGTTGGCGTTGTGGAAGAAGTAGTCGACCCGCTGGATCACCCGCTCGTCGCGGAAGGTGGTCCACAGGTCGCGCCGGTCGATGGCGCTGGTCTCGGGCAGCGGCTCCTGGCGGCCGTAGATTCCGCAGGTATCCGGGTTCCCCTCCGGTCCGAGATGGGCATAGGCGTAGTCGGCCCAGAGCTCGTCCACCGGCACGCAGTGGGAGGAGAGCAGACAGACGGTTTCGTGTTTCGCCGCCTCAATGCCGATGTTCAGCGCGCGGCCGTAAGAGAATTCCTCGCTTGTGATGGTCCGCAGGGTGCAGCCATGGGCCTCCGCGCATTCCACCGTGCCGTCGGTCGACTGGTTGTCCACCAGGATGACGTCGAGATCCGGCAGCCGCTGGCGTCGCAG
The DNA here is from genome assembly GCF_000423805.1 of Thalassobaculum salexigens DSM 19539. Classification (NCBI taxonomy): domain Bacteria; kingdom Pseudomonadati; phylum Pseudomonadota; class Alphaproteobacteria; order Rhodospirillales; family Thalassobaculaceae; genus Thalassobaculum; species Thalassobaculum salexigens. Next base: position 289,360 of record NZ_KE384093.1, read on the forward strand.
CGCGGTCAGGCAGCGGCCGATCCAATGGCGTTCGTTCTTGGCCCGCAGCACGACACTGATCACAGCACTTCTCCCGTGCGTTCGGCGCCGCCGACATCTTCGGACAGATGGCCGAAATCCACCGCGGCACCTTCGGCCATGTCGTAGAGGGCGGTGCGGCCGATCATCTGGTCGAGCATCGCCGCACCCACGCCGTCGCCGCCCACCGTCTCGGCGACATCGGCCGTGGTCAGCCGCTCGCCGGCCCTGATCGCGCGGGTGGTGACCAGGGTCCTGCGGCCGGCGCGCAGCAGGTCCAGCCGTGCCACCGCCGACGGCCTGAACAGCAGGTCGCCGGGTAGGGCGAGGCGCCGCAGCCGCTCGAAACCGGCGAGGTCGGTGGTCAGGAAAGCGACCCGCAGCCCGTCGGCCAGGACCGGCAGCGGTCCCGGATGGTCGGCCGGAATGACGGCGTGGTAGCGGGCGGCGACGGTCTCCATCGGTTCGGCGCTGATCTCGTCGACCGTCTCCAGCGTCAGGTCCGGCGCGTCGGCATTGAGAAGGATCCGCGTCATCTTGGCCGTTCCGCTCACACCGCCCGCATGGCCTCGCGGATCCGCTCGGCGGAGAGGGCCCCGGGCACGGCCTTGTCGAAGGCGATGACCGCCTGGTCGAGGTTCATTCCCAGGCCGTCCAGGGTGGCGAGGCCCAGGGCCTGCGCCGCCGCCAGCAGCGGCGTCGGGCGCGGCTGGTAGATCACGTCGTAGACGGCGGCATCCTCCGGCAGGGTGGACAGCAGGTTCTCCGCCACGGGCGCGCCTTCGGGTCCGTCGGGATGGCCGATCGTGGTGGCGTTGACCAGCAGGTCGGTCGCCTCCAGCACCTCCGGCGACAGCGGATAATCGACGGCGATGGCGCCCAGTTTCTGCGACGCCGCGTCGGCGGTCGCCCGGGTCCGGTTGGCCAGGGTGAGGGAGGCGGTGCGTCCGGCGAGATAGGCGGCGACCGCAAGCCCGGCCCCGCCGAGGCCGATCAGCGTCGCCCGCCTGGTCCTCAGCGCATCCGCGCCACCGACCAGGGCCTCGATCTGCGACAGGGCGCCGGCGCCGTCGGTATTGGCGCCCACCAGGGCGTCGCCGTCGCGGTAGATCGCGTTGACCGCGCCGATCCGCGCCGCCTCGGCTTCCAGCCGGTCGAGGAAGGCGCCGACCGCCTGCTTGTGCGGCACGGCGACGGCCCCGCCGACATAGCGCGGGTCGGCCTTCAGCGCGGCGACGACGGCGCCCAGCGCTTCCGGCCGGGTGTCCATCGGATGCATCACCGCGTCGATCCCCGCCGCCTTGAACGCCGCGTTCCACAGCAGGGGCGAGCGCGCGCCCTTCGACGGCGTGGCGCCGAGGATCGCGGCATACTGGGCGGTGGTGATCTCGATCGGGTTGTCGATCGGGGCGGCGAAACGCATGGCGGGATCCTAGGCGTCGACCGTGCGGCCGATGGCCTGCGCCACCGGGCGGCAGGCCTTCATGATGTCGTCGAATTGTTCCAGACTGGAGCATTGCAGCGGGTCGACGGCGGCGTTCTTCGGGTCGGGATGGACCTCCAGCATCAGGGCGTCGGCGCCGGCGGCGATGGAGGCGAGCATCATCGACTTCACCCAGGGCTGCCAGAAGGTGGCGTGGGACGGGTCGCTCATGATCGGCAGGTGGGTGACCTCCTGCGCCGCCGGAATGACCTGAAGGTCGAGCAGGAAGCGCGAGGTGTCCCGGTGGGTGTGGTTGGCGACAACGCCGCGCTCGCACAGCACGATCTTGGCGTCCTGGCCCAGCCGGTCGTGCTCCAGCGCGATATACTCCGCCGCCATCAGCCAGTCGCGCAGGCTGGAACCGTAGCCGCGCTTCAGCATCACCGGCATGCCGGTCTTCCCGACCTCGGTCAGCAGCGGATAGTTCTGCATGTTGCGGGTGCCGATCTGCAGCATGTCGCAATTGGCGGCGACCACCTCGATCTTGGAGATCTCCATGACCTCGGTGACGATCGGCAGGCCGGTCTCCTGCTTGGCGATCTGCAGCCAGCGCAGCCCGTCCTCGCGCGGCTCGAAGAATTTGGGCGAGCGGTAGGGAAAGGTCAGCGGCTTGAACGCGCCGCCACGCAGCATGTGTGCGCCCGCCTGCTTCACGCCGATCGCGGTCTTCACGATCAGCTCCTCGTTCTCCACCGTGTTCGGTCCGGCCAGCACCGGCACCAGCGCGCCGCCGAACTCCACACCGCCGACGGTGAACCGGGTGCGGTGATCCGGGCTCTTCTTGGCGACCAGCGGGATCTTGTTCTCGATGTCGTCCCGGCTGAGATCCTTGCCGGGGAACTTGTTGTCGACGCCCTGATTGGAGCCGGTCATGGCCGCTTCCTCACTGATTAACGCTATTCTTTGTCGGCAAGCATGGAGGTTTTGCCTGCTCCGGGACATGCCTTATTGGCGCGGGCCTGGCTATCGGACAGGGATTGGCCGAAGCCGAACAGCACGCTTTCCGACGATCGGGCGGCCAGGCCGAGGGCGAAGGCCGGACCCGAATCGATCAGAGGGGAGCCGTAGGGCGCCTCCTCGAAGTTCAAGGAGGCCGCGCAGCCGAGGCCGGCGGCGATCGCCTCCACCGCCGCGCGCACCGTGGTCGGCGGATCGCTTGCCGGCGACGCCACGGCGAGGCCCTCCACCGTGCCGGCCAGATGCGCCGCGAAGTGCGCCAGATCCTCGACGGCGACCACCGCGTTATAGGGGCTGTCGGGATTGAACACGGTGACCGGCTCGCCGCGCTGCAGCTTGCCCGCGGTGCCGGCGGGGAAGTTGTCATGGGCACCCGGGCCGACCACCGCGGGCAGGCGCAGCACGGCCGCGCCGGCAAGACGGCCCGCGGCGACGGCCTCGGTCACGGCCGCCTCGGCGTCCCGCTTCGCCTCGCCATAGGGAATGATCGGCGCCAGCGGCGTGTCCGTGCCGATCCGGTCTCCCGTCGGTCGCCCGTATACCGACTGGGAGGACATGAAGATCAGCCGGCCGCCGCGCCGCCCGGCGAGGTCGAGCGCCCCGCCGACGAGTCTGGCGTTGATCTGCTTGAGAGCCACCGGGTCGGCCACCCGCGACGGCAGGGCGGCGGCACAGTCGATCACCGCGTCGATCTCCAGCCCCGGAACGGGAGCGCCGGTGTCGCGGGTGGGGTCCCAGCCATGGGAGGTGACGCCGGCCGCGGCGGGAACCGGGTGGCGGGCGATGCTGTGCACGCGGACGCCAGAGGCCGCCAGCAGACGCACGATCACGCCGCCGAGAAAGCCCGCGGCGCCGGTGACGGCGACGCCCCCTTCGAACTGTGCCGCTTCAATCTTCTTGGTCATCGCGTCCTTGTTCGATCACACTGATAATCTTACAGCATTGACGCGTGGGTCCCGTTGGAGAGGCGCCAGGATGGCGGATATTTGCCCGATTTGCGAGGCGGAAGGCGCGCCGCGGGTCTATTCCTGCGAGGCGCAGCTGTTCTGGGTCGTGGCCGACCCGGCGATGGCGGACCGGTTCGCCGATATCGACCTGCGCCAGTGCCGGGACTGCGGCCACGTGTTCCACAGCGACCTGCCGGCGGCGACCATCGCCGAGATCTACCGCCGCCAGGCCCTGACCAACCGGCCGGTTTCGGCCGCCATGTCCAGGCGCTACGACACGCTCGTCGATCTGCTCGGCCGCGAGCGGCTGGTCGGCCGGCGCATCCTCGAGGTGGGCGGCGGTACCGGGTCCCTGGCCCTGTTGCTGGCCGGCCTCGGCAGCGACGTGACGGTGGTGGAGCCGAACGAGGCCCTGCCCGAACTCCTGGCCGAGGTCCCGACCGACGCCGGGGGAGAGATCCGGCTGATCAACGTCTTCTTCGGGCCGGACACCCTGGACGAGACCTTCGACGGGGTGATCTGCCGCCAGGTGGTCGAGCATATCGCCGATATCCGGCCCTTCGTGCGCGCGCTCGGTGCGGCGGTGAAGCCGGGCGGCTTCGTCTATGTGGAAGTGCCGACCCTGGAATACATCGCGGAGGCCGGAGCCTATATGGATATCCATGTCCAGCATCTGCACTACCTGGATGCCGCCGCCCGGGAACGGCTGCTGGCGGATGCCGGGCTGACGGTGGTCGCCACCCACCGGATCATGGACGGCCACGATATCGGTGTGCTGGCCGTCCCGGACGCCGCCGGCCCGAGACCGAGCGCCGGCGCGTCCCATACCCGCATCGACCGGGTGCCGGCGCGGCGGGACACCCATCGCGCCCGGCTGGAGGCGCTGCCCTTCGATCCCGAACGCACCGGGGTCTATGCCGCGACCTCTCAGGGGGTGACGTTCTATGCCCTGTTCCCGCCGGAGCGCGCCCCGCGCGCCTTCATCGACGACAATCCGGACAATATCGGCCGCTACGCCTACGGACGGGGCGGGCCGGTCAAGATCCAGCCGCGCAGCCGGGCCCTGCTGGCGGGGCTCGACGACATCTTCATCGGCGCCTACCACCACGAGGCCGCGATCGTGGAGAAACTGACCGACGACGGCTACCGGGGCCGGCTGTGGTCGGTCGATCCCCGGCGCCCGACGATCGAGCGTCTGTCGTGAGCCCGGCGCGCGGCGTGCAGCAGGCCGACCCCTGGACCACCGTCGTCGCCGATGCCGGCGGCCGGTACGGCATCCATCCGTCCTGGCGCGGGTTCGAGGCGCCGCTGGCCTATACCCTGTACGAGCCCGAGCCGGAGGAGGCCGCCCGGCTGGCCGCCAAATACGCCGCCCGGGACGAGATCGCGGTGCGGCCCTACGCCCTGGGGGCGGTGCCCGACACCACGACGACCCTCTGGATCACCGTCCATCGCGGCTATGTCGGCGCGCAGAAGCCGAACCCCGACAGCGTCTGGTTCGGCCAGGTCCGCCCCGACGAGGGCTCGGTCGAAGGCGCGGTGGAGGTGCCGAGCACCACGCTGGACAGCGAGTATGCCGATCAGGACCGACGGGCCGATTTCCTGAAGGTGGATGTCGAGGGCGCGGAGCTGGCGGTCTTGCAGGGCGCGGCACGGACCCTGGACCGGGTGCTGGCCCTGCGCGTGGAGATCCAGTTCGACGAGTCCTTCGAGCGGCAGACCGCGTCGGAGATCCTGCAGCACCTGATCGACGGTCACCGCTTCCGGCTGATGCGGTTCGACTATGCCGGCCGCGGCCAGCCGGTGAGCTATCTGGTGGGCGAGGACAGCTACGGCATCCTGACCGGGTGCGACGGCGTCTTCGCGCGCCGGCCCGACACCGTGGCCGCCTGGGGCGGAGAGGCGGCGGTCGTCGGTCTGACGAAGCTCGCCGTCTTCGCCCTGCGCAACGGGATGGCGGACTACGCCGTGAGCTGCCTGGAGCATCTGGCCGAGGCCGGTCCCTGGCCGGCGCAGGAACCGGGCGGGGAGCCGGCGCTGCGGCGCTACCTGCGCAAGCTGTTCACCCTGTCCGCGCTGCGGGCGCGGTCGGTGTCCGGCGACCTGTACGAGCGGGCGCGGGCGGATTACCTGCGTTTCTTCGCCGTACCGATGCTGGAACGCAACGACGTGTTCGAGAGCGACTGGATGAACCCGGGATGAGCGCACCGCCGGCCGATACCGCCGCCCAGCCGGGCAAGGGCGGGGCAGCCGACTTCACGCCGGCGCTGTTCGCGATCTACGACCTCGCGGTCAGCCCGGTGACCTTCGACGTCATGAACTTCTTCGTCTTTGCCAACATGTGGTCGATGCGGGCCGGGGCGGCCGGATACAACGTGATCTTCGTTGCCGGCCCGGGCGGGCGGTTCCGGGACCTGACGCCCAAGGACAAGAGCCTGGACCCGGCCGAGAAGACCTGGCGCCTGCGCCACATCATGGCCTCCCATGCCCATATCGCCAAACGGTGCCTCGGGGTGTCCACCTACGATCGGCGCGAGGATTTCGGGCAGATGCTGCGGGCGATCCATCCCACCCAGCTCTTTCCCCCCGGCTATACCCAGAGCGACCCGCGCATCCCGTTCATGCTGGTGGATCTGTTTGCCCAGAACCCCACGCCGGGGGAGCTCGATGTCTTCGCACCCGACGCGGCCGCGTTGCGCAAAACCCAGGCCTGGCTCGACCGGCATGCGCCGCGGGGGCGCCCGGTCTCCCTGACCCTGCGGAGCTCGACCATCGAGCCTCAACGCAATTCGAACATGCCGGCCTGGCTGGAAGCCGCCGCCCGGATCCGCGATCGAGGCTTCGACCCGATCATCCTGCCGGATACCGACCTGGTGACGACGGGTCTGGATATCGGCGCCTTCGGCGACATTCCGTGCTACCCGATGGGGGCAATCGATCTGGAGCTCCGCACCGCGCTCTACCGCCGCTGTCTGGTCAATCTGGCGGATAACGGGGGGCCGGCCTTCATCAACTACTTCATGGCCGCGAGCAGCGCCGTCTGTTTCCTGCCGGTGGAGAAGCTGCCCGAGGCGGTGACCCTGCAGGGGGGCGGTCTGGACCGGATGGCGGAGCTGCTGGGCGTGGCTCCCTACGAGAGTTTCCCCGGGGCCACGCCGGCCCGCCGGTTCGTCTGGAAGCCCGACACGCTGGACAACATCATGGACGCCTTCGACGCCGCCGCCGCATATATCGCCGCACAACAATAAGGACTTAGACGTGACCAGGACCAACGCGGCGCTGCTGTACCATCCGGACTCCTTTCAGATTAAGCGCAACGAGCTGAAGGGGCGGCATGTCGCCAGCGCCAGCTTCCTCGAGGGCTACGTGCGCCATGGCGGCAGCGAGGAGATTATCGGAGCGGTCCCCGATCTGTCGTTCCGCGAGCCGTTCGTCGCGTCCGTGACGGAGTATGGCGCCGGCCGGACCGGCGGTCCGGCGCCGCGGGCCGATGTGATCTCGACCGGCGATCATGCGCGTCTCGGTCAGATCGGCACCCTGTTCTGCGCCGACCCCATGCTGGAGCGCTTCGCCCGGCGGCGGGCGGAGGCCGGACACCGGACCTATTCCCTGTGCGGCATCACCCATACGATCTCCAGCAAGGAAGTGCAGGCCGGGCTGGCCTCCTACCTCACCATGCCGCTGCAGCCCTGGGATGCGCTGATCTGCACGTCGCGCGCGGTGCGCGATGTGGTCGAGGGTCTGCACCAGCGCTATGCCGAGCGGCTGGCGGCCGTGCAGGGCGCCCGGCCCAAGCAGCAGGCCCGCCTGGAAACGATCCCGCTGGGCCTGGACGCGGCGTTCTACGCCCGCCACGGCGCCGATGCAGAGGCCAGGGCGACCCTGCGGTCCAGGCTGGGAGTGGCGGAGGACGATATTCTCGTCCTGTTCCTCGGCCGCCTCGCTTTCCACGCCAAGGCCCATCCCTATCCGATGTACGTGGCTATGCAGCGGGCCCAGGAGCGGCTGAAGCAGGACGGCCGCCAGCTGCACTTCCTGATGACCGGCCAGTTCGCAAACAAGCATGTGGGTCCCACCTTCCGAGACTCCGCACGCGAGGCCTGCCCGGATGTGCCGGTGCATTTTCTCGACGGTACCCCGGGACCGGAATCCTGGGCGAGCTGGGCGGCGGCCGATGTCTTCCTGTCCCTGTCCGACAACATCCAGGAGAGCTTCGGCATCACGCCGATCGAGGCGATGGCCGCCGGGCTGCCCTGCGTGGTCAGCGACTGGGACGGATACAAGGACACCGTGCCCGACCGGGAGGTCGGCTTCCGGGTCCCCACCCGCATGATCCCCGGCGGCTTCGGCGCCGGCCTGGCGAAGAGCTATGCGGACGGGGCGACGACCTACGACCGGTTCATCGGGACGGTCTGTCTGATGACCCAGGTGGATGTCGATGCCGCGGCGCAGGCGATCTGGCGCCTGGCCACCAGCCCGGACATGCGCCGGAGGATGGGCGCGGCCGGCCGGGCGCGCGCCCACACGGTTTATGACTGGTCGGCGGTGGTGCCCCGGTACCAGGAGCTGTGGACGGAGCTGGCGGAGATTCGGGCGGTCGCCGGCGATGCGCCGCCGGTTCCGAGTGGGCCCGCCCCGGTGCTGGAGGACCCGACGACGGTCTTCGCCGGCTTCGCCTCCCAAAGGTTCGACGGCGACACCCTGGTGACGGCCATCCGGGATCCCGAGGCGATCGGCCGGCTGCTGGCCAACGGCATGACCAATTTCACTCCCGGCCTGGTCCTGGACGCCCAGGGCTGCGCCGCCCTGAACGACCGGATCGCCGCCGGGGCGTCCAGGCTGTCCGATCTGACCGCGGCCGTTCCGGCCAACGACCGCGCCCGGCTGCTGCGCACGGTGATCTGGCTGGCGAAGTTCGGCGCGGTGTCCCTGTCGCCCTAGCAGCGGCGTCGACAGCGTGGCCGAATCACCGAATCTTGCGGGGGTCCGGGAGACAACCGACGGGCAAGGGAGGCGAGATCCATGAGCAGGCGTTTCAAGCTGGCGGTGCTGGGCTGCGGCCGCGTGTCGAACCGGTACCGCGAGGTTCTGTCGCAGGAACTGGCCGACCGCGTCGACGTGGTCGGCGCCTGCGACCGGCTGCGCGATCGCGCCGAAGGCTTCGTGGCGGTCACCGGCGGCGAGGCGGTGGACGATCTGGAGGCGCTCGTCGCGCTCCGGCCCGATCTGGTCTGCATCCTGACCGAGTCGGGCAACCACGCCCGCGACGCGCTCGCCCTGCTGGAGCGTGGCTGCCATGTGCTGATCGAAAAGCCGGTGGCGCTCCGGCTCGACGACGCCGAAAGGATTCGCGATACCGCCACGGCGGCCGGTCTCACGGCGGCGGTGGTGAAGCAGAACCGCTACAATCCGGCCATGCGCTTCGTGCGGCAGAAGGTCGAGTCCGGCAGCTTCGGCCGGCTGATCGCCGCCGAGGTCCGGGTCCACTGGTGCCGCTATCAGGACTATTACGAGGACGGCTGGCACGGCACCTGGCGGATGGATGGCGGGGTGCTGGCCCAGCAGGCGATCCATCACCTGGACGCGCTGCAATGGCTGGGCGGCCCGATCGCGCGGGTCTGCGCCGTCGGCAAGGCCCTGGTGAACCGGCTGGAGGCCGAGGACACCGCCGCCGCGGTGGTCGAGTTCGAGTCCGGCGCGGTCGGCACGATTGTGGCCACGACGGCGGCCCGCGACCGCGACTTCGAGGCCTCGGTCCAGCTCGTCGGCGAGAAGGCCCGGGTCAAGGTCGGTGGCTCCGCCCTGAACCGGTTGGAGGACTGGTTCTGCGTCGAGCAGGACCCGCTGGAGACCGACGTCGAGCTCCGCCACAGCCAGGAGGTGCCGAGCAGCTACGGCCTGGGGCACGGGCCGCTGATGCGCGACGTACTGGACGCGATCGAGGCGGGCGACCCGCCGCCGGTCGATGTCGACTCGGCGATGATGTCCCTGCGGCTGATGCACGCGCTGTACGCCAGTATGGAAACCGGCGGCTGGGTCGATCTGCGCCGCGTGCCGATCTCGGACAGGCTCGGCCGGACCGGCTGAGCCGACAGGCAGAAGGTTGCAGTAAGCCTCAGTCGGATCGGCCGTCCGGCACGACGCCTTCGTCCACCATGGTCTTGGTCAGGAGGCTCGGCGCCGACTGGTCGGCGCCGTAGACGGGCACCGGATGCGACAGACCGCCGGCATCGAGCTCCTTGGCGAAGGTCATGGCCTGCAGGATCAGGTCGTCGATGTCGATATACTTGTAGCTGCCGGCCCGGCCCATCGAGACCACGCCCTCCGGCATGGCGTCGAAATACTGGTAGGCGCGGGCGATGTGCTTCTTGATCGGCAGCGGATAGAGCCGGTTGGAGAAGCTGGGGATCTCGATGCCCAGCAGGGTGGACGGCGCCTTGTGCTGGGTGAACTTCTTGTACTCGACGATCCGGGTATAGGGCTCCGCGCCGGCGTAGTAGACAAAGTAGGTCTTGTCGGGAAAGGCGAACTCGACCGGCAGGACGATGGTGATGAAATCCCGGCCGACGAAGGGCAACTCGCCGAACGCGTTGTTCATCAGCGTATCCGGCGCGATGGTGCTGACGATCAGGTCGTAGCTGTGCCAGTCGCCGGCGATCTGCACGCGCTTGTTCGGGATGTCGAAGCGCTCGATCTCGGTGCCGGTCTTCACGTTGACCTCGGCGGTCGCCACCTGGAAGTAGCGGTCGTAGCCGTCGGCGGCCAGCGGATAGGCGCTGATCGCGGTGTCCCAGCCCTCCCGCGAGCCGCTCTTGATCGCCACCCCCTTGGGCGACCAGCCGAAATCGTCGAGTTCGGTATTGCTGTCGACCTGCCACATCTTGCGGGAATAGCCGTCGACCATCTTGCGGTACAGCGTGTCGCCGATCGACGCGCGCCAATATTCCTCGAAATTCTTGGCGTTGTTCCAGCCGCGGATTTCCTGAGCCTCGGCGATCTCCCGGTGGATGTCGTCGCGCTCCGGCATGCGCGGCAGGTCGTCCTCGTGAATGGGGAAGGAGTAATAGTTCCTGTCCTGTTCCACATAGGTGATGAACTCGTGGTCGAGCTTCCGCATCGGCACGATGGCGTTCAGGTAGTCGAACAGTTCGTCGGACGGCGTCAGGAAATGGCGCGGTCCGAAGGTGAAGGGGTGGCCGCCGCGCCAGTGGGTCTTCACGCCGCCGCCCAGGAACGGCGCGCGCTCCACCAGGTCGATGTTCCACCCCCCGATCAGGGAGAGCTGATGGGCTGCCGCGCAGCCGGCGAAACCGCCACCGATGATGAGTGCGCGCTTCATCGTGGGAACACCTCTTTCTGAGACGGGGTACCGCTCTTGGGGCCAAGGAAAGGATCGGCCGCCTTGGGCCGCCCAGCTTTCGCCGCACACCATGATCCGAAACCGCGGGGGATGGCAACCGGAAGGGCCTGCCCCGCGGTGCCGGTGTGTCTGTTGCGGACGCGTCCGATTCCGTCTCCGCGGCCCCCGTAGGCGTAAGATCATTACCGGTTCGGGCTGCCCTGCGCGGCTGGACGCGGCGCGTGGCCGGGGAAATGCCACGCCGGGATCGTGAGTCATGCGGCCTTACTCAGGATGCCGGAACAAGGCCCCCGGGCGTCGGCGGGCCGACCGGCACGTTGATTGTTCCGAAAAGAGGCATTGCGCAAGCATCATACTCAGCAACGGCAGTTGACGGCCGATTGGGTTTAAGGCACCAATTAAAAAGCCTGTTGGGAATGGCTGTGTTCAAAACGCAACACGTGCTGGCGTAACGACCTATGAACGCCCGAATGAGCACCACAATGCGCTTGCATATCAATTCCATGGCAGGTAGGAACAAACGCGTAACGAGAGCGTGCAGACATTAAAATCAGGCACGCGTAAGATATCGTGGTCTTGGGGAGCGGGGAGCCGTCTAGCGCCAAGGCTAGAACCAACACGTAGGAGTCAACGAGATCATGGCAACCTTCGTTTTTTCGACGATCACGGACGCCCAAGCCGCGGCGCTCACTACAGCGGATACCCTGCTGGTTGACAGCGGTTCGGCAACGAGCGTGGTTGTCAGTCAAGCGACGAACACTACCACTCTGACGATCGGCTCGAAGTCGGTGACGCTGCCTTTCGCGTCTAACACGCTTTCTTCTTCGCAGATCAGCTTCGTGGACAATTCCACGCTGGTGTTTGGTGATGCCACCAACGGCACCATCAGCGACCCGCTTCCCAACACCATCACTGGCTCTTCTGCCGGTTCCCAGGTGTTCGGCTTCGGCGGCGCCGACAACATCACCGGCGGTTCCTCTGCCGACCTCATCTACGGTAACCAGGACGGTGACACTCTGGCGGCCGGTGAGGGCGCCAACACGGTCTTCGGTGGCCAGGGCGGCGACACGATCACGTCCGGTTCGGGCGCGGCCGTTCTTTACGGTAACTTCGGTGCCGACTCCATCACCGATGGCGCGGGCGCTTCGAAGCTGTATGGCGGCCAGGGCGACGACACGCTGTCCGGTGGTGCCGGCAACGACCTGCTCTATGGCAACCTCAGCGCCGACCTGCTGTTCGGTGGCGATGGTGCCGACACGATCTTCGGTGGCCAGGCCGCTGACACCGTTAACGGTGGTGGCTCCGGCAACGACCTGATCTACGGTAACCAGGGCGCTGACTCGATCGTCGGTCTCTCGGGCGACAACACCGTGTACGGTGGCCAGGGTGCCGACACCATTTCGGCGACCTCCGGCAACAACGTCCTGTTCGGTAACGTTGGTGACGACCGTCTGACCGGCGGTGGCTCGGCCGACACGATCTTTGGCGGCGGCAGCGCCGACACGATCGTCGGCGCGTCGGGTAACGACCTGATCTACGGTAACGCCGACGCTGACAGCATCGTCGGGACGGTGACCGGCTCCGACACCGTCTTCGGTGGTGCGGCCAACGACGTCATCTCCTACGCGACCGGTTCCAACGTCCTCTACGGTAACCAGGGCAACGACAGCATCACCGCGAACGGTGGTACGGCGCCGTCGGCTGACAGCATCTTCGGCGGTGCGGGTAACGACACCATCACGACGACGCTGACTTCTGCCGACAGCCTTGTCGGTGGCGTCGGTAACGACCTGTTCGTGATCACCGGCAACGTGGCCGGTTCGGCGAACGTGATCGCCGGTGGTGATGGCAACGACACCCTGAGCCTGGCGAGCGGCGACGTGAACCTGGGCAACGGCGACACCCTGTCGGGCGTCGAGACCATCTCCTGGAGCGCTTCCGCTGATCTGACCCTCACGGGTTCGCAGGCGGCGGGCGTCACCTTCGACGGGTCCGGTCTGGCCGCTGGTGCGACCGCCGGTCTGCTGATCGCGGGCGGCGGCAGCGTCTCGCTGGCCTCCTCCACGCTGACGGGCGTGACCGAAATCGGTCTGGTTTCCGCCACCACCCTGGTCGCTTCGTCTGCCTCCGATAACATCTTCGGTTCTTCGGGCAGCGACGCGATCCTCGGCGGCGACGGTGCTGACACGATCTCGGCTCAGACCGGTACGGCGGCGACCTCGACTGCTGGTGACACCCTGTCGGGTGGCGGCGGCTCCGACCTGATCTTCGGCAGCAAGACCGCCGATCAGATCTTCGGTGGTGCCGGTGCGGACACGATCACTGCCAACTCCGGCGCTGACAACATCAGCGGTGGCGACGGCGCCGATGTGATCAACCTGTCCTCCGATCTCGGTGCTTCCGACACGATCAACGGCGGTGCCGGTACGGACACCTACAACTTCCGTGGCTCGTATCTTGACGCCTCGCTGGCTTCTGCTGGCACCGGCGGCTCGGCTGGCACGGTTGACGTGATGTCCTTCGGCAACGGCTCGGGCGATATCCTCGACTTCATCTCGGTTGAGGGAGCGGCCGGCGGTTCGTACGGGATCTCCGCATCGATGATCTCGGCAACCTCCGCGATCTCGGCCGGTTCGTTCGACTTCTCGCAGTTCCGCAGCCAGATGTCGGCTCAGTCGGTTGGTACGGCGGTCTACTTCCTGAACACGGCGACGGATGTCCTCGTGGTCGGGTTCGGTACCCAGATCCAGGGTATCGCCGCCATCCAGCTGAACGGCGTCGATGAAGTGAACGGCTCGGGCCTCGTCGGTCAGCTGAAGATCGAAGAGATCGGCTGATAAGCCTGAACTAAAGACCGGACCCTAGGTTTAGGGTCCGGTCTCAGCCTAAAACGATCTATGAATTGGGGCGGTTTCGCCCCAATTCGATTTTTGGATCTGCATGAAACTCATGGTCACTTCAGCCGCCGAAGACTTTCTTGCAATTCACGCACCGCAAGCCGCATTGGCAGCCCTATCGCAGAAGACAGATTTCGATCCTCTTCACGATCTGAAGTTAAAGGTCCGCGCACTCATCCAATCGCGGAATCTTGGTGGAGCCTCCCGGTACATTCGGATGCTCGACCGGATGTCCTACGCCGACGATGAAGGTCGGGCGATCATCGGAACGTACTTTGTTTCCGAAGGCAGAGCTGACCAGGCAGAGATCGAATTCCGCCGATCTGCGATCCTAAATCCCTCGCGCGCCGAATCTATCGCCGCTTTGGCGTCGCTGAAGCGATCCACGGGGAATGGCCTGGGCGCCGAGCAAGGCCTTCGACGGGCCCTGATCGCCAATCCCCTGAATTCCAACTCGTATAACTCAGCTGCAGTATCAGCCTTCCAGTCGAACGATCTCGAAAAGGCCGAGGCACTGACAAAGGCCGCCGCGGTCATCAAGCCGGCGGTCCCCCCGGTCTATCGCCTCCGCCACTACATCGCCCAGAAGCGGGGCGATTTTTCGTCGTCAATGCGCGACCTTCGTCGCAACACTGTCCTGGACCCGCTGGAGGATTCCAAATACCCGGAATGGTTCGCCTACCATACCGCGGCCCAGGACGACGACCGCGCCCTCGCAAGCTGGAAGAAGTACACAGTACTTCGACCTAGAAACTACTTTAGCTATAATCTGATCCGATCAAATCGGAACTGGGAACGTCTGGTCGGGGACATTCCGAAATTTCTCGAAAAGCTGGCCGCCTTCGGTCTGCCGATTAAGGAACTCTACCTAAGCATCGCTAAGGAACAGTACCGAAGCGGAAAACTAGAATCCGCAGAAAAGCTCCTTACCGCCTATATCGAAAAATACGAAGATCCCACTTCCGAAGCGACAATTAATCTGGGGATAGTATTTTTCAAGCAAGGTGCGTTTGATCGAGCAGAAACCACCGCAAGGGCCTTAATCCGGGCGCAAAAAAAGAACCCGAGAGCCTGGATCCTGTTGGCCTATTCTGCTGAAGAACGAGGCGATCCAGACAAAGCCCTCAGAATCATGCGCCAGGCCATCCAGTACACCAAGGATGATGCGAGCGCCTGGTCATTCTTCGGAGACCTCTATCTTCGACAGGAAAAGCACCAGGGAGCGATCAAGGCATTCAACCATGCCCTTTTTCACGACCCGCAAAATCCGGTTTACTACGCCCGGCTTGCCAACCTGTACGAGCAGGTCGGTAAAGAACAGCGCGCTGCGGATGTTCTGCAAATCGGGCTGAGGCTCGGCAACACGAATATGGCGACATTCGCCGCCACGTCGAAGATGCTGACTCAGGCTGGACAGTGGGAGGCGGCGCTCGAGAAAGCGAAGATCGCGTATGTGGCCGATCCTCAGAAATACGACGCGGTCGATGCCCTAACAGCCGCTTGCCTCGCCAATATCAATCCAACGGACGCGCATAAGTACGCGAAGCGACTCTACCTGGACACGCCAAATTCACCGCAAGTCCTCAGCATGTACGCGGTCACCATGGCCAGAGCGGGCGAGGTCGAGCGGGCGATAGAGATTCTTCGAGATGCTCTCGTGAAAACGCCAGGATCGACGCGCCTTGTCAAAGCGTACACCATCGTCGCGGCGCTGACACAGACGCCCGAAATTGGGCGGAAGTTGACGCGTAGCCAGATGTTGTTGCGCGATCCTAGTGCCGGGTCTCTGTCTGGCTTCGGCATGACAGAGTTGTCATTCGCCAACTGGTCGGAAGGCTTCGACCTGTTCGAATTCGGCTTCGAGCAGGTCCGTCGCGGGCGCGGTCCGCAGCGGAAGTTCCAGCAGGCTCGTTGGAACGGGGAAGATCTCTCCGGAAAAACGATCATCGTCCATTCGGAACAGGGCGTTGGCGACGAGATCATGTTCGCCACCGTTCTGAATGACATCATCGCGCTCGCCAAACACGTCTACATCGAAGTGACGCCGCGCCTCGTTCCGTTGTTTCAGCGCTCATTTCCGCAGGCAACGGTCTACGATTATCGGGAAAGGGTCGATTTCGAGAAGCGAACGGACATCGACTATTATGTTCCAATTGGCAGCCTGGGCCGCTATGCGCGTCGGTCCACGGAGATGTTCGGCCGCAATCGTCCGCACCTTCACGTCGATCCTTCGGCCGCTCAGGAGCTGCGCCGCAGGTATGTGGCCGCCGCCAATGGCCGTCCCATCATTGGTATCGGATGGCGCGGCGGCTCGGTGGCCTTGCGTCGGCAGCGGCGATCCTTCGATCTCCGGACAATGGGATCGTTGGTAGCCGATCAACGATTCCAGTTCGTCTCCGTCCAGTACGGCGACGTCGCGGACGAGATCGACGCCGTGAATAGCGAGTTTGGCGCCGATATCATTCACGACCCGGATGTCGATCCCCTGCGGAACATGGATCTTTCGGCCGCACAGATCGCGGCATGCGATCTGATCATCTCCGCCTCCAATGCCGGCGTTCACACGGCCGGTTCGATCGGCGTTCCCTGCTGGAACATCATTCCGATCGAGAGCGACTGGCGATGGACGCATGGGCGCACCGACGTGCTGTGGTACCCGGGCATGCGCCTGTACCGGCAGACGGCCTGGAACGACTGGCACGAGGTAATCGAGAGAATCCAACGTGATCTGGAGGCAAGCATTGACTCCGGAGCGCTGCGGGGTACAAGGCACCAGCCCGATCCGACGCTGGACTGGGCATCAATGCGGAGTAAGTGATGGCTACGACGGTCGAACGAGTGACCAAGATCGATCGGATCGGCGATTTTGCCGAGGTAGAGCTTGAGACCGATGCCGAGTCGTCGCTAACCGTCCGAATTCCGATGTCGAAGCTCTGGGAAATCGCTTCGGATCTCCGGCAGGCCTCCATCCATCTCCTTGCACCGGTCCCGCTTTACAATCCGAGCGCCTGGAAGAGCGCGGTTGCCCGCAAAGACGACGTGGCGCCGGACGACCAGCCCAAAGAAGACGTGCCTGAGACCGTCAAGACCGGTTTTGAGGCTGTCGAAGAGGCCTGGGAGCTGTGCGACAGATTGAATCAGCCGGACCAGAAGAGTCTCGATAAGCTGGTCAGGCTGAACTCCCTCTCCGCTGCCGACCGGGCCCAGCTCGAGGCGCCCGACAACAGCGGTGCCCTGTTGTCCGAGAAGGGATATGTGAAGCTGAAGACCGGATTGGTCATCCGGTATCGCGAAGAGACACGAGACTGGATCCCCGACAGGCTTCCGGCGGACGAAGAAGAATAAGCGCTGTGGCAAACAACGCAGTAACAATCAACGACGTGCCGGCATTGAGCCGCCAGGCCGTTCAGCTGCAGATCCAGGGAGAGGTCGATCAGCCACGCCGCATCTATAAGGTAATCGTCGCACTCGACCCCACGAATGCGGCCGCACTGTGTAATCTCGCGGTGCTTTATAAAGGTATGGGTGACAGAGAGTCGGCGTTTGTCAGCAACAAGAAAGCGCTGATCAGCCACCCGGGGATGCCTGCGGTATACAACAATCTCTGCAACCAC
The DNA here is from genome assembly GCF_000423805.1 of Thalassobaculum salexigens DSM 19539. NCBI lineage: Bacteria > Pseudomonadati > Pseudomonadota > Alphaproteobacteria > Rhodospirillales > Thalassobaculaceae > Thalassobaculum > Thalassobaculum salexigens. The sequence goes on from NZ_KE384093.1 coordinate 306,636, forward strand.
TATCGTGAGGCGGGTGCGATCGCAGCGTCCAAGGCCGCCGCCACTCGATGTGCGGTGTTGTCACCCTTATATGCCGACGGCTACAACAACCACGCGCTGACCACCACGCAGGCAGAGGAATATGCCCGATCTCTGCACCTGTGCCGCAAGGCCATGGTCGTGGCGCCGCAGTCCCCAGACCCGATGCTGAACTACGCGAACGCTTCGTTTTCTTCCGTGCGGATTCGCGAGGCCGATAAGTTCTATCGCCGATCCCTTATGGTCAGGCGAAATCATCCGGCCACGCTCAGCAGTTTCGGCGTCTGTCTGGCCGCACAAGGCCACCTGACCCAAGGTATCGATCTTCAGGAAGAAGTTCTGGCCAAGAGCCCGGAATACGAGGAGGCCTGGTTCAACCTTGCTCTGTATTACCTCTCGATCGGTCGTTTCTCCGAAGGCTTCAAGCTCTATGAACGTGGTATTGGCGGCCGATCCGCCAAGTCAAAGCGTGGAAATGCGCGCCGTGTAGCCCAACCGCGCTGGGATGGGGAGCCCCTGGACGGGAAAACCATTCTGGTAACGGCCGAACAGGGGATCGGTGACGAGATCATGTTCGGATCCTTGGTCGTGGAACTGCAACGGGTCGCCAAGGCCGTGTTCCTTGAAGTCACGCCGAGACTCTTTCCGATTGTCTCGCGCAGCCTTCCGGGCGTGACCGTGTTCAAATATAATCCGGAGCGACCGTCGCCATATCTGAGCGACAGGCGTATCAATTACTCCGTTCCGTTGGGCTCTCTGGCTCTATACTTCCGCCGCTCCTTGGCGACGTTTGGCCGGCAAAGACCGTACTTGGAGCCAAATCCGAACCTGAGCCGCTATTTTCGGAACAAGTACACCACAATGGCACCGGGAAAACTGCTTGTCGGCATAAGCTGGCGGGGGGGCACCGGCGCGGTACGCCGAGATGCCCGATCGATGTCCCTCGAGGCCATGGCCGGCATCATCACCAACGACCGAATTCAAGCTGTTTCGATCCAATACGGCGATCACAAGAAAGAGGTTAGCGCCTTCAACAGCGCTCACCCGAAGGGGATCTACGACGATCCCGAGGTCGATCCCCTGCAGTCAATGGACGTCGCGATGGCACAGATCGCTGCTGTCGACATTGTAATTTCCGTGACCAATGCGGGCGTGCACTCTGCCGGCGCGCTGGGCGTTCCCTGTTGGATCATGGTGCCATATATCAGTGATTGGCGCTGGACTTGGGGCCGGGAGGACGTTATCTGGTACCCCGGAATGAGGTGCTTCAGGCAGCGTAGCGTTGGCGATTGGAGCCATCCCCTGAAGGAAATCGCCTCACGTCTCGACGGCCTCCTGGACGGGAGGGAGCACAGCCGACACAGGCTGGCGCCTGACCTCGACTGGAACGGAAACCTGTGAATGTTCCATATAACAGGCGGATCCTCTCGGCTCGGGGCCCGTCGGCTCGATCATAGGGCGCCGCTTTTCGTCGCATCACAAACCGGGAAGCCGTGCCGTGTCTGACCAGAACGTCCCCGATCTGCGCGACAAGGAAGCTCTGATTCTCTGCGGAGGGTTGGGAACGCGCCTACGCGAAGAGACAGAATTCAAGCCTAAGCCGATGGTTGAAATCGGAGGCCGTCCGATCCTCTGGCATATTATGAAGATATATGCTGCGTTCGGCGTTCGGAAGTTTGTGCTTTGCTTAGGGTACCGCGGCGAAGTCATCCGTGAATACTTCAGAAACTATGCCCTGAACAACAGCAGCTTTAAGGTCGAGCTCTCGTCCAATCGGATCGTCGCCCTTGGGAAAACCCCGGTCGAAGACTGGGAGGTCTCACTGGTCGAGACTGGCGCCGAAACCATGACGGGCGGTCGCATCCTGCGCGCGCTCGAGCATATCGAAGGGGACAACTTCTTCGCGACCTACGGCGACGGAGTCGCGGATATCGATGTGGGAGCGTTGTACAGCAGCCACGTCAGCTCCGGTGCCAAGTCCACGCTGACGGTTGTTCACCCTTCTTCGCGCTTTGGCGAGGTTCAGGAAGCCGACGGGCTTGTCACCGGATTTGCCGAAAAGCCGCAAACCACGGAAGGCTGGATCAACGGTGGGTTCTTCGTGTTCGAGAAGGCGGCCTTTGCGGGCTTTGAAGCGCGCGACCAGTTCGTTCTTGAAGCGGATATCCTGCCGGTCCTGGCGCGAAGCAAGGACCTTGGCGTGTATAAGCATAAGGGCTTCTGGCAGTGCATGGACACGTTCCGGGAGACCCAGATCCTTAACAAGCTCTGCGCGGACGGTATCCCACCCTGGTTGAAGATGGGACACACGAACGGCATGAAAATGCACAAGGACTGAAGGGCTTTATCAATGCGATTTAATATCAGCTATTTTGGCCCTGAGCGGATATTTAATCTGCGCCGAGATTTCTTTCTGCTGTTGAAGTATGGTCTCGAGTCGAACGGCCATGAGGTGGTATTTGCCGGCCATCAACTTGAAGCGAACGCGATCAACCTACTGGTTGGCGCGTATTTCCTTTCGCCGGAGCAGATGCTCAAGCTGCGCAAGACGGGTGTTCCATATGCGGTCGTCAATACGGAGATCGTCAAGGACGGTATGCTCAATTTCCAACCCAAAAAGACGGATCTTGAGAACGCATACATTCCGCTGATCAAGGGCGGCAAGTTCTCATGGGATGTCGTGCCGCAGAACATCCCTGAATTGAAATCCGTATACGGAATCGATTCGGCGCTCATACGCTGGGCGTACCACGAGAAACTCGAGGAACTAGAGGTCAAGGAAGAGCCGGATCTCGATTTTTACTTTTTCGGTTTCGTGACCGAGCGCCGCAAACGGATGATCGATCAAATGGAGCAGAAGGGGTTAAAGGGGCTGGCCGACCATTCGTGCCCCTATTTCCTGCGCAACGATCGGATTTCGCGCGCCAAGGTCCAGATCAACATCCGTCAGGATGTTAAGTACGTGCATGTGAACGCTTTCCGGATCGGCTATCTTGCGAACAACCGGACCGCCATATTGTCGGAGCAGGAAGAAGATCCGACCAACTATCTCCAGTATGCCGAAGTGGTGGACAAGAGCCGCTACGCAGAGGCCGCGATCGAGCTGGCTCGTGGCGGTCGCTGGAAGCAGCTCCGTGAAGAGAGCTATGAGCTCTACCGGGAAATCCATTTCAAGGATGTGATGGAAGCGGTTCTTGAATCCAGCCTAGCCAGAGCGTCGTAGTTTAAGCTCCGGTGTCGAGCCCCAGGACACGATGAGATGCCGACCGATCTGAGCAAGTTTTGGCAGGGAAAGCGTGTCCTCGTGACGGGGCACACAGGTTTTAAGGGCGCGTGGCTTGTCCTGCTTCTGAGGCATCTGGGAGCGATGCCGATAGGGGTCTCCCTGGCGCCCGAGGGCGACGAGAACCTGTTCACGAGTGCTGCGATCGCCGATGTGAGCGACTCGCATTTTCTGGATATCCGGGACACCGCCGGCTTGGTCGCGGTCGGGCAGGCGGCTGAGCCGGAGATCATCCTCCATCTGGCCGCCCGGTCACTCGTGTCCGAAGGGTATCGCGATCCGGTTGAGAGTTTCTCGACCAATGTGATCGGGACCGTTTCGGTTCTCGAGGCGGTTCGCTCGATCCCCTCGGTCCGTTCGGTGGTCGTGGCGACGACCGACAAGGTCTATCGCAATAACGAATGGTCCTTCCCGTACCGGGAGACGGATGCGCTGGGTGGCAAGGATCCCTACAGCGCCAGCAAGGCGGCAGCCGAACTGGCGACCTACAGTTACGCCCAGTCGTTCCTGGCAGGCGAGGGCGTGACCGTGTGCACTGTGCGCGCGGGCAATGTGATCGGCGGTGGCGACTGGGCGGCCGATCGTCTGGTGCCGGATGCGGTCCGTTCCTGGAGCCGAAACCAGGATCTCGTCATCCGCAATCCGAAGGCGACCAGGCCCTGGCAGCATGTGCTCGAACCGCTCGCCGGCTATCTCAGCGTCGCTCGCCGTGGCTACGAGGGGACGCTCGAGGATTCCTGTCTGAATTTCGGCCCCAACACACACGAAGCCCTGCCGGTAGACGAGTTTCTCGAGATCGCCCGAACTGCGTTTCAATCCTCCGCCGGGGTGGTGGTGCAGTCCCGCGACCATTGGCCGGAGTCGAAGCGTCTTGCGCTTGATATCTCCCGTGCCAGGGACGCCGTCGGCTTCGAGCCCAAGTGGACCACGACCGTCGCCATCACCAAGACGATGTCCTGGTACCGCCGCTTCTACGAGGGGCAGCCGGCAGCGGCATTGTGCCAGGAGGATATCGAGGCCTTCGGTCACTGGGAGGCCTGATCGACAATGCAGCGTGTCACTGAGCCTATGCTTCTCGAAGGTCCGATGCATCGGGACAATCGGGGCTATTTCCGTCGCCTTTATGGCGTCGATTTTCCAGGCGCGTTTTTCAAAGAGGGTCCCAAACAGGTGAACCTGTCTCAGAACGTCCTGAAAGGTACCGTTCGGGGCATGCATTTTCAGCATCCGCCGGAAATGGAAACCAAGATCGTCTCCTGTATCAGCGGTCGGATCTTCGATGTTCTCGTGGATATTCGCGAAACGTCGCCGACCTACCTCAAATGGACCGCGTATGAGCTGGATGAGGACTCCGGCAGGGCCTTGGTGGTCCCCGAGGGGTTCGCTCACGGATTTCAGACCCTGACGGACGATGTGAAGATCGTGTATTTCCACGACCATGCTTACGTCGGTGACCTTGCTGGCCGCCTTAACCCGCTTGACCCTGTCTTGGCGATTGACTGGCCGCTAGCGGTCTCAGAGATTTCCGAGGCGGACGCCCAGGCACCGATGCTCGCCGTATAGACCGGGAAGGATCCTTGATGAACTGCCGTGGCTGTGGCGCCAAGTTAACCCATAAATTCGTCGATCTGGGGGCGGCTCCGCCGTCAAACGCGTATCTGGCCGCCGGCGATCTGTTGCGCCCGGAGGAATACTATCCCCTGCGGGTCTTGGTGTGCGACGCGTGCTGGCTTTGCCAGACAGAGGACTTCGTCGCCAGCGAGCACATGTTTGACGAGAACTATGCGTATTTCAGTTCGTTCTCGACGATGTGGCTCGACCATGCCAAGCGCTATGCATCCTATATGGTCGATCGTTTCAGCTTGACCGGAGAGTCGCACGTACTCGAAGTCGCCGCGAATGACGGATACCTGCTCCAGTATTTTAAGGCGCTGGGCATTCCCTGTCTCGGGGTCGAGCCGACCCGAAGCACCGCGGATGCGGCGAGGGAGAAAGGTATCGAGATCATCGGCGAGTTCTTTGGCCAATCGTTCGGCCAAGGGCTCAGGGACAAGGGGATCACATCCGATCTGATCGCGGCCAACAATGTGTTGGCCCATGTCCCTGATGTGAATGATTTCGTCTCCGGCTTCAGAGTCATGCTGAAGCCTCATGGGGTCGTGACCTGCGAGTTTCCGCACTTGCTGAACCTGATTGACCACCGGCAGTTCGATACGATCTACCACGAGCATTACAGCTACTTCAGCCTGCTGGCGGTCTCGGCGATTTTTCGCCGCAACGGATTGGATGTGTTCGACGTCGAAGAACTGCCGACCCATGGAGGCAGCCTTCGCCTGTTCGGCTGTCTGCCAGGTGCCCATCCAGAATCGGACAGGGTCGGGGCCCTTTTGGCGCGCGAGCGGGCCGCAGGTCTGGACGATATCGGTGCGTACGGCAATTTCCAGGAGCGGGTAAACAAGATCAAAGACGATTTCGTCAGCTTCCTGATCGAGCAGAAGCGTCAGGGCCGACGCGTCGTCGGCTACGGAGCGGCGGCGAAGGCCAACACCCTGATGAACTATGCCGGCATCCGACCGGATCTCGTTGAGTATGTGGTCGACCGGAACCCTGCGAAGATCGGAAAGTATCTTCCCGGCAGCCGGATCCCGATCGTCGATGAGGAACGGCTGTCGCGCGACAGGCCGGACATCGTCGTCATATTCCCGTGGAACCTCATGGAAGAGGTCGTGGCTCAGCTCCACTACGTCCGTGACTGGTCCGGGCGTTTCTGTGTCGCGATTCCCGAACTCAAGGTCTTTTAGTCGGGACATTGTCGGTTGCCGAAGGCGCGATCGGAACTGAGGGAGAAGCGTCGTGTTCGATAGGCCGATCCTCGTGACAGGGGCCACAGGTTTCGTCGGCGAGAGCCTTGTCGCCGAACTCGTGAGCCGCGACGCCTCGGTCACCGTGGTGACGCGGGACCCGACGCGGATCGACCTGCTTCCCTGGAGGGATAGAGTATCGATCTGGGTTGGCGATTTGTACGATACGGATCGTGCCTTGCCGGATGTCGACGGGCATGAGGTCGTGCATCTGGTTTGGAACGATCTGACCGATTTCCGGTCGCCGTTGCACCTTGAGCGGCATTTCATGGCGAACCTGCATTTGGCGAAACGCCTGATCTCGGGCGGTGCCGTGGCGCTGTCGATCGCGGGAACGTGCCAGGAGTACGGACTTCAGGAAGGGCTGCTTCGGGCGAAGGGTCTGACCGATCCCCAAACCCCTTATGCGATCGGAAAGGACATGCTGCGGCGCACGGTTGCATCGGTTTGCGCTGCACACGGAATTTCGTTTCGCTGGTTTCGGTTCTTCTATATCTATGGCCGCCGTCAGAAGCCGAACTCGCTGTATCCCTTGCTCATTTCCGCGCTGGAGCGGGGGGATGTGAGGTTTCCCATGAGCGAAGGCCGGCAACTGCGTGACTTCATCAGCATCGAGGATGCGGCACGACAATGTTCCGACATCATCGAATGCGGTGCGACGGGCTGCTTCAATATCGCTAGCGGCCGCCCGCAGAGTGTTCGGGAATTTGTGGCCGAGGTTTGCCAGCGCGAGGGCAAGTCCATTCAGCCTGAATACGGCGTCTACGGGATGCCTGACTACGAGCCCTTCGCATTTTGGGGCCAACCTTGGGAGATTGATCAGAATGGATGACCATACCGAGTTTCTGCGTGAGCGGCAGACAACCAGTGCCGCGATGGCAAGGGACGGAAAGGTCGCCGAGCTGACGCGTGCCTGGATCCATGCGACGGCCGATCACAAGTACAGCTATCACTTTGATTGGTGTGGCCTGCCCATCATTCAATACCCCCAGGATATGGTCGCGATGCAAGAGATCATCTGGGAGGTCAAGCCCCAGGTGATCATCGAAACCGGCATCGCCCGCGGTGGATCGTTGGTGTTCTACTCCAGCCTGCTGGGGATGCTTGAAGATTCGGGCCTCGCCTCGGATACCCGCGTTGTGGGGATCGATATCGACATCCGCGCGCATAATCGGGACCGCATCGAGGCGCATCCCCTGGCGAAGAGGATCGACCTGGTGCAGGGCGGTAGCGTCGACGACGAAACCATAGCCGAGGTCCGGCGCCTTGTAGGCGACCGTGCTCCGGCCTTGGTCTGTCTCGATAGCAATCACACCCATGACCACGTCTTGGCGGAACTCGAACGCTATGCGCCCATGGTCGATGTGGGGAGCTATCTGGTGGTCTTTGATACTGTCATCGAGTTCATGCCAGAAGACGCGTACCCGAACCGCCCGTGGGGTATCGGGGATAACGCGTATACCGCAGTGAAGGCCTTTCTGACGGCGGTGGATGCCGGGAATGTCAAGGATGCCGACGGTCGGCCGATGAGGTTCGAAACCAATTTCGACATCGACAATCGCCTGCTTATCTCCGTTGCTCCCTCGGGCTACCTGAAGCGGGTCGCCTAGCGGTGACGTAAGTCGCGGGAGGGACGGTTGTGGCGAAGGGACGCGCCTCAGCAGTCGGCTCGACGATGGGCGGTCTGAAATGCTAATGTTTAGCAGATTCTGACATTCGGACGACTCAGGCGACCGGCTGAGACCGCTGCCTGTCGAGTTGACCGATCGTGCAGCCAGGGCGTCCGAGAGCGGCGCCGTCAGCATAGTACCGCAGGGGTAGTTCCTCGCAGACTGGATAGCTAAGAAATGCATCCGAAGATCCGATCAATTTTCCTGCAGACCCTGTTCCCTGTCGGGCTGTTCAGCTTCTTCACGAACCTGCTGATCCTGGTTCTGCCAATCTACATGCTGCAGATCTTCGACCGGGTTCTCAGTACGAGGAGTACGTCGACGCTTCTGACCGTGACGGTCATTGCGCTGGTCCTGGTCGCGATCAACGCGGCTCTCGAGTTTGCGCGCGACCGGTATCTTATGGCGACGGGGCTGTATGCGGACCGGATCCTCGCGTCGAAGCTGTTCGATGGGGTCGCACACGACTTCCAGCGCAAGCGGGATCCTAACGCCACTCAGGCGTTCTCCGACCTCGATATGGTGCGCAACTTCTTCAGCGGCCGGGTGCTGCCGTCATTGTTCGACGCGCCCTGGTCCATTCTGTTCCTGCTTATTTTGTTCCTGATCGACGAGCGGCTAGGGTATTTCGCACTTGGTGTGATCCTCATCATGTGCTGCCTCAGCATCTATTCCGAGATCGTTACAAAACCGTCGACGATCAGCGAGCATAAGGAACTCAAGAAGGCTCGGATCTTGATGGAGCGCAGCGTTCGGAATTTCGACGCGCTGGTGTCCATGGGCATCACGGCCAACCTCAAGAGCCGCTGGATGAAGCGCCACGAAGGCGCCATCCAGCTCGGGGTCACCAATAACGCGGCAAGTTCGCGCATTCAGGCGACGACCCACCTCGTCAGGTATGTCGGGCAAATCATGATCCTCGGTCTGGCCGGTTACCTGGCGGTTACCGACCAGATCAGCCCCGGTATGCTGATTGCAGCGAACATCCTTTTCATCCGGTCGATCGGCCCATTCGAAGGCCTTCTCTCCCTGTGGTCGACGATCATCAGCTTCCGGGAATCACTGTGGCGGCTGAATAAGTTCCTGACCGACATCGATTCTTCCGAACTTGTCGATTATCCGCGCCCGGAAGGCCGGGTCGACCTGGAGAAAGTGACAGTTTCGCCGCCGGAATCGAACACCATGACGGTTCAAATGGTGACGCTTTCGGTCCCGCCGGGAGAGATCGTCGGTATCCACGGGCCCAGTGGGGCGGGCAAGTCGTCCCTGGCAAAGGTGATAGTGGGCGCATGGTCGCCGACGCGCGGGATCGTCAGATATGACCGTTTCGACATCAGTTCCTGGCCGTCGGACCTGCGGGGTCGCTACGTCGGCTACCTGCCCCAGGATGTCGAGCTCTTCGATGGAACGGTGGCAGAGAACATCTCGCGGTTCGACACCTCCGCGACCATCGAGGAAATCATTGCCGCCGGGAAGGCGGCCGGCGCGCACGAGATGATACTGCAGCTTGGCGACGGGTATGACACGCCGCTTGGGGTCTACGGAGGAAACCTCTCCGGCGGGCAACGCCAGCGTATCGGCCTCGCACGGGCGCTGTTCAGGCAACCGTCGATCGTCGTGTTGGACGAGCCGGATTCGAGCCTGGATGCGGCCGGTATCGACGCTCTGGGGACGGCGCTGACGGCAACGGAGGGGTACCGGCCAACGGTCTTCCTGATCACTCATAACACCCGGGTGCTGAAACTTGCGGACCGGATCATCTCGATGAAGGGCGGGCGTATCGAACGCGATGGTCGACGAGAGGAACTGATGAAGCCAGTGCAAAAGGCCATCGTCGCCCAGACTGGAGCCAATGCGTCATGAGCATCATCGCACATTCTCCCACCAGACGGTTGGATGACTATGCCGGGCCCGACCCGCGGCGGTTTCCTCTGATCCTGGGGATGACGCTTATCTTCGGCATCTTCGGATCCATGGGTCTGTGGGCCTATTTCTCGGAAGTGGATCGCGGCGTTCGTGCCAGCGGGGTTCTGGCGATAACCACCCCGCGCCAGGTCGTGAACTCACCGGTCATGGGCACCGTTCAGGAGATCTTCGTCGACGAGAACGACTTCGTTAACAAAGGCGAAGTGCTGATGACCCTGAAAAGTGAGGAGGAGACTGAGCGCTTTAACCTCTCAAGGCTGCAGTTATTCAGCAACCGGGCCCGTCAGCAGCGGTTCAAGGCGGAATATGATCTCGCTACCAGCGTCGATTTCAGTGGGATCGCACATGATGACGTGGATCCCTCAGTGGTCGATGACGTCTTCAACGAGCAGCGTACGCTGTTCGAGGCGGGGCTGGACCGGTATGAGCGGGAGCGGGGGATCCTCGAGTCGCAGATTGTCCAGATCCAGAACATCATCGGTGGTCTGCAGGCGCGCCGCGAATCGGTGGTCAACCAGATGGCCCTGATCGCCGACGAGATGGACGGAATGGAGGAACTCCTGAGCAAGGGGTATATCCCGAAGACCCGCTTCCTGGCTTTGAAGCGCGCGTCGGAAGGCCTCAAAGGCGAACTCGGTCAGATCGATGGCGACCTCTCGCTCCGCGACAATCAGATTCTCGAGTTCGAGAAGACCCTGGACCAGTTGGTTTCCCAGCGCCGGGCCATGGCCCTCGACCGTCTCGACAAGCTTAAGGAGGAGGAAGACAACCTCCGATTTCAGGTGATCGCGTTCGAAGAACGTATGGATCAGCGGGTCATCGTCAGCCCGCATGACGGCTATGTTCTCAATCTGAGGGTCCAGAATCCTGGCTACGTGGTCAGCCCGGGACAGGCGATCACGAACATCGTCCCAAAGGACGATGACGTGACCATCGAGGCCAAGGTGTCGACCACCGACATCGGCGGCCTGGAAAATGGCATGCCCGCCGAGGTACGGGTGATGGCGACTGGAGGCGCGAAGGCCGCCCGCCGGGCACCGTTGCTGCACGGCAAGGTCACGGGGTTGAGCGCCGATACCCTGATCGACCCGGCGACCGGTGTAGAGTATTACCTGGCGAAGGTGACCGTTCCGGCCGAGGAGTGGCAGAAGATGGCGTCGGAAACGGTTCCGGGTATGCGGGCGGACGTCTTGTTCAGGACGGGAACGCGCAATGTTCTCGACTTCCTGGTTTCGCCGATCAGTTTCGTCTTCGAGGATGGGTTTACAGCGCGGTAAGACGGATCTCAACTTTGACTCATGGAGTTCTTTGGTACCCGGGGGAGGGCCACGAGGACTAAGTGGCCGAGTTTGATTCGCCGCGATCTGCCTCAATAGCAGGGCGCCTCCGGAGAACGATCGGCTCGGAGCAGGGGCGTTCTAACAACAATACCGGAACCGGACACGCATCCTGTGCCTTGCAGGTTTGTGGGCGCTTTCAAGAATGCATGTTCGAATTGACTGCCAAGAACGAAAGCACGCTGCAGCGGCCGGACCGGGCGAGCGTATAAGAGGCCGAAATGACAGACCTCAAGAAGACACTTAAGCATGCGCGCTCGCTTATGGAGACTGACCCGGTCGGCGCCGAGGCTATACTGCGCAAGCTCAATCGTGGGGTAAAGGAGCCGGAACAGCGGGTTCTGGTCGGAGGGCAGCTCTATGCTGCCGCCTGTAAGGCGAACGAGGTTATCGAGCAGCCGCTTCGCACTGATCCAAGCTTTTTCGATCACGGCGATTGCTATGACGCAGGCCGCGAGCCGACTGCATCACTCTTCGGGATGGGACGAGAGCTGTGCAGCCCCCTGGACCGGGAAGCCTATCAGCGAGAACTGCAAAAGGCCCCGGATCTCATGCCGGGAACGTTCTGGAACGGCAAGAATGATCAACTATCGAACCTTCTGGAAGGCCCGGAGATCGATAATTTCAAGAGAACCTATAATCACTTCCTCAGTAATTTCTTTACCTATGGGCCCTCTGAATCGACGTTCTGGGACGTCGTAAAACACTGGAATATCCATGGATCGGGCTCTGTATTCACCGATGTACATGAACCGTTCGACCGTGAGACCTTCTCGCGTATACAAGAATTGCGAGCTGATTATGATGCGAGAGATAGTCGGGAGATTTATAACACGTACATTTTCTTCTGTAGTCTACTATGGGATTACGCGATATTCGTCGATCGTAGAAAGGTAATACCTAGGATTTTCGAACCTTTGTTTGGCAATCCCTATAGAATTCGGCGGGGAGCTCGGCTGATTTCCCAGGATCTGGCGCGGTCTGCAGTCGAATACAATCAAATGTTGGAGCTGTGTAGTCTGCCCGAGAATGCGACAATCCTTGAAATTGGCTCGGGGTATGGCCGCCTTGCCCAAGTTTTCCATGAGTTTGGTGCGGCAAAGTTCATTATCGTCGACATCGCGCCCGCGCTGTTTCTAGCCCAGACCTATCTTCATGCGGTGTTCCCGAAGGGTAAGTTCTTCGATTTTCGATCATTTGAGAACTTCGAAGACGTCCGGCGAGAGTATGAAGAGGCTGAGTTCGTTTTCCTGAGCCCCAATCAGATCGATCAACTACCTGACAACTCCGTTGATTTGACGATCAACATCAACTCCTTCATGGAGATGACGTACCAGGCGGTTGATCACTATATGAGAACGATCGACCGGATTTGCCGGGGCTGGCTCTATATGAAGCAGTGGCGTGCGAGGGGACAGAAGAAGATCGATCACAACTTTGGCCACGGCGACTATCCGACAAGGCCGTCGTGGAAAAAGACAATTGATTCTATCGATATCGTAAATCATCGATTGTTCGTGCAAATCTGGAAAACTCGATAGGCTTCTGTGAACCTCCATTTAAGCGTTGAGTAACCGGAAATGGCGCGGAAATCTGAAACAGAGAAACTCCTGAAACGCGTATCTTTCTTGGGTAGGGTTAGCTCTGTTCGGGATCGCGACATGTTCCTCCAGGGGATGGACCTGATCATGCGAAGCCTCCTGCATCCGACGGAAATGCGAGAGACGCTATTTGCATCCGATAACTTACTGACCTGGAACAGAAGCTACGGATTTTTGCGTGACCCTTTCTTCGTCGATCTACTCAAAGATTCGAAAACAACGGATACCGAACGAGGCAAGATCTGGCGATCTTATATACTGGACTATTTTGCGCAACGTGCCGCGCATCTTAATGGTGATTTTCTTGAGGTCGGTTGTTACACCGGACACACGCCTTCAATTCTGACCAAAAGGATAGATTTTACCGGAATTGGTAAGAAATATTTCCTGTTTGATCTGTTTGAGTGGAATGAAGGCGACAGGCATTATCGGTTGGATCGACTGATTGACGGAACACTGTATGAAGAGGTGCGCGCGCGTTTTAAGGATGATTCCTCTGTTGTCTTGGTTCGGGGGCGGGTCCCTGACAGCTTTCAGGGATCGCTCCCCGAGGATATCGCCTTCGCACATATCGATCTCAACAACGCGGAAGCGGAAGCCGGCGCCATTCGGGAGATCTATCCCCGTCTCACCGACGGAGCGATCGTGATATTCGACGACTATGGCTGGTGGACGTTGTCGGATCAGAAATCTTCCGTGGACGACGTTCTCGAGCCGTTTGGCGCACGTATCCTGGAACTGCCGACAGGTCAGGGCCTCTTGATCAAATCCAAAGGCTATCCTGGGCCCAGTGCCAAGGCGTGACGGTTACCGAAGACTCATAGACGAAGGCTAACAAGGTCATGCATGTCGATGATGCCCGTGGGCCGGCCGTCATCGTCGAGAACAAATACGGCGGTGATCCGCTTGTTTGTCATGACTTCGATCAGTTCCAGGCAATTTTTCTCTGGTGTGATCGTGAACGGGTTCGGATTCATGAGATTCTGGATCTTTTGATCGAAAACATCATCGTTCAGATTGCGCCGCAGGTCGCCATCGGAGACTAGGCCAACCAAGTGCCGATCGCCATCGACCACCCCGATGCAGCCATACCGGCGCCCCATCATGGCAGAGATCGCGTCCTTGATGCTCACGTCGAGCGTCACGAGTGGCAGCTCCTCGCCGGTATGCATGATGTCCTTCGCCTTGGACAGCAGGCGACCAAGCTTGCCGCCGGGATGCAACAGCGCGAAATCGTCGGGTGTGAAGCCTCTGATCTCCATCACGGTAACGGCCAATGCGTCTCCGACCGCCAGCATCTGGGTGGTGGATGTAGTTGGCGCAAGCAGATGCGGACAGGCCTCGTCCAGCGGGGGGACCACGAGAGCGATCGTGGAATTTTCCGCGAGGGCACTACCTTTTCGGCGGGTCAGGCCGATGATCGGAAGCGATTTGATCTGGGCATAGCGCATCACGTCAAACAACTCGAGCGTCTCGCCCGAGTTGGAAAGCATGATCAGCAGGTCCTCTTCGCCGATGCTTCCGAGGTCGCCGTGACTCGCTTCGGACGGGTGCACGAACACCGCCGGCGTTCCCGTCGACGCGAAGGTCGCGGCAATCTTTTGCCCGATGATGCCGCTCTTGCCCATGCCGGTGACGACGATCTTCCCCTTGATGGAGAGGATCAGCGACACCGCCTTGGCGATATCGTCATGCGGCAGATCGAGGATGCTCTCAAGCCCGCGCTGCTCGAGCCGGATCGTTTCGAAGAAACGACGGATGTTCGGTTGGGTGCTCATGTCCATATCTATCCTTCCACGCCCGAAGACTGAAGCCGGGCGGACTTTGTTGCAGCACGTCACTCGGGCCGCGGTTGTATCGTTGCCAGGCGGGCTTCAAGTTCCCTGTCGAGAGCGTCGTATCGCTCATAGAGATCCCGGTAGATGCCAAGCGTTTCCGCAATGCTGGGGGCGAGCATGGCGCTATCCCGGACGTACTCATGCGCAGCGCGACGCATGCGGTCGAGGCCTTCGCGATCTTCGAGACACTGCAGTTGATCGTGGAGTTGGCTCGAATTCTCGAACAGGTATCCTGTTCTACCATGTTCGACCGTCTGCCCGTAGATCGTCGTCTCGGCGAATACCACGGCACCGCTAGCCGCAGCCTCGAGGAATTTGAGGTTCGACTTCAAACGGTTGGAGGGTGTGTCCCGGAGGGGCAGCAAGGCGATATCTGCTTTCTCCAGCAGTTCGCGATATTGCTTGTAGGGGACGACCTCGAAGAACTCGCGACGCTCTGTGTGCAACATGTCGAGAAGGCGACGGTCTCCCACGACATAGAAGTGCCATGGCGTCGCGGACGTTTCGATGAAGCGGTTCACCGCGTCCGCGATCGGCTCAAAATCCGGCGCCCGGTTGAACCCGCCCACGAATATGGTGTTCGGAACGGTGGTCCCGAGTACGGTCTCGTACGGGCGGACGACGGGGATCCGGTTCGGTACGACGAATGTGTTGGGGTTCAGTGGCAGGATCTTCTGCCGGACTTCCTCGGTGCTGACCTGGACCGCGTGAGCGCCGACGAACGTGAGGTTCTGATGTTCTGCTATGGACGGCCAGATGTCCGGATCGTCGTCGAAATCCGTCACGATGAGCTTCTTGCGATTTCGAAGCTTCTGGATACTCTCGAGATCGGTCTTGGGAGCAAGGATCGGACGCTGCCAAATGAAGATGTTGGCGTGCCCGGGAACGTGACGAATACTGGCCACCTTTTCATGAACCGTCACCGATACGTTCGGAATCGATGTCATGAACTGCCCGGGTGCCGTCGCTCGGATGAAGTTAAATCCGCCGATCTCCCGAACTGTACGTAAGTCTATATGCCATTGGTATTGCGGCTTTGGTCTCGCAGCTTGAACAACATACTGGAACGTCGTCAGGCCTTCGTACATCTCCGTTGGATCGGATTTTGTCGATGCGGCGATAACCTTGGTGATCTCTTGTAAGGGCTTAGGGGGAGTTCCAAACTTTCTCGGCCGGGTCTTCATGACATTTAGGCCAAGACGCTCGAAGAATTTTCGGATCGAGAGGCCGGTAAATAGATGGAGGTGCGTTCGATCATTCAGCCCGCCCTTGTCGGAATACTCCATGTGGCCGGCGAGCAACCGCAGCGACAGGGACCAATGTTGTGAGTTCGGGATGCAGGCGCAGATCACACCCTGCGGTCCCAATAGACGCATATGCGAGTCCAGGGTTCGCCACGGATCGACAAAGTGTTCGATCGTGTCCCCGTAGATCAGGACGTCCGCTGGTCCATGCTCTGCAAGCAGCTGGTCGATGATCGCCGGGTCTTCGGCATTGCCGCACACCACGTGGTCGAGAACGGTACGCGCCCGTTCCGCCGATTCCGCGTGCATTTCAACCCCGATGTACACCACCGAGGGGTTGCGGGTCTTAAAATCGGCGCACAGGGCGCCGGCGCCGCAACCGAACTCGATGATCTTGGTCGCGTTTGCCGGGACGAGGTTCAGCAGGTCAGGGTTGCTGTTGCCGTAGTAGCTTGCCGAAGGACCGTCGATGTTCCGATCTGGCGCAGGGTTGGTCATACACAGAACCTATCGGCCATCGCGCGGTGCCGTGGAAGCCGGATCTACGAAGTGGTCACCGGAAGGGGCGTCAACGCGGCTTCGCGTAAAGCATCGCGTCCCGCTCCTTGAGCCAGACATCAGCGTAGTCGGTGTCGACATAGTCTTCGAAATACGGTCCGCCTTCGGTGTAGTGCAGGTTCTTGATCTGCTCGACCGGAAGGTTGGGATCGTAGCCGACCAGATGATTCCACTCATGCGTCAGCTCACCGATCTCGTCGTCCGACGACAACCATTTGAACTGATGCAGTTCCAGCCCCGTGGCCGTGTTGACGTAATCGGGGGTCAGGGCTGTGCAGCGCGCGTTATTGAACATCATAACGCTGCTCCAGTTCTTTTTCGCGTACTGAGTCTGTGCGGCACCGAGAAACTTGGTCTCTTCCTTCGGACGGTGGTCGTGCTTCACGCATTGCACGGCGTAGCGCTCGTCGCACTGGGCGAAGAGTTCGTGAATATCGCCGAGTACCAGCATGTCGCAATCCATGAACGCGCTCCAACCCTTGAAGTCGCTCAAGTAAGGGACAAGGAAGCGCGAAAAGGAAAATTCGGTCGACTGCAGCTGATTGCGCTCGCGCTTGAACACGCCATTGAGCTGCGACAGCATGATCGGGATGACTGCCACTGGCGCGGAGGCGCGGGACTGGATGCTGTGGTTCAGAGCGTGGAACGCGACCGTTTCGTTCGGATCAAAACCGATAAAGACCTTGTTCATTGCGTCGTCCAATAGCCGGTTTGAGGCGCCATCTGCCGCGCTGTACCGAGCTTCCGACTGAGCGAAGCCGACGGTTCGCGTGACAACTTGGCGCTGGTGATAGTCTGGCCGGCCGCGTCCGGTCAAGCGCTCACGTCTAAGCCGAATCTCTGGCGGATCTCGGCAAGGATCGTCGGCAGGGATACGGTCTCGAAATCGTAGTTCTGTTCGACCGTCAACCGAGCAAACAGCCCCAGCCTGTCGCGCTCCGCCTGAGATAAGCTGAAGGCGCGTTCGATCCCATCGGCCACGCCGGACGGGGTCAGGTCGCATAGCAGTCCGTTTTGCCGATCGGAAACGACCTCCTGGACCGGGTGCACGCGCGATCCCAGGACGCAGGCCTCAAGCGCCATCGCCTCCAGCATCGACCACGACAACACGAACGGTACGGTCAGATACAGGTGAACCTGGGTGATGTTGAACAGGTCCAGAAACATCGAATAGGGCAACTTCCCGACAAAGGCGACATTCTCGATGGCCTCGGGTTCTTCGTTCAGGAAATACTCGCGCCAGGACATGCCGTTTGGTGCGCGCTTGCCGTAGCTGATGTCGTCGCCGCCGATGAGGACGAAACGGATGTCGGGAGCACGCCGCCGGAGGATCTTGATGGCCTCGAACAGGACATCGAAACCACGATACGGTTCCAGATTTCGTGACACATAGGTCACGATCTTGTCGCCCTTCTTCAGGTGCCAGCCGTTTGGAAGAAAGACCTCGGACGCGCGTCCCTCTCGGATCTGGGGAACCGAAACGCCTTCGTGATAGGTGAAGATCTTGTCCCACATGATCGGTGGGTGCTGATATTTCTGCCAGACGGTGGGGGTAATGATGAGATCTGCGCCCATCATCGATTGGGTGAGGTGCAGGTTCTTGCTGACAAGTCTGCACGCTTCTTCGATGGAAACATTGCCTTTATTGATGAACGCCGTGTCTGATTCCCGAGCGGTATAATAATACTCGGAAAAAATGATGATCTTTGCGTTCGGGAATACCTCTTTCACAAACAACGCCTCGCCCCAGCCGGAGTGTGCGAATATAATGTCCGGGTTAACTCCGCGTTCTTTTAGGGTTAAAAGGACACGCACCACGGCTTGTGCATAGAGGATCTGCTCATCAAGAAATTTTATGTAATGGTGTCCGTCACGATTTGGTTCGCGAGCTAGGCTGTATTTGACTCGTTTTACATTTTCAATTCCAACATCATCTCGTTTAGTGATGAAATAAATACTGTTTTCCTTATTTTTTGCTAGACTTCGGCACAGGTTCTTAAATTGACCTGGCATATTCTGATGAATAAAGAAAATACAAGACATTAGATGTGCTCCAGAATTCTCGCGAGCTCATGACGCGCGTCGACGAAGAACGATTCCCAGCTTTGGGTTCTCGAGCGCTGCAGGATTGTCAGTGATGGAAACCAGTCAGAGGTACGGCCCGTCATCCAGCGCCAGTCGCGCGCCGGTCCGGTAAGCACAATGCCTTTCTTGCCGAGGGCGCCCGCGAGATTGGCCGTCGAGGTGCAGGTGGATACGACGACATCCATCTGCTGCATCAGAACGGCAGTTGCCTCGAAGTCGGTCAGATGCGGCGCCAAGTCGACCACGTCAGGGTGGCGTTCCGAAATCACTCCCTCGTCGCGGCCTTTTTGAAAGCAGTAGAAATCCGCGTTGAGGCCCTCGAACAGGCCGTCGATGTCATCGATCTTTGCCGAGCGCTGCTGGTCGTGCGTGAATTTCGGATTGCCGGCCCACACGATTCCGACTTTTGGGCGGCTGCTGGAAATGGTGGGGAGTTCAGGCCGTGGCGAGGGGACGATATACGGAAAGGCCTCTCCGCTCACATCGGCGATTCCCAGTAGGGCCGGGACGTCAAACAACGGCAGATAGAAGTCGTACCCTTCTCGTAAGGTTTTGTCATAAGGCACAATTTTCGCTTGCGGGAAGCTGTTCTGGAGGAGATTCAGAACGCTCTGGTAGCATTCAAAGGTCGCCGTGACGCCCTCGGGCAACTGTTCGAGCAGCTTCGGGATGAAGCGGGCGAACAGCAGGTTATCCCCCACCCCCTGTTCACAGTAGACGAAGAGGCTACCGGTCAGGCCCTTCACGGAGTCCACATTCGTGATGCCCGGATATCGAATGCGCGTGGGAAATCCGTCGAAGAACCATCTGTCTCTGTAGACCTTGAAGCCCTTTGCAAAATCGCCGCTGGCCATCAGGGCGTGAGAGAGGTTCCACTTGACGCTGGCGCTCTCTGGTTTGAGCTTTTCCGCGCGTGCGCTCTGACGCACCGCGTCCTGCACATTTCCGATTTCCCGACGCAGATTGCCGAGGTTGTAATAGGCATCCCAGATATCAGGACGGAGCAGGATTGCGCGTTTGGAACTCGCTTCGCTCAGTTCAAAGTCGCCGATATGTCTGGCGGCGGATGCCATATTGAGCAGGGTTCGGTGGTGCACCTCTGCCTTCAACGCCTTCTTGTAGAACTCCAGAGCCTGCGAATGATCGCCGCTCAGATTCGCGTAGTATCCCGCCTTGAAGCTCAAAATTTCGTCGCTGAGGCCACTGCGGATCGCGGCGCGCATCACCTCCAGTGCAGCCAGCATTTGGCCGTCCGATTCCAGCGCTTCCGCCAGACGGACCGTGGCAATCTTGCTTTTTGGCTGCAAGCTGGCAGCGCGGCTCCGTAACCGGATCAGGCTGGATTTCTTCAGTTCTCGTTTAAATGTTTCACAGTAAAAATCGAGTGCGACAAAGGTGTTTGGGAAGGATTTTGCTAGGCTTTCTGCAATTTTTCGCCGAGCGTCGGGCGTTGCTTCCCTCTCGACATGGGCGCGCAGCTCTTCGAGCAGTCTTGAGGGGTTGGGGAATTCGGAGCCGTGTCGTGCGATGCTCTTTCTCGGATCAAATCCGGCGATAACGTCTCGCGCGATGGCCGATAGGAGGTCGCGTGGGGGATGATCCATTGTATTCCGAGCTCTGCAGCCTTATCCCTGCAAAAAGGGACCGGCGGCTTCATATGTTGGCCATTCCGGCCATTTGGCCGACAGGCTCAGGTTTCCCGCAGAAACAGGGGTGGATTTCGAACACGGAAATTAATAGCCGATCCGTTTTCGCCGTCAATGGTCGAGGCCGCTGCCGTACGAGGTTGGCCCGCTTTTGCTGGAAAGGCCTTGGATCCGGCCAAGTCTCTGGTAACATGGATAAAATAATGTGCCCTTTCGTTGCGACTGTCCGGTCCGTGCTTCACCCGGCTAAAGTCGCTGACACCTGATGCGTGACCCATGCGGACGGGAGCA
Organism: Thalassobaculum salexigens DSM 19539; assembly: GCF_000423805.1. Classification (NCBI taxonomy): domain Bacteria; kingdom Pseudomonadati; phylum Pseudomonadota; class Alphaproteobacteria; order Rhodospirillales; family Thalassobaculaceae; genus Thalassobaculum; species Thalassobaculum salexigens. Next base: position 326,994 of record NZ_KE384093.1, read on the forward strand.
ATGTCTTGGTCCTGATTGAGAGCTTCGACGACCCGCGGGAGGCCGAGCTTGCCGAGGCGTTCATGGCAGACGGCTACGTCATCATCGATGTCGACGACCGGCCACGCCTCGATGCCTATCGCCACGAGATCGTCAAGCTGGTCTGCCGCCACCTGGACTGCGACCTGCCGGCGGACGAGACCGCTTTCCTCGACAGCATCCACGAGCGCGTCGCGGTCGGCGACGTCAACGCGCTGCGCCTGTTCGTCTTCGAGCAACTGAACCGGACCGCCTGGGCGCGGCCGAGCTATCTGTCCCTGGCGCGTTCCGCGGTGGACCGCATCGTCGGCAACGAGCTGGCCATGCAGAACAAGGTCAACGTGTCGATCCAGATGCCGAACGACGTGACGTCGGTTCTGCCCGTGCATGCCGATCCCTGGTCCGCCGAAACGCCCTACGAGGTGGTGGAATGGCTGCCGCTGGTGGATGTCTACGACACCAAGGCCATGTTCATCCTGCCGCCGGAGCATAACCGCACGGTCCGCGCGGCGATGAGCGACCTGCCCGATGGCGGCAAGTCCCTCGACCTGTTCAAGATGTACGAGGACAAGTTCCGCTGGGTGTCGGTGGCCTACGGCCAGGTCCTGGTGTTCTCGCCCCTGCTGCTGCATGGCAACGTGATGAACGAGGTGCCGCAGACCCGGTGGTCCCTGAACACCCGCCTCACCGGCCTGTTCACCCCCTACACCAGCGACGAGAAGTGCCTCGGCCGTTTCTACTCGCCGGCCACGGTGAGGATCATGAGCCGGATCGGCATGAATTTTAAGGCGCCCACCGGCTTCGACGGGTGATCGGACCATGACCCGAGCGAAGACCGGCCTGCTCCAGGGCTATGTGACCCATCAGAGCTTCAAGGGCCTGCGGATCCCGGCGAACGTGCAGAACCTCGTGATGCGCGAGTACGCCCGCAACCGGGACAAGACGTTCCGCCTGTCCCGCGGCGAGTACTACTTCGACGGATGCTTCGTGCAGCTGTACGCCATGCTGCGCGACCTCGACCAGATGGACGGGATCATCCTGTGCAGCCTGTTCATGCTGCCGCAGAACCCGAAGAAGCGCCGGGAGATCTTCGACATGCTGCTCGCCGCCGGTGGGGAAATGCACTGCGTGTTCGAAACCCTGGTGGTGGAGGACGAGGCGGGGGTCGCCGAACTGGAGGACCTGTACCGCCTCAACGACGCCCTGGACCTGGCGCCGCAGCAGATCGACCGGGAGAGTCTTCCGCCGCTCAACGGGATCGATACGTTTACGTGAGTCGGGCTGCCCGGCCGCTCGAGGGGGTGGTTCGATTCCGACCGCTGTGACTTGATAATATTGATTTCCTGTTTGTTAAGTGGTTGTGCGATAAATGGGGTGACAGCAGCCGAAGGGCGGCTGCGGCTATCCAAAAGGATGGGTCTACGGTGCAGAACGACCACCCCCTGAAGCGCGTCCTCGTGACCGGCGGCGCCGGCTATGTGGGCTCTTTGCTCACCCCCAAACTGCTCGACGCGGGCTACGAGGTTGTCGTCTTCGACATCCAGTATTTCGGCGACGACAGGCTGCCGCTCTCCAACGCGAAGCTCACATCGATCAAGGGCGATCTGCGCGACACGGCGGCCTTCGCCAAGGCGGTGGCCGGGTGCGATGCGGTGATCCACCTCGCCTGTATCTCCAACGACCCGTCCTTCGTGCTCGACCCGACCCTGTCGAAGTCGATCAACTACGACTGTTTCGAGCCGATGGTCGTCGCCGCCAAGCAGGCGGGCGTGAAGCGCTTCGTCTACGCGTCCACCAGTTCGGTCTACGGCGTGTCCGACGCGCCGGACGTCACCGAGGATCATCCGCTGGTGCCGCTGACCGACTACAACAAGTTCAAGGGCATGTGCGAGCCGCTGCTGTGGAAGCACAATGACGACGACTTCGTCGCCGTCACCATCCGCCCGGCGACGGTCTGCGGCTACGCCCCGCGGATGCGCCTCGACCTGTCGGTGAACATCCTGACCAACCACGCGGTCAACAACGGCAAGATCACCGTGTTCGGCGGCAGCCAGCTGCGCCCCAACATCCATATCGAGGACGTGTGCCGGCTCTATGTGGACCTGCTGAGCCACGACGCCGCCAAGATCAACGGCGAGACCTTCAACGCCGGCTACCAGAACATGGCGATCTCGGAGATCGCCGAGGCCGTGAAGACGGTGGTCGAGGAGGAGATGCCGGAGCGGGCGCCGATCGACATCGTCACCACGCCGACCGACGACATCCGTTCGTATCACGTCAATTCCGACAAGATCCGCAAGGCCCTCGGTTTCGTGCCGCAGCTCTCGGTGGAGGATGCGGTGCGCGGTCTGGTCCAGGCGTTCCGCGACGGCAAGCTGCCGAACTCGATGACCGACGACCGGTATTTCAACGTCAAGACCATGCAGAAGCTGACCGCCGCCTGAGCGACGCCGGAGCCGATCTCGCCGCCCGCGGAAAGGACGTTCCCCTTGGCAGACACGCTGGCTGACAAGCCCTATGCCATCGTCACCGGCGGCGCCGGTTTCATCGGCTCCCACATGGTCGATCTGCTGCTCGAGCGGGGCTACCGGGTGCGGGCGATCGACAACCTGACCGGCGGGCGCGCGCTCAACCTCGCCCATCACGGCGAGACGCCAGACCTGATCCGCGACTTCCGCGATATCCGGGAGATCCAGCCGGACGATGCGGCCTTCGCCGGGGCGTCGATCGTGATCCATTTCGCCGGCATCGGCGATATCGTGCCGTCGATCGAGCGGCCGCTGGAGTACATGTCGGTGAACGTCCAGGGCACCGCCTGCGTGCTTGACGCGGCGCGTACGGCGGGGGTGAAGCGCTTCGTCTACGCCGCGTCCTCCTCCTGTTACGGACTGGCCGACGTGCCGACCAGCGAGGACCACCCGATCGCGCCGGAACATCCCTATGCCCTGTCGAAATACCAGGGGGAGCAGGCGGCGTTCCATTGGCACAAGGTATACGGCCTGCCGGTCAATTCGGTGCGGATCTTCAACGCCTACGGCACCCGGTCGCGCACCTCGGGCGCCTACGGGGCGGTGTTCGGCGTGTTCCTGCGCCAGAAGATCGCCGGCCAGCCGCTGACGGTCGTCGGCGACGGCACCCAGAGCCGCGACTTCCTGTTCGTCACCGATGTCGCCCGCGGCTTCCTGGCGGCGGCGGAGACCGACAAGGTGGGCGAGATCTGGAACCTGGGCGCCGGCGATCCGCAGCCGGTGAACCGCCTGGTCGAGCTGCTGGAGAGCGCGCACGTCAACATCCCCAAGCGGCCGGGCGAGCCGGACTGCACCTTCGCCGACATCGCCAAGATCACCCGCGATCTTGGCTGGAGGCAGGAGGTCTCCTTCGAGGAAGGGGTCGGCCGGATGCTGGCCCAGCTCGACTACTGGCGCGAGGCGCCCCTGTGGACGCCCGACAGCATCGCGCAGGCCACCAAGACCTGGTTCGACTATCTCGGTGACGGCCGGGAAAAGGGCAGGAGCTAGGAGGATCGTCATGCTGGACCATCGTCTCGCCAAGCCTGCCCTGCCGCCCTGCACCGTCGTGCTCGGTGCCGGTTTCCTCGGGGGCGCCGCCGCCGACGCCATCGAGGCGGCCGGGGGCCGGGTCGAGAGGATCGGCCGCGCCCAGGTCGACCTGCTGGCCGATGGCGCCTTCGAGTTCCTGGCCGAGCAGCTTCGCCCCGACGACGTGCTGGTCGTGGCCTCCGCCGAGGCGCCGTGCAAGGACGGCGGGATGCTGGCCCGCAACATCGCGATGATGAACACCGTCGTCGCCGCCCTGAAGCGCCAGCCTGTGGCCCATGTGATCTACGTGTCGTCGGACGCGGTCTACAGGGACAAGGCCGAGCCGCTGACCGAGACCGACTGTGCCGAACCCGGATCGCTGCAGGGGGTCATGCATCTGGCGCGCGAGCGCATGCTGCTGGACGAGAGCGGCCTGCCGGTCGGCATCCTGCGGCCGACCCTGGTCTACGGCGCGAAGGACCCGCATGACGGCTACGGCCCGAACCGATTCCGCCGGCTGGCGCTGGACGGCAAGGACATCACCCTGGTCGGCGACGGCGAGGAACGGCGCGATCATATCCTGGTCGAGGATGTGGGCGAACTGATCCGGCGCATGGTCATGCACCGCTCGGCCGGTGTGCTGAACGCCGCCACCGGCGAGGTGCATTCCTTCCGCGAGGTGGCGGAGATGATCGCCGCGCGCGTCCGCATGCGGATCATGATCAAGGGAACGGAGCGGGTCGGCGGCATGCCGCATAACGGCTACCGGTCGTTCAACCCGTCGGCGACGTTTTATGCCTTCCCGGATTTCCGCTATACCCCTCTGGCCGAGGGCCTGGCCAAGGTCCACCGTCACGTTACCGGAGGCTGACCCATGGCGCGCATGCTCTTCCTCGACCGGGCCCTGACAGTCGGAGACACGGCGCCATGACCGCCACGCCCGGACACAACAGTTTCGACCCCGCCGCCTCGCGCAAGCGCTGCATGCAGTACCGCCGGCGGATCCTCGACATCTCCCAGCATGTCAGCGCCCTGCACGCCGCCGGCGCCTTCTCCTGCATGGAACTGACGGACACCTGCTACCACGGGCTGATGCGGCCGGACGGGCAGGACACCTTCCTGATGTCCAAGGGCCATGGATGCATGGCGCAGTACGTGATCCTGGAGGACCGGGGCGTGCTCGACCGCAAGCACCTGGACGATTACTGCACGGCCCACGGCATCCTCGGCGCCCATCCGGATTACGGCAACCCGGGGATCGAGGCGTCGACCGGCTCGCTCGGCCACGGCATGGCCATGGCGGTCGGCATGGCGATCGCCGAGCGCAACAAGGCCGGCGGGTCGGCGGACGCGGGCGCCATCTACTGCGTGCTGTCCGACGGCGAGGTGCAGGAGGGCTCCACCTGGGAGGCCTTCATGATGGCCTCCACCCTGGGGCTGACCAACCTGGTGGCGCTGATCGACAACAACGACTTCCAGTCGCTCGGCCGCACCTCGGAGACCCATCCGAGCTTCTATCCGCTGGACGAGAAGCTGGAGGCCTTCGGCTGGGAGACCGCCATCGTCAACGGGCATGACGCCAAGGCGGTTTACGACGCCGTCGCCGCGCGCAAGGGCGGCAAGCCGTTCTGTCTGATCGGCCGCACCACCAAGGGCAAGGGCGTGTCCTACATGGAGAACGTGCCGATCTGGCATTATCGCTCCCCGAACCCTGAGGAATATGCCCAGGCGCTGGCCGAGCTGAAGGAGATCGCGTCGTGAGGAACACCTTCGCCGAAGTCCTCTACGAGCTCGCCAAGGACGACCCGCGCATCCACATCGTGGTCGCCGACATCTCGCCCGCCGGCTCCATGGGCAAGTTCCGCGAGGAGTTCCCCGAGCGCTTCATCAATGTGGGCGTGGCCGAGCAGGCGATGATCGGCATCTGCGCCGGGCTGGCGCTGAAGGGGATGCGGCCCTTCGCCTACACCATCGCCACGTTCGCCCTGTACCGGCCGTTCGAGATGGTGCGCGACGATCTCGGCTATCAGAACCTGCCGGTGACGGTGGTCGGCATCGGCGGCGGGGTGATCTACTCCACGTTGGGCGGCACCCACTACGCCCAGGAGGACATCGCCGTCGCCGGCGCCATTCCCAACATGTCGATCATCGCGCCCTGCGATCCGGTGGAGGCGACCGAGGCCACCCGGTGGCTGGTCGCGCGCGAGGGCGGCGGACCGGTCTATTTCCGCTTCGGCAAGGCCGGCGAGCCGACTCTCACCGGGCCGGACAGCGACCCGTGGGAATTCGGCAAGCTGCGCTATCTGCGCCGGGGCGAGGACGTGGCCGTGCTGTCCTACGGCGTCATCACGAAGATGGCGGCCGAGGTCGCCGACGCGCTGACCGCGGACGGCAACTCCGTCTCGCTGGCGGTCTGCCACACCGTGAAGCCGCTGGACATCGCCGGCATCGCCGATCTGCTGCGCCGGCACAAGCGGGTGATCGTGGTCGAGGAGCACGCGCCCCAGGGCGGCCTGGCACCGCAGACCAAGCAGATCGCCTGGGACGTCCGGGCCGAGTGCGACCTGCACACCTTCACCCTGAAAGACGAATTCGTGCACTGCTACGGCAGCCATGAGGACATCCTCGCGGCCCACGGCCTGTCGGTCGAGCGGATCCTCGCCACCGTGCGCGGCTGATCCGATGCGGGTCCTGGTCACCGGGGCGGCCGGCTTTACCGGCCGGGCGATCGCCAGATGGCTTGCCGCCTTGGGTCACGAGGTGATCGCGCATTGGCGGACCTCGCCGCTGCCCGACGACCTGATCGAGGGCGAGACCTGGCAGGCCGACCTGGCCGGCGACGCGCCCCTGCCCGTGCGGCTGGATGCCATCGTGCACGCCGCGGCCAGCTCGCCTTCGACCGGCGCCGCCGGCACGGTGCCGGCGTCGGTGCTGATCCGCGACAACGCTCAGGCGACCGCCCGGCTGGCGGCGGCGGATGTTGGGGTGTTCGTCTACCTTTCCAGCCTGTCGGTGCACGGCACGATCGCCGATCCGGTGGTGACGCCCGACACGGCGGTGGTGAACCCCGACGCCTATGGTATGTCGAAGCTGCTGGGCGAGCGATTGCTGGCCGAGCGGGCCGGACCGGGCCTGGCGATCCGGCTGCCGGCGGTGGTCGGCCCGGGGGCGGCCCGGAACTGGCCGGTCCAGGTGCTGGCGAGACTGAGACGCGGAGAGACCGTGCGCGTCTTCAACGGCGACGCCGCCTTCAACAACGTGGTCGAGGTGCAGGATGTCGCGGCCCTCGTCGGCCAGGCGCTGACCGCCCCGCCGGACCGCTTCGTCGCCGTGCCGATCGCCAGCCGCGATCCCGTCACCGTGCGCCAGGCGGTGACCTGCCTCGCCGACGGGGCGGGGCTGAGCGCGACGATCGAGGAGGAGCCCGCCCCGAGAGCATCCTTCATCATCGATATCGGTCCGGCCGCCGCCCTCGGCTTCGCTCCGCGCAGCACGGCGGCAGTCCTGAAGGATTTCGCCAAGGGGGAAACCCGATGAGCGGCGACGCGACGGTTGCCATCCTCGGCCTCGGTTATGTCGGCCTGCCCCTGGCGCTCGCCTTCGCCGAGAACGGACGCACGGTCATCGGCTACGACATCGATGCGGGCCGCACGGCGGAGCTCGCCCGCGGCGTCGATCGCAACGACCCGGAAGGCGGCGCCATCGCCGTGCCGCCGGAGCTGCGCTTCACCGCCGAGGCCGCGGAGCTGGCGGGGGCGGAGGTCTTCATCCTCGCCGTGCCGACCCCGATCGACAGCTCCCGGCGCCCGGATCTGGGACCCCTGGCCGAGGCGGCGCGGGCGGTCGGCGGCGCGATCCGGCCGGGCGGGCTGGTGATCGTGGAATCCACCGTTCATCCGGGCGCCACCGAGGAAGTGGTCGGGCCCATCGTGGCCGAGGTCTCGGGCCTGGCGGCCGGGACGGCGTTCAAGCTCGGCTACTCGCCGGAGCGCATCAACCCGGGCGATACCACCCACGGGCTCGGCAACGTGGTCAAGGTGGTCTCCGGCCAGGATGCCGAGACCCTGGCCCGGGTGGTGGCGCTGTACGAACCCGTCGTGCCCGCCGGCCTGCACGCCGCCCCGTCGATCAAGGTGGCAGAGGCGTCGAAGATCACCGAGAACATTCAGCGCGACGTGAACATCGCCCTGATGAACGAGCTGGCCCAGGTCTACGACCGGCTCGGCCTGCGCACCGAGGACGTGTTGGCCGCCGCCCGCACCAAGTGGAATTTCGCGCCTTACACGCCCGGTCTGGTCGGCGGCCACTGCATCGGCGTCGATCCCTACTACCTGATCGCCAAGGCCGAGGCGCACGGCTACTACCCGGAGCTGATCCGCTCGGCCCGCCGCCTGAACGACACCATGTCGGAGCGGATCGTTGAGAAGACCGTCATGCTGCTCGGCACCGGCGGGACCGCCATCGCCGGCGCCCGTGTCGGGGTCATGGGCGTGGCGTTCAAGGAGAACGTCTCCGACGCGCGCAACAGCCAGGTGCCGCCGATCGTGGCCGGGCTGTCGGCCCTGGGCGCCCAGGTGTATGTCGCCGATCCCCTGGTGGGTCCGGCGGTGGCGCGCCGGGTGCTCGGGATCGAGCTGGTGACGCCCGAGATCCTGACCGATCTCGACGTGCTGATCCTGGCCAGCCCGCACCGGGCGTTTCTGGACGGCGGGGCGTCCGGCCTCGGCGCGCGGCTGCGGCCGGGCGGGCTTCTGGTCGACATCAAATCGGTGCTGATCCCGGCGGATCTGCCGCCGGGACTGCGCTATTGGAGCCTGTAGTCTCCGAGGGAGCGCGGCGGTGTTTCCCGAGCTTCACAAGCACCGGCCCCGCATGACGCGACGGATCTTGCGGGTCCATGCCGCGCTGGGGCCTCCGCGCCGATCAAAAATGCTCTAGACTATCCGAACGGGGCAATACGTATTCAAAAAGTAAGGGGATATCTTGCGCTAAGACATGGTGGGTGCTTCTGAACATTTGTCCGGCATTGTCCGGGGGTTGAACCAGGCGGTCGTCGCTTTTGACCGGTCCGGAACGGCGATCGCTTGGAACCCGCCGGCCGAGACATTGTTCGAGGGGCTCGCATCTCGGCCGGGCGGCGTTCCGGTGCTGGTCGATGGTCTTGCCGCCGACGGGGCTTCGGCCCGGTCGGCCTTCGAGGCGGCCCTGCGCGGAGAGCACGGTACGGTCGTCATCGACAGTTCAGGGACGCGGGCGCACTGCCTGCCGACGCGCGACGATGCGGGGACGGTGATCGGCGCCCACTGGATCGTCCCATCCCCGGCGGAACGGGAGGCCGAGGAGACACGGCGAGAGCTGCAGGTCATGCGCGACGCCCTCAACACGATGGACGACGCGCTGTCGATCTATGACGGCGACGACCGTTTCGTCTTCGGCAACGAGCGCTTCTTCGGGATGTATCCGTTCCTGCGGGATCGCGGCGACATCGTCGGTCACGACTTCGAGGACCTGCTGCGGTTCAGTCTGGCCCGCGATCCCTCCATGACGGAAGCCGAGCGCGAGGCCTATGTCCAGCGCCGGCTCGACGCGCGGCGTGACCGGTCGCCGATCCCGGAACGCCAGGTGCCCGACGGGACCTGGTATCTGGTCAAGGAGAACTACAGCCCGAACGGCCTGACCGTCACCACCCGGCTGGACATCACGCGGCGCAAGCAGGCCGAGATGACCCTGGCGGCGACCTCGGCCGTGCTCCAGGTGATTCTCGACACCATGCCGAACCCGCTGGTGGCCTTCGACCGGAACAACCATCTGATCGCCTGGAACCGGGCATTCGCGTTGCTGGTCCATCTCTCCAGCGAGGAGCTGACCGTCGGCCGCTCCCTGGTCGGCGTGGCCAAGGACGCGATCCGCCGGCTGCCCTCCACCGAGATCGGCATCAAGCGCATGTTCCGGGCGATCGGCAAGCGCAGCGCCGTGGAGTTCGAGTGGCAGCGCGAGGGGGCCGACACCTATTTCGTCTCCGGCCGGCCCATGCCGGACGGCGGCTATCTCTCCATGTGGCGGGACGTGACGCTGGAACGCCGCGCCCAGGCCCTGGCGACCACCACCCAGGCGCGGCTGCTCGATGCGATCGAGACCATGCCGGAAGGCTTCGTGCTGTTCGACCGCGACGATCGCCTGGTGCTGTCCAATGCGCAGTACAAGGATCTCTACGACCTGCCGCAGGAGGCCATCGACGAGGCCTGGACCTTCGAACAGCTGGTCCGCTACACCCTCGACCGCGGCCAGTACCCGGAAGCCAGGGGCCGGGAGGACGAATGGATGGCCGAACGTCTCCGCCAGCACCTGGATCCGCCCAAGGCGACCTTCCTGCAGCCGCTGTCCGACGGTCGGACCATCCTGGTCAGCGAGAACAAGACCCGCGAGGGCGGGATCGTCGGCATGCGCTCCGACATCACCGACCGGATCGAGGCGGAGACCGAGCTGCGCACCGCGCGCGACGCGCTGGCCGAGCAGACCCGCTCGCTGCGGCAACTGGCGAACGAACTCGACGAGGCGCGGCGGCGGGCGGAGGACGCGGACGCGGCGAAATCCCGGTTCCTGGCGATGATGAGTCACGAACTGCGCACGCCGATGACCGGGCTGTTGGGGATGATCGAGCTGCTGTCGCGCACCCGGCTCGACAGCGACCAGACCGGCTTCATCGACATCATGCGGAACTCGGCCGACACCCTGCTGGCGCTGCTGAACGACATTCTCGACTACTCAAAGCTCGAGGCGGGCAAGGTTCAGCTCGAGGAGATCCCGTTCTCGCCGTCCAAGATCCTCGACGATGTCGTCCGCCTGTTTCAGATTTCGGCGAGTTCCAAGGGCATCCGGATCGAGGGCAGGATCGACGAGCGGGTCCCGCCCTGGCTGCTGGGAGATCCGCTGCGCCTGAAGCAGATCCTCTCCAACCTGGTGTCCAACGGGCTGAAGTTCACCAATGAAGGGTCCGTTACGGTGGCGCTGACTCTCGGCAAGGCCCGGGGCGCGCGGGTCGAGATTCTCGGCGCCGTGACCGATACCGGAATCGGCATTCCTCCGGAGATCCAGGGCCAGCTCTTCGCCGCTTTCGAGCAGGGGGCCGCCAACACCTCGCGCCGGTTCGGCGGCACCGGCCTCGGCCTGTCGATCTGCCGGCGTCTGGTCGAGGGCATGGACGGTTGGATCTCGCTCGACAGCACGCCGGGCGAGGGGTCGACCTTCGCGTTCGGCGTGCTCATGCAGCCGACGGAAAAGCCGGAGGTGGCGGAGGAAGAGACTGTGCCGTCCGAGGATGCCGACCCGATCCGGATCCTGCTGGCGGAGGACAATGAGGTGAACCGCATGCTGGTCTCGCGCATGCTCGCCAGGGCCGGCCACCGGGTCGACGAGGCGGAAGACGGCGCGCAGGCCGTCCAGGCGGTGCGCCGGCGGGTTTACGACCTGGTGCTCATGGACATGCAGATGCCGGTCATGGACGGCCCGCAGGCGACGATGGAGATCCGCGCCATGGGGGGCGAGCGGGCGGACATGCCTATCGTCGCCCTGACGGCGGACGCCATACCGGAACACCGAAACGCCTATCTCGCCGCGGGGCTGGACGACGTCCTGCTCAAACCTGTGGACTGGGACGCGCTGAACCGGACGATCCTCTGGGCTTCGCGCCGGCGACGTGATCATGTTGCGATCGACAACAGCATGGAGACTGGGGAGGGGATGCTTGCAGTGCCTGCGTTTGACCGGGCCCGGGTACGGGCCGCGGTGGGTTCGCTGCCGCCGGCGCGGGCCGTGGAGATGATCGCCCTGGTGCCTCAGGAGGCGACGCGCCAGCTCGCCCTGGTGGAGAAGGCGTTCGAGGCCGGCGACACCGACCTGATCAGGCAGCTCGCGCACTCGATGAAGGGATTGGCGGCGAATTTCGGGGCCGTTCTGATGGAACACGCGGCCGGCCGGATCCAGGAGGACGACCAGGGGATGGCCAGGCTGTCCGAAAACATGGCGGACCTGCGCCGGGCCGTGTCGGCGACCCGCGAACAGCTGCCGGAGGTCATCGCCGAGTTCGACGCGGCGGAGAAAGACTGAGAATGGAGACGGGTATGTCCCTGGCGCAGGAATTTGGCGAGCTGCGGGTGCTGATCGTCGAGGACGACCGGGCGAGCCGGATTCTCACGGCGGCTTTTCTCGAGCAGCTCGGCATCGGGCAGATCAAGGAGGCGGCGGACGGCGAGTCGGCGCTGCGGGTGCTGCGCGCCTACCCGGCCGATGTGATCATCTGCGACATGATGATGGAGCCGATGGACGGTGTGACCTTCGTGCGCCGCGTGCGCACCGACGCCCAGTCGTCAAACCCCTATGTCCCGATCATCCTGGTGACGGCTCAGGCCGACCGGGCCGCCGTGCGGGCCGCCCGCGACGCCGGCGTGAACCTGCTGATGGCCAAGCCGATCACCCTGGAGGCCCTGCGCCGTCGCATCGAGGTGGTGCTGAACGAGCGCCGGGAATTCATCTTGAACCAGACCTATGTCGGACCGGACCGGCGCCGTCAGGACGTGCCCATCGGCCGCCGGCCCAACCGCCGCCGGGACTGAGCGCCGCCGGACTGAGCGGAGGCCGTCGAGCGGGGTCTTTTGCCTTCAACGGATCGCGGTCTGTCCCAGAGCCAAATCCGACCATATTGAATCATTTCATGATTCAATATGGTCGGTGAATTTGTCTCTAAAACAATGAGATAGAGCATATTCACGCACGTTGTCGCGATCACGGAGCGATCCCGTCACCGCACGATCTGCTCTAGCCGGCCAGGGGTGCGGTCGCCGCCTCCAGCCAGGCGCGGTCGTCAGCTCCGAGCGCCGACGCGACCCGGCTGCGGACCTCGGCGTGATAGGCGTCGAGCCAGGCAATCTCCTCGGCGGTCATCAGTGACGGTTCGACCAGGCGCCGGTCGATCGGCGCGAAGGTGATGGTCTCGAAGCAGAGCATCGCCCGGCCGTTATCCTCCTGCGCCGGCGCCTCGACGGCGATCAGCAGGTTCTCGATCCGGATGCCGTAGGCGTCCGGCTTGTAGTAGCCGGGTTCGTTGGACAGGATCATGCCCGCCTCGATCGACACCCGGCTGGCGCTGGAGATCCGCTGCGGCCCCTCGTGCACGCCAAGGAAGACGCCGACCCCGTGGCCGGTGCCGTGGTCGAAGTCGAGCCCGGCCTTCCACAGGAACTGCCGGGCCAGGGCGTCGATCTGGCCGCCGGTGGTGCCGGTCGGGAAACGGGCGGTGGCGATGGCGATATGGCCCTTCAGCACCAGGGTGAAGCGTTCGCGCATCTCCTGGGACGGCCGGCCGATGGCGACCGTGCGGGTGATGTCGGTGGTGCCGTCGAGGTACTGGGCGCCGCTGTCGATCAGGTAGAGGCTGCCGTCCTCCAGCGGACGGTCGGTCTCGGGCGTGACCCGGTAATGCACGATCGCCCCATGCGAACCGGCGCCGGAGATCGACGGGAAGCTGGGGCCGCGCCAGTCGGCGACCGCGCCCCGGAAGCCTTCGAGCGCATCGCTGGCGCCCAGCTCGGTGGTCTGCGTTCCGGTGTCGTCGATCCATTTCAGGAAGCGGGCCACGGCGGCGGCATCGCGGGTATGGGCGGCGCGGGTGCCGGCCAGCTCGACCGCGTTCTTGCGGGCGCGGGGCAGAATGCAGGGATCGGCGGCAAGGGTCACCGTGGCGCCGGCGGCCTCGAGCCGGCCGCGCATCCATTCGGTGGCGGCATCCGGATCAATGGCGACCGACCTGCCCGCCGCCCCCAGCGCGTCCATGGCGTCGCCGACCGCCTCGAACGGACGCAGGGTCACGCCGTTGCCCAGGGCCGCGCGCACGGACGCGGTGCACTTCTCCTCGTCCAGAAACAGCTCCACCAGCCCGGTCCGGTCGACCGTGGCATAGGCCAGGGGCAGGGGCGTGTAGGGTACGTCGGCGCCGCGCAGGTTCAGCAGCCAGGCGATGGATTCCGGCTGGTTCAGCACCGTGGCGTCGATGTCGCGGGTGGCCAGTTCGGCGGCGATCCGCGCGCGCTTGGCGGCCGCGTCCAGGCCGGTCAGAGAGGTCGGCAGAACCTCCACCGGGCCCAGAGGGGCGGCGGGCCGGTCGGCCCACAGGGCGTCGATCGGGTTGTCCTGCAGCGCCACCAGCGATCCGCCTGCCTCTTCCGCCGCGTCGGCCAGGCGCTTGGCGGCGTTGATCGAATGCAGCCTGGGATCGAAGCCCAGGCGCCGGCCGACGAGATGCGTGCGCACATACTCCGCCGGCGGCGTGCGGACCACGTGCTCCACGGTCCAGCGGCCGGTGTCGACCTGCTGCGCCACCTGCAGGGTGTAGCGGCCGTCGACGAAGATCACCGCCACGTCGGGGAGCACCAGGACCACGCCGGCGGACCCGGTGAAGCCGGTCAGCCAGGACAGCCGCTCGGCCGGGGCCGGGATGTACTCGCCCATATGCTCGTCGGCGCGCGGCAGGATGAAGCCGTCCACCCCGGCCGTCGCCAGGGCCTCGCGCAGCCGGTCCAGACGCGACGGGTCGGCGGTCGGCTCGGCCGGCCGCAGCGCCTCCGCAGCGGCGTCCAGGCGGTCGGCCAGTTCCGGCGGCAGGTCGGCGGCGATCAGCGCCTGCCAGGCGCGCGCCGGATAGGTTCGGGGACCGGCGGCGATCCGGGCCAGGGTCTCGGCCAGTCCGGCCGCGTCGATCTGGACACCGGCGGCCTGCAGGTCGGCGGCGAGGGTGGCGATCTCCGGGGACGGACTCGAGGCGTTGGACGGCATGGAAGGCTCCTGTTCGTGCCACCTGACTCGGGCGTCCGCCGGGGTGGAAGTCAAGAGCCTATCGCCGCGTCGCTTTCTCCTCGACCGGAGCGATCGGTGCGGGCAATGTTTCGCCCATAGGCGGTGGAGGTCGCATGGCGGAGACGACAGGCGAAGGCGCGGCAGCGGAGCCGGAGGTGGAGCGCGGGCGCAGGGGACGCGGCGGCGGGCGACGGTCGGCCCCGGCGAAGCTGGACCAGCCGGCCTGGCGGCGGCTCCGCCACCGGGGACCGCCAGCCCGGATCCTGTCGGACGACGCGCTGGAGTCGATCCACGAGGCCTCGCTGACGATCCTGGAGGAGATCGGGATCGATTTCCTGCTGCCGGATGCGCGCGACCGGCTGGCGGCGGCCGGGGCGACGGTGCAGGGCGAGCGGGTCCGGTTCGACCGCACCCTGGTCATGGACCTGGTGGCCAAGGCGCCGTCGGCCTTCGACGTGCATTCCCGCACGCCCGAGCGCTCGGTGCGGTTCGGCGGCGACGAGATCGTCATCTGTTCGGTCGCCAGCGCGCCGAATGTCAGCGATCTCGACGGGGGCCGCCGGGTCGGCAACCGGGAGGACTACCGCAACCTCCTGAAGCTGGCGCAGTCGCTCAACGCGATGCATGCCCTGGGCGGCTATCCGGTGGAGCCGGTGGATATCCATGCCTCGGTCCGGCACCTGGAAGGGCTGCGGGACATGGTCACCCTGACCGACCGCATCCCGCACGCCTATTCGCTCGGCCGAGACCGGATCGAGGACGGGATCGAGATCGTACGGCTGAGCCGCGGGGTGGACCGGGCGACCCTGGAGCGGGAGCCGAGCCTGTTCTCGGTGATCAACGCCAGTTCGCCGCTGCGCTACGACACGCCGATGCTGGAAGGGGTGATCGCGCTGGCGGAATCCGGGCAGGTGACCGTCATCACCCCGTTCACCCTGGCGGGAGCCATGGCGCCGGTGACGATCGCCGGGGCGCTGGCCCAGCAGAACGCCGAGGCGCTGGCTGGGATCGCCTTCTCCCAGGTCGTGCGGCCGGGCGCGCCGGTTGTCTATGGCGGCTTCACTTCCAATGTCGACATGAAGTCTGGGGCGCCGGCCTTCGGCACGCCTGAATACATGCAGGCGGCGGTCGCCGGCGGGCAGCTCGCCCGGCGCTACGACCTGCCCTACCGGTCCTCCAACGTGAACGCGGCCAACGTGCCCGACGCCCAGGCGGCCTGGGAGAGCGCCTTCTCGCTGTGGGGCACCTTCACCGGCGGGGTGAACCTGCTGATGCACGGCTGCGGCTGGATGGAGGGCGGGCTGACCGCCTCCTTCGAGAAGATGGTGATGGATGCCGACATGATCGCCATGGTCGCCGGCTTCCTCGACCCGCTGACGGTGGACGATGCCTCGCTGGCCCTGGACGCGGTGCGGGAGGTCGGACCGGGCGGGCATTTCTTCGGCACCGCCCATACCCAGGAGCGCTACCGCACGGCGTTCTTCGCGCCGATGGTGTCGGACTGGCGGAATTTCGAGACCTGGGATGAGGCGGGGGCGCCCGACGCCCTGACCCGGGCCAACGGCCTGGTGAAACGCCTGCTGGCGGAGTACGAGGAGCCGCCGATGGACCCGGCGATCCGCGAGGCGCTGGACGCTTTCGTCGACCGGCGGATCGCCGAAGGCGGTACGAAGACGGACTTCTGAGCCCGAAGAATCAGGCGATGGCGCCGGCCTGGCGCAGGGCCTTCATGTGCAGGGCGATCAGCCGCTTCTCGTCGTCGCCCATCTCGGAGAACTTGCCGATCACTTCCTTGTCCGAGGCCGCCAGCGCATGGGCCTCGACCTTGATCACCGGGGCGGACTCACCGTCGCCCAGCTTGAGCAGGAAGTGGAACTTCTGGCCGGCGATGATGTTGCCTTCGCCCGGGTTCGGGATGCGGATGCCCTTGATATGCAGCTCGCGAACCTCGAGCTCTTCCTCGCCGAAAATGGCGGAACCGAGCTTCACATCGGATCTGACGGCCGTCTTGCCACCGGCTGAACCCGGCTTCGCTTTTGCTTTCCCGAACATCCCAATTGTCTCCGGAATATCCCTCTCGGCCATCATATAGCGTGTTCGCTGGGCGAGGGGAGAAGAATCCATGCTGCAACGCCAACCAGCATAGTGCCGGAGTTCTAAGGTAACGTTAACTATCCGCTGCCCGAACAGAATCGGCATTTGCCACAAGTACTCTTGAGGTGCCTACCCCCGGGCCACGCCCCAGAACCGGTCGGGCAGTCGCTCCAGGTCCTTCAGACCGGCCCTCTCGACCATCAGGGCCGCCTGCCGGTCAGCCGCCTCCAGGACCCCCGCCTCGTCGATCCCGACCAGCCGGCGCTCGCGCATGAGGATGCGTCCGGCGACGATGGTGGTGTCCACGTCGGCGCCGTTGGCGAAGCACGCCAGGCGGTAGAGCGGCATGGTCATCGGCACCATGTGCGGCTTGAACAGGTCGACCAGGATCAGGTCCGCCTGCTTGCCCACTTCCACCGAGCCGATCTGATCCTGCATGCCCAGCGCCGTCGCCCCGTCGATGGTCGCCATCTCCAGCATCTTGCCCGGTGGCAGGACGGCCGGATCGCGGAAGTGGCGGCGGTGGTAGTGCATCGCCTGGAACATGTGGCGGAACATGTCGTAGCCGCGATCCGGCGCGGTCCCGTCGGAGCCGAGGCCGACCACCGCCCCGGCGTCGATCAGCTCCGGCACCGGGCAGCGGCCGGTGATCGAACGGTTGGCCGACGGGTTGTGGGCGATCTTCGTGCCGGTCTCGGCGACCAGCCGGATCTCCTCGCCGTCCAGATCGACCGAGTGGCTCATCAGCGCGTCCGGACCGAGCAGGTCGAACACCTCGTGGGCGAGGCGGATGCTGCCCTGGCGGTGGCCGTCCTGGGTGAAGATCAGGCCCAGGCGCCGGGTCAGGTCGCGGGTGGCGGCCGCCTGGTCGCGCACGGAGTCGAGCATCGGGTCCTGCTCGGAGCCGCGGTGATGGACCGGAAAGCTGACGGCGATCTTCACCCGCCCGCCGGCCGCCCCGTCCCAGGCTTTCGCCACCGCCTCGCAGACCGAAAGCTGGGTGTCGAAGGAGACGGCGCGCTCCCGATACGACCCTGCCTCGATATTGGCGTAGGTCTTGGGGAAGGGCGGCCGGTTGATGCCGACCGCGACCACCGAGCGGGTGCCGAGCCGCTCGATCTCTCGGCAGTGGGCGTCGGCGTAGATCGTCTCGTCGGTGCGCATCACGTCGTCGCCGCCGCCGAGATAGGACACCCCGGTGGTGGTGCCGCAGCGGATCCGCTCCACGGCGGACAACGCCGACTCGGCGGCCCAGAAGGCGGTATCGGACGCCACGGTATAGGCGGTGTGGCAGGCGCGTTCCCACTCGCCGTCGCCGGCGAGGCCCAGGGTCTTGATCAATCCGTGGCCGGCATGGGCGTGCACGTCGACGAATCCGGGCATCAAGGCCTTGCGGCTGGCGTCGATCACCGTCTCTGCCGGATGGTCGCGGGCGATTTCCGCGCGCGGGCCGATGGCGGCGATGCGGGTGCCGGAAATTGCGACGCTGGCACCCTCCAACACGCGCCGGTCGCCGTCCATGGTCACGACAAGGGCGTTGTCGATGCGAATATCGGCCATTGATCCAATCCGGTGCCTTGACGGGAAGGTTTCGGCTATCATGACATCGGGACCGCCGGCGACAAGCTCGGCCACACCGAGGGAGAATGCAGATGAAGTCCTTTTTTCTGCCGTTCGGCCGCGACGGGGTCGATCGTGCCCCGCTGGAGGCCGCCGTCTTGTTCGCCAAGCGGTCGAGCGGCCGCGTGCGGGCCACGTTCTATCCGCGCCCGGTCGAGAGTCCGCTGGTCGATCCCATGGGCGTCGGCATCATCGACTACGCCGACAAGGGACCGGATCTGGCCCGCGAGGCCGAGGAGGCGCTGGCCGCGATGCGCGCGCGAATCGACGCGCTCGGTCCCGACGGCGCTCTCGTCGACCTGAGCGATGAGCCGCTGCGGGCCCGGTTCGGCATCGGCGAAGCGGCCCGGCTGTTCGACACCACCGTCGTCGGCAAGAGCGAGGAGACCGACTGGCGCGCGGTGTTCGAGACCGCGCTGTTCGAAGGCGGGCGCACCGTGACCCTGGTGCCGGTCGGCTGGACCCGCGAATGCGGCCGCACGGTCGCCATCGCCTGGAACCGCAGCACCGAGACCGCGCGGCTGATCGGCCAGGCGCTGCCGGCGATCAAGTCGGCGGACAAGGCCATCGTCATCGAGATCGAAGGCTGGTCGGTGCCCGGCCCGGACGGGGCGGCGCTGGCCGACTACCTGAAGCTGCACGGCGTCGACGCCAAGGTGGCGACCGGCAAGCGCTCGATGCGCGGCCCGGGCATGGACGTGCTCGAAGTCGCCGAGGCGGAAGGCGTGGACCTTCTGGTGAAGGGGGCCTACACCCAGAGCCGGCTGCGTCAGATGATCTTCGGCGGGGCGACCAGCGACATCATCGCCGACGCGACGATGCCGGTGATTTTCGCGCACTGACCGGGGGAAACGGGCCGGGCCGGGGAGGCCCGGCTCCAATTAGGCTCAAAGGGGGGACGATGAGCGACCAAACGGTATTCGGCACCGACGGTTCCGGCGCGGAACCGGGGCCCGAGCGTGAGGCTCCGGCGACCGCGGCGGCGCCGGCGGCGGACGCGCCGCGCGACGATATGACCCGGCTGCTCGGCCAGATCGTCTCGCTGATGGGACAGTCGCCGGCGCACCGCCACATCTTCATCTCCGACCTGGAATGGCTCGTGCTGCCGCCGCTGACCAAGCGGCAGGTTCGGATCTGGCGTCGCCGCACCGAACGTGGCGTCGCGCCGATGGTCTATGCCTCCTGGGCGATGGTGACCGAAGAGGTGGAGAAGCGCCTGCTGCAGGGTCAGAACCGCCTGCGCCCGAACGAATGGGACGGCGGATCCATCCCCTGGCTGATCGACCTCGTGGCCCCCTATGGCGGCGGTGACGCGGCGCTGAACGAGCTGGTCGACCAGACCTTCGGCGGCAAGGCGATCAAGGCGCTGGTGCCGACGCCGGGCGGTGGATTCGCGGTGCGTCAGATCCAGCCGAGATCGGCCACTCAAGAGAAAAAATAAAGGCCTGTGCAGCGGATGCCTGCATCTTGCATTGTTGACATTCCGGGCGCCGGGTTGTGACACTCGCGCCTCAATCAGAAGACTACCAAGCCCTGAACACAGGGAAATCTCATACCGCATAGGGAGGAAACGATGCGGAAATCACTGGTCGCCGCGCTCGCGGCGCTTACTGTCAGTGCGTTCGCCGCAGGCGACGTCGACGCCCGCACCCTGAAGTTCCAGGCGAGTTCGAGCCCGGGTGACTGGGCGCACCGCTTCATGACCGAAGGCTGGCAGCAGAAGGTCGGAATCATGACCGGCGGCGAGATCGAGGTCGAGGTCCTGGCGACCAAGGCCGTCGTGCCGCACCGCGAGACCGTGGACGCCGTGGCCAACGGCATCCTGGACGGCGACATGAACGCCGTTTCCTACTTCGCCGGCCGCGACCCGGCCTTCGGCATCATCGGCGACCTGATCGCCGGCTACGATACGCCGCATCAGGTCCGCGACTTCTGCCACGAGGGCGGTGGCAAGGAGATGCTGCAGAAGATCTATGACACCCACTGGCCGGATGCGATCCACGTGATCGGCTGCGGCCCGTACACCAAGGAAGCACTGGTCTCGACCGTGCCGATCAAGGGTGTCGAGGACCTCAAGGGCATCAAGATCCGGTCGCCGGAAGGCCTGGCCGCCGACGTGTTCCGCCTGGCCGGCGCCTCGCCGGTGTCGATCCCGTTCTCCGAGGTCTACACCTCGCTGGATAAGGGCATCGTCGACGCCGCCGACGCCTCGGCCTTCGTGAACAACGAAGCCTCGGGTATGCACAAGGTCGCCAAGTTCCCGATCTATCCGGGTATCCACTCCATGGCCGTCCTGCAGTTCATCGTGAACAAGGACGTCTGGGACGGGCTGAGCGAAGCCCAGCAGACCATCCTCGAGGTCTGGTACAACGCCGCCTACATCACCATGCTGCGTCAGGCCGACCTGCAGGACCGCGACCTGGTCGCCGAGCACAAGGCGAAGGGCGACATCACGATCATCGACTGGTCGAAGGAAGACCGGCAGAAGTTCCGTGAGATCGCCGTCGAGGCGTGGGAGAACGCGGCCGCGAAGTCGGAGCTGGCCCGCGAGGCGCTGGATACGCATCTGGCCTACATGAAGCGGATCGGTCTGCTCGACTGATCAGACACGCTGACGATCCGGGAGTCCACGCGGCTCCCGGATCGCTTCACGTTCAGGCGGCGGCGCGCGCTCGCCTGCATATTTTCATGCGCATGTGCTGCGTGTCCCTGAAAGCGGTTCGATGAATTCAGCCATCAATAAGTTCAGCCAGTTCACCGGCCTTGCGGTCGCGCAGCTGTATTTCCTGTGCGGGGTGATCACGCTCTACGAAGTGATCTCGCGCTACGCCTTCCATGCGCCGACCCAGTGGGCGTTCGAGATGGTGATGGTGTTCTGCGCCACCGCCTGGATGCTCTCGGCCGGCTACGTGACGCTGAAGAACCGGCACATCGGCATCACCGTCTTCTATCTGATGGCCAGCGACCGGGCGAAATGGCGGCTGGATCTGTTCGCGCTGATCGTCGGCGTGATCGCGCTGTTCCTGTTGACCAACGACTCGATGGGGCGCGCCCTGGATGCGATCAGCAATGTCGAGCGCGCCGGTACCGCCTTCAACTCGCCTGAGCCGCTGATGCTCAAGACCGCGCTGTTCCTCGGCGCGACGATCTATCTGCTGCAGCTGCTGGCGAACTTCTACCGTCATGTGAGCAGTCCGGCCGCGCGGCTGGCGATCGTGGTCGTCTCCACGATCCTGATCGGCCGGCTGGTCCTTCTGCTGATCGGTCACTATTGGGAAGGCTTCATTCTGGCGGAATGGGCCGATTCCGCGGCGGCCTCGGTCGCCGAGGGCCTCGACCTGCGTCAGCTCATCAACATCCGCGCCTATGACATCGGCACCGTCAGCATCGGCATCGTCATCACGCTGCTGCTGCTGATGATGACCGGCATGCCGCTCGGCGTGGTGACCCTGATCATCTCCATCGTCTGTGCGTTGCTCTTCTTCGGACCGAAGGGTCTGTATCTGGTCTCGACCAACGCCTTCGGTCTGCTGGAATCCTATCCGCTGATCGCGGTGCCGCTGTTCGTGCTGATGGCCTCGATTCTGGAGAAGGCGGGCATCGCCGAGGACCTGTTCGACGCCATGTCGATCTTCGCCGGCAACCTGCGCGGCGGCGTGGCGGTACAGACCGTGGTGGTGGCCGTCATCATGGCGGCCATGTCCGGCATCATGGGCGGCGAGATCGTCATGCTGGGCCTGGTGGCCCTGCCGCAGATGCTGCGCCTGGGCTACGACCGCAAGCTGTCGATCGGCACGATCTGCGCCGGCGGCTCGCTCGCCACGCTGATCCCGCCGTCGATCATCATGATCGTCTACGGCCTGTCGGCCCAGGTCTCGATCGGCGACCTGTTCATGGCCGGCGCCCTGCCGGGCCTGCTGCTGGCCTCGTTCTACATCATCTTCGTGCTGGTCCGCTGCTATCTGAATCCGAGCCTCGCCCCGACCGCGTCCGAAGTGGCGGCGCGCGACGACGTCGAGCATAAGCTGTCGTCCAACCGCTCGGTCGCGGTCGGCCTGTGTATCCTGCTCATCGCCTGCGTCATGGGGTCGATCTACGGCGGCATCGCCAGCGTGACCGAGGCCGCCGGCGTCGGCGTGTTCGGCTCGATCGTGGTCGCCGCGGTGCGCATGCGCTTCAACTGGTCGATGCTGCAGGAGGCCCTGACCCAGACGATGGCCACCGTGGGCACGATCATCTGGCTGATCCTCGGCGCGGTAAGCTTCGTCGGCATCTACAACCTGGTCGGCGGCGGCGAGTTCATGCGCAGCCTGTTCTCCGGGCTGGACCTGCCGGCCATCGGCATCATCCTGGTGATGATGGCGATCCTGGTGGTGCTCGGCACCTTCATGGAGTGGATCGCGATCGTGTTCATCACGGTGCCGATCTTCGCCCCGGTGGTCGTCGACATGGCGCCGGAACTGGGACTCGATCCGGAATGGGCCGCGGTGTGGTTCGGTGTGCTGTTCGTCATGAACATGCAGATCTACTTCCTGTCGCCGCCCTTCGGACCGGCCTGCTTCTGGCTGAAGTCGGTGGCCCCGCCGGATATCGAGCTTCAGGAGATCTTCGCCGCCGTCATCCCGTTCATCGGTCTGCAGATCATCGGTCTGATCCTGGTGATGGTGTTCCCCGAGATCGCCCTATGGCTTCCGCAAGCGCTGAGCTGAGCGGCATCGACAAGGAGAATGTGAAATGGCTCCCGATACTGAAGACGACAGCAAGGCCTTCGGGCTGTGGCCGACGATCGCCGGCTTTGCCTTCGCGGCGGCGATTTTCGTGTCCATGTTCGTCATGGCTACGGGCTTCGCCTGACCGCCGAAGGTTACCGAAATAAGACCCGGGCAGGGTGCGCGCCGACCCCAATAGACGTTGATGTGCGTTTGTCGGATCGAGTGGTGTGACTCTTGCCCGGGCCCCGGCCTGCGACCCGGTTTTCCTTGCGTTCCACTCAGAACGTGTTGAAATGCCAGCAGTTGGAACCGCAAAGCTCGGTTCCACAAGCGCGTCTGCACAGCGGTCCGGGGGCGGGGCGTCCCTACCGACGGTGCCTTGAGACGAGGCGACGGAACACGATAAGGAGATGGATATGCTTCATAAAATTCTGGGGGGAGCCAAGCCGTTCTTCGCCGCTGCGGCGATGATGAGCCTGGCGGCCTGCGCGGGCTTCCAATTGGACAACGCGCGCGGCCTGACCCCGACTGGCGACGCCTTCAGCAAGGCGCTGTACCAGGAGTATCTCACGCTCTCCGAGATGGAGTTCGCCGAGGGCGACTACGAGGACTCCGACGTTTTCGCGTCCGCCGCCATCGCTGCCGCGAACGGCACGCCGACGGACCCCGAGGCGCTCGACTCCCGGGTCATCCCGGCCGAGCACAAGGGTGCGCTGTCCGAGGCGCATCGTCGGCTGACCGACGCGCTCGCCGCCGGCGCCGCCACCAAGGTGCCGGAGGCTTCGGCCCGCGGCCAGGCCATGTTCGACTGCTGGATGCAGGAAGCCGAAGAGAATTTCCAGCCGGCCGATATCGCCTGGTGCCGTGACCGTTTCATGGCCGCCATCGAAGCGATGGAAGCCGCCGTCGGCGAGCAGCCGGTCGCTGCCGCTCCGCCGGTGACCTTCGCGAACTTCACCGTGTACTTCGACTTCGACAGCAGCACGATCACGCCGCAGACCCTGTCGACGCTGATCGATGCCGCCGACGCTTCCGACGAGATGGGGGCCTCCTCGATCACCGTGTCCGGCTATGCAGACCGCTCGGGTTCCGAGGAATACAACATGGCCCTGTCGGAGCGCCGGGCGAATGCCGTGGCCAACGAGATGCGCAGCCTTCTCGGTTCCGGTGCCCCGTCGATGATGACCGAGGCCTTCGGTGAGAAGAACAACAAGGTCGTCACGCCGGACGGCGTGAAGGAAGCGAAGAACCGCCGGGTCAAGATCGAGATCCGCAAGTAGGCGGTTCCGGTCCGGCCGATCCGGCCGATCGTGAAATCAGGGAGGCGGACGGGAAACTGTCCGCCTCTTTGCTTTTGGCGGCCGCCCTTAGCTGACGGCTACATCAGCGGGCCGCGCGACGGCGGCGTCTCGCGGAACTCGGGGCTGTCGGCGACCGGCGAGGCATGGTGATGCACCAGCTTCCAGCCCACACCTTCCTTCACGAAGGTATTGGTGGCGGCGAGCACGCCCTCCTGCAGCACCTCGTAGCCGAGCACGCAGGCGACGTCGCCGTAGAGGAAGGCCCGGGCGCTGCGAAACTCGACGGTGGGCGAACCGGGATTGCCGAGGATCGTTACCCAGCTCTCCATCACCTCCTCGCGGCCCATCAGCGGCCGCCACCCGGGATGCACGCAGGCGATCGGCGCGTCGCGCGACCAGAGCTCCTCCATGCTCTTCAGGTCGCGCATGGAAAAGGCCAGATAGAACGCCTCGTTGGCGAACAGCACCGCGGCTTCCTGGCTCATCGCGCTTCCCGTCCCCTGGTTTTGACCGGCTCGGACCCGGTCGCCTCCCGGTTGTGGTTATAGCATGCGGGCCGGCCCATGCCAGATGCCGGCGCGGTGATCACGCGGCATCGGCGAAGTAGCGGCCCGGGGTCACGCCGAAGGCCTTGCGGAAGCTGGCGACGAAGGCGCTCGCCCCCTCGTAGCCGAGCCGGTGGGCGATGTCGCCGACCGCCTCGCCGAAGGACAGCCACTCCACCGCCTTCATCAGCCGCGCCTGGCGCAGCCACGCCCGGTAGCTGAGCCCTGTCTCCGCCCGGAAGTGCCGCTCGAAGGAGCGCTGGGAGAGGGCGGCGCGCCGGGCCACGTCCTGCAGGCTGATCGCGCTGGCCGGATCGGCGGCGAGATCGGCCACCGCCCGGCGCAGCCGCTCGGAGGTGGGCATCGGCAGGTGCAGCGGCGAGACCGGCTCGGTGGCGATCTGGTCGATGATGACGGCGGCGATGCGGCCGGCGGGACCGTCGGCCACCACCGGATCCCGCGGAAAGGCCATATAGGCCAGGATCAGCTCGCGCAGCAGCGGCGAGATGCGGATCACCGAGGGCGTGGCCGGCGCGTCGCGCACCGCCTCCGGACGGAAGTAAAGGAAGCGCAGGGAACTGGGCTGCAGATAGGTCGTGGCGTGGACCATGCCCGACGGCATCCACAGGGCGCGCTCCGGCGGCACCACGAAGCTGCCCAGCGCCGTCTCCACCGTCACCGATCCGGAGACCAGATGGAACAGCTGGTGGCGGGCGTGGCTGTGGGGCTCGCCCCGGGTGTGCTTTTCCGCTTCGGCCGCATAGGCGATGACCGGGGCGGCGTGGTCGTCCTGGGCGGCGGCGGAAGCATAGACCGAGGGATGGATCATTTGGCGAGTCGTCCACATTCATTGACGATATACCGCTAACACGTACGGCCCGCCCGGGAGTAGTAGGAAATCCACCGCCTTCCTTACCCGTTCCGAGTGCCGCGATGTCTTACCTGTCCTCCACCGCCGACCCCAAGGCCGCCACCGGATGGCGCTCGCCCGCCGTGATGCTGATGATCATGGCCGCCGCCATGCAGCTGTCCTTCGCGGCCTGGTGGAACCTGATGAACAACTTCGCGGTCCACGAGCTCGACTTCACCGGCAGGGAGATCGGCATCCAGCAGTCGATCCGCGAGATCCCGGGGTTCCTGTCGTTCCTGGCGGTGTATTTCCTGCTGTTCATGCGCGAGCAGACGCTGGCCTACCTGTCGCTGCTATGCCTCGGCATCGGTGTCGCGGCGACCGGGTATTTCCCGACGATCTGGGGCTTCTACCTGACCACCTTCGTGATGTCGGTCGGCTTCCACTACTACGAGACCGCGGCCCAGTCCCTGTCGCTGCAGTGGCTGCCCAAGGCGACGGCGGCGGCCAGCATGGGCAAGATCATCGCGGTCGGCGCCTTCGCCCAGCTGGTGGCCTATGGGCTGATCTTTATCGGCTGGGACAGCTTCAACCTGTCCTTCACCACGGTGTTCCTGATCGCCGGCTGTCTGACCCTGGTGGTTCTGGCTTTCCTGTTCGTCGCCTACCCGTCGTTCCGCGAAGGCGTGCCGCAGCACAAGAAGCTGATCCTGCGTAAGCGCTACTGGCTGTACTACGCGCTGACCTTCATGGGCGGGGCGCGGCGGCAGATATTCACGGTGTTCGCCGGCTTCCTGATGGTCGAGCGCTTCGGCTATGAGGTGCACGAGGTGGCGGCGCTGTTCTTCATCAACGGTGCGATCAACATGACGCTCGCCCCGAAGATCGGTCAGCTGATCGTGCGTTTCGGCGAGCGCCGCGCCCTGACCTTCGAATATGTCGGCCTGATCGGCGTGTTCACGACCTATGCCTTCGTCACCAATGTCTGGCTGGCCGGGGCGCTGTACGTGATCGACCATGCGTTCTTCGCCATCGCGATCGCCATGAAGACCTATTTCCAGAAGATCGCCGATCCGGCGGAGATCGCGCCGACCGCCGGGGTGTCGTTCACCATCAACCACATCGCCGCGGTGTTCATCCCGGTGACCTTCGGTCTGCTCTGGCTGGTCTCGCCGGCGGCGGTGTTCCTGGTGGGGGCGGCGATGGCGGGCGTGAGCCTGGTCCTGGCGCGGCTGGTCCCGTCGGCACCGGATATCGGCAACGAGGTCGACTGGACCCTGGGCTTCGGGCGCCGCAAGCCGCTCACGCAGCCGGCGGAGTAGGGCTCCCACCGTTAACACACTCCCCGAACTTGTTCCGGGGCAAGGGGTCCGCGTGACGGAGCCCGACCGGTGACGGTCCGGCGACCCGAGTCTTGTCCGGAACAAGTCCGGGGAGTGTGAGGATAAGCGCCACCCCGCCTCTCCCCCGTCTTCCCGGCCTCGCGCCGGGACCCAGCCGTCGGCCTGCTGGAGCGCCGGACATCGATCTGAACCGCTCCAGCGAGCACCACGCTCGATCCCGGCGCAAGGCCGGGAGGACGATCGGGAGGAAGGGGGGAACCTCTTTCCCCGCATTCCGGGGAGTGGAAGAGCGGGTCCCCTACCGGTACCCGCCGTCGACCACGATCTCCTGGCCGGTGATCATCTCTGCGTCCAGGGAGGCGAGGAACACCACCACGTTGGCGACGTCGATGGCGGTGATGTCCCGGCGCATCGACTGGCGGGTCTTCAGCTCCGCCGCCGCGTTCTCGGTCAGCCACAGCTCGCGCTGGCGGTCGGTCAGCACCCAGCCGGGCGAGACGGTGTTCACCCGGATCGCATCGCGGCCGAGCTCGTGGGCGAGCGACTTGGTCAGCCCATGCACGGCGCCCTTGGCCGCGTCGTAGGCGCTGCGGCTGCTGTTCAGCGGCCGGTCGGCCGCCCCCAGATTGACGATCGATCCCCCGGCCCGCGAGCGCATGTCGGCGGCCACCGCCTGGGCGGCGAAGAACATCGGCCGGACCAGCAGGCTGAACCGGTCGTCCCAGTAGTCCGGGGTCACGTGCTCCAGGGTGTGGCGGTCGTCCTTGGCGGCGTTGTTGACCAGGACGCTGATCATCCCGAACTTGCGGCGGACCCGCGAGATCGCCTTCTTCAGCTCGTCCAGGTCGCGCACGTCGCCCTCGACGAAGACGGGCGGCGGGTTACCCTGGGCCCGGATCGTCTCGATCAGACCCTGGGCCTCGCGCTCGGCGATGTCGATGAAGCCGACATTGGCGCCCTGGGCGCAGAACCGGGTGACGATGGCCGAGCCGATGCCCGAGGCCCCGCCGGTGACGAACACGGTCCGTCCGGCGAGGTCGGCATACATCGTCTCGCGCATCGCCGCTCCGCGTCGTCAGTAGGTGGCGCGCCCACCGGAGCAGTCGAACACGGCGCCGGTGGAGAAGGACGCATCCTCGCTGGCCAGCCAGGCGACCAGATTGGCGATCTCCTCGACCAGACCGAAGCGACCCATGGGGATCTTCGACAGCATGAACTCGATGAATTCCGGGGTCATCTGGTCGAAGATGTCGGTCTTCACCGCGGCCGGGGTGATGCAGTTCACCGTGATCGGCGTGGCTGCCAGCTCCTTGCCCAGCGACTTGGTCAGGCCGATCACGCCGGCCTTCGACGCGGAATAGGCCGGGGCGTTGGGATTGCCCTCCT
Organism: Thalassobaculum salexigens DSM 19539; assembly: GCF_000423805.1. NCBI lineage: Bacteria > Pseudomonadati > Pseudomonadota > Alphaproteobacteria > Rhodospirillales > Thalassobaculaceae > Thalassobaculum > Thalassobaculum salexigens. The sequence goes on from NZ_KE384093.1 coordinate 355,250, forward strand.
TGCCGGCGATGGAGGCGATGTTGATGATCCGCCCCCTGTCCTTCGCCCGCATGTAGGGTACTACCGCCCGGTCGCACAGGAAGACGCCGGTCAGGTTGATGTCGATCACCCGACGCCAGTCGCTGACCGGATACTCCCAGGTGGACGTGTTCGGCCCGGTGATCCCGGCCGAGGCGACCAGGACGTCGATCCGCCCGAACTCGCGCTCGACCTCCGCCGCCGCCCGGTCGATGGCGGCATCGTCGGTGACGTCGATGGTGGCGGTGTGGATCCGGTCCTCGGGAAAGAACCCGGCCACCTCCGCCAGCTTGGCGGCGTCGGCGTCCCACAGGCTGACCGAGGCGCCGGCATCGGATAGCCGCTTGGCGACGGCGAGGCCGATACCCCGCGCACCGCCGGTGACGATGGCGCTCTGGCCGGTGAAGTCGTAGCTGACCATGGACGCCCTCCTCAGATCAGTCCGCGCTTGGCGAGGTTGCGCATCAGCGCGCCGGCCCCGAAGGTCCAGGGCGCGATCTTGTCCGACCGCCCCACGCGATTGACCAGGGCGCCGAGCCTGGGCGTGGAGATCGTCACGATGTCGCCGTCGGCATGGGTGAAGCCCTGGCCCTTTGCGCCCCGGTCCTGGGTCGGGGCGAACAGCGTGCCGGTCATCAGCACCACCCCGTCGGGATACTGGTGGGTCGCCCCGATGGTCTGGGACACCAGGTCGGCCACGTCGCGGCTGATCTTGCGCATGGAGGAATGGCCGTTCAGGACGAACTGGTCCTCCCCCTCGACCCGCAGGTCCAACTCGGCGGCGCGGACGTCGTCCAGGGTGAAGGCATCGTCGAACAGCCGCACGAACGGGCCGACCGCGGCCGAGCCGTTATTGTCTTTGGCCTTGCCGAGCAGCAGGGCGCTGCGGCCCTCGACGTCGCGCAGGTTCACGTCGTTGCCGAGCATGGCGCCGACGATGGTGCCGGCCGCGCTGACCACCAGGGTGATCTCCGGCTCCGGGTTGTTCCAGGTGGAGATCGGGTGCAGGCCGACATCGGCCCCGACCCCGACCGAGGACATCGGCGGAGCCTTGGTGAAGACCTCGGCATAGGGGCCGATGCCGACTTCGAGATACTGGGACCACATGCCCCGCTCGATCAGCGCGGCCTTCAGCGCCTCGGCCTCGTCTGAGCCCGGGGTGATCTTGGACAGATCGCTACCGATACTGTCGGCGATCTCCTGGCGGATGGTGTCGGCGGCCGAGGCGTCGCCCTTGGCCTTCTCCTCGATCACCCGCTCGATCATGCTCTCGGCGAAGGTGACGCCGCAGGCCTTCACCGCCTGCAGGTCGATCGGGCTCAGGAACCAGGGCTTGCCCGCGTCGCGGCCGTCGACCGGCGTGTTGGCCAGGATCTCGCCGACCGTGCCGACCTTCTCGCCGGCGGTCGTCTTGGCGATGGACAGCGGGTTGGTACTGTTCATCAGCTCCGAGCAGGTCGGAACCGTGGCGGTGATGTCGATGACGTTGTCACCGCGCAGGACGACCAGCGCCGGTCCCCCCGCGCCATGGGCGACATCGGGACGCCAGACGCGGCCGACCAGGACCGCGGCATCGCGGTCCCGGGGCAGCACGGCGTCGACCGTGAGGTCGAGGTTCGGCATGGTCAGTCCGCCACCACTTTCTGGCGCTGCTCGCCGAGGCCGGCGATGCCCAGATACATCTCGTCGCCGTCCTTCAGGAATACCGGGTTCGGCTTCACGCCCAGGCCGACGCCCGGCGGGGTACCGGTCATGATCACGTCGCCCGGCATCAGCGAGAACATCTGGCTGCAGTAGTGGATGATGTGCGCCACCGAGAAGATCATGGTCTTGGTGTTGCCGGTCTGGAACCGCTTGCCGTTCACGTCGAGGAACATGTCCAGATCCTGCGGGTCGGCGACCTCGTCGGCGGTGACCAGCCACGGGCCGATCGGGCCGAAGGTGTCGCAGGACTTGCCCTTGGTCCACTGGCCGCCGCGCTCCGCCTGGAACTCGCGCTCGGACACGTCGTTGGCGACGCAGTAGCCGGCGACGTGGGACAGGGCATCCGCCTCGCTGACGTACTTGGCGTGCTTGCCGATGATCACGCCGAGTTCGACTTCCCAGTCGGACTTCTTGGAGTTGCGCGGCATGCGGACCGTGTCGTTCGGGCCCTGCACGGCGCTGGTCGCCTTCATGAAGACGATCGGCTCCTTCGGCGGTTCGGCGCCGGTTTCGGCGGCATGGTCGGAATAGTTGAGGCCGATGCAGACGACCTTGCCCGGCGCGCCGACGCAGGCGCCGATGCGCGGGTTGCCGGAGACGGTCGGCAGGCTCTCGATATCGGTGCCCTTGAGCTTGTCGAGGGCGCCCGCCGCGAGGGTGGCCGAGGACAGATCGTCAACGATCCCGGACAGATCGCGGATGCCGCCGGCGGCATCGAGCACGCCCGGCTTTTCCTGGCCGCTCGGGCCGTAGCGCAGCAGCTTCATGGTGGTTTCCCCCTGGTGTTTCCCGTGAGTTCACGATGTGGTTGAATCGAGGGCTTCGGCCTGCGAGCCGGCAGCGATCGAATTGTGGAGCGCGAGCGTCGCAAGCGGTCCGGAGAGTGTCAAGCTGGGGGGAACGGCGTTGAGTGACGAGAATCAGCATGTGGTGCTGCGCGGCCGGCCGGACCCATCGGTACGCGCCGATCTGTTCGAGCCCGTCGAGACGGACATGCCGCGGATCGCCGATGGGCAGATGCTGATCCGGGTGATCTGGCTGTCGCTGGAGCCGGCCATGCGCGGCTGGATCGCCGATGCCCCGAACTACAGCGAACCGGTGCCGATCGGCGCGCCGATGACCGGCTTCACCGTGGGCGAGGTGGTCGACTCCCGGCACCCGGGCTATCCGGTCGGAACCATCGTGCAGGGCCGCCAGGGCTGGCGCCGCTTCGCCGTGTCCGACGGCAGCGACATCGACCGGGTGGTCGACCCGTCCCTGGCGCCGATCTCCACCGCCCTGCACGTGCTGGGCATGAACGGGGCGACGGCCTATGTCGGGCTGGTCGATGTCTGCCGGGTCAAGGAAGGCGACACGGTGGTGGTGACCACGGCGGCCGGGTCGGTCGGCTCGGTGGTCGGCCAGATCGCCAAGGTTATGGGCGCGCGGGCGGTCGGCGTCACCGGCGGCCCCGACAAGGTCCGCGCCTGCCTGGAGGAATTCGGCTTCGATGCGGCGGTCGACTACAAGGCGGCCGACGATATCGGCCCCGGCCTGGACGCGGCGGCGCCGGACGGGATCGACTGCTTCTTCGACAGCGTCGGTGCCGATCAGTTCGACGCGGTGCTGGACCGCATCAATGTCGGCGCGCGGATTGCCATCTGCGGCACCATCGGCATGCCCTCCTTCCCCCTGCCCATGGGCCCGCGGCCGAACCGGCAGCTGCTGGTCAAGCGGGCGCGGATGGAGGGGTTTCTCATCCTCGACCACTACGACCGCTTCAACGAGATCGTCGGGCGGCTCGCCGGCTGGTATCGCGACGGGCATCTCAAGTACCGTGAGGACGTGACCATCGGCCTCGACAACGCGGCCGACGCGTTGATCCGCCTGCTCACCGGTCAGAACACGGGCAAGGCGCTGGTACGGGTGGGGGCCGATCCATGAAGCTGTACGAGCGCCTCGGCGCGAACAGCCTGTGTCCCAGTCCGATCGGCTATCGGGTCCGGATCGCGCTGGCGCTCAAGGGCATGGACTGCGCGCGGGTGCCGATGCGGTTCGCCGATGTGGACAGGCTGGAGGTGGAGACCGGGGCTCGGACATGCCCCGCCATGGTCGACGGGGCCTCCCGCCTCACGAATTCCGAGGCCATCGTGCGCTATCTTGACGCGGTGCAGTCCGGACGGCCGGTCTATCGCGACGAGGACCGGTATTTCGATCTGGCGGCGATCGAGCGCGAGCTCGGCGCGCGGGCCGGGCGGGTGATCGCCCCGTGGTTCATCGAGCGGCTGTGTCCGGAGGATCGGGACTACTATCGGCGCAGCCGGGAAGAGCGTTACGGCATGACCTTCGCCGAGTTGGTGGCCCACCGGTCGGCGTCGGAGCTGGACCTGGCCTTCTCGGTTGGACGGGTCGCCGCCAAGCTCGAACGCTCGCCGTTCTTCTCCGGCCGCGAGCCGGGATTTGCCGATGCGGTGGTCTATGGCTACCTGCTTTGGATCGAGCTTGCCGACCCCAGCGCGATGCCGGAACTGCCCGCCGACATGGCCGCCTGGTACGAGGCGCGGGATCTCGCCTGGCGCCGGGCCTGCCTGAAGCCGTTCGCGAAGGACGCATGATGACCGCCGGAACCGTCGCCATCGGCGTCGATTGGGGGACGACGAGCTTCCGCGCCTTCCGCTTCGGTGCCGAGGGCGAGATGCTGGAAGGGCGTCGGGCCCAGGCCGGAATCCTGGCGATCGATGCCGGGGAGTTCGAGGACGCGTTCGAGGAACTGATCGGCGACTGGCTGGACGCCGTCCCGGCCGTCCCGGTGGTGCTGTCGGGGATGATCGGCAGCCGGCAGGGGTGGCTGGAGACGCCGTATCTGGCCTGTCCGGCGGCGGTCGACGACATCTCCGGCGCGCTCGTCCCGCTGACCCTGGCACGCGGCCGGGTCATCCATCTGGCGCCGGGTCTGTCCGTGCGCACCGGGGATGGGGCCCCGGACGTGATGCGCGGCGAGGAGGTACAGATTCTCGGCGCCGTCGACCTGCTCGGCGCCACCTCCGCCACGGTCTGCCTGCCCGGCACCCATTCGAAATGGGCCGTCGTGGAGAACCGGCGGGTGACGTCGTTCTCGACCCACATGACCGGCGAGGTCTTCGATGTGCTGCGCCGGCACAGCATTCTGGGACGTGGCATCGAGCACGCGGCCTGGGACGACGCGGCGTTTCGGAGGGGCGTGGCCCGGTCGGGAGCCGCCGGCGGGCTGCTGCATCACCTGTTCGGGGTGCGCGCCGCCGGCCTGTTCGGGGATCTGGCGCCGGAAGCGGCGGGCGCCTTCCTGTCCGGCCTCGTCATCGGCCACGAGATCCGGGCGGCAGAACCGACCGGCACCGTCTATCTGGTGGGCGAGGAGGAGCTGGTCCGCCTGTATCGCGGGGCCCTGGAGACGCTCGGCCATCGGGGGGAGGCGGTGGCGGCACATGCCGCGGCCTGCGGGCTGTTCCTGATCGCCGACAGTCTCGCCCGCGAGGCCGGCCGATGACCGGTTTCGAATCCTATCTCGCGCGCTGCCCTCTGGTGGCGATCCTGCGCGGTGTGACGCCCGACGAGGTGCTCGATGTGGCACTGGCGCTTGAGGAGCAGGGTTTCGCTATCGTCGAGGTGCCGCTGAACTCGCCGCGGCCGCTCGACAGCATCGCCCGTCTGGCCGCGGCGGTCGGGGATCGGCTGCTGGTGGGGGCCGGCACCGTGATCGAGCCGGACAGCGTCGACGATGTCCTCGCAGCCGGCGGCCGGCTGATCGTCATGCCCCATGCCGATGCCGCCGTGGTCGAACGGGCGAAGAGCCTCGGCGCGGTGGCGGTGCCGGGTTTCGCCACGCCGGGCGAGGCCTTCGCCATGTTGCGGGCGGGTGCCGATGCTCTGAAACTGTTCCCCGCCGAGGCGGCGCCGCCGCCGGTGCTGAAGGCGATGCGCGCGGTGCTGCCGAAGCAGGTCCCCGTGCTGCCGGTCGGTGGCATCACGCCGGAGTCGATGGAAGGCTATCTGCAGGCCGGCGCCACCGGATTCGGTCTGGGATCGGCGCTGTACAAACCCGGCGATACGGCCAGCGAGGTTGCGGAAAAGGCGAAGGCCTTCCAGGCTGTATGGATGAAACTCTCGTGTAGTGCCTGAAAAGGGATCGTTTTCCTATGAATGCATTTGATTGGCCGTCGCACATCCAGTTCGGCGTAAGTCTCTTTGCCCTCATCGCGCCTATTGTCGGTGCGCCGATCTTCATCTCGCTTACCACTGGCATGACGTCGCGTGGCCGGGTTCTCTGCGCCACCGTCGCCTGTCTGACGGCCTTTGTCGTGCTGAGCCTGGCGTATTTCTTCGGCGAGGCGATCATGAAGACCATGGGCACCTCCCTGCCGTCCTTTCAGATCGCCGGTGGCCTGATCATCGCCCTGACCGGCCTGTCGATGATGTCGGACAAGCACGTTCCGAGTACGGAGGACATCGAGACGGATTCCGGCGGCTCGGCGGTGCGGGTCGGCATATCGCCGATGGGTATTCCGATGTTCGGCGGCGCCGGCGCGATCACCAAGATGCTGCTCGAAGGCCATGAGACCATGGATCTCAGTCACGAGATCAGCGTCATTGCCATCCTGGCCATTGTGCTAGGCCTGAGTTGGCTGATCCTGGTGGGGGCCGGATTGCTGGTCCGGTTCCTGGGCAAGAGCGGCATCCTGGTCATCGAGCGGCTCTTCGGTCTGCTCCTGATCGCCATCGGGGTGGAGATCCTGGTCACCGGCGTGCTCGGCCATGCCGACAAGTTCGCGCTGACCCACTAGAGACAAATCGCGATCAGATGAAACATCTGCTCGGGTGACTCCGTCGGCGGACGCTCAGCCCGGCCGCGCCGCCCATTCTTCGGCGGTGATGGCGTAGCCCAGCACGGGAAAGTCGTTGTAGGTGGTTTCGCCCAGGGCGGTGAGGCCCACCGCCTCCAGCACCCGGGCGGAGGCGGTGTTCTGCGGCACGACGAAGGCCACGACCCGGGTAAGACCGGCGGTCTCGAAGGCATAGGCCAGGGCCGCGCGGGCGGCCTCGCGGGCATAGCCCTTGCCCCAGGCGTGCTGGGCGAAGGCGTAGAGCACCTCCACCTCCGACGACCGGTCCAGCTGGGCGAGGCCGGACTGGCCGAGGAAGCGGCCGCTGTCCCTTTCCTCCACCGCCCAGACTCCGAAACCGGAGGCCCATGCCTCTCGGAAGGCGGCGATCCGGCTTTCGGCGATCTGCTCGGCGAAAGGAATCAGGGCCTCGCCGCCGACCAGGTATCGCACCACGTCCGGGTCGGCGCGCAGGGCGGCATAGGCCGGCTTGTCCTCGGGGGTGAAGGCGCGCAGACGCAGACGCTCGGTCTCGATGACCGGCACGTCGGCCGTAAGATCCGGGGGGGCAGCCATCGGGGCGACCTCTCTTGCATGCTCGTGGATGGGGCTCGATACTCGCGAACCCTTTCCCGATCAACCGGAGCACCCTCCAGAAATGGCGATCATCAACCGCATCGCGGATTTCCATGGCGAGATGACCGAGTGGCGCCGCGACTTCCACGCCAATCCCGAACTCGGCTTCCAGGAACAGAGGACCAGCGAGATCGTCGCCGCGAAGCTGGCCGAATGGGGCATCGAGGTGCACAAGGGAATCGGCAGGACCGGCGTGGTGGGCGTGCTCAGGGCCGGGAACGGCGACCGGCGCATCGGCCTGCGCGCCGACATGGACGCCCTGCCGATCACCGAGCGCACCGGCAAGGACTACGCGTCGGGCACCGACGGCGTGATGCACGCCTGCGGCCATGACGGCCACACCACCATGCTGCTGGGCGCGGCGAAGTATCTGGCGGAGACGAAGAACTTCGACGGCACCGTGCACTTCATCTTCCAGCCGGCCGAGGAAGGCCTCGGCGGCGCCTTCGAGATGCTCGACGACGGCCTGTTCGAGCGGTTTCCCTGCGAGCGGGTCTACGGCATGCACAACATGCCGAACATCCCGATCGGCGAGTTCGCGATCCGCACCGGCCCGATCATGGCGGCCGGCGACACGTTCGAGATCACCATCCAGGGCCGCGGCTCCCATGCCGCGATGCCGCAACAGGGCGTCGATCCGGTGGTGGTCGGCTCCAACCTGATCATCGCCCTGCAGACCCTCGTCAGCCGCACGGTCAGCGCCCAGGACGCCCTGGTGGTCTCGGTGACCGAGTTCCACGCCGGCGAGGCGTTCAACGTGATCCCGGACACGGTCGTTCTGCGGGGCACCTGCCGGACCCTGAACATGGAGATCCACGGCACTCTGGAGGAGCGGTTCCGCCGGGTGGTCGACGGCATCTGCGCCGCCCACGGCGCGTCGGCCACGGTCGACTACAAGGCGATCTTCCCGGTGACGGTGAATGCCGAGGACGCCACCCAGCACGCGCTCGGCGCCGCCCGCGCGGTGGCCGGCGACGGCCGGGTCCGCGACGAGATGACCCCGCTGATGGGCTCGGAGGACTTCGCCGCCATGATGGTGGCGGTACCCGGCTCCTACATCCTGATGGGCAACGGGCCGGGCGCTTCGGTCCATCATCCGGAATACGATTTCAACGACGAGGCGCTCACCCACGGCGCCAGCTACTGGTCGACCCTGGTCGAACAGCGGCTCGCCAAGGCCTGAGCGGAGGAAAACCCATGCCCATCGTCAACCGCATCGCCGAATTCCACGACGAGATGACCGCGTGGCGGCACGACCTCCACACCCACCCGGAACTCGGCTTCGAGGAGCACCGCACCAGCGACGTGGTCGCCGCCAAGCTCGAGTCCTTCGGCATCGAGGTGCATCGTGGCATCGCCGGCACCGGCCTGGTCGGGGTGCTGAAATCCGGCTGCTCCGGGCGCACCATCGGCCTGCGTGCCGACATGGACGCCCTGCCGATCCTGGAGCGCGGCGAGGACGACCGCCCGCACCGCTCGGTCAATGCCGGCGTGATGCATGCCTGCGGCCATGACGGCCACACCACCATGCTGCTGGGCGCGGCGAAGTATCTGGCGGAGACGAAGAACTTCGACGGCACCGTCCACTTCATCTTCCAGCCGGCCGAAGAGGGCAAGGGCGGCGGCGACAAGATGGTCCAGGAGGGCCTGTTCGACCGCTTCCCCTGCGAGACCGTGTTCGGCATGCACAACATCCCCGGCATCCCGGTCGGCAGCTTCGCCGTGTCCGAAGGGCCGATGATGGCGGCGCGCGACAATTTCGAGATCACGATCAAGGGCCGTGGCTCGCACGGTGCGATGCCGCATCACGGCGTCGACCCGGTGCTGGTCGGCGCCCACATGGTGATGGCGCTGCAGTCGATCACCTCACGCAACCTGGACCCGCAGAAGGCGCTGGTGCTGTCGGTGACCCAGTTCCACGCCGGCCATGCCTTCAACGTGGTGCCGGACGACATGGTGCTGCGCGGGACCTGCCGGGTGTTCGATCCCGATGTCCAAAACAGCCTGCCGGAGCGGATCACGAAGATCATGGACGGGGTCTGCGCCACCTTCGGCGCCACGGCCGAGCTGAACTATATCCGGGGCTATCCGGCGACGATCAACGACCCGGAGCAGGCGGAGGTCGCCGCCGGGATCGCCGACCGGGTGGCCGGGGCCGACCGGGTGGACCGCGCGCCGACCCCGATGATGGGGGCGGAGGACTTCTCCTACATGCTGAACCAGCGGCCCGGCGCGTATATCTGGGCCGGAAACGGCGACACCGCCGGCGTGCACCACCCGGATTACGACTTCAACGACGAAGCCCTGCCCCACGGCGCGAGCTTCTGGGCGCAACTCGTCGAGGACCGGCTGAAGCGGGCGTAATCCTCGCTTGGGGCGCCCACGGCGCGGCCCAGTCGGAGCGGATGGACGGCGGCAGGTCCGCGTGAGCGGTAGCCGTCACCACTGCAAACATCCGACGAAGCCCGGCCTTGTGACCGTCCCGCATCCGAAGCGCGATCTGCCGGTCGGCACGATTCGGAGTATCGAGAGGCAGTCAGGCCTCAAGTTGAGGTGACGACGATGGTCTACTACGTGGGCATCATCCATCGGGACGGTCATGGCCGATCCGGACTTCTCCGACGGCATGCCGGTTCCGGTGCGCGCGCCTGACGGCCGGGACGAGACGATCCGGATCAACCTGACGATCCGGCGCTCGGCGCTCGCGTCGATCGACCGGAACGCGGCGATGTACCGCCTCAGCCGCTCCGCCTACCTGGCCAAGGTGGGCACGGGGTCGTCTTAGCGTTTCCCTGCCGGCTGAGCCTCGCCCGTCACCCCAAGAACTCCGGCAGTTCCAGCGTGCCGCGTGCCACCCAGCCGAACGGGTGGCCGTAGCCGTAGAAATCCAGGGTCTCGTCGACGAAGCGGGGTTCCTGCTTGATCGCCGCCTCGTAGGCCGCCCCCAGGGCGCGGAACCGCGCGTGCTTCGCCATGTCCGGCGCCCACTTGCCGTTGAGCTTGTCGAGAAACTCGGCCGTGGCGGCGTCGATCTCCTCGGGCGTGTTCTCCACCAGTTCGATGCCCATCGCCTCGAACTCCACGTCCCGGAAGGTGCCGGGCAGCCGGGCATCGAGGATCTCGCGGTAGGTGAGGAACCGGTCCTCGCCGATCCGCCGGTAGCGTTTGAACAGGGACAGGTCCTCGTTGTACGGCAGGTTCAGGTGCTCGAACGGCGTGTTGGTGCGCAGCGAGGTGTTGCCGAAGGCCGCCGCCACCCAGATCGGCCCGGAATTCTGCGCCGTCATGAACCGGCAGGCGGCACAGACATAGAGATCGATCCAGCGCTCGTCCGGAAAGGCGTCGGGAAGGCTCAGATAGCCCTCGGGCGCGGTGTCCCAGATCTCCAGCCCGGGCTCGCCGATCCGCACGACCTGATAGCCCGCGTTGAGGATCCGGCGTATCGAGCCGTCATAGCTGCCGATGGCGGCGGTTCGGTGGCCGTGATGCACCTCCTCCGGCAGATAGGCCATGGTGCGGGTATGAAACAGGGCGAGGGGGGCGGCCGGATCGATCCCGCGTTCGGCCAGTCGGGCCTCGCCGCGCTCCCGCAGGTTGTCGGGCAGGGTGTAGAGAAACGGCTCGGTGCCCGTCGACATGGCACGCCAGCATTCCACGATCAGCGTACGCGCCGACATGGCGAGCCAATGCAGGTGCTTCATGTCGATCAGCCCGCCATCGGTGGTGCCGAGCGACAGCACGTCGCGGAAATCGGTCTCCACCACCACGAAGCGGTCGTCCAGGCATTCGGTCAGCGCCCGGTTGGAGCCTGGCATGTCGAGATCGCCGGTGACGATCACGATCCGGCGGTACGTGTCGCCGTAGAGGGTGGCGAGCATCTGTGGCTCGATCACCAGATGCCCGAACCGCCGCCACTGGGCCAGCACGTAGACCAGGATCGGTTCGCCCGGCGTCAGGTGCGGGATCACCAGCGATAGCAGCCGGTTCAGCGTCTCCTGGGTGACCTGGCGCTCGGGCTGAGAGCCGGCGGGCGGAGGGCTGGGTTTCTGCATGACACGCTCCGCTCGGTGAGGCTGGGAGGTCCGTAGTACAGCAGATTCGAAGGCACCCTGTCATATCGCGATCCCACGCCTGAAGCGCGCGATCCGGGCTGCGAAATCCGCTACCGCGCTGCCCGAACTTCGCATACCGTCGCGCCGGAGAGGCCCGCATCAGGCGGTGTCGTTCAGAGGGAATGCCCATGCGCAAGTATCTGGCCGTCGCGGCCGTTCTGATCTGTGCGTTTGCCACCCCGGTGGTGGCGGAAGACCTTGAGTTTCTGCTCGTCAACAATTCCAGCAGCGCCCTGACGGGCTTCTATGTCTCGGCGGCCAGTTCCGAGCATTGGGAGGAGAACCTGCTGGAGGGCAGCATCCTGGCCAGCAACTACGAGGTCACCGTGGTCATCGCCGATGGGCTGAGCACCTGCATCTACGACATCCGCGGGGTGTTCCAGGACGGCGACGTGGTCGAGGACCTGGCCCTCGATCTGTGCGAGCTCGGCGAGTACACCTTCACCGACTAAGGCGTGCGTCCGAGCTAGGGGTAGTACTCCCGTACCCGATCCCGCTCGATCAGGGCGGGATTCCGCTTCGCCGGGTCGCCGTAGCCGCCGCCGCCGGGGGTCTGCACGGTGATGGCGTCGCCCTCGGTGATGGAGATCCCCTGTTCCTTCGACAGGTGCAGCGGCGTGTAGCTCTCGCCGCCGCGCTCCACCAGCACCGTGTTCGGCGCGCCGTCGGCCCCGCCGAGCGCGCCCTGGGGGCCGACGCGGCCGTGGTCCATGACGAAGCTGGCCCGCGCGTTGCCCCGGCGCAACCGCACCTTGTAGCGCACGCCGAAGCCGCCGCGATGCTCCCCGGCGCCGCCGGAGCCTTCGCGCAGGGCATATTCCTCGTACAGGATCGGATAGCGCTGCTCGACCACCTCGATCGGCGTGGTCTTGGAGATGCCGATGGTGGAGCAGCCGTTGGAGATGCCGTCGCCCCCCGCGTGCCCGCCATAGCCGCCGCCGGAGATCAGGTAGCAGACATAGCCGCGGCCGGTCTTCGGGTCGGTGCCGCCGAGCGAGAAGTTGCCGCTGGTGCCGGCCGGGGCGGCGAAGAGGTGGTCGGGGACCGCCCTGGTCATGGCTGCGAACACCGCCTCGGCGATGCGCTGGCTCACCTCCGCCGCACAGCCGGAGACCGGGCGCGGATACTTCGCGTAGAGGAAGGTCCCGTCCGGGTCGGCGATGCGCAGCGGCTCGAAGGTGCCGGCGTTGATGGCGACGTCGGGATAGATGTGCTTCATCGCCAGATAGACCGAGGACCGCGTGGTGGCGATCACGCTGTTCATCGGCCCCTGGCAGGGCGGGGAGGAGCGGGAGAAGTCGAAATGCGCCTCCTCCCCCCTGATCGTCAGGGTGAGGGCGATGGTCAGCGGTTCGTTCACCACCCCGTCGCTGTCGACGATGGCGGTGCTTTCGTAGACCCCGTCGGGCACGGCGGCGATCTTGGCGCGCATCTGCTGGGCGGCGCGGACCCGCATCTCGGCGACGGCCCGGTCGACAGTGTCGGCGCCGTAGCGGTCGAGCAGCAGGGTCAGCCGGCGCTCGCCCACGGTCAGGGCGGCGGCCTGGGCCTTGATGTCGCCGATGCGCTGGTCGGCGATGCGGATGTTGGAGTTGATGATCGACAGGATCTCTTCGTCGATCGCGCCGGCCTTGTAGAGCTTCACCGGCGGCAGGCGCAGGCCTTCCTGCTCGACCTCGGTGGCGCTGGCGGAGAAGCCGCCGGGCACGGCCCCGCCGGTATCCGGCCAGTGCCCGGTATTGGCCAGCCAGCAGAACAGTTCGCCTTTATAGAAGAACGGCTTGACGAACTTCACGTCCATCAGGTGGGTGCCGCCCAGATACGGATCGTTGACGATGTAGACGTCGCCCGGCTGCAGGTTGCGGGCGCGCTCGATCACCGTGGCGCAGCAGTCCTGCATGGTGCCGACGAACACCGGCAGACCATCCTCTCCCTGAGCGATGAGGGCGCCGTCGTCGCGATGGTAGATGCCGTCGGAGCGGTCGTGGGTCTCGCTGATCACCGGCGAGAAGGCGGCGCGCGAGAAGGCCAGGTCCATCTCGTTGCAGACCTGCTGGAGACCGTTCTGGATGACCGTCAGCGTGATCGGGTCGATCGCGGGATGCGGATCGCGGGAGAGGTCGGCTGGTCCGGTCATCGGCACTCCATGGTCGTTACTGGGCCGCCGACGCGAGGTTGGCGTCGTAGGCGGCCAGGCCGGAGGTCACCACCGGATCGTCGCAGCCCTTGGCGTTGATGATCTCCTTGGCTTCCTCGATGAGGAACAGGCGGCGGCCGGCGCCGACGGCGGTGCCGGTCAGCCCGTCGATCCGCTCGCCGATGCGCTGCTGCTGCTCGTGGCTGAGTGTGACGTCGCGGCACTTGGCGACGGCCTGCAGGCCGATCTGGTAGTTCAGGTAGACCTCTTCCTGTGGGGTCTCGGCGGCGGCGCGGGCGCCGGCGCTGCCAAGGGCCATGCAGATCAGGGCGAAGCCGACCAGGCCGGCGACCAGCAGGGTCGGGAAGCGGTCGGGGACCGAAACCCGATCCCGGGCACGGGAGGATAGGGCTCGGGAGAGAAGGGGCGATGTCATGACGGCAGCCTCACATGGTGGAGATGGTCACTGCAACAACGCGACGGAGACCAGAAGGTTGCCGAAATCGTCGAGCCGCGCCGACTGGCCGGGCTCGATGACGGTGGTGGAGTCGAACTGGGCGACGATGGCGGGGCCGTCGAAGGCGGCACCCTCGGGCAGGCGCTCGCGCCGGTAGATCGGGGTGACCTGCCAGCCGCCGTCCTCGAACCAGACATCGCGGGTGGTCTCCTGCGCATCCGCCACCGTGGCGGCGCGGTCGTTCGAGGCGGCGAGCTGGGCCAGCGGCACGGCTGGGCGATGGCCGAGCACGGCGGTGTGCAGGTTCACCAGCACCGGGCGGATCTCCGGCAGATCGACGGCGAAGCGCTCCCAATATGCGGCGGCGAACAGCCGGGCGAGGTCGTCCAGGCTGGGCGTGGCTGTATCGAGCGGCACCTGAAGGATGTGCGACTGCCCGAGGAACTGCATGTCGACGCTGCGGCGGATCTCCACGCTGGCCAGCGCCACACCCTCGGCGTTGAGAAGGGCGCGGCCCTCCGCTTCCTGCTCGGCGAACAGCGCGTGGACGCCGGCGATGTCGAGCGCCTCCAGCGGGGTGTTCAACGTGTTGACGAAGTCGTGGCGCAGGTCGGCGACGGCGCAGCCGATGGCATTGGTGATCCCCGGTCGGGCGGGCACCACGACGGTCGGTACCGCCAGCTCGCGGGCCAGCGCCGTCGCGTGCAGCGGGCCGGCCCCGCCGAAGGCGAACAGCACGAAGTCGCGCGGGTCGTGGCCCTTCGACAGCGACACCATGCGGATCGCGCCGGCCATCCGGTCGTTCGCCACCCGCAGGATCGCCGCCGCCGCCGCGTCCGCCGACAGACCCAGCGGGGCACCGACGGCCTCCACGATGCGGGCGCGGACGTCGTCGAGCGAGACCGGGTTGTCCACCGACAGCAGCCGCGCCGGGTCGAGCCGGCCGAGCACCAGATTGGCGTCGGTGATGGTCGGGCGGGTGCCGCCGCGGGCATAGCAGATCGGCCCGGGCACGGCCCCCGCACTCTCCGGGCCGACCTTGAGCAGGCCCGACGCGTCCACCGAGGCGATGGAGCCGCCGCCGGCGCCGATCGTGTGCACGTCGACCATCGGGACGTGGATCGGCATGCCGTATTCCAGGTCGAGCTCGCTGTGGATGCTGGGGATGCCGTCGATGATCAGCCCGACATCGGAGCTGGTGCCGCCCATGTCGTAGGTCAGCAGGTTGGCGAAACCGGCGGCCCGGGCGGTATAGGCCGCCGCCATCACGCCGGAGGCGGGGCCGGACATCACCGTGTTCACCGCCTGATCGGCGGCGCGCTCGGCCGAGATGGTGCCGCCATTGCCCTGCATGACCAGCAGGGTGCGGGTGTAGCCGCCGTCCTCGAGCCGGTCGGTCAGGCGCTTCAGGTA
Organism: Thalassobaculum salexigens DSM 19539; assembly: GCF_000423805.1. NCBI lineage: Bacteria > Pseudomonadati > Pseudomonadota > Alphaproteobacteria > Rhodospirillales > Thalassobaculaceae > Thalassobaculum > Thalassobaculum salexigens. Next base: position 370,565 of record NZ_KE384093.1, read on the forward strand.
GCGGCGCAGGACCGGCTGGACCGTGGCGTTCACGGCGGCGGTGGTGCCGCGCTCGTACTCCCGGAACTCCGACAGGATCGCGGAGCCGGCGGTGACCTCGGCCTGCGGCCAGCGGGCGCGCACGATCTCCTCCGCCCGGCGCTCGTGGTCGGGATTGGCGTAGCTGTGCAGGAAGTGGATCACCACCGCCTCGCAGCCGGCATCCTTCAGGGCGTCGGCGGCGGCGGCCACGCCGGCCTCGTCCAGCGGAGTCAGCACCTCGCCGTCGGCGTCCATGCGCTCGGCCACCTCCAGGCGCAGCTCGCGCGGGATCAGCGGCTCGAAATGGCCGGTCAGGCCGTAGGAGGTCGGGCGGGTGCGCCGCCCCAGTTCCAGCACGTCGCGGAAGCCCTTGGTGGTGATCAGTCCGGTGCGGGCGACCTTGCGTTCTAGCAGGGCGTTGGTGGTGGTCGTCGTCCCGTGGACGATCTGGTCGAGGGTGGCGGTGTCGACGCCGGCCGCTTCGAGCGCCGCCATGACGCCGCCGGCCTGGTTGTCGAGGGTCGTGGGCACCTTGGCCAGTGCCAGCCCGCCGGGCAGGGCGGCATCCAGATAGACGAGATCCGTGAAGGTCCCGCCGACATCGACGCCGACGATGCGCGCCATGGGGCGTGTGCCGTTGCCGCTCACCGCGATCGACCTCCCTACGAGAAACTTGTTCGTATGCTAACGAATTGTGGCGGAGGCCGGAAGGGTCGAGTTGAGGATTTCGAGAGCGGTCACACCCGGCGGGCGAACCAGACCACGCGGCCGATGATCGACACCTCGTCGACCGTGCGCTCGTAGTCCTGATAGCGGGCATTGGCCGAGCGGATCAGCACCCGCGCCGGCTCGGTATTGGGCACCGGCTCGAGCTGCTTGGCGACCAGCCCCATGCCGTCGAACAGCACGAAGATGCCGGGCGGAGAGGGGGCCTTACGGGAGGTATCGACCAGGATCTTGTCGCCCGCCTCCAGGATCGGCTCCATGCTGTCGCCGTCGATGGAGATGATGCGCAGGTTGTCGGCGTCGGCATGCAGCTCGTGGTGCAGCCACGAGACCGGGAAGTACCAGTTCTCGCCGCGCTGCTCCTGATCCATCAGCGAGCCGCCGCCGGCCGAGGCGATGATGTGGACCTCGGGCACGGCGGCCACGGCCGGATCGTTGTCGATCGTCAGCGCCCTTGCATAGGTGACCGCCCGCCGGGTGGTCATCTCGGTGGCCTGGCGCGCGCCGGAGGACACCACCTTGGGCGGGGCGCCGTCGCGCAGCTCGCTCTCGTCCACGCCGAGATGGCCTGCCAGCAGATGGCGCACGTCCTCCGGCAGCTTCCGGGGCGTTCCCCGGTGCACGAACTGGTGCAGATAGGCGTGGTTCTTGCCACAGGCGATCGACGCCTTCTTCAGGTCCGTGGGCGGATCGCGGTGCGCGATCAGCTCGAGGACGCGGCGTCGCGTTGGATCGAGTTTCATGAGTTCGATCATATTCCGATTATACGCAGGTGTACAGAATAATTTTCCTATTGTATGCCTCAATGTGATGCCATAGGTTGATCTGTTCCTATTGTATGCAAATGATAGCGACTGGAGGCGATTCCCTATGACCAGTGCCGCGTCCTTCCCGACGTCCCGGACCCGACCGCAGGCGACCCCCGATCCCGTGCCCCTGTTGCTCAGAGAAGCGGCGGATACCCTGCGCCGCCTGCCCCGCGGCGTGGCGAAGCCGCGCCTGTCGAGCTGGCCCGAGGTGGTCCGCGACAGCGTCTCCCTGCTCGGCGCCGCGGACGGGGCGGGCCTGCGACCGCCGCCGCCCTCGCCCCAGGCGATCGACCGGATGGACCGGACGCTGGTCTGGCTGCTGTCCTGCGACGAGGAGGCCCGCCGGTTGGTCTGGGCGCGGGCGACCGGGATTTCCTGGCGCCGACTGGAGGACATGGACGGCCGCAGCCATGTGACCCTGCGCAAGATCGTCGCCCGCGGTCACGACCAGATCCGGGCTTTGCTGGCTGCGGACGATAAGAAAAAAGTGATCAATATGAAAAAACCGCTTTACACGGTTTAGAAAGGCGGCTAAAACTTCGCTCACGCTTGGAGCACTGCATCGTTGAACGCCTAAAGGCGCCGATGCCGCTCCACAGATCACGATATCCGTCAGACGGGCCGTCCCTCCAGGGGCGGCCCGTTTGCGTTTGCGACCGGAGGCCGCCATGCCCGCGCAGATTTGGACGCCCGCCCGCCGCGCCAAGTTCCTGAAGAAGCTCGCCGAAACCGGCAACGTGTCCGCGGCGGCCCGCGCCGCCAAGGCCTCGCGCTCCCGCGCCTATCAACTCAAGACCGAGGATGCCGGGTTCGCGGAGGAGTGGTCCGAGGCGCTGGAGATGGCGACCGACGCGCTGGATGCCGAGGCGCGCCGCCGCGCCATGGACGGGGTGGACACGCCGCGCTTCCACCAGGGCCAGATCGCCGGGACGGTGAAGAAGTATTCCGATTCTCTGCTGATGTTCCTGCTGCGGGCCCACCGGCCCGACCTCTATCGCGAGCGTACCGCTGCCGCCAACAGCAGACAGGACGACCATGACGATTCCGAAGACTATACCGGCGCCCGCGACGCCCTCGCCGACCGACTTGCGCGCCTTGATCCGGATGCGGGGGACGGGCCCGACGGCGGCACGGACCCTGCTGGAGGGGCTTACTGATCGGGATGCCGCCCACCTGCTGCACGACTGGCCGCTCTGGGCGCGGGCCAAGCAGCTTCCGCCGCCGGGCGACTGGCGGGTGTGGCTCATATTGGCCGGCCGTGGTTTCGGCAAGACCCGCACCGGCGCCGAGTGGGTCCGCGCCCTGGCCGAGGGTCAGCGCGCTGGTCGCATCGCCCTGGTGGGCGAGACCGCGAGCGACGCCCGCTACGTGATGGTGGAGGGGGAGAGCGGGCTTCTGGCCTGCTGCCCGCCCTGGGCCCGGCCGCTCTACGAGCCGTCGAAGCGGCGGGTGACCTGGCCGAACGGGGCGATGGCGACCTGCTTCTCGGCGGACGATCCGGACCAGCTCCGCGGCCCGCAATTCGATGCCGCCTGGGCCGACGAGATCGCGAAATGGCGCTACGAGGCGGCCTGGGACAACTTGATGCTCGGTCTGCGTCTCGGGCTCGACCCGCGCTGTGTGGCCACGACCACGCCGAAGCCGCGGGCCTGGCTGTCGCGGCTAATGGCCGATCCGCGCACCATGGTGACCCGGGGCGGCACGCGGGAGAACGCGGCCAATCTGGCGCCGGCGTTCCTGGATCAGATCCTGGCGCGCTACGACGGCACCCGCCTGGGCCGCCAGGAGATCGAGGGCGAGTATCTGGTCGACACGCCGGGCGCGCTGTGGACCCGTGGGCTGCTGGCCGCCTCCCGGGCGGACGGAGCGGTGCCGGACCTGGCGCGGATCGTGGTCGCGGTCGATCCGGCGGTGACCAGCGGAGCGGAGTCCGACGAGACCGGGATCGTGGTCGCCGGCCGCGATGCGGCGAACGGTTTCTGGGTGCTGGAGGATCTGACCGCCCGGCTGAGCCCGGATCTCTGGGCGCGGCGGGCGGTGGAGGCCTATGGCCGGCACCGGGCCGACGCGGTGGTCTGCGAGGTGAATCAGGGCGGCGACCTGGTGGCGGCGACCCTGCGCACGGTCGACCCGGCCCTGCCGGTGCGCGCGGTGCGCGCCACCCGCGGCAAGCGCCTGCGGGCCGAGCCGGTCGCCGCCCTCTACGAACAGGGCAAGGTGCGCCATGCCGGTGCCTTCCCCGAGCTGGAGGACCAGATGACGAGCTTCACCGGGGGATCGGGAGAGGCGTCACCGGATCGGCTGGACGCGCTGGTCTGGGCCCTGACCGACCTGATGTCCGGCCCGCTGGCGGCGGAGAGCAGGGAGTTTCTGATCTGAGGTGCCACTCGTGTCTTGCGCCACTTCGCGGATTTGTTCCGGGGCCCACGCCGGGAACGGCAAGGACGGAGATCGTCCTTCTCCGTCCCTTTCTCTGAAGAGTGGGCCCCGGAATAAATCCGGGGAGTGAGGAGAGGTCGCATGGGGAGAGTCCGGACCGGGAGAGGAGAGCCGCATGACCTATGACGAGGCGCGCGCCGCCCTGGAGGGCCTGTTCGCCGGCGGCTGGTCCGCCACGCCGATCGCCTACGAGAACGTCGCCTTCACCCCGCCGGCGGGGCTGGGCCCCTGGATCCGGCTTGCGGTCGAGAGCGGGGAGACGGTGCAGGCGTCGTTCGGCGGTACGCCCAGGCGGTTCCGCAGCACCGGGACCCTGAAGGCGGTCGTCCATGTGGCGAAGGGCACCGGCACCGCCGGAGCCTATCGCCTGTCGGATCAGATCGGCGCGCTGATCGCATCGGCCGCCATCCCCGGCCTCGCCCTGGAAGCGGCGGCCCCGGCGTCGGAGGCCGGCCAGGCGGACGGCCCCTACTTCCGCCTGACCGTCGCCGTCCCGTTCTGGCACGACGACTTCCGCTGACCTATCGGAGATCAAGATGAGACAGCGCGCGAATAGCCCCGCGGTGGCGAGCGGCGAGGCGGATGTCGCCACCCCCTGCTCCGCCTGGCACGCCATGGCCCCGGACTGGGAGCTGATCGGCGACCTGCAGGGCGGCACACGGGCGATGCGGGCGGCGGGCGAACGCTGGCTGCCGCGCGAGCCGCGGGAAAGCCTGGAGGCCTATCGCATCCGGCTGTCGCGCACGGTGCTGTTCAACGGCTTCGGCCGGGCGGTGCAGACCCTGTCGGGCAAGCCCTTCGCCAAACCGGCCAGCCTCGGCGACGGCGCCGATCCCCGCATCCGGGCCCTGTGCCGCGACCTCGATCTCGGCGGCCGCGACCTGACCACCTTCGCCCGCGACGTGCTGCGCGCTGCCCTGACCGACGGGGTGACTCACCTGCTGGTCGACTATCCCGAGGCGCGCGACGGCGTGGAGACCCTGCACGACGAGCGCCGCCGAGGCGCGCGACCGTACTGCGTCCACGTCCCGGCCCGCGATCTGATCGGTTGGCGGGCCGGCGACGGCGGGACGCTGGAGCGGCTGCGCATCCGCGAGACGGTGGTCGAGCGTGCTGGCGCCTGGGGCGAGCGGGTGGTGCCGCAGGTCCGGGTACTGGAGCCCGGCCGCTGGACGGTCTGGCGCAAGCCCGACAGCTCCGAGGATGCGCGCTGGCGCCAGGTAGCGGGCGGGGAGACCAGCCTGGACCGGATCCCGTTCGTCTCGATCTATGCCGGCCGCACCGGCTTCCTGACCGCCCGGCCGCCGCTGATGGACCTGGCCTGGCTCAACCTCGCCCATTGGCAGTCGAGCTCGGACCAGCGGCATATCTTGCATGTGGCCCGCGTGCCGATCCTGTTCGCCCGGAACCTGAAGGTCGGCGAGGACGGGGTCGAGATCGGCCCGAACCGGCTGATCCTGGGCGACGGTGACGCCGCCGACCTGCGCTATGTGGAGCATTCCGGCGCCGCCATCGCCGCCGGCCGCCAGGACCTGGTGGACCTGGAGGACCGCATGGCGGTGATGGGCCTTGACCTGCTGGTCGGCCGCACCGGCGGGGCGACCGCGACCGAACGCGCCATCGACGCCGCCCGCGCCGACAGCGCTTTGGCCGGTCTGGTGCGCGAGGTGGAGGAGGGGCTGACCCGCGCGCTGGGCCTCGCCGCGGAGTGGATGGACTTGCCGCCGGACAGTGCCGGCCGCGTCACCCTCGATCCCGACATGGGGCTCGACGCCCGGGAGGCCCAGGAGGTCGACCTGCTGCTGCGCGCCCGCATCGCCGGCGAGATCGACCGGCCGACCTTCCTCGCCGAGATCCGTCGGCGCGGCATTCTCGCCGACCTCGCCTGAGCTTTCACCGGACGGAGACCGACCGATGCCGCTTCCCGCTTACGTGGACACCTTGGACGCGCTGCCGGAGGCGGTGCGGGCCTTTTACGTGGAGACTGAGGACGGCCGCTGGCGCCTCGACGCCGAGGGGGTGGAGGACGTCTCCGGCCTGAAATCGGCGCTGGAGAAGGAACGGGCCGAGCGCAAGGCGCTGAAGGCCGAACTCGCCGCCCGCGACGGTGTGGAGGAAGAGCCGGTCGAGCCCGACCCCACTCCGCAGCCCGATCCCGAACCGGCACCCCCGGCTCCCGAACCGGACCGCGCCGTCGCCCTGGAAGCCCGGCTCATGGAAGCCGAGGCCCGCGCCGCCATCCAGGCCGCCCATGGGGTGCCGGAACTGCTGCTACCGGTGGTGGCGTCCCACCTCTCGATGGCCGAGGACGGGACCATCGCCGCGATGACGGGCGATGGCACGACCCTGTCTGTGGCCGAGCTGGTGGAGGCCCTGCGCGCCGATCCGGTCTACGGCCGGGCTTTCGACGCCTCGGGCAAGGGCGGCAGCGGTGCGCCGGTCGCCGGTCGCGGCGACGCCGGACCTGTGACGGTCTCCGCCTCCGACCCCCGCGCCGTCGCCCGCCACATCGCCGACATCGCCGCCGGAAGGGTTCGGGTGGCGTAGCGACGGCACGATCCTTCAAGCACCGGCCCGGGCGGCCGGAGCCTGACCCTACGCGCCTTGGCGGGATGCCGGAGCGACCCCCCTTTTTTCCTCATCCCTTCACAAGGAGTTCGTCATGGCGAACAGCCTCTCCGACATCATGCCGAAGATCCTGGCGCGCGGTCTGATGGCCCTGCGCGAGCAGGCGGTCATGCCCCGCCTGGTCAATTCCGACTATTCCTCCGACGCGGCGAAGAAGGGCGACACGATCGACGTGCCGCTGCCCAGCGCCATCGCGGCGACCGACGTCACGCCGTCGAACACTCCGCCGGTGCCGACCTCGCTGGCGGCCAATGTGGTGCAGATCCAGCTCAACAACTGGAAACGCGCCGGGTTCCACATGACCGACCGCGAGGTCATGGAGATCGACCACGACGAGAGCTTCGTGCCAATGCAGATGTCGGAGGCGATCCGGGCGCTCGCCAACGCGGTGAACGCCAGCGTCCATGCCGAGTATGTCGGCATTCCCGGCTATGTGGGCACCGCCGGCGTCACGCCGTTCGGATCCGACGTGACCGACGCGACCCTGGCGCGCAAGCTGCTGAACCGGCAGCTCGCCCCGCGCAGCGACCGCCGCGGCGTGCTCGACTTCGATGCCGAGACCAACGCCCTCGCACTCGCCCAGTTCTCCGACGCGGAGAAGGTCGGCTCGTCCTCGGTGAAGATCGACGGAGAGGTCGGCCGCAAGTTCGGCATCGACTGGTTCGCCGATGACGGCGTGCCGACCCATGTGTCCGGCACCGCGTCGGACGACGGCACCTACACCATCACCACCGGGGCCGGCGGCACGGCGGGCGATACTTCCGTCACGCTGACCTCCGATACCGGCACGCCGACCCTGGTGACGGGCGACGTGATCTCCTTCGCCGGCCACGACCAGACCTATGTGGTGACGGCGGGGACCGGCCTGACTACCGGCAACACGGTGGTCGCGATCGCGCCGGCGCTGAAATCGACGGTCGCCAACGGCGCGTCGGTGACGGTGCGCGAGAGCCACGTGGTCAACCTGGCCTTCCACCGCGACGCCTTCGCGCTGGCCATGCGGCCGCTGTCGGCCGGGCTCGCCGACTTGTCGCTCGGCAATCAGATCCTGGCCATGACCGACGCCCAGACCGGCCTGTCCCTGCGGCTGGAGGTCAGCCGTCAGTACAAGCAGACGGTCTGGGAGTTCGACGTCCTGTGGGGCGTCAAGCTGGTCCGCCCGGAATTGGCCGTGCGCATCGCCGGCTGAGCTTCCCGAAGTCCCTCCCGCCCGGCCGTTCCCCACCGGCCGGGATCCTGCCGGGGCCGGTCCGTTCGCGCGGACCGGCCCCGGCTTTTTTGTGCCCGAGCTTTGCCGAAGGAGATGCCCGTGTCCGATGTCGAGATCCTACCGACGGTCGTGCTCGAGCATGCCCGCACCGGCCAGCCGATCGTCGTGGATCACCGCGACTACATGGCGCGCAAGGACGGCCGCTACGCCGACTGGCGGCTGCTGGGCCAGGGCGACTTCATCGCCCCGCCACCGCTGCCGAGTGAGGAACCGCGCGCACCCGTGCCGCCGGCGAGTCCCGCCGCCTGTCCCACGAAAACCCGCAAGCGCCGCCGTCGGCGGCAGCGAAGCTGATCGGAGGCCGACCATGACCGTCACCGCCGGAACCGACGTCTATACGAGCCTCGCCGAGGCCGATGCCTATTTCGCCGCCCGCGCTGTCGCCGACTGGGCGGACGCGACCGTGGCCGAGCGCGAGGCGGGCCTGCTGCGGGCCACCGCCTATCTCGACGGCCGCTATCGCTGGATCGGCACGCGGGCCGTCGGCGAACAACCGCTCGGCTGGCCTCGCCTGGGGGCGACCGACGCGGAGGGCCGCACCCATACGGGCATCCCCGCAGCGGTAAGGCACGCCTGCGCCGAACTGGCCTGGATCGCCCTGTCCTACGAACTGGCTCCCCAGGTCGAGCGCGGCGGGCGGGTCCTGTCCGAGCGGGTCGGATCGGTGGAGGTGAGCTATGCCGAGACCGCGCCGGTGGGCAGGGCCTATCCCTTCATCGACCTGCTGCTGGCCGGTCTCGTGCGGTCGGCGGCGGCCGCCGCGGTGATCCGGGCATGACCCGGCTCGGCGACACGCTGCGGCCGATGGTGGCCGGGCTGATCGAGCGGGCCGGCGCGCCCATGACCCTGCGCCGGGCCGGTGTCCCGAGCTATGACCCGACGGCCGGCGCTGTCACCGAATCCACCGTGGACGTGGCGTTGAGCGGCGTTCTGGAAGAAGTGGAAACCGGCCATGCCGACGGCGTGGTGCGCCGGGGCGACCGGCTCGTCACCGTCGCCGCGGAATCCCTAAGAACCAATGGTCTGCAGATCGACCCGGCGCCGGGCGACGATCTGGTGATCGGCGGCGACCTGCACCGTGTGGTGTCGGTCACCGCCACCTATGCCGGCGCCAAGCCGGCGGTGTTCCGCCTGCACGTCCGCCGCTGATCCATCCCCCCTGTCTAATCCCATGTCGAAGGAGACGGCACCATGGCCGACACCAGTCGCGCACAGCTCTACAGCCTGAAGGAGTCGGTCTGGGGCACCACCCCGGCCTCGGCGATGACGCAGCTTCGCTATACGTCCGAGAGCCTCGGCTACAACATCAGCAACGTGACCAGTAACGAGGTCCGCTCCGACCGTCAGATCGTCGACCTGATCCAGGTCGGGGCCGAGGCCTCGGGCAACGTGGATTTCGAGCTGAGCTACGGCGCTCATGACGCCTTCCTGGCGGGGGCGCTGTTCTCGGACTGGGGCACCCCGGTGGCGGTCTCGGTCGCCGACGACATCGCCGCCTCCAATGCCGGCAGCGCCTTCACCGGCACGGTCACGGATTTCACCGGGGCCGGGATCGTCGTCGGGCAGTGGCTGCGGGTGACCGGCTTCGCCGCGTCGTCGGGCGCCAATAACGGTTACTACCAGGTCACCAGCGTGGCGGCGAACAGCCTCGGCGTCTCGCCGGCGCCCGTGGCGGACGAGGCGGCGGCCGGACTGACCGTCGACATGATCGGCTCGGTCCTGCGCAACGGGGTGACGGAAAGCTCCTTCACCCTGGAGAAGGCCTTCACCGATGTGGGCAAGTTCATCGCCTTCACCGGCATGGTCGCCAACACCCTGAGCCTCGACATCCAGACCGGCCAGGTGCTGCGCGGATCGGCCACCTTCATGGGCAAGGCGGCGACCATCGCCGACGCTACCGTCGGCACCGGTGCCGCCCAGGCCGCGCCGGTCAACGACGTGATGAACGCGGTCTCCAATATCGGCGAGGTGCGCGAGGCGGGGGTGGTGCTGGCGGGTACGGTCCTGCGCGCGCTCTCGGTGCGGGTCGCCAACGGGCTGCGCGGCATCCAGGCGGTGGGCGCGCTCGGCAACGTCGATATCGGCGCCGGCCGCTGCACCGTGACCGGCAGCGTGTCGATCTATTTCTCCGACGGTGCCTGGTACCAGAAGTACCTGGCCGGGACCGAAACCTCCCTGTCCTTCCGCGTCCAGGACGGCGACGGCAACGCCTATGTGGTCAGCCTTCCCAAGGTGAAGCTGACCGGCGGGCGGGTCCAGGCCGGCGGCAACGACCGCGACGTGATGGCCGATTTCGACTTCCAGGCCCTGCGCGATCCCGACACCGACTGCAGCATCCAGATCGACCGGTTCGCCGCCTGACACCAGAGACCCCAAGGAGACGACCCATGGACCTGAGCCGTTTCAAGACCGACACCGCGCGTGAGGACGAGGGCGTGTGGACCACCATCGACGCCTCCTCCGATGCCCAGATCCGTCTGGCACGGATCGGCAACCGCCGCTATCGCGAGGCCATGGCCCGGCGCCTGAAGCCCTATCGGCGGGCGCTGCGGGCGGGCTCGCTGGACGAGTCCGTGACCGAGCGGATCACCGCCGAGGTGCTGGCCGAGACCGTGCTGCTCGACTGGCGCGGGCTGACCGCCGGCGACGCGCCGCTGCCCTACAGCCGCGAGACGGCCTGCGATCTGCTGCTGAACCCGGCCTATCGCGACTTCCGCGATCTGGTCGTGGAACTGGCGGGCGAACTGGACCTGTACCGGGAGCGCGACCTGGAGGATGCGGAAAAAAACTCCGCGACGTCGTGCGGTGGCAGTTCGACTGGGGCGACCGGGTCGACTTCCTGAAGACGCTGGCGGCCCAGTCCGGCCGGGAGCCGGCGGCGCTGGCCGACCGGCCGGAACTCTACGAGGACCTGTACGAGGTGGCGGAAGCCTTCGCCACCCTATCGGCCAGCCGGAGCCTGTCCATGGGGCTCGGCGGGGCGGTCGCAAATCCCATCGCCCTGGCCGAAATCGACGCCTATTGCCGGCTCGCCGGGATCACGGATACGGCCGAGTTCTACCGGCTGATCCGGGCGATGGACGGCGCCTATCTGGAACGCGTCCGGGCCCGGCGGGCCGATGGAGCCGCGGCCCCGCGTCCTCATGATTCGACGTCTTCCTGATCCCGCAATCAACTGACCTTGGAGCCGGCGATGCTGCTGGATGCCGCGAACAGATCGGGTGCCTGGGTGCGTGGCGAGCACCTGGACCAGGTGAACGCCTCCCTGCGCGCGCTCGCCGAGGCGGCGGTGCGGGCGGAAGGCGCCTTCGCCCGGCTGGTGGCGCAGGTCGCGACGCCGGCGGCCCTGCCGGAAACCGGATGCGCTCTCCAGGGGCTGGTGGACGACGTGGTGCGCGGGATCGGCTTCGCGGGCGACCGCCTGAGCGAGGGCATCCTGCGGGGCAACGAGCGGGCCGCCGACCGCTCCGTGGCGGTGTGGGATCGCTTCGGCGACCGCATGATCCGGATGTTCGGCAATCTGTTCGAGCAGGTCGCCCGGGACGGCGAGATCAGCTTTTCCTCCCTGTTCCGCTCCATCGTTCCCATCGCCACGGCCGTGTTCCGTCAGCTCGGCGTGCTTGGTGGGGGTGGCGGGCTCGGGTTCGATCTGTCGGGCCTGCTGGGCGGAAGCGGCGGCGGTCCGAGCCTCGGCTCGCTGCTTGGCGCCGGCTCCTCGCTGATCGGCCTGGCGACCGGCGGCGGACCGTTCGGCGGGATCTTCGGCGGCACTTTCGGCGGTAGCCTTGGCGTCCTGGGGGCCGCGAGCCCCTATATCGCCGGGGCGCTGACTCTGGCGCAGGTTCTGGGGCCGGCGCTCTTCGCCCCGTCTCCCTCGGTCGGTCCGACCACCGTCGCCCGGGTCTCGCCCGATACCGGCGAGGCGGTCTATTCCGCCGACAACGGAGGCGATCCTTCGGCCCTGGTCGACACCGTCGATGCCATCTTCGCCGGGATCGAGCGCGTGCAGTCCCGCTTCGGCGGCGTGCTCAACGGCAACGGCTTCGATATCGGCTATTTCCCCAACCCCGAGGACGGATCGGGCCAGACCGGCGGCTACAACTTCAAGGCCATCATCGGCGCCCAGGCGGAGGACGCGGACCGGTTCCGCGGCCTCACCGAGGCCGAGCTGGTCGCCGAGGCGGTGAAGTTCATCGTCCGCGAGGGGCTGGAGGGTATCGACGCGCCCGACGTCGCCGAAGCGGCGAAGCACTCCGTGGCCGACAGCCTGGAAGCGCTGTTCGACGACCTGATCTTCGCCGAACGCTTCGGCGCCCTGCGCGACGCACTCTCCGAGGCCGGCGACGGGGTCGATGCCTATACGGTCGCGCTGCAGCGCCAGCGGCTCGGGATCCAGGAGACCGGACGCACCCTGGCCACCGACGGAGTGGAGGCGATCCGCACGTTCCTGGACCGGGCGATGAGTCTGTTTCCGGGCGAGGAAGCTCTGTCTTCGCAAGATGGCTCGGCCGGGGACGATGGGGTCGGAATCGGCGCCCCGGTTCCCGATGCCGGCACGACCCTTCTGTATGAGCAGGACGAGGGGTCACCTCGGTTCCAGCCGGGCGTCACCGGTGTCTACGACGAGACGGAGAACACGCTTGTCGGCCTCGGCGTCGCCGGCCGGACCCTGACCTTCGCCGGTGGGGAGCGTACCGACGAGGGGCGGCCGTATGGCGATCAGACACTGTCCGACGGCATGATCGAGGTCGTCGGGGGCGCGGTCTCGATTGCCGACGAGGCCCTGCGGGATCTGGTGGCCACCGCCTCCGACCTCGGTCAGGCGGTGGAGCGGACCACCGAGCGGTCCCAGGCGTATCTCGACAACCAGCAGCGGGTGCGCGACGCTTTCGCCATCGCCGCGGCGGATGTGGATGGCCTGATCGAGACGATTGCCGGCGGTTTCGAGCTGGAGACGATCGGGCCGTTCGAGGAGCGCCTGATCGCCGGCACGGCGGCCATCGGCCAGTTGCAGGGCGAGCTGGAACGGATAAACGAGGACATCGCCGAGGCCACACGGGTATTTCCGGATCTGGGTGTCGCCGCCATCGACGTGGCCGAAAAGGTGGCCGAGGCCACCGCTCTGCTGACGGCGCAGCTTCGCTCCGACTACACGGATCAGGTGGCCCGCGAACTGCGCGAGGCGCGCGGGCTTGGGGCGGTCGACGGCGTGGCGGTGCTGAGCCGGGAGTATCAGGATCGCCGTGCCGACGGAGAGGCGATCGGCATCACAGATTTCTCGGAACTGGAAGCGCTGTACCGGGAGCGGCTGCTCGCCCTGCTGGACGGCAGCGACGACCTGGCCGGGGTCCTGGATCAGCTCGGCGCCTCGTTCTCCGATCTGCAGGCATCCGGTTCGCTGCTGCCGGAGGTGCTCGCCGAGCTGAGCGACTCCTTCACCGAAGAGTTGGAGCGAGACGCGCGGTCCGCCGCCGGGCTGGGTATCGTCGACGGCGTCGCCGACCGGCTCACCGAGTATGACGACCGGCGATCGGTCGGCGAGGCGATGGGACTGACCGACCTATCGGATCTCGACGCCGTCCTGCGCGATCAGCTCTCCGATCTGTTCAGCCCCGACGTCCTCGATCTGGATGCCATCGAGGCGGTGCGGACGGCCTTCGCCGACAATACGCTGGTCATGGAGGTCCTGACCGACGCCCTGGAGCAGAGCCGCGAGGCCGCCAACGACAACGTGACGACGCAGTTCTCGGTGGCCGACGCCACGCGGCTGGCCAACCGGGAACTCGCCGCTCAGATCGACGAACAGGAGCGGCTCGCCCTCACCGCCGAGCGGGTCATCGACAGCATCGCCGACACGCGGCGCCGCATCACCCTCGACCCGAACCTGTCGACACTGTCGCCCCAGCAGCAGCTCGACGAGGCGCGCAGCTTCTTCGAGACCCTCGCCGCAAGGGCGGCGGAGGGCGACCAGGAGGCCCAGTTCGACCTGGGCGGGGCGGCCGAGGACTATCTGCGGCTGGCGCGCGATTTCTATGCCAGCAACGAGGACTACGCCCGGATCTTCGCCACGGTGGATGGCGCCCTGGGGGAAACCCGGAACGTGGCGGAGCGACAGCTCGATGTCGCCCAGGCGCAGCTCGAGGAGTTGCGGACCATCGCCCGCGGCTTCTCCGGCGATCTGGGCGGCCTACCCAATCCGAACGCGAATTTTGGTCAGGCACCGACCCGCAACCGGATCATTGCCCAACTCACCGGCTATGCCGGGGATTTCGGGTCCGGACAGTTCGGCGCCTTTCGAGCCGGGCTCTCCGACGAGATCAACCGGATCGTCGATCTGCTGGACCAGACCATTCCCTTCGCGGCAGGCGGCATCATGACGGCGCGCGGCTCGCTTCCCCTGACCCGCTATGCCGTCGGCGGTGTGGCGGACAGTCCACAGCTCGCCCTGTTCGGCGAGGGCCGGCTGCCCGAGGCCTTCGTGCCGCTGCCGGACGGCCGATCCATTCCGGTCACCATCGCGGCACCGGCGAACGATCGACCGGCGGTCGCCGGCGGTGAAGACGGCATCGCCGATCTGATCAGCGAGACGCGCCGCATGACCGCGGCGGTGACGGCGATGCGGGCCGACAACGCCGCATTGCGCCGAGGTCTGGAGCGGGTGGTCGCGGCATCCCGCGGCCCGGGCAGGGCGGCATGAGCGCCTTCGACGACCTGATCGCCGACCCGCTGGCCCGGCGGCGCTACCTGGTGATCCTGGAACCCTACGACCCGGCGCTGGAGACCACGGCGCCGCATTACTTCAGCGATGACGGCTTCGTCACCGGCCGGACCGACACGCCGGCCGACACCTATTTCGCCCCGCGGCTGCTGGCGGCCCTGAACTTCGAGCGCCAGCTCTTCGCCGGCGGCCAGCTTTCCGGCCGCTCGGTGCCGGGGGCCGGGACCCTGTTGCTCAACAACGCCGACGGCCTGCTGGACCCGATGACCGCCCTGGCCTTCGACGGGCGGCGGGTTCGGGTGCTGCTGGGGGGCGAGGACTTCGTCTATTCCGAGTTCGAGACGATCTTCGACGGTACGGCAGACGGGGCCGAGTTCGACGATATCAGTGTGACGGTGCGGCTGCGCGACCTGCAGTCCCGCTTCGAGGCCGGGATCGAGCGCGGCACCTATGGCGGCACCGGCGGGCTCGACGGCCGGATCGGCCTGAAGGATCGCGAGAAGCCGCTCGCCTTCGGGCGTGTCTATCACGTCCCGGCCGTGCTCGTGGATCCGGCGACCCTGACCTATCAGGTCCATGACGGCGCCATCGAGGACGTGGACGCGGTCTATGATGCCGGCCTGGCCCTGACCCGGGTGGGCGGCGCTCCGTCGGCAGGGCAGTTCAGCGTCGATACCGCCGCCGGCACCTTCCGGCTGGGGGCGTCGGCAGCCGGGACCGTCACAGCGGATGTGCGCGGCGACAAGGCCGGCGGAGTCTACGTGGAAACGGTGGCCGGCCTGATCGCACGTCTTGTCACAACCCGGACCCTGACCGAGGACCCGATACCGATCGATGCCGCCGGCTTCGCGGCCTTCGCCGCCGCCCATGACGACCGCGTGGGCGTGTGGGTTCGCGAGGGCAGCACCATGGGTGAGATCCTGGACGCCCTGGCCGATAGCGTCGGCGCCCATTATGGCTTCAACCGCGCCGGGCGCATGACCATCGGCCGGGTGGAGGCGCCTGGCGAAACGCCGGTGGCGGCCTATTACGACTTCCATGTGCTGGACCTCGAACGGCTCGCCGTCGCCCGCCCTGTGTGGCGCCAGAGCGTCGAGTATCGGCGCTATTGGCAACCGTTGGACGCGGCCTTCGTCGCCGGTGCGGTGGGTGAGGAGGCAAGGGCGGATCTGGCCGAACCGGTGCGCGTCGAGGCCGCCGCCGATCCCGCCCTGCGCATCCGCCACCCGCTGTCAGAGGAGGCGGTGGTAGCCACTCTGCTAACCGAGGCGGCGTCCGCCGAGGACGAAGCGGCCCGGCTGCTGTCGATCTTCGGAGCCGGGCGGGTGGCGTTCCGGGTGCTGCTCAAGACCCAGCCTTTCGCGCTGGAACTCGGGCAGACCGTGCGGCTGACCTATCCCCGCCATGGGCTGGCGGAGGGGCGCAATCTGGTGGTTGTCGGCATGGTCGAGGATTCGGCTGTGAACGAGATCACCCTCGACCTTTGGGGCTAGGAACACGATGGCCAGCATCCTGATCTCGTATCGAAATCATGTGGACGCGGCGACCCTGTCCGGTGGGTCGTGGAGCGGGACGCTGCCGGTGTCCAACCTGGCGGACCGGCAGCCTTCCCGGATTGCCCGCACCTCCGGAACCGATCCGGCGGGAACCGTGGTGACGGTCGATTTCGGAGCGCGCCAACTGGTGCGCTTCGTCGCCCTGATCCACCACAACCTCACCCAATCGGGCCGCTGGCGGATCCGACTCGGCAATGCGCCGGACCTCTCCGCGCCGCTGCATGACACCGGCAATTTCGACATCTGGCCCGCCGCCTTCCCGTTCGGCGTAGGCGCATGGGGCGAATTCAACTGGGGTGGCCGGTTCGACCCCGACGAGGTGGAGACCTACGGCGCCCAGGCGATCCATGCCATCGACCAGCCGGTCCGGGCGCGCTACCTGCGCCTTGACCTGGCCGACCCGGTGAACCCGGCGGGGTTTCTACAGGCCGGCCGGTTGGTGGCCGGGCCGGCCTGGCAACCCTCGGTGAATTTCCAGTACGGCTGGTCGATCGAGCAGGTCGACGAAAGCGAGATAAAGCGCTCCCGGGGCGGCCAGGTATTCGTGAACGCCCGGCCCCGGTTCCGGCGCCTTCGGTTCGTCATCGACCATCTGGAGAAGGACGAGATGTTCGGTCACGCCTACGAGTTGGAGCGGCTCAAGGGAAAGGGCGGCGACATCATGGTCATCGCCGACCCCGAGGACCGGACCCACGCCCATCGGCACACGCTCTACGGCGCGCTGGCAGAGTCGGCTCCGATCATCAACGGCCAGCCCGGCCGTTACTCCCGGCGCTTCGTCGTCGAGGAACTTCTCTGACCGTCGTGCCACCCGATACCGCGAATAGAGGAGCAGTTCATGGCCTGGAGCGTGACCATCGCCGGACGGACCTATACCCAGGAAAATGTGGAGGGCAACGCCTATGCCGACGAGGATAACGGCCTGCCCGCGATTCTCCGGTCGATGGCGGAATCGTCGGCGTTGATCTCCGGCATCTACGCGACGTCCTCCACCGGACATTTCGTGGAGACCGGCAACACGACGCTGACGACGCACCAGGACGCCTCGTCCATCTTCCTGCCGGTCGGGACGATGGTTCGGGTGGCGAGTGCAAGCGACCTTACTGTCTATCTTATTGGTGTCGTCACCTCATTCGTAGGACACAGCTTACAGTTAGACGTAACGATTGCGTCTCAGGGTGGGTATGCGAATGACTGGGTCGTGGGCCATCCATCTACGGTAGTGCGCAGCCTGCTGTTAGACCCTGCACCAAGCCTGAACGCGGACTTGGACGCACGCAATTTCGCCATCCTAAACGCCTCAAATCTGGAGAGCTATGCCGTGACACTCGGGTCGGCGTACGCGCTCAGTCAGTAGGCGTCATCGACGCCGTTCATCCCCTTCCTCAATTCATCCGGAGGACCCAGCGATGGCCCTGACCAACACGCCTGCCTGGCCACAGATGCCGCGATATCAGACGGCCGGAGTGGCGACGGCGAATTCCGCGACGGACGGTTCCGGCACCATCACCGCCCTGCTCGCCGCCGGCGTCAACGGAACGCGCATCACCGGCCTGTATGCCGGGGCATCGGCTACGGTCACGACGACCACCGTCCGCTTCTTCGTCTCCCATAACGCCGGATCGAACTGGACCTATCTGCCGCACCTTGAGGCCCTGATTCCGGCGCATACACTGACCGCGACCACCGTCAATGGCGGGCGGGTCACCGTGATCGATCAGAACGATCCGGTGGATCTGTTCGACCTGCCACCCGATGCGGTGCTGGGGTTCGCCATCGCGGTGAGTATCGTCGGCGGACAGGTGATCGCGGTCGCTATGGGAGCGGACTATTGATGACATCCCCGTCTTCCCGTCCCGTGGCGGGGCCGGCCGGTGATTGCCTCGCTCCGCTTGGTGGCAAGCCGCCACGCCCTGTCGGACGCCCCTGAGGCTTTTTCCCGATGCCGGACTTTCACCTCGTCGATCCGACGCCTTCCCCGGCGGGGTCCCGCGGGCCGGAAGGGGCGCTGCTGCACTACCGCTTGCGCGACCTTGAGCGGCGCGTTGGCCGGATCGAAGCGTTTCTGCTGGGCGTGCTGTGCACCATCGCCCTCTCCGTTCTCGGCGGGCTGGCGGCCCTGCTCAATCTGCCGAGCCCGTGACAATGCCCGCCAGCGTCAGAGGAGATCCGCCATGAACAGGTTCGAGGCGAGCATCGGTGTTTTCGCCGCTTTGGTTGAGGGGCCGTCGGAGCCGACGAACCCCGGCTGCCGGTCGATGGAGGTGTGGCGATGAAGGGCACGGTTACCGGTGCCGCCGTCGGCTCGGGCGTTCTGGTCGCGTGGACCTGGAACGCCGCCTATCCGGAAACGCCGATGCCGGCGGAGGTGGCGGCCGTGGTCGGGGCCGTTATCTCGCCGGTCTTCGACATTGTCGTCGCGGTCCGCGATGCAGTCGTCGGCCGGATCTCTCAGTCGCTCGGCGGCGCTTCCCAACCATAATGCTCGCGCATGAATCCGGCTGAGAACTTGCCGGAATTCCAGTCCTCCGCCAGGGTTTCGGCCGGCCGTTGCTCCGGCGGGCCGTAACCGCCGGAGCCTGGCGTCTCTACGATGGCGCTGTCGCCCTGGCGCAGCGGCGCGTCGCCGAACTTGGTCGGCATGTCCTTGGTTTCGCCTTCCATGGTGCGAACCGAGAAATGGCCCGAGCGTCCGGGCTTGCCGCCGAACACGCCCCAGGGCTGGTGGCGGAAGCGCTCGCCGATGCCTGTGAAAACGCAGTCGTGTCCCACCGGCGTCACGACCCGGCGCAGGCCGGCCCCGCCGCGCCAGGTACCGGCCCCACCGGAATCCTCGATCAGGCCATAGGCCTCCACCAGCAGCGGATACTCCATCTCGATCGCTTCCACCGGCAGGTTGGAGGTGTTGGTGATGTGGACCTGCACCCCATCCTTCCCGTCGCGGTCGTTCCGGCCGCCGAACCCTCCCCCGAGTGTCTCCAGATAGACATAGGGCCGGCCAGAGCGCGGATCGGTCCCGGCGAAGATCGCCATCGAGTTGGCGCCGTTGGCCGCCCCCACCGCCTTGTCCGGCAGCGCGTCGGCCAACGCACCGATCACCACGTCGACGATGCGTTGCGAGGTATGCGCCCGCGACGCGACCGATGCGGGCTCCACGCAGCTGACCACCGTGCCAGACGGCGCGGTCACGGTGACCGCATCGATGACCCCGTGGTTGTTCGGGATCTCCGGATCCAGCATCGCCTTGAGCACGTAGCACACCGCCGCGATCGTCCCATTCAACGGGATGTTCACGTTGCCAGGCACCTGTTCTTGCGTGCCGGTGAAGTCGAAGACCGCGCTGTCGCCGTCGATGGTGATGGTCACGGCGATCTTGATGTCGTCGAGGCCCGCCCCGTCATTGTCCATGAAGTCTTCAAAACTGTAGATGCCGTCCGGGATGGCGGCGATGCTCTCCTTCATGCGGGCGTGGGTCCGGCTGATGATGCCGTCGAACACCGCTTCGACCGTCTCGCGCCCGTTGCGCCCGACGATTTCCAGCAGCCGCCGATGCGCCAGGCGCAGGGCCGCGAACTGGGCGTTGTAGTCGCCCCGCCGCTCCTCCACGACGCGCACGTTCAGCAGGATCAGGTCGAACAGGTCCTGGTCCAGCACCCCCCGGCGGAACAGCTTGATGAGGGGAATGCGCAATCCCTCCTGATAGATCGAGGTCATGCCGCCGGCCATGGAGCCGGGCGACATCCCGCCGACATCGGCATGGTGCGCGATGTTGCACACGAAGCCGACCAACTCCCCGTCCGAGAACACCGGCATGGCCAGGTTCACGTCCGGCAGGTGCGTGCCCCCGCCGACATGCGGGTCGTTGGCGCAGAACACGTCGCCTTCGTGGATCTCCGAGACCGGATACTTCTCCAGCAGTTTCTGCATCAGCCCCAGCATCGAGGCGAGATGGATCGGGATCGATCCCGACGCCTGCACCACCAGTCGGCCGTTGCGGTCGACGATCGCGGTGGAGTGGTCGTGGCGCTCCTTGATGTTGGTGGAATAGGCGCTCTTCATCAGGGCGACGAAACTCTCGTCGGCCACGGACTGCAGCGCGTTGAAGACGATCTCGGTGGTGATCGGATCGGGCCCGGTTGTCTTGGTCTCGGCGCTCATCGCGACACCTCGATGATCAGGTTGAGGGCGGCGTCCACCGTCACGGTGTCGCCGGGATGGACCACGGTGGTGGCGTCGAGCTGGTCGACGATGGCGGGCCCCTTGAAGGACTGCGCCGGGGCCAGCCTGGCGCGGTCGTAGACCGGGGTGTCGTGCTCCTTGCCGTCGAACCAGACCGGCCGGTGTGCGGTCGGCGCGGGGTGCTTGCCGGCATCGCCCGCGACCATCGGCGGGGGAATGCGTTCCGCCTCGCCGATGGCGGTCAGGCGCAGGTTCACCGTCTCGATCGGATCGTCGGCCGTATAGTGGCCGTAGGTCTTCTCGTGCGCGGCGAAGAACCGGCGCTTCATCTCCGCGATATCCGGCAGCGACGGCACCGAGCCGTCGGTCTCGTCCGTCGCGACCAGCAGCTCGAAGTTCTGCCCGACATAGCGCAGGTCGATGGCCAGCCGCAGGCGGCGACGGGCCGGCGCGATTTCCTCGGTCTCGAACCAGGCCCGCGCGGCTTCCGCCATGGGCGCGATGGCCGCGTCGATATCGGCGCGGCTCGTCTCCGCCAGGGGCAGTCGGGCGGTGGCGACGAAATCTTCCTTCAGATCGGAGACGACCAGGCCCTGAGCGCAGAGAATGCCCGGCGCGGGTGGCACCACGATCTCTGCCATGTCCAGGGCCCGGGCCACCTCGCCGGCATGCAGGGCGCCGGCGCCGCCGAACGGCATCAGCACGAAGTGGCGCGGGTCGTGACCGCGCTCCACCGAGACCGTGCGGATGGCGCGGACCATGTTGGCGGTGACGATCCCGAGAATGCCTTCGGCCGTCTTCTCGATGGAGAAGCCGAGCCTGTCGGCGATCGGTTGGATCGCCTGCTTCGCCAGATCGAGATCCAGGGTCATCGCCCCGCCGATCAGGCTGCCGGACAGCCGGCCGAGCACCAGATTGGCGTCGGAGACGGTGGCCTCGGTGCCGCCGCGGCGGTAGCAGGCCGGACCCGGTACCGCACCGGCCGAGGCCGGACCCACCTTCAGCAGCCCGTCGCGATCGAACCAGGCGATGGAGCCGCCGCCGGCACCCACCGTATCCACATCGACGATCGGCAGGCGGACCGGGAAGCCCGCAACCTCGCGGCCGAAGCCGATCTCCGCCTCGAAGTCGCGGATCAGCGCCACGTCGGCGCTGGTGCCGCCCATGTCCAGGGTGATGACGTTCGGCTTGCCGGCCAGCCGCGCCACATGGGCGGCGCCAACGGCACCGGCCGCGGGACCCGACAGGGCGGTGCGGACCGGGAAGTCCGCGGCCCGCTCCACCGACATCAGCCCGCCGCTCGACTGGTTGATGCCGAGACGCGCCTTCGGCGCCCTCTCCTCGAGCTCCTTCCCCAGATGCCGCATATAGCGGCCGATCAGCGGCTGCAGATAGGCGTTCAGCGCCGCAGTGGAGAACCGTTCGTACTCCCGGAATTCGGGCTGCACCGCGCTCGACAGCGACACCGCCACGTTCGGCAGCCGTTCCGCCAGTCGCTTGCCGATCTTCTGTTCATGTTTCGGGTTCAGGAAGGCGAACAGCAGGCAGACCGCGACCGCTTCCGCGCCGGAGGCCTCCACCTGATCGATTGCCGCGTCGATGGCTGCGTCCTCCAGGGCGATGCGCGGCGTACCGTCGGCCATCATCCGTTCGCGCACCTCGAAGCGGTGTTTGCGCGGGATCAGCGGCGGCGGCGCGTCGGCCTTCAGGTCGTACATCTTCGGGCGGATCTGCCGGCCGATCTCCAGCAAGTCGCGGAAGCCTTCCGTGGTGATCAGCGCCAGCGCCGCACCCTTACGCTGGATCAGCGCGTTGGTCGCGACGGTCGTGCCGTGAGCGAGGCGGGTGATCGAGTCGGCCGGGATGCCGTTGGCCTCCGACAGGGCGTCGAGCCCCTCCAGGATCGCTTCCGCCGGGTTGTGCGGCGTGGACGGGGTCTTGTGCACGACGACCTGGGCGCTGTCGCGGTCGACCGCATAGAAGTCAGTGAAGGTGCCGCCAACGTCGACACCGATAAACCAGGACATGCGAACTCCGTCAGCGCTGATTGCCGAAAGTCATGTAGTAGGACGAGGCTTCCACCGCCGAGGTCGGTAGGTCGTAGGGCTGCAGCACGTCGTTGCCGAACGCCGCCTCCAGGGCCAGGGTGGCCGTCGCCGGAGTATCGGTGTCGAGGATCACCAGCCATTCCTGCTTCATGTCGGTCGGCACCGGCTTGCCCTGGGCCTTGATGCCTTCGGCGACCACGTCCAGGTCGTTCTCCAGCACGCAGGCGCCGAGCACGCCCGGGCGCTTGATCACTTCCGGCAGGATCTGCTCGGCCAGGGCCTTGCGGAGATCGGCCTTCTGAGCCTCGGCCGGGAAAAAGCGGGCGAGGCCGGCGGCACCGGTGAAGCCGTGTGTCAGGTCGACCGTGCATTCCACGGTGAGCCGGTCGAAATGGGTGAACAGCGCCATCACCTTCTTCGACCAGGGCGACTGGTCGCCCAGCAGCTTCATGTATTCCGGCGCGCAGAGGTCGCGGACGGTGTCGGTCTCATAGGTGGCGAAATACTTCACCTTCGCGCGGTCGTCGGCCGCCAGATAGCGGCGCGCCCGTTTGAAGCCGGGCATGAACACCCGCTCGTCCACATGCTCGCGGTTGTACCACTCGTTGAACTCTTCCTCGTGCTTGCCGGCGACCTCGGTAAAGGTGACCAGCATGCCCTTGCCATATAGCGGCATCGTTCTCTCCGTCGGTGGTCTGTGTCGCGGCGGGTGATCCCACGGACCGCTGTCGCGCGGGCGCAGATCTCACCGCGTATGATGGGGTGCTGCCAAGGGTGTTTCTTAGATCCCGCCGACACATATTTCCATGGCCGCGCCATATCCGCTTATGACGGCGGCGCCGGTACTCAGGCGATCAGCCGCTGGGCGAAGTCCTTCAGCGCCATGCCTTCCGCACCGCCCAGCCGTTTCGCCGTCGCGTTCACCCGACTCAGCACGCCGTCCTCGTAGGTCGAGCGTCCGTCGCCGATGCGGGCACTCATCGCCGCGACCGTGCCGGCGGCGATGCCCCGGTCGTCCAGGGCGGGCAGGCGGGAGAAGCCGGCGCCGTCCGCCCCGCCGCCGGCATCGTTGTAGAAGGCGGCATAGCCGTCGACCTTCAGCGCCGTCATCGGGTCGGTGCCAAGCATGCCGCCATGGCTGCCGCAGACGATGACCTGGCCGACATCCTGCGGTCCGATCAGCGACGCGGAATCCGCCAGGACGACGTGCCGGCCGCTCGGCCCCGGCGGCAGCTCCGTGCGGGCCTCCTCATAGACCGGGATCTCGGCCGTGACCGTCGGCGCGAGGGTCAACAGCTGGGCCGCCTCCATGACCGGCTGCCCGACGGCCACGCCGACGGTCCGCGCCACCTCGTTGACGGTGGAGATCGCGCCCCGCGCCGCCATGTCCTCGGCGTTGCCGATCCGAGCCGACATGGTGTCGATCGCCGCATAGGCCAGCCCCAGCGCGTCGCACCAGGCAGCGCCCCCGACGCCGGCATCGTCCTTCCCCCGCCCCGCGTCGTTCAGGATCATCGCCCGCACCCCGGCCTTGGCGGCGCAATAGGCGGCATAGACTCCGCCATGGGACGCCGAGACCAGCACCGCGCCGATCCAGGCCCCGGTCGGCTTGGTGACGCTGTCGGCGAGCATGATGGCGGCGGGCGGTTCGGACATGGTCGGATATCCTGCGGTTCGATCCGGCCATGGTGGCCGCAGTCCCGCCCAGGGTCCAGGCTCCGTCATCCGCCCGTCAGCCCGGCTGGAAATCGAAGACGCAGAGCACGCGGCTCACCGGCTCGTCGACGCGGCCAAAGGGCAGGCTGAGAACGCTGAACGCCGTCCAGGGCCTGGCGGAAAAGCTGAACGGCCCCTGGTACCAGTAGGGTTGGCTGGCCTCGACGATCCAGTGCAGCCGCTCGGCCGCGGCGTGCCCGCCCGGCGTTTCGTCGGTGCGCCGGTTTGTGCCCTCGTATCCGACCGCGTCGCGATAGGCGGTACCGGTCAGACGGGTCCGGAACCGCCTGGTGTCCCGCTCGTATTCCTCGAGCACGAGAAACGGCAGGGCCGCCGTCGGAAACGCCAGAGGATCGATGCAGTCCGGACTCGGCAGGTCGCCACCCAAGTGCGAGTCCTGCCAGTATCTGAAGAGCATCCTCTGATTTTGATCAGTCAACGCGTCGATATCATGGAATGGTCGAACCCAGTCATCAGACATTGAATTAAATTCGGACCGATTTTCGCTCACCAGGCCCCCACCTGAATTCACGGCGATACCAGATACTTGGCTAATGGCGAGGTCCATGCCAGTGAAATATTCCAAACATACCTATACTTGTCTTCATGCATTGGGTTCGGGAATACGGTTGTATGGTCCGCGTCTGCGGGTCTCACGGGCGACCGCGATAGACCGGCACGTCCTGGCTCGGGATCCACAGCCCCTTGGGCGGCTCGCCGGTCTGGTAGAACACGTCGATCGGCATGCCGCCGCGCGGGTACCAGTAGCCGCCGATGCGCAGCCATTTGGGGGCCAGCAGGTCCGTCACGCGCTTGGCGATGTCGATGGTGCAGCCCTCGTGGAAGGCGCCGTGGTTGCGGAACGATCCCAGATAGAGCTTCAACGACTTGCTCTCCACCAGCCAGTCGGTCGGCACGTAGTCGATGATCAGGAAGGCGAAATCCGGCTGGCCGGTCACCGGGCAGAGCGAGGTGAACTCCGGCTGGGTGAACCGCACCACGTAGTCGGTGCCGCGATGTGGGTTCTCCACCTTTTCCAGCACCGCCTCCTCGGGCGAGGCGGGCAGGGCGGTGGCACCGCCGAGCAGGTTCAGGCCGCCGTAGATCGTCTGGTCGCTCATCGTCTCAATCCTCGTTCATCCGGTCCGGCCGCCCATTCCGCCAGGACCTCCCGGTCGTTCTCCCGCGCCGGCCGGTCGCCGGGCGCACCCCCCAGCCGCAGATATGCCCAGACGGCGGCGCCGCGCACCAGCGCACTGTCGTCCTCGAGCAGCGATGTCACACTGGGCAGGGCATCGGCCGTGCCGGAGTTCCCGAGCGCGATCAGGACGTTGCGCACGAAGCGGTCGCGGCCGGTCCGCTTGATCGGCGAGCCGGAGAACCGGGCCCGGAACGCCGCGTCGTCCAGACCCGCCAGCTCGCTCAGCAGCGGCAGGGTGAGGTCCTCGCGGGCGACGAAGGCGGCCTCGCGGGCGGTCTCGGCGAACTTGTTCCAGGGGCACACGGCGAGGCAGTCGTCGCAGCCGTAGATCCGGTTGCCCATGGCGGCGCGGAATTCCCGCGGGACCGGCCCCTTGTGCTCGATGGTCAGGTAGCTGATGCACCGACGCGCATCGAGCGTGTAGGGGGCTGGGAAGGCGTCGGTCGGGCAGATGTCCAGGCAGCGTCGGCAGGAGCCGCAATGGTCGGTCTCCGCCGCGTCCGGGGTCAGGTCCAGGGTGGTGAAGATCTCACCCAGGAACAGCCAGGACCCGTGCTCGCGACTGACCAGGTTGGAGTGCTTGCCCTGCCAGCCCACCCCGGCGCTGGCGGCGAGCGGCTTCTCCAGCACCGGGGCGGTGTCGACGAAGACCTTCACCTCGCAGTCCAGTTCCGCATGCATCCAGCGGGCCACCCGCTTCAGCCGCATCTTCACCAGGTCGTGGTAGTCCCGGTTTCGGGCATAGGCGGCGATCACGCCCCGATCGGTGCGCCGCAGGTCGTCCAGCGGGTCGTGCTCCGGGCCGTAGTTCATGGCGCAGACGACCACGCTGCGCGCCTCCGGCCAGAGCGTCTTCGGATCGCGTCGGCGGTCGTGGGTATCGGCCATCCAGGCCATTTCGCCGTGCTGCCCTGCGGCGAGGAAGGCATCCAGCCGCGCCTGCTCCCGCGCGCCCACATCGGCGCGGGTGATGCCGACCGCGTCGAACCCGGCGGCCCGGGCTTCGGCCTCGATGCGCTCGTTGAGGGTGGGGGCGTCCGTCATGTTCAAATCTTATCTTACCTCGTCATCCCGGACGGGCCCGGACTTGATCCGGGGCCGGGCCGGGACCCAGCGATGCCGCCAGGGTCCCGGTCTCGCCCCGGGTCGGGCCCGGGGACGAACCGGGATGACGGTGTCGGAAGAAAAAGGCCGCGTCAAAGCGCCGGGATGTCCCCCGCCGCCTGCTGCTCGGCGAAGGCGGCGGCGAAATCCGCCAGCGTGCCCGCCTCCACGGCGCCGCGCAGACCGGCCATCAGCTCCTGATAGTAATGCAGGTTGTGCCAGGTCAGCAGCATCGGGCCGAGGATTTCGTCGGCCTTCTGCAGATGGTGCAGATAGGCTCGGCTGTAGCCGGTGCAGGCCGGGCAGGCGCAGTCGGCGTCGAGCGGCCGCGGATCGGCGGCGTGCCGGGCGTTGCGCAGGTTCACCGGTCCGCGCCGGGTCTGCGCCTGGCCGGTGCGGCCCGAGCGGCTCGGCAGCACGCAGTCGAACATGTCGATCCCGCGCGTGACCGCTCCCACCAGATCCCCCGGCTTGCCCACCCCCATCAGATAGCGCGGTGCGTCGTCGGGCAGGTGCGGAGTGGTCGCCTCCAGAACCCGGAACATCTCCTCCTGTCCCTCGCCGACCGCCAGCCCGCCGACGGCATAGCCCTCGAAGCCGATTCCGGTCAGAGCCTCCACGGATTCCCGCCGCAGGTCGTCATAGACGCTGCCCTGCACGATCCCGAAGAGCGTATGCCCCGGCCGGTCGGTGAACGCCTCCTTCGACCGTGCCGCCCATTTCATGCTCAGGCGCATGGAGTCCGCCGCCTGTTCGTGGGTCGCAGGATGCGGGGTGCATTCGTCGAAGGCCATGGTGATGTCGGAGCCCAGCAGGTGCTGGATCTCGATGGAGCGCTCCGGGGTCAGCCGGTGTTTGCTGCCGTCGATATGGCTCTGGAAGGTCACCCCGTCCTTGTCGAGCTTGCGCCGGCCGGCCAGCGACATGACCTGGAAGCCGCCGCTGTCGGTCAGGATCGGCTTGTTCCAGTTCATGAACCGGTGCAGCCCGCCCAGCTCGGCAATGCGCTCGGCGGTGGGACGCAGCATCAGGTGATAGGTGTTGCCGAGCAGGATCTCGGCACCCGTTTCGGCTACGGACTCGGGCCGCATCGCTTTCACCGTCGCCGCCGTGCCCACGGGCATGAAGGCGGGGGTCTCTATGGTGCCGTGAGCCAGCGTGAGGCGGCCGCGCCGGGCGGCGCCGTCCTTGGCCCAGGTCTCGAAGCCGATGGTCATGGCGTGGTCCTCTCCAGCAGACAGGCATCCCCGTACGAGAAGAAGCGGTAGCCTTGCGCGATCGCGTGATCGTAGGCCGCCAGGATCCGCTCCCGCCCGGCGAAGGCGCTGACCAGCATCAGCAGGGTCGATTTCGGCAGGTGGAAATTGGTCAGCAGCATGTCCACCGCCCTGAACCGGTAGCCGGGGGTGATGAACAGGTCGGTGTCGCCGGACCAGGCCGGAACGGTGCCGTCGTCCTGGGCCGCCGCCTCCAGTACCCGCAGGGTCGTGGTGCCGGTGGCGACGATCCGCCCGCCGGTGGCGCGGGTCTCGGCGATGGCCCGTGCCGTCTCGGCGGAGACCTCACCCCATTCGGTGTGCATCACGTGGTCGTCGGTGTCGTCCGCCTTCACCGGCAGGAAGGTGCCGGCCCCCACATGCAGGGTGACCAGCGCCCGCTTCACGCCCTTCGCTTCCACCGCCTGCAGCAGTGCCGGGGTGAAGTGGA
This sequence comes from Thalassobaculum salexigens DSM 19539, assembly GCF_000423805.1. NCBI lineage: Bacteria > Pseudomonadati > Pseudomonadota > Alphaproteobacteria > Rhodospirillales > Thalassobaculaceae > Thalassobaculum > Thalassobaculum salexigens. Next base: position 398,687 of record NZ_KE384093.1, read on the forward strand.
GCCCGGCGGTCGGCGCCGCGACGGCGCCGTCGCGGGCAGCGAAAACCGTCTGATAGTCCTGGGAATCTTCCGCACCCTCGCCGGCGGCGCGCTTGATATAGGGCGGCAGGGGCATGGAACCGTGGGCTTCCAGCGCGGCCATCAGCGCCGGCCCGCCGCAGGAGAAAGTGAGGGTGACCTCGCCGGCCTCGCCCTTGTCGGTGACGCCGGCGGCAAGGTCTTCCGCGAAGACGATCCGGTCGCCGGGGCGCAGTTTCTTGGCCGGCCGGGCGAAGGCGCGCCACACGGCATCGCCGTCGCGCTTGTGCAGGGTGACCTCCACCCCGGCCTCGCCGCGCCTGCCCTTCAGGCGGGCGGGAATGACGCGGGTGTCGTTGGAGAGCAGCAGGTCGCCCGGCCGCAGCAGGTCGGGCAGGTCGCGCACCACCCGGTCCGCCATTCCGTCGCCGGTCAGGTCCAGCAGCCGGGCGGATTCCCGCGGGCGGGCCGGGAAGCGGGCGATCCGCTCCTCCGGCAGGGTGTAGTCGAACAGATCGACGCGCATCCGGCGCCCGTCCTCAGATCGGCCGGACCGGGGCCTCCTGCCACTCCGCCGGCAGCAGGCGGATCAGCGCGCGGAACGGCACCAGCAGCAGCGCCGCCATGGCCAGCTTGGCGGCATAGTCGCCTAGCGCGAGCTGCACCCACGGCACCTGGGTCATGGCGAAGGCGCCGGCGAAGAAGATCGCGGTGTCCAGGGCCGAGGCGAAAAGCGAGGAGACCAGCGGCGCGCGCCACCAGGTGCCCTGGCGCAGCCTGTTGAAGATCCACACGTCGAGGAGCTGGGCGGTCAGGAAGGCGGCGCCGCTGGCCACGGCGATGCGCTGACCGAAGGCGTCGGTGGCGGCCATGAAGGACAGCACCACGCCGACCGCGAAACCGGCATAGACCACGCGACGCGCCGAGGCGGCGCCGAGGATCCGGTTCGACAGGTCGGTGACCAGGAAGGCGAGCGGATAGGTGAACGCGCCCCAGGTGAGCCAGTCGCCGATCGGATACTGGACGGCGATGTTGGAGACCAGGACGACGAGGCCGATGGCCACCATGGCGGCGACCAGGGCCGAACGTTCGGCGGCGTGCGTGCGCATGGGCGGCACCTCAACGGCAAGAGCGCGGAAAGCGCGGGGTTCTAACGCCGAAGCGGGGGAATGTCGAGGGTGTGTGCCGTCCGTTGCAAGCCATCAACCTTCATCCGTCATCCCGGCGACCTCCGGACCCGATCCGGAGGGCGGCCGGGACCGTGTCCCCAACGTCGGTTCCGGGTCCCGGCCGACCCCCGGTTCAAGCCCGGGGCTCGCCGGGATGGCGGAGCATGGGAAATAGCGGCCACACCCTATTCCGGGAACTTGCCGTCCAGCACGCCCCAGATCTCGTGGGATTTCAGGTCGCGCACGGTGACGATGCGCTGGTCGCCGCGTTCCAGGATCTCCAGCAGCGTGCCGCAGGTCTGCTGGCCCAGCACCACGTCGTACCAGCCGGCCCGGCGGATGGCGCCGTCGGTGGTGAGAAGCTGCGGCGGGCCGAGCTCCTCTCGGGCCTCGTCGATGCTCCAATCCTCCACGTCGCCGTCCAGATCCTCAAGCGACACGCCGCGCGAGGTCTCGCCGCAGCTTTCCCGCGGCTCGGCGCCATAGGGGGCGAGCTTGGCCAACTCCTCGCGGTCGGACCCGCAGCCCGCCAGCAATCCGCCGCAGAGCAACAGCAGGGCGGCGGAGCGGGTGAGGGAAAGTGCGGTCGTCGTCATGATCGTTCTCCGAACGTGGCGGGCCCCTACCGATGACGACTCAACCCCGTCCCGGTTTCCCGATCAAGTCTCCTGGCGCCTCCGTCCGGCGCGTCAGGCGTCCTCGCAGATCTTCGCGAGCATAGCCCGCACCGCCTTCAGCGAGGCGGCGGTCGCCGCCGCGCCGTCATGCGGCATGTGGGTCTCGATGACGATCGGCAACGCGCCGCCCGGGGCCGCGTTCAGGATCGTGGCGAGGCTGCCCGCGTGGTCGATCACGCCCTGGCCGACCGGCACATAGGTCTTGTCCGGGGCGAGATCCTTCACATGCACGGTGCCGCCCAGCCGGGCGGCGTGGACGAGTTCGTCCTCGCTCGGCGGCGGATGACCGGCGGACATCTGGTTGGCGAGGTCGATCGCCGCCTTCAGGCGTGGGTGCGGATGGTGGTCGGCGACGGCGATGATGCCGGCCAGCGTGGCCACGTTGCAGACATGCTCGTTCTCCAGCACCAGATCCACCCCGTGGGCCTCCGCCAGGTCGAGCAGGAGCCCCAGGTCGTCGTCCAGATCCGCCGGGGTGAAGCCGGGATAGGCGAGGTAGGAGAAGACCCGGATCTGCCGGGCACCGAGCACGTTCGCGACCTCGAAGGCGTGCACCATGGCAGTCTCGTGGCTCATGGCGTCCGGGTCGAAGCCGTGGAAGTTGGTCCCCTCGGGCACCGGCATGCCCGGTCTGGTCCATTTCAGCAGGGGCGAGCAGTAGCAGCCCACCGTCAGCCCCGCGTCGGCCAGCCGTGCGGCCAGCGCCCCCAGCTCGTCATTGTCGAACAGGATGACGTTGCGTTTGTCGACGGCGCGGATATCGACCTGGGTGACATCGTGCTCGGCCGTGAAGGCCAGGACCTCGTCCAGGTCCTGGCTCACCTCGTCGGTGATCAGGGCGACGGTGGGGATGGCGGGCATGGGCGTCAGAGTCCGAGTCGCCAGCGGAGCAGGTCGATGCGGTCCTGGCCCCAGAAGATCTCGCCGTCCGGCAGGACATAGCTGGGCGCGCCGAACACCCCCGAATTGATCGCCTTCTGGGTGTCGGCGGTGAGCTGGTCGTTGTAGGTCGGCGCCGCCTCGATGATCGCCGCCCCGTCCAGTCCGGTCTCGTCGGCGATCGTCTTCACCACTTCGGTGTCGCCGGTGTCGCGGTTGTCGCGCCACAGGGCGGTCAGCAGCGCGTCGCTCAGCGCCAGGGCGTCGGCTCCGCTCTCCCGCGCGGCGATGATGGCCAGCGAGGAGATCGGCGTGGTGATCGGGAAGGCCTTGGGCTCCAGCACCAGGGGGATGCCGAGATTATCGCGCCAGCGCTTCATCTCCATCATGCGGTAGGCTTGGCGCTGCGGCGCGCGCTTGGGCAGCGGCAGGCCACCGGAGACGGCGAAGACCGCGCCGAAATCGACCGCGTGCACGCCGACCGTCGCGCCGGTCTGCTTGACGATCTCCATGAACCGGCCGGATCCGAGATAGCTCCACGGGCTGGAGGTCGAGATGTAGTAATCGATGTGCAGGCTCACGGGTGGTCTCCCTCGGGTTCGGCATGGCGCTCGCGCAGCACGCGACGCATGATCTTGCCGGTTGTTGTCATGGGCAGGGCGTCGACGAACTCGACGATCCGGGGATATTCATGGGCGGCGAGCCGGGTCTTCACGTGGCTCTGGATCGCCCGCTTCAGCTCGTCGCTCGGTGCGTGGCCCTCGGCCAGGACGATGCAGGCCTTCACCGCCTGGGTGCGCAGCGGGTCCGGCACGCCGATCGCCGCCGCCAGGGCCACCGCCGGATGGGTCATCAGGCAGTCCTCGATCTCGCCCGGGCCGATGCGGTAGCCGGCCGAGGTTATGACGTCGTCGTCGCGGCCCACGTAGTGCAGGTAACCGTCCTCGTCGACGCGGCCGAGATCGCCGGTCAGCATCCAGTCGCCCACGTATTTCTCTTCCGTCGCCTCCGGCTTGTTCCAGTATTTCAGGAACATCACGGGGTCGCCGTGCCGCACGGCGATGGCGCCGGGCTCGCCGGGGGGCATGAAATTGCCGTCGCCGTCGACGATGGCGACCTCGTGGCCGGGTATCGGCTTGCCCATGGAGCCCGGGCGGACCTCCATGATGGACGCGCAGTTGCCGACCACCAGGTTGCACTCGGTCTGGCCGTAGAACTCGTTGATGGTGAAGCCGAAGGTGCGCCGGCCCCAATCCAGCAGTTCCGCGCCGAGGCTTTCGCCGCCGGAACCGATGGAGCGCATGGTCGGACAGCGCGCGTCGGGCACCTGTCGCATCATCTTCAGCGCGGTCGGCGGCAGGAAGGCGTTGCGCACCCCGTGTCGGGCGATGAAGTCGAAGGCGGCCTCCGGCTCGAACTTGGCGAAGCGGTGGGCGACGACCGGCACGCCGTGGTGCAGGGACGGTAGCAGCACGTCGATCAGCCCGCCGATCCAGGCCCAGTCGGCCGGCGTCCAGAACCGGTCGCCCGGCTTGGGGAAGAACTCCTGGGGAAACTCCACCCCCGGCAGGTGGCCGAGCAGCACCCGATGAGCATGCAGCGCGCCCTTGGGCGGGCCGGTGGTGCCCGAAGTGTAGATGATGATCGCCGGATCGTCGGCCAGTGTATCGACCGGCGTGAAGCGGTCCGACGCGGCGGCGAGCGCCGGGGCGAAGGCCTCCCAGTCCGGTCCGTCGCGGCTCTCGTCGGCCACCAGCACCAGCTTCAGGTCCGGCAGCCGGTCGCGGATCGTCATGATCTTCGGCAGGCTGTCACGGTCGGTGACCAGGGCGGCGGCCCGGCTGTCCGACAGCCGGTACTGCAGCGCATCCTCGCCGAACAGGGTGAACAGCGGCACCGAGACCATGCCGGCCTTGTGGGCGGCGATGTGGGCGATGGCGGTCTCCGGGCGCTGTGGCAGCAGGATCGCCACCCGGTCGCCGCGGACCAGCCGCGCACCCGCCAGCACATTGGCCAACCGGTTCGACGCCCGTTTCAGCTCGGTGAAGGAGACCTCGCGGACCTGGCCGTCGCCCTGCACGTAGATCAGCGCCGTTCCGGCACCCGCCTCCGCATGGCGGTCGCAGATGTCCACACCGATGTTGTAGCGCTCCGGTACCCGCCATCGAAAGCGGGCACGCGCCTCCTCATAGCTGGCGGCGGGCTCGAGCATGCATCCTCCCTTCGGAGATCAAAGCGCGCCGACAGGTTGTGGGCAAGGGCGCTGGTGTCCAGGGTTGATCGTGGACGGACGCGGGACGGGTGGGACGGCGATCTGAAGACCGGAACAAATGAGAGCTTATTCCGCTCCACGCCGGAAGCTGGCGGTGAGTGTGGCGCGGGGCGGGGCGGTTGGGCTACATTTTTCCCATGCGAGAGTTGAGCGAAGCCGAATTCCACCGTTACGCCCGCCACCTGATCCTCGACGAGGTCGGCGAGGAGGGGCAGGCGCGGCTGCTGGACGCCCGGGTCGTGGTGATCGGCGCCGGGGGGCTCGGCGCGCCGGTGTCGCTGTATCTGGCGGCGGCCGGGGTTGGCACCCTGGTGCTGGTGGACGACGACGCGGTCGACCTGACCAACCTGCAGCGCCAGGTCGTCCACATGACCGACGCGGTCGGCCGGCCCAAGGTCGACTCCGCCGCTGAGACCCTGGCCAGGATCAATCCCGGCATCGCGGTCGAGCGGGTGGCCGAGCGGCTGACGCCGGACAACGCCGGGCGGATCGTCGCCGGCGCCGATGTGGTGGTCGACGGCTCGGACAATTTCGCCACGCGCTATGCCCTGAACGACGCCTGCCGGGCGGCGGGCGTGCCGCTGGTCGCCGGCGCCCTGTCGCGCTTCGAGGGCCAGCTCACCACGGTGATGCCGGACGCCGACGCGCCCTGCTACCGCTGCCTGTTCCCCGAGACGCCGGATCCGGAGCTCACCCCGCGCTGTGAGGAGGCCGGGATTCTCGGCGCCGTCGCCGGGGTGATCGGCACGCTGCAGGCGACAGAGACCCTGAAGCTGATCCTCGGCCTGGGCGAGCCCATGAAGGGCCGGCTGATGCTGTGGGACGCGCTCGACATGTCGGTGCAGGAGATCCGGTACAAGAAGCGTCCGGGGTGTCCGGCCTGCGGTTGAGCGGTTCGTTTCCCGCTCCAATCCAACCTACCTCCGTCCCCAATTCCAGCCCCTCTCCGTCGTCCTGACGAAAGTCAGGACCAAGCACCGGCGCTGCGGAAGGGCCGGCGGCTCGGAAGGGCAGGTGGCAGGATCCTGATTTGCATCAGGATGACGGGGGAGGGAGTGGGGGGCGGCAGAGAGGGCGTGGAAGGGGCTACAACCCCTGCACCGGTTCCGGGAACGCCGGGAAATCGCTCTGGCCCTGGGTGCGGCGCCAGTGGTCCAGCGCCCAGTGCACGCTGGGGAAGGCCAGGTCGTCCCAGGGGATCTCGTCCCAGGTGAACAGGCCGACCTCCCGCGTCTCGTCGCCGGCCTTCACATCCGGGTCGAGCAGGCGGGCGCGGTAGATCATCTGTACCTGACTGATCCGCGGGATGTTGTAGATGCCGAGCAGGGCGTCGATCTCGATCTTGGCATAGGCCTCTTCCCAGGCCTCGCGCATCGCCCCTTCCACCGTGGTCTCCCGCTCCTCCATATAGCCGGCCGGGATCGTCCAGTAGCCGTCGCGCGGATCGATCGCCCGGCGGCACAGCAGGAACTTGTCGCCCAGGGTGACCACCGAACCGACGACGATCTTGGGGTTGATGTAGTTGATGAAGCCGCAATCGTCGCAGACCAGCCGCTCGCGGTTGTCGCCGTGCGGCACGCGGCGGACGACGGGACCCTGCGGGCCGGAACGGGGAGGGGTGGCGTCGGACATGAGGGGAGTGTGGCGGCGCCGCGCGCCGCCCGCAACCGGGACGCGGCGATTTGGCGGGATGCCGGGCACAAAAAAAGCGGCTCAAAGCCGCCGTCATGTCCCGCAACCGGACCCGGTCAGACGAAGATGTCGAGATTTTCCCCGCGGCCGCTGCCCCGGCTGAACGCGAAGGCGGCCCGGCTGCCGTCCACCCGCTGCTCGCGATCCTGCTCGCTGTCGGGCCCGACGTCGTCGGCCTCGGAGTTCTGGCGAACCGGGTTGGAGGTCAGGTTGCGGGTGGAACTGGAGGACTGCTCCTGCTGCACGGGACGCGGCACCACCAGCCCGGCATTGGGCAGCGCGTTGGTCGGCGTCGATGTCAGAACGGGTTGAAGCATTGTCTGTCTCCACCCGTGAATATAGACCTTAACGCATCGGGATTCAAGGAACCGCGGATTTCCGCGATTATCAGGACTCCGGCGCGGCGGCGGCCCTTGCTCTCTTAGCCAGTCTGACCAACTCCACCCGGGCGCCGTCGGCATCGGCCACCGGCGTGTCGAAGGGCAGGCGGGCGACCCTGCCGGCGCGCCGCAGGTCGGCGCCCTCGGCATCCACGCCGGTCATCGCCCAGCCCTCGCCCTCCAGGCCGAGCAGCACCTTGGCGTAGAGGGCGACGGCATCGGCATGGTCGTCGTTCATGTGGCCGACCACATCGGCTTCCCGCTCGGCCAGGGTGGGGTGGACCTCGCCGAGGACCTCGCCGCCGTCGACCCAGTGGATCCGGCCGAAGCCGGCGACGATATGGGCGCGCTCCACCGACATCCGCCAAACCGCGAAATCGCCGAACCCGGCATACATGTCGGCGGAGGGGTGGCGGGCCAGGTAGCGGGCGCGGTGCCGCGGGTCGTCGGTCTTCTCCAGGCGGCCCATCACCGTCGCCCGGGCGCCGGTCAGCGGCTCGTCGAGCCCGGCGGTGCCGTCGACCAGCAGGCTGGCGCGGGGATCGGCCAGGAGATTCCGGGTGTGATCCGCCAGGGTGGAGATCAGCAGGAGAGGCGATGCGTCCTGGTCGACCGCCATCATCACCAGCGAGGCATAGGGCCAGCCGGTCGGCGCTTCGGACTCGGCGCGCTGTACCGTGGCCAGCACCGCCCGGTCGCAGGAGCGCAGCAGATCGCGCACCGACCGGGCGGGAGAGGATGTGGAAGACTTGGCGTCTGGATCGGTCATACCCATGCTATACACCGGGACGGGCGGCGATCGAAATGCGGCGCATTCGGGGCGCCGCCTGCATTCTTCGCCCCATTGCGGCCAAGCCCTTGCCGGAATGGGGGGGCAAACCCGAACTCTGGCGACGACGTGTTGCGGGAAAGGGGCGGATCATGACGAACACCATCGCGCTGGTCGACGACGACCAGAACATCCTGACATCGGTTTCCATGGCGCTGGAGTCGGAAGGCTTCCAGGTGCGCACCTACAAGGACGGCGAGGAGGCCCTGCGCGGCCTGAACCAGCGGCCGGTCGATCTGGCGGTGCTCGACATCAAGATGCCGCGCCTGGACGGGATGGAGCTGCTGCAGCGCCTGCGCAAGACCTCCACCCTGCCGGTGATCTTCCTGACCTCCAAGGACGACGAGGTGGACGAGGTGCTCGGCCTGCGCATGGGCGCCGACGACTACATCCGCAAGCCGTTCTCCCAGCGCCTGCTGATCGAGCGCATCCGCGCGCTGCTGCGGCGCCAGGACCTGGCCCAGGACGAGTTCAATCCACAGTCGGAGGCGCCGCTGGTGCGCGGCGAGCTGGTGCTCGACGGCGCCCGGCACATCTGCTCCTGGGCCGGCAAGCCGGTGCCGCTGACGGTGACCGAGTTCCTGATCCTGCGGGCGCTGGCGGTGCGGCCGGGCCACGTGAAGAGCCGCGACCAGCTCATGGATGCGGCCTATGGCGACAACATCTATGTCGACGACCGCACGATCGACAGCCACATCAAGCGGATACGCAAGAAATTCAAGTCGGCCGACGACCAGTTCTCCAAGATAGAAACCCTCTACGGCGTGGGTTACCGGTACCGGGAGTGACCCGGGCCGGGCGACGGGCCGGGGATGACGGGGACTAAGGGGAACCGATGGCGGCGACGGGCCGAAATGACGGGAGCCGACACGGCTTGCGGGCCGATCCGAGCGATCAGCCGCAATCGACAGGCCATGGGCGCGGCGCGTCCGACGCGGGGCGGACCCGCCGGGCGACCCCCAGGCGACGCAAGGTCTTCGCTCTGCGCTGGCCGTCGGTATCGGGACTGACCGCGCGCATCCTGGCGATCAACCTGGTGTCGATCGCCATCCTCTTCGTCGGCGTACTCTATCTCGACCGCTACCAGAACGCCCTGATCCGCGGCGAGCTGGACGCGCTGACCCGTCAGGCGGAGGTGATCGCCCGGGCGATCGGCGAGCTCGGCATAGAGCCGAACGTGATCCAGGACGAGGGCCTCGATCCGGTGCGGGTGCAGCGCATCGTGCGGCGCCTGTCGGTCGTCACCTCTTCGCGCATCCGGGTCTATCACCCCACCGGCGCGATGCTGGCCGACAGCCGACGGCTCGCCGGGCCGGCCGGCACCGTGCGCATCGTCCCGCTGCCCCCGCCCATGGAGAACGAGCCCCTGGCCCGGCTCGCCATCGATCTCTACAACGCCATGGTCAACTGGCTGCCGCGCCGCGGCCAGCTCCCGATCTGGCGCGAGCAGCCGTCGGACGGCGGCGTGCTGAAGGAAGTCACCGCCGCGCTCGCCGGCACCACCGAACGGGCCGTCCGCAAGACCGAGCAGGGCGGGCTGATCCTGTCCACCGCGGTGCCGGTGCAGCGTTACAAGCAGGTGCTCGGCGCGCTGATGCTGTCGCTGGACGGCGACGAGATCGACACCGCCGTGCGCGAGGTCCGGTTCGAGATCCTGTCGATCTTCGCCTTCACCCTGCTGGTCACCATCCTGCTGTCACTGTACCTGGCGGGCACCATCACCCGGCCGATCCAGCGCCTCGCCCATGCCGCCGTGCTGGTGCGCAACAGCCGGCACCGACGGATCCAGATTCCCGACTTCGGCGGCCGGAAGGACGAGATCGGCGACCTGTCGCGCTCGATCCGCTCGATGACCGAGGAACTGTGGCGCCGGCTCGACGCCATCGAGGGTTTTGCCGCCGACGTCGCCCACGAGATCAAGAACCCGCTGACCTCCCTGCGCAGCGCGGTGGAGACGGCGGCGCGGATCGACGATCCGGAGCGTCAGCGCCGTCTGCTGGCCGTCGTCGTCGACGACGTGGAGCGGCTGAACCGGCTGATCACCGACATCTCCTCGGCCTCCCGCATTGCCGCCGAGATCAGCCGGGAAGAGGAGGAGCGGGTCGATGTCGGCGGGCTGCTGGGCGCCCTGGCGGAAGTCTACAAGGCGGCCCAGGAGGATCACGGCGGCCCGCCGGTCCGCGCCGAACTGACCGATCCGGAGAAGCTGTTCGTCAACGGCCACGAGGGCCGGCTGGTGCAGGTGCTGCGCAACCTGATCGAGAACGCGGTCAGCTTCTCGCCGTCGGAGGGCTCGGTGCGGCTGCGCGCCTATCGCGAGAACGGCGAGGTGGTGATCGTGGTCGAGGATGATGGCCCCGGCCTGCCGGAGGGCAAGCTCGACGCGGTGTTCGACCGGTTCTATTCGGAGCGGCCCGAGGGCGAGAAGTTCGGAACCCATTCCGGCCTTGGCCTGTCGATCTCGCGCCAGATCATCGAGGCCCACGAGGGCACGGTGCGCGCCGAGAACCGCAAGAGCCCGGACGGCAGGACGCTGGGCGCGCGCTTCCTCATCCGGCTGCCGGCGGCGGACGACTGAGGCAGCGGCTTCGGCGGAACAAATGAGGTGGGGCGGAGCGGGCCTCTCCGCCCCACCTCTGCGGCTCACCCTGCTTCCGACACTGCCCGCTTCAGGATCAGGAGCAGCATCAGAAGCTGGGTCAGGTCTGCCCGGGACCGGGGGGACAGTCTGGGCAGCCTCAGGATGACCCGGAGATCCCCGATCTGCCGGTCGAGCTGATCGGCATCCAGGGACAGGGTGAGCACGGTCATGGAACCAGGCGTCAGGCCGCCGAGTGTTTCACCTGGACCGGCGGGACCTGGCTCAGGAACCCTCGGTTGGCGTCGCGGATCGCCGCCGCCTTGGCGTCGAACAGGAACGGCAGGAAGGCGTAGCGGCGGCCGGCGGTGACCTTGCGGGCCTCGTGCAGCATCGAGCAGGAGAACACCACCGCGCCCCCGGTCGCCGGCTTGTAGAGATGCGGCCCGTATTCCGGAAACCACAGCTCCCCGCCCTCGAACTCCTCGGCGTTCAGGTTGATCGACACGGCGAAGCGGCGATGGGCGGTGCCGGATCCGCCGTTGTCGCGGTGGGCGCTGAAGAACCCGCTGTCGCCGCTGTCGTAACAGCCGACCATGAAGCGTTCGATATGGGTGGCGTCGAAGTTGTAGACCTTCTTGATCTCGCCGGTGAGCCGGTTGATCAGATTGCGCCGGATCCACGCCAGGGTGTCCCGGTTGCGGATCGGGGCATCGCGCCGGCGCTTGACGGAGTCGTCGAAGAAGCCGGTGGTGACTCCGTTCACGTCGCGCATCACGCCGCTGGGGCCGCCGCCGTTCTCCTCGTATTCGTCGATGAGCCGTCGGCACAGATCGCGCTCGAACACGTCCGGGACGTAGAGCACGGGGGCGTGGCCGCCGACCTGCGCCACCGGCGGGGCGGCGGGGATCCTGGACACCGCTGCCGCCAGCCGGTCCAGGAAGGTGTCGAGCGGGGCGAAGCTCAGGAAATCGGTCATGCGCAGATTGCGGCCGACCACGAAGCAGCCGTTGCGGACGACGCGATAGGTCTGGTCCGGCGTGCGGGCGTCCTCGACCATGCCGTAGGCGCGATGGATCTTCAGGTCCGTGTCCCAGAACGGCAGCGTCCGCCGGTCGTCGGACATCAGCGTGTCGGCCTGGCGGTCCTGCGGATGGGCGGTCACCAGATAGATCAGGATCCCGGCCCGATGCAGGGTCTTCTCCATGGAGCGCAAGAGGTTCACCGCCTCGGCGGCCTTGCCCCTGGTGCCGCTGCCGAGGAAACAGAGCAGCACAGTGCGGCCGGCCACCGCGTCGAACTCGAAGCGCGGATTGATCGGCGTGTCGGCGATGAAGGTCGGCAGGAAGTCGCCGGGGCGGAAGGTTGGATGCTGGTGCGCGGTCATGGGTCTCAGAATCCGGCGGAGGCGACGAGCTGGCGGGCGATCTCGCCGACCCGCCGCTCGGGCAGAGCGGCGGTGACGACGAAGGCGATGGAGTCGCGTCGGCCGAAGGCGACGGCGAAGTCGTTGTAGCTGGTGACGACCATCTCCCCGTCCGGCACGCCGACCGAATGCAGGCTGGCGCTGTTGACCGACAGGAGCAGCGAAACCGGGCGGGCCTCGCGGTCGAAGAACAGGAACTGGACGGCCGGGCCCTGATCGGTCGAGGCCATGTCGACCTTGGACAGGATCAGTCCGTTGGCCCTCAGACCCGCCGGGTCGATCCCCTCGGAGAACATCTCCGACAGCTTGGCGAAATCGACCGAGCCCACATCGGTGGCGAACATCGGCGCCAGGGCGAGGGTCCGGTGCGCCTCGGTCGCCTCGTCGATGAAGGCCAGCGGCCCGTCGGTGGCGTTGCCGGGACGGGGGGCGAGGATCTCCTGCGCCGTCCAGCCGACCACCGCGCCGATCACCAGCACGGCGGCGATCCGGGCCTGGGCGACCATGACCTGACGGCCCCGCCGCATCCAGCCATGGAACGTGGTGGCCCGGCTGAGCCGGGTCGCGGCGGCGCGCATCTGCTCGGGGATCTCATCGTCGACCGGCCTGCCTGCCAGGCCCGCGAGCAGGGACTTGTGTCGGGTATAGACCTCGATCCTGGCGGCCAGTTCCGGCGAAGCCCCGGCAGCCGCGGCGATCTCGCGGCGCCGCTGCGGGGACAACTCGTCATCGACATAGGCGCCGATTTCCCAGTCTTCGATGCTGCCGGAGCCGTTCTTACCGTTGCCGTTCCTAGTGGACATCGCGTCCTCCAACCACGGTGAAGGGGGTGACAGATGAGTCGTCGTCTTCGAGCAGCCGGCGCAGCGCCTCGCGGCCGCGCGCCAGGCGCGAGCGGACGGTGCCGACCGGAATGTCCATGGCCAGCGCGATCTCGTCGGTGCCGAAGCCTTCCACCGAGACCAGCAGCAGCACCTCGCGCTGCTGCGGCGGAAGCTGGGCGATCGCGCCGAGCACGCGGCTCAGCTCCACGCTCGCCTCCTGGCCTCCGGCGACGGTGCTGGCCGCGTGCGCGAACCAGGAGGTCTCGCGGTCGCGCCGCGACCGGCTCTCGCGGATCGTCGAGCGGAAGGTGTTGTGCATGATGGAGAACAGCCAGACCCGCAGGTTCCGCCCGTCGACGAACCGGCCGGCATTGCGCACGGCCTTCTCCAGGGTCGCCTGGACCAGGTCGTCGGCGTCGACCGGGCTGCCGCAGAGCAGCCGCGCGTATCGCCGAAGCTGATGGACGTGATCGAGGATCTCGGAACTGGTGACCATCGCGGCCTTCTCCAGAAGGTAACGAAGGGTATACGCCGCCGCGTTCCGTGTTTATCCCGGCACCATCAAAATAAATTTCTGCTCAGAGCGCTGCGGCGAACGTTCGCACGGCATCGATGACCGCGTCCTGGCTGTCGAGATGCGGGGCGTGACCGCTGTTCTCGATCAGCAGGGGCTCGGAGCGGCCGGCGACCTGGTCGACGATGGCCCGGACCTGGGCCGGGGTGCCGTACTCGTCGTCCAGTCCCTGGATCGCCAGCACCGGGCACCGGACCTCCGGCAAACGGTGCTCCATGTTCCACGCGGCGAAGGGCGGCGACAGCCAGGCGTCGGCCCAGCGGTAGAACACTTTGTCCGCGCGCTCGGCTCCGTGGTGGCGCAGCAGGGCCGCCTTCAGTCGGCTGTCCGGCGCCTCGTAGGCGGTGACCGCGTCTCGAATGCCGGCGAGCGTGACCTCCTCCACAAAGACATGGGCCGCCTCGGTGACGCAGCCGGCGATCCGGTCCGGGGCCAGGGCCGCGGCGAGCAGGGCAATGGTCCCGCCATCGGAATGGCCGAACAGGATCGGACGGACGATTCGCTCCCGTTCCAGCAGGGCGATCAGCGCCTCGGCCTCGCGCTCGTGATAGTCGAGCCGGTGCCCGCCGCGCACCGGACCGTCGAAGGGTGGGGCGGTGCCGTGGCCCCGCCGGTCGGGCAGGATTCCGCCCCGGCCGAGGGCCGCGCACAGGGCGTCGGGAAACCCCCGCCACATGGTCGCGGCACCCAGTCCTTCGTGCAGAAACACGATCTCCGGTGCGGGGCCGTCGATGCGGGCGAGAGGTCGTTCGCTCATGCTTACCATTCCTGGAGATGCCGTCGTTGTTGCAGCGCAGCAAGGGTTGTCTAGTGCGGATTTGGCAATGGCTTGTGTCTTGCGGGGAAACAGGAATTCGCGTATCCAAATCACGACCCTGCTTCGGCGGGTCGAAAAAATAAAGCCACCGATCCGGCCATCCGCGCAAAGCGGAGGACAAAAGGGCGGGGCAAGGTCAGGGATGGATCCGGGAACGCGTCCGCTTGCGACTGCCGAACAGGGAGTCGTGCGTGCGGAGTGACAGGCCGTTAGTCCCTGCGTGCGACGTGGAGGACGAAGGGCTGATGTCTTATCCCGATCCGGCGGTCTACGACACGCTTCCGAAGCTGCTGCGGTACAACGTCGATCACCACGGCTCCGACATCGCGGTGCGCGAGAAGGATCTGGGCATCTGGCATGAGTGCACCTGGGCCGAGTACGGCGCCAAGGTGAAGCACATCGCTCTGGCGATCCGCGATCTCGGGGTGACGCGCGGCGACGTGGTCGCGATGATCGGCGACAACGACAGCGACTGGACGGCGTTCGAGATCGCGGCGCATACGGCCGGTGCCATGACCATGGGCATCTACCGCGACGCGCTCGAGGAGGAGGTCGGCTACCTGGCCGAATACGCCGAGGTCGCCCTGGTCTACGCCGAGAACCAGGAGCAGGTGGACAAGTTCCTGGCCCTAGGCGACCGGCTGCCGACGCTGAAGCACATCGTCTATGCCGACGACCGCGGCATGCGCAAACGCTCCGACCCGCGGCTGGTCCATCTCGAGACGCTGATCGCCGCCGGAACCGAGGCCGACCGCAAGGCGCCGGGCGCCTTCGACCAGATGGTCACCGCCACCAAGGCCGAGGATGTGGCGATCCTGTGCACCACCTCGGGCACCACCTCCAATCCGAAGCTGGCGATGCTGCCCCACGGCCGGTTCGTGCGGCACATCCACACCTACCTGGCCGCCGATCCGAAGGGCCCGCACGACGAATATGTCTCGGTGCTGCCGCTGCCCTGGATCATGGAGCAGGTCTATGTCTTCGGCTTCGGCCTGGTCTCGCGCATGAAGGTGAACTTCCCGGAGAGCGAGGAGACCAGCTTCGCCGACCTGCGGGAGATCGGTCCGACCTTCCTGCTGCTGGCCCCGCGCGTGCTGGAACAGATCGCCGCCGACATGCGCGCCCGGATGATGGATGCCTCCTCCCTGAACCAGTGGCTGTTCGACAAGGGGCTGAAGATCGCGGTCGACGCGGTCGAGCACGGCCGGCATTCGACCCTGGCCAACATGATGGTGATGGGCGCCCTGCGCGACCGGCTCGGCTTCGGCAATGTCACGTCGGCGGCGACCGGTGGTGCCGCGATGGGGCCGGACACCTTCAAGCTGTTCCTCGCCATGGGGGTTCCGCTGAAGCAGCTCTACGGCCAGACCGAGACCCTGGGCGCCTACACCCTGCAGGACGGCAAGGAGCTCGACGTCGACACGGTCGGCATCCCGTTCGAGGGCTGCGAGGTGAAGATCGAGAACCCGGATCCGGAGGGCGTGGGCGAGATTGTCACCCGCCATCCCAACATGTTCACCGGCTACTACAACAACCCGGAGGCGACGGCCTCGGACCTGCGCGACGGCTGGATGCATACCGGTGATGCCGGGTATTTCGACGCCAAGGGCCGTCTGACGGTGATCGACCGGGTGAAGGACATGGCCGAGACCTCCACCGGAGTGAAGTTCTCGCCGCAATACATCGAGAACAAGCTGAAATTCTCGCCCTATGTGGGCGAGGCGGTGATCCTGGGATCCGGCCATCCGTACCTGACCGCGATCATCTGCGTGCGGTTCTCCACCGTCTCCAAATGGGCGGAGAAGAACCGGGTCGGCTTCACCTCCTATACCGGCCTGTCTGCCGACGAGCGGATCTACGAGTTGATTCGCGGTGAGGTGGAGCACGTCAATGCCGGTCTGCCGGAGCATCAGCGGATCCGCCGCTTCCTGCTGCTCTACAAGGAGCTGGACGCGGATGACGGCGAGCTGACCCGCACCCGCAAGGTGCGCCGCGGCGTGGTCTCCGAGCGTTACGGCCAGCTCATCGACGCGCTGTACGGCGACGCGGGTACCGCGCGTCTCGATACCGAGGTGATGTTCGAGGACGGCCGGCGCACGCGGGTCCAGGCGGACATGACGATCATGGAAGTCGGCGGCGATGCGCCGTCCGGCGACCTCAGAAAGGCGGGCTGACCGTGGCTGCAGTGCAAGGGTTCGAACCGGAGACGGTCTCCGACGAGGCGGAGCTGCCGGACCGGGAGGTGGGTGAGGTCGTCCTGAAGCTGGAGAATATCGAGCTGGGCTTCGGCGGCGTGAAGGCCATCAACGATGTGAGCTTCGAGGTCCGCAAGGGCGAGATCCGCGCGATCATCGGGCCGAACGGCGCCGGCAAGTCGTCGATGCTCAACTGCATCAACGGCTTCTACAAGCCGCAGAAGGGCACGATCACCTTCGCCGGCAAGACCATGTCCGCCATGGATCCGCATTTCGCCGCATCCAACGGCATCGCCCGCACCTTTCAGAACATCGCCCTGTTCCGCGGCATGTCGACCCTCGACAACCTGATGACCGGCCGGGTGCTGAAGATGAACCGCGGGTTCTTCTGGCAGGCGCTGCGCTGGGGCCCGGCACAGCGCGAAGAGATCGAACACCGCGCTTTCGTCGAGACCGTCATCGACTTCCTGGAGATCCAGTCGATCCGCCGGACGCCGGTCGGCCGACTGCCCTACGGCCTGCAGAAGCGGGTGGAACTCGGCCGCGCGCTCGCGATGCAGCCGAGCATTCTGCTGCTCGACGAGCCGATGGCCGGCATGAACGTGGAGGAGAAGCAGGACATGTCCCGTTTCATCCTCGATGTGAACGAGGAGTTCGGCACCACGATCGTGCTGATCGAGCACGACATGGGTGTGGTCATGGACATCTCCGACCGGGTCGTCGTTCTCGACTACGGCCGCAAGATCGCCGACGGCACCCCGGACGAGGTGCGCAGAAACCAGAACGTGATCGACGCCTATCTCGGCGTTCCCCACGAAGACTGACGGGCGGAGACGGCATGCTGGAGTTCTGGTTCTTCATCGAGGTCGTGCTGAACGGGATGTTCGCCGGCACGATGTATTCGCTCATCGCCCTCGGCTTCGTGCTGATCTTCAAGGCGTCGGGGGTGTTCAACTTCGCCCAGGGATTCATGGTGCTGTTCGCGGCCCTGTGCTTCGTCGGCTTCCTGGAGATGGGCGTGCCCCTGATTCTGGCCCTGGTGATCGCCGCCGCGATCATGGTGGCCTGGGCCTTCGCGGTGGAACGCTTCGTCCTGCGCCATCTGGTCAACCAGGAGCCGATCATCCTGTTCATGGCGACGATCGGCATCGCCTTCTTCCTGGAAGGCTTCGGCGAGCTGTTATGGGGCGCCGACGTGCATCCGCTGGATATCGGTATCCCCGACGGCGCGTGGTTCGTCGGTCCCGACGGCGTGATGATGGTGCAGCAGTTCGACGTCGCCGCCGCCGTGATCGCCGGCGGCCTGGTCGCGG
This sequence comes from Thalassobaculum salexigens DSM 19539, assembly GCF_000423805.1. Classification (NCBI taxonomy): domain Bacteria; kingdom Pseudomonadati; phylum Pseudomonadota; class Alphaproteobacteria; order Rhodospirillales; family Thalassobaculaceae; genus Thalassobaculum; species Thalassobaculum salexigens. The sequence goes on from NZ_KE384093.1 coordinate 416,330, forward strand.
TGCTGGCCCTGTTCTTCACCTATACCCGGATCGGCCGGGCGCTGCGCGCGGTGGCCGACGACCACCAGGCGGCGCTGTCGGTGGGCATCCCGCTGAACCAGATCTGGATCATCGTCTGGGCGGTCGCCGGGCTGGTGGCGCTGGTCGCCGGCATCATCTGGGGCTCGCGCCTCGGCGTGCAGTTCTCGCTGTCGATCCTGGCGCTCAAGGCGCTGCCGGTGCTGATCCTCGGCGGCTTCACCTCGGTGCCGGGCGCCATCGTCGGCGGGCTGATCATCGGCGTCGGGGAGAAGGTCGCCGAGATCTATCTCGGCCCGTATATCGGCGGCGGAATCGAGGAATGGTTCGCCTACGTGGTGGCAATGCTGTTCCTGCTGTACCGGCCCCAGGGCCTGTTCGGCGACAAGATCATCGAGAGGGTCTGAGGATGTTCTATCGCGAAGCCGGCATCTACAAGACGAGCTACGCGGCCGACCAGGCCCTGTTCCGCATCCCGCTGGACCGCATCTTCGTGATCTCCGTGGTGCTGTTCGCCGCCCTGGTGATCCCGGTGATCGGCAACGAGTACTGGCTCGGCTCGATCCTGATTCCGACCCTGATCATGGCGATCGCCACGATCGGACTGAACATCCTGCTCGGCTATTGCGGCCAGCTCAGCCTCGGCACCGGGGCCTTCATGGCCGCCGGCGCCTTCCTCGGCTACAAGATCGCGACCGCCTTCCCGTGGATGCCGATCTGGGCGGTGGTCATCCTCGGCGGCCTGTCCGCGGCACTGATCGGCGTCGCCTTCGGCCTGCCGAGCCTGCGCATCAAGGGCTTCTACCTGGCGGTCACCACGCTGGCGGCGCAGTTCTTCCTGCTCTGGCTGTTCCAGAAGGTGCCGTGGTTCGTGAACTACTCGATCGCCGGCGTGCCGACGGCGCCGCCGCGCGAGATGTTCGGCTATCTGGTCACCGGGGCCGAGGCCACGGTCGAGGCACGCTATCTGTTCATCCTCGCCTTCACCGTGGTGCTGGCGCTGATCGCCGCCAACCTGGTGCGCGGGCGGATCGGGCGGACCTGGATGGCGATCCGCGACATGGACATCGCCGCCGAGCTGATCGGCATCAAGCCGCTGCCGACCAAGCTCTCGGCCTTCGCCGTCAGCTCGTTCTACTGCGGCGTCGCCGGCGTGCTCTGGTCGTTCTGCTACATCAACACCGTCGAGGCGACCGCGTTCGACATCTTCCGGTCGTTCTCCGTGCTGTTCATGGTGATCATCGGCGGGCTCGGCAGCATCCTGGGATGCTTCCTGGGCGCCTTCTTCATTTTCCTGCTGCCGATCTTCCTGAACAGCGCGCCCGGATGGGTCGGCCTGGAAGTGCCCACCGAACTCATCAGCCACCTGGAGTTCATGGTGTTCGGTGCGCTCATCGTCTTCTTTCTGATCGTCGAGCCCCACGGCCTGGCCCGGCTCTGGGCGATCACGAAGGAGAAACTGCGCCTGTGGCCGTTCCCGTACTAGGCCAACTGGTAGGGAAAACGCGCGGGCGTGTCGTTTCGGCGACGGCAAAGGGCGGGAGACACCGCTCCGGCCGCCGCCAACAGAAGCAAAGCACCGCTTTGCAAACAGGGAGGACATAGGAAGATGAACTTCCGTTCCGTTACCATGACCATGGCAGCCGCCGCGGTCGGCCTCTTCGGGCTGACCGGCGCCGCGCAGGCCGAAGGCCAGTTCATCCCGAACCTGGTCTACAAGACCGGCCCCTACGCGCCGAGCGGCACCCCGACGGCTCACGGCTTCGCCGACTACCTGGCGATGGTCAATCACCGCGATGGCGGCATCAACGGTGTCGAGATCATCTACGAGGAGTGCGAGACCGGCTACAAGACCGACCGCGGCGTGGAGTGCTACGACCGCGTGAAGAACCAACACGGTGGCGCCACGGTCATCAACCCGTGGTCGACCGGCATCACCTACGCCCTGATCGAAAAGGCGACGGCGGACAAGATCCCGCTGCTGTCCATGGGCTATGGCCGCACCTCGGCGGCCGACGGCCGGGTCTTCCCCTACGTCTTCAACTTCCCCTCGACCTACTGGAACCAGATGACGGCGGTGATCAAGTACATCGCCGAGCAGGAGGGCGGGTACGACAAGCTGAAGGGCCAGAATCTCGGCTTCATCTATCTCGACCATCCCTATGGCAAGGAGCCGATCCCGACCCTGGATATCCTGGCCGAGAAGTACGGCTTCACCTACGACAAGTACCCGGTCCCGCCGGCGGCGATGACCGAGCAGAAGTCGATCTGGCTGCAGGTCCGCCGCGCCCGTCCGGCCTACATGATCATGTGGGGTTGGGGGGCGATGAACTCGACCGCCATCAACGAGGCCTCGAACGTGAAGTATCCGATGGAGAAGTTCATCGGCAACTGGTGGGCGGCGGCCGAGCCGGACGTCATCCCGGCCGGTGACGGCGCGATCGGCTACAAGGGCGCCACGTTCAACGGCGTCGGCACCGACTTCAAGGTCTACGAGGACATCAACGCCCTCTACGACGCGGGCAAGGGGTCCTGGAACCGCGAGGAGATCGGCGGCGTGCTGTATTCCCGCGGCATGGCGGCGGCGGCCTATGTGGTCGAGGCGATCCGCACGGCCCAGGCGGAGTACGGCAACCGGGTGATCACCGGCGAGGAGATGCGTTGGGGCATGGAGAACCTGGACGTCACCGACGCGCGGATCGAGGAGCTCGGCATGACCGGCCTGATGCCGCCGGTGAGCATCACCTGCGACAACCACGAGGGTCAGAATCCGGCGATCAAGATCCAGCAGTGGAACGGCAAGGAATGGGAGATCAAGACCGACTGGATCAAGGCCGACACCGCCCTGACCCGTCCGCTGATCGAGCAGGACGCCGAGCAGTACGCCAAGGAGAGCAGCATCACCCCGCGCAGCTGCTCGTAAACGGCTGACGACGCACACGAACCGAGAGGCGCCGGCACCGCCCGGCGCCTCTCCCAAGCCCGACTCCGAGCCGACCCGAACCCAGGACGAGAAGCCATGAGCGTAGTTTCCGAGGCCCCCGGCGCGGCCCAGCCGCTGCTCAAGGTCAACAACATCGAGGTCATCTACGACCACGTGATCCTGGTGCTGCGCGGCATCTCGCTGGAGGTGCCCAAGGGCGGCATCGTCGCCATCCTCGGCGCCAACGGTGCCGGCAAGACCACCACCCTGAAGGCGATCTCTAACCTGCTCGGCACCGAGCGCGGCGAGGTCACCAAGGGCAGCATCGAATTCGACGGGGTGTCGGTGGAATCCTCCAGCCCGAATGCGCTGGTCAAGCGCGGCTGTATCCAGGTGATGGAGGGCCGGCACTGCTTCGAGCACCTGACGGTGGAGGAGAACCTGCTGACCGGGGCCTTCACCCGCGGCGGCGACCGCCAGGGCATCCAGCGCGACCTGGAGATGGTCTACAACTACTTTCCGCGCCTGCGCGAGCGGCGCACCAGCCAGGCCGGCTACACCTCCGGCGGCGAGCAGCAGATGGTCGCCATCGGCCGGGCGCTGATGAGCCGGCCGAAGATGATCCTGCTGGACGAGCCGTCCATGGGCCTCGCCCCGCAGCTGGTCGAGCAGATCTTCGAGATCGTCAAGCAGATCAACGAGCAGGAGGGGGTGACCATCCTGCTGGCCGAACAGAACACCAACATCGCCCTGCGCTACGCGAAGTTCGGCTACATCCTGGAGAGCGGCCGGGTGGTCATGGAGGGCGAGGCCGAGCAGCTTCGCAACAACGAGGACGTCAAGGAGTTCTATCTCGGCCTCGGCGGCGAGGGCCGCAAGAGCTTCCGCGACGTGAAGCATTACCGCCGCCGCAAGCGCTGGATCGGCTGATCCGGGTTTCGCCCGTCGCCATACTCAATCCGTCGGAGGACACATGGCCGACCATTACGACGCGCTGGAGACCCGCAGCGCCGACGAACGGGCGGCGTCGCTGGCGCAATGCCTGCCGGCGCAGATCGCCCATGCCAAGACCAACACCGCCTATTTCGCCCGTGCCCTGGCCGACGTGGACGCCAATACGGTGCGCAGCCGGACGGACCTGGCCCGGCTGCCGGTCCTGCGCAAATCCGATCTGATCGAGCTGCAGCAGAAGATGCCGCCCTTCGGCGGGCTGAACGCGACCCCGCTGTCGGACCTGGCGCGGGTGCTGATCTCGCCGGGGCCGATCTTCGAGCCGGAGGGGCATTCGGCCGACTACTACCGCTTCGCCCGCGCCCTGTTCGGCGCCGGGTTCCGGCGCGGCGACCTGGTGATCAACACCTTCGCCTATCACCTGACACCGGGCGGCTGGATCGGCCAGTCGGCGGCCGAGGCGCTGGGCTGTCCGGTGATCCCGGCCGGGGTCGGCAATACCGAACAGCAGCTCGACGCCATCGCCGCCCTGAAGCCTGTGGCATATGTCGGCACACCGGCCTTCCTGAAGACCCTGCTGGAGAAGGGGGCCGAGGTGGGCACGGATGTCTCGTCCCTGACCAAGGCGCTGGTCTCCGGCGGGGCGCTGCCGCCGAGCCTGCGCGCCGAGATCGAGGCGCTCGGGGTGAGCTGCGCCCAGGCGTATGCCACCGCCGATCTCGGCCTGATCGCCTATGAGAGCCCGGCGCGCGAGGGGATGATCGCCGACGAGGGTGCGATCATCGAGATCGTGCGCCCCGGCACCGGCGACCCGGTCCCCGACGGCGAGGTCGGCGAGGTGGTGGTGACCGTGCTGAACCCGGACTATCCGCTGGTGCGGTTCGCCACCGGCGACCTGTCGGCCGTGCTGGCGGGCGAGAGCCCGTGCGGGCGCACCAACCTGCGGATCAAGGGCTGGATGGGCCGCGCCGATCAGACCACCAAGGTGAAGGGCATGTTCGTGCATCCCTCCCAGGTCGCCGCCATCGCCGCCCGGCACAAGGAGATCGCCCGCGCCCGGCTGACGGTGACGGGGGAGAAGGGTGTGGACGCCATGGCCCTGTCGGTCGAGGTCTCCGGCGGCGGCGAGGCCCTGCGCGTGAGGATCGCCGAGAGCCTGCAGGCGGTCACCAAGATGCGCGGCGGCGTGACATTGGTGGCGCCGGGCAGCCTGCCGAACGACGGCAAGGTGATCGACGACCAGCGGAGTTACGAGTAGGGCGGGCGCCTAAACCTTCCGCGCCACCAGCGCGTAGTTCACCCGCGGATCCGCCGACAGGGCGAAGGTCCCGTCGATCGGGTCGAACACTAGGCCCAGGGCCGGATCCACCTCGAAACCGGCGTCCTGCAGCAAGGCGGTCAGCTCCGCCGGCGTGGGGAACTGTGTCCAGTCATGGGTGCCGCGCGGGACCCAGCGCAGGATGTATTCCGCCGCCACGATCGCCTGGGCGCGGGACTTGGCGGTGCGGTTGATCGTCGTCAGCACCAGCACCCCGCCCGGCTTCAGCAGCGCCGCCAGCGCCGCCACGAAGGCCGGCTTGTCGGCCACATGCTCGACCACCTCGCTCGCCACCACCGCGTCGAAGCGCAGCCCGGCGGCGGCCAGATCCTCCGCCGCGCCGGCGCGGTAGTCGATCTCCAGCCCCATCTCGCCGGCATGGGCGATGGCGGCGGCGATGCCGGCGGCGTCGGCATCCACGCCGGTCACCGTGGCGCCGAGTCGCCTCATCGGCTCCGACAGCAGCCCGCCGCCGCAGCCGATATCCAGCACCGTCAGCCCGGCCAGCACTTGCCGCCCCGTGGTCCCCTTGGCCAGCGGCGCCAGGGCGTCGCGGATCACCTGCATGCGCACCGGCACGAAGCGGTGCAGCGGCCCGTGCGGTCCGTCCGGGTCCCACCAACGCTCGGCGAGCTGCGCGAAACGGTCAATATCCGCCCGGTCGACAGTGCCCTGTGCCGGGGCCGGTCGACCGGCGCGTGCCGCCCGTTCGGCCCGTGCATCCGCCGTCCGGCGCAACAGAGACCTCAGCATGATAGAATCCTCACATCATTAAGCGGTCCTGCCGCTTGCTCCTTGGGAGTCCCCATACTATGGATAGCGCCGCCCTTGTCCGGCAAGGCTTTGCGACCGAAAGGCGCATCGGGCAGGGCACCCTGAAGAGACAGGGCATCCAGACGACTCGGAGCGGACAGACGATGGCGCGCATCGTGATGAAGTTCGGCGGCACGTCCGTCGGCACGACGGACCGGATCAAGAACGTGGCGCGCCGCGTCAAAACCGAGGTCGATGCCGGCAACGAGGTCGCGGTGGTGGTCTCGGCCATGTCGGGCACGACCAACCAGCTCGTCGCCTGGACCAACGAGATCGCGCGCCTGCACGACGCCCGCGAATATGACGTCGTCGTCGCGTCGGGCGAGCAGGTGACGGTCGGCCTGCTGGCGCTGGCGCTGCAGGATCTCGGCGTGAACGCCCGCTCCTGGCTCGGCTGGCAGATCCCGTTCCGCACCGACGGCATCCACGGCAAGGCCCGCATCGGCGAGATCGACACCACCCTCATGCGCGAGCGCTTTACTCAGGGCCAGGTGGCCGTCGTCGCCGGCTTCCAGGGCATCGGCCCGGACAACCGCATCACCACGCTCGGGCGAGGCGGGTCGGACACCTCGGCGGTGGCGCTTGCCGCCGCCTTGGACGCCGACAGGTGCGACATATATACGGACGTGGACGGGGTCTACACGACCGATCCGCGTATCACCGCCAAGGCGCGCAAGATCGACCGCATCACCTATGAGGAGATGCTGGAGCTGGCCTCCCAGGGGGCCAAGGTGCTTCAGACCCGGTCGGTCGCCATGGCCATGCAGCACGGCGTGCGCGTGCAGGTCCTCTCCAGCTTCGAGGACAAGCCCGGCACGATGGTCGTCGACGAGGGAGAAATCGTGGAGCAGCAAGTCGTCACCGGTATCGCCTACAGCCCCGATGAAGCGAAGGTCACGCTGGTCGGCGTGCCGGACCGGCCGGGTGTGGCGGGCGCCATCTTCGGGTCGCTGGCCGACAGCGCGGTCAATGTCGACATGATCGTCCAGAACGTCAGCCAGGACGGTAAGTCCACCGACCTGACCTTCACGGTCGGGTCCACCGATCTCGACCGCGCCCACCAGGTGCTCGAGGGTCTGAAGGGCGAACTCGGCTATTCCGACATCGTCTCCGATCCGGGTGTGTGCAAGATCTCGGTCGTCGGCGTCGGCATGCGCAGCCAGCCGGGCGTGGCCAAGACCATGTTCCAGACGCTCGCCGCCAAGGGCATCAACATCCAGGTGATCTCCACCTCCGAGATCAAGGTCAGCGTGCTGATCTCCGCCGACTACACGGAGCTCGCCGTGCGCGCCCTGCACACCGCCTACGGCCTCGACGCCGACGGTGACGGCTAAGTGTCATGAACGCACCCACCGGAGCCCGTGAAACCGGACCGGGGGGTGGTCCCCGTGAGATGTTGCGCCGTCTGCGCGACGTCATGGCGGGGGTCGGCACGCCGCAGCAGCGCCTCGACAGCACCGTCCAGGTGATCGCCCACGAGCTGGGCGCGGAGGTCTGCTCGATCTATGTCCAGCGCCCGGGCCGGGTGCTGGAGCTCTGCGCCACCCAGGGCCTGAACCCGCAGGCGGTCCACCGGCTGTTCTTCCAGCCGGGCGAAGGCCTGGTCGGCCATATCGCCGAGACCCGTCTGCCGCTGACCCTGGCCGAGGCGCAGAGGCATCCGAAATTCGCCTACCGCCCGGAGACCGGGGAGGAGGCGTTCCAGTCCTTCGCCGGCGTGCCGATCCGCCGCTCCGACCGGGTGCTCGGCGTGCTGGTCGTGCAGCACGTGTCGATGCGCGAGCTCGACGAGGAGGAGGTGGAGTCGCTGGAGACCCTGGCCATGGTCCTGGCCGAGGTGCTGACGACCATGAGCCTGCCGGGCGGCGATCCGAGCCGCGACCGCGGGCCGCTGGTGATCCACGGCATCCGTATCCATGACGGGGTGGCGATCGGCAGGGCGCGGCTGCATCAGCCGCGGGTGGTGATCGGCGGCGTCGTGGCCGAGGACTCGGCCGTCGAGCACGAGTTGCTGCGGGCGGCGCTGGCCGACATGCACGAGTCCCTGGACCGGGTGATGGAGTCGGAGGCCTTGTCGGCGGCCGGCGAGCATCGCGACGTGCTGGAGACCTACCGGCTGATCGCACGGGACACCGGCTGGATCGGCCGCATCCGCGACGCCATCGACAGCGGCCTGACCGCGGCGGCCGCCGTGCAGAAGGTGCGCGACGACACCCGGTCGCGCATGGCGGCGGTGAAGGACGAGTACCTGCGCGAGCGGCTGGCCGATTTCGAGGACGTGGCCCTGCGCCTGCTGCGCCGCCTGGCCGCCGGGGAGGCCGCCGAGGAACCGGCGACGCCGGACGAGCCGTTCATCCTGGTTGCCCGCTCCATGGGGCCGGCCGAGCTGCTGGACTATGCCGGCGCCCAGCTCAAGGGGCTGGTGCTGGAAGAGGCCTCCGCCACCGCCCATGTCGGCATCGTGGCCCGCGCCCTCGACATTCCGGTTGTCGGGCGGCTGGCCCATCTGATCGAGGAGGTCGATCCGGGCGACCCGCTGATCGTCGATGGCGACCACGGCCAGGTGCTGGTACGGCCGGGCGACGACGCCCGCGCCCAGTTCCGCGAGAGCCTGTCGGTCCGCGAGGCCACCCGCGCCCGCTACGCCGCATTGCGCGACACCCCGGCGGTCAGCCGCGACGGGGTTCGGCTGTCGCTGCAGATGAATGCCGGCCTGCTTGTGGACGTCTCCCAGCTCGAGGCGGTCGGCGCCGAGGGCATCGGCCTGTACCGCACCGAGATCCCGTTCCTGGTGCGCCGGGAATATCCCGACGTGGACGCCCAGACCGAGCTGTACGGCCGCATTCTCGACAGCGCCGGCGGGCGCGCGGTGACCTTCCGCACCCTGGATGCCGGCGGCGACAAGCGGCTGCATTCCTTCGTCCATGAGGTGGAGGAGAACCCCGCACTCGGATGGCGGGCGTTGCGCATCGGGCTCGACCAGCCGGCGATCCTGCGCCAGCAGGTCCGGGCGATGATCCAGGCGGCCGGCGAGCGGCCGGTGCGGATCATGGTGCCGATGGTCGCCACCGTCGACGAGTTCCGCGCCGCCCGCGCCATCGTCGACCTGGAGATCGCCCGCGCCGCCGCCCGGCCCGAGGCCATGCCCAGCACGATTTCCGTCGGCGCGATGGTGGAGGTGCCGTCCGCCCTGCTGGCGATCGACGAGCTGGCGCGCGAGGCTGATTTCCTGTCCGTGGGCAGCAACGACCTGCTGCAGTTCCTGTTCGCCGCCGACCGAAGCGGGGAGCGGACGGCGAATCGGTATGACCCGCTTTCGGTGTTATTTCTCGATGCCATGCGACGTATCGTGGAGGCCGGAAAGCGGGCCGGCATCGACGTGTCCGTCTGTGGCGAGATGGCGGGCCGGCCGCTCGAGGCGCTCGCCCTGTCGGCACTCGGTTACCGCACACTCTCGATGTCCGCCGTCTCGATCGGTCCGGTAAAGGAGGCCATACTTTCTTCGAATATCAATCAGTTATCAGACTTTATTTTGTATTCGATGAAAAAAAAGACAGGTTCCCTACGAAATCACTTGAAGAGTTACCTGTCGGACCATCGCTGAAACCCGCGGGTTCCGGCCGAGGTTTTCCGTCGCCTTTCTAAGACGTCAAGGCGGCTCTCCTGAATAGGTAATTGAATTACATAAAACATTGAAGTATCGTCGCCCGGTGATGAGAGCGGTTCGCGCGGGGGCGGAGACGCGAGCCGGAAAGTGCCATACCGCTACTTGGCCGAGGCGACCATGACGCTTAAGACGGCACGGACAAAGTTGCGGCTGACCGAGATCGAGTCGCTGACGCAAGCCGGCCGGGCCCGAACCCGGGAGGCCGCGAACGAAGCCGGATCCCGGGGCACGGGCAGTGGGAGTGCCCGTCCGGTGTCCGGCATCGGGTTTGGCCGGCCTGCGGAAGGGTCGTCCGCCCAGGAGGGAGACGCGATGCCTTATCGAGACTCCGGATCGGACCCGACCATCGGGCAGGAACTGATGCAGGCGCGCGAGTCCGCCGGTCTGGGGATCGACGATGTCGCCGCCCAACTCCGCATCCGCAAGGAATTCCTCGCCGCCCTGGAAGAGGGCCGGCCGGACGTGTTGCCCGGCACGACCTACGCCATCGGCTATGTGCGCACCTACGCCGCCTTCCTCGGCCTCGATGTCGAGCGCGCGGTCACCCGCTTCAAGCACGAGGCCGCCGGCCTCGACCAGCGCACCCAGCTCGTGTTCCCGTCGCCGGCACCGGAAGGGCGCGTCCCCGGCGTCGGCCTGATGTTCGCCTCCGTCCTGCTCGCCGGCCTCGCCTATGGCGGCTGGTACTGGCTGTCCGAACGCGGCATGTCGGTCTACGACATGGTTCCGGACGTGCCCGAGCGGCTCGCCGCCCTGATCGAGGGGCAGAACGCGCAGACGACGATGCCGGCACCGCCGCCCGCCACGCCGACGGCGACTTCTTCGGCTGCGACCGACTCCCAGGGGACGTCCTCGGCGGCGCCTGCCGATACCTATACCGCCGCCAACCCGACCAGCGTTCCGGTCACGGCCCGGTCGAGCAGTGGCGAAGCGCCGGCCACGGGACTCGCGCCGATCACGCCCACCGCGCCGGCCGCCGAGACCGCTCAGTCGGCGGCGGCACCGGCTTCCGCGATCACCCGGCCGACGACCGACGCGCCGGCGGCGACCCCGGCGCCCGTCGCCCCGGTCACGGTGACCGCCGCTCAGGCGCCGGAAACCACTGCCGCTCCTGCCGACACACCCGCCGCCACGGCGGAGGACACCCAGGCGGCCGATCCGGAGCCGAGTGCGACCGCCCTAGCCTCCGCCGCGCCGGAGCCGACCCAGGCCCTGGCGGCGAGTCAGCCCCTGGCGACCGCCGACACTACCGGCACCGCAGGCCAGCCGTCCAACCCGGTGCCCAGCGCGCCGCGCTTGAGCGGACTGATCGGCGCCTCCGAAGCGGCGGTTCCTGGTGCGGGTGCCGCCGAGCGAACCCCGGCTGCGATCGAGCGGGTCGTGGTTCGCGCCACCGGCGAGAGCTGGGTGCAGGTCCGCGCCGGCGACGGCACCACCCTGTTCACCCGCGTTCTGCGCAACGGCGACGTCTATCGGGTGCCGGACCGTCCCGGTCTGACCCTGGCGACCGGCAATGCCGGTGCGCTGGAGATCGTGGTCGACGGCGCGCCGGCCCCGAGCCTGGGCACCTTCGGCGAAGTGGTGCGTAACATCGCCCTCGACCCCTCGCGGCTTGCCGCCGGCACGGCGATCGCCGGACGCAACTAGCCCCGATCCGCAGGGGGCAGCAGAGGGGGTAGCGGCCGGGATCGGCAGCCGGTCGCGGCCGCCCGGAGTCGGGCCCGGCTTTCGTGGCGGCCGGTCATCGTCTATAAGGGGCGCGAAGCAGAACCCCCCACTGCACCGACAGCCGAGGCCACCATGAGTGTCCGACCGTACCGCGACATCCACCGGCGTCCATCCCGCCGCGTCAATGTGGGATCCGTGCCGGTGGGCGACGGGGCGCCGATCACCGTCCAGACCATGACCAATACCCTGACGGCCGACGTCGAGGCGACCGTGGCGCAGATCCAGCGTTGCGAGGCCGCCGGCGCCGACATCGTGCGGGTAAGCTGCCCGGACGAGGACTCCGCCCGGGCGCTGAAGCAGATCACCGCCCAGGTGTCCGTGCCGATCGTCGCCGACATCCACTTCCACTATAAACGGGCCATCGAGGCGGCCGAGAACGGTGCCGCCTGCCTGCGCATCAACCCGGGCAATATCGGTTCGGCGGCGCGGGTGCGCGAGGTGGTGCAGGCCGCCAAGGACCATGGCTGCTCCATGCGGATCGGCGTCAACGCCGGCAGCCTGGAAAAGCACCTGCTGGAGAAATACGGCGAGCCCTGCCCCGAGGCGATGGTCGAGAGCGCACTCGACCACGCCAAAATTCTCGAGGACAACGACTTCCGCGACTTCAAGATCAGCGTGAAGGCCTCCGACGTGTTCCTCGCCACCGCCGCCTATCAGGGCCTGGCGGATGCCTGCGACTACCCGCTGCATCTCGGCGTGACCGAGGCCGGGGCCCAGCGCGTCGGCACGGTGAAGTCCTCCATCGGGCTCGGCATGCTGCTGTGGAGCGGCATCGGCGACACCATCCGCGTCTCCCTGTCGGCGGCGCCGGAGGAAGAGGTGAAGGTCGGCTTCGATATCCTGAAGTCGCTGAACCTTCGCCACCGCGGCGTCAACGTGATCTCCTGCCCGTCCTGCGCCCGCCAGCAGTTCGACGTCATCGAGAACGTGCGCGTGCTGGAGGAGCGGCTGGCCCACATCACCACGCCGATGACCGTCTCGGTGATCGGCTGCGTGGTGAACGGCCCCGGCGAGGCGCGCGAGACCGATATCGGCATCACCGGCGGCGGCAACGGGACCCACATGGTCTATATCGCCGGCCAGCCGGACCACCGCCTGAAGAGCAAGGACGTGGTCGACCACATGGTCGAGCTGATCGAGAAGAAAGCGGCGGAGATCGAAGCCGAACAGGCGGCTGCGGACGCGGGCGTCGCGGCGGAGTAGACTCGCCCGAGAAGACTGGACCGGAAGCCGGGCGGCACGCCCGGTCGCGGTGGGAGCCGGAATTTGGCACGACGATTTCTGGAGCGCGGACTCGACCGGACCGACGGGACGCGGACCCCCGCGCTTTAGGGCCGCGCCATGCCCGCCGCCCCTCCGCCGCTCCAGGTGATCGGCGTCGATCATCGTACCTGCCCCGACGGGGTGCGCGAGAAGCTGTTCGTCGACGATGCCGAGATGCCGGCCATGCTCGACGCGCTGAAGGCCCATGGCGCCCGGGAGGCGCTGGTGCTGTCCACCTGCAACCGGGTGGAGGTGATCGGGCGCTTCCAGGACCCGCGGATCTCCCCCGACACCGTTGCCGCCGAACTCGGCCGCCCGGTGGATCTCGACGGCGCCGTGCTGCGCCCGCTGCTCTATGCCCATGACAGCGACGAGGCGGTGCGCCATGTGTTCCGCGTCGCCTGCTCGCTGGACAGCCAGGTGGTCGGCGAGCCCCAGGTTCTGGGCCAGGTCCGCGCCGCCCACCGGCTGTGCCGCGATCTCGGCGGCACCGGTCCGGTGGTGGAGGACACCATGCGCGCCGCCTACGCGGTGGCCAAGCGGGTGCGCAGCGAGACCAGAATCGGGGAGGGGCCGGTCTCGCTGGCCGCCGCCGCCGTCGCCCGGGTGCGCGACCTGTTCGGCGATCTCGACGGGCGCAGCGGCCTGCTGGCGGGCACCGGGGAGCTCGGCCTGCTGATCGCCGAGCACATGGCGTCGGCCGGCATGGAGGGGATGGAGGTGCTCGACCGCTTCCCCCGGCGCGCGGCCCTGGCGGCGCGCGACCTCGAGGCGCATCACGGCGGGCTCGATCAGCTCGGCGCCGCCCTGGACCGGGCCGATGTGGTGGTCACCACCCTGGGCGAGGGGCAGTACCTGATCACTGCCGAGATGATCGAGGCCGCGTTGCGCCGCCGGCGCCGCCGTCCGTTCTTCCTGCTCGACCTGTCGGTGCCCGGCGATGTAGAGCCTGCGGTCCACCGGCTGGACGAGGCCTACGTCTATGATGTCGGAGACTTGGAGGCGATCACCCGTGCCGGGCTGGCCGACCGCGCCGGCGAGGCCGCCCGGGCGGAGATGATGGTGGAGGAGGCCGTCGCCGCCTTCACCCGCGACCGGTCGGGCCGGGATGCCGCCCCGGATATCGCCGCCCTGCGCGCCCATGTGGAGGCGATGGTGGCCGAGGTCACGGGCGCGGACGAGGATCTCGCCCGGCGTATCGCCGCCCGGCTGGCGCACGCGCCGTCGGTGATGCTGCGCGACCTGGCGGAACAGGGCCGGCTCGACCGGCAGACGAAAGACATGGTGTTCCGGCTGTTCGACATGCCGGACCCGCAGGGAGGAGACGAGACGTGAGCCTTGAGGCGACCCTCGACCGGGTGGTCGATCGCGCGAAGGAGCTGGAATCGCTGATGTCCAGCCCGGAGAAGCTGGACTCCAGCGCGTTCCAGAAGATGTCGCGCGAGCTGTCGGAACTGGCGCCGGTGGTGGCGAAGGTCGAGGCGCTGAAGCGCACCCGGGCCGAGCTGGCCGAGGCCCGGGCCCTGGCCGATGGCGGCGATGCCGAGATGAAGGAGCTGGCCGAGGCCGAAATCTACGAGATCGAATCCCGCCTGCCGGATCTGGAGCGCGAGGTGCAGGTCCTGCTGCTGCCGAAGGACGAGGCGGACGAGAAGAACGTCATCCTGGAAGTCCGCGCCGGGACCGGCGGCGACGAGGCGGCGCTCTTCGCCGCCGACCTGTTCGCCATGTACCAGCGCTATGCCCAGAACCACGGCTGGCGGGTCGAGGTCATGGAGGTCTCCGAGAACGAAGTCGGCGGCTACAAGGAGGCGGTCGCCTCCATCACCGGACGCGGGGTCTATGCCCGGCTGAAGTTCGAGAGCGGCGTGCACCGGGTGCAGCGGGTGCCGGTGACCGAGAGCCAGGGCCGTATCCACACCTCCGCCGCCACGGTGGCCGTGCTGCCGGAGGCCGAGGAGGTGGACATCCATATCGAGGACAAGGACCTGCGGGTCGACGTCTACCGCTCCAGCGGCGCCGGCGGTCAGCACGTCAACACCACCGACAGCGCCGTGCGCATCACCCACATCCCCACCGGCGTGGTCGTCACCCAGCAGGACGAGAAGTCGCAGCACAAGAACCGGGCCAAGGCCATGCGCATCCTGCGCGCCCGGCTGTACGACCTGCAGCGCCAGGCCGCCGACGATGCCCGCGCTGCCGACCGCAAGAGCCAGGTCGGCTCCGGCGACCGCTCGGAGCGCATCCGCACCTACAACTTCCCCCAGGGCCGGGTCACCGACCACCGCATCAACCTGACCCTCTACAAGCTGGACCGGGTGATCACCGGCGAGGCCCTGGACGAGGTGCTGGACGCGCTGATCGCCGAGGACGAGGCCGAGCGTCTGGCGACGCTGACCTGACGGCCGGGCGGTGACCGGCATTCGCGAAGCCCTGAAGGCCGCGGCAGCGGAGCTCTCCCGCGCCGGGATCGAGGGCGGGCGACTGGACGCAAGGCTGCTGCTCGGCCATGTGCTGGGGCGTGAGGTCTGGCCGCATGAGGAGGTGCCGCTCGACGACGCGGCGCTGGCGCGCTACCGGTCGCTGGTGGCGCGCCGCATCGCCCGCGAGCCGGTGAGCAAGATCATCGGTCGGCGGTCTTTCTGGACGCTGGACCTGGCGGTGACGTCGGACACGCTGGATCCGCGTCCGGACAGCGAGACCGTGATCGAGGCGGCGCTGGACTCGTTCCGCGGCCGCGCTCCGCCCCGGCGTATTCTCGATCTCGGCACCGGCACCGGCTGCCTGCTGCTGGCGGCCCTGTCGGAGTTTCCGGGCGCCACCGGCATCGGCATCGACCGCTCGCCGGCGGCGGCCGAGGTGGCGCGGCGCAATGCCGGGGCGACCGGCCTCGCCGGCCGGGTGGAGATCCGCTGCCAGGACTGGGACGAAATCGCCGAGGACGGCCGGTTCGAGCTGATCCTGTCCAACCCGCCCTATATCGCCGAAGCCGAGGTGCCGACGCTGGCTGAGGAGGTGCGGGATCACGATCCGATCGGCGCGCTGGCCGCCGGCCCGGACGGGCTCGACGCCTACCGCGCGCTCGCGCCGGTGCTGGCCCGCATGCTGGCGGCGGACGGGCTGGCGGTTCTGGAACTGGGGATCGGGCAGGGCGATGCGGTCGCCGCGATCATGGTGGGCGCCGGCCTGGCGGAGGTCGCTCGGAAAGCCGATCTGGCCGGCATTGAAAGAACACTGGTTCTGAAATGGAATGACACCCGTTCGGGTACCCCCTAGCAGTCGGAAAACCGCTTGGAATACATGGGGAAGCAAGATAGTGTGCAGTTCAGGCGGGGGGCTCATTTGGCCCAAGCCGAAGCCACATTCAACATGGTGATCGCAGAGCGCGGTCCACCCGGTGCCCCAGGGGACACTGGCTGAATTGTTTGAACATGTGGCCTGCGAACCGGACACGGGGTCCGCTTCGAAACAACAGGAAATGTGGTTGGCATGAGACAAGGCCCACACCAGAAGCGTGGTCGCGGACGGGGTAACAACCGTCGCCCGAACACGCCGAACCGCAATCAGACCTTCGACAGCAACGGGCCCGACGTCCGCATCCGCGGCAACGCCAATCAGGTCTACGAAAAGTATCTGGCACTCGGCCGGGACGCCACGGCTGCCGGCGACCGGGTGCTTGGGGAAAGCTATTTCCAGCACGCCGATCACTACTACCGGATCGTCAGCGCCTTCGCCGACAACGACGCCGATCGCCAGAACCGCAGCGGCCAGGGCCAGCAGCCCAATGGCGGCCCGCGCGACTGGAACGACGACGATGACGACGGCGACGACTATCGCGCCGGCGGCAACAACGGCGGCAATGGTGGCGGCAACTCCGGCGGCGGCAATCAGGGCGGCAACCGCTCCCAGGACGGTAACCGGTCGAACGATGGCACCCAGGGCGGAGGCCGCGGCGGCGACCAGCGCGAGGACCGTCGAGGCGAGCGCCGGGCGGCGGAGGATCAGTCTTCCGGTTCCGACCGTCACGACAACAGCGCCGACGAGCCGTCCGCCGCGCCGGCGCAGGCTCAGCCCCAGACCCAGCCGCAGACCCAGCCGCAGGCCGAGGAAGAGGCCGCTCCGGCGCGCCGTCCGCGCGGCCGTCCGCGCCGTGCAGCCGCCTCCGACGATGCCGCTCCGGCGGTCGAGGAGGATGGCATCCGCCGCACGCTTCGGGTCGCCAGCAATAAGGACGGTGCCAACAAGGACGGTGCCAACAAGGACGGTGCCAACAAGGACGGCGCCAACAAGGACGGCGGCGAGACTGCCTCCGCCAAGGCGTCCGCTGAGGCGTCCGGTGAGGAGGAGCAGCCGCGTCCGCGCCGCCGCCGCCGCGCCGCCAGCGCCGACCAGCCGGCCAATACCGACGACGACGGCGCCGCCGCGGCGAGCTGACCGTCTCCCCCTAAAGCATAAGAAAGGCCCGGTCGCGCGACCGGGCCTTCTTCTTTTCGGGGTGATTCCAGTCCACCGCTCTTCATCATCCCGGACTGGATCCGGGCTCCGAGCGGAACGAGGGCTCCGGCTGGGCACCGGACCTACCGGACGGTTCCGCCGCCCGCGGCTCGATCCTGACGCATGTCAGGACCAGGCCGCCGAACCATCCGCCGGACTCCGGCCCGACTCCGGCCCGACTCCGGTGCAGGTCCGGGCTCGCCCGGGATGGCGGAGCAAGCAGAAGAAGGGTCCGGGACCCTCAATCCACGCTCAGCGCATCACCCGCCGCCACCCGGCCGCCTTCGGTCACCCGGACATAGATACCGCACTGGGTATGGCCGAAGCCGCGCTGCAGGTCATGTGGGATGGTCAGGTCGCGCTGGCCCGTCGCCGGATTGGCGTTGGTGGCCGCACAGCGCCCGGTGATCTCCTCCACCCGCACGCGCGCTGTCCCGATGGTGAGGCTGCTGTCGACCCAGCCCATCTCTTCCCAGGGCTCCAGTCCGTCGACCAGCAGGTTGCCGCGGAACCGCATCGGGTCGACCGGCTTGCCGACCACCCGCTCCAGATCCCGCACCGAGGCCAGGTTGATGATCGACAGGAACGGTGCGTCCACATCCGTGTAGCCGCCTTTGCCCAGGTCCACGACCTTGGGCGCGCCGCGCAGGTCGTTCTTGGCATAGGCGGCGAAGAACTGCTCGATCACCGCGCAGCCGGTGCGGCTCGTCAGGTCACCGCGGGCGATCTGCCGGCCGTTGCGACGGATCTCCAGGGTGGTCGTCGCATCGTCGAACACGGTCTCCAGCGCCGCCAGCTTCGGCACGCTCATCACCTGCAGGAAATGCGCCTTGGAGTGCCAGTCGGGCGCGGCCGGATCGACCGGGGCCGAGCCGTGGGCGATGGCGAAGCGGCGGTCGAACGGGATCAGCCGGTCCGCCGCGAGCTCGACGGAGTCAAGCGCCTGGGGCGACAGGCCTTTCACCGGATAGCGATGGATCGATGTGACGCGCGCGTTCATGACCTGACAGAACGCCCGTCAAAGGTCGCTGTCAACGCGGGCGTGCCGCCGATATCCGCCGGCCGGTCTCTTGTGTTGCCGCAGTGCAACACCTATCTCTGATCCGAGGAGGGGCGGTGCCTCATTGGGCCGCCTTGAAATGCCGATCGGGAGTACTCTTCTCCTGGATCGGACCAGGCCGTCGAGGTCGCCTGATGGGGCGTCGGCGGTCGTACTGGCGAAACGCGGTACTCGTGGAGATTGGGACATGAATTTCGAGAAGCTTTCCGACCGCTGCAAGGGCTTCCTGCAGGCGGCGCAGACCATGGCGCTCGGCCGCGGTCATCAGCGGCTGATGCCGGCACACCTGCTCAAGGTGTTCATCGAGGATTCGGAGGGCCTGGCGGCCACGCTGATCCAGCGCGCCGGCGGCGATTCCAAGGCCGCCCTGGCGCGGGTCGACGAAATCCTGAACAAGATGCCCCAGGTCGAGGGCGGCGGCGCCGGTCAGGTCTACATGTCGCCGGAACTGGCGAAGATCCTGACCCAGGCCGAGGAGGTCGCGAAGAAGGCGGGCGACCAGTACGTCACCGTCGAGCGGCTGCTGCTGGCGATCGCGCTGGCGTCGGGAACCGATGCATCCAAGGCGCTGACCGAGGCGGGGCTGTCGCCGCAGAACCTGGAGAAGGCGATCCAGGACATGCGCAAGGGCCGCACCGCCGACAGTGCCAATGCGGAAGGCAATTTCGACGCCTTGAAGAAGTACACCCGCGACCTCACCGAGGCGGCGCGCGACGGGAAGATCGACCCGGTCATCGGCCGCGACGAGGAGATCCGCCGCACCATCCAGGTCCTGTCCCGGCGCACCAAGAACAACCCGGTGCTGATCGGCGAGCCCGGCGTCGGCAAGACCGCCATCGTCGAGGGCCTGGCCCAGCGCATCGTCAACGGCGACGTGCCGGAGGGCCTGAAGAACCGCAGGCTGCTGGTGCTCGACCTGGGTGCGCTCATCGCCGGCGCGAAGTTCCGCGGCGAATTCGAGGAGCGCCTGAAGGCGGTGCTGAACGAGCTCGGCAACACCGACGGCGAGGTCATCCTGTTCATCGACGAGCTGCACACCCTTGTCGGGGCCGGTGCGGCCGAAGGCTCGATGGACGCCTCCAACATGCTGAAGCCGGCCCTGGCGCGCGGCGAACTGCATTGCGTGGGTGCAACCACCCTCGACGAATACCGCAAGCATATCGAGAAGGACGCCGCCCTGGCCCGGCGCTTCCAGCCGGTGCTGGTGTCCGAGCCGGGCGTGGTGGAGACCGTGTCGATTCTGCGCGGGCTTAAGGAGAAGTACGAGCTGCACCACGGCGTGCGGATCACCGACAGCGCCCTGGTGGCGGCGGCCAACCTGTCCAACCGCTACATCACCGACCGCTTCCTCCCCGACAAGGCCATCGACCTGATGGACGAGGCGGCGAGCCGGCGGCGCATGGAGGTCGACAGCAAGCCCGAGCAGATCGACGAGCTGGACCGCAAGATCATCCAGCTCAAGATCGAGCGCGAGGCCCTGAAGAAGGAGGACGACAAGGCCAGCCGCGATCGTCTGGAGACGCTCGAGGAGGAGCTGGTCGGTCTGGAGGAGCGCTCGGGCGAGCTGACCGCCCGCTGGCAGGGCGAGAAGGAGATGCTGACCGGCGCCCATAAGGTGAAGGAGAAGCTGGACGCGGCCCGCCAGGATCTGGAGGTGGCCAAGCGTGCCGGCGACCTGACCCGGGCCGGCGAGCTGACGTACTCGGTCATTCCGCAGCTGGAACAGACCCTGGCCCATGCCGAGGACGCCTCGTCCAAGCGCATGCTGAAGGAGGAGGTGTCGGACAACGACATCGCCTCGGTGGTGTCGCGCTGGACCGGCATTCCGGTCGACAAGATGCTGGAGGGCGAGCGCGACAAGCTGCTGGCGATGGAGGACAACCTGCACAAGCGGGTGGTCGGCCAGGACGAGGCCATCACGGCCGTCGCCAACGCGGTGCGCCGGGCGCGCGCCGGGTTGCAGGATCCGAACCGGCCGATCGGCTCGTTCCTGTTCCTGGGCCCCACCGGTGTCGGCAAGACCGAGCTGACCAAGGCGCTGGCGGAGTTCCTCTTCGACGACGAGCACGCCATGGTGCGGCTCGACATGTCGGAGTTCATGGAGAAGCACGCCGTCGCCCGTCTGATCGGCGCCCCTCCGGGCTATGTCGGCTACGAAGAGGGCGGCACCCTGACCGAGGCGGTTCGCCGCCGGCCGTACCAGGTCGTGCTGTTCGACGAGGTCGAGAAGGCGCATCCGGACGTGTTCAACGTGCTGCTGCAGGTGCTGGATGACGGCCGCCTGACCGACGGTCAGGGTCGCACCGTCGACTTCCGCAACACCATGATCATCATGACGTCGAACCTCGGCGCCGACGCTCTGGCGGCGATGCCGGACGGCATGGGCGTGGACTCGGTGCGCGAGCAGGTGATGGAGGTGGTGCGGGCGTCGTTCCGGCCGGAATTCCTGAACCGGATCGACGAGGTGCTGCTGTTCACCCGCCTGGCGCGGGAGAGCATGAAGGGCATCGTCGACATCCAGCTCGGCCGCCTGCGCCAGATGCTCGCCGACCGCGACATCAAGCTGGCCCTGGACGACGCGGCTTTGGCCTGGCTGGCGGAGACCGGCTACGACCCGGTCTACGGGGCGCGGCCGCTGAAGCGGGTGATCCAGCGCTCGCTGCAGAACCCGCTCGCCAACCGCATCCTGGAAGGTCGGATCAAGGACGGCGACGTGGTGATCGTGTCGGCTGTCGACGGCGCGCTGGTCATCGACGGCGAGACCGCGGCAAACGGCGACGTGGCGATCGAGGCGGCGGAGTAGAGCTGCCGCCGGGTCTCGCTAATACGCCGTTTCGTTTCGGAAGGGGGACGGTTTCGGCCGTCCCTTTATCCGTTTCGCATGGTTCTCTCTTTCGTGTCGTTCTCTTGCGCCCTGCCGCGAGTTGGGTCCCGGGCCGCCTCCGGATCAAGTCCGGAGCCGCCCGGGATGACGGGCTAAGATACTGAATTTGTTTTCAATATTTCCTTCTTGCGTCATCCCGGACGAGACCGGACTTGATCCGGGCTCGGGCCGGGACCCAGCGCATCCCTCCGGTCGCCCCTGATCGGTGGCGCAGCGAAGGGTGCGAGGTTCAGATCTCCGGTCCTAAGCGACTGATAAAGATCCTCCCACCCGGGATTCACCCCCTCAATCAGCGCCAGCTTCCAGGCCCGGCGCCAGCGCTTCACCCGCGTCTCCCGCAGGATCGCGTCCTCCATCCGGCCGTGGAGTTCGAAATAGACCAGCCGGTGGACGCCGTAGGTTGCGCAGAAGCCTGCCGTCGCCGCGCGATGCAGGGCAACCCGCCTGACCAGGTCGCCGGTCACGCCGGTATACAGCGTCCCGTTGCGCCGGGAGGCGAGGATGTAGACGCAGGGCCGGATCGGATCGCGCATGGTCGGGGTATGGACGTGCCAGGGCTGTTTTCCGAGTCGCTGGGTCCCGGCCCGAGCCCGGATCAAGCCCGGTCTCGTCCGGGATGACGGGCTAAGAGGGGGACAAACACAGGCGGTCGTCATCCCGGGAGAACCCGGACCTGATCCGGGAGCTGCCCGGGACCGAGCAACAACGCGCCCGCTGCACTCAGCGCAACCCCAAATGCGGTAACCCGAGCCCCACCGCACCCCCCGGCACTACCGCGGCCCCCGCTCCTCCCTTGCATCCCCCCGCCTGCGGCCTTAAGACCGTGCCTCACCAACGCTTTCACGAGGTTTCGGCATGGCCAGCCCAGCTCCTGCGAACAGCCTGCGATCCGGTCCCGACAAGGACGGGCATTTCGGTATCTTCGGCGGCCGTTACGTTGCCGAAACGCTCATGCCGCTGATCCTGCAGGTCGAAGAGGCCTATACCGCCGCCAAACTGGATCCGGAGTTTCAGCGCGAGTTCGAGTACTACCAGAAGCACTACATCGGCCGGCCGAGCCCTCTGTTCTTCGCCGAGCGGCTGACCAACCACTTCGGCGGCGGCAAGCTGTACTTCAAGCGCGACGAGCTGAACCACACCGGCGCGCACAAGATCAACAACGTGATCGGCCAGGCGCTGCTCGCCAGGCGCATGGGCAAGACCAAGATCATCGCCGAGACCGGCGCCGGCCAGCACGGCGTGGCCACCGCCACCGCCTGCGCCCTGTTCGGCATGGAGTGCGAGGTCTTCATGGGCGCCGTCGATGTCGAGCGCCAGAAGCCGAACGTGGACCGCATGCGCCTGCTCGGCGCCAAGGTCCATCCGGTGACCTCCGGCTCGTCGACCCTGAAGGACGCGATGAACGAGGCCCTGCGCTACTGGGTCTCCAAGCCGGACACCCATTTCTACATCATCGGCACCGTCGCCGGACCGCACCCGTACCCGGCCATGGTCCGCGACTTCCAGTCGGTGATCGGCATCGAGACCAGGGAACAGATGCTGGAGGCCGAGGGACGGCTGCCGGACACGCTGGTGGCCGCCATCGGCGGCGGGTCCAACGCCATGGGCCTGTTCCACCCGTTCCTGGACGACACCGACGTCGCTCTGGTCGGCGTGGAGGCCGGCGGCTACGGCATCGACACCGGCCAGCACGCCGCCTCGCTCACCGGCGGGCGTCCGGGCGTGCTGCACGGCAACCGCACCTACCTGCTGCAGGACGAGGACGGCCAGATCACCGAGGCCCACTCGATCTCCGCCGGCCTCGACTACCCGGGCATCGGGCCGGAGCATTCCTGGCTGCACGAGCTGGGCCGGGTGAACTACGTCTCGGTCACCGACGACGAGGCGCTGGAGGCCTTCGCGCTCTGCACCCGCAAGGAAGGCATCATCCCGGCGCTGGAGCCGTCCCACGCCCTGGCGCATGTGGCCAAGATGATCGGCGACCTGCCGAAGGACCATATCGTGGTCATGAATCTCTGCGGGCGCGGCGACAAGGACGTCGACGCGGTCATTCCGAAGCTCGAGGCGAAGGGTCTGGTCTGATGGGTGCTGGTGTGGGGCGCATCGACGCCAAGTTCGCGTCGCTGAAGGAACAGGGCCGGGCCGGCCTGGGCGTGTTCATCACCGCCGGCGATCCGGACGCGAAGACCAGTGCGGCGCTGCTGAAGGGCCTGCCGGGTGCGGGGGCCGACATGGTCGAGTTCGGCATGCCGTTCACCGATCCGATGGCCGACGGCCCGGCGATCCAGGAGGCGAGCCAGCGCGCGCTGAAGGGCGGCATGACCCTGAAGGGCACCCTCGCCCTGGTGCGGGAGTTCCGCCAGGACAACCAGGACATGCCGATCATCCTGATGGGCTACTACAACCCGATCTATGCCTACGGCGTGGACGCCTTCCTGACCGACGCGCTGGATGCCGGGGCGGACGGGCTGATCGTCGTCGACCTGCCGCCGGAAGAGGACGACGAGCTGTGCATCCCGGCGCTGAAGAAGGACATGGCCTTCATCCGGCTGGCCACGCCGACCACCGACGACAAGCGGCTGCCCAAGGTGCTGACCAACACAGCCGGCTTCGTCTATTACGTCTCCATCGCGGGAATTACCGGCACCGCCTCGGCGTCTAACGATATGATCACCAGCGCGGTCGAGCGGCTGAAGCGCCATACCGACCTGCCGGTCTGCGTCGGTTTCGGCATCAAGACGGCGCAGCAGGCGGCGGACGTGGCGAAGGTCGCTGACGGGGCCATCGTCGGCACCGCGGTGGTCAACGCGATCAAGGACTCCCTCGACGGCGAGGGCCGGGCGACCGACAAGACCGTGCCGACGACCCTGGATTTTGTTAAGACACTGGCCGACGGCGTGCGCGGCGCGCGCACCTGATCCTGGAAGCGGAGTAGAGAGGCGGAAATGAACTGGCTCACCAGCTCGGTCCTGCCGAAGATCAAGGCCTGGGTCGGCGCCCGCGAGGTGCCCGACAACCTGTGGCACAAGTGCCCGTCCTGCGGCCAGATGCTGTTCCACCGGGACCTTGAGGAGAACTTCCAGGTCTGCACCGCCTGCGACCATCACCTGCGGATGAACGCCGTCGACCGGCTCGCCATGCTGTTCGACAAGAGCGAGTACCAGACCATCGAGCTGCCGAAGACGGCAGCCGACCCGCTGAAGTTCCGCGACCGCAAGCGCTATACCGATCGCATGCGCGAGGCCCAGGTGAAGGCCGGGCGCAACGACGCGATCATCGTTGCCCACGGCACGATCGAGAACGCGCCGGCGGTCTGCGCGGTGTTCGACTTCTCCTTCATGGGCGGGTCCATGGGCACTGGCGTCGGCGACGGCCTGGTCCGTGCCGCGCGGCTGGCCGAGACCCAGGACGCCGGCCTTGTCGTGTTCCCGGCCTCCGGCGGCGCGCGCATGCAGGAGGGCATCCTGTCCCTCATGCAGATGCCGCGCACCGTCGCCGCGGTCGAGCGGCTGAAGGAGAAGGGGCTGCCCTTCATCGTCGTGCTGACCGACCCGACCACCGGCGGCGTCACCGCGTCCTTCGCCATGCTGGGCGACCTGCACATCGCCGAGCCGGGCTCGATCATCGGTTTCGCCGGTCAGCGGGTGATCCAGGAGACCATCCGCGAGCAGTTGCCCGAGGGCTTCCAGAAGGCCGAGTATCTGCGCGAGCACGGCATGGTCGACGCGGTGGTCCATCGGCGCGAGCTGAAGGCCATGCTGGGCCGTCTGCTCGGCCTGATGATGTTCCGCGAGCCCTCGGCCGAGGTGGTCGCCCTGCCGCAGCCCGATCTCGACATTCCCGGCCGGGATGACGAGGCCGAAGATGCCGAGATGGCGGACGCCCAGAAGACCTGATCGCCCGCTCCGTTCGGAGGATACGGCCATAACCGCCCCGTCGCCCGTCGCCAGCGCCGACACCCAGGCTCCGGACGCGATCCTTGCGCGCCTGCAGACCCTGCACCCCAAGGCCATCGACCTGTCGCTCGGCCGCCTGCAGACCCTGCTCGACCGCCTCGGCAATCCCGAGCGCGCCGTACCACCGGTCATCCATGTGGCGGGCACCAACGGCAAGGGCTCCACAATCGCCTATCTGCGGGCGATCCTGGAGGCGGCCGGCCATCGGGTCCACGTCTACACGTCGCCCCATCTGGTGCGGTTCAACGAGCGTATCCGCCTGGCCGGCGACCTGATCGACGACGCCGCCTTCTCCGCGGTGCTGGAGGAATGCGAGGCGGCGAACGGCGGCGAGCCGATCACCCTGTTCGAGATCACCACGGCCGCCGCCTTCCTCGCCTTCTCGCGCGTACCGGCCGACGTGCTGCTGCTGGAGGTCGGGCTCGGCGGCCGGTTCGACGCCACCAACGTGATCGACCGGCCGCTGACCTGCGTCATCACGCCGGTCTCGATCGACCATGTGGCGTTCCTCGGCGACACCATCGAGAAGATCGCGTTCGAGAAGGCCGGGATCGTCAAGCCGGGCGTCCCGGTGATCGTCGGGCCGCAGGATCCGCGCGCATTCGGGGTTATCGCCGACCGGGCGGCCGCGCTGGAGGCGCCGATGACCGTATTCGCGCGGGACTATTCGGTCCGGCGCGAAGGCGAGGGGCTGGTGGTCGAGACCGGGAGCGAGACCGAGGCCCTGCCGCTGCCGTCCCTGCCGGGGGCGCATCAGATCGACAATGCGGCCGTGGCGGTCGCCGTCGCGACAGCGGTGTCCGGCTCGCTCGCCAATACCGCCGTGCACCGGGCCGAGGGGGTGCGTACCGCCTCCTGGCCGGCCCGGATGCAGCGCCTGACGCGCGGTCCGCTGGTGGAGTTGTTGGCGGCGGGCTGGAGCCTGTGGCTGGACGGCGGGCATAACGCCGATGCCGGCCGTGCGGTCGCCGCCCAGGTCGCGGCCTGGCGCCGGGAGCGGCCGGACGAGCCGGTGCACCTGATCGTCGGCATGCTGAACACCAAGGCGGCGGACGACTACCTGCGCCCCTTCGCCGGCCTGCCCGCCAGCGTGTCCACGGTGGCCATTCCCGGCGAGACGGCCAGCCTGTCGGCCGAGGCGGTGGCGGCGATGGCCGGCACCGCGGGCGTCGCGGCGGCCGCGCGGGAGAGTGTCGCCGAGGCGCTGTCCGGCATCGTCGCCGGCGGCGGATCGTCGGGCCGCGTGCTGATCGCCGGCTCGCTGTACCTCGCCGGCCGGGTGCTGGCGGAGAACGGGTAGGCACCGTTCCCCGCAGCGTCGGTTCGGCTCAAGCCGGGGTCGGTGCGTCCTCGCCGACCAGCGTCACGCGATGCATGATCCGGCGGGTCGTCCGGTTGTCGAACGGCTCGACCGAATGCATGGTGCAGCGGTTGTCCCACATGATGACGTCGTGCGGCTCCCAGACATGGCGATAGACGAAGGCGGCGTCGGTCGCATGGGCGGTGAGGTCGTCCAGCAGCGCCCGTGCCGCGTTCTCCTCCATGCCTTCGATCGTGACCATGGTGTGCGGGGACAGGAACAGGCTCTTGCGGCCCGTGACCGGATGGCGCTTGACCAGCGGGTGGCGGACCGGCGGCAGGTCGTCATACGTGCCCTGATCGACCTTGCCGGCGAGCTCGGGGGCGGTGCGGAGGATGTAGTCGTGGGCGTGGATCACCCAGAGGCCCTCGATCCGGGCCTTCATGGCCTCCGACAGCGCGTCATAGGCGGCGTACATGTTGGCGAACAGGGTGCTGCCGCCCTCGCGGGTGATCTCGATGCCGTGCAGGATCGAGCCCTTGCTCGGGATCTCGCGGAACGAGCTGTCGGTGTGCCAGCGCCAGGACTGGTTCAGGTACTGCCAGGCCGTATCCGTCGGCGGCACGATGTTTCCGCTCTCGTCCACGTTCGACACCCGGTAGATCGCCTTGTTGCGCGACGACCGGTGGGCGACCGAGGGATGGATCTCGAGCCGGCCGAACCGCTCGCCGAAGGCGATATGCTGCTCGTCGGTGATCCGCTGGTCGGGAAAGACGAGCAGCAGGTGCTCCATCCAGAGCGCATGGATGGCCTCGACCGTGCTGCCGTCGAGCGGCTGCGAGAGGTCGACGCCCCGGACGGTGGCGCCGATATGCGGATGGCGCTTTTCGGCGGTGATGCTGTCGGAATGCGCGTGAGCGACGGACATGGCGGTGGTCTCCCTGGTTCTGTGTCCTTCAGGGAAGCTTGCTTGGCACCGGGTAGAATTTGAAATTATACTAATTTCTAATCTTCATCATATTTGGTGATGTGATGCTGTCCATCGACCGGATGCGCGTCTTTGCCGCCGTCTTCGAGGAGGGGTCTTTCACCGCGGCGGCGGAGCGGTTGAACGCCACCCAGTCCGGCGTGTCGCAGCAGATCGCCCGACTGGAACGGGCGCTCGGCACGCAGCTGCTCGAACGCGGCGCGCGCGGCGCCGTCGCCACGCCGGCGGGCAGGCAGCTCTATGCCCGATCGATCGCGCTACTCCGGGAGATCTCGACCGTCGAGCGCGGGATCGTCGATCTCGGGCGCGGGGCGACCGGCAGCGTCACGCTCGGCGTCATGCCGGCCCTGACCCGCTCGGAGGCCGGTCCCGTCCTGAGGCGCTATCTGGCCGAGAACCCGAACGTCACGATCAACCTCGTGGAGCGGGCGAGTTCAGAACTCATCGACGAGGTGGTGGGCGACAGGCTGGATGTAGCCATCGTCCCGGTCTTCGACGCCCCGCCCTCGCTTCGCTG
Source organism: Thalassobaculum salexigens DSM 19539 (assembly GCF_000423805.1). Classification (NCBI taxonomy): domain Bacteria; kingdom Pseudomonadati; phylum Pseudomonadota; class Alphaproteobacteria; order Rhodospirillales; family Thalassobaculaceae; genus Thalassobaculum; species Thalassobaculum salexigens. The sequence goes on from NZ_KE384093.1 coordinate 444,210, forward strand.
CCGCCTGCTCGGCCGATCGCGGGAGGCCCTGATCGCCCGACCGGCGGGCGATGGCCTCCACATGCGTCCGGTCGACGTCCGGGCGGTGTCGCCGATGCGGCTGATCCTCCAGTCGGAAGGAAGCATCCGCCGCCGCCGGGTGCTGGCCTACCTGCGGTCCCGGGGGGTGGAGCTGGATGCGCTGATGGACATGGACAGCATGTTCGGCACCCTCGAGTTCGTTCAGAACAGCGATTTCGTGACCATCGTTCCGGCTGTCATGGTGGCGCCGGAGATCGACAGCGCGGCGATGTGCGTGCGGCCGCTCGACCTTGACGGACTGGCGCTGGAGGTCATGGCGGTGTCTGCCGCGCGGCGCGAGCCGTCACCGATCGTGACTGAGATCCTGGACCGGTTCGAGCGGTCGCTGGCTGCGTTCGAACGACGCCTCGACCTTCGTCTCGGGCTGGGTTGAGGGGGGATGGGTTTAGGGACGGACGGCGGGACGGCCAAACACGAACGGCCCCGCCGAAGCGGGGCCGTCCTGATAGGCAAACTGTGTCGCTCGTCGCTCGGATCGGGGCGCTCGGATCGAGGCTCAGATCGAGGATTCGATCCACTGCTTGAGCTGGGTCTCCGGCAGGGCGCCGATCTTCTGGGCGTGCACCTGGCCGTCCTTGAACACCATGAGGGTCGGAATGCCACGCACGCCATAGGCGGCCGGGGTCTTCGGATTGTCGTCAATGTTCAGTTTGACGACCTTCACCTGCTGGCCGAGCTCGTCGGAGATCTTCTCCAGGGACGGGCCGATCATCTTACAGGGGCCACACCACTCGGCCCAGAAGTCGACGACCACAGGGGTGTCGGATTTCAGGACGTCCTCGTCAAACGAGGCGTCGGAAACCGGGTTCGTCGTCATCGATTCATCCTTTCGCGGTTCCTCCGGCGGAGATTAGGAACGCCGCCGGTCATGGTCAAGGCAATGCGCCAAACCCTTGAAGCAACGGGTCCGGAATGGGCATCAGGGTCGGACCGTCGGTCCAAAGCAGCGCACATCGCACCGCCCGGCCGGGATATAGGGACGCCACCAGCGAGCGATATGTGGACATCTGGCGCATATATGTGTCGGCCACGGCATCAATTGAAGAGGGTGGCGGCCGATTGGTCTTGTAATCGACGATAAGCACCGCGTCCGGGCCGACGGCGAGCCGGTCGATTCGGCCGGAGACGATCTGCAGGCCCTCCGGCCCGGTGACCTGGCCGACGATCGGCACCTCGGCGCGGGAGCCGGGGGCGAAGACCGGCGCGAACTCGGGGTCGTCGAGCACCGCCAGCACCTCCGCCAGCCAGGACTCCACCTGGTCGGGACTCAGGGCGTGGACCGGGCGGGTCAGCAGGGCGCGGCCGGCTTCGTGGCGGCGGGTGGGCTCCATGTCGGGGAGAAGCTGGAGCAGACGGTGCAGCAGCACGCCGCGTTTGAACGGGTCGGTGCCGTCGCGCTGCAGCGGTGAGCGCACCGGCGGCTCGTCGGCGGCCGGGCGCGACGGGGCGAGCGGTCGCGGCGGGGTCGGTTCGCGCGGAGCGGCGCTACCGGCCCAGCCGGGCAGCGACGCCGGAGCCGGGGCGGCCGTGCCGGCACGCGCGGCGGGGGCCGCCGCTTCCTGCGGCGTGGCCAGCACCAGCGTGCCGTCCTCGTCCTGCGCCGCGATGGCGGGCAGGCCGGCGCGGGCATGGCCGAACCAGCCCTTGTCCACGGGATCGCGCTTGCCCTTCCAGCCGCAGACGATCAGCCGGTCCTCGGCCCGGGTCATGGCGACGTAGAGCAGCCGGCGGTATTCCTGCTCCATCGCTTCGCGCGCCTTCGCCCGCGCACCGGCGGAGACGGCATCGGCGCTGGCGCTGGACGGCGCCCAGAGCGGCAGGTCGAGCCCGTCGCCATGCCAGACCACGGCATCGCGGAGCTGTGGCGGCCGCACCGTGTCGGGCAGGATGACGATCGGCGCCTGCAGGCCCTTGGCCCCGTGCACGGTCATCACCCGGACCTGGTCGACCTCGCCGCCCTCCAGCTCGCGCTTGACCTCCTGCTCGCCGGCGACGACCGCGTGCAGGAAGCTCTGCAGCGAGGGCGGGTTCTCGCGCTCGTCGTCCAGGGCCTGGGCCAGGAACTCGTCGATCGCGTCCTCGCAGTCGGGGCCGAGACGGGCGACCAGCCGCTCGCGGCCGCGCTCGGCCGACAGGATCTGCTGGTAGAACGCGTGCGGCGGCAGGTTCCGGGCCATCCCCGACCAGCGGGACAGCCGCCGGGCCGCCCGGGCGAAGACGTCCCGCTCCTCAGCCCGGCGCCACAGCTCGGCCCACAGGCGGCGCTCCTTGCGTCCCTGGGCGAGGTCGAGCAGGTCCTCCTCGCTCAGCCCCACCAGCGGGCTCTTCAGCACGGTGGCGAGCGTCAGGTCGTCGTCGGGCAGCAGCAGCGCCTCGCCCAGCGCGATCAGGTCGCGCACCGCCATCTGCTCGGTCAGCACCATGCGGTCGACGCCGGCCACCGGCACATCCGACGCCTTCAGCGCCCGCACCAGTTCCGCGACGAAGGCCCCGCGTCGGCGCACCAGCACCATGACGTCGCCGGGGCGGATCGGCCGGTTCTTGGCCTCCAGCGGCTCGCCCGCGGCAATCCAGCCGGCGATGCGGCCGGCGATGGTCTGGGCCAGCCGGGTGACCGGGGCGTCCATGGAGGCGCGGGTCAGCGGCGGCGACCAGGGATCGCCCGCCTCCTCGTCCTCGGGCTCGACCACCGGCCAGAGCTCCACGCGCCCGGCCTGACCGGTGCGGCTGGCCCGGTGGGCGATCTCCCGGGTGACGCCGGCGACGATCTCCGCCACGCCCTGGCGTGCGTCCTCGCGGGCGAAGACGGCGTCCACCGCGCTCAGCACGGCCGCGGTGGAGCGGAAGGAGACCTGCATCTGCACGTCGCGGAACGTCTGCTCGGCGGCGGTGACCCGTCCGGCGAAGTATTCGCGGGCTTCGGTGAACCCGGCGGGGTCGGCCCCCTGGAAGCTGTAGATCGACTGTTTGACGTCGCCCACGGCGAAGATGGTGCGCGGCCGGTCGGGCGCGCGTTCGGCCATCGCTCCAAGGCCAGCGAAGAACTCCTCGGCCAGGGCGCGCACGATCTCCCACTGCGCCGGGCTGGTGTCCTGGGCCTCGTCGATGAGAATGTGCTCCAGCCCCTCGTCCAGCTTGAACAGCACCCAGGCCGCCGTGCCGGGGGATGTCAGCAGGCGCCGGGCGCGCTCCACCAGATCCTCGAAATCGAGCAGGGCGCGGCGGGACTTGGCACGGCCATAGGCGTCGATGATGGCGGCGGACAGGCGGATCAGCGCGGCCGAGCGCAGGGCGGTATCCAGCGCCTTGCGCCGTTCCTCCAAACCCAGGATGCGCTCCGCCTCCCGGGTCAGGTCATCGAGCAGGGTCGGCGCGCGTTCCTGCACGCCCTTGGTGGCGAGCCGGGCCTGGATCGCACCCTCCTGGGTCAGCAGGGCGCGCTTGTAGTCGTCCCAGGCATTGGCGCGGGCATCGGCATCTGGCAGGGCGAGCCAGGCGAACAGGGTGTCGGCGCGGTTGGTATCCGTCTTTCCCCCCGCCGCCAGCGCGCTCGCCGCCGCGTGCAGGGCATCGCGGTCGAAGGCGGCGTCGTCGCTGGCCGCCCGGCGCAGGATCCAGTCGGTGTCGGCCGGATCGGTGCCCAGCGTGGCATGCAGGCGGGCGGTGATGGCGCCGATCCCGGCGGCGGCCTCCAGCGACCGGGTCAGCCGGGTGCGCTGGACCAGCATGGTCTTCAGCAGGTCGCGCACGGTCTGCTCGGCCGCCCGCTCGGTGACCACGGCGAGCGCGTCCGCCAGATCCCCGTCCGCCCCGCCGCGCGCCCGCTCCAGGACAGACCGCTCGGCATCCTCCAGCAGGGTCGCCGCCGCCCGGTCGTCGGCCAGCCGGAAGTTCGGCGGCACGCCGGCCTCCAACGGGAAGCGGCCGAGCAGGGACTGGGCGAAGGCGTGGATGGTCTGGATCTTCAGCCCGCCCGGTGCGTCCAGCACCTCGGCGAACAGGCGCCGCGCCTTGGCCATGCGGTCCTGGCTCGCCACCCGGCCGTCCAGGGTCTCGAGTTCCTTCCCGAGGGCGTCGGCGTCGAGCACGGTCCATTTCGCCAGGGTGCGCGAAAGTCGGGTCGCCATCTCCGCCGCCGCCGCCTTGGTGAAGGTCAGGCACAGCAGGCGCTGCGGCTTCGTGCCGGCCAGCAGCAGGTTCAGCAGCCTGTCGGTCAGCACCTTGGTCTTGCCCGACCCGGCGGAGGCCGCGACCCAGGCGGAGACGGACGGATCGGCTGCCTCGCGTTGGTTGCGGGTGGCTTCCTCGATGGCGTTTCCAGCGGGGGCGCTGAGAGGACCCAGAGTGCTCATCCCTCGCCCTCCTCGCCGGCCGACCAGTCGCCGGTGCGCGCCAGGTGGTCGTAGTCGTTGAAGCGCAGGCTGCGACGCGGGTCCGGGGCGGCGTGATAGGGGGTGCTCTCGTCGTCGAAGGCGGCGATCAGCGCCTCAAGCCCGGCACGGGCGGTCTCCACCAGCTCGGGCACGGAGACATCCACCGCGTCGATCTTGCCCGGCGGAGTGCCGCCGCCGACCCGCCAGTATTCCAGAGAGGCCACGTCGGCCGCGGGCAGATCCTGCTCGGCAAAGCCGCCGGCCATCAGGATCATCGCCTCCAGCGGAAGCTGCGGCGCGCGGCCGGCCTTCAGATCGCTCAAGCTCGGGTTGGCGCCGGTCTTGTAGTCGATGAGGACGTAGGTGCCGTCGCCACGCCTGTCGATGCGGTCGGCGGTGCCGAACAGCGTGAACGGTCCGCCGGGTCCGGCCAGGGTGACGGCGCCCTGGCGTTCGGTGGCGGAGTAGTCGAGCGATTTGCGCCGCTCGCGCTCGACCTCCACGAACCAGCGCGCCACCCGCTCGAAGCGCGGCCACCAGAAGGCCCAGACCCCCGGCCGGTCCATATGGGCGGCGAAACTGCGCTTGCCGTACTCGATCAGCATGTCGGCCGGGTTTGGCGGCAGGTCGCGCGGGTAGTCCCGGACGAAGGCGTCCAGCGCCTCGTGGATGGCGTTGCCGCGCTCGATGGCGCCGACCTCCATATCCAGCGGGTCGAGCTTGCGCAGGTCCAGGATGTAGCGGGCGTAGATCGAGTACGGATCGCGCAGCCAGGTGTCGATCCGGGTGACCGACAGCCTGCGCGGCCGCTGATCCAGGCGCGGGCGCGGCTCCGGCGGCCGGCCGGGATCGGGGGCGGCGGGGGTGTCCAGCAAGGCATGCCAATGGCCGGGGGCCTTCCACGACGCCAGCGTCTCCTCGCTGTGCAGGGCGCGGGCGACGGTATCCAGCCGCAGCAGCCAGCGCGACGGGATGGTCGGGCTGCCGTCGACCCGTTGGGCGCGGGTGAGGAACACCTCGCTTCCGCCCATGGCCATGGCGACGTCATGGGCCGCCTTGCCAATGGCGAGGTCGATGGAAGGCAGGCCGAAATCCCGGCGCATCGGCCGGCTCATCCACGGGTCCGGCTTCGGCTCCGCCGGCCAGGTGCCTTCGTTCAGCCCGCCCAGGATCACCCGGTCGAAGGCCAGCAGCCGGGCCTCCAGCACGCCGAGGATGTGCAGACGCGGATGGCTGCCGTAGCGCGGACGCACCACCCGGCCCTCCAGCAGGGCGTCGAACAGGCCGGGCCAGTCGCGGCCGCCGATCGGCTCCATGCCGGCGGCCCCGTCGGCGAACTCGTTGGACAGCCGGGCCAGGGCCTCGCCCGCCTCGCCGACCCACAGGCGCAGGCTGCCATGGGTGTCGTTGGAGGTGGCGAGCGTCTCGGCGGCGCGCAGATGGGCGTCCAGGATCTCCGGCACGGCGACGGTGGGCTGGGACAGGGCGGCTTCCAAGGGCGCCAGCGCATCGGCCAGCCGGTCGCAGAAGCCGAGAAGGGCGCCAAGCGGCTCGGGTTTGAGGCCGGAGGCTTCCGCCGCCCGGCGCAGCCCGGCGAGACCGGCGGCGGGGCGGGGGCCGCGCAGGATATCCCGGTCCAGGCGCTCCACCAGCCGCTCGAACCGATCCGGCGGCAGACCGGTGGCGCTCAGCGGATGCTTGAGCAGGGAGAGCAGGGCGACCGGCGCGCAGTCCACCGCGGCGCGGGCCAGCAGGCGCAGGAACACCGCCGGCGCGCTGTTGGACAGCGGGGCGCCGCCGGAATCGTTCACCTCCAGCCGGTCGCCGTCACCGTCCTGGATCCGCCAGCGGCGCAGTTCGACCGCGACCCGGCGGGCGAGCCGGCGGTCCGGGGTGACCAGGGCGGCGGTCTTGCCCGGCTGTTCCAGCACCTCGCGCATCAGCAGGGCGATGATCCCGGCCTCCTCGCGCGGCGAGGCGGCGTCGATCCGGGTGATGCCGTCGAAGGCGGCCGGCGTCGGCGCGTCGGCGGCGGTCGACAGGCCGCGCCAGGCCTCGGTCGTGGCCGCCGGGCGCAGGGTCTCGCGGATCAGCCGGTCGCGGCCGCCGGTCACCGACGGGGACCACTCGCGCACCTGATCCCGGTCGACGCCGAGGGTGCGCAGCAGGCTGTGCAACCCGTGCTGGGGATGGGTCGGGTCGTCGCCGATGGCGGCCCAGCTCGCCGCGTCGCCGTCCCGGTCCAGCCCCGGCAGCACGATGGCGCCGGCCGGCAGCGCCAGCACCGCGCGCATCAGTTCCGTCGTCGCCGGAATCGAGCCGGTGGAGCCGGCGACGATGACCGGCGTGCTCGGCGGATGGGCGCGCAGGGCGGCGGCCTCGGCCCGCATCAGGGCGTCGCGCCGGGCCATCGGGTCGATCGCCGCCAGTTCCTCCAGCCGGCCGGGCCAGATCTCGGTGACGATCTTCAGGAAGGCGATGGTCTTGTCCCAATGGGCGGCATAGGCGTCCGGCGCCAGATCCTTGAGCACGGCGAAATCCAGCCCGTGCATCTGCACCTCGTCGATCAGCCGGGCGAGGGCCGTCGCGAGGCGGTAGGCGTGTTCCGGGGTGTCCGGCGTCGCACTGTCGGGATCGGCACGCAGGAAGGCGGTGACCAGCCGCATCAGCTCCAGATGGCGCTGCAGGTCGGGGATCGCCGGCGGGATCTCCAGCGCGCCGGCGGCGCCGGCCTCCGAGCCCGCCTCCACGTCCAGCAGGTCCTCGTCCACGTCGGAGACGGTGGACAGCTTCGGCAGGAGCATCGGCCGTCCGTCGCCGAAGCGCAGGAAGGCGTCGGCGGCGGAGCGCACCGCGCGCCGGGTCGGCAGCAGCAGGCGCACGTCGGTCAGGGCGATCGGATCGCCTTCCACCCGCTCCCACACACCGGCGGCCAGCCGGTCGAGGAACGGCGTGCCGATGGGGATGGTGTAGACGCGGTCGGTCATCCGGCTCCGTCGTGGTTGGCCCTTGGCGGCGTCTAGAAGAAGGGCACGTCGGCGAGATGGCCGGCGGCGAAGCGCAGGTTGGCGCGCTCCAGGTCGGCCGGCGTCGAGATATGGTACCAGAGCCCGTCATGCAGCGCGCCGAAAAGCCGGCCCTGCTCTTCCGCCCTGTCGTACAGCACGCGCATGGAGAACGCTCCCACGGGCGCGTCGGCGAAGATGCGCGGATGGACGATGGACACGCCCATATAGGCGTAGGGAGCGACCCGCGCCTCGTCACGGCTGGAGATCCGGCCGATCTCGTCCATGGTGTAGTCGCCGTAGCCGTGCCAGCCGAGCACCCGGGCGAAGGGATAGAGCAGGAGCTGGATGTCCATCTTCTCCGAGTCCCAGGTATCGGCGAAGCGGTGCAGGGCGTTGCGCATGCCGTCGAGCCAGACGCTGTCGCCGTTGACCACGAAGAACGGTTCGTCGCCGAGATGGGGCAGGGCGTGTTTCACCCCGCCGCCGGTCTCCAGCACCGCGTCCTCGTGGATGACGGTGATCGACGGGTCGCGGCGGCGCTCGACATGGCGGGCGACGTGGTCCGACAGGTAGTGGGTGTTGACCACCACGCGCTGCACACCGGCGTTCTTCAGGTGCTCCAGCGTTCGGTCGAGGATCGCCACGCCGCCGACCGGGACCATGGGCTTGGGCATGTTGTCGGTGATCGGAGACAGACGGGTCCCGCGGCCGGCGCAGAGCACCATGGCGGTCTCGGGCAGCCAGTCGGGCCGGCGGCTCAGTCCGGGCAGCAGCATGCGTGTGTCCTCACCGGTCTTTCATCGTTTGATCAATTTATCGTTTGATTTCGGGGCTGATCGAGCTGGGCAGGCGCCTGTCCGGCTCGGGGATGCGGCGTACCGACCGCGGCATCTCCCGGTCCAGCCATGCCGCCACGCCGTCCAACCCGGCCCGGTCGACATCCGCCTCGATATGGGCCCAGCAGCGCGGGATATGGACCATGTAGCTGGTGCGGCCGAAGAAGCCCTGCTGGCGGCCGAACTGTCCCAGGATCTTGATCGCCCGCTGGGCGCCCAGTGCGTGATAGGCGCGCAGGAAAGCGTCCCAGTCCGCGACCTTCCGGCGCTCGCGATAACGCGCCAGCATCGCCGCCTCCAGCCCCGGCGCGAGGTCGCGGCGCGCGTCCTGTAGCAGCGAGACGAGGTCGTAGGCCGGGCTGCCGGACAGCGCGTCCTGGAAGTCGAGCAGGCCGCAGCGCGCCAAGCCTTCCCGTCCTTCCAGGATCATCAGGTTGTCGACGTGGAAGTCGCGCAGCACCAGGGTGTCCGCGCCGTGGGTCATCACCGGCACGGCGTCGCGCCAGGCGCCGCGATAGGCCTCGGCCACGTCATCGGACACGACGTCGCCCAGGGTCAGCGGGGCGTACCAGCGCAGCATCCGGTCGGCTTCCTCGACCAGCCGGCCGCCGTCATAGGGCGGGGCGGCGAAGCCGATCTGCGGCGCGCGCTCGTGCAGGTCCGCCAGCAGGTCGACCGCGATGGCGTACAGCGCCTCCTCGCTCCAGTTCCGCTCGTCCGGATCGGCCAGGATGCGGGTGAAGGTGCGGTCGCCGAAATCCTCCAGCAGCAGCAGCCCGGCGGGCACGTCCTCGGCCAGGATCGCCGGGGCGGAATAGCCGAATCGGCGCAGCTGTCCGGCGATGTCCAGGAACGGCCGCACGTCCTCCAGGGCCGGCGGCGCGTCCATCAGCACGGCGCGGGCGCCGTCGCGCACCACGCGGTGATACACCCGGTAAGACGCGTCCTTGGCCAGCAGCGTGACCTCGGCCCCGCTCCAGCCTGCGTTTTCCAGGAATGTCTCGATCTCGGTCTTGCGGTCACTCACCCGGCAGGGTTCCCGTCTCGATGTCGCCAAGGCGGCCGGCCCAGCGCCCATGGGGCGTCAGATGCGCGATCCGCCGGTCGCTTCCATGGCATATTTCGAGCGCCAGTTCGAGCCGATCCGACGGGACGGCCGCGCCGAGCCGGTCCGGCCACTCGACCAGCACCACTGCCTCGGAAAACCCCTCCGCCAGTCCCAGCTCCTCGACCTCGCCCGGATCGCCGAGCCGGTACAGGTCGCAGTGCCAGACGGTGCCGCGCTCGCCCTCGTAGGGCTGGACCAGGGTGAAGGTCGGGCTCGGCACCTCGGCCTGCGGGTCGTCGAGCCAGGCGCGCACGAAGGCGCGGGCGAGCGCGCTCTTGCCCGCCCCCAGCGGCCCGGTGAGCAGGATCGCCATGCCCGGCTCCGCCCGTCCGGCGAGCAGGGCGGCAAGGCGATGGGTGGCCTCCAGATCGTCCAGGGAGAGGGGCGGCGGCAGCGACGTCACTCGGTCTCGTCTCCGGCCTCGTCGGTCTCGCGTCTGCGGGGATGGCGCGGCACGGTGCAGATCACCTCCGTCCCTTCGCCCGGCGCGGAGGTCAGCGTGACGGCGCCGTCATGCAGCTCGATCAGCGACTTCACCAGGGCGAGGCCGAGCCCGGCCCCACTGGAGCGGCCGCGGCGCTCGAACCGCTCGAACACCCGGGTCTGGTCGTCCAGGGCGATGCCCACGCCGGTATCCTTGACGATGAACGCCACCATCTCGCCGCGATCCTCCACCGACAGCATCACGTCGCCGCCCTCCGGGGTGAAGGCGATGGCGTTGGAGACCACGTTGTACAGCGCCTGGGTGAAGCGGCGCTCGTCGACCTCGATCGGCGCCAGGTCGGCGGGGCATTGCACCGACAGGCCGACGCCGCGCGCCCGCACCCGCTCGCGGGCCAGGTTCTCCACCGCGCTCGCCAGGTCGGCCGGCGCTATCGCCGTGCGCTCCAGCTCCAGATACCCGGCCTCGATGGAGGCGAGATCGAGGATGTCGTTGACCAGGCGGACCAGCCGGTTGGAGGAGCCGAGGATGGCGTTGGCATAGTCCTTCTGCCGCTCGTTCATCGGCCCGGCATATTCCTGCTCCAGCACCTCCGAGAAGCCGATGATGGCGTTCAGCGGCGTACGCAGCTCGTAGGAGACGTTGGCCAGGAACTCGCTCTTCAGGCGGTCGGCGGTCTCCAGTGCCTCGGTGCGTTCCTGCAGCGCGGTCTGCACCGCCAGGGTGTCGGTCACGTCGCGGAAGTTCAGCAGGGTGGCGCCGTCCGGCAGGGGCACGACCGCGAAGTCGAGGGCGAGGCCGTCGGTCAGGTGCACGGTGCCGCTGGTCGCCTCCCGTCCGGCCAGGTAGCTCATCCATTCCGCCTTGATGTCGGTCCAGGGCCGGTCGGTCGGGAATTTCGGGCGCATGGCCTGGAACACCACCTCCGCCGGCGGCTCCGGCTCGAGGAAGACCGGCTCCTCCTCCGTTCCCCGCAGCCCCCATTGGGTGCGGAAGGTCGGGTTCGACAGCTTCATGCGGCTGTCGACGCCGAACACCACGATGCCCTCGTAGAGATTGTCCAGGGTCTCCTGCTGCACGGCGGTCAGCGTGTTGTAGGAGCGCTCCAGGGTCAGCCGGTCGGTGACGTCCTCGAAGGTCATCAGCAGGCCGCCGAACGGATGCGGCGTGACCACCATGCGGATGGTGCTGTCGTCGGGCAGGAACAGCAGCTCCTCATGGGCGTCGATCAGGGTGGTGAACAGCCGGTTGAAGTCGTCGCGCCAGGCCCGGAAGTCGGACTGCTCCGGCAGCCGCCGGCTCTCCCGCGCCATGTCCAGCACCTCCGACAGGGTCGGGCCGACCTCCAGGCGGGCCGGCTCGATCTCCCACATCAGGGCGAAGGCGGTATTGGCGAAGACCACGCGGCGGTCGGGGCCGAACACGGCGATGGCGCTGTTCAGCTTCTCCAGCACCTCCGCGTGGGCATCGACATGGCGCGCGAGGTCGGACTGGATCTGCTCCAGGCCGGTCACATCGCGGCCCATGCCGATCGTGCCGCCGCCGGCGCTGGCCGACAGCGCGGTCTCGAAGATCTCGAACAGCCGGCGGTCGCCGTCGATCACCAGGTTTCGGCTCTCGCTCTGGACGCGACTCGTCTCGCGGGCGCGGGTGGCCAGCCCGCTGCCGCGCTCCAGGTCGCTGGCCAGGGGCACGGCGGCAGCGTTGACGAAGCCGATCGCGCCGGTCGGGTCCCGTCGCCAGGCCGGGTTGGGAAGGGCCGCCAGGGTGGCGTCGGGGGCCAGCCGGCGAACCTGTTCAACCTCCGATTCGAGCTCGGATATCCTCAGGCGTCGCCGATGGGCCACCCAACCCAGGAGACCGGCAACCAGGCCCAGCAGCGCGATGGCGCCCCATGAAAGCGGGGTCATGGTCACGTACTCCCCTCCGGCGGCCGGGCGGATCCGGACCGCGCGCCGATGTACGGCGTTTTAATAGAATCCTTTTTCACATCCGAAGCCTAGCCGCCCGTGATCGGCAAGTCGACGCTCGCCGGAGCCGGTCCCACAATGTGCAACTGAGCGTAGCCGTGCTGCGGTGCCGTATGCTCTTCAATGGCGTATCTTTCGCCATGAGTTCAAAACGGGACGTGTGCCCGGAGCCCGATGGAGAATCGCGATGACGGTGGTCGAGGATGTCGATGCGGGGGGCGCCGACCGGGCGAACCCCGCCGATCCCCATGGCGCCATGGCCACCCGCGTTCTCGGTGAGCAGCTCCGGTTCTTCTTCGGTCAGACCCGCGACGCCGTGGCCGGCCATACGGTGGTCTCGATCGCCGCCTTTCTGCTGCTGCTGAACGAGCCGGTCGACCATGTTGTGCTGGCCTGCTGGCTCGTCGCCTCCCTGTCGGTCGCCGCGGTGCGGCTGGCGATCTATCGCGGGTTCCCGCGCGACGCGCTGTCGGCGGATCAGGTGCGGCGGTGGCGTCGGCGGTTCGAGATCATTTCCGTTGCGTCCGGCGGGATGTTCGGGCTGCTGCCGGTCCTGTTCCTGGACCCGGGCGACGTAAGGGCGACCGCCTGGATCCTGCTGATCCTGTCGGGCATGGCGGGGGGCGCGCTGGGAACGCTGTCGGCCTATTCGAGCGCCTTCCTTTACTACGTGCTGGCCATGACGGCGCCTCTGATCGTGCGGCTGCTGCAGTCCTGGCACATGACCGCCGGCATGGATGTGCTCGTCATCGCCGGCCTCTGCGTGGTCACGCCGATCTTCTTCCTGCGGTTTTCGCGGCGGTTCCAGCGGGCCCTGATCGACCAGATCACCGGCCGGCTCGAGAATACCGACATGGCCGAACGCCTGACCCAGCAGGGCGCGGTGCTGAATTCGGTCATGCAGACCATTCCCAGCGCGATCGCCGTGATCGCGGCCGACGGCCGGGTCGTCTATCACAACGACCGGTTCCGCCGGATGTTCGACCTGCCGGACGCGCTGCTCGAAGGGGAGCTCGATCACCAAGGGTTCAACGATTTCCGCCATAGCCGGGGCGATTTCGACAATCTCGAGCCCGGCCCCATGCGGGAGCAGATCGAGAACTGGGAGCGGCTCGGCGAGCCCGGTCCGCCGTTCGGATACGAGCGCACCCTGTCGGACGGTCGGGTGCTGCGGGTCGACAACCGGCCGATGCCGGAAGGCGGCTGGGTGCGGTCCTGGACCGACGTCTCCGACGAGCGGGCCGCCCAGCGCGAGACCGAGCGCTGGACGACCCTGCTGCAGCTCACCCTCGACAGCATCGACCAGGGACTGTCCTTCATCGACGCCAAGGGCGACCAGGTACTCGCCAACCGGCGCTACTGCGAGCTGCTCGACCTGCCCGAGGAGTTCATTCGGCGCGTCGTGCCGCTGAGCGAGATGATCGAGCTGCTGGAGGCGCGGGGCGAGCTTGTCGGCCTGTCGCCCGAGCTCACCGCCCGGATCGACCGGTGGGAGAGCGGCGAGGATCCGTCGCCGCGCCTCGTCTACGAGCGCCGGCAGCCCAACGGCAACTGGCTGCTGATCGTGTCCAACCGTCTGCCCGACGGCGGCCATGTCCGCACCTTCACCGACATCACCAGCCGCAAGCTTGCGGAGATCTCGGCCGCCGAGCGCCGGGACCTGCTGGAGCATACGCTCGCCAGCATCGATCAGGGCGTCATCTTGCGCGATGCCGACGACAACATCCTGGTGTTCAACGGCCGGCTGACGGAACTGCTGGGCGTGCCGCGCGCGTTCTACGAGCAGAACATCCCGTCGGTCGCCATGCTCGATCGCCTGAACGCCGCGTCGGACGTCGAGATCGACCCCGAGCTGAACCGCCGGATCGACGACTGGGTCGAGCGGCGGCGGCGCGGGGAGGCGGTCGAGCGTCTGGAATACGACCGTCTCGGACCGAACGGCACCTGGATCCACGGGGTCTTCCAGTCGCTGCCGGACGGCCGTCAGATCCGCACCTTCAGCGACGTGACCGAGGCGCGGCGCTCGCAGCAGGCGCTGATCGAGAAGACGGAATTCCTGGAGGCCGTGCTGGCCGCCATGGAGCAGGGGGTGCTTGTCACCGACGCCCGGGGCCAGGTGACGCTCTGGAACGACCGGGCCTGCGAGATCCTGGATCTGCCCGCGGGCACGCTGGAGGCCGCGCCGACCACCGAGGAACTGCGCGCGGTGCGCCAGCGCCTCGGCGAATTCGACATGAGCGACCCGAACGTCGCCGCCTTCGTGGAGAACTGGAACGCCTGGATTGCCGGTGACGCGGACGAGATCTTCATCCATGAGCGCGAGTTCCGGAACGGCAATTGGATGCTGGTCTATGGCCGCAAGCTGCGCGGCGGCGGGACGGTGCGCACCCTGACAGACATCACCGAGCGCAAGTGGGACGAGGCCGAGGCCGTCGCCGCGCGGGACGAGGCGGAGAGAACCCGCGAACGCCTGCGGGCCATCCTCCAGTCGATCCCGGTCGGCGTGCTGGTCTACGACCCCGGGATGCATGTCGAGTTCTGGAACGACGCGTATTGCAACTTCACCGGCGTTCCGCACGCGGCCCTGAGCCACCGGCCACATTTCCTGGAGTATCTGCGCTACGTCTACGACGCCCATGACCGCCGCCGGCACATGAGCCTCGAGAAATTCGTCGACTATCGCCGGGCGGTCTACGAATCCGACGAGAAACACGTCACGGAGTTCCTGTTCGACAGCACCGGGCTGGATGTCCAGTACATCGTCGGGTCGCTGCCGGACGGCGGTCGGGTCAACGTGATCGTCGACATCTCCCAGCAGAAGCAGGCGGAACGCACCGCGCTCGAGGCGCGCGACGCGGCGGAGGATGCGACACGGGCGAAATCCGCCTTCCTGGCGGCGATGAGTCACGAGATCCGCACGCCGATGAACGGGGTGATCGGCATGGCCGAGGTGCTGGAACAGACCGCCCTCGACGACGAACAGCGCTCGATCATCGCGACCATCCGGGACTCCGGACAGGTGCTGCTCCGGCTGATCGACGACATCCTCGATTTCTCGAAGATCGAGGCCGGCCGCATGGAGCTGGAGTCGGAAATGGTCGACCTCCGGGCGATCTCGGAATCCGTGCTCGACACCCTGGCCCCGGCCGCCGATGCCAAAGATCTCGAGCTCGTCCTGGAGATCGATACCTCGGCGCCGCCGGTCTTCGTTGGCGACCCCACGCGGGTGCGCCAGGTCCTGATGAATCTGGTCGGCAACGCGGTGAAGTTCACCGAGGCCGGGTCGGTGGCGATCTGCGCGTCGGCCCGGCCGGACGACGACCTCCCCTCCGGCCTGCGCCTGCGGATCGAGGTGAGCGATACCGGCGTCGGGATCGACCCGGACCGGGTGGAGCAGCTCTTCCAGCCGTTCCGTCAGGCGGAGATATCGACCACGCGGCGCTATGGCGGGACCGGGCTGGGGCTGTCCATCTGCCGGCGGCTCGTCGGCATGATGCAGGGCAGGATCGGCGTGGACAGCACGCCCGGCGAGGGCTCGACCTTCTGGCTCGAGATCCCGGTGGAGCCGTCGATCCTGGCCGGCGGGTCGGAGGTCGACGCCATCGACCTGTCCGGCCTCCACGCCCTTCTGGTCGTCCGGCCGGGTCCGCTCGGCACGCAGGTCGCGGACCTGCTGACCGCCTGGGGCATGGCGGTGACGCAAACCAGCGACGATGCGGTGGCGGCCGACCGCCAGGACGTGACGATCGTCGACGGACGGCTGGGGACCGATCTGCTGCGCCGGCTGATCCCCACAGGCGCCTGGGGTGCCGAGACGGCAGGGTCGGAGGCGCGCGAGCTCTGGATCGCGAATGCCGGGGCACCGGATGCGGCGCCGCTTGCCGTTCCGCGGCCGGTGCGGCGTGGCCCGCTGCTGCGGGCGGTCGCTGTCTGCCTCGGCCGCGCCAGCCCGGAGACCTCGGCGGCCGCGCCGGCCGCGCCGGCCCCGCGGGAGGTGAGCGTGCCGAGCGTCGAGGCGGCGGCGGCGGCCGGCCGGCTGATCCTGGTGGTGGAGGACAACGCCACCAACCGTCTGGTGGTGGAAAGCCAGCTCGCCATTCTGGGTCTCGCGGCGGAAACCGCGGTGGATGGCGCGGAGGCCCTGCGCAAATGGCACGAGAAGCCCTACGGCCTGGTGCTGACCGACTGCCACATGCCGAACATGGACGGCTATCAGCTCACCGCGGCGATCCGGGAGGCGGAGCGGTCGTCGGGTCGCCGTGTCCCGATCGTCGCCCTGACGGCGAACGCGCTGTTCGGCGAGGCCGAGCGCTGCCTGCGGGCCGGCATGGACGATTATCTGGCCAAGCCGGTCACCCTGGCCGTCATGGGCGAAACCCTGACCCGATGGCTCGACGGCACGGCGACCCCACGCGGTAGAACTCCCGCGCAGGGCGTCGCGGCCCCGGCCGAGCGGGCCGGGGAGGAGCCGATCGACTTCGCCCAGCTGCGCGAGATCCTCGGCAGCGCCGACCCGAGTTTCACCGCCTCCATGCTCGACCTGTTCGCCGAAAGCTTCAGGGAGCTGAACGCGGAGATGCGGTCGGCGATCGATGCCGGCGACCTTGCCCTGCTGCGGGGCACCAGCCATGCGGCCAAGGGGGCGGCGGCAAACGCCTGCGCGAACCGGCTCCGACGCGCCCTGGAGGCCCTGGAACGCGCGGCGGCGGCGCAGCAGGCCGACCGGATCGCTGCGCTGTTCGAGGAGGTCGAGGTCCGCAGTGCCGAGGTCTTCGACTATCTCGCCCACCTGAAGCGGACACACTGACCGGTTTGGCGTTTCTGCTCCGCCGGGCCTCGGTACCCCTGGGCATGACGTCGTCGGCCCCCATCTTGAGGGGAAGTATTGTTCCGTGCGCCGATCCGGGAGAGCCGAGATGATTCGACACCTGCGTGCCGCCGCCCTGCCTTTCGCCACCCTGCCCCTCGCCGCCCTTGCCGCCCTGCTGCTGGCGCCGTTCCTGATCTCTCAGGCCGCCGCCCATCACGGCTGGAGCTGGACCACCGGCGGCAACATCGAGCTGACCGGTATCATCCGCGAGGCCAAGCTCGGCAACCCCCACGGGGAGTTGAAGGTTGAGGCCGAGGGAGAGGTCTGGACCGTGGAGGTCGGCCAGCCCTGGCGCAACGAGCGGGCCGGCCTGAGCGACAGCGATTTCGCCGTCGGCAACGAGATCACCATCGTCGGCGAGCCCTCGGCCGATATGGCCCAGAAGCTGCTCAAGGCCGAGATGATCATTATCTCCGGCAAGGAGTACCCGCTCTATCCGAACCGTAGCTGACCGGGTCCGTCCCGTCGGTGGAAGGCCTGCTGACCGGCCTGGCGTCGAGCGACCTCGCGACCGCGCTGCGCTTCTCGCGATGGAGCTACGCGGCGGTGAATACCGGCCATGTCCTCGGCATCGCGCTGCTGGTCGGCGGGATCCTGCCGCTGGACCTGCGGATGCTCGGCCTGTGGCCACGGGTCGAGGCGGCCGCCCTGATCCGGGTTCTGATCCCGATGGCGACGACGGGGCTGGTGCTGGCAGGTCTGTCGGGTGTGCTGCTCTTCGCCGTCCGGCCGCTCGACTACGCCGCCAATCCGGCCTTCCTCGCCAAGATCGGTCTGGTGTCGGTCGGCGTGGCCTCGGCGCTCTGCGCCCACTGGCTTTGGGGGCGTCGGCTTGAGCGGGCCTCGGCACGCGCCAAGGCGCGGCTCGGCGCGGTGTCGATGCTGTGCTGGGTCGGAGCGCTGGTCGCCGGCCGGATGATCGCCTTCACCGGCGGGTGAGGCGGCAGCCAAGCCCCCCGGTTCAGCCGTCCGATTGGGCCACCGCTCCGGACGCGCGGGCGATGTAGACGGTCTGGGTGACCGTGTCGCCCAGATAGGGATTGTCGAAGATCACCGGCTCGGCCCGGGCCTCGGCGAAGACACCGGCGAGCCGGGCGGTGAAACCGGCGTCGGGCGGATCGTCGGACCACAGGCCGAACACCCCGCCCGGCTTCAGGTGCCGGCTCAGGGCGGCGAGGCCCTCGGCCGTGTAGAAACCGGCACTGCCCTGGTCGAGCAGGAAGTCCGGCGCGTGGTCGATATCGACCAGGATGGCGTCCATCTTGCGGCCCGGCTGCTCGGGGTCGAACCCTGCCTCCGAGGCGGCCAGCGCGAAGAAATCCCCCTGCCGCAGGCGGCAGCGGGCGTCGCCGGTCAGCACGGAGCCCAAGGGCAGCATCCCGTCGCGGTGCCAGTCGATCACCGCGTCCAGCATGTCGACCACGATCAGCGAGGCGACGTGGGCGTGCTCCAGCACCGTCGCCGCCGTGTAGCCGAGGCCGAGCCCGCCGACCACCACGTCCGGCGCCGCCGTGCGGCAATCGGCGAGGCCCAGCCGCGCCAGGGCGACCTCCGAGGCGGTGAAATGGCTCGACATCAGGAAGGCGTCGCCGAGCTTGATCTCCAGCACCTCCTGGCCGAGCCGCAGGTCGTGGCGGCGGCGCAGGCTCAGCGCGCCGATCGGCGTCACGCGGTAGTCCAGCTCTTCGAAGATCGGGTTCATACGGCTTCCTACCATGACGGCGCCGTCGGCGCGACGACTGGACCCGGCCGCGGCCGGCCCTAGGTTCGGTGACCGGGACCGGCGGCAATTCGAGAGAGGACATCATGACCCGCAGTGCGACCGCCCTGCTCACGATCTGTTTCCTGGCCGCGTTGGCGCTCCCCACCGTGGCGCGGGCCGGCGCCGAGGGCTGGGAGGCGATGCGCCGACCCGGGGCGATCGCCCTGATGCGCCACGCCTATGCGCCCGGAACCGGCGATCCGGACAACTTCACCCTTGGCGACTGCTCGACCCAGCGCACCCTGAACGACGAGGGTCGCGCCCAGGCCCGCCGGATCGGCGAGGCGTTCCGACGCAACGGGATCGAGGTGGACGCGGTGCTGACCAGCCAGTGGTGCCGGTCGGCGGAGACGGCCGAGCTGCTCGGCCTGGGGACGCCGGAGCCGATGCCGTCGCTGAACTCGTTCTTCGATGCCCGGCAGCGCCGCGCGGAGCAGACCGAGGCGACCCTTGCCTTCCTGCGCAGCCGTCCGGAGGACCACCGCCTGGTCCTGGTCACCCATCAGGTGAACATCACCGCGCTCACCGGTCGCGGAACCGCGTCGGGCGAGTTCGTCGTCATCGACCTGACCCCAACTGGCGAGGTCGAGGTTCTCGGCGAGGTCCTGGTCGGCCGGTGAGCGTGGAACCGCGCCGCAGACGTCCCGGCCTGCTGGGCGTGCGCGGCCGATACGGTCTTCTTGATGGGAGGCGTGCGATCCGACACTCTGCCCCGAACAAGAACGAGGATCGGGGAGAGGTCGATGACGGGGACGCTGGGGCGTGCGGTGCTGGTCGGATTGATCGGCCGGGGCACGGCGCTGTCGCGGACACCGAGGATGCACGAGGCCGAGGGCGCCCGCCAGGGACTGCGCTACGTCTATCACCGCATCGATCCGGCCGAGATGGCCGCGACCCCGACCTTTGAGGACATGCTGCGGGCGGCCGAGATCTGCGGCTATGCCGGGGTGAACGTCACCCATCCCTACAAGCAGGAGGCGGTGGCGTTCCTCGACGACATGACCGAGGAGGCCAGGGCGGTCGGCGCGGTGAACACCATCGTCCTGAAGGACGGACGGCGGATCGGCCACAACACCGACCTGTGGGGCTTCGCCGAGAGCTTCCGGCGGTCCATGGGCGGCGAGCGGAAGGATCGCGTGGTGCTGATCGGCGCCGGCGGCGCCGGCTCGGCGGTGGCCAACGCGTTGCTCGACTGCGGGGTCGGAACCCTGCTGGTCGCCGATACCAACCGGGCCGGGGCCGAAAAGCTGGTCGCCGCATTGGAAGGCCGCTTCGGCAGCGGCCGGGCTTCGGTGGCGCCAGGCGCGGAGGCCGTTGCCGGCGAGGTGGACGGCATCGTCAACGCCACGCCGGTCGGGATGGCCGACCATCCCGGCACCCCGCTGCCGGTCACCCTGCTGGAGGCGCGGCATTGGGTGGTGGACATCATCTACTTCCCCATGGAGACCGAGTTCGTGCGCGCCGCCAAGGCGGCCGGCTGCCGGGTGGCCACCGGGGCCGGCATGGCGCTATTCCAGGCGGTGAAGGCGTTCGAGCTGTTCTGCGGCCTGCCGGCGGACCCGGACGCCATGCGCGTCACCTTCGACAGTTTCGGGCCGGGATAAGGAGAATTCGGGTGAAGACGTCTATCGCGACCGTCTCGATCAGCGGCGATTTCCAGGAGAAGCTGAGCTCCATCGCCGCCGCCGGCTATGACGGGCTGGAGATCTTCGAGAACGATTTCCTGGCCTATGACGGCGGCCCGAAGGAAGTCGGCCAGATGATCCGCGACGCCGGGCTGGAGATCACCCTGTTCCAGCCGTTCCGCGATTTCGAGGGCATGGCCGAACCGCACCGGGCGCGCGCCTTCGACCGGGCCGAACGGAAATTCGACGTGATGCAGGAGCTCGGCACCGACCTCATGCTGATCTGCTCCAACACCTCCCAGGCCGCACTCGGCGGCATCGACCGGGCGGCGGACGACCTAGCCGAGCTGGGCGAGCGGGCGGCCAAACGGGGCCTGCGCGTCGGATACGAGGCGCTGGCCTGGGGACGGCACGTCAACGACCACCGCGATGCCTGGGAGATCGTGCGCCGGGCCGATCATCCGAGCGTCGGGCTGATCCTGGACAGCTTCCACACCCTGGCGCGCAAGACCGACGTGGACACCATCCGGTCGATCCCGAAGGACAAGATCTTCATCGTCCAGCTCGCCGACGCACCGCTGATCGACATGGACCTGCTGTATTGGAGCCGGCATTTCCGCACCATGCCGGGGCAGGGCGACCTGGACGTGACCGGCTTCATGCGGGCGGTGGCCGCCACCGGCTATGACGGCGTGCTGTCGCTGGAGATCTTCAACGACCAGTTCCGCGGCGGCTCGCCCAAGTCGATCTCGATCGACGGCCGCCGCTCGCTGCTGAACCTGATGGACGCGGTCGCCCGCAGCGAGCCGGAAATCGCGCTCACGCCGCCGGCGATGCCCGCGCCGATTTCGGTGTCGGGGATCGAGTTCGTCGAGTTCACCGCCGACGAGCGCGAGGCGGGCGAACTGACCGGCCTGTTCCGCAGCCTCGGCTTCTCCCGCGCCGGCCGCCATGTCGCCAAGGACGTGGAGGTCTGGCGCCAGGGCGGCATCAACCTGGTGATCAACACCGAGAAGGAGGGTTTCGCCCATTCCGCCTACCTGATGCATGGCACCTCGGTCTGCGATATCGGCCTGAAGGTGGAGGACGCCACGGCCACCGTGGCCCGGGCGCGCGCCCTGCTGGCCGACCTGTTCGAGCAGCCGACCGGGCCGGGTGAGCTGAAGATCCCGGCCATCCGCGGCGTCGGCGGCGGGGTGATGCATTTCATCGACGACAAGACCGAACTCTCCCGGGTCTGGGAGATCGAGTTCAAGCCGGTGGCCGACGACGCGGACGCCGCCGGGGCCGGCCTGACCCGCATCGACCATCTGGCCCAGACCATGAACTACGAGGAGATGCTGACCTGGACGCTGTTCTACACGGCGATCTTCGACACCGCGAAGATGCCCATGGTCGATGTGATCGACCCGGCCGGGGTGGTGCGCAGTCAGGCGATCGAGAGCCCGGACGCAGCATTGCGCCTCACCCTGAACGGGGCGGAGAACAAGCGGACCCTGGCCGGCCGTTTCGTGTCGGAGAGCTTCGGCTCCTCGGTGCAGCACATCGCCTTCCAGACCGAGGATCTCCTGGCCACCGCCGAGGCGCTGGCGGGCAACGGGTTCACCGCGCTGGAGATCCCGGCGAACTACTACGGCGACGTGGAGGCGCGGTTCGGGCTGGATCCGGCGTTTGTCGCCACCCTGCGCGCCCATAACATCCTCTACGACCGCGACGAGCATGGCGAATTCTTCCAGCTCTACAGCCGGCTCTATGGCGACGGCTTCTTCTTCGAGGTGGTCGAGCGCCGCGGCGGCTATCGCGGCTACGGCGCCGCCAATGCGCCGTTCCGGACCGCCGCCCAGCAGCGGCTCGTGCGCCCGAAGGGAATGCCCAGGGAATAGGAACGGCAGGCGGTTGGACCGTCGGGCGGTTCGGCGTTGGATCTACGCCGGCGTGGCGATCAGGCGCATGGAGAAGGTTCAAGCCACCCGCCGGAGCGTCCCCATGACCACCCGCATCAACAACCTGGGTCAGCCGATCGGCTGGGCCGTTGGCGACTGGACGCCCTGTGAGCGCCCGCCGCGCACCCCCATGGAGGGCGGCACCGTACGGCTGGAACCGCTCGACCCGGCGAAGCATGGCGACGATCTGTGGGCGGCCTTCGCTGCCGACGAGAGCGGGCGGATGTGGACCTATCTGCCGGTCGGTCCCTATGCGGAGCGTGCCGCGTTCGATGCGGCGCTCGCCGCTAACGCCAAGAGCGAGGACCCGCTGTTCTTCACGGTGATCGATCTGGCATCCGGCAGGGCGGTGGGTTTCTGCACCTATCTGCGGATCGATCCGGGCAACGGGGTGATTGAGGTCGGCTTCATCACCTTCTCGCCGCTGATGCAGCGCAGCACGGGCTCGACCGAGGCGATGTATCTGATGATGGCCCGGGTGTTCGACGAGTTGGGATACCGGCGCTATGAGTGGAAATGCGACACCCTCAACGCGCCGTCGAAGGCGGCGGCGGCCCGGCTCGGCTTCACCTATGAGGGGCTGTTCCGCCAGGCGGTGATGTACAAGGGCCGCAACCGCGACACCGCCTGGTTCTCGATCCTCGACAGCGAATGGCCGGGCATCAGGGCAGGGTTCCAGGCCTGGCTGGAGCCGGCGAATTTCGATGGGGACGGCCGGCAGAAGCGCTCGCTGGCGTCGATGATCGCGGAGCGGCGGGGGTAATCAAAATAACCCCGTCATCCCGGCGAATCCCCGGATCAAGTCCGGGATCTCCCGGGATGACGAACAATACCCTTTCATCATCGCGGACCCAATCCGGGCCTGAGCGCCGGCCAATCGGTCCTACCGACCAAAAAAATCCCGGGCAGCGCAAGCCGGCCCGGGATCCAAACCTCTCAACGGCGCGTGCCGCCGTTACGGCAGTTCGCTGATCGACTCGAGCTGCTGCTCCGGCGGGACCTTGGTGCCGCCGGCCTTCTCGATGGCGGCGTCGAGGTCGCGCTGGGTGCACAGGCCCAGGAACACCGGATGGCGCGCCTGGATGTTCTGCGAGTTCCAGTGGGTGCGCTCGCGGACCTTGTTGATCGTGTCCTTGGTGGTGCCGACCAGCTTGGCGATCTGCGAATCCTTCAGCTCCTCGTGGTGCTTCAGGAGCCAGGCGATGGCGTCCGGCTTGTCGCCGCGCTTGGCGACCGGCACGTATTTCGGGCCCTTGGTGCGCTCGACCGGCTTCGGCAGCGTCGACTTGGCCATCATCAGACGGGTCTTGGGGTCCTTCTCACACCGTTCGATCTCGGTGCGCGTGAGCTGGCCGTTCAGCACCGGGTCGAATCCCTGGATCCCGGCGCTTACCTCGCCGTCGGCAATCGCCTGAACCTCCAGGGCGTGCAACTCGCAGAAGGCGGCGATCTGCTCGAAGGTCAGGGCGGTGTTGTCGATGAGCCAGACGGCGGTCGCCTTGGGCATCAGCGGCTGCGTCATGATAGTCTCTCCCTTGCCGTCGGGTTCTTCCCGCGTGAGCAGGCTGCATGGAATTAGTTGTTGCGGATTTGGGACGTTATATAGAGACCGCCGCGTGACAAGCAAACGCATTGTGACGCTGTTCGCTTAAAGGAGGTGGCAATGGTTGATCTGGAGGAGCTGGAGCCGGGTAAGCGTCCGAAGAAGCCTCGGGACCTGTCCACCTGGAATATTGAAGACTTGGAAGATTACATCCAGGCAATGCAGGCGGAGATTATTCGCGCTCAGGAAACGATCGACCGGAAAAAGGGTGTCGCCGACGCGGCCAACGCGCTGTTCAAATCGTGACCCGGATGTCGAATGCAGGACAACTTTGGGTGATGTGAGTTCCACCACATCATCGTGCTTGACGGACGGACCCCCCCTCGCTAGCGTCTGGGACGAACAAGTTGGGCAGGGAGCTCACAGCGTAGAAATCGGGCGGGGCCGCGCATGCGCGGCCCCGTAACCGTATCTGGATCCCGCGACACCCATTTCGGGACACTCGAGCAGGACGCCAACCGTCTCCTTCGGCTAGACTGCCTCGACACGGCAATCACCACTACCGACCATGTCGGATATGGAAAAATTCCAAATCGGGGACTAATGCGATGAGTTCCGACGGTAACGTTTTCGGATTCGACACGCTGAGCCTGCATGCCGGGCAGCAGCCGGACCCGACGACAGGCGCCCGCGCGGTGCCGATCTACCAGACAACCTCCTACGTCTTCAAAGACGTCGACCACGCCGCGTCGCTGTTCAACCTGGAGCGCGCCGGTCACATCTATTCGCGTATCTCCAACCCCACCGTGGCGGTGCTGGAGGAGCGGGTGGCGGCGCTGGAGGGCGGTGTCGGCGCGGTGGCGACGGCGAGCGGCCACGCGGCCCTGTTCCTGGCGATCAGCACCCTGATGGGCCAGGGCGGACATATCGTCTCCTCTTCCGCCCTGTACGGCGGCAGCCACAACCTGTTCAGCCACACCCTGCCGCGCTTCGGGATCGAGACCACCAAGGTCCATCCCCGCGACCTAGACGGCTTCCGTAAGGCGATCCGGCCGGAGACCCGGCTGATCTTCGGCGAGACCATCGGCAATCCGGGGCTGGAGGTGATGGACATCGCCGCGATGGCGCAGATCGCCCATGACGCGGGCGTGCCGCTGATGGTCGACAGCACCTTCGCCACGCCGCATCTGTGCCGGCCGATCGACCATGGCGCCGATCTGGTGATGCACTCGGCCACCAAGTGGCTCGGCGGCCACGGCGTGGCCCTGGGTGGGGTGCTGGTCGACGGCGGCACCTTCGACTGGCAGGCGTCCGGCAAGTTCCCGACCCTGACCGAGCCCTATGCCGGCTATCACGGCCTGAACTTCGCCGAAGAATACGGGCCCCAGGCGCTGCTGATGCGCGCCCGGGCCGAGGGCCTGCGCGATTTCGGCGCCTGCCTGAGCCCGGCCAACGCCTTCCACATCCTGCAGGGCATCGAGACCCTGCCGCTGCGCATGGACCGGCACGTGGCCAATGCCCGTGCCGTCGTCGCCTTCCTGAAGGGGGCGGAGGAGGTCGAGTGGGTGGCCTATCCGGAGCTGGAGGATCATCCCGACCACGCGGTGGCGGCGAAACTGCTGCCCAAGGGGGCGGGCTCGATGATCGCCTTCGGCATCAAGGGCGGACGCGAGGCGGGACGGGTGTTCATCGAATCCCTGCGCCTGTGGTCGCATCTGGCCAATGTGGGCGACGCCAAGTCCCTGGTCCTGCATCCGGCCAGCACCACCCACCAGCAGCTCGACGCCGAGACCATGAAGGCCGCGGGCCTGAGCGAGGATCTGGTGCGTCTGTCGGTCGGCCTTGAGGATCCCAAGGACATCGTCGACGACCTGAAGCAGGCCCTGCGCGCGGCCGCCCGCGCCACCCAACCGAAAACCCCCGTCAAACTCGCTGGAGCCGCCGGCGCATGAAGCTGACTGTCGAGGGGATCGAGGCCTTCGCCGCGACCGGCGGACGCCCGTTCGATCCCGCACGCCCCGCCCTGGTCTTCGTCCATGGCGCCGGGATGGACCACACGGTCTGGACCCTGCAGACCCGCTACTTCGCCCATCACGGCTGGTCGGTGCTGGCCCTCGACCTGCCGGGCCATGGCGGCAGCGCCGGCCCGGCCCTGGAGGATGTGCCGGCGATGGCCGCCTGGGTGCGCAAGGCGGTATCGGCGGCGGGGGCGACGAAGTTCGCCGTCGCCGGTCATTCGCTGGGCGCGCTGATCGCGCTGGAGGCGGCATCCCGGGCGGGCGAGGACGCGCTGGCGCTGATGATGCTCGGGGCGGCGGCGGCGATGCCGGTGAACCCGGCCCTGCAGGGCGCCGCCGACAAGGGCGAGCACGGCGCCGTGGAGGCGATGATCGGCTGGGGTTTCGGTCGTCCGGCGCAGATCGGCGGCAACCGCGCGCCGGGCGCGTGGATGCCGGGGGCCGGGTTGCGGACGCTGGAGCGCGGCCTGAAGGGGCCGCTCGGCATCGACCTGAAGGCCTCCAACGGCTATGCGGGTGCCGTCGAGGCGGCCGGCAAGGTGGCCTGCCCGGTGCTGATCGTCGCCGGCGACGACGACCGCATGACCCCGCTGAAGGGGGCGAAGGCGCTGGCCGGTTCCTTTGCCGACGCCCGGCTCGCGGTGCTGCCGGCGACGGGTCATATGATGTCGATCGAGCGGCCGGACGAGACCCTCGACGCCCTGCGCGACTTTCTCAAAGGGATCGCGGCATGAGCGGCGAGCCGGAACTCACCCGGGCCGACTACCGGCATTTCCTGGAGATCCCGACCCGCTGGATGGACAACGACGTCTACGGGCACGTGAACAATGTCGAGTACTACTCGTATTTCGACACGGTGGTGAACCAGTACCTGATCGAGAACGGCGGCCTCGACTATCTGAACGGCGAGACGGTCGGGTTCGTGGTGGAGACGCGCTGCGCCTACAAGCGGCCGATCGCCTTCCCCGACGTGGTGGAGGCCGGCATCCGCGTGGCGCGGATCGGCACCTCGTCGGTGACCTACGAGGTCGGGCTGTTCAAGAAGGGCCAGGAGGCGATCTGCGCGTTCGGGCATTTCGTCCATGTCTATGTCGACCGCGCCACCAACAAATCCGCCCCGATCCCGGAGCGGGCCCGCGCGGCGATGGAAGCGATCAAGGCGGGGTAGGCTCGGGCGCCGATCCGATTTCCAGATCCACCCAGGCATGCCGGTGGCCGGTATAGACCTGCTTTGCCGGCGCCGGAAATGCCGGGTCGGCGAAGGCCCCGACGGCAATGGCGACCATGCCCGGCTTGATCATTGGGTACCAGAACACGCTCGACCCGCAGGTCGGGCAAAAGTGAAAGGTGATGTCCTCGCCGCTGTCGCCGGTCCGGCGGTACGTGGTCGTGGCGCCGGCGGTGGCGACCGCGGCCTCGGGATAGAACGCGGCCACACCGAACGGACCGCCGGTGCGCTTCTGGCATTCCAGGCAGTGACAGAGCGCGACCAGCGCCGGTTCGCCGGCACAGGCAACCGACAGCGACCCGCAGGCGCAGGATGCGGTGCGTGTCGCCGGGGCTGAAGCGGGTGCGTCCGAACTCATCGTCGTTTCGGTCTCACATCATGTCGCGCGGGATGGTCTGGGCGAAGGTCTTGTCGAAGATCCGCTCGCCGTTCTCGAAGGCCTCCACCCGGGCCTCGACCCTCCAGTCCTCCGCCGTGCAGGACAGGGCGCAGGTGCTGACTGTCTTCGCCTCCAGATCGTCGCGGCGGGTTATGCAGACGCGCTCGACCCGGCCGGCGGCGGATAGCGGGTCGCCGTCGCGGATCGACCAGACCTCGTCCCGGGTCTCGCCGGTCACCAGCCCATTCTCGGGATGGCGGGTCAGGCCGGTATCCTCTGAGATCCGGTACTCGGTCGCCCCTGTCGTCAGGTTGCGCCGGACTTCCCGCTCCGCATGGCCCGGTGCCAGGGCCTCATAGCGCGGCAGCGGATCCTCGGTCTCCGGTTCCGCCAGCTCGATCCGGTCGTGCGCGCCCAGCAGCGGCAGGGCGAGGCGCAGGGACGCCGGCTCCAGGGTCAGGGTCGCGTCATAGGGCGGCGGCAGGATCGTCGGCCAGTAGGCGGTCGACAGGGCAAGCCGCAGCCGGTGCCCCGGCGCCAGGCGATAGCCGCAGGCGTCCAGGGTCAGGGTGATCCCGGTCGCCTTGTCCGGCGTCAGCGGCTCCGGGTGCTCGTTGCCGCCGCGATGGGCGAGGTTCAGGACGCCGAAGGCGATCCGGGTCGCCGTGCCGTCGGGATGCAGATCCACCAGCCGGGCGCAGAGATTGGCCAGCGGCGCGTCGCTCGACAGGGTGACGGAGACCGCCGCCCGGCCAAGCAGCACGATCTCCTCTTCCAGCACCGCCGTATCGAACACCAGCGAGCCCATGTCGTCGCCGCGCTGGTCGCCGGCCATCTCGGCATCCGGCTTCAGCGTGAACCACTCGCCCGCGGCCGTGCCGGTGTCGAGGGGCGAGCGCAGGGTCAGCGCAGGCGCGTCGGCGGCGGGCGTGTCGCTCAGGCGGCCGTCGGCACCGATGCCGAGCACCCGTGTCTCGGGTGTCGACCAGTCTTGCTTGGCGATCCAGAAACCCGGATCGCGGTCGCGCCAGCGCGCCGGCTTCGGGCCGTCGAGGATGAAGGCCCGCATCTGCGGTACCGCCTCCGCGCCGTTCGGCTCGTCCCGCAGCCAGCGGTTCCACCAGCGGATCGCCTCGCCGTGGAAATCGGCGCGCGGCTTCGGCCAGGCGAAATGCGGATACTTGTGGATCCACGGCCCGACCAGCGCCTTGGCCCTGTCCGGCATCCCCTCCACCGCCTTGAACGGGGTGGTGCGGTAGCCGTCGGCCCAACCGGCGATCATCAGGGTGGGGACCGGGAAGCCGGCGAAATCCTCGCCGATGGAGCCGTGCTTCCAGAACGCGTCGCGGCGCTGGTGCGACAGCCACTCCTCCAGCATGAACGGCTCGCCCTCCAGCCGCTCCAGCCACATCGCCCGCCAGTCCTCGCCGACGATCTCCGGGTCGGGCGAGCGCGACTGGTAGGCCAGCATGGTCGCCGCCCAGGAGAGCTGGGCCGAGAGGTGGCAGCCGTCCTTGTAGTGGATGTCGTCGTTGTAGCGGTCGACCGAGGAGGCGATGGAGATCACCGCCTTCAGCGCTGGCGGCTTCAGCGCGGCCACC
Organism: Thalassobaculum salexigens DSM 19539; assembly: GCF_000423805.1. Lineage (NCBI taxonomy): Bacteria > Pseudomonadati > Pseudomonadota > Alphaproteobacteria > Rhodospirillales > Thalassobaculaceae > Thalassobaculum > Thalassobaculum salexigens. The sequence continues at coordinate 472,997 of NZ_KE384093.1, forward strand.
TGCAGGCAGTTGAAGCCGCCCCAGGAGATGCCCATCATCCCGACGCTGCCGTTCGACCAGGGCTGGGCGGCGATCCAGTCGATCACCTCGCAGGCGTCGGAGAGCTCTCGCTCGGTGTATTCGCCGTCGATCACCCCTTCGGACTCGCCCGATCCCCGGATATCGACGCGCACCCCTGCGATCCCGGCGGCGGCGAAGACCGGATAGGTGGACTCGTCGCGCGGTGCGGTGCCGTTGCGCTTGCGGTAGGGCAGGACTTCCAGAACAGCGGGGACCGGATCGGCCTCGGTCCCGTCGGGCAGCCATATCCGGGCGGCCACGCGGGTGCCGTCCTTCAGGACGATCCACTCGTTCTCGTGAACCTCGAACGCGCGCTCCGTCATCGGGTCTCCCCTCTCACTCTGCGGTCTCAGTCGGCCGTCGTTTCAGTCGGCCGTTTGGGCCCACTCGATCAGGTCGACCATGAAGTCGACGCACTGCGCCATCTGGTCGATGGGAATGTATTCGTCGGCCTTGTGGGCGACGTCGATGCTGCCCGGGCCGAAGATCACCGCCGGCATCCCGGCCTGCTGGAACGCGCCGGCCTCGGTGCCGAAGGAGACGACGCTGGACTGGTTCAGCCCGGTGAGCTGGCGCACCAGGGTCTCGGCGGCGGAATGCTCGTCCGGCTGCAGCCCGATCACATCGACGACCTTATGGTGCTCGAAACCGCAATGGGGGGCGACCGCCTTCATCGCCGGCTCCAACTCGTCGCGGCAATAGGTACGGATCCGCTCCTCGTAGACATCGGCATCGTCCGAGGGCAGCACCCGCATACCCCAGGTGATGTCGCAGATTTCCGGGATGATGTTGTGGGCGGTGCCGCCCCCGATCACGCCGACGCTCATCGTGGTGTGCGGCGGGTCGAACTCGGTCTCCTCGTGCGGGCCGGCGGCGATCTCCTGGCCGAGATCGTCGATGAAGGCGATCATCCGGCTGGCTGCGATGATGGCGTTGGCGCCGTTGCGCGGATCGCTGGAATGGCCCGGCACGCCGGTCACCCGGGTCCTGTAGATCCGCGTGCCCTTGTTGCCGCCGATCAGTTTCATCCCGGTCGGCTCGCCGACGATGACGGCGCGTGGCAGCGGCAGGTTGGCGACCACGTCGGCGATGATGTGCTGCACGCCGAAGCAGCCGACCTCCTCGTCGAAGGAGAAGGCGAAATGGATCGGCACCTTCAGGTCGGCGGCTGCCATCTCCGGGGCGAGCGACAGGGCGATGGCGATGAATCCCTTCATGTCGCAGGCGCCGCGACCGTAGAGCCTGTCGCCCTTGCGGGTCAGGGTGAACGGGTCGGAGGTCCAGTCCTGGCCGTCCACGGGTACGACGTCGGTATGGCCGGACAGCACGATGCCTCCGCGCTCCTGCGGTCCGATGGTGCACCACAGGTTTGCCTTGGCGCCGTCATGGTCGTAGGTCAGGCGCGCGGCGATGCCGTGATCCGCCAGATAGGCCTTCACGTCCTCGATCAGCGCCAGGTTGGAGTTCCGGGAAGTGGTGTCGAACGCGATCAGGCGTTCGGTCATGGCGATGGCGCGGTCTAGACGCTCGGATGAGGAAGGCATGCGGGGTCCTTGTGGTGAGTGGTCCCACAGATATACGCGATGCCGTCGTCAGGGCGACCCCTTTAAGCCTCCGGGCCTTACTGGGGCGCTGCGGCCTGCCCGGTGCGTCGGCGGCGCGGGCCGAGCAGGCAGGCGAGACCGAGCTGCACGCCGGAGACGGTGGCGATCATGCCGGCGGCGCTGACCGCGTAGGGCGAGCCGAACCAGAGCGGGCCGTAGCCGGCGAAGACATAGCCGGCGATGGCGGCGGTGGTGGCGAACAGCACGCTCCAGGCGACCTGCCGGCCGAGCCGGTCGGTCATCAGGCGGGCCGTCGCCGGCGGGCAGACGAACATGGCGATGACGATGATCGAGCCCACCGCGTCGAAGGCGGCGACGGCGGCGATCGCGGCCGCCACAACCAGGGCGAAGCCGACGGCGCCGGTGCGGATGCCGACTGCCTGGGCGAAGCCGGGATCGAAGGTGGAGATCGCCAGCTCTTTCCAGAACGCCGCCATGAACCCGACGATCACCGCCAGCACGATGGCCAGCCGGAATAGTTGCGGCGGCAGGCCGGCGAGTGCGCCGATATCCAGCAGCGAGGACCAGCCGGTCGCGTCGAACCAGATCAGGCTCTCCAGGTTGCCGTACAGCGCATGCTCCACGTCGATATGCACGCCGCTGGTATCCGACTGCTCCAGCAGCAGCACGCCGGCGGCGAACAGGGTGGTGAAGACCACGCCCATGGCGGCCCCCGGCTCCACCTTACCCAGCCGCTTGATCAGCTCGATCAGGCCGACCGCGACCACGGCGGCGCCGGCGGCGCCGACCATCATCGGCCAGGCGGCGATGGTGCCGGTGACCAGGAAGGCGACGACGATGCCGGGCAGGGCGACATGGCTGATCGCGTCGCCGATCAGCGCCTGGCGGCGCAGCAGCAGGAAATTGCCCGGCAGCGCGCAGGCGATGGCGGCCAGCGTGCCGATGAGGATCGGAGCCAGGCTGAGCTGGAGGAATTCCACACCCCAATCCGCGTCCATCAGGTGGCCTCCGGCTTGGGCAGCAGGCTGTCCAGATGGGCGACCTGGTCGGGGGTCAGTACCTGGTCGATCGGGGTCAGGCCGTCATAGCGCTCCAGCACCGGATCGTCGGCCCGCAGGCGCCGGGCGGTGGCCCAGCGGGTCTCGTCGAGCTGGGCGCGGCCGGCGGCCCCGCGGCCCGTGCGCGTCATCACCCCGTCACCCCGCATCAGGCCGCGTCGGCGCAGGATGCGCAGGGTCAGCCGGTCGTAGATCGCCTCGCCCCGGGCCATGGCCAGCAGCCCCTGGCGCAGATGCACCCGATGCTGGAACCGCCGGTGCCGGATCGCCGATGCCAGCACGCCGCGGCGGGGCGAGAACGCGAGCGACAGCGCGAACAGGGCGAAGGCGACCAGCACGATGATCGGCCCGGTCGGCATGTCGCGCGCGGCGGCGGAAAGGGCGGCGCCGGTGAAGCCCGAGACGCCACCGATTCCGGCCGCGATCAGGATCAGCCGGTCGACCCGCTCGGTCCAGAACCGGGCGGCGACCGGTGGGATGATCAGCAGGGCGACGATCAGGATCAGACCGACCACCTTGAGACCGATGACCGTGACCACCAGGGCCAGGCCCATCATCGCCAGGTCGGTGCGGCGCACGTTGATGCCGAGCGTGGCGGCGTAGTCCGGGTCGAAGGCGACCAGGGTCATCGGCCGGCGCAGGATCGCCACCAGACCGACGGCCACCGCGCCGGCGGCGGCGATCAGCACCGCCTCGCCGATCAGCATGCCGGCGGTGGAGCCGAGCAGGAAGGTGTCGAGCCCGGCCTGCTTGCCGCCCTCCATGGTCTGGATCACGGTCAGCAGCACGATGCCGAGGCCGAAGAAGACGGACAGAATGGCGCCGATCGCGGCGTCCTCGCCCAGGCGGGTGCGGGCGGTGATCCACTCCACCCCCATCAGGCCGATTGCGGCCGAGGCGGCGGAGCCCAGGATCAGCCCCGGCAGCCAGCGCCCGTCGCCGCCGAGCAGCACCATCACGATGAAGGCGATGGCGACGCCGGGAAGGGTGGCGTGGGTGACGGCGTCGGACACCAGCGCGCGCTTGCGCAGGAACACGAAGGCTCCGGCCCCGCCGCCGGCGATGCCGAGCAGCCCGGCGCCGACGGCGACCAGGGCCGAGTTGTACCCGGCCTGCAGGGTCAGCGCGCGCAGGAAGAGCTCAAGGGTGGTCATCCGGCGCTCCTCCTCACGGCACCTCCACCTTCACACGCCCCGGCCCTGTGCCGGGGCCTTTGGGTGAGCGCGGAACAGGCCGCAGAGAGCACGCGGGAACGCCCGTGCGATCCAGGACGAGGGCCCCGGCGCGGGGCCGGGGAGGGATCAAAGGGGATGGGAGCGGCAACCATCGGCGTTTCCCGGCCTTCGCGCCTCAGCACGAACCCAGTCGCAGTTCGGCGATCTGGCTTTCGGCGAGGCGGCCGCCATAGGTCGCCTGCAGGGTCTCCGGCGTGAACGCCTCGGCGATCGGACCCTCCGCCTGCTTGCGCATGTTGATCAGCATCGCCCGGTCGAAATAGGCGGTCACCGTGGACAGGTCGTGATGCACGCAGACCACCGTCTTGCCCGCCGCCTTCAGCCCTTTCAGCACCGAGACGATGGCGTGCTCGGTGGCGGCGTCGACCCCGGCGAAGGGCTCGTCCAGCAGGTAGAGCTCTGCATCCTGGGCGAGCGCGCGGGCGAGGAAGACACGCTGCTGCTGACCGCCGGAGAGCTGGCCGATCTGCCGGTCGGCGAAGTCCTGCATGCCGACCCGCTCCAGGCAGTCCATGGCGCGGGTACGGTGCCGCGATCCGGCGAAACGGAACAGGCCGACCTCCCGGTACAGACCCATCATCACCACGTCGATCACCCGGGCCGGGAAGTCCCAGTCGACCGAGGCGCGCTGGGGTACATAGGCGACGTCGCGGCGCGCCTCCTTCAGCGGCTGGCCGTAGAACCGGACCTCGCCGGCGAGACGCGGGACGATGCCGAGCGCGCCCTTCAGGAAGGTCGACTTGCCGGCGCCGTTCGGGCCGACGATGGCGGTCATGCTGGCCGACGGGAAGCGGGCGTCCACGGAGAACACCGCCGGCTTCTCGCCATAGGCGACGGTGAGGCCGCGCACCTCCAGCGGGCAGGCGTCGCCGCCCGTCTCCACGGCGTATCCGCCGTCGCTTACCAATTCGATATGGCTGTCCAGGCTCATCGCTTCCCTCGCTGCCCTAGGATCCGGTCACGAGCCGTCCCTGCATGCCCTGGGCCGGGGCGTGGCCGCCCAGTGCCCGGGTGATGCCGGTGACGTTGTGGTCGATCATGCCGATATAGGTGCCCTCGTAGGTGCCGGACGACCCCATGGCGTCGGAGAACAGCTCGCCGCCGATGCGCACCTTATGGCCGCGGGCGGCGGCGCCTTCGATCAAGGCCTGCACGTTGCGCGCCGAGACGGAGCTCTCCACGAAGACGGCGGTGATGCCGCGGGTGACCAGCGCGTCCACCAGCTCCTCGATGCGGCGCAGCCCGGCCTCGGACTCGGTGGAGATCCCCTGGATCCCCATCACCTCGAAGTCGAAGGCGCGGCCGAAATAGCTGAAGGCGTCATGGGCGGTGACCAGCACGCGCTGCTCGGTCGGGACGGTGGCGAGGCGGGCGGCGGCATAGGCGTTGAGGGCATCCACCTCCGCCAGATGACGGTCGGCGCCGGCGGCATAGATCGCCGAGCCGTCCGGGTCGATTTCGCTCAGCGCGTCGCGCACGGCCAGCACCACCGGCCGCCACAGGGACGGGTCCATCCAGACATGCGGGTCGAAGCGGTTCTCGTAGTCGCTATGGGCGATCAGCCGGTCCCGGGGCACCGCTTCGCCCACGGCGAAGACCCGCTTGTGTCCGGCCAGATCCAGCAGGAACTCCTCGAGCTGCGCCTCCAGATACAGGCCGTGCCACAGCACCGCGTCGGCGCGCAGCATGGCGGCGATGTCGCTTCGGGTCTGGCGATACGCGTGGGGGTCGACGCCCGGTCCCATCAGCGCCCTGACGGCGACTCGCTCGCCGCCGATCTGGCGGGCCGCGTCGGCGATCATCGAGGTCGTGGCCACCACCGTGACCGCCGGGGCCGCCGACGCGACCCGCGGCCAGGCGATACCGCCGGCCATCGCAAGAGCGAAGGCCGAAGCAGGCAGGCTTTTCAACAGGTTGCGCCGAGTGACCATGAGACGGGTAACGCTCCGATCCGACAGGGATTGCAGCAGTGTCCAAGAATAGTTGGGGTGCCTCCAAATGTTAGTCAAGCCTAAATTGCCAGCGGATCGTTCCCGTCGTACTGTCCGGTCCGGATTTGGCGCCGAGGATGGAATGGCGGACGAAGACAGCTTCCGGTCGATCGAGGACCATGCGCAGACCTTCAAGCGTCTGCGCGACGAGCATGCCCGCGAGGTCACCGAGGACTACGTGGAGATGATCGCCGACCTGATCGATCAGGACGGCGAGGCGCGGGCGGTGGCTCTGGCCGAGCGCTTCGGTGTGACCCCGGCGACGGTGAACAACACGGTCAAGCGGCTGGAGCGCGACGGCTACGTCACCAGCAAGCCGTACCGCGCGATCTTCCTGACCGATGACGGCCGGGCGCTGGCCGAGATGTGCAAGGAGCGCCACCGGCTGGTCTGCGACTTCCTCATGGCGATCGGCGTCGACCGCGACGTGGCCGAGGCCGATGCCGAGGGCATCGAGCACCATGTGAGCGAGGCGACCCTGTCGGTGTTCCGGGCCTTCGTGGAGAAGCAGGGCGACTAGTTTTGCTTTGATCGCCCGGGCCGACGCCCCATCTTGCGGGAACCCTCCGTCGAACCTGCAAGGTCACCCGTGAGCGACAGCACCGGCTCCAGCACTGCCCGCACATCCCATCCGGAGGACCGGCCGAAGGGCCGCGACCTCGCCGTACTGAAGCGGATCGTGGGCTTCGTCGCGCCGTATCGCGGCCGGGTGGCGCTGGCGGTGGTCGCCCTGGTTACCACCGCGGCGGCGATGCTGGCCGTGGGACAGGGTCTGCGCATTCTGGTCGATCGGGGCTTCGCCAGCGGCGATCCGGGGCAACTCGATCAGGCGCTGGTGGCGCTGATCGGTCTCGCGGTGGTCCTGTCGATCGGCACCTATTCCCGCTTCTATCTGGTCTCCTGGCTGGGCGAGCGGATCGTCGCCGACCTGCGCAACGCGATCTTCCGCCGGGTGATCGCCCTGCATCCGGGCTTCTTCGAGGTCACCCGTACCGGCGAGGTACTGTCGCGGCTGACCACCGACACCACCCTGCTGCAGTCGATCATCGGCTCCAGCGCGTCAATGGCGCTGCGCAACCTGCTGGCCCTGATCGGCGGGCTGATCATGCTGTTCATCACCAATGCCAAGCTGGCCGGCCTGCTGATGCTGGTGGTGCCGGTGATCGTGGTGCCGATCCTGGTGATCGGACGGCGGGTGCGCCGGCTGGGGCGGGAGTCCCAGGACCGGGTCGCCGATATCGGCGCCTATGCCGAGGAGAGCCTCGGCGCGATCCGTACCGTACAGGCCTTCACCCACGAAGCGGAGGACCGGCAGCGCTTCGGCCGCGAGGTGACCAACGCCTTCGCCACCGCCATCCGGCGCATCCACCTGCGTGGCCTGCTGTCCTCCACGGTGATCCTGCTGGTCTTCGCGTCGGTCGGCTTCGTGCTCTGGGTCGGCGGCAACGATGTCATGGCCGGCCGCATGTCGGCGGGCGAGCTGACCGCCTTCGTGTTCTACGGCGTCACCGTCGCCTTCTCGGTCGGCATCATCTCCGAGGTCTATGGCGAGCTGCTGCGCGCCGCCGGCGCGACCGAACGGCTGGTCGAGCTGCTGGAGGCGGAGCCGGAGATCCGGGCGCCCGAACACCCGGTCGCCCTGCCGTCGCCGGCGGAAGGACGGGTGGCGTTCGAGCATGTGGTGTTCCGTTATCCTTCGCGGCCTGAGACCTCCGCGCTCAACGATTTCTCCCTCACGGTCTCCCCGGGGGAGACCGTGGCGCTGGTCGGCCCGTCCGGGGCCGGCAAGACGACGGTGTTCCAGCTTCTGCTGCGGTTCTACGACCCGGCCCAGGGGCGGGTGGTGATCGACGGCGTGGATGCCCGCACCGCCGAGCCGACGGATCTGCGCCGCCGCATCGCCCTGGTCTCCCAGGATCCGGTCGTGTTCGCCGCCAGCGCGATGGAGAACATCCGCTACGGCCGGCCCGACGCCACCGACGCCGAGGTGATCGCCGCCGCCCGCGACGCCGCCGCCCACGACTTCATCACCACCCTGCCGGATGGCTATGACAGCTTCCTGGGCGAGAAGGGCGTGCGCCTGTCCGGTGGCGAGCGCCAGCGCATCTCCATCGCCCGCGCCCTGCTGCGGGACCCGGCAATCCTGCTGCTGGACGAGGCGACCAGCGCGCTGGATGCCGAGAACGAGCGGCTCGTGCAGAACGCGCTCGACCGGCTGATGCAGGGCCGCACGACCCTGGTGATCGCCCACCGCCTGGCCACGGTGGTCGAGGCCGACCGGATCTGCGTGATCGAGACGGGACGGCTGGTCGCCGACGGCCCGCATGCGGAACTGATGCGCTCCAGCCCGCTCTACCGCCGGCTGGCGGAGCTGCAGTTCGGCTCCTCCTCCACCTAGAGCAGATCGTGCGGTGACGGGACCCCTCCGCACCGCAGTGCAGGCTGACCTGTAGGCCCAGGGCCGGGAAGGGGTGGGGGAAGCTACTTCCGCCAGAAGGTCGGGGTGATCAGCACCAGCACGGTGAACAGCTCCAGCCGCCCCAGCAGCATGGCGAAGCACAGCAGCCATTTGGCCGCGTCGGGCAGCGGGTCGAAATTGCCCGCCGGGCCGATGATCGGACCGAGCCCCGGGCCGACGTTGCTGATCGCGGTGGCCGAGCCTGACATGGCGGTGATGAAGTCCAGCCCCATGGCCGCCAGCGCCATGGCGACCAGACCGAAGCACAGGATGTAGAGGAAGAAGAACCCCATCACCGCCTCGGAGACGGCTTCCGGAATGGGCTTGCGGTTGTAGTAGGGGATGAACACGCCGTGCGGTCGCAGCAGCCGGGCCAACTGGACCTTGGCGGTGGCGTAGAGCACCTGGAAGCGGAAGATCTTGATGCCGCAGGTCGTCGAGCCGGCGCAGCCGCCGACGAACATCAGGATCAGCATCATGGTCGTCACGAACCCGCCCCAGGCGCCGAAATCCGTGGTGGCGTAGCCGGTGCCGGTGATCACGGAGATGACGTTGAAGGCGGCATAGCGCAGGGCGTCTTGGCTGCCGAGGCCGATCTGCGTCAGGATCCAGAGCGTGACCAGCGCCACGCAGATCACCACGATGCTGAGGAACCAGCGCACCTGGCTGTCGCGCAGGATGCTGCGGGTGTCGCCGCGGGCGATGCGCAGGTAGTGCACGAAGGGCAGGCTGCCGACGATCATGCCGACGATGATGATCCAGTCGATCGCCGGGGTGTTGAAATAGCCGACCGACGCGTCCTTGGTCGAATACCCGCCGGTGGCGATGGTGGTCATCGCGTGGGCGACCGCGTCGAAGCCGTCCATCCCGGCGAGCCACAACGCCACCGCGCAGACGAAGGTGAGGCCGAGATACAGGCTGCCGATGCCGCCGGCCAGCTGGGCCGCGCGGGGCAGCACCTTGTCCGGCGCGTCGAACGCCTCGGTCACGAAGAGCTGCATGCCGCCGACGCTCAGCATCGGCAGCACGGCCAGGGCCATGACGATGATACCGATGCCGCCGAGCCACTGAAGCAGGGCGCGCCAGAGCAGGATACCCGGGGGCGCGGCATCGAGGTTGTCGATCACCGTCGCGCCGGTGGTTGTCACCCCGGACATCGACTCGAAGAACGCGTCGGCCGCGGACATGTCGAGTTCGGAAAAGGCGAAGGGCAGGGAGCCGAAGGCGGCGATGGAAACCCAGCTCATCGTGGTCAGCACGAAGGCCTGGCGCAGGCCGAGCTTCGCCCCCCGCACCGTGCGGGTGGCCAGCATCATGGACACGCCGATGAACAGGGTGATTCCGGCGGCGCCGAGGAACACCTGCCAGTCCGGGTGCTCCGTCGCCAGATCCACCGCAGCCGGCACGCACATGGCGACCGCCAGGAACGTCAGCAGCAAGCCGACGATGAAAAAGACCGGTCCAAAATCGATCACGCGGTTCCTGCCGGAAGGGTGGTCAGACCGGCGGGATGATCGGCCATCCCCGCCGGGCTGTCCACCGGGGCGGGAACCGACGGATCAGCCTAGCCCTCCGGCGCGCGCCATCGGGACAGCGGCATGATCGGAAGGTCGGGACGCGGCGCGTGCGGCAGCATGACGATGTATTCCAGCGCATGCCCGTCCGGGTCGTCGAAATGCACGCGGGTCGCCGGCCCGGTCAGGAGCTCTTGCCGATGAGCTGGTAGAATTCGCGCCGACGGTCGGGGTCTTCCTTGAAGCAGCCGAGCATCCGGGTGGTGACCATGCTCACACCGTGCTTGTGAACGCCGCGCGTGCTCATGCAGTGGTGTTCTGACTCGATCACCACCGCCACGCCGCGCGGCTCCAGCACCGTCTCGATCGCCTGGGCGATCTGGGCGGTCAGCCGCTCCTGGATCTGCATGCGCCTGGCATAGGCGTCGATCACCCGGGCGAGCTTGGAGATGCCGACGACACGGTCGTTCGGGAAGTAGGCCACATGGGCGGTGCCGATGATCGGCAGCATGTGGTGCTCGCAGAAGGATTCGAAGCGCACATCGCGCAGCAGCACGATCTCGTCGTACTCCTCCACCTCCTCGAAGGTCCGGGCCAGAATCTCGGCCGGATCGTAGAGGTAGCCGGAGAACAGCTCCTCGTAGGACTTCACCACCCGTTTCGGGGTGTCCTGAAGGCCTTCGCGGTCCGGGTTCTCGCCGACGAATTCGATCAGCGTGCGCACGGCGCGCTCCGCCTGCTCACGCGTCGGGCGGGGGTGGGCGGGCGTGACCGTTCCGGCCTCGCTGTCTGCGAGGGCTTGGTCATAGGGGGTCATGCGGGGGGTCCTTTGCTTCGGGAGGGGGTATCCCCTTGCCCTGCCTCCCACGGCAGGACTTCGAGGACAGAGCCAGTAGCCGAATGTCGCCTTTCGACGCACGGTTCGAGAGTTATACGACGTAGCTTCCACTTGGATCAAAGCAACCTTCGGCCGCCCTGATAAAGCATGCGTGATCGACTGCGATCCCGGAGGCGGTTCAGTTGGGCCGGTGGGTGTCGTGCGGGCTGTCGAGGGAGAAGGCCGGAATCGCCACGTCGAACAGGGCGCCGTCCGCGTCCTCCATGGCGTAGCTGCCGACCATCAGTCCCGACGGGGTGGAGAGCGGACAGCCGCTGGTATACTCGAAATGCTCGCCCGGCCCGAGCAGGGGCTGCTCGCCGACGACGCCCGGTCCCCGGACCTCCTGGGTATGGCCGGCGGCGTCGGTGATCCGCCAGTGCCGGGTCCGCAGCCGCACGGTCTCCCGTCCGGTATTCTCGATCCGCACCTGATAGGCCCAGACGTAGTGGTTATCCGACGGACTGGACTGTCCGTCGAGATAGACCGGGGTCACGGTCACCTGGATCTCGCGCGTGGTTTCGCTGTACATCGCCCGCCTCCTCTCGCAAGCGGCCTAAGGTGCCGTCATGCGGGGGCAAAACGCAACATCGCCGGTACAATCCGGGGCAGCGATGTCAGACGGCGGCCAGGTCGATGCGGGTTCCGCCCGCCGCGTCGGCATCGTCCGGATCGTGGGTGACCAGCAGGACCGGAAGGCCGCGGCGGGTCGCATGGTCGAATACGAAGCGCCGGATGCGGTCGCGCAGGGCATGGTCCAGCCGGCTGAACGGCTCGTCGAGCAGCAGCGCGCGCGGGCGCGACAGCAGCGTGCGCATCAGCGCCACCCGGGTGCGCTGTCCGCCGGACAGGGTCGCCGGATCCCGGTCCTCGAAGCCGGCGAGTTCCGCCTCCTCCAGCGCCTCGCGGACCAGAGAGCGGCGCTCGGCCGCCGGCAGGCCGGGGGGCACGCCGAACAGCAGGTTGTCGCGCACCGACAGGTGGGGAAACAGCAGGTCGTCCTGGAACAGCAGGCCGATGCCGCGGGCTTCCGGCGGCAGGTCCAGGATCGGCTCCTGGCCGATCCGCACCGTGCCGGAGGCGGTGAGCGCCGGGTCGAGCAGCCCGGCGATCAGCGACAGCAGGGAGGACTTGCCCGACCCGCTCGGTCCCATCACGGCGGTGACGTCGCCCGGGGGAACGGTGAGGGTGAGGGGGGCGAAGAGCGGCCGGCCGCCGATCGACAGCGACACGCCCTCCAGTCGGAGCGCGCCGGCTTTCGCCCCCGGCTCAGCCAATCGTGAACCAGTCGCTGGTGATCGACGCCGCGGCGACCCCGGTCAGGGTGACGGTGGCGCCGCTCGACAGGGTGACGAGCGCGCCGCCGGAGGCGTCGGCGGTGGTGTAGGTCACGCTCGAGGCGATCGCCAGCTTGTCGCCGTCGGCGAAGGAGAAGTCGCTGATCGTGTCGGCGCCCGAGCCGCCGACGAGGCCGAAGGTGTCGGCGCCCGAGCCGCCGGCCATCACGTCGTTGCCCAGATTGCCGGCCAGAAAATCCGCGCCGGCCCCGCCGGACAGGGTGTCGTTGCCCTGACCGCCGTACAGGCTGTCGGCATCGGCATTACCCCAGATCCCGTCGTCGGCGACGTTGCCGTACAGCACGTCGGCCCCGGCGCCGCCGCTCAGCACGTCGGCGTCCCGGCCGCCGAACGCGGTATCGGCACCGTTGTCGCCGTCGAGGGAGTCGGCGCCGACATTGCCGTAGAGCACGTCGTTGTCCTCGCCGCCATGGATCGAATCCCCGTCCTGGCCGCCGAACAGCACATCCGCGCCGCTGTTGCCGAAGAGCACGTCGATGCCGGTATTGCCGTAGAGGTAGTCGACACCGTCGCCGCCGTTCAGGGTGTCGGCGCCGGCATTGCCCATCAGGGTGTCGTTGCCGGCCCCGCCGCTGATCGTGTCGGCGCCGCGGCCGCCGAAGACCGAGTCGTTGGCCGCCCCGCCCAGCAGCAGATCGTCGCCGATATTGCCGTAGATGATGTCGTTGTCGGCGCCGCCGGACAGGCTGTCGTTGCCGTCGCCGCCCACCAGGGTGTCGAGCCCGTTGCCGCCGAGGATGACGTCGTCGCCGTTGCCCGCGCCCCCGGCCAGGCTGTCGTTGCCGTTGCCCCCGGTCAGCGTGTCGTCGTCCGGGCCGCCGGTGGCCGTGTCCGCGGCTTCCGACAGGGTGACGTTGGCCTTGAGCTGCGTACCGGTGAACTCGGCCGCGGTGAAGGAAACGCCGATCGTGCTGGTGACCGTGAGGGTCACCGTGCCGCTGGTATTGGACAGGACCGTCGCGGGAAGGGAAATCGCGTGGGCGGCGTTCGAGGTGATCGCGATGGTCGAATAGCCGACGACGTTGTTCAGCGTCGCGCTGACCAGAGTTCCGGAGGTGATGTTGAGGATGTCTGTACCGCTGCCGTCGGCGATGCCGCTCAGACCGCTAACCGAAGTATTCACCGTAGCCATGGCTTTCCCAGTTCTGTGAGATAACGGCTTTTTGCCGAGCCAATAGTCTTTCAGAACAACCGGTTATCATAGGTGTCTTGCATTGTCATCAATCGAGGTGAAGGTCCTTGCGCCGGATCGCGTCTTGGCGCATGTTCTGCGTCCCGGCGCGGGTGTAGTTCAGTGGTAGAACGACAGCTTCCCAAGCTGTATGTCGTGGGTTCGATTCCCATCACCCGCTCCATATGCCCCTCTCGGGCCGCCGGAACCTCCGTCAAGGCCATGTGTTGCGCGGATGCAACGCTCTCGCTGAAACCGACCTGTTCCAGATGTGATCTGCGTCTGGACGCCCGCCGCGGTTAGGATCGCCGGGTCGTATGCCTCTTCGCTCGCCCTGTGACGGGAGCCGGTCATGATCCTCTGGCGCACTGCCTTCGTCCTGCTCCTGTTCGCGCTGGCCCTGCCGGCCGGCCGCGGCCAGTCGGCGGAAACCCGACCCTGGGGCGAGATCGTCGCCGCGGCGGAGGGACAGACGGTCCACTTCAACGCCTGGGGCGGCGACGCGCGGATCAACGCCTATATCGTCTGGGCCGGCGAGCGCGTGAAGGCGCTCTACGGCATCGATCTGGTGCAGGTGAAGCTGTCCGATACCGGCGACGCGGTCAGCCGGGTCCTGGCGGAAAAGACCGCCGGGCGCGACAGCGGCGGGTCGATCGACCTGGTCTGGATCAACGGCGAGAACTTCGCGGCGATGAAGGCCAACGGCCTGCTGCACGGGCCGTGGGTGGCGACGGCGCCGAACTTCGCGCTGGTGGACGTGGCCGGCAAGCCGACCACCGTGACCGATTTCTCGGTGCCGACCGACGGGCTGGAAGCGCCCTGGGGCATGGCCCAGTTCACGATGATGGTCGACACCGCTTATGTGGACGCTCCGCCCCGCACGGCGGCGGCCCTGCTGGACTGGGTCCAGGCCAATCCGGGCCGCTTCACCTATCCCCAGCCGCCGGATTTTCTCGGCACCACCTTCCTGAAACAGCTTCTGGCGATGCGGGTGGCGACGCCGGCGGTGCTGGCCGACCCTCTGGACGAGGCGGCGGCCCGCTCGGTGACGGCCCCCCTCTGGGCCTATCTGGACACCCTGCACCCGCATCTGTGGCGCGACGGCCGGTCCTTTCCCAAGGACGCCGGCGCCCTGCGGCGGTTGCTGGGCGACGGCGAGATCAGTTTCGCCTTCGACTTCAACCCGGCGCGGGCCAGTGCGGCGATCGAGGCGGGCGAACTGCCGGACACGGTGCGCACCTACGTCTTCGACGGCGGCACCATCGGCAACACGCATTTCCTCGCCATCCCGTTCAACGCGGCGGCGAAGGAGGGTGCCATGGTGGTGGCGGATTTCCTGATGTCGGCGGAGGCACAGATCCGCAAGCAGGACCCGCGGGTCTGGGGCGATTTCACCGTGCTGGACGTGGCGGGTCTGCCGGCGGTCGACCGGAAGGCCTTTGCCGCCCTGCCGCTGGGAGTGGCCACCCTGTCGCCTGAGGAACTCGGCCCGGTGCTCCCCGAACCCCATCCGAGCTGGGTCGCCTGGCTGGAGGCGGAATGGGAGCGCCGCTACGTCGCGGGGCGGTAGGGGTGAACGTCGCCGAGTCTTCCGTCCTTTTCAACACTCCTCGGCCTTATGCCGAGGCAAGGCGTGAGGTCGCTTCGACTGCCGGGCGAAGGGTCCGGAACGCCCGTCTCAGCCCAACCGCTCGCCCCGGCACAGGGCCGGGGAGTGATCGAGGAGGCTGGCGATGAGAAAGACTGTCCCTGGTTCCGGTTCCAGGCCCCGCCGATGATCCGCCTCGCGCCGGTCCTGGCCGTGCTGGTGATGATCGGGCCGGTGGCGGCCGGGCTGGTGGGGACCGTGCTGCCGGCGCTGGGATGGCTGCCGGTGCTCGGCGGCGATACCGTCTCCCTCGACACGTTCAGGGCGCTGCGCGCCGAACGCGGTCTGTGGACCAGTGCCTGGCTGTCCCTGTCCGTCGGCCTCGGGTCGACCGCCGCCGCCTTCTGCCTGACGGTGGGGTTCACCGCGGCGGCCCAGGACACCCGGATGTTCCGGGCCGCCTCCCGGCTGATCTCGCCGCTGCTGTCGGTGCCGCACGTGACCCTGGCGATCGGTCTGGCGTTCCTGATGGCGCCGAGCGGCTGGGCGGCGCGTCTGCTGTCGCCCTGGGCGACCGGCTGGGAGCGGCCGCCGGACCTGCTGATCGTCCAGGATCCGCACGGCCTGTCCCTCGCCCTCGGCCTGATGCTGAAGGAGACGCCGTTCCTGTTCGTCATGCTGCTGGCCGGCCTGGACAGCCTGCCGGCGCGGCGCATCCTGGCCACCACCCGGAGCCTCGGGTACCGGCCGATGACCGGCTGGCTGAAGGCGGTCCTGCCCCAGGTCTATCCCCGGCTGCGGCTGCCGATCTTCGCGGTGCTGGCCTTCGCCACGTCCACGGTCGACATGGCGATCCTGCTCGGCCCGACCACGCCGGCCCCCCTGGCGGTGCGGGTGGTGCAATGGATGGGCGATCCGGACCTGACCCGGCGCTTCGTCGGGTCGGCCGGGGCGGTGCTGCAGGCCGGGATCGCGTTGGCCGCGATCGCCCTGTGGGTCGCCGCCGAACGGCTTGTCATCGCCCTCGGCCGGCCCTGGATCCGTGCCGGCGGTCGCGGGCGGGGCGAGGGCGCGTGGCGGGCGCTGACCGTCACCGCGATGGGGGCGGCGGGTGCCATGGCCGCGCTGTCCCTGCTGTCCCTGGCCGTCTGGTCGGTGGCCGGGCCCTGGCGGTTTCCGGATGCCCTGCCGGCGGCCGTATCCGTTCAGGGCTGGATGCGGGGCGGCGCCGACCTGCTGTCGGCCGCCGGCGCGACGGTCACGGTCGCCCTGGCGGCCACCGCCCTCGCCCTCGCGCTCGTCGTTGCCTGCCTGGAGCGGGAGACCCGGCTCGGCGCCCGGCCGGGGCGGCCGGTGGACTGGCTGCTCTACACGCCGCTGATCGTCCCCCAGGTCGCCTTCCTGTTCGGGGTGCAGGTGCTGCTGATCCTCGGGCACCTGGATGGCGGCTGGCTCGCCGTGGTGTGGAGCCACCTGGTCTTCGTCCTGCCCTATGTCTTCCTGTCGCTGGCCGGGGCCTGGCGCCGGTTCGACGCCCGCTACATCGCCGTCGCGCGCAGCCTCGGCCGCAGCCCGACCGCCGTCCTGTTTTCGGTGACCCTGCCGATGCTGGCCCGGCCGGTTGCGACCGCGGCGGCGATCGGTGCGGCGGTCTCCGTCGCGCTGTATCTGCCCACCCTGTTCGCCGGAGCCGGGCGAATCGAGACACTCACGACCGAAGCGGTGGCGCGGGCCTCGTCCGGCGACCGCCGGGTTATTGCGACCTACGGGCTCCTGCAGATCGCCCTGCCGCTTGCCGGGTTTTCCTTGGCTGGCCTAGCGGCGCGGCGGTTTTCGCGACCGCGTTAACGAATCTGTTACTGCTGCGTCGCACAATGTCGCAGTAAGCCGCCCTTGAAAAATTCGCCGGGGGGCGCTAAGTGACGCGTTCAAGTTTCCACATCGTCAGCGCGCCATAGGCAGTCCGACCTTTTCGGGCGCCTGCGCGTCTTGTCTGCCGAGCGCCTCTGCTTGCACCGGTGCCGGGTGGGCTGACACGTTATCATCAAAGAGGAGGACCGCATGGCAGATAAGCCGCTCGCCGGACGTACCATTGCTATTATGCTCGCCAACGGATTTGACGAGATCGAGTTCACCGAGCCTCAGAAGAAGCTGATCGAAGCCGGCGCGACCACCAAGGTGGTGTCGCGCGCCAACGGCCTGGTCAACGGCTGGTACGAGGGCTCCTGGGGCCACTTCTTCCCCGTCGATGTCGATCTGACCGAAACGCTGGCGGTCGACTATGACGGTCTGGTTATTCCGGGTGGCATGCGCGCCGTCGACAAGATGGCCGAGGATCCCCACAGCCAGCGCGTTCTGAAGGCGTTCATGCGCGCGTCGATGCCGGTCGCCGTCGTCGGCGACGCCGGCAAGCTGCTGGCGCAGACCGAGACCGTGAAGGGCCGCACCGTGACGTCCAGCGACGAGGTCCGCGCTGAGCTCGAGGCTGCCGGCGCGAGCTGGGAAGAGACCAAGTTCGTGGTCGAAGGCGCCCTTGTCACCGCCAATGGCGTTGAGGGTGTGCGCGATGCGATGGATGCGTTCGTCGCCGTCGTCGCCGCCTACGAGAGCGAGGACGCGAAGGCCGCCTGATCCGGCGTTGCCCGAGCCCGCCCGCCGGATCTCCGGCGGCGCATAAACAGTCTGGAAGCGACGCCCGTGGATGCATCGGCGTCGCTTTCGTTTTTGCACCGCATCGAACAGCCGATAGAGTGCCGTCATGACCAGTGAAACGCCCCCGTCCGCCCCGCCGCGACCGGCCGCCACCATTCCCAGTCCCTGCGTCGGCGTCTGTTCGATCGATCGCGAGACCCGGTTCTGCCTGGGCTGCCACCGCTCGATGGAGGAGATCGCACACTGGTCGCGCTACGACGACGCCCGGCGCCTGGAGGTGATCGAGGCCCTGCGTCAGCGCCAGACCGAAGCCGGCGAGAACCGCCGCCGCCTGACCAAGCGCCGCCGCCTGGCGGGCTCCACCGAATAGGGGACACCCGAGTGTCGAACGCGTTGCTGGACCTGCTGGCCGAGCGTGGCCACCTGATCGCCGATGGGGCCATGGGCACCAACCTGTTCGCCCTGGGACTGGAGACCGGCAACTCGCCCGAGCTGTGGAACGTGGAGGCGCCGGAGAAGGTCGCCGCCGTCCATCGCGGCTTTCTGGAGGCCGGCTCCGACATCGTGCTGACCAACAGTTTCGGCGGCACCGCCCACCGCCTGAAGCTGCACGGCGCCCAGGACCGGGTGAGGGAACTCAACGCCGCCGCCGCCCGGGTCTGCCGCACGGCGGTCGACCGCTGGAAAGCGGAGACCGGCAAGACCTGTCTGGTCGCCGGCTCCATGGGACCGACCGGTGAGCTGTTCGAGCCGCTGGGCGCGCTGACGCCGGCGACCGGCGAAGCCGCCTTCGCCGCCCAGGCCGAGGGTCTGGCGGAAGGCGGGGCCGATATTCTCTGGATCGAGACGATCTCGGCCGCCGAGGAGATGGCGGCGGCCGTCGCCGGGGCCGCCCGGGTCGGCCTGCCCATCGTCGCCACCATGACCTTCGACACCAACGCGCGGACCATGATGGGTCTGACCCCGGCGGATTTCGCCGCCCTTGCCCCGACCCTTGCGGTCGTGCCGAGCGCCATCGGCGCCAATTGCGGCGTCGGGCCGGCGGAACTGGCGCAGACGATCCTCGGCCTGACCGAGGCCGATCCGCAGGCGGTCGTCGTCGCCAAGGGGAACTGCGGCATCCCGCAATATGTCGACGGCGCCATCGTCTATGACGGCACCCCGGAGGCCATGGGGGTCTATGCCCGGATCGTGCGCGATGCCGGCGCCAGGATCGTCGGCGGCTGCTGCGGCTCCAAGCCGGAGCATGTGCGGGCCATCGCCGAGGCGCTCAAGGGCTACACGCCGGGCGAGCGGCCGAGCCTCGAGCGGATCACCGAGGAACTCGGGGCTCCCTGGTCCAAGGGCGGCCGCCTGTCGGACCATACGCCGGACGGGATCGACGAGGAGGGCGGACGCCGCCGCGGCCGCCGCCGGCGCGCCGGCTGAGGACACCGGATTTGGGGAGGGGAGAATGAGCGCACCGATCTTTCACATGCTGGCGGGTGCGCCGGCTCCCGTCGCCCCCTACAGCCACGCGGTGGAGGTGGACGGCTGGGTGCTGGTCACCGGACAGCTCGCCACCGACCCGGACGACGATGCCACGCCGCTGCCCGAGGGCGTCGAGGCGCAGACGGTCAAGACCATGGAGAACCTGAAGCGGGTGCTCGCCGGGCTCGGCCTGGGCTTCGAGCATGTGGTGCAGTCCCGGGTCTTCATCACCGAGTTCGAGCGCGACTACGCCGCCATGAACGCGGTCTATGCGACCTATTTCGCGGAGGACCGCCGCCCGGCCCGCACCTGTATCGGGGTGACGGGCCTGGCGCGCGGCGCGCTGGTGGAGATCGACTTCGTGGTCCGGCGGCCGGACTGACCGCTCAGCCGTCGTTGATGGTCAGCCCGGAGAGCACGTCGGCGATCGTGTCGTTCGCCACCGCGTCGTTCGGGTTGGCGCAGGCGAAGCCCCAGGTCGCCCGATTGCCGGCCTCGACGATCTCGGTCTTGCCCTGATCCCAGGCCCGGGTGAAGGCGAAGCACAGATCCGCTCCGCTGGAGAACCGGCGCACCGTGAACTGCCGGGCGCCCGAGAGCACGTCGAAGGGCTCGCTGAACTCCGGTTTGGCGGAGCGGGTCTGGGCGATCAGGTTGCCGATCTGCTCCGGGTCGGCCGGGCTGTGCAGCCGGTCGCCGCTGCTGATTTCCTCGTAGACCACGAGGGCGCGGGCCAGGCGGGTCTCCTTGGACTGGTACATGGCGGCGTGCTGGGTCGCCGGGGTGCCGCCCTGCTGCCGGGTGGTGTAGGTGGCCTGGGTATTGTCCACGATGGGATGGGTCAGGCGGACCTTGGTCTCGCCGCTGCCCACCTTGGCCCATTGGGCCTCGGCCGGGGAGGCGGACAGGGCCGCGCCGGCGATGACCGCCAGGGCGGCGGCGAAGGACAGACGTCTCAGGGTATCGAGCATACTTCCTCTCTCAAGAGTTCCGTGACGGCGCCGTCGGTCGTCCGGCGCCGTTCGCATACCCGCCCCCAGGCTCCCCCCGGCCTTAACGCCTCGGGCCACGGCATGCAAGCCATGGCAGGAATGCCACGGTCCCGCGTAGCCGATCAGTCGCGGACAATGATGGCCTGGGCGACCCGCTCGATCCGCTCCCGGGTCACGGCGACGTCCGGCTCCTCGCACATGTAGCCGAGGATCTGCTCGGTGCCGGCGGAGGTGGTCTCGGAGGCGGATCCGCCCCAGGTCTGCGCCAGGGCGGCGCATTCCACCCTGTCCTCCAGCCGGAACCGCTGGACGTCCAGTGCCCCGCGCTCGGTCACGATCTGCAGCTTCTGGCCGAGATCGATGTCCGCGCTCTGCAGCACCCTCCACTTCAGGACCCGGTCGGTCGAGCGGGCGGAGCGGAAATGGTAGCCGGGCTGCAGCTCCAGATAGACCAGCATCGCCCGGTCCAGCCTGAACTTGTCGGTCTTGTAGCGGGCCACGTGGAAGGTGCTGCTGAAGCTGTCGTTCATGGCCCGCAGGAAGATGCCACCTCCCTTCGCGTCGGGCAGATCGATGACGATCTTCGACTCCTCGGCCTGAACGGATTGCCAGTCCAGACCGGCATCCTCCGCTGCGCCGGCCGGTCCGGCGGGCAGGGCCAGGAGACCGAGAAGGAAGGCGGCGAGAAGCGGTCTCATCGGAGTCTCTCCATCGGTTGCGGGGTCAATCGGTTACGGGGTCAATCGGCCCGCAGGCCGCCGGCCTGCGTGTCGGCGAAGGCTCGCAGATCGGGCAGCAGGCGCGCGACTTCGGCCAGCGCCGTCTCCCGCGACGTGCCCGCGGCCAGCCGCTCCGACATCAGGGCGCGGATCGCCATGATGTCCCAGCGGCTGAGCCGTTCCTGGGTGTGCAGCGGGCTCATCACCGAGGCGATCGCCGCGGAGTGGGACAGGAATCCCAGGCCATGCATCATCTCGTGGTCGATGCAGCGCACGACACGCTCGGGGGTCTCCTCCGCAATGCGGATACGGACCCGGATGATCTGGTCGCCGCCGTAGACCACCCGCGCGAAGCAGGAGGTGAGGTTGTCCTGCACCGGATAGGTCATCCCGACCGGGTCCTGGGTGATCCGGATATCGCCGTCTTCGCCGACCCGGTCCGCGTCCCGACCGGCGATGGCGGCGATCGCCGCCATCCGGGCTGCGACGGCTTCCTGGAAGGGTTCGGACCCCGCTGCCGACCAGACTAGCGGGCCTTCCCATCGCCTGACCACCGCGCGCTTGTCGCCCGCACCGTCCGCCCCGCTGCCGAAGGTCAGCTCGTCGAAGAACCGCACGAAGCGGTCGTCGCGAACCTCGGCCGACTGGCAGGCGCCCAGCAGGACCGTGGCCAGGAGCAGGGCGGCGGATGCCCTCACGCGCGCCTCACCGCCGCCGTCAGCACGCCGGCGCCGATCAGGCATCCCGCCCCGATCCGGTTGATCGCGGTCAACGCCCGGGGCGAGCGCAGCCGGTCGCGCGCCGCGCCGGCGGCCAGGACATAGAGGCTGTTGGTGAGAACCGACACACCCAGAAAGGTCGGCGCCAGCACCAGGAGCTGCGGCAGCACCGGGGCATGCGGGGTCATGAACTGCGGCAGGAAGGCGATGAAGAAGGCGATCAGCTTCGGATTCAGGGCGGTGACGATGAAGCCGTGGAGCGCCCGGCGGCGGCTCTTGGTCCGGTTGGCGGCGACGGCTTCGGCCTCGGCCGCGTCGACCGCCTGCGGGTCGACCGGCGCCCGCCACATCCTGATGCCGAGCCAGATCAGATAGGCGGCGCCGGCGAACTTCATCACCGTGAACACCAGGGCGGAGCTGGCCAGGATCGCGCCGAGGCCGACCGCGGAAACGGCGAGGGCGGCGAGATCGCCGGCCAGAACGCCGCCGACGGCGCCGAAGGCGGCGCGCCGGCCGTCGCCCAGGGCATAGCCGACGAGCAGCATCGTCGTAGGCCCGGGCAGCAGAAGAATCGCCAGCGAGGCGGTGACGAAGGCAAGCCACAGGTCGATGGGCATGGACGTCTCCCCAGCGAAATTATTCCCTGAAAGCTAGCCCCGAGCCATGCGCAGGGGTCAAGCCCGTCATGCCGTGAAAAACCATACGAATCCCCTTGACCCGCCAGCAATTACTCTCCATCTTCCGCCTCAGAAACGGCCGGGAAACGGCGGGGCCTGCGCTCCACGGATCCGGGCCTTTTCTTTTGGGGCGATGGTGGAGACCAGAGACCCAAGTGTTCAGCGTCAAGGGGCGTAGCCCCTACGGAGGTGAACTCGACGCACTGCCTGCACGATAATCGCCATGCCCTCGGCTGAGGGTGGGGTCCAAACCGGCGAAAACTCGTGATGCCCGCCCCCTGTGGGGTGGGTTTTCTTGTCTGCCCATTCCGCTCGTCCCGTAGGGCTCTTCGTGGTCCATGGGGGTGGAGGGTCTAAGGGTAGCTGGGTCAATCTTCTGGTTAGGAGGAGTGAGACATGGAACTCACCGCCAAATTGGGGATGGACTCGGCCACTCAGCCGAGCGAATTCCAGGACGAATCCGCCCGTCGTCACAGCGACGACAATGTTATCCGGCTTCCCTCCACGGGTTTCAGTAGTTCGGACGAACGTTTTGACCACTTCGTCAAACGTGATGGTCTGACCTTCGCCGGCACCCATCTGATCATCGACCTCTGGGGCGCGTCCCGGCTCGACGACATCGAGCATATCGAGACCGCGCTGAAGAAGTGCGTGACCGAGGCCGGTGCGACCCTGCTGCACATCCACCTGCACCACTTCTCGCCGAATGGCGGCGTGTCGGGCGTGGCCGTGCTCGCCGAGTCCCACATCTCCGTCCACACCTGGCCGGAATGCGACTACGCGGCGTTCGACGTGTTCATGTGCGGCGACGCGCAGCCGCACAAGGCGATCGACGTGCTCAAGGCGGCGTTCGATCCGGAGCGGGTCAATGTCGGCGATCACCGGCGGGGCATGGTGGTATGACGGAATGGTTCACGGAGACGCTGCACCCCTGGCTGGCGCAGCGCCTCCGCATGGATCGCGTGCTCTATCGCGAGAAGACCGAGCACCAGGACCTGATCATCTTCGAGAACGAGAAGTTCGGTCGGGTGCTCACTCTCGACGGTGTCGTGCAGACCACCGAGGGCGATGAATTCGTCTATCACGAGATGCTGACCCATGTGCCGCTGACGGCGCATGGCAACGCCAAGCGCGTGCTGATCATCGGCGGCGGCGACGGCGGCATGGCCCGCGAGGTGCTCAAGCACCCCGAGGTCGAGCATCTGACGATGGTCGAGATCGACCGGGCCGTCGTGGACATGAGCGTCGAGCACCTGCCGTCGCTCAGCGCCGGCGCGTTCGACGACCCGCGCTTCGACCTGGTGATCACCGACGGGGCCGCCTATGTGGCCGAGACCGGTGACCGGTTCGACGTGATCATCGTCGACAGCACCGACCCGATCGGTCCGGGCGAGGTCCTGTTCACCGCCGAGTTCTACGCCAACTGCAAGCGCTGCCTGACCGAGGGCGGCATCGTGGTGACGCAGAACGGCGTGCCGGCCCTGCAGGGCTCCGAGGTGACCAATTCCTGGAACCGTCTCGGCAAGAGCTTCGCCGATGTCTGGTTCTTCGTCGCCCCGGTGCCGACCTACCAGGGCGGCTTCATGGCCTTCGGCTGGGCGACCGACGACAAGGCCAAGCGCAAGACCGAGCTGTCGGTCCTGGAAGAGCGCTTCGCCACGGCGGAGATCGCCACCCGCTACTACACCCCGGCGGTGCACCAGGGCAGTTTTGCTCTGCCGCGGTTCATCCTGGACCTGCTGAAGTAAGCGGACTTTATAGGCCTACCCGAATTTCAAAGCCCGCTCCGGTCCGTCCGGAGCGGGCTTTTTCGTTTGGAGCGTTCAATCCGTCAGGTGGCTGGACGTCACCGTGACCGGCCGGTTGCTGGCGATCTTCGCCACCGTGGCGCCGGTATGGGCGAAGCGCTGGATGCGGCGGGCATAGACGATGCCGTCGCTCTCGGCGAACAGCTCGGTGCGGCCTTCGGCCGGGTCGTCGGCGGTCGGGTCGATCAGGTCGGCGATCGGCTGACCCTCCGTGACTTCGGCGCCGAGCTGGACCCGGAAGCTGATGATGCCCGGGGTCGGCGCCTGGACCCGCTCCATGCCTTCCACCGGGACGGCGCGCACGGGGGTCTTGGTGTCGATCTCCAGGTCCTCCCCGCCGGCGATGATCCCGTAGCGCTGCAGGGTGCGGTACAGCCGATCGGCATCCTCCTCGGCGAGCGCATCGCCCACATCGCCCGCGCCGCGCAGCTCCACCGTCGAGCACAGGCAGCCGGCGCGCATCCCCGCGGCCCCCAACTCCTCGTCGAGCTGGCGCCACGGCGTGGTCAGCGCCTCGTCATAGGACATCGCCCCGGTCGGATTGGTGAGCAGGGTGACCTCGCTGCCCAGCAGGCGCGACAGGTCGCTCGCCTGGGGCCAGTGCATGGTGTCGAGGTAGAGATGGACGAGCCCTTCCTCCTCGCAGTGCAGGTCGAGCGCCAGGTCGGCGTCGCAGCCGAGCCGCATCAGGGTGATCCGCAGATAGTCGATCTCGGTCTCCGCCATGCTGGCCTGTTCG
This sequence comes from Thalassobaculum salexigens DSM 19539, assembly GCF_000423805.1. NCBI lineage: Bacteria > Pseudomonadati > Pseudomonadota > Alphaproteobacteria > Rhodospirillales > Thalassobaculaceae > Thalassobaculum > Thalassobaculum salexigens. Next base: position 497,648 of record NZ_KE384093.1, read on the forward strand.
GCCAGGATGTCGGCGATCACCTCGCGGACCAGCACCACGTTCGACGCCGGATCCTCGGTCAACCGGCCGCGCACCGCATTGGCGACCTCGGCGGCGATGTCGGGGAAGCCGCGGTTGAAGTTCGAGCCGTCGACCTCGGCGAAGCGCCCGGACATGGTCCCGCGCATCACCTGCGACTGGCCGATCGGATTGGCGATGGGCACCAGCATGATGTGGCCGAGCAGCTCGTGCTCGGCCGCGTCGAGGCGCCGGATCAGGTGGTGCAGGGCGAGGGACCCCGCCAGTTCGCCGGCATGGGTCGCGGCCTGGATGTAGACCTTCGGCGTGGCGTCCGGATCGCCGTAGCTGTGGACGGTGAGATAGCGCTCGGTGCCCAGGCTCATGGGAGGAAGAGGAAAACGCGAAACGATGCGGGTCATTACGTCCTACGGATCGGCTCGTTCAAAGGTGTCGCATTGGCCCGTCCGACCGTCGGGCTGTCAAGCCCGAGGACGCTCGCAAGGTCCCTCCGGCGTGCTAGGGTGGGGCTCCGATTCTGCAGAGATCGATCGAGACCCGTGCCCGCAGCATCTCCCGTTGCCTCCATCCTCATCGTCGCCTACCAGTCCGGCCCGGATCTCGGGCGGTGCCTGGAGGCGCTGGACCGCCAGACCCGGCGCGATTTCGAGGTGATCCTGGTCGACAACGCGTCGACGGACGGCGCGGTGGAGGCGATCCCCCACTACGACTGGCTGACCCTCGTCCGCGCGCCCGAGAATGTCGGCTTCGCCGCCGGCAACAACCTGGCGGCCCGGTCGGCACGGGGCCGCTATCTGGTCGCCCTCAACCCCGACGCCTTCGCCGAGCCGGGGTGGCTCGATGCGCTGATCGCCGCCGCCGAGCGCCATCCCGATGCCGCCAGCGTCGCCTCGGTCCAGGTCAGCCACGAGGATCCGGACCGGCTCGACGGGATGGGCGATCCCTATGCCCCCTGGGGAGCGGCCTGGCGCGGCGGCAAGGGCGGGCTGGCGGTTCCGGTCGCCGAGAGCGAAGTCTTCGGCCCCTGCGCGGCCGCCGCCCTGTACCGGCGCGACGCGTTCGAGACGGCCGGCGGCTTCTGCGAGCGGTTCTTCTGCTACTACGAGGATGTGGATCTGGCCCTGCGGCTCAGACGGGCCGGGTGGCGGTCGGTGATCACGCCCTGGGCCATCGTGCGCCATGTGGGGTCGGGTTCGACCTCGTCGGATTTCGTGCTGCGCCACGCCACCCGGAACCGGGTCTGGACCTATCTGCGGGGGATGCCGGCGCTGGCGGGGCTGGTCTTCGCACCGGTCATGGCCGGTCTGGCGCTGGCCGGGGTGCTGGCTGGCGTTCTGCGCGGCGGTGCCGGCGCCCGGGCCAGGGCGCTGCTGGAGGCGGTCCGGGCCTTTCCCGAGACGATGCGGGAGCGCGCGGCGGTCTCGCAGACGGCGCAAGCGCGCGCGCTCGGCGCCATGACCTGGTCGCCGCTGCGCTTTCTGCGGCGTGGGGTCGATGCCCGGCCGATCGCGGACCTGCCGGACCGGCTTCCGCGGGACGACTGGGACAGTCCGGCGGTCGTCGCGGTGATCGTCAGCCATGAACCGGACACCCGGCTGGACGATGTTCTGGACGCCGCCCTGGCCCAATGCGCGCGGGTCGTGCTTGTGGACAACGCGAGTTCCGAGGAGGTGCGTCGGCATCTGCGCGCCCGGGCGAATGCCGCCTCGACGCTCACCCTGATCGAGAATGCCGAAAACCGGGGTCTGGCGGGGGCACAGAACCAGGGGCTGGAGATCGCCCGGTCGGCCGGGGTCGACTGGATCCTGCTGCTGGACGACGACAGCGTGCCGGCCCCGGACATGGTGGCGCGGCTGCTCGCCGGCTGGCGGTCGATGGCGGACCGGAAGCAGGTCGGCCTGTTGTCGCCGCGGCTCAGCGACGCCGAGGGCACGCTGAAGCCCTATCTGCTGTCCAGCGGCACCGGCTGGGACTTGCGGCGGGGCCGGATGGTGCCGGGGGCGGTGGTGCGCGACGGCGTCTTCGCCATCGCCTCGGGCAGCCTGATCCGCCGCGACGTGCTGGATGTGGTCGGGCCGATGGCCGGGCCGTTCTTCATCGACTACGTGGATATCGAGTTCAGCTTGCGCCTGCGCCGGGCCGGGTTCGAGATCGTCGGCATCGGCGACGCGGTGCTCATCCACCGCCTGGGGGAGTTCCACGAGACCGAGGTGCTGGGACGCAAGGTGGCGCTGAACACCCATTCCGCCTGGCGGCGCCGGCTGATCCACCGCAACCGGGTGCGGGTCTGGCGGCGGTTCGTCGCCGAGGCGCCCGCCTGGGTCGCCTGGGACGTGGCCGCGGCGCTGTACGATGTCTGGAAGGCCGTCATCTACGAGACGGACAAGGCCGCGAAACTCCGGGCTATCTTCGGCGGGTTCATGGAGGGCTGGCGGGGATGAGCATCTCCGCGATCTAAAAGGGAGACAGGATGATGATTCGAGCGACACCCTTCCTGATGTTTCAAGGCCGATGCGAGGAAGCCCTGCGCTTCTATGTCCAGACCCTGCCGGAGACCGAGATCGCGTCGATCGAACGGTTCGGCGAGGGTGAGCCGGGCCCTGTGGGTACCGTGCGGTTCGCCCGCTTGCGGATCGGCGCTCAGGAGATCATCGCCAATGACAGCCCGCCGGTGCATGACTTCACCTTCACACCGTCCTTCTCCCTGTGGATCGAGTGCGATGAGGCGGCGGAGGTCGATCGGTTGGCGACGGCCCTCAGCGACGGCGGGCGACAGATGATGCCGGCCGATGACTACGGATTCTCCAGACGCTTCGCATTCGTGGAGGATCGGTTCGGCGTGTCGTTCCAGATCAACGCCGCCTGAGATCCGTTCAATCCCGCGGCTTGGGCCGGCTCCCGAGACCGCTGCTGAGCCGCTCTCCGATCCAGGCAAGGGTGATCGGCACCGCCCGGACGGCAAGCCGGGCGAAGATCGCGACGCTGATGATCCGCAGGATCAGATCCGGATACTGCGGCCGGAAATGCTTGCGGAAATACTTCGTGGCGCTGACCGACTTGTGCCATTCGATGGTGAAGGGCGAGACCCGGCTGGTGCCCTTCACATGGGTGACGGCGGCGTCGGGGACGTAGAGGATCTCGCGCCCGGACTTGGCCACCCGCATGCACAGGTCGACGTCCTCGACATGCAGGAAGTAGTCCTCGTCCATGCCGCCGAGCGCGTTATAGGTCTCCGTCGGGATCATCATGAAGGCGCCGGAGATGCACTGGACGGCGGTGACCTTGTCGAGCGGCTCGGCTTCGTTGAGGTTCAACCGCTGGAAATGCGGGTGATTCGGCATCAGCCGGTCGAGCCGGAACAGCTCCACAAGGCAGGTCCAGGGCGTCATCAGGTTACGCCGGCCGCCGCGCTGCTCGGTGCCGTCGGGATTCTCGACCCGCACGGTCGCCATGGCCGCCTGGGGCGCGTCGTCGAAGACGGCGAACACCCGGTTCACCACGCCCGGGCGCAGGACGCAGTCCGGGTTCAGCAGCAGTACATAGGCGGTCTTGGCGTAGCGCACCCCGAGATTGCAGCCGCGGGAAAATCCGACATTGCCCTGGCCCCGGATGACGATCAGCCGGTTGTCCTCGGCGGCGAGGGCATCGACCGCCGTCCTGGTGTCCGCGGAGTTGCCGTTGTCGACCAGAATGACCGATTGCACGCCGTCCTGCTGTAACGCGGCCTGGACGCTGTCCAGCAGAACCGCGCCGGTCCGATACGAGACGACGACCACCGTACAGGCGTGGGCGCGCACCGGCTCCCGAGGAGCCTCCATCGAAGGACAGGCGCTGACCGCCCTGGGGTGCAAGGGAACAACCCGCCGGTCAAAAGGTTCTGTCGTCAGGCTCATCAGGTCCCGATCGTTTATCCGACCAATAAATTCCGTCCGACCTCCTCTTATCAGGAGTTCGGTAGCATACAATCGTGTCAAAAGACTCCTATCGTGAACACTAGCATATTGCCGCGCTCCGGAGAAACGCGGCAGCCAGCGGAGTTGTAGACGTCACTTGCACCATGCTATCACCCGCCGCGGTTTCTCGCCCGCCCTCCAAACCAATTCAGGCCCGGGCCGGCTAGCGCATCCGGAGGATACAACGTGCAGGTAGAATCGCTGGCAATTTCGGACGTAAAGATCCTGACGCCGAAGCGGTTCGGCGACGCCCGCGGTTTCTTCTCCGAGACGTACAACAAGGCCACCCTGGCCGAGCACGGACTGGATCTGGAGTTCATCCAGGACAATCACTCCATGTCCCAGCCGGTGGGCGTGCTGCGCGGTCTGCACTTCCAGACGCCGCCCTTCGCCCAGGACAAGCTGGTGCGGGTGGTGAAGGGCCGGATCTTCGACGTGGCCGTCGATATCCGAAAGGGGTCGCCGACCTACGGCAAGTGGGTGGGGGCCGAGATCTCGGCGGAGGCCTGGAACCAGATTCTGGTGCCGGTCGGCTTCGCCCATGGATTCGTCACCCTGGAGCCGGATACCGAGGTGATCTACAAGGTTACGGCTCCCTATGCGCCGGACCATGACAAGGGGCTGGCCTGGGACGATCCGGATATCGGCATCGACTGGCCGCTGGGCGATGTGACGCCGACCCTGTCGGACAAGGACACCAAGCATCCCGGGCTGGCCGATCTGCCCGCCTATTTCGCGATCTGAAAATCGGCGTTGGAGACGGTCATGGCGACACCGAAAACGGTTCTGGTCACCGGCGGCGCCGGTTTCATCGGTTCGGCGGTGATCCGGCTGCTGATCGCCGAGACAGATGTCCGGGTGGTCAATGTCGACAAGCTGACCTACGCGGCCAGCGGCACCGCCCTGGCGGAGATCGAGGACAGCAACCGCTACGCCTTCGAACAGGTGGACATCACCGACTCGGCCGCGCTGAAGCGGGTATTCGAGACCCACGATCCCGACGCGGTGATGCATCTGGCGGCGGAATCCCATGTGGACCGCTCGATCGACGGGCCCGAGGCGTTCATCCAGACCAACATCATCGGCACGTTCCGTCTGCTGCAGGCCGCGCGCCAGCATTTCGGCGGCCTGGACGACGACCGCAAGGCGGCCTTCCGCTTCCACCACATCTCCACCGACGAGGTGTTCGGCTCGTTGGGTGACGAGGGCATGTTCACCGAGGAGACGGCCTACGACCCGCGCTCGCCCTATTCGGCGTCGAAGGCGTCGTCGGATCATCTGGTGCGCGCCTGGGGCGAGACCTACGGGCTGCCGGTCGTCCTCTCGAACTGCTCGAACAACTACGGCCCGTTCCATTTCCCCGAGAAGCTGATCCCGCTGATGATCATCAAGGGCCTGCGCGGCGAAGAGCTGCCGGTCTACGGCGATGGTCAGAACGTGCGCGACTGGCTGTTCGTGGAAGATCACGCCCGCGCGCTGTGGACCGTGCTGTCCAAGGGGGCCGCCGGCGAGAGCTACAACATCGGCGGCCATAACGAGATGTCGAACCTGGCCGTGGTGCAGACGATCTGCGACCTGCTGGACCGGCATGCCCCGCCGCTTGCCGGCGGCAGGTCCCGGCGCGAGCTGATCACCTTCGTCACCGACCGGCCGGGCCACGACTTCCGCTACGCCATCGACGCCGCCAAGATCGAGCGCGACCTCGGCTGGACCCCGCGCGAGACCTTCGAGAGCGGCATCGAGAAGACGGTGACCTGGTATCTGGAGAACGCAGTCTGGTGGCAGCCGCTGCTGGACCGCAACGTGCTGGCCCGGGTCGGCACCGGAACCACCGGAAAGACGGGCTGAGCATGCGGGTTCTGGTTACCGGAGTGACCGGTCAGGTCGGCGGCGCGCTCGTCCGGCTGGCCGGCGGCAAGGCCGCCGAGGGGGTCGAGATCGTCGGCGTCGGCCGCGACCGTCTGGATCTGGCCCAGCCGGGGCGGATCGACGGCGCGCTTGATGCCGTGCGTCCGGATCTCGTGATCAATCCCGCCGCCTATACCGCCGTCGACAAGGCCGAGCAGGAGCCCGACCTGGCCTTCACCATCAACCGCGACGGCCCGGCCGCCCTGGCGGCGGCCTGTGCGGAGCGGCGCATCGGGTTGATCCACGTGTCCACCGACTACGTCTTCGACGGCGCAGGCACGCGGCCCTACCGCCCGGAGGATCCCGTGTCGCCGCTGGGCGTCTACGGCGTCTCCAAGGAGGCCGGCGAGACCGCGATCCGCCATGCGCTGGAGGATCACGTCATCCTGCGCACCGCCTGGGTCTATGCGGCCCGGGGCGGCAATTTCATGAACACCATGCTGCGGGTCGGCAAGGACCGCGACGAGTTGCGGGTGGTCGACGATCAGCACGGCACGCCGACGGGCGCGGTCGACATCGCCTCGGCCCTTCTGGCCCTGGTCCGCGCGCGCATGGACGGGGCGCCGGTCGCCGCCGGGACCTATCACTACACCGCCGACGGGGCGACCACCTGGCATGGTTTCGCCGAGGCGATCTTCGATCGGGCGGAGCCGCTCTGGGGACGCCGTCCGACGGTGCATGCCATCCCGACCTCGGAATACCCGACGCCGGCCCGGCGCCCGGCCTATTCGGTGCTCGACACCTCCGCGCTGATCGGCGCGCTGCCGACCCTGCCGCACCGATCCTGGCAGGCGGCCCTGGATGAAGTTTTCGCCGCCCGCATGGCGGCAGAGGAGACGGTTCGATGAAAGGGATCATTCTGGCGGGCGGGTCCGGCACCCGGCTCTACCCGTTGACCATGGTGGCCAGCAAGCAGCTGCTGCCGGTCTACGACAAGCCGATGATCTACTACCCGCTGACCACGCTGATGCTCGCTGGCATCCGCGAGATCCTGGTGATCACCACGCCGCAGGACCAGCCGGCCTTCCAGCACCTGATGGGCGACGGCACCAAGTGGGGCATCGAGATCACCTATGCCGTCCAGCCGGAGCCGAACGGCCTGGCCGAAGCGTTCATCATCGGCCGGGAGTTCGTCGGCAACGACCCGGTCGCCCTGGTTCTGGGCGACAACATCTTCTACGGCCACGGTCTGACCGAGATCCTGCAGCGCGCCCGCGCGGAGGCGTCGGAGCAGGGCGGAGCGACCGTCTTCGGCTATTACGTCAGCGATCCCGAGCGCTACGGCGTCGTCGATTTCGACGATGACGGCCGCGCCACCTCGATCGTCGAGAAGCCGGCCGATCCCGCCTCCAACTGGGCGGTCACGGGCCTGTATTTCTACGACAACAGCGTGCTGGACGTCGCCGCCTCCATCCAGCCGTCGCCCCGCGGCGAGCTGGAGATCACCGACGTCAACAAGGTGTATCTGGACAACGGAACCCTGCGGGTGGAGCGCATGGGCCGCGGCTATGCCTGGCTCGATACCGGAACCCATGCGAGCCTGCTGCAGGCTTCGGAGTTCGTGCGCACGGTGGAGGAACGCCAGGGCCTGAAGATCGCCTGTGTGGAGGAGATCGCCTACCACATGGACTATATCGACGCCGAACAGGTCCTGAAACTCGCCGCACCTCTGGCGAAGTCGGGGTATGGTGAATATCTGGAACGCATGGTTCGCGCGCGGCACTGACGCGGCGCGCGGGGATCCGGAGGCCGCCTTTTGATTTTTCGTGCCGCACTCGCCCTGATCTTCTGCGCCGCGCTTGCATCCTTCGCCTATGCCTTCTGGCTGGTGCTGTCGCCGGAAGGCCACAACTGGAGCGTCGACATCCCGGTCGAACGCCGTCTGCCGACGGACCAGGACCAGTCGGCCGCGCCGGCACCGGCGCCCGCCACATCGGAACCCGCCGCGTCGCCGTCGAGCGAGTCTTCGTCGAGCGCTGCTTCACCACCGCGTCAGCCGGAATCGTCCGCCGCCGAGCCAACCGCCGCCGAGTCAACCGCCGCCCAGCCGTCCCCTGCCGTGCCGCCCGTCGAGGGCGAGCGGCCCATCACCCTGTCCCTGCCGATCGCCTGTCAGCCGGGGGTGGACTGCTGGGTGGTGAACTACGTGGACATCGACCCAGGCCCCGGGCGCGAGGATTATCGCTGCGGGGAAATGTCCTATGACGGCCACAAGGGGACCGATATCGGTCTCGCCAACGACAGCCGGATCGCCGAGGACATCCCCGTGCTCGCCGCCGCGGCCGGCAAGGTGATCGGCACCCGCGACGGCGAGGAGGACCTGGGCAGCGCGGGCATCGAGCAGGCCAAGGCGGCCGGCAAGGAATGCGGCAACGGCGTGCGCATCGACCATGGCAACGGCTGGGCGACCCAGTACTGCCACATGCGCAAGGGCAGCGTGATCGTGCGGCCGGGGCAGGAGGTCGCCGCCGGCGATGCGCTCGGCGCGGTCGGTCTGTCCGGCATGACCCAGTTTCCCCACATCCACCTGTCTGTGGTCCGTGGCGACGAGGTGGTCGATCCGTTCCGCGGCGTCGTCGAGGGGGGCGAGGCCTGCGGGCTCGGCCGGCAGCCGCTCTGGGATGACCAGGCCCTGGCCTCCCTGCATGCGCTGAGGGCGCCCACGCTCCTGGACACGGGGTTCTTCGACCGGGTGCCCGACAGCGACACGGCCGCGGCCGGCGACGCCGATCTGGACAGCCTATCGCCCCGGGCCGGAGCCATCGTCGTGTGGTTCCGTGCGGTGGGCGTGGAGCCCGGGGATACCGCGGATATCTCGCTTTCGGCACCGGACGGCACGGTCGTCGCGAGCCAGACGGTCACCTTCGACAAGATCCAGGCGTCGATTTTTCGCGCCATCGGGCTACGTAATTCGGCAGAGCGTTTCCCCGACGGCCTGCCGCTTGGCGAATGGACCGGCGATGTCGTCCTCAGGCGTGACGGCCGGGTGACCGGCGAGCGCGCGGTCAAGGTAACGGTCGCGACCACCAACTGAAGCGTCACCGGCAGCCCGTTGCGCTGACCCTGACCGCTTGTTAATGCTATAAGAGAGTTTTCGTTAATGTACGGGAGGCGGCCATCCGCGCGCGGCATCGACTGCTTGAAGACTATGATCCCGACGGGTTCTTCTGCGAGTACCAGGGAGACGCCAAGCGTCAGCAGGACCTCGCCGGCCTGCTGAAGAGGCTGAACGGTACGACGCCGAAGGAACTGACTCGTCTCTCCAAAGCGGTCGATCGAGAACTCTACAACCTCGGCATTACCTTCACGCTCTACCACGAAGGGTCGTCCGTCGATCGGGTCCTGCCCTTCGACCTCATTCCCCGGGTGCTGACGCCGGCCGACTGGGAGACGATCGAGAGCGGCTCGATCCAGCGGGTGCAGACCCTGAATCTGCTGCTGGCCGACATCTACGGCGATCAGAAGGCCATCAAGGACGGGATTCTGCCCGCCGATCTGGTCTTCAAGAACCCGAACTACCGGCCGGAGATGGTCGGCCTCAAGGTTCCGGAAAACTGCTACGTGAACGTCTGCGGCGTCGATGTGGTGCGCGGCGGCGACGGGCAGTTCGTGGTGCTGGAGGATAATGCCCGCAGCCCGTCCGGCGTGTCCTATGTGGTCGAGAACCGCCAGCTCATGCGGCGGACCATGCCGCATCTGTTCGAGGGCATGAACGTCCGGCCCGTGCTGGACTACGGTCTGCGCCTGCACCGCGCCCTGTGCGAGGCGGCCCCGGCGGGGGTCAGCGACCCGCAGGTGGTGCTGCTGTCCCCCGGACCGTTCAACTCCGCCTATTTCGAGCATGTCTTCCTGGCCCGCGAGATGGGCATCCCGCTGGTCACCGGCCAGGACATGGTGGTGGAGAACGACAAGCTCTACATGCGCACCACCGGCGGTCTGATGCCGGTGCACGTGATCTACCGCCGGATCAACGACGAGTTCCTCGATCCGGAGGTGTTCCGCGAGGACAGCATGCTCGGCGTGCCCGGGCTGATGCGGGCCTACGCCAAGGGCAACGTGACGATCGCCAACGCGGTCGGTACCGGCGTGGCCGACGACAAGGGCGTCTACGCCTACATCCCGCGGCTGATCAAATACTACCTGGACCAGGACGCCATCCTGCCGAACGTGCCGACCAACCTGTGCCGCGAGAAGGACGGGCTGCAGTACACGCTCGACAATCTCGACAAGCTGGTGACCAAGCCGGTGGGCGAGGCCGGCGGCTATGGGGTGGTCATCGGTCCGCGCGCCTCGCTGCGCGAGCTGGAGGTGACCCGCAAGGCGATCGAGAAGGATCCGGCGAACTACATCTCCCAGCCGATGGTCGAGCTGTCGGTGTCGCCGACCCTGATCGGCGGCCGGGTGGAGCCGCGCCATGTGGATCTGCGGCCGTTCTGCGTGACCGGCAAGTCGACCTGGGTGCTGCCGGGCGGCCTGACCCGCGTGGCGCTGAAGAAGGGCTCGCTGGTGGTGAACTCGTCCCAGGGCGGCGGGTCCAAAGACACCTGGGTTCTGGAGTAGGCCGATGCTGTCACGCTATGCAGAGAACGTGTACTGGCTCGGCCGCTACATCGAGCGCGCCGAGAACCTCGCCCGCCTGCTGGACACCCACGGCTCCTTCGCCCGCGATCCGCGCGCGACCGGCGACTGGGAAGCGGTGATCCGAATCAATGCCGATGAGGAGCTGTTCTTCAGCCGCAACAAGGAGGCGACGGCGGCGGCCGTCCTGTACTTCTATCTGATCGACCCGAAGAGCCCGACCTCGACCCTGAACTCGGTCGGCTATGCGCGAGAGAACGCCCGCACCGTCCGACATCTGATCTCCACCGAGCTGTGGGCGCACCTGAATACCTTCTACGGCGAGATGCATGAGCTGCGGCGCCGGGATATCGGCCTGGCGCGGCTGGCCAAGGTGGCGGCCTTCATCAAGACCAACTGCCAGACCCATACCGGTATCGCCGAAGGCACCCTGTACCGGGACCAGGCCTATCGCTTCTACCAGCTCGGCCGGCATGTGGAGCGCGCGGACCAGACCTCGCGCCTGCTCGACGTGAAGTACCGGCAGCTTCAGAGCGTGGAGGAGGATCCGGGCTCGCCCATCGACATCAGCCAGTGGAACGCCCTGCTGCGCTCCGCCGCCGGCTATCAGGCCTATCGCCGGACCCGCCCCGGCAGCATGAGCACCAGCGACGTGGCCCGCTTTCTGATGTCGGACAGTGAGTTCCCGCGCTCGATCTGCTTCTGCCTGTACCGCATCAAGTACGACCTCGCCTGTCTGGAGAGCGAGCATGGGCTCGAGCTCGGCGACGAGGTGCGGGAGACCCTCGGTCGGGTCATGGAGATCTCCGGTCAGACGCCGACCGACCGGATCGAGCCGGCCTGGCTGCACCAGTTCGCCGACGCCATCCAGGACGGACTGCTCGGGCTGAGCGGTGCCCTGGTATCCAGGTTCTTCGGGGTGGCCGAAGCGGCCGAATGACCGACAACGGTTTATTCACGATTACCCGTTAACGTGACGGCCGTTCAATGTCGTGGCAGACCCCATGCAGGTCCTGAGCATCGTTCACCGCACGGAGTATGCGTACCGCGAGCCGGTGCGCTTCGGGGAGCATCGTCTGCTGTTCCGACCGCGCGACAGCCATGACATGCGTCTGGTCGACAGCCGGCTGAAGATCCTGCCGGCCTCCAGCGTGCGCTGGATGCACGACGTGTTCTCCAATTCCGTGGCGGTCGCCCGCTTCGACGATCCGGCCGAGCGGCTGCTGTTCGAGAGCGTGATCGTGGTCGAGCACTATGCCGCCCGCACGCCCGTCTTCGATATCGCCGAGCACGCGCAGTATCTGCCGTTCGCCTATGCGCTGGACGATCTGCAGGATCTCGGCCGGACCACCGTGCGCCACCATCCCGACGACGGGGCGATCGAGGCCTGGGCCCGGTCGTTCTTCACCGGCGACAGGACCGAGACGCTGGGGCTGCTGAGCCGGATGACGCAGAGCGTGCGCGCCGACTTCGCCTATCGCCCGCGCGAGGCGGAGGGGGTGCAGGCGCCGTCGGAGACCCTGGCGCGCAGGCGGGGAACCTGCCGCGACTTCGCCCTGCTGATGATGGAGGCGGTGCGGTCCCTCGGCCTCGCCGCCCGGTTCGTCACCGGCTACGTCTTCGATCCGGCGGTGGAAGCCGCCGGCGGCGTGGTGAACCCGATCCGCGGCAAACAGCCGATCCAGGGTGCGGGTGCGACCCATGCCTGGGTCCAGGTCTACCTGCCGGGCGCGGGCTGGGTGGAATACGACCCGACCAACGGCATCATCGGCGGCGAGAACCTGATCCGCGTCGGCGTCGCCCGCGATCCGAGTCAGGCCATCCCGCTTCAGGGCAGCTATTTCGGTCCGCCGGAAGCGTTCGTGAAAATGGATGTCTGCGTCGACGTGCTGCGCGGCAACGTGCTTGAACGCAGCGCGGCCTAATGCCGACCGCGATCAGAGCCAGGCGTCTGATCGTGGTCCGGGTCCGCTCTACTTCGTCTTCAGGACGAACTCCATGCCGCCGCGGTTGCCGACATAGATCCCCGGCCGGGTTCGTCTCAGGGAGAGGGTCAGGCCGGAGACCATCACATCGACCCGGTCGCCCTGCATCCGGATGACCCGGGCTTCCATCTTCTGGTCGGTATCCGTGCACTCGACCGTCACCGTGTCGTCCAGGCGCATGGCTGCGCTCCCTGCTGCGGAGGAGACGATCACGATAGCCGATTCGTATGACCGCCGTCCGTTTTTGGTATCACCGATTCTGATATAGTCGCGGCTCGTCGATCTTGTCTGGCGGTCGGAGCGCGGCATGGATGTTCAGGACCTGAAGGTTTTCGAGGCGGTGGCCCGTCACGGCGGCATGAAGCGGGCGGCCGAGGAACTGGCGACGGTGCAGTCCAATGTGACCGCCCGTATCCGCGCCCTGGAGGGCGACCTGGACGTGCGGCTGTTCGACCGGCACAGCCGGGGCGTGGCCCTGACCCCGGCGGGCGAGCGGCTGCTGCCCTACGCCCACCGCGCCGCCGTGCTGATGACCGATGCGCGGCGGGCGGCGAAGGACGATGGGCATCCCTTCGGCTCCCTGGTGGTCGGCTCGCTGGAGACCACCGCCGCCCTGCATCTGTCGCGGCCGCTCGCCGCCTATGTGGCGGCGCATGGCGAGGTCGATCTCGTCCTGCGCACCGGCACCACGGCCGAACTGATCGAGCGGGTGCTGACCGGCGAACTGGAGGGCAGCTTCGTGTGCGGGCCCGTCGCCCATCCGGAGCTGGAGGTGCAGACGGTCTATCACGAGGAGCTGGTGCTGGTGGCCCCGCCCGGCCTCGGCGCCATCGAAGCCCTGTCGGCCCGGCGCGAGGTGCGGATCGTGGTGCTGCGGGCCGGCTGTTCCTACCGCCAGCGGCTGGAGGAGATCCTGGCAAGACGCGGCATCGTCGGCCTGCGGACGCTGGAGTTCGGCACCATCGAGGCCATCGTCGGCAGCGTGGCCGCCGGGCTCGGGGTGACCCTGATGCCGCGCGGCATCGTCGCCGCCGCGGAGGCGGAGGGACGGGTCGAGCTGCATCGCCTGCCGCCGGAGGACGGGCTGGTCGAGACCCTGTTCATCCGCCGCCGGGACGGCCATGCCTCCAGCGCCCTGACCGCCCTGATCGCCACCGCGGCCGGACCTGCGCAGTCGGTCGCGGCCGAGTAGGTATCGCCAGAACAGATCGCCGCTATCGGATCAATTCGCTTCTCGTGACATCGGCGGACGCCTAGCGTGCGGGCATGAGCGAGACGATCACCCTGACCGAGACGCGCGAACGCATGCCCTGGCGGGCCGTGGCGGCCGGATGCGCCGCCATGCTGGTGGGCATCGGCCTGGCGCGCTTCGCCTATACGCCGCTGATCCCGGCGGTGGTGGACGCCGGTTGGTTCGCCCCGGCGGCGGCCCTGTATCTCGGCGCGGCGAACCTGCTGGGCTATCTGGCGGGAGCGATGGCGGGCAACCGGCTGTCGGGCCGGTTCGGCGCGGTGCCGGTGCTGCGCTGGTCGATGGCCGCATCGGCCGTCTCCCTGCTGGTCTGTGCCGAGCCGCTTGGCTTCCTGTGGGTCTTCGTGTGGCGTCTGGTGGCCGGGATCGCCGGCGGTGCCCTCATGGTTGTGGCCGCCCCGACGGCGCTGGCCCGGGTCCCCCAGGGACGGCGCGGGCTCGCCGGCGGGCTGATCTTCACCGGCGTCGGCCTCGGCATCGCGGTCTCCGGGACCCTGGTACCGATGCTGCTGCAGGTCGGATTGGCGCAGACCTGGCTGGCGCTGGGCGGGCTCTGCGCGGTGCTGACCGTCCTGGTCTGGCGCTGGTGGCCGCAGAGCGGCGCCCCGCGCCGGGTCGGCGGCGCGCGGGTCGCCACGGGCGGCGCGGTGATCGCGCTCCTGGCGGTCTACGGCCTGATCGCCGCCGGGCTGGTGCCGCATATGGTGCTGCTGGTGGATTTCGTGGTGCGCGGGCTGGAGCGCTCCTTCGCTTTGGGAGCGGCGGTCTGGATCGCGCTCGGCATCGGCGCCGTCTGCGGGCCGACCCTGGCCGGGCGCCTGGCCGACCGGATCGGATTCGCCGCCGGGCTGCGCCTCTATCTCGTGGTCGTGGGGCTGGCGGTCGTGGCTCTGGCGGTCGGCGCCGGCGAGATCGGCCTGTTCGTCTCCGCCGTGGTCGGTGGTGCGTCGATCCCGGGCGTGGTGCCGCTGGTGCTCGGCCGGGTGCATGACCTGGTTGAGGACCCCTCCGCCCGGCTCGGCACCTGGGGGCGGGCGACCATGGCCTTCGCGGTCGGACAGGCGGCCGGGGCCTACGGCTTCTCCGCCCTGTACGACCGGGTCGGCTCCTATCCGCTGATCTTCGCGCTGGCGGCCGGACTGATGGCGCTGGCCCTGGCGATCGACCTTGTGTGGGTGCGGCGCCCGACGCCATAGTGCGGCCCGACGCAAACATCCACGCGGACCGAGCCCGTGCGCATTCTCTCGATCCTCGCCGGTGCCGCCAATGGCGGGGCCGAGACCTTCTTCGTCACCCTGGCCAAGGCTCTTGCCGAGGCGGGGGAGGAGTCGCGCGCGGTGATCCGTCCGAACCCGCCGCGCCGGGCCGACTTGGAGGCGGGCGCCGTGCCGGTGTCCGAGGCGCCCTTCGGTTCCTGGCTCGACTTCCGAACGAAACCCGCCCTGCGCCGCGTGGTGGCCGAGTTCCGGCCCGAGGTGGTGCTGTCCTACATGAGCCGGGCCAGTTCGTTCATGCCCGACGGCGACCACGCCAAGGTCGCCCGCCTGGGCGGTTTCTATGACCTGAAGTATTTCCGCAACTGCGACCATCTGGCCTGCATCACCGAGGGCATCCGCCGCCATGTGATCCACCACGGCTGGCCGGCGGATCGCTGCAGCGTGATCGCCAATTTCGCCGAGCGCGACGACAGCCCGGCCGCCGACCGCGCCGCCCTGGGCGTGCCGGAGGGGGCGACCGTGGTCTTCACACCGTCGCGCCTGCACAAGGTGAAGGGCTTCGACGTGCTGATGCAGGCGGCGGTGGATCTTCCCAATGTCCATCTCTGGATCGCCGGGAGCGGGCCGGAGGAGGCGGCGCTGAAGGCGCTGGCCGGCGAGCTCGGCATCGCCGACCGGGTCAATTTCCTTGGCTGGCGGCGCGACACCGGCGCGTTCTTCCGGAGCTGCGACATCGTCGCCTTCCCCTCGCGCCACGAGCCGTTCGGTACGGTGACCCTGGAGGCCTGGGCCTATGGCAAACCGCTGGTGACCACCGACGCGGACGGGCCGGCGGAGTTCGTGCGCGACGGCGAGGACGGGCTGGTTGTCCCCAAAGGCGAGGCCGCTCCCCTGCGCGACGCCCTGCGCCGGGTGATGGAGGAACCGGGGCTGGCCGACCGGCTGGTCGCCTCCGGCACGGCGCGGCACGCGGCGGACTTCACACAGGCCGCCTGCGTCGCCAATTACAGGGCGCTGTTCCAGCGACTTCGCGGCGTGGGTGCCTGAGGCGCGGGGGCTTCGTCATCGCCTTGTCCCGGCGGATCTGCTAGGAGAGGCGCCGTAACCTGTCCTTGCGCCCGGCCGATGTCCGATACCCAGCCAGCCAGTTCCTCCCTGCCCGCGCTCAGCGTCATCGTTCCCGTCTGCGACGAGGCGGGCGCTATCGCAGCGTTGCTGCAGGAGATCCTCGACAAGGTCGGTGCCGCCTATCGGGTGGAAGTGGTCGTCGTCGATGACGGCAGCCGCGATGGCACCGACGGCATCGTCGCCGATCTGGCCGCCAGGGATCCCCGCATCACCCTGATCCGCCACAAGGCGCGCTCCGGCAAGAGTGCCGCCCTGCGTACCGGCGCGATGGCCGCGACCTCGCTGTGGATGGCGACGATCGACGGCGACGGCGAGAACGACCCCGCCGACGTGGTCGCCATGGCAGCGCAGATCGACGCCACGAGCGTCGGCAGGGTCGGGCTCGTCGCCGGCATCCGGCGGCGGCGTACGGCCGGCATCCGGCGGCTGATCGCCTCGCGCATCGGCAATGGGGTGCGTCGCTTCCTGCTGCGCGACGACTGCCCCGACACGGCCTGCGGGCTGAAGGTGCTGCCGCGCCCGCTGTTCCTGGCCTTCCCCTATTTCGACAGCCTGCACCGCTACATGCCGGCGCTGACCAGGCGCTACGGCTTTGAAACCGTGCATGTCTCCGTCGATGACCGGCCGCGCATGGCGGGGCGGTCGAAATACACCAATATCGGCCGCGCCCTGGTCGGGATCGTCGACCTGCTGGGCGTGGTCTGGCTCCTGCGCCGCACGACGGTCGGCGCCAATCCCGTTGCGGAAGCGGATCGCGCGCCATGATGCCCGATGTGCCCCAGGCACCGAATGCCCTGTCGCCTCGCCAATGGCTGCTGGTCCTGGTGATCGCGGTGGCGGCGCTGATGCCGGGGATCTTCCAGATTCCGGCGATGGACCGCGACGAGGCTCGCTACGCGCAGGCCTCGCGCCAGATGCTGGAAAGCGGCGACCTGGTCGATATCCGCTTCCAGGACGTGCCGCGCCATGTGAAGCCGGTCGGCACCTACTGGCTGCAGGCGGCCAGTGCACAGATCCTCGGCGGCGGGCCGCAGGCGGGGATCTGGACCTACCGCATGCCGTCCCTGCTGGCCGCCATCGGCATCGTCGCCATGACGGCCTGGCTGGCTGCCCGGCTCGGCGGGGCGACGGCGGGTGTCGCGGCCGGCATCGTCATGGCGCTGGCGCTGATCACCGGCGTGGAGGCGCGCACGGCGAAGACCGATGCGCTGCTGGTTGCGGCCATCCTGGCGGCGCAGATCGCCCTGCACCGCATCGCCACCCACCCGGACCGACCCGACGGCTTCTTCGGCGGCGGGCTGCGGTCGCCGGCGGCGTTCTGGCTGTTCCACGGTATCGGGCTGCTGATCAAGGGACCGATCATCACCCTGGTCGTCGGCACGACCATCGCCGCCTGGTGCCTGTGGAACCGCGATCGGGAGCTGCTGCGGCGGCTGTACTGGCTGCCGGGTGTGGCGCTGACCCTCGCCGTGGTCGCGCCCTGGGTGGTCGCGATCACCCTGAAGGTCGGCCCCGGCTTCCTGCAGGAAGCCATCGGTCATGCCCTGCTCGGCAAGGTCGCCCGGGGCGACGATTCCCACGGCGCGCCGCCGGGCTATCACAGCCTGTTCTTCCTGCTGGTGTTCTGGCCCGGGACCGCGCTGGCCGCGGGCGGCGCGATGCTGGCCTGGACCCGCCGGATCTCGCCGGATATCCGGTTCCTGATCTGCTGGATCGTGCCGACCTTCGTGGTGTTCGAGGCGGTGGCGACCAAGCTGCCGCACTACACCTTCCCCGCCTATCCGGCGATGGCCGTGCTGGCCGGACTGTTCCTGGCCGGCGGGACCGGTCTGATCGCCGGGGGCAAGGGCCGGATCGCCCAGCGGGTGCTGGGGGCGATCGCCGTGCTGGTGAGCCTCGCGGTCGCCGCGGTTCCGGTCGCCGCCAAGATCCATCTGACGGGTACCGTCACGCCGGCGACCATCGCCGCCACCGGCGTGGGCCTCGTGGTCGTGGTCCTGATGATCCGATTCCTGGCGGAGCTGTCGCTCGCGCGGCTGGTCCAACTCGCCGTCGGCGTCTGCGTCTTCTATGGCCTGACCTTCGCGGTGGTGGCGCCGTCGCTCGACCGCCTGTGGATCGCCCGGTCGCTGCAGCCGGTGATCGCGCGGGCGGGGAGCTGCGAGACCGGGCCGCTGGTGACCGCCGGCTTTTCCGAGCCGAGCATGGTGTTCGTCCACGGCACCGATATCCGCCTCAGTGATGCGACCGGCGCACTGGACATCCTGGCCGCCAACCCGATCTGCGCCGTCGCCGTGGTCGAGCGCCGGCAGCGGGACGATTTCCTGGCCGGCGTGGATGCCCTCGGCCTCAAGGTCGAGGCGATGGGGGAGGTGAGCGGGCTGAACTATTCCCGCGGCAGGGAGATCGACATCACGGTCTACCGGGTCGTCACCCAGTAGGCGGACCGTTGAGGTAATGACAGTGCGGCCGGTCGTTCCGTAAGGTCGGCGCTGTCCAGTCCCGTCCCCGATCCGGAGAGCTTCCGTGTACGACCTTCTCGACCGCCTCAGCATCGTCGAGGCATCCGCCTTCGTCGCCGCCCCGCTCGCCGCCATGACCCTGGCGCAGCTCGGAGCGGAGGTGATCCGGGTCGACATGATCGGCGGCGGGCTCGACTACAACCGCTGGCCGCTGTCGAAGGAGACCGGGCGCAGCCTGTACTGGGCCGGTCTGAACAAGGGCAAGAAGTCTGTGGCGGTGAACCTGCGCGACCCGCGCGGCCGCGAGCTGGTGCAGACCCTGGCGACCCGCCCGGGCGACGACGCCGGCATCCTGCTGACCAACTTCGCCGGCCTGCCCTGGCTGTCCCAGGAGGTGCTGGAGGAGAAGCGGGCCGATGCCATCTCCGTCGCGGTGAAGGGCAGCCCGGACGGCTCCCCCGCCGTCGACTACACGATCAACTGCGCCGTCGGTTATCCGCATCTCACGGGGCCGGATACAACGCCGGTGAACAACGTGCTGCCGGCCTGGGATGTGGGCTGCGGCCTGCACGCGGCGCTGGCCATCGTCGCCTCGGTCGACCGGCGTAAGCGGACCGGCAGGGGCGGCCGGGCCGAGGTGGCGCTCAGCGACGTCGCCATGGCCATGGTCGGCAACATGGGCCAGATCGGCGAGGTGCAGCGCAACGGCGTCGACCGCGGCCCGATCGGCAACGACCTCTACGGTGCCTTCGGCCGCGATTTCGGCACGTCGGACGGCCGCCGGGTGATGATCTCCGCCATCACCGTCAAGCAGTGGAAGGGCCTGTGCCGGGTCGCCGGGATCGAGCAGACGGTCGCCGGGCTGGAGAGCGCCCTGGGCGCCGACTTCACCGACGAGGGCCAGCGCTTTGAATGGCGCAAGGTGCTGTTCGCGCTGATCGAGAAGTGGTCGGGCGCCCACACCCTGGACGCGGTCGGCGCCGCGCTGACCGAGGCCGGCGTGACCTGGGGGCCGTATCAGACCGTCGGGCAGATGCTGGCCGACGACTGGCGGGCCTCGGAGAAGAACCCGCTGTTCCAGACGGTCACCCATCCGGAGGTGGGCGACGTGCTCACCCCCGGCTCGCCGATCGATTTCCGCAGCCTGGAGCGCCTCCCGGTCGCCCCCGCGCCGGCGCTGGGCCAGCACACCGACCAGGTTCTGGCCGAGGCGCTCGGCCTCGACAGCGGCGCCATCGGCAAGCTGCACGACGACGGGATCGTGGCGGGGCCGGTGCAGGGGGCCTAACGGACAATCCTGACCGTCATCCCGAAACAAGTTCGGGATGACGGATGGTGCTGGCGGGGCTGGAGGATCAGAGCGCCAGCAGATCCGCGAACTCGCTCAGCGCCCGCCGGGTGCGGCCCTGCTTGCCCACGCGCGGCCGGGCGGCGAGGAGGGCACTCAGGATCGCCTCCTCGCTCGCCTCGATGGTGGCGCGGAAGACCCGGTCGATCGCATCCTCGTGCAGGACGCTGCGGGTCATGACCTTGGTGTTTTTCGGCGCGTGCGGGATCGGCTCGGCGGTGGAGACGGCGAGCGCGATATCGCCGCTGCCGGAGCCGAGATGGGAGCCGGTGCGCACGATGCCCGCTCCCGCCCGGGTGGCGACGCGGCGGAGCTGACGGGCATCCAGCGGCGCGTCGGTGGCGATCAGGACGATGATCGAGCCCTTCTCCGCGTCCGCGGTTTCCGCCGCGATCCGTTCGGCGATGGCGGGCCCGACCGCCCGGCCGTCGATCCGCAGGTCCGCCAGCCGTCCCATGTTGCACAGGGTGAGCACGCCCAGCGTGTAGTCGCGCCTGCTGACCCGCACGACCCGCGACGCGCTGCCGATCCCGCCGGCCAGGCCGTAGCAGCTCATGCCCGTCCCCGCACCCACATTGCCCTGCTCGAACACCGGCGCCGCCGCGTCGAGGGCGGCGCGGACATGGCTCTCCTGCACGTGCAGGCCGCGGATGTCGTTCAGCCAGGCGCCGTCGTTGCATTCCATGACGACGGGGTTCACGGTGCCGGTCGTGTCGCCGATCTCGGGGGTGGTCGCCAGCATGTGGCGCACCAGCGCGGTCGCCGCGGTTCCGACCGACAGGGTGTTGGTCAGCACCACCGGCGTCTCCAGAGTGCCGAGCTCCTCCACCTGGACCAGGCCGATGCTCTTGCCGAAGCCGTTCAGCACATGGGCGGCGGCCGGCAGCTTGTCGCGGAAGGGATTGCCGTCGTGGAACCGGACGGCGGTCACGCCCGTCTGGGCCGCGCCGTCGGACAGCGTCACATGACCGACGGCGACGCCCGGCACGTCGGCGATGCTGTTGGCGGGACCGCTCGCCAGCTCGCCGATGCGGATGCCGAGGGAGCGGAGGGAGGTCGAATGCGGAGACATGCGGCGGCTTTCTTCGTGAGTAGGGCGGAACCGGCACGGCTCCGCCCCCATATATAACGGCCATAGGCATGATGTCCGCCCGCGCCGATGCGGAGGGCGGCCCGGATCAAGAAAGAAACCCATGAAACTCTTCGAGTGCCAGAACTGCGGCCATCTTCTGTATTTCGAGAACACCGCCTGCGTGCGGTGCGGCCACAGCCTGGGGTATCTGCCCGGTCAGGCGCAGCTCAGCGCCCTGCAGCCGGCGCCGGAGGCGGGGTTGTGGCAGGCGCTCGGCGACACCGACCACCTGTACCGGGCCTGCGCCAATGCCGAGCATGGCGCCTGCAACTGGATGGTACCGGCGGGGAACGGCGAGGCGTACTGCCGCGCCTGCCGGCTGAACCGGACCGTGCCGAACCTGGGCCATCCGGAGCGCCTGGAGCTCTGGCGGCCGCTGGAGGCGGCGAAGCGCCGGCTGATCTACAGCCTGTTGCGGCTCGGCCTGCCGGTGCAGAGCAAGGACGATGATCCGGACAAGGGTCTCGCCTTCGACTTCCTGGCGGCGGAGGATTCAGACGAGCCGGTCACGACCGGCCACGCGAACGGGGTCGTCACCATCGATCTCGCCGAGGCCGATCCGGTCGCGCGCGAGCAGATGCGCACAGAGATGACCGAGACGTACCGCACGCTGCTGGGGCATTTCCGCCACGAGATCGGGCATTACTACTGGGCGGACCTGGTGGCCGGCACGCAATGGCGGGAGCCCTGCCGCGCCCTGTTCGGGGACGAGCGTGCCGATTACGGCGAGTCGCTGCAGCGGCACTACGAGAACGGCCCGCCGGCCGACTGGCCGAACCGGTTCATCAGCGCCTATGCCACGGCCCATCCCTGGGAGGATTTCGCCGAAAGCTGGGCGCATTACCTTCACATCGTCGACACGCTGGAGACGGCGAAGGCCTTCGGCATGACGATCCGCGCGCGCGCCGGCACCGACCCGATCCTGGCGATGGAGGTCGAATTCGACCCGTATCGCACGGCGGATTTCGACGCTCTGGTGGGCGCGTGGGTGCCGCTGACGGCTGCGGTGAACAGCCTGAATGCCAGCATGGGCCAGCCGGACCTGTACCCGTTCGTGCTGGCCAACGATGTGATCGAGAAGCTGCGCTTCATCCACCGACTGGTCCGGGAGGACGCCGCGGTCGGATAGGGCTCCAGTTGGATGGGGCCTCAGTGGGAAGGAGCCTCAGAAACCCGCGCTGGAATGGGAGCTGATCGTGCCGCCTTCGCGCCAGGCGGCGGTTCCCTTGCAGCGCTTGCAGACGCGCTCGCCGGACCATTCGCTCAGGAATTCCTCCTGACACCGCAGACACGAGCGGGTCTGGGGCGGCGGGGCGACGGGGGCATCGAGCTGGTCGCTGGGGGCAGAAACGGAACTCATAGAGGGGTCCTCTCGTATTGAAGTCCTGCAAGAGTCGAACCGTCGGCTGCGAACGGGTTCGGCGGGTCTACGCGAGAAACTGAACGCAGACCGACCCGGCGCCGGTTGGCGTCAGGAGAAAGCAGTCTTCCGGATCGGCGATCCACGCGACCCGGAAATCAGATGTGCAGCCATCGTGATATGGGGAGAGATTAACAATTTACTATGCGACAATTTGGATGATCGAAAGTTTATTGCCCGACGGACCCGAAACAGGGTCGTCAAAGCCCTTGCCGGGGGGCCGGGAGGGTCGAGTTTCGGTGTCGCCCGAAACTGTTGTCGGGCACTGCGTCCGACCTCTTGCCCCGGTCGGTCTCGACGGCCATGATCGCCCCTCTTTATCGCCACCCGTCGAGGACGGAACTCAATGAACGGCCCCAAGATGAACGGCGCGGAATCGCTGGTCCGCACGCTGGTCGCATCCGGCGTGGAAGTCTGCTTCACCAACCCCGGCACCTCGGAGATGCATTTCGTCGCCGCCCTCGATCATGTGGAGGGCATGCGCTGCGTCCTCGGCCTGTTCGAAGGCGTGGTGACCGGCATGGCCGACGGGTATGCCCGCATGGCGGACAAGCCCGCCTCGACGCTGCTGCATCTGGGCCCGGGCCTCGGCAACGGCATCGCCAACCTGCACAACGCCAAGAAGGCGTTCACGCCGATCGTCAACATCGTCGGCGAGCACGCGACCTATCACATCAAGTATGACGCGCCGCTGACCTCCGATATCGAGGGCATCGCTCGTCCGGTCTCCGGCTGGGTGAAGACCTCGGGCTCGGCGAAGGACGTGGCGGCGGACGGTGCGGCGGCGGTTGCCGCCTCCATGGGCCCTCCGGGTCAGATCGCCACGCTGATCCTGCCGGCGAACACCGCCTGGGACGAGTCCGACGGCCCGGCCGCGCCGGTGGCGCCCGCCGCCCGCCCGGGTCCGGATGCCAACGCGGTGAAGGCCGCGGCCGAGGCGCTGATGTCCGGCAAGGAAACGCTGATCCACATGACCGGCGACGCCCTGCGCGCCGACCTGCTGGAGATCGCCGGACGCATTCAGACCAAGACGGGTTGCCGGCTGTCCTGCATGACCTCCAACGGCCGCTGGCAGCGCGGTGCCGGCCGGGTCGCGATCGAACGCATCCAGTACCCGGTCGACATCGCCCTCAAGCAGCTTGAGAGCGTGAAGAACCTGGTCCTGCTCGGCACCAAGGTGCCGGTGGCGTTCTTCGCCTATCCGGACAAGCCGAGCGTGCTGATTCCGGACGGCTGCAACGTGGTCGAGCTGGCCGGTATCGCGGATGACCATCGGGCGGTGCTGACGGCGCTCTGCGACGAGCTCGACGCCTGGGGCTGCGAGCCGAAGCTGCAGGAGGCGAAGAAGCCGGATCTGATCGCCGGCGGCGCCATCACCCCGGATTCGGTGGCGGCCGCGCTCGGCCGCTTCATGCCGGAGAACGCCATCATTGCCGATGAGAGCGTCACCTCGGGCCGCGGCTTCATGCCGTACACCCAGGGGTCGGCGCCGCATGACTGGCTGTCGCTCACGGGCGGCGCCATCGGCATCGGCATGCCCTATGCGACCGGTGCGGCGATCGCCTGTCCCGACCGCAAGGTGATCTGCACCGAGGGCGACGGGTCGGGCATGTACACGCTGCAGGCGCTCTGGACTCAGGCGCGCGAGGGCTGCGACGTGGTGAACGTGATTTTCGCCAACCGCTCCTACGCGATCCTGCGTCACGAGCTGACCAATGTCGGCGCGCTGAATCCGGGCCGCAAGGCGATCGACATGCTGACCCTCGACCGGCCGGCCCTGGATTGGGTGGCGCTGGCCAAGGGCATGGGCGTGGACGGCGTGCGGGTCGACGACGCCGACGGCTTCAACAAGGCGCTGGCCCGCGCGGTGGAAGAGCCGGGGCCGCACCTGATCGAAGCGGTGATGTAAAGAAGGCGGGCTCGGGCGGTCATCGCGGCGGCCCGGGCCCTTCCACACACCCCGGACGAGCCCCGGGGCTGCTCAGGGTGAGGTCGGATCGGGCCTCACCCTTTTCATTTCCGATGCCCAAAGAAACAACGCACTCCCCGGCCGTGTGCCGAGCCCCGCGGTTCCGGGAGACCTGTTGCCGCCAAATCTGGCGAAATGCCCTCAACCACGCTTATAGTCCTGATCCTTGCGTTGAAGGATAATCGCCGGATGCTGGATTCCTCCAAACTCGTCGACAGCGACAAGCTCGCCGCCTCCTATCTGGCGAGCGAGTTGAATTCCGGATCGACCCGCGTCTTCAACGTCGACCGCCTGCACCGGGCGATCATGGCGGAGGGGGCGCCGCGGGATGAGCACCTGTTCCGCCATGTCGAGCTGCACCGGATCATCTTCATCAAGCAGGCGCTGATCGACTCCGACTACCAGAAGGAGCGGCACAACCGGATCGGTACCAAGCTGTACTTCGCCTTCAACGAGGACAACGCCTTCGAGGGCGGCAAGTCGATCTTCGCCGGCGATCCGCAGTTCGACGACGCGATGGCGTTCCAGCTCGGCTTCGACCGCAGCCGCAAGATGGCCGACTACATCCGCGACCGCGACATCATCCAGATCCTGGACAGCCTGCCCTCCCTCGACCCGTTCCTGATGCGCGACCGGCTCGAGGCCGAGGGGCTGAGCCCGCATCCCGGCTATTTCGAGATCGAGGAGGAGGAGTGGCGGCAGATCCGCGAGCATGTCATGCGTCGCTTCCGCCCGATCGTCGAGTTCGCCTTCGGCGGTGCCGACGCCACCAAGACCCAGGCGCGGTTGCGCTCGCTGGTGCAGAAGATCTGGGAAGCCAAGGACATGGAGGGGCTGAAGCCGATCCTCGATGCCATGGAGCTCTCGACCGAGGAGGCGCCCAAGGCGCTGCATGCCTGGAAGGGCGTGATCTATTACGACTACCGCCTGTCCAAGCTGGAGGGCCGGGTCCGGGAACTGGCGACCTGGCTGACCCATTCGGCGACGCCGACGGACATGGTGCCCTCGGGCAACCGCAAGATCCTGGAGGAGATCCGCGACGGGGTGCGCCACAAGGTGCGCGACCGCTGGCAGCGGGCCCGCAGCCGGCTGCTGGAATACAACGACGCCTATACCGCCCTGTTCGTCGAAAAGCGCAGCCCCGGCCCGTTCATCGCCTTCCTCGGCCATGCCTCCGACGTGTTCAACGAGCTGGGCGACGAGCTGTCCCGGCTGGACCACGCCTCGGAGGTGCGCCGCTTCATCACCGACCGGCATTTCGGCGGCCGCCTGAAATACGACCCGCTGCACGACCTGCTGTCGCTGATCTACCGGATATTGGATTAGGTCAACCAGGCCGGCCCGGGCGCTGGTGATCCCCGGGAACGGTTCTCGCGCCCGGCAGGCGCTTTCGCCGGACCCCGGTCGCCCCCATATGGGCCGCGGAGAGAAACGCGGCTAGGGAGACCACAATGGCGCCCGCGACGTCGGTGCTGTCGATGATCGGCAACACCCCGATGCTGGAACTCACCCACCTGGACACCGGACCCTGCCGGCTGTTCGTCAAGCTGGAGAACCAGAACCCGGCCGGCTCGATCAAGGACCGGATCGGCCTGTCCATCGTCGAGGCGGCCGAACGCGACGGCTCCCTGAAGCCGGGTGGCACCATCGTCGAGGCGACCGCCGGCAATACCGGGCTCGGTCTCGCCCTGGTCGCCGCCCAGAAGGGCTACCGCCTGGTTCTGGTGATTCCCGACAAGATGAGCGCCGACAAGATCCGCCACCTGCGCGCGCTGGGGGCGGAGGTCCGGCTGACCCGCTCCGACGTCCCCAAGGGCCATCCGGAATACTACCAGGACATGGCGGAGCGGATCGTGAAGGAGACGCCGGGCGCCTTCTGGGCGAGCCAGTTCGACAATCCGGCCAATCCGGCGGCCCACGAGACCACCACCGGGCCGGAGATCTGGGCGCAGATGGACGGCCAGGTGGACGCGCTGGTCGCCGGGGTCGGGTCCGGCGGCACGATCTCCGGCGCCGGCCGGTTCCTGAAGGCAAAGAACCCGGCCCTGAAGGTCGTGGTGGCCGACCCGGAAGGCTCGGTCGTCGCCCCGGCGGTGGAGACCGGCGAGGTGAAATACGAGGGCGGCTCCTGGCTGGTGGAGGGGATCGGCGAGGATTTCATTCCGCCGAACCTGGACCTGTCCGTGATCGACGACGGCGTGGTGGTGAGCGACGCCGAGGCCTTCTCCGCGGTAAACGAGCTGCTGCGCAGCGAGGGCATCCTGGGCGGCAGCTCGACCGGCACCCTGCTGGCCGGCGCGCTGAAATGGTGCCGCCGCCAGACCGAGCCGAAGAACGTCGTCACCTTCGTTTGCGACACCGGCAACAAGTATCTGTCCAAGGCCTTCGACCGGACCTGGCTGGTGGAGCAGGGGCTGACGCCGCGGGAGGACAGCGGCGACCTGCGCGACCTGATCATGTACCGCGCCGACCAGGGCCGGGTGATTTCCGTCGGTCCCGAGGACACGGTGAACACCGCCTATAACCGCATGCGGGCCAACGAGGTCAGCCAGGTGCCGGTGATGCAGGACGGCCACCCCGTCGGCATTCTCGATGAGGAGGACATCCTGCTGGCGGTCTTCGACAAGCCGGAGGTGTTCCGCGAGCCGGTGTCCAAGCACATGACCGGACAGCTCGACGTGATCGCGGTCGACCGGCCGATCATCGAGGTGCTCGACCTGTTCCGGCGCAACGAGGTCGCGATGGTGATGGACGGGGACAGCTTCCTCGGCATGATCACGAAGGTCGACCTGATCAACCATATCCGCCGATCTGTCGGCTGACGAACGGAGCATTTTATGACCGATCCCAAGATAGCCGGGCGTAACCGTCCGGGTTTCGCCACCCGCGCCATCCATGCGGGGCAGAGCCCGGACCCGACCACCGGCGCGATCATGACGCCGATCTATGCGACCTCGACCTATGTGCAGGAGAGCCCGGGCGTCCATAAGGGCTTCGAGTATTCGCGCAGCCAGAACCCGACCCGCTTCGCCCTGGAGGCCTGCATCGCCGATCTGGAGAACGGCGAGAAGGGCTTCGCCTTCGCCTCGGGACTGGCGACGATCGGTACCGTGCTGGAGCTGCTGAACAGCGGCGACCACGTCATCGCCATGGATGATCTGTATGGCGGCAGCTACCGGCTGTTCGAGAATGTGCGGCGGCGCTCGTCGGGTCTCGATTTCAGCTTCGTCGACCTCTCCGACCTGTCCGCCCTGGAGGCCGCGGTCACGGAGAAGACCAGGATGATCTGGGTGGAGACCCCGACCAACCCGCTGCTGAAGCTGGTCGACCTCGCCGCCATCGCCGAGTTCGCCAAGAAGCACGACCTGATCACGGTCTGCGACAACACCTTCTGCTCGCCTTATGTCCAGCGCCCGCTCGATCACGGCATCGACATCGTCATGCACTCCACCACCAAGTACCTGAACGGCCATTCCGACGTGGTCGGCGGCGTCGCCGTGGTGGCCGAGGGGCGGGAGAACCTGCGCGACAAGCTCGGGTTCCTGCAGAACGCGGTGGGCTCGATCGCCGGCCCGTTCGACAGTTTCCTGGTGCTGCGCGCGCTGAAGACCCTGCCGGTGCGCATGGAGCGGCACTGCGACAACGCCGAGCGGATCGCCGCCTTCCTGGAAGCCCATCCCAAGATCGAGAAAGTCTATTACCCCGGCCTGGCCAGCCACCCGCAGCACGATCTTGCCAAGCGGCAGATGACCCGGTTCGGCGGCATGGTGACGGCGGTGCTGAAGGGCGGGCTGGACGACGCCAGGGCGTTTCTGGAGCGCTGCGAGCTGTTCGCCCTGGCGGAGAGCCTTGGCGGGGTGGAGAGCCTGATCGAGCACCCGGCGATCATGACCCATGCCAGCGTGCCCAGGGAGATCCGCGAGGCGCTGGGCATCTCCGACGGACTGGTCCGCCTGTCGGTCGGCATCGAGGACGGTGACGACCTGATCGCGGAGCTGGAGACCGCGCTGGGCTGACCTTTCAACTCGGCCCGGCCCTTCGACACGTCCCATCCCGGATCGAGTCCGGGATGGGGCTGCTCAGGGCGAGGTCATCACTCTAACGTTTCTCCATCGTCATCCCGGCGTCATCCCGGACGGCTCCGGACTTGATCCGGGGGCGGGCCGGGACCTCGTTCGGGCGCTCCGGCCTGATCCCGGCCGGTCTCCGGGTCAAGCCCGGACATCGCCGGGATGACGGGGAAGGAAGAAAGAAAAAGGGCGGGATCTCTCCCGCCCTTCGTCGTTTGCGATGGAAGAGGTCTTCGCCTCAGTTCTGGCCGCCGCCGCGGACCTGGGTGAGGAAGTTCTCCACCTCGCGGTCGAGCACTGAGGAATCCTCCGCCAGCAGGGTGGCCGAGCTGAGCACCTCTTCCGCCTGATGGCCGGTGTCGTTGGCCACCGTCGACACCATCTCGATGGTGCGGGTCACGTCGTCGGTGCCGGTCGCCGCCTCCTGGCTGGAGCGGGCGATCTCCTGGGTCGACGCACCCTGCTCCTCCACCGCGCCGGCGATGGCGGTCACGTGGCCGTCGATCTCGCGGATCGCCTCGGAGACCTCGCGGATGGCGGTGACCGCAGCGGCCACGCCATCCTGCACCGATTTGATCTGGATGGTGATCTCCTCGGTCGCCTTGCCGGTCTGGCTGGCCAGCGACTTCACCTCCGACGCCACAACCGCGAAGCCCTTGCCGGCCTCACCGGCCCGCGCCGCCTCGATGGTGGCGTTCAGCGCCAGCAGGTTGGTCTGCTCGGCGATGTCCTGGATCAAAGTGACGACCGTGCCGATCCGGTTGGTCGACTGCTCCAGCGTCTCCACCGTGCGGTTGGTGGCGTCCGCCTGGTCCGCGGCCACGCGGGCGCGGGCCGAGCTTTCGCTGACCTTGTTGGAGATCTCGACGATCGAGGCCGAGAGCTCCTCCGCCGCGGCGGCGACGGTCTGCACGTTGGACGAGGTCTGCTGGGCGGCCCCGACGCCGGCGGTCGAGCGCTCGCGCACGTCGCCGGCCCCGGCGGCCATCTTCTTCGCCGTGTCGGCCATGCCGCGCGAGGCGGTGCCCAGACGATCGACGATGCCCTTCACCCGGCTCTCGAACGCGTCGGCCAGCTCGACCCGCTGGCGCTGACGCTCCTCCGACGCCCGGCGCTCCGACTCGATCTGGTCGGCCCGCAGCCGTTCGACCTCCTTGGCGCTGTCGCGGAACACCTGAACCGTCCCGGCCATGGTGCTGATCTCGTCGGAGCCGGAGGTGTCGACTTCGACGTCCAGTTCGCCGTCGGCCAGGCGGCGCATGACGCCCGCCAGGCTGGTCAGCCGCTTGACCACACCGCGCCAGACCACGATCAGCCCGATCAGGATCGCGGCCACGACACTGGCGGCCGCCAGGGCCAGGATCATCATCCGGCTCTCGTTGATGGTCTGCTTGGCGGCGTCGGCGGTCGCGTGCGCGCTCTCCGTCGCGGCGTCGACCATCTGGGCGACGGCCGTGCCGAAGGCGCCGGACACGTCCCGGGCCCGGGCCAGGGCGGCATCGGCATCGTTTTCGGCCATGAGCATCGCCTTGCGTCGCTCGAACACGCCGTCGTCGTCGTTGCCGAGTTCCAGGATGGCATTCAGGCTCGGAAGCAGGCCGCTCAGCCGCTCGATCCCGGACGCCTCCTTCTGGATATCCGTCAGCATGGTCAGGGCCATCGCGAACTCGAGGCTGATGCTGTCCAGGTGCCGCTCGGATTCGGCGCCGGCCGCGGCGTTCAGCGTGCCGATGATCAGGTTGGACGTGGCCGCGGCCTCCAGCATCAGCTGGAACTCGCGCACGTCGTCCTGCACCAGGCCACCGATCAGCTTGCGCGAGCCGATGGCCAGATCGCGCCCGGCGAAGGCCATGTTGCGCTGTGCCTCGCCGACCAGCGGGTTGACCGACTTCTCGAACGCCTCGGCGATCGCCGGCAGGGCGGCGTCGAGTTCCTCGCGCTGCCGCTGGACCGCGTCGAACTGCTCCGGGGTCAGCTCGACCCAGTTGATCTCCTTGCGGCGGATCTCGAAGGCCGAGTCCTCGCCGGTGCCACGCGCGATCAGCTCCAGGGCGGCGTCGCGGAAGCGGTTGCCGTCCTCGGTATCCGGGGCGCTGGTCACCGAGTATTGCATCTCGGTGGCGAGATCCTTGAACTTCGCCTCCTCGCGGGCGAGCAGTTCCAGGTCCACCGTGCTGGCGACCCGGGCCAGCATGCCGAGCATCTTCTGGCCGGTGCCCGCCAGGGTCAGGATGTCCTTGAGCGCCGTCATGTGGGTGCCGAGCAGCTCGCCCACCGTGGAGGTGGTCGCCTCGATCGCCTCTTCGCCGGTCTTCACCATCCGCTCGCTGGCTTCGGCGATCATCGGTTGCACGTCGTTCTGGAACTGGTTGTTCACCTCGGAGACGTTCTGAATGGCCTGGCCGAGCCTGGCCTTGGCATCGACCCGGCGCAGGACCGCGGAGTCGAGATCGGTCATCGCCTGGGACAGGGTGTCGGCGAGCTCCGTCAGGGAGGAGACGTCGGCGCCGGTGGTCTGCAGATCCTGCAGGCGCGCTGCCAGTTCCTGCTGTTTGGTGGCGAGCTCGTCGCGAATGGCCTGACGTTCCTCGTCGGTCTTGGCCGATACGAGGCTCGGCGCGGCGGCGGCAACGGCGGAACTGCTGGCGGCGAGCTCTAGGCTGCTGGTCACCGCCGGCATCGCCTCGTCGGTGACGATGGTCAGGGTGCTCTCGACGTTGGAAAAGGCAAACCAGGCGACGCCGGCCGTCAGGACGGTCAGAAGGGTTGTCGCCGCGAACGCCGTGCCCAACCGGCCGGCGATGCCGAAGCCCCCGGTCTTGCCGGGCGCGCTCTGCTGCGACTCGTCGGTGCCGGAGGAATTTTCACTGTCGAGCTGTGCCGTTCCCGTAACGGACATAAATCAACTCCTAATGGGGTCTGAATGGCTGAATAACCGTAGGTTGGAAGAATTAATAAAGGATTACGAAGCAGGATGGGGAGCACAATAATGAATGGTATTTTACTGAAATTTAGACGGCTTGCTGTTGCTCTTGTGTTTCTTCTCGGCGCCGCCAACGCGTCACAGGCGGATCAGACCGATCCGCGCCTGGATGCGCTGTTCGAGAAGCTTAGGATTGCTGAAGTTTTCTCAATCGCGCATGCGACCGAGCAGCAGATCTGGATCATCTGGCACGAGGCGCCCGAGATTCCGGAAGTGGCGGAAATCATGGAAGATGGCCTGCAAGCAATGCGGGAGTCCCGGCTCGGGGACGCGTTGGAGGCCTTTGACAAGGCGGTGCGGCGCGCGCCCACCTTTGCCGAAGCGTGGAACAAGCGGGCGACGATCAACTTCCTGCTCGCCGACTATCCCGCGTCGATCGCCGATGTCCGGCAGACCCTTGCGCTCGAGCCGCGACATTTTGGCGCGCTGTCCGGACTCGGCCTGATCAACCTCAAGCTCGACCGCAAGGCCGACGCCCTGGCGGCCTTCGAGGCGGCGCTGGAGATCCACCCCTTCCTGCCGGTCCGCTTCGAGATCGACGCCCTGCGCAAGGCGGTGGAGGGCGAGAAGATCTGAGCGGGGTGGCCGCTCACCGGCACATGCGCTTGACCGCGGCGAGCTGGGCCGCGTCGAGGCCCGGGCCGGTGCCGGTCTGCGCCTCGGCGAACAGGGCGGCCCGGTCGGCCGAGCCGGGATGGGTTTCGATCAGGGTCAGCAGTGCCCCGACCGTGCCGCCGATCTCGCGCTCATGCAGGCGCTCGAAGAAGGCCTGTCCACCGTCCGAGCGGATGTCGTTGTCGCGCATCAGGTCCAGGGCCGTATGGTCGGCCCGGTCCTCCTGGTGGCGGGTATAGCGCGCGTTGAGCAGCGCGCCGGTCAGGCTCGAGGCGATCGAGCCCGCCGCCTCCTGCCCGAACAGCAGGGCGAGGAGGAGGCTCACCCCCTCCCGGCGGATCCACCCGGTCATCGGATCGCGGTGCACCACATGGGAGATCTCGTGCGCCAGGACGGCGGCGATCTCCGAGCCGTCGCGGCTTGCCTCGATCAGCCCGCTGGTCAGGACCACCCGTCCGCCCGGCAGGGCGAAGGCGTTCACCACGTCCCAGTCGATCACCGTGAGCTGCGGGGTCGGGATTCCGGCCGCGCCGGCGAGCCGTCGGGACAGGGCGTCGAGCGCGGCGAGGCCCTCGGTGCCGTCGCAGCGCGGATGGGAGGCGGCGAGCTGCTCGATGGCCTGATCGGAGGAGGCCGCCCCGGTATCGGCCGGGAGCAGATGGGCGGCGACGCCGCTGAGGGGCGCCAGGGCGACGAGGGCGAGGGCCAGGACCGCGACCGTGGCACCGATGGCGAGGGCCGCGCTGGGGCGGCGGGCGAGACCGAGGACCTGCCGTCCGGAGCGCCGCTCGTCGCCCGAGGCCCGCGAGAGGATCGTGCGGGCATGGGCCGGCAGGTCGGGTGTCAGGCGGGCGTCCTGGGCGTCGAGCATGGCGAAGACCATGTCCTCGCCGGCCGAGGCGGGCCGGTACACCTTGCTCCAGGGCCACAGCAGAGGGCATTGCGGCGCCGCGGCCAAGGCGTCCGCCGGCAGGATGCGCAGGCCCGTCTCCTCCACCAGAATCGCGACCCGATGGTCGGCCCCGGTCACGCCGTCGAGCAGCAGGGCATTGCCCACCGGACCGGCGCGGTTGTCAGGCGATGTCGAAGTCACCGGCCAGCCCCTCTCCGCCGAATGCACTGTCGTCGTCCCCGACCTGTCGCAGGCCGGCCGGGTCGGGCATGCCGTAGACGACCACCTTGTCGGCGAGGTAGCGGATCTTGCGCTCCCAGGTGAGGGGCGCGAGCAGTCCCAGGGAAATGCCGATCAGTAGCCAGTTGCCGAAGGTCAGCCAGGCCATGTCCGCCGCGCTTCCGCTGAACCGGATCCGGGTCGGGCCGACCGAGGACAGGTTGCAGATCAGCCGCCAGAAGGCGACGCGGTAGATCGAGAGCATGTACAGCACGACCCAGAAGACGGCGAGACCGAAGCCGATCATGGCGAGATAGAAGAACGTCTCGCTGCCGGAGATGGCGACGATCCCGATGAGCCAGAACCAGGCCACGAACCCTGCGATCGCCATCAGGGCCAGCCCGATCCAGATCCCGATCCAGGTCGGGAACAGGGCCCAGACCCCGCCCCGATAGCTTCCCTTCAACCCGCCGATATTCAGGGTGTTGAGGATGGTGTTGGCCCGGTAGAGGTCGACCACCGGCTTCAGGAGCCAGCCGGAGAAGACGATCATCGCCGCCGAGGCGGCCGCCACGATGAGGTAGCTCCCGACCGGATGCTCGATCCGGCCGCGGATGCCGCGCCAGCGTGTGCGGGAGATCCGGTAGCGCCAGCTCAGAAAGCGGCCCATCTCGATGAGCATGAGCACGGCGATGAGATAGACGAGGTCGACCGTCTCGACCGTTCCGGCATCCACGGTCGGCATCTCGCGCTGCAGGCCGAGTTCGATCAGCATGAAGATGATGCCCAGCGGCAGCAGGATCACCAGGAACACCCGCACGAATCCGAGGAAAATCTCCAGGCCGGTGCCGGTGTATTCGAGCGGCCGACCCGCGAACCGGATCCGCCGCCACAGGATCTGCCGCATGATCGTGATCGCCCAGAACCGGTAGAGGCCCAGCGTGAGGATCATCAGCGCGACGTTGATGACGTGCCGCCGGATCAGGGGCCACGAGCCGCCTTCGGTGTATTCCAGCGTGGAGACGGTGGCGGAACCCGGCGGCGGCGCGCCTCGGTCGTATTGGGGGACGGACAAAACGGTCCTCGGCCTCGGTTTGAAATTTCGCCGACTATCGCAGGTCGGGCGCGACGGCTCCACCGTAGCAATTCGCACGTCGGCACGAGATCCTGCGTCCCGAGACCGGTTGCCGCCCGCTGCGGCGCGGCTATGCTGGCGCCGGTCACGAATGGAGGCATGCATGGCGCGATACGATCTGGTGGTGCGGGGCGGCGAGGTGTTCACCCCGTCCGGACTGGAACGGGTGGATCTCGGGGTTACGGGCGGCAAGATCACCGCGATCGGCGATCTGGCGACGGCGGAGGCGGGCGAGGTGGTCGACGCGTCCGGCCTGACCGTGCTGCCCGGCGTGATCGACACCCAGGTGCATTTCCGTGAGCCCGGCCTGGAGCACAAGGAAGACATCCACCACGGCACCCGCGCCGCCGCCAAGGGTGGGGTCACCGCGATCTTCGAGATGCCGAACACCTCGCCGCTGACTCTCACCGAGGTCGAACTGAACGACAAGCTCGCCCGCTCCAAGGGGCGCGCCTGGTGCGACCACGCCTATTTCGTCGGCGCGGCGGAAGAGAATTTCCACCTGCTGGAAGAGCTGGAGCTGGCGCCGGGCTGCGCCGGGGTGAAGGTTTTCATGGGCTCGTCCACCGGCTCGCTGCTGGTCGAGAAGGACGAGCTGCTGGCCAAGGTGCTGGCCGCCGGCCGCCGCCGGGTCGCCGTTCATGCCGAGGACGAGGACATGCTGCGCGAGCGTCAGCACATCGCCAAGGAGGCGGGCCACCCCCGCGCCCATCCGGTCTGGCGCTCGCCGGAATGCGCCCTGAAGGCGACCCAGCGGATCGTCCGTTTGGGCCGGGCCGCCGGCCGTCCGGTGCATGTGCTGCACATCACCTCGGCCGAGGAGATGGAATTCCTGGCCGAGAACAAGGACGTGGCCACGGTCGAGACCACCCTGAACCACCTGACCATGGCGGCGCCGGAATGCTACGAGCGGCTCGGCTCGCTGGCGCAGATGAACCCGCCCGTGCGCGAGCAGCATCACCAGGACGCTTTGTGGCGGGCGATCGCCGACGGCACGGTCGATGTCATCGGCTCCGACCACGCGCCGCACACCCTGGAGGAGAAGCAGCGTCCCTATCCGTCGAGCCCGTCCGGCATGCCCGGCGTGCAGACCCTGCTGCCGCTGCTGCTCGACCACATGAATGCAGGCCGGCTGACCCTGGCCCGGCTGGTCGACCTGACCTCGGCCGGTCCGCACCGGATCTACGGCATCGCCGGGAAGGGGCGCATCGCCAAGGGCTGGGACGCGGACCTGACCCTGGTCGACCTGAAGGCCAAGCGCGAGATCACCAACAAGTGGATCGCCAGCAAGTGCGGCTGGACCCCGTTCGACGGCAAGACCGTTACCGGCTGGCCGATCGCCACCCTGGTGCGCGGCAACGTGGTGATGCGCGACGAGGAACTGGTCGGCGAGGCGGTGGGCGAGCCGGTGCGCTTCTGGTCCAGCCTGCAGAGGGGGTGAGCATGGCCGACGACACCTTTGCCGAGGGTGGCTGCACCTGCCGGTCGGTGCGCTACCGGCTCAAGCGCAAGCCGATGTTCGTGCATTGCTGCCACTGCACCTGGTGCCAGCGCGACAGCGGCACGGCCTTCGCGTTGAACGCCCTGATCGAGACGGCGGAGATGGAGGTGATCTCCGGCACGTTGGAGGCGGTGGACACCCCGACCGAGAGCGGCAAGGGGCAGATCTTCATGCGCTGCCCGACCTGCCTGGCGACCCTGTACAGCCATTATGCCGGGGCGGGGAAGTCGGTCGCCTTCGTACGGGTCGGGACGTTGGACGAACCGGCCCGGGTTCCGCCGGACATCCACATCTTCACCCGTTCCAAACTGCCCTGGGTCGGGTTGCCGGAGGGGGCGCTGGTGATGGAGGGGTTCTATGCCTACCGGGAGCACTGGCCCGAAGAGAGCTTTGCGCGGCTGAAGGCGGCCCGTCAGGGATAGGCCGACCCTATTCCCTCGGTCCGCCCGATTTCTTCGGCTTGTCCTCTTCCGGCAGCAGGATGCGCTCGGCCGCCCCGTCGAGATCCTCGAACTGGCCCGACCGCAGGGCCCACAGGAAGGCGACGAGGCCGATCAGGCCGAGTACCAGGGCGGCCGGGATCAGGATCGACAGGACGGTCATACGCGGGCTCCCAGCGCCGGGGTGAGGGGAGTCCTGATGTCGTCCCGGGCGGCGGATCCTGCAACCCCGGACCGGCGCTCCGGCAGGGCGAGACGCAGAGCGTTGGCCACCACGACGATCGAGGAGGCCGACATGGCGATCGCCGCGAAGAGCGGGGTCGCATAGCCGGCGATGGCCAGCGGAATGGCGATGGCGTTGTAGACGATGGCCAGTCCGAAATTCTCCAGAATCAGCCGCCGCGCCTTGCGGGCGACCGCGATGGCGGTCGGGATGGCGCCCATGTCCTCGCTCAGGAAGACGATGCCGGCGGCCGTGCGGCTGACATCGGAGGCGGCACTCGGCGCCATGGAGACGTCGGCGGCGGCCAGGGCCGGGGCGTCGTTCAGCCCGTCGCCGATCATGAGCACCCGATGGCCGTCGCCCTGCAACGCGTGGATCGCCGCGATCTTGCCGGCCGGCGTGGCGCGGGCGGTCCAGCTCTCCAGGTTGAGCCGGGCGGCGGTCTCGGCGACCTTGGCCTCGCCGTCGCCGGACAGCAGGGTCGGGGCCAGGCCAAGGCGGATCAGGGTCGCGACCGCGCCGTCCGCACCCGGACGCGGCCGGTCGAGCAGATCGAAGGCGGCGGCCAGCGCGCCGTCGCAGGACAGCGCCGGCGCACCCCGCCGGTCGACGGACAGTGCGTCGAAGGCCTCCGCGGACAGGGCCCAGTCAGGGCGGCCGAGGCGCCAGGTCCGGCCGTCGATGACGCCTTCGATGCCGTGGCCGGCATGTTCGGTCACGCGATCCGGGGCGATGGGGGTGGCAGGCGCGGCCGCCGCGATGGCCTGCGCCACCGGATGCCGGCTATGCCGGGCGAGGGCGGCGGCGACCGACAGGGTGCCGTCAGCAAGCTGCTCAAGCGCGCGCGGGTCCACGGTCGGGGTGGTCAGCGTGCCGGTCTTGTCCAGCACCACCCGGTCCACGGTGGCCAGCGTCTCCAGCGCCCCGCCGTCGCGCAGCAGGATGCGGTGCTTCAGCAGCCGTCCGGCAGCGACGACCTGCACGATCGGGGCGGCGAGGCCCAGGGCGCAAGGGCAGGTGATGATCAGCACGGCGATGGCGGTGGTCAGGGCGTGGTGCAGCCCGCCGCCGGCCGCCCACCAGCCGACGAAGGTGGCCGCCGCGATCAGATGCACGGCAGGGGCGTAGACCGCGGCCATCCGGTCGGCCAGACGGCTCAGCGCCGGCCGCGCGGTCTCCGCCGCCTCCAGCATGGAGCGCATCTCGCCCAGGAAGGAGGCGTGGCCGGCCCGCGTGGCGGTCAGTTTCAGCGGCCCGTCGACCACCATGGCGCCCGCCACGACCGTGTCGCCCGGAGCCAGCTCGACCGCGTCGCTTTCGCCGGTGACGACCGAGAGATCGACCCGCACGCCCCTTGAAACCACGGTGCCGTCCACCGGCACCCGGTCGCCGGAGGCGACCAGCACGGTCATGTCGGCCGCGACCTCGGAGACCGGGGTCCAGGCGGTGGTGCCGTCGGCGGCGACGACCACCGCCCCGCGCGGCGTCGTCCGGTCGAGGGTCTTCAGGGCCGCACCGGCGCGGGACCGCATCACGTAGTCGAGCGTGCGGCCGATCAGCAGGAAGAACAGCAGGGTGACCGAGGCGTCGAAATAGGCATGCGCTCCGCCGGTCAGGGTTTCGTGCAACGACAGACCCACCGCGAGGATCACGGCGAGCGAGATCGGCACGTCCATGTTGAGCCTGCCCGCCTTCAGGGCGTGCAGCGCCGGGGCGAAGAACGGCCGGCCGGCGACGGCGACAGCCGGAATGGCGATGGCGGCGGAGATCCAGTGGAACAGGTCGCGGGTCGCGTCGTCCGCTCCCGACCAGATGGAGACCGACAGCAGCATGACGTTGCCGGCGGCGAAGCCGGCGACCGCCAGGGCAATGAACAGGCGGCGCAAGACCGGGTCCGGCCCGCTCTCGGCCTCGTCCAGCAGTCCGGCCCGGTAGCCGGCATGGTCGAGGGCGGTGAAGACGGCGTCCGCGTCGACGGCGTCGCGCGGCCATTTCACCGTGACGAACCGCCCGGCGAGATTGACCCGCGCGTCGGTCACCCCGTCGACCGCGCCCACAGCCTTTTCGATGGCGGAGATGCAGGCGGCGCAATGGGCGTCCGGCACGGCGAGGCGTGTGGCGACCAGCCCGTCGCCCAGATCGTGGGAGGCGTCCAGCAGCTCGCGCCGGTCCGGCCGCTGGGCCTGGCCCGGCACCGAAAGCGAGGCGGAGGCGGCGCAGCAGGACATGTCACTTGCCTTCGCTCAGCGAGAACCGGGTCTCGTAGCGCCAGACCCGGCCACCGGCCAGCTTGAGGGCGACGTCGGCGACCCAGAGGCCGTCGGCGAGGGCGTCGGGCATGCTGACGGTGCCGCTCGGCGCGGCCGGGACGTCGATCAGCCGGTCCTCGGTGCGGGTGACCGGGCGACCGATCCGCACCGTCCCGCCGAGGATCGCCACACCCTGTCCGTCGGCGTCCGTGAGGGTCAGGGAGAGCTGATCGTCGGCCTGCAAGAAGGCCAGCTCGTAGCCCAGGGCCTGCTGCACGCGGGCGGCGGCGACGCGTTCGTTGAAGCGCTGACTCTCCACGTAGGAGTTGGCGACGACGAGGCCCGGCCAGGTGCCGGCGGCCAGGGTCGCCATGGTCACGTTCACCGCGATGATCAGGCCGAAGAACGACAGCAGGATCAGGAAGACGTGGCGGCCGGTCAGTTTGAACGATCCGTCGGTCCGGGACGTGTCACTCATCGCGCTGCTCCATTGTCGAAGATCGCATCGTATTCCGCCCGCTCCGAACCCGCACTGTCGCGGACGCGGAAGCGGAACGGGGTCTGCTGGCCGTCGAGGCCCTCGGGATCGGCGATCACGAAGATCCGCTGGGCGCGCAGGCTGTCCGGGTCGATATCGAGGAAGATCGCCTGCCGCGGGTCGTCCTTCTCCAGCGGCATGATCATGGCCCCCTGGGGGAAGTCCTCGATGGTCAGCAGCACCGTCCGGCGTTCCGGCATCATGTTGAGGATCTTCACGGTGTATCCGTTTCGCACGGTGCCGTCCGACAGCCGCACGGAGACCGGGTTGCGGTCGTGCAGCACGTTGATCTCCAGCCGGTCGCGGGTGGTCAGCATGACCAGCATGCCGAGGCCGATCAGCGCCCAGATGGCGAAGTAGATCATCGTGCGCGGGCGCAGGATCGAGCGCAGGGTGGTGTGCTCGACCTCCGGCGCGATGCCGCCGTCGGCGGTGTGGACGCGCGCCGGGTCGACCGTGCCGTCGGCGAGCTGCGCCAGCTTCATGTTGTGATTGTAGGACGCCAGCGTGGAGTAGGAGATCAGGCCCTTGGGCTGTCCGATCTTCTCCATCACCCCGTCGCAGGCGTCGATGCACAGCGCGCAGGTGATGCATTCGAGCTGCTGGCCGTCGCGGATGTCGATGCCCATCGGGCAGACCGCGACGCAGGCGTTGCAGTCGATGCAGTCGCCCACCGTGGCGCCGGCGGCCTGCTGAACCTTGCGGTGCCGCGAGCGCGGCTCGCCGCGCCAGACGTTGTAGGTCACGGTCAGCGAATGCTCGTCCAGCATCGCTGCCTGGATCCGCGGCCACGGGCACATATAGGTGCAGAGCTGCTCGCGCATCAGCCCGCCGAGCGAATAGGTCGTGAAGGTCAGCACGGCGATGGTGCCGTAGGCGACCGTCGGGGCGGTGCCGGTGAACACGTCCATGAAAAGGGTCGGCGCGTCGGCGAAATAGAAGATCCAGGCGCCGCCGGTCGCCACGGCGATCAACAGCCAGATCGTGTGCTTGCTCACCCGCTTGGCGGCCTTCGACGGGCTCATGGGCTCCTTGTCGAGGCGGATGCGCTTGTTGCGGTCGCCTTCGATGAACCGCTCGACCACCAGGAACAGGTCGACCCAGACGGTCTGCGGGCAGGTATAGCCGCACCAGGCGCGGCCGACCGAGGAGGTGACCAGGAACAGGCCGAGCGCCGCCATCAGCAGCAGGCCGGCCACATAGTAGAATTCCTGCGGCCAGATCTCGATCCAGAAGAAGTAGAAGCGGCGGTTGTACAGGTCGATCAGCACCGCCTGATCCGGAGCGAACTCGCCCCGGTCCCAGCGGATCCACGGGGTGATGTAGTAGATGCCCAGGGTGATCAGCATCACCAGCCACTTGAAGCGGCGGAAGGTGCCTTCCGCGCGCTTCGGGTGGATCTTCTTGCGCGGCGCATAGAGCGGCTGCTGCTGGTCGCGACGGTTGACCGGCTCGACATCGAATTGCTCGAGGCCGCTCCCTGCCGTGCCATTCTGGTCAACCGTCGTCATCGGAAGTCTCCGCCAGTCAGTTGTCGCGGCGCTTATTCGCCGCCGCCCAGACCGTGCACATACACGGCGAGCTGCTTCACCACCGCGTCACCCAGACGCTCACCCCAGGCCGGCATGACGCCGTGCTTCGGGTTGTTGATCTGCGACACGATCTCCTGCTGCGAGTCGCCGTACAGCCACAGCGCATCGGCCAGGTTCGGGGCCCCCAGGTCGGTATTGCCGAGCCCGTCCTCGCCGTGGCAGGCGGCGCAGTTCTCGGCATAGACCCGGGCACCCTCGTCCATCGCGCCCCGGTCGTGCTCCAGACCGGAGAGCGAGCGGACGTAGTGGGCGACCGCCAGGATGTCCTCGCGCGGGAGAAGCTGGTCGCGCCCGAAGGCCGGCATCTCGGACCACCGGGTGTCGCCGTCCGCCTCGTAGCGGACGCCATGGCGGATGGTCGCGGCGATCTGCTCGATCGACCCGCCCCACAGCCAGTCGTCGTCGTTCAGGTTCGGGTAGCCCGCGGCCCCCTGGGCGCCGGAGCCGTGGCACTGGGAGCAGTAGACCTTGAAGGCCGAGGCGCCGCCCGCCGACGCGAAGCGCGCCAGTTCCGGGTTGGCCGGGATCTCGCCCACCTCCATGCCGCGGATCTGCTCCAGCATGTCGGCCCGGCCGGCTTCGACCGCGGCCATCTCCTCGTGCAGCTGGCCGCGGGTGGTCTCGCCGGAGATACCCTGGGTCGCCCCCTCGATCAGCGGGATCGCCGGATAGTACACGGCGTAGCCGATGGAGAAGACGATGGTGGCGTAGAATACGTAGACCCACCAGCGCGGCAGCGGATTGTTCAGCTCCTTGATGCCGTCCCACTCGTGACCGGTGGTCTCGACATTGGTGACGCTGTCGATCTCCTTCTCGCTCATGGCTCAGTCCTCCTTAAGCGGGATGGCGGCGGCGTCGTCGGCCGATTTGCGTCCACCCGGTCGGAATGTGTAGGCGATCACCCCGAGGAAGATGATCACCATGTAGAGCAGCCCCCAGCTGTCGGCGGCCTGTCTCAGGCTCTCGTACGTCATGGCAGGCCTCCTCAGCGGGCATTGGCTTCGGGGTCGAAGGTCGAGAAGTCGACCAGCGTCCCGAGCATCTGCAGGTAGGCGATCACGGCATCCATCTCCGTCAGGCGGTTCGGGTTGCCGTCGAAATCGCCGGTCTTGGCCTTCGGGTAGCGGGCTAGCAGCCCGTCCCAGTCGGCATCCGGGTTCGCCTGGTCGCGCATGTCGGCCAGGGCGTTCTCGATCATCTCGTCGTCATAGGGGACGCCGAGCATCCGGTTGGTCTTCAGGTGACCGGCGATGTTGGTGGCGTCGAGATCGGTGTCCGCCAGGAACGCGTAGGAGGGCATGATCGACTCCGGCACGACCGAGCGCGGCTCGATCAGGTGCTGGACGTGCCACTCGTTGGAGTAGCGGTCGCCGATGCGGGCCAGGTCCGGGCCGGTGCGCTTGGAGCCCCACTGGAACGGATGGTCGTACATGCTCTCCGCCGCCAGCGAGTAGTGGCCGTAGCGCTCCACCTCGTCGCGGAACGGCCGGATCATCTGGCTGTGACAGACGTAGCAGCCCTCGCGCTGGTAGATCTCGCGCCCCTTCAGTTCGAGCGGTGAGTAGGGACGCATCCCCTCCACCTTCTCGATGGTGTTCTGCAGGTAGAACAGGGGCGCGATCTCGACGATGCCGCCGATGGTGACCACGAGGAAGGAGAGGACCAACAGCAGGGTGGCGTTGGTCTCGACACTCTTGTGCCTATCAAGGATCGACATGGTTTCCTCCGATCAGGCGGGTTGTGCCGCAGCGGTGACGATGGGCTGCTCGTTGCGCTCGCGGCCCATGATCGTCATGGCCACGTTGTAGGCCATGACCAAACCACCAGCGAGGTAGAGAACCCCGGCGAAGGTCCGCGCCACGTAGAAGGGATGCATGGCGTCGACGGTCTCGGCGAAGGAGTAGACCAGGAAGCCTTCCGGATCGTACTCGCGCCACATCAGGCCCTGCATGATCCCGCTGACCCACATCACGCCGGCATAGGCGGCGATGCCGAGGGTGGCGAGCCAGAAGTGCCAGTTGACCATGCGCAGGGAGTACAGCTTCTCGCGGC
Organism: Thalassobaculum salexigens DSM 19539; assembly: GCF_000423805.1. Classification (NCBI taxonomy): domain Bacteria; kingdom Pseudomonadati; phylum Pseudomonadota; class Alphaproteobacteria; order Rhodospirillales; family Thalassobaculaceae; genus Thalassobaculum; species Thalassobaculum salexigens. Next base: position 540,527 of record NZ_KE384093.1, read on the forward strand.
CGTACAGACGCGGCACCAGGAAGTAGATCGCCCCGAAGGAGATCATGCCGACCCAGCCGAGCGCGCCGGAATGCACGTGACCGATGGTCCAGTCGGTGTAGTGGCTGAGCGCGTTCACGCTCTTCACCGACATCATCGGGCCTTCGAAGGTCGACATGCCGTAGAAGGCGAGCGCCATGACCATCATGCGGATGATCGGGTCGGTGCGGATCTTGTCCCAGGCCCCCGACAGGGTCATCAGGCCGTTGATCATGCCGCCCCAGGAGGGCATCCACAGCATGATCGAGAACACCATGCCCAGGGTCTGCGCCCAGTCGGGGAGTGCCGTGTAGTGCAGGTGGTGCGGGCCGGCCCAGATGTAGAGGAAGATCAGCGACCAGAAGTGCACGATCGACAGCCGGTAGGAGTAGACCGGCCGCTCGGCCTGCTTCGGCACGAAGTAGTACATCATGCCCAGGAAGCCCGCGGTCAGGAAGAAGCCCACCGCGTTATGGCCGTACCACCACTGGGTCAGCGCGTCCTGCACGCCGGAGAACAGCGAGTAGCTCTTCGAGCCGGTCAGCGACACCGGGATCGCCAGCGCGTTCACCACATGCAGCATGGCCACCGTCACGATGAACGACAGGTAGAACCAGTTGGCCACGTAGATGTGCGGTTCCTTGCGCCTCAGGATGGTGCCGAGGAACACGATCAGATAGGCGACCCATACGATGGTCAGCCACAGATCGATGTACCACTCGGGCTCGGCGTATTCCTTCGACTGGCTGTTGCCCAGCAGGTAGCCGGTGGCGGCCAGGACGATGAAGAACTGGTAGCCCCAGAACACGAACCAGGCGAGGTCGCCGCCGAACAGGCGGGCGCGGCAGGTGCGCTGGACAACGTAGAAGCTCGTGCACAGCAACGCGTTGCCGCCGAAGGCGAAGACCACGGCCGAGGTATGCAGCGGGCGGACACGTCCGAAATTGAACCAGGGCTCGATGTTGAGGTCGGGCCAGGCGAGCTGGGAGGCGGCGACGACGCCGACAAGAAAGCCGACGATCCCCCAGAACACGGTGGCCAGCACGCCGAGGCGCACCGGTCCGTCCATGTAGCTGTCCGGGTCGGCAGCGGTGACGTCGCGTCCGATCAGCCAGAAGGCGACCAGCACCGCGACGATGAAGAATAGGTAGGCGTGGAACTCATAAACCGCGTCCTGCGCTCCCGCCGCCATGAACAAGGCGAGCAGTCCTGCGAAGGCCGCGAGGGAAAGTTCGATCGCTTTAGACATGATCCGGGTTCCCGCAGCGTGTGATTGACACGGCGCGGAAGGTGTCGTCTTCGGGATCGGGTTTCCTTGATCTCGATCAACGACCTGCTCCGCACCCCCGCGTAATCCTAACATTATTCAGGCTGCCGGTGTGCGGTCGCGGCGAACAGGATCTTGGCGATGCGGGGTGGCGAAAGGCTGCAATCTGGATCGGCCTGGGAAGGCGGCTCCCGGCCGGACGGCGGTATATCCAAGATTGGCGACGCCTGCCGGTCCTGCCTGGAGCAGGCGATCCGCAAGTTCGAGACAAACCACGGACGAATCCTGACGGCCTGCGAGGAACTCGAGGGCTTGGCCGACGGGCTGCCGGCGCTGCCGACCAACGGCAGCCATCTGCGGCTCGCGCGCCGCATGGGTGCGCTGCTGCGCGACGTCCACGCGGAGGAGGAACGCGAGATCCTGCCGGTCTTCGCCTCGGCGCTCGGGGAGGAGGCGGTCAGGGACAGCGTCGCTACCCTGACCGAGGAGCACCGGACCGACGAGGCCTTCGCCGACGAGGTGTGCGAGGTGCTGATGGAGTGGATTGCCGGAGAGCGGCATCACGATGCGGCCACGCTGGGCTATATGCTGCGCGGCCTGTTCGACAACCTGCGTCGGCACACCGCCCGCGAGCGCGACCAGCTCATCGGACCGGCCTGCCGTCGTCTCGCCTCAGGGTGAGCCGGTCGCGTCCTTGAGCGCCTCGCGGTCGGGCACGACGATGTGGCGGTTGCCCTCGATCTCGATCAGGCCTTCCTTGCGCAACGCGGTGAACTGGCGGCTGACGGTCTCGATGGTCAGCCCGAGATAGTCGGCGATCTCCGCGCGCGACAGGGGCAGCTCGAAGGTCACGCTGTCGCCCTCATGCTCCGGATCGATATGGTCGGAGATCAGGCCGAGGAAGCTGGCGACCTTCTCCTTGGCGGTCATCCGGCCGAGAACCAGCATCCATTGCCGCGCCTCGTCGAGCTCCTTGAGCACCTGGCGGAGCAGGCGGTTCTCCAGGCCCGGATTCTCCACCAGCATCGACTCGAGCACGTCCTTCGGGAAGCTGCACAGCCGCACGTCGACCGCCACCTCCGCGCCGAAGTTGCTTTCGCTCATGAACGGGCGGCCCAGGAAGTCCGGCGCGAACTGCAGACCGACGATCTGCTGGCGGCCGTCCGGCATCAGCTTGGTGAGCTTCACCGCCCCGGACAGGATGTTCGAGTAGGTATGGACCTCGTCCTCCTCGTGGATCAGCTCGCTTTTCCGCGAGGCCACCCGCTTGGAGGTATGCTTGCTCAGCCGCTGCAGCTCGTCCCCGGAGAGCGCGCCGCAGATCCCCTTGTGCCGGGCCTCGCAGGCGCGGCAGACGATGGGGACGTCCGAGTTATGAATGTCCTTCCGTTCCACCACGGAACTCCTGGCTGCCGATCGGGACGTTGCTACACCCTGCTCGCTCATGGGCATCCTATCAGACGTGACGGCTGGCGATACCCGGTGTGGCTATCGGACGCTAGAAGCCGAAGCGCCCCTTGAACGGCTGTCCGGTTGCCAACGAGATCAGATGCGCGGCCGCGGCCAGGGCGACCACGATTCCCAGGATCTGCAGAAACGTCCACGGAACCGGCAAGGGTGGATCCAGGGTCTCGCGCGGCCGGCGCTGCATGTGCCACGCTAGGCCGGCCAACGTCAGACTGACAGCCATGATTATCAGCGTTGTGGACAAGGGCATGGGGGGCAACCCGCGTGACAGAGGAGAGTTTTGATGAATGACGTATCGGGTGGCGGCAAGGGCGTATCCTACGACCCGTCCACCTTCAAGCCGTTGACCTATGTGGAGGGCACGGGGGATTTCGCCAGCGGCAAGGACAGCCCGAACGCCTATCTGGAGCGCTGTCTGGATGTGATCTCCGCGCGGGAAGGGACCGTCAAGGCCTGGGTCACTCTGAACGAGAGCGGCGCGAAGGAGCAGGCCGACGCCTCGACCAAGCGCTGGAAGGCGGGCGAGCCGCTGTCGCCGATCGACGGCATGCCGATCGGGGTCAAGGACCTCTACATGACCAAGGACATGCCGACCCAGATGGGCTCGCCGCTCTATGCCGGGCGCATGACCGGCGAGGATTCCGCCCCGGTCCAGGCCCTGCGGCTGGCCGGTGCGGTCGTACTCGGCAAGACGGTGACGACGGAGCTCGGCTTCTCCCATCCGGGGCCGACCACCAACCCGTTCGATCCGGAGCGCACGCCCGGCGGCTCGTCCTCCGGCTCGGCTGCGGTGATCGGCGCCGGCATGGTGCCGGCGGCTCTGGGCAGCCAGGTGGTCGGCTCGATCATCCGCCCGGCCGGCTTCTGCGCCAACACCGCGATCAAGCCGACGCTGGGCGCCCTGCACCGGGGCGAGCGCCAGGGCATGAGCCACAGCCATCTTGGCGTCCATGCCGGTTCCATCGCCGACATGTGGGCGGTCGCCCATGCGATCTCCCATTTCGTCGGCGGCGATCCGGGCAGCCCGGGTCTGTTCGGCCCGCAGACCGCTCCCGTCGCGAGCAAGCCGCAGCGGCTGATCGTGGTGGAGAGCGAGGGCTGGTCGCAGACGGACGACGTCACCAAGACCGCCTTCGAGACCCTGATCGACCGGATCGCGGCGTCGGGCGTGGAGATCGTGCGCCGGGCCGGCCATGGCGATATCGACGCGTTCGAGACCGAGATCGCCGAGAGCCTGCTGCTGTGCCGCGACATCTGCGGCTGGGAGATGCTCTGGACCCTGCGCAACCTGGCGGAGAAGGACGTCACCAAGCTGAGCGACAGCATGCGGCAGCGCCTGTCCATGGCCTCGGAGATGTCGATCGACGATTACCGGGCGGCTCTGACCAAGCGCGAGGCGATGCGCGCCCGGTTCAAGGCGGTGGCGGCCAACGCCGATGCGATGATCACGCTGTCCTCGACCGGCCCGGCGCCGAAATTCGTGGAGTCGGCTACCCAGGAAGGCGAGCCGGGACTGATCCACACCACCGGCCTGCCGGCCTACAACGCCTGGACCTCGGCGATCGGCTGCCCCTGCGTGACCGTGCCGATGCTCTCGGTCGACGGCATGCCGGTCGGCGTCCAGGTCATCGGCCGCCACAACGAGGACTGGCGCACCGGCGCCATGGCCCGCTGGGTGCAGGACACGATGGAGCCGGTGGTGGTGTAGGGCTGGCTCTTCACGAAGCCCCCACCTTCGTCATCCCGAAACACATTCGGGATGACGAATAAAAAAGGCGCCGGAGGGTTTCCCCCGGCGCCTTTTGTTTTCGCGATGTGAGCGCTCGTCAGTCGAGGGACTGGACGATTTCCTCGCACATCTTCTTGGCGTCGCCGAACAGCATCATCGTGTTGTCGCGGAAGAACACCTCGTTCTCCACGCCGGCATAGCCGGACGCCATGGAGCGCTTCACGAACAGGACCGTCTTGGCATTCTCCACGTCCAGGATCGGCATGCCGTAGATCGGGCTCGCCGGGTCGGTCTTGGCCGCCGGGTTGGTGACGTCGTTGGCGCCGATCACGAAGGCCACGTCGGTCTGGGAGAAGTCGCGGTTGATCTCCTCCAGCTCCAGCACCTCGTCATAGGGCACGTTGGCCTCGGCCAGCAGCACGTTCATGTGCCCGGGCATGCGGCCCGCCACCGGGTGGATGGCGTAGCGGACCTTCACGCCCTTGGCCTTCAGCGTGTCGGCCATCTCGCGCAGCGCATGCTGCGCCTGGGCCACCGCCATGCCGTAGCCGGGGACGATGATGACCGAGGATGCGCCCTCCATGATGAAGGCCGCGTCCTCCGCGCTGCCCGACTTGACCGAGCGGTCGCCGCCCGGTCCGCCGGCCGCCGCCGCCTCGCTCTCGCCGCCGAAGCCGCCGAGAATGACGCTGATGAACGACCGGTTCATGCCCTTGCACATGATGTAGGACAGGATCGCGCCCGAGGAGCCGACCAGCGCGCCGGTGATGATCAGCAGGTGGTTGCCCAGCGTGAAGCCGATGCCGGCCGCCGCCCAACCCGAATAGGAGTTGAGCATCGACACCACCACCGGCATGTCGGCGCCGCCGATCGGCAGGATCAGCAGGAAGCCCAGCGCCAGGGCGACGATGAAGATCAGCCAGAAGGCGGTCGGATCCTGGGTGGCGCACAGCCAGACGATCAGCACTACCAGGGCGATGCCGAGCAGAGCGTTCAGCGGATGCTGGCCCTTGAACACCAGCGGCCGGCCGGTGACCAGGCCCTGGAGCTTGCCGAAGGCGATGATCGATCCGGTGAAGGTGATCGCGCCGATCGCCAGCCCGATCGCCATTTCGATCAGCGAGCCGACCTTGATCGCGCCGATCTCGCCGATGCCGTAGGCGTCCGGCCGGTAGAAGGCGGCCGCCGCCACAAAACAGGCGGCGAGGCCGACCAGGCTGTGGAACGCCGCCACGAGCTGGGGCAGGGCGGTCATCTGGATCTTGCGGGCGATCACCGCGCCGATGGCGCCGCCGATCAGCAGGCCGAGGATGATGACCTCGTAGGACTGCACGACCGGCAGGGTGAGGGTGGTGCCGATGGCCAGGGCCATGCCGGCCATGCCGTAATAGTTGCCCGCCCGCGAGGTGGACGGATGCGACAGGCCGCGCAGCGCCATGATGAAGCAGACGCCGGAGACCAGGTATAGAAGCGAAGAGATGGTGCCACTCATGATACGGGTCCTTCCCTCACTTCTTCTTCTTGAACATGGCGAGCATGCGCTCGGTCACCAGGAAGCCGCCGGCGATGTTCACGCTGGCGAGCACCACGGCGAGGAAGCCCATGATCGATGAGAAGTTCATGCTGTCCGGCCCGGCCGCGATCAGCGCGCCGACGATGATCACCGACGAGATCGCGTTGGTGACCGCCATCAGCGGCGAGTGCAGGGCCGGGGTGACCCGCCACACCACGTAGTAGCCGACGAAGCAGGCCAGCACAAACACCGTCAGCCCGACCACGGTCGGGTCGAGCCCGCCGCCCTGGGCGACCGTGCCAACCGGGGCCGTCGCCGCGACGGTCTTGTCCAGTGCCGCGGTTCCGGCCTGGGTGGCCAGATCGGCGGCGTCAGAGGCAAGCTCGCGGGCCTCTTCGGCGAGGTCCTTGAGCTTGTCCGCGATAGAAGTGTCCGACATCAGGGTCCCTCCTTACGCCTTCGCGTCGCCGTTGGAGCCGTCCGGCTTCGGCGCCGTATCGGGCTTGGTTTCCGCCGTCTTGGTTTCGGCCGTCTTGGCGTCTGCCGTCTTGGCCGCGGCCGCCTTCGGCTCGTCCTTCTTCGCCGCCGGCTTCTTGGCCGGCGCCTTTTTGGCCGCCGGTTTGGCTGCCGATTTCGGGGCCGCCGGCTCGTCCTTCAGCGCCTTGATGTTGTCGTTGGTGATCTCGCCGTCCTTGGTGATGGTGGACGCCTTGATGATCTCATCCTCCTCGTTGATCTTGATCGACTTGCTCTCCTCGTCGATCAGCGGGGTGAGGAAGTTGAGCAGGTTCTTGGCGTAGAGCGCGCTGGCGTCGACCGCCACGCGGCTGGCCACGTTCAGGTGGCCCACCAGGGTCACGCCATGCGCTTCGACCACTTCGCCCGGCTTGGACAGCGGGCAGTTGCCGCCCTGCTCGACCGCCAGATCGACGATGACCGAGCCCGGCTTCATGGTCTTCACCATCTCCTCGGTGACCAGCACCGGGGCCGGACGGCCCGGGATCAGCGCCGTGGTGATGACGATGTCCTGCTTGGCGATGGTCTCGGCAATGAGTGCCGCCTGCTTCTTCTTGTACTCGTCGCTCATTTCCTTGGCGTAGCCGCCGGCGGTCTCGGCCTGCTTAAACTCGTCGTCCTCGACGGCGACGAAGGTTCCGCCCAGGCTCTCCACCTGTTCCTTGGCGGCCGGCCGGACGTCGGTGGCCGACACGATGGCGCCGAGGCGCCGGGCCGTGGCGATCGCCTGCAGACCGGCGACACCGGCCCCCATGACCAGAACGCGGGCCGGCGGAACCGTGCCGGCGGCGGTCATCATCATCGGAAACGCGCGGCCGAACACGGCGGCTGCGTCCAGCACGGCCTTGTAGCCGGCCAGGTTCGACTGCGAGGACAGCACGTCCATGGACTGGGCCCGGGTGATCCGCGGCACCAGCTCCAGGGCGAAGGCGCGTACGCCCTGCTTGGCGATGCCCTCGACGATCGCCTTGTCCTTGTGCGGCTCCATCAGGGAGATCAGCAGCGCGCCCTTCTTGAGCAGCGGAATCTCGTCCTGGGTCGGTTTTCGCACCTTCAGGACGACGTCGGCGTCGCCGATCGCCTCCTTGGCGGTCTTGACGATCTTGGCGCCCGCGGCGGAATAGGCGTCGTCGGTCACGGCAGCGGACAGACCCGCACCGGACTCGATCGCGACGTCCGCGCCGAGCTGAATATATTTCTTCACCGTGTCCGCAGAGGCTGCGACGCGTTTCTCGCCCTCTCGGCGTTCCTTGATGATGCCGATTTTCATCTTGGGTCCCCGCTGGATTCCCTTTTTCGTGGACGGGTTATGCCGGGAGGAGCGCCGAAAGCGCAAGCCGGACGCCAACCCCGTGCCCGCACGTAGTTAACTGCACCGGACTGTACCAGCGACAAGCGCGTGATGGGCAATGGGATAATTCTAAAAATCCGCCCAGGAGCCGGAATCGGCACGAAACCGGGATGGATTCTATCGAAACGTGGCGCGGCGGCGGTCGATCTCCAGCTTCCGCAGATCGGCGTCGCGCTGATCGCGCAGCCAGGCATAGGCCCGACGACAGACCTCCGGAGGCGAGGTGGAGCTTGCGCCGGCCCGCGACGTGCCGGGCCGGGAGCAGTCCGCTTCGGCCTGATGCTGCAGCGCCGTCCAGCGTTTCAGGCGGTCGTCGAGCAGCGCCTCGTAAAAGGCGGCGCGGTCGGTCGCCGTTTCGAAGAAACCGCCCCGCAACGGTACGATGAGGCGGAACGGCACCTGGCTTCCGGCCGGCGCTCCGGCGGCCGGCGCCAGGTCGGCCATGGGGGAGAACGGGCGCCGGGCCTGCGCCGCGGTCAGGACATCGGGCAGGGGACGGGGGTGGAGGATCTCGGTCGTCGTCAGGTAGCCCGGCGCCTCGCAGGTCACCTCGACCGGGAAACCCAGCCTGCGCGGGTCGATGCTCATCGGGGCGGGCTGCATATCGCGGCGGCCGCTGCGCCCGACCGCCCGGCAGCGCGCGTCGGCCGGGACCGCCTCGACGAGGGTGAGCTGCGGGGCCGGCGGTCCGCCCGTCTGCATGGTCGTCCGCGGCGACGTGCATCCAGTCAGGACGGCGATCAGGGCGAGAGCGGTCAGGGCGCGAATCATAGCTTATGGTACCGCGAGCCCGGTCTGTCGTGCCATAACCCGCACCCATTATTCGGTGCCGCCTCCGGTGCCCCGACCGTCGCGGAGAGTCCCATGTCCGACAAGACCCCCACCATCCGGCTCAACAAGGGGGGCGGCGCGCGCCTGCTGCGCGGTCATCCCTGGGGCTTCTCCAACGAGATCGTGATGACGGCCGAGGCCAAGGCCCTGCCGCCGGGATCCGTGGTCACGGTGGAGACCCCTGGAGGCGACGCGGTCGGTTCGGCCCATATGAACCCGCACAGCCTGATCGCCCTGCGGATGCTGGACCGCGACCCGACGGTCGCGATCGACGCCGGCTGGATCGCCGGCCGGTTGGCGACGGCGCTGGCCTGGCGCGAGCGGATGTTCGACACGCCGTATTATCGCGTCGTCCATGCCGAGGCGGACGGCCTGCCCGGCCTGATCGTCGACCGCTACGGCGACGTGGTCGTCATTCAGGCGAACTCCGCCGGGATGGACCGGATGGTCCCGATGGTGGCCGAGGCCGTGCGTCAGGTCCTGTCGCCGGCGGCGGTCGTGCTGCGCAACGACAGTTCCGTCCGCAAGCTGGAGGGCCTGGGCGAGGAGGTGCGGCTGGTCGAAGGCACCGTGCCGGACCCGGCCCTGGTGGCCGAGGGCGGGGCCCTGTTCCCGCTCGACCCGATGGGCGGGCAGAAGACCGGCTGGTTCTACGACCACCGCGACAACCGCGCCTTCGTCGCCCGTCTGGCCGGCGGCGCCCGGGTGCTGGATCTCTATGCCCATACCGGCGGCTTCGGCATTCAGGCGGCGGTGGCCGGAGCGGCGTCGGTCGATCTCATCGACCGGGCCGGGCCGGCCCTGGCGCAGGCGGCCCAGGCGGCGGAGCTCAGCGGCGTGGCGGACCGGGTCACCACGCGCAAGGCCGATGCCTTCGCGGCCCTGGAGCACCTGGTGAAGACCGGCGAGCAATACGACATCGTGGTCTGCGATCCGCCGGCCTTCGCGCGGTCCAAGAAGGATGTCGGCCCGGCGGCCAAGGCCTATCGCAAGCTCGCCCGCATGACCGCGCAGATCACCGCGCCGGGCGGCGTGCTGCTGCTGGCCTCGTGTTCGCACCACATGGATCCGGTCTCCTTCGCCCAGCAGAACGCCCGGGGCCTCGGCGACGCGGAGCGCCAGGGACGGCTGCTGCGCTCGGCCGGTGCGGGGCCGGACCATCCGGTCCATGCACATCTGCCGGAGAGTGCCTATCTGAAGGCCATGGTCTTCGCGCTCGACTGAACGGGCGCGCGGGCGACCGGAAACGAACAGCGCGGGGGTCGGATGGCCGACATCGTTCTCTATGGCCTGCCCCACTCGAATTTCGTGCGGGCCTGCGCCATGACCGCTCTGGAGAAGGGGGCGTCCTACGAGGCCGCTCTGACCGGGCTCCGCGACATGCGTTCGCGCGAGATGCAGGCGATCTCGCCCTTCGGCAAGGTGCCGGTGATGCGCCACGGCGACCTCGTGCTGTTCGAGAGCCTGGCGATCATGCGCTATATCGATCTCACCTTCGGCGAGCCCGAGGCCCTGCAGCCGTCCGACCCGCTGGACCGGATCCGCCTGGATCAATGGTTCAACGCGGTGATGGGCACGGTCGATCGCCATATCGTGCGGGAATGGGCGCTGGAACAGGTCTTTCCCAGCGGTCCCGACCGGACGGTCGACGAAGCGCGGATCGCCCGGGCGCGCAAGGCGGCGGCGCGGGATATCGCAGTGCTGGAGCGGCAATACGCGGCCCAGGGCCATCTGGTCGGCGACCGCCTGTCGCTCGCCGATATCGTGCTGGTCTGCACGCTCGACGTGCTCACGCTGATCGACGGGGCCGGGACGCTGTTGGAGCCGGCACCCTCGCTGGCACGGGCGATGACGGCCTTGCGGCAGCGCGAGAGTTGGCAGCGGGCCTGTGCGCACAGCATCGTGCCCGACTGGTCGGTCTGATATCGGGGATCGGCGCCTGGGATCGGTGCCCGGGATCAGCGCCCGGGGTGAGCGGCGGTTCCCGGCGGCCAGGAGAGCCAGCACCCGCTCTCGTAGGTGCTGCAGTGGAACAGGCTGCCGGCGTCGAATTCCATCAGCCGCAGCTCGCGGTCGCTGAGGGCGGTTCTCTCGTAGAACCGCAGCACGCCGAACAGCATGCAGACTGGCGCGTCCTCGGTGGCGCGCAGCGGCAAGAGCAGGCGCTGAAAACCCACATACCGATCGGCCGGCTTCGACAGGCTGCCGCGGTAATAGAACGGCAGGCCGACCTCCAGGCAGGTATCGAACATCTTGCTGCGGGCGTGATAGACGGCATTGGACAGCAGCTCGTCCATGAACCGGCCCCTCGGCTCGAAGCCGAATTCGTCGGTCAGCCTGGTGCCGGCGATGATGCTTTGGTACCGGCCGTCGCGCCGTTCCTGCAGAAAGAACCAGGGCAGGACCTGCGTCGGCAGGGTCAGCATGTCGATCTGGGATCGCACGGGGATTCGGTCGGGAGCGGATGAGGCGGCGCAGAGCTCCAGCCAGTGGCTGAAAAGATCGGCGCACAGGCCGTCCGGAGCGATGCCCGCGGTCCTTATCTCACCGGGGTAGCCGGTTTCTGACAACGCCCCGCTCCATATTATAACAACCGATAGGAGAGACAGAGTCCCCGCGAGCAAGACGGTCGCGGGGGCGCGTGCTGCCGACCCGGATCGCATCTTTGTGCAGAAAGGTTAACGACTCGTTAACGGAAAACGGGTGGGCCGCCGTGCCCCTACGGGGCGTCCGACCAGTCGATCCACTGGTCCGCTCTGAAGATTCTCCGGAAAACCAAACCCTTGTCATCGGTGGGGTCGTGGGGGCCGGAGATAGGAGAGGTCGACGGGCCATCGGAGAGTTCCTGAGCAGAGAGAAATTCCATCACGCCACACACCAGATCGATTTCGGCACGGGCTGCGCTGCGCAAGGGAAGAAGGATCCTACGAAAGGCGATGTGCCCCCGGGACGGGGCGGCGAGAGTCGCGCCATAGTAGACGGGACAGCCCTGCTGTACACATAAATCAAACAGGGCCCGACGCGCCGGGTAGATCTCCGCGCGCATGAGCTCGTCGAGATACTTCCCCGTCGTCTCCGTGCCCATGTTGTCGACCAGGGTCGTCGCGGCCAGACGCACGAGATAGCGGTCCCCCCGCCGCTCGATCAGGAAGAAGTTGCCTCGGGTCGATTTTGGCAGCGTGAGCAGGTCGATCTGATCGCGTATCGGGATACCGAGCGCAGCCTCGCTGTTCCGGACGAGCGCCTGCCAATGCTCGAAGATATCGGCGCAGAGCCCGGCCGGGCCCGGGAGGGAGTGGCTGTCGGTGTGGTCAGAGGCCTGCATGCCACCCCTCGGGACGAACGCGATCTCTGCAGTATTCACGATCAGCGAGCGCCGTCCAATGCGGACGACCGAAGTCATCGAATGCGCCGGGCGGGTGCCGTGCAGGAATCATGACGGAGAACCAAATCGGATGAAAATAACAATAAAAAAACCTAGAAGAGTAATTTCCAAGGATTTCCATAACGCCGCGGCCGGGATGCGCGGCGATGGCGTTGGGGCGATCGCGACGGGGCGAGCCGGCGCCGGACGCCTTTCGCAGGCAACCGCGGCCCGGTCTCGCGCGTTACTGCCCGAGCGAGCGTCAAGGAGAGCCCTATGGACCGGGTCTACCGACTGGAGACTTTCGGCCGCATAGGGTTTGCGGCGCACGGCGTCGTCTATCTGCTGGTCGGTTGGTTCGCCATCCGCTCGGCGCTTGGCCTCGGCGTTCCCACGGACACCAAGGGCGCCCTGCACAGCCTGGTCGGAGGGCCGTTCGGCTGGGCGATGCTCGGTGCCATGGCGCTCGGGCTGCTGTTCTACGGGCTGTTCCGCTTGGTGGAGGCGATCCTGGACCTGAACGACATCGGTGACGACGCCCGCGGGATGGTGGTGCGGACCGGCCGGATCGTCGGCGCGGTCATCCATATCGGTCTGGCGATCTATGCCGCGGCCCTCGCGATCGGGTTGACCCTGTCGGGCGGAGACATGAACGGCTGGACCGCCTGGTTGATGCGGCAGCCCTACGGCCCCTGGATGGTGATGGCGATCGGCGCCGTTGTGTTCGGCGTCGCCCTTGCCCAGGCCAAGTCCGCCTGGACCGCCGACTTCATGGACGACCTCACGATCTCGGGTGAGACGCACGCGACGGCCGAGGCGGTCGGCCGCGCGGGCTATGCAGCCCGTGCCTTCGTGCTGACCCTGGTGGCGGTGTTTCTGGTGAGCGCCGGCTGGAACACCGATCCCAGTCAGGCCGGCGGCCTTGCCGAGGCGCTGCGGGAACTGCAGAAGCAGCCCTACGGTCCCTGGCTGCTGGGGATCGTGGCGGTCGGCCTGCTGATGTTCGGCCTGTCGAGCTTCGTGGAGGCGGTGCATCGCCGGATCACCGACGACAACGTGATCGACCGACTGCGCGCCCAGGCCACCGGCGGCTGACGCCCCGCGCTGCGGGCCGGGCGGCCGGTTGCTCCGGAAGGGGCCGGTCCGAGCGGCGGAAGGTCCCGTCGGTCGCGGTTTCAGCCGGGGACGGCGTCCGGGAGATGGAATGGTGTCCCCGACAGGATTCGAACCTGTGACCCCCAGATTAGGAATCTGGTGCTCTATCCAGCTGAGCTACGAGGACAGCCGGTGCTGTTCTACCGCAGGCCGGGCGACGGTGCCACCGTCGAGGCGCTTGCATGGGGCGGCAATCGGGCGGATCATGACGCCAAGGCCCGGCCAATTGGGCATTTGCGACGGGATCGGGCCGTTCTAGCTGCCTCGGAACGGGCGCGGCCGAGCCGTCGCCGAGCCGCCGACGATGACGCAGCGTCGTTCCGATGGGTCGCCAGACCGGCCCGCCCGCTTCGCCAAGCGGGAGGTAGAGATGATTGTTTCCGACATCCTGAAGACCAAGGGCAAGAACGTCGTGACCGTGGCGCCGGATACGCCCGTCGGGGTCGCGGTCGCCACCCTCGCGGAAAAGCGCATCGGCTGCATCGTCGTCACCACCGATGGCGGCGCGCTCGCCGGCATCCTGTCGGAGCGCGACGTGGTGCGCGTGCTGGCCCAGCAGGGCGGCGACGTGCTCGACGAGCCGGTCAGCGCCCTGATGACCGCCAAGGTCGTGACCTGCAGCCCGAGCCAGACCATCGCCGATGTGATGGAGATGATGACCCAGGGCCGCTTCCGGCATGTGCCTGTGCTGGAGGAGGGACGGCTCGCCGGCATGGTCTCGATCGGCGACGTGGTGAAGTTCCGCCTGGAGGAGACCGAGGAGGAGGTCCGTCAGCTCTCGGCCTATGTGGCCGGCGGCTGAGCGCCGGCCCTTCTCGTCTTCTGCGTCGCCTCCCGCGCCCTCTTGGAAGGCAATTCGAGGGGGCGACTATGCGTCTTTTCAGGCGCGATGAGCCCGGACGGCGTCGCGGATCCGCACCAGCGCCTCGTCGAGCACGCTGCGCGGGCAGGCGAGGTTGATGCGCTCGAAGCCCGCGCCCTCGTCACCGAAGATATAGCCTTCGTCGAAATAGACCCTGGCCCGGTTCAGCATCAGGTCCTCCAGCGCGTCCTTGTCCAGGCCGAGGGCGCGGCAGTCGAACCACTGCAGGTAGGTGCCCTGCGGCCGGATCGCGCGGATCTCCGGCACCTCCTGCCCGAAGAAGGCGATCAGCCGGTCTGCGTTGCCGGCGACATAGGCCATCACCGCGTCGAGCCACTCGCCGGCCCCGCGATAGGCGGCCATGGTGGCGGCGATGCCGAACGGGTTCATCCCCGGCAGGGTGTGCAGCGCGTAGGTCGCCGCGAACTGCTCCCGCAGGGCCGGGTTCGGGATGAAGATGTTCGAGGTGTGCAGGCCGGCCAGGTTGAAGGTCTTCGACGGCGCGGTGCAGACGATGGTGTTCTGGGCCGCGGTGTCCCCGAGGGTGGCGAAGGGCGTGAAGGTCTCGCCCGGGAACATCAGGTCGCCGTGGATCTCGTCGGCCACCACGATGACCCCGTGGCGGGCGCAGATCTCGGCGACGGCAGTCAGCTCCTCGGCGGTCCAGACCCGGCCGATCGGGTTGTGCGGCGAGCACAGGATCAGCAGCCTGGCCTTCGGGTCCTTCGCCTTCGCCTCCAGATCCTCCAGGTCCATGCGGTAGGCGCCGTCCTCCAGGATCAGCGAGTTGGAGACCACCTCGCAGCCGTTGTTGGTCGTCACCCGGAAGAACGGGTAGTAGACCGGCCGCTGCACGATCACCTTGTCGCCGGGCTGGGTGAAGGCGCGCACCACCACGTTCAGGGTCGGCACCACGCCCGGCGCGGTGATCAGCCACTCGCCCTGGGCGTCCCAGCCCTGGCGGTCACGGAACCAGCCGCAGACGGCGTCGACATAATCGTCGGTCTTGGCCGAGTACCCGAAGATCCCGTGGGCGGCGAGGTCGCCGAGCGCCTTGGTCACCGCCGGCGGGCAGCGGAAATCCATGTCGGCCACCCACATGGGCAGCACCCGGTCGGCGCCGTTGTGCCCGTAGGTCTTGTCCCAGGCCGCGAAACCGCCGTGGTTGTGATAGTCCCATTTGACCGAGTGGGTGTTCTCGCGGTCGATGATCTCGTCGAAGTCGAACGGCATGCGGCGGTATCCCTTGAGTGGGGCGGAACGGGGCCGATAGAGGACCACAGTCGACCGCTGAACAGAATAGGCCAACGGCTTTCCGGACGCCCTATTGCTGCATGCGGAGGGCATCCGCCGCGGCGAAATGGGCGAGCTGGTCGCCATGGGCCTTCACGAAGGCCGGCCGGCCGGTGGCTCTGGCGACATACGCGCGGCAGCCGGGATGTCCGGACAGCCCGTCGAATCGATCGACCATCCGCAGCACGTCGGCCATCAGGATGTCGGCGACGGAGAAGCCGCCGGACAGCCACTCCCGGTCCGCCAGCACCGCTTCCATGTGCTTGAGCCGGCCGGCCTGGAACGACTCGAGAAGCTGGCGTCCGGGCGTGTCCGTCGTGTCGCCGGTGAACCTGTACAGAACCCAGGGCAGGGCAGCCATCTCGACGGAATTCAGGGCGGCGAACAGCCATTGCACCACGTCGCTGCGCCGCCCGCGCTCGCCCGGCAGCAGCGCCTCGCTCAGTCCGCCCAGGTGCAGCAGGATGGCGCCGGTCTCGAAGATCGACAGATCGCCGTCGGTCAGCCACGGGACCTGGCCGAAGGGTTGGTGGGCGAAATGCTCCGTCCCCCGATCGTCGAAGGGCACCCTCTCCACCCGGTACGCCAGACCGGCCTCCTCCAGCGCCCAACGGATGCGCAGGTCGCGCACCAAGCCCCGCGGCGGCTCCGGCACCCAGTCGAAAGTGGTGAGGATCAGCTCGGTCATGTCCGGTTGTCCCTTGCCGTGGTCTCCTTTCCGCCGGGAGGCCGCTTGCGGGACCGTGTCCCGTCATGGACCCGTCGGTCGACCCAGCAGTCTGCAGCCGGCGAGCACGGCGTCAATCCACCACCCCTCCAGCAGATCCTCCTGCAGTTCCCAGCGCTGCTTGGTGGCGCGCCAGCGGGCGGTATAGGGGCACCAGTACCCCCACTCCGGCGGCATCCAGGACAGCGGGTCGCCGTCGCCCTTCGATCGGTTGGCGCTCTTGTCGACGGCGATCAGCGTGTCCGGGTGGGACAGGTCGTTGGCATAGGCCGCGCGCCGGGCCGCATCCCAGCGATGGGCGCCGGACCGGTGCGCTTCCGACAGCGGAACCCGATGGTCGACGTCCAGGTCGCCCGGGTCGGTGAAGGTGGCGCCGGTGAACGGGTCGTACCAGCGGCCGGAGACGACCTTGCAGCCGTCGGCGCTCATCGCCGGCGGCGCCAGGCTTTCGGCGACCAGCACCTCCTGGCGGGTGTCCCGGCAGTCGCCGTCGGCATCGCTCCAATGCCGATAGAGGTCCCGCTCGAACGGTTCGTCGACGGGGTAGAACAGTTCGGACTGGCGCAGCCCCGCGACGGCGGCGACCAGGGCGGCGATCACCACCGCCCAGCGCGACCAGCGGCCGGTCCGGCGCCTCCAGAAGCCGGTGCGCTGGTGGTTCGCGGATTTGCGGGAGCGGGGGGTGGAGCGAGGTCCAGCGCGCCGGGGCGCCATGGTCAGACTCCGATCGGCGGGTAGAGGATCAGCAGGCCGGTCACGGTCAGCAGCGACAGGCCGGTGGCCGCCAGAATACCGGCCGAGGCGGCGGTGACCGAGATGCCGTAATGCTGGGCGAAGACATAGACGTTGGCGCCGACCGGACAGGCGGCGAAGATCACCGCGGCCTGGACCCAGAACGGATCGGCGCCGACCACATAGGCGAGGATCACGAAGGTGACCGCCGGGTGGATGAACAGCTTGAAGATCACCATCATGGCGGCCGGACCGACACTGCCGGCGACCCGGCGGTAGGCCAGCGTGGCGCCGAGCGCGAACAGGGCCGAGGGCGGGCCGGCCTGTCCGATGAAGCCGAAGCTCTTGTCGACCAGATCGGGCAGCGGCAGGCCGGCGATGCCCCACAGGATGCCGAGCAGGGTCGACATCAGGATCGGGTTCTTCAGCATGGCCCGCAGCGACTGGCGCACCGCCCGCCATCCGCCGCCCGGTCGGTCGCCGCTGCGGGCGATCTCCAGCATCATGGTGACGATGCTGAACAGCAGCACGTCCAGGGTGAACAGCAGGACGGCCGGGGTCGCGCCCTTCTCTCCGAACAGGCCGATCAGCAGGGGCAGAGCCAGGAGCACGCCGTTGGAGAAGCAGGATCCGAAACCCTGCATGGTCATCTCGGCGAACCGCTGGCGGAACAGCAGCCCGCCCAGTACCGCACCGGCGGTGAAGACCAGCACCTCGCTGTAGAAGAATCCGACCACGAACGACCACTCGCCGATCGCGGTGACGTCGGTCGTCGCCATCAGCCGGAACAGCATCGGCGGCATGGCGAAGGTGAAGACGAAGACGTTCAGGCCGCGTACCCATTCCTCCGCCAGCACGCGGGTCTTGCCGGCGATGAAGCCGGCGAAGATCACGGCGAACAGAGGAACGACGGCATTGAGGATGGCATCCAAGCGTCGGCTCCCGGGAAGACGCGCCATGTAGCGATGGTCGTGGCGGCGCGTCAACGCGTAGACTGCGCCCATGCCGAGAGGAATGCCGCGCCGAGACCTGATTGCCGCTCTGGCGGTTCTGCCTGTCGCCGCCTGTGCTGGCGGGCCGGGACCGGAGATCTGGCACCGCCACGACCCGCTGTCGCCCCGGGTTGTCGATCACCGGGTCTGGCAGGTCATCCTCGACCGAAACACCCGCGACTGGCCCGACGGCATCACCCGGGTCGACTACACCCGGTTCTCGACCGCCGACCGGGAGCTGCTGGAAGCCTATGTCCGCGAGCAGTCGGCGCTGCCCGTGGCGTCGCTGTCGCGGCGCGAGCAGCTGGCGTTCTGGTTGAACCTGTATAATGCCCTGGTGGTGCGCCTGGTCCTGGATCACCTGATCGTGGGCAGCCCGGACGATATCCGGACCGGCGGCCTGTTCCCGCGTGGCCCCTGGGACGTGCCGCTGGTGCGGGTCGAGGGGCGGGATGTCTCGCTCGCCGGGATCCGCCGCGAGGTGCTGGCGCCGGTGTTCCACGACCCGCGCTGGCATTACGGGTTGTGCGACGGCACCCTGGGCGCGCCGAGCCTGCGCCGCCGCGCCTTTGCCGGCGCCGACGTGGACCGGCGCCTGGAGGACGCGGCCATCGAGTATGTCGCCCATCCGCGGGCGGTGGACCGGCCGGCGGACCGGCCCGGCATTGTCCGCCTGAACAGCCTCTGGCGGCGCCACATGGAGGATTTCGGCGGCACGCTCCAGGCCGTCTTCGCCAGCATCGATCTCTATGCCGAGGCGGAACTCCGCGCAGTGCTCGCGCGAGGTCCGCAGGTTGTCTGGATGGACGACCGCCGGCTGAACGCTTTTCAAGTCTAGCGGGCGTTGGGCGTCGACATTGTAAGGTAATTTGATATATGTACCCGTCGCATGTAGGGATTTATTGTTCAGAAGCTGAGTGACCCCATATTCGGACGGAATCGGCGCCAGAGGCCGGAGAGATCATGCGCGTTCGTGAGGATTACCGCGGAATCAATGGGCCCGAGAAGGCTGCCATCCTGTTGATGTCCCTGGGCGAGCAGCAGGCCGCCGCGCTGTTCAGCCAGATGGACGACGAGGAGATCAAGGAGATCTCCCAGGTCATGGCCGGCCTCGGAACCGTTTCTTCGAATATCGTCGAAAGGTTGTTTGTCGAATTCGCCGAGCAGGTGTCCTCCACCGGCTCGCTGGTCGGTTCGCTCGACAGTACCGAGCGGCTCCTGACCAAGGTGCTGGGCGAGGACCGCGTCGCCGACATCATGGAGGAGATCCGCGGCCCGGCCGGTCGCACCATGTGGGACAAGCTCGCCAACGTGAACGAGAACGTTCTGGCGAACTACCTGAAGAACGAATACCCGCAGACCGTCGCCGTCATCCTGGCCAAGATCAGCCAGTTGCACGCCGCCAAGGTACTGGCGACCCTGCCCGAGAACTTCGCCATGGAAGTGGTCATGCGCATGCTGCGCATGGAAGCGGTCAACAAGGAGATCGAGCGCGACGTGGAGCGGGTGCTGCGCACCGAGTTCATGTCCAACCTGGCGCGCACCAACCGGCGCGACAGCCACGAGATGATGGCCGAGATCTTCAACAGCCTGGACCGCGCCACCGAGAGCCGGTTCCTGTCGGCCCTGGAAGAGCGCAACAAGGACAGCGCGGAGAAGATCCGCTCGCTGATGTTCACCTTCGAGGACCTCAACCGCCTCGACCCTGCCGGCGTGCAGACCCTGCTGCGCGCGGTCGACAAGGACAAGATGACCATTGCCCTGAAGGGGGCGTCGGAGGAGCTGCGCGACCTGTTCTTCTCCAACATGTCGGAACGCGCCGGCAAGCTGCTGCGCGAGGACATGCAGTCCATGGGGCCGATCCGGCTGAAGGACGTGGAGGACGCGCAGAACGCCATGGTGCAGTCGGCCAAGGACCTGGCCGACCGCGGCGAGATCGTGCTGGGCGGTTCGGGCGGCGACGACCAGCTGGTCTACTGAACGCCGCGGGACCCGGCCGGGAATCGTTAGGACAAATCGGCCATCCGGTGCATCATCCGGATATGACCCCCATGCAAGACCTCCAGTTCGATACGGACGACGACGAGGCTGTTCGTCGCGTGCTGACCGAACGCCGCGCCGAGATCGAAGCCCTGATGGCCGGGTCCAAGGAGGCGCGCGGGGCGGTGGAGCTCGATCAGAGCCGGGTCGGGCGGCTGTCCCGGATCGATGCGATCCAGGATCAGGCCATGGCCCTGGAGACCGATCGACGCCGGACGCTGGAGTTGCAGCGCATCGGCTCGGCCCTCAAACGCCTCGACGCCGGTGAGTACGGCAGTTGCGTGCGCTGCGGCGAGGAGATCGAACCCGCCCGCCTCGGCACCGACCCGGCCGCGACGCTCTGCATGGACTGCGCCGACAACTGATCCGCCGCCTGAACCGCCGCTGAACCACCGCTGCGGTCATCAACCGCGTTGCCTCCGGTCAACCTCGGTGGCAGTGTCCGGTCATGGCGATAGACGGAAACGATTTTCTCCGCGACATCTGGTACTTCGCGATGCCGTCGGCGGCGCTGAAGCCGGGTGAGATGCGCGACAAGACCCTGCTGGAAGAGCCGCTGGTCTTCGCGCGCACCAGCGAGGGCAAGGCGTTCGCCCTGCGCGACATCTGCCCGCATCGCGGCATCCCGCTCTCCGACGGTTGGTTCGACGGCAAGGAGGTGGAGTGCTGCTATCACGGCTGGCGCTTCGCCCCGACCGGTCACTGCACCTGCATCCCCTCGCTGACCGAAGATCAGGAGATGGATGTGGACGCCATCCGCGTGCGTCCGTATCCGGTGGAGGAGCGCGGCGGCGGCATCTGGGTCTACATGTCCGCCGATCCGCGCGGCCGGGCCGAGCCGAAGGTGGCCCCGCCCGACCTGCCCGAGGTCACGACGCTCGGCCCCGGCCTGACCGAGCGGATGATCTTCCCCAGCCATATCGACCACGCGGTGATCGGGCTGATGGACCCGGCGCACGGACCCTTCGTGCACCAGAGCTGGTGGTGGCGCTCCAAGCGCTCGATCCACGAGAAGGCCAAGCGCTTCGGGCCGGCCGAGTACGGCTTCGCCATGCTGCGTCACCAGCCGTCGAGCAACTCCGCCGCCTACAAGCTGCTGGGCGGCACCCCGACCACGGAGATCCGATTCCGCCTTCCGGGCATCCGGATCGAGGATATCGAGGTCGGCGACAAGCGGGTCTGCAACCTGACCACAGTCACGCCGATCGACAGACAGACCACCGAGATCCACCACATGATGTACTGGAACGTCGGCTGGGCCGGGGCGCTGAAGCCGATCCTGCGGGTCTTCGCGCGAAAGTTCCTGGGCCAGGACCGCGACGTGGTGGTCAAGCAGCAGCGCGGGCTGAAATACGACCCCAACCTGATGCTCATCAACGACGCCGACATGCAGGCCAAGTGGTACTACCGCCTGAAGAAGGCCTATGGCGGCTGGACCGAGGGCGCGTTCGAGAACCCGGTGCGCGAGACCACCCTGCGTTGGCGGAGCTGACCGCGGCGTGAGCACGACGGCCGAGGTCCTGCGCGACCGCGAGGCGAAGGGGATCGCCCTCTTCATCGTGCTGGAGATCGTCGGGATCGTCGCCCTGGTCCTGGGCATCCTGGTGTTCGTGTCCCGCGCATCCCCGTTGGCGGTCCTGGCGATCTCCGTGCCGGGCCTTTTTGTCCTGACCGGCCTGCTGGTTCTCGTGCGCCGTCGAAAGTGGGTGACCGCCGCGGGTCTCGTCGCGATGGCCGTCTCGATCCTGGCGACCGGCCCGTTCGTCTTCCTGGAGTGGGAGGGAACCGGGACCTCCGCGGCCTATCTGGTGAAGACCGGCTATCCCATGGGGCTGGTTCTCCTGCTGGTCAGCGCGACCACCCTGCAGCCGCTCTATCCGGTGGTGGTGACGGTGCTGCTGGCCGTGTTCCGAGGGATTCTGATCTCGGTCGCCTTGGACGATCCCGCCACCGTGATGGCGACCCTGCCGACCTGGCAGGAACATGTGATGGGGCCGGCACTGCATCTCGGGCGGGTCGCCAACGAGACGGCGTTCCTGCTGGGCACCGGGGCGATCGTCGGCTTCTCGACCTGGATCGCCCGGCGTACGGTGATCTCCGCCGCGCGGCTGGAGCAGGCGGCCGGGCAACTCAGCCGCTACTTCTCGCCCGAGGTGGCCGAACGGGTGGCGACCGCGGATCCGGACTTCCTGCGGCCGGGCGGCAGCCTGCGCTTCGTCGCCGTGCTCGTCTCCGACATCGGCGGCTTCACCGCCCTGTCCGCCTCCATGGGTCCGGACGCGACGATGCGGTTTCTGGCCGACTACCAGAAGCGGATGACCGAGGTGATCTTCCGCAACGGCGGGTCGGTCGACAAGTTCATCGGCGACGGGATCCTGGCGACATTCGGCGCCACCGGGGCGATGCCGGCGCCCTGCGCCCGGGCGGTGGCCACGGCCCAAGGCATGATGGACGCCCTGCAGGCCATCAATTCCGAGCGGCTGGCCGCCGGCGCCCCGCCGATCTCCCATCGCATCGGCATCCATGCCGGCGAGGCCATGGTCGGCAATGTGGGCAGCGAGGACCGGCTGGAGTTCACGGTGATCGGCGATGTCGTCAACCTGGCCAACCGGATCGAGCAGGCCTGCAAGCAGACCGGCGACGCGGTTCTGCTGTCCGCAGCGGTGGTCGAGGCCTGCCCGGACGCTCCGGCCATGTCCCGCGGCCGGCCCGACCTTGCCGGCATCGACACGCCGCCCGAGCTCTTCGCCCTGACGGGGCCGGCCCGGGGGATCGCTCCATGTTGATGTCCCTTCGCGGCCTCGCCCTCGACTGGCGGCTTCTGGCGTTCGGCTTCCTGATGTCGTTCTCGTCCAGTTTCGGTCAGACCTATTTCATCTCCCTGTTCTCGGCCGAGTTCCGCGCGGCCTTCGATCTGAGCCATGGCGGCTTCGGGACGCTCTACTCGGCGGCGACCCTGACGAGCGGGCTGCTGCTGCTCTGGGCCGGCGGCATGATCGACCGGGTGGATCTGCGGATCTTCGCCGCCATCGTGCTGGCCGGGATCGCCGCCGCCTCGGCCTTCGCCTCGGCCATGACCGGCCCCGTCACTCTCGTCATCGTGCTGTTCCTGCTGCGGTTCTTCGGGCAGGGACTGGCGAGCCACACGGCTGTCACCTCGGTCGCCCGATACGCCGATGCGGGCGTGCGCGGCCGGTCGGTCAGCCTCGCCGCGCTCGGGTTTCCGGTGGGCGAGGCGGTCTGGCCGACGGTGGCGGTGGCCCTGATCGCCCTGATCGGCTGGCGCTGGACCTATGGCGGGGCGGGACTGCTGACGCTGGCGGTGTTCCTGCCGCTCGCCCTGCTCCTGCTGGCGACCCATGGGCGGCGCCACACCGATCTGATGGCGCGCACCGTTGACGAGGGGATGGAGGGCGCGCTGCGGCAATGGACCCGCGGCGAGGTCCTGCGCGATCCGACCTTTCTGTGGTCCCTGACCGCCGTCCTGGCGCCGTCCTTCATCGTCACCGGCATCCTGTTCCATCAGGTGTATCTGACGGAGTCGAAGGGGTGGGACCTCTCGATCTTCGCCACCGGCTATGTGGGATACGCCGTGTGTCAGATCGCCGTCGCCCTGGTGGCCGGCCCGGCGATCGACCGGATCGGCGCCCGGCGGGTGGCCCGGGTCTATCTGGCCCCGATGGTGTTCGGTCTGGTGCTGCTCGCCGCGTCGGATGCGGTCTGGGCCGGCCTGTTCTTCCTGGCCATGTGCGGCGCCACTTCGGGGGCGTCTTCCACCCTGCTCGGCACCCTCTGGGCCGAGATATACGGGGTCCGCCACCTGGGCGCGATCCGGGCTCTGGTGACCGCCTGTTCGGTGGTCTCCAGCGCCCTGTCGCCCGCCCTGATGGGCTGGGGATTGGATGCCGGTATCACCATGGAGGCGATCGCGCTGGCCTGCGCCGTCTATGTGGTGCTGGGAATCGGTGTTCTCTGGATCCTGTTCACCGGTCGCCGCCTGTCCGCGACCTGAGGCCTTCGATCAGGCATTGCCAAAGCGCGTGCCGACCCGTTCTCATCGCCCCTCACGTCTGTTTCGGAGGATGACATGGCGAAAGCCTACTGGATTTCCGCGTATCGCAAGATCAAGGACGCGGACAAGCTCGCCGCCTATGCCAAGCTGGCCGGTCCGGCGATCACCGCCGGCGGCGGGACGTTCCTGGCCCGCGGCATGCCGGCCAAGACCTACGAGGCGGGGCTGGCCGAGCGCACGGTGCTGATCGAGTTCCCGAGCGTCGAGGCCGCCGTCGCCACCCATGACAGCCCGGCCTACAAGGAGGCGCTGGACGCGCTGGGCGACGGTGCCGAGCGCGACATGCGGATCGTCGAAGGCGCCGAGTGAACCCGGCGGCGCCGGGTCCGTCATGCGATGGTCACCGCCATTGACGGACCCGGCCCGCTCGGCTATCCGCCCTTCGTGACGTCTGAAGCACCCATTCTGTTCATCGGCGGCCTTGGCGGCTCCGGGACCCGAGCGGTGGCCGGCACCATGATGGCGCTCGGCTACTACGCCGGCGGCTGCCTGAACGGCGCCAACGACAATCTGATCTTCACCGAGCTGTTCAAACGCCCCGACTGGATCCGCGGCAGCCCGACCCCGCAAGCCATCGACCGCCGCCTGGCGCTCTTCGAGCAGGTCATGCGCGAGGGCGTCGGCGCGATGTCGATGCTGCGCTGGCCGGCGCTGCGGCGGTTCCGGCGGCAGCAGGGGCGCGGTCTGGTGGGGACGCCGGGCGCCATCGGCTGGATGACCAAGGAGCCGAACTGCCACCTGTTCGTGGAACCCATCCTGGAGCGCTGGCCGGACGCGCTGTTCGTCTATGTCACCCGCCATCCGTTGGACATGGCCTACAGCGACAACAAGGGGCAGCTCGGCAACTGGAGCTGGCTCTTCGATCTCGATCCGGACGGGTTTGCCGCGCCGGAGGCGGCACAGCTCGAATACTGGATCCGCACCCAGCGGCGGCTCGACGGCCTGCTGGCGCGTCACGAGGGCCGGATCTATCCGCTGAATTTCGACGCCTTCGCGGCCGATCCGGTGCCCCATGTGGCAGCACTCGCAGGCCGACTGGGGCTGGCGCCGGACCCGGCGGCCCTGGCGGCGGCGACCCGCGAGGTGATCGTGCCCTCGACCGTCGGCCGGTGGCGCGAGCGCGATCTCTCGGTCTTCACTCCGGAACAGCTGGAGTTCTGCCGGCGGACCGGGTGGCCGGTCGATCCGTAGCCGGCTCGGCCGTCCCGGAGACCAAGGGGAGTTCGATCGTCACCCGCGTTCCGGTCTCCGCCGAGCTGTCCAGCGTGACCTGGCCGTCCATGCGCTCGGCCATGGTCTTCACGATCGCCAGGCCGAGCCCGGTGCCGTCGACGTCTTCGGAGTCCGTCCCTGCGTTCATCGGGTTCATCCCGCGATAGAACGGGTCGAAGACATGGGGCAGGTCGCGCGGCGAGATGCCCGGACCGTCATCGATGACGATGATCGCGGCCCGGTCGTCGCGGCGCGCCACCTCGAGCCAGACACGTCCCTCCGCGCGACCGTATTTCGACGCGTTGGTGAGCAGATTGATCAGGATCTGCTTCACGGCGCGGGTGTCGCCGCGGACCCTGTCCGTCGGGGCCAGCGTGTTCGTGACCACCAGGGCCTGGGTCCGGCGCGACAGGATCGGACGGACGATGGCCTGCACCTCCGCGACGGCGGCGCTCACGTCCACCTCGTCCTCCGAGAGCGTGCGGTCGCGGGAGCGGATCGAGGAGAATTCCAGGATGTCCTGGATCAGGTCCAGCAGGTGCCGGCCGGATCGGTTGATATCTCCGGCGTACTCCCTGAATTTGTCCTGGGAGAGCTGAATCTGGTCCGTGGTCATGAGTTCCGACAGGCCGATGATCGCGTTGAGCGGCGTGCGCAGCTCATGGCTCATGCGGGCCAGGAAGGCGTCGGCCGCCCGCGCCGAGGCCTCGGCCTTCTCCAGCGCGGCGGTCATCGCTTCGCTGCTGGCCCGGGCCTGGGTGTTGTCGAAGCCGACCACCAGCCGGCCGCCATCGGAGGTCGGGCGGTCGTGGATCCGGATCCAGCGGTCGCCGAACCGATAGTCGTGTGAGCCGGTCGCCGACCAGTACCGCTGCAGCCGGTCGACCACGGCCATCTCCCTGGTCTCGGCGTCGAGGTCCGGATCGCCGCGCCGGATGATGTCGCGGGTCAGGTTCTCGATCGTCGTCTCGCGCAGGTGGATGGATTGGGGGTCGAGCCGGAACGTCTGCATGAACGCCTGGTTCATGAACAGAACCGTGCCCATGTCGTCGAACAGGGCGATCAGTTCCTGGATGCCTTCAAGGGCGGCGCCGACCAGCATCGAGTTGACCCGGTTGCGCTCGATATCGGTGACATCCCGCGAGACGCCTTCATAGCCGAGGAACCGGCCCTGGCGATCGTAGCGCGGCGTGCCCGACACCATTACCAGGCGGTCGGTCGGGATCGCCTTCACCCGGTAGATGAAATCCTGATACGGCTCCCGGCGGGCCAGCGCCTTGCGGTACTGGTCCCATTTCTGCGTGGTGGTGTCTTCGGCGGAGACGTCTTCCCGGCGGAAGCCGATGCGCCGGCCCGCGGCGATGGCCGGTCCGCCCCAGACCCGCAGGAACCGGTCTTCGGGATCGGTCTCGAAGTACCATTGGCCATGGCTGGCCGAGATCGCCAGCGACCGCGTCTCGGTTTCCGTTCGCCCGCCCTCCTCCATGAGGGAGCCCTCGGTCAGCAGCGACAGCCAGACCATGCGCCCGTCGGGATCGACATCCGGATGCCGTTCCAGGTGCACCGTCAGCGCCTCGCCCCAGGCTCTGACAATTCGGATCTCGCCGTCGAACGATTCCCGGTCCTTCAGGTGCCGGGCGAGGCGGGAGACGAGGTCCGGGTTGTGTTCCCGATATCCCAGCAGCTCGTCGCAGATCTGGCCCACCGCGTCCGCCCGCTGGAAGCCGGTGACCCGTTCGAAGGCCGGGTTGACCCACAGGATGCGCTGGTCGCGGTCGGTGATGATGAACGCGCGGCGCATATGGGCGAGGGCTCGTTCCTTGCGCCAGGTCCGCAGATCGACCGGCGGCAGGGTCGGCTCGGCCGGCGCCCCGCGGCCGATGCGCAGGAGATCGAGGGTGCGCCTGAGGTCGTCCTCCAATGCATGGGCGAGGGCCACGGAATGGAAGGTCGCGACAAGTGACGTCTGCCCGCCCTCGGTTCCGGCCGGGTCCAACGCGAACCGGCGCTGGTCGGGCGACAGCCCGCCGGGGTCGGTCGCCAGGGTGGCGGAGGAAACTGCCGGGAGATCCGAGACCAGGGCCAGCACGAGCTCAGGCTCCGGCTGGCCGTCGCGCGTCACGGCCAGGCCGGCGCTGCCCCTGATCAGATGGCGCAGGGACGGCAGCAGCCTGGGGTCCATGTCGAGGGGGGCGGTATCACCAGTGGCCTTCCTCGCGTGGCCGGACCCGTCAACGCTTCGGTCCGGATCACGGTCATCCTGCGTCATCGGTCAGTCATATCCTGACTTTGTTATTCAGAGCAGGAATCGTAAGGCTTAATGTTTCACTGAGACATTAAAATCTACGCCGAACACTCATGAGCCGGCCGAAATAATACGGCCGGCTCTACTATGACTGGCTGTGTCGGGGAGTTATCCCTCACTGCACGTCGAACTGATAACTCACCGGCGCATAGCGGAATCCGTCGCCCTGCGCTTCCACATAGCCAATATTGGGGAAGGGCATGTGGTAGCCGGAGAACGGAATCCGGTCGGCCGCGATCATGCCGAACACCTTCCGGCGTGCGGCCGCCGCGGCGTCCTTGTCCATGTCGAAGCGGACGTGCCAGTCCGGCTTCTGCAGCGAGATCACATAGTGGTTGGCGGTGTCGCCGGTGATCATGAGCCGCTGGCCCGCGCTCTCGGCATGGAAGGCGAGATGCCCAGGCGTATGGCCGAAGGCGCTGACCGCGGTGATGCCGGAAACCACATCCTGATTGTCGTCGATGAAGGTCATCTTCTCGGCGAAGGGCACCACGTTGGCCTGTACCAGCTTGCCGACCCGCTCGGTGGGGCCGCTCGCCTTCTCCTGGGGCGACCAGAAGTCGTACTCGACCCGGCCGGCGACGTATCGGGCATTGGGGAAGGCCGGGGTGCCGTCCTCCATCAGCCCGCCGATATGGTCCGGATGGAAATGGGTCAGGACGACGATGTCGATCTGTTCCGGCGTATAACCGGCGCCGGCGAGGAGCGCGCGGAGTTGACCCGCGTCGGGCCGGCGCCCGGCGCCGTTGCCGGTGTCGAACAGGATCAGCTCGGCTCCGGTGTTCACGATCACCGGCGAGAAGCCGATGGTCATCTTCTTCGGCGGCAGGAAGTTCTCGGCCGCGAGCGCCTCGACCGCCTGGGGCTCCTGGTCCGTGCCGAAGATCGGGTGCGGGCCGTCCAGGGCGATGAAGCCGTCATGGATCACCGTGACCTCGAACTCGCCGAGCTTGAAGCGGTGATGGGTCCGCTGGGTCGGGCCGAGCAGGGGCGCGCTGGCACCGGCCGGCGGGGCGGTCAACACGCCGGAGGCGGCGAATGCGGTGACGCCGGCGGCCCCCAGAAGGGCGGCACGGCGGGTCAGGCGTGTCGGTGTGTCGGTCATCGGGCTACTCCCTGTTGTCGTTGTATGCTTTGGGTGATCGGAGGGTTGATCGAGCCGAAAGATAGGTCGCCGCCGGCGGCCGACCAGCGATCCCGGCAGGGGCTTCGGAAAACAAGGCGCCGATGTCGCTGCCGTAGCTGAGGCGCACCGTATTCCATCGTCAGCCCGCCTCGCCGGCGGTCTGCAGGATCGTCGCCACATGGACGTCCAGTTCCCGGCCCATGGCGGTCAGGTCGTCGATCCCGTAGGTGCCGAAGACCTGGCTGGGCCGCCGGTAGGTCACCCGGGCGGTGCCGTCCTCGGTTTCGGTCACATAGAGCCGGATCGGCGCCTCGATTCCGGCCTCGGTGCTGGCCCGCAGCATCCGGCGGGCGTAATCCGGGCGAAAGAACAGGAAGACCCGGTTGCCGGGCACGGCCTCGTTGAAGGCGTTCCGGATGGCGCAGGT
Source organism: Thalassobaculum salexigens DSM 19539 (assembly GCF_000423805.1). Lineage (NCBI taxonomy): Bacteria > Pseudomonadati > Pseudomonadota > Alphaproteobacteria > Rhodospirillales > Thalassobaculaceae > Thalassobaculum > Thalassobaculum salexigens. The sequence goes on from NZ_KE384093.1 coordinate 569,526, forward strand.
CGCACAGGCGATGCCGACGATGTTGAAGCCGTTGTCCCCGATCGCCTTCGGCAGCGCGTCGATATAGGCGGCGAACGGCCGGTGCGTGTCCACGGTGACGGTGCCGCCCGGCGTCTCGGCGACGGCCGGTGACGCGAGGGCAAGGAGCAGGACGAGCAGCAGGGCACGTATGACAGCCTCCGTAGCCGGGTCGTCCGGTCATACGGCACCGCGTGGCGGGGGCGAACACAACACTGCGTGAGGCGACGTGAAGCGCCGGTCCGGCTGGCTGCTACGTCTTGTGGTCTTTATTCGCCGTCTGTCCCGGTGTAGGGAACACCCGCCTTCCTGTCCGGAGTACCCTTATGCCTGAATTTGGCGGCGAACTCGCCAGCTACCTTCCGTCCATTCTCGTCCTGATTTTCACCGGTGCGGTCGCCGGCCTGCTTGCCGGTCTGCTCGGCGTCGGCGGCGGGATCGTCATCGTGCCGGTGCTGTTCAACATGTTCGACGTGCTCCACCTGCCGCCTGAATGGGCCATGCACGTGGCCGTGGCGACCTCCCTGGCGACGATCATCCCGACCTCGATCTTCTCGATGCGGGCGCATTGGAAAAAGGGGAACGTGGATGTCGATCTGCTGAAGGTCTGGGCGGTCTGGGCGTTCGTCGGCGCCACCATCGGCACCATCCTGGCCGGCCAGTTCAAGAGCTGGATGCTGACCGCGATCTTCGCCGTCGTCGCCTCCCTGGTGGCGATCAACATGGCGAGCCGCGACGGACTCAAGGTGGCCGATTCCCTGCCGGTCTCCAAAATCAAGAACGCGATCATGTCGTTCTTCATCGGCGGTTTCTCGGTGACCATGGGGATCGGGGGCGGGACCCTGTCCGTGCCGACCCTCTCGGCCTTCAACTTCCCGATCCATCGCGCCGTCGGTACCGCCGCCGCCCTCGGCCTGCCGATCGCCATTCCCGGCGTCATCGGCTTCGCCATCGCCGGCTGGGGCGTGGAGAACCGGCCGCCGCTGTCGATCGGCTTCATCAACATCATCGGTTTCCTGCTGATCTTCCCGCTGTCCTCGCTGATGGCGCCCTACGGCGCGGCCATCGCCCACAAGCTGAACCGGGTCTGGTTGCGGCGCGCGTTCGCCCTATTCTTGGGGGTGACGGCGGTGCGGATGTTCCTGCGGCTGTACGAAGTCTTCTCGTAAGGACACTATCCTGCCGGAAGGTGGGGCGCAGGGCGACGCGGATCCGCCAACGGGAGGAAAGCATGACCGAGAGCATCAGCGCCGGGGTGATCGGCCTCGGCTCCATGGGAATGGGCGTGGCCCGCTCGCTGCGCCGGGCGGGGATCGAGACCTGGGGCTGCGACGTGGTGGATACCCGCCGCAGCGAGCTGGAGGAGATCGGCGGCCATTGGGCCACCAGTCCGTGGGAACTCGGCAAGAATGTCGATGTCGCCATCGTGCTGGTGGTGAACGCGGAACAGACGCGCAGCGTTCTCTTCGCCGACGCGGGCGCGGCGGAATCCATGGCGGCGGACTCCGTCGTCATCGCCAGCGCCACCGTGCCGGCGGCCGACGCGGTCGCCATCGGCCAGGATCTGGCCGACCGCGGCATCCACATGATCGACGGCCCCGTCTCGGGCGGTGCGGTCGGTGCCAATGCGGGCGAACTGTCGATCATGGCGTCGGGGCCGGACATCGCCTTCGACCTGGCCCAGCCGGTGCTCGATGTCATCGCCAAGAAGGTTTACCGGCTGGGCACGGCCCACGGCATCGGTGCCTCGGTGAAGACCATCAACCAGCTCCTGGCCGGCGTGCATATCGCGGCGGCCTGCGAGGCGATGGCGCTGGGTGTGCGCGCCGGGGTCGACCCGCACACCCTGTACGAGGTGATCTCGAATTCGGCCGGTGCCTCCTGGATGTTCAACAACCGGGTCCCGCACATCCTCGACGGCGACTACGCGCCGAAGAGCGCGGTCGACATCTTCGTGAAGGATCTCGGCATCGTGCTGGAGACCGGCAAGCGGCATACCTTCCCGCTGCCGCTGACCGCCGCCGCCCATCAGCAGTTCCTTGCCGCCGCCGCCGCCGGCCTCGGACGCGAGGACGACAGCGCGGTGATCAAGGTGTTCCAGAAGCTCGCCGGGATCGAGCTGCCGGAGGGCAAGGACGGCTGATCCGCCGGTGCGTGTCGGCGGCCCAGGGGCGTGCCGGTTCGGATTTGGCTCTAGAATGGGGCCGGCAGCCGTCCCGGAGGTGCTGTCGAGGAACCGCGCGGTCGGGCCGAAATCGACGATCAGGACGATGACCGTCGCCGGAAGTTCCGGCCGCCGTATCAGCCCGGCGCTGCGCTCGCGGTTCCGGTATAGGACAGGATCACTCGACCCGCACCGTGCCGCCCTCACTGAAACAGGCAGCCGATGCCGTAGCAGTCGGCACCGAAGACGTGAACCGTCAGCCCCCAGGCCGCCAGGTCCAGCAGGGCCATGAGCAGGGTGACCGGCAGGCCGACGAAGATCAGCACGTACAGGATTGCCCACCACGTGTAGTGCCGGCGCTGGACCTCGTGACCAAGGATGGTTACGGGCTTGTTCTTAATGCCTACCATGGACGCAAGAGTAGCCTCGGCGCGGCGGAGACGGAACCACTATGGCGGTAGTCCGAAGCAAAAGAAGGCCGGCTTCCCAGGCCGGATGGTCGGGCGGCGAGCGTGCCGGACTGGTGCTGACCTGGGATGGGGGCGACATGCGCCGCTGGATGGATCTGCACAGTGCGGTGCCGATGGCGCCGCTGGAGCAGGCCTGGATGTATGGGGACGCGATCGCCGCCGGCTCGCCCTACCGGCCGACCCGGGGCGTGGTGACGCGGGACGGCAAGCCGGTGGCCATCGTCCAGGCGCTGGAATGGTCCTTCGTCCGGGCGGCCCGGCTGGCCAAGGTGGTGCGCGGGCCGCTGTTCCTGAAGGATGTGACCGAAGAGGAATGCGTGGCGGTCCACCGGCTGATCGCCGACCGCTGGCCGATGCCGAGGCTGAACTGGCTGTTCTTCACGCCGGAGATGATCGATGGGGATTTCTCCCGATCGGCCATGCGCAGCCTGAACCTGAAGCAGACCGTCACCGGCTATTCCACGGCCTGGATCGATCTGACGGTGGGGGCCGACCGCCTGCGGGCCGGCCTGAACCAGAAATGGCGCAACCAGCTTCTCGCGGCGGAGGGCGAGAAGCTGCGGATCCGCGACGCCCATTCCGGTCAGGCGTTGAACTGGCTGCTTGCCCGCTACGATGCGGAGCGCAGGCGCAGGCGGTTCCGTGCGGCGAGCGGCGCCTTCGCCGCCGCCCTGGCGATCTGCGCGCCCCGCCCGCGCGACGTGCTGCTGCTCCAGGCCGAGCGCGGGTCCGAGCCGCTCGCTGGCGTGCTGTTCCTGCGCCACGGGTTCTCCGCCACCTATCAGGTCGCCTACACCAGCGAGGCCGGGCGTGCCGCCAACGCCAACCGTCTCCTGCTGTGGGAGGGCATGCGCCGGTTGGCTGCCGACGGGGTGCGCTGGCTCGACCTGGGCGGCGTCGACGCCGCCATGGAGGGCGTGAGCCGCTTCAAGCTCGGGACCGGGGCCGCGCCGGTCACGCTGGCGGGGACCTGGATGTAAGGGGTCCCGCAGAACCGGCTGTGTCACTGGTGTCAGTCGCGTCTGCGAAGGCTTGGAACTTCGCTTTTCTGGAATTGTTCAAAGGTAGGGCGCGCCATCCGGATCGCGCTCTCATCCGCGACCGATTCCAGAAACCGCGAGGGTATCCCCATGCAAGACGAGCCGTTGTATCGCCCGACCAGCGACAGCCAGATGTCCAATGAGCGGACCGAGCATCCGGCGGAACGGGGGCAGGGCGGGGAACTGCACCAGACCCCGCGCGGCGACACCCCCCGGATGACGACGGCCCAGGGCACGCCGGTCTCAGACGATCAGAACAGCCTGAAGGCCGGCGCCCGCGGGCCGACCCTGATGGAAGACCTGCACTTCCGCGAGAAGATGTTCCACTTCGACCACGAGCGCATTCCCGAGCGTGTGGTCCATGCCCGCGGCTACGGCGCCCACGGCTATCTGGAAGTCACCGACGCAATTCCCGAGCCGACGTCCGCCGGCCTGTTCCAGAAGGAAGGCAACCGGGTTCCGGCCTTCGTGCGCTTCTCCACCGTGGCCGGCAGCAAGGGCTCGCCGGATCTGGCGCGCGACGTGCGCGGCTTCGCGGTGAAGCTCTATACCGAGGACGGCAACTGGGACATCGTCGGCAACAACATCCCGGTGTTCTTCATCCAGGACGCCATGAAGTTTCCCGACCTGATTCATTCAGTGAAGCCGGAGCCGGATCGCGGCTTCCCCCAGGCGCAGTCGGCCCACGACAATTTCTGGGACTTCGTCTCGCTGATGCCGGAAGCCATGAACATGGTCATGTGGGTCATGTCGGACCGCGCGATCCCACGCTCCCTGCGCTTCATGGAGGGCTTCGGCGTCCACACCTTCCGGTTCGTCAACGCCGAGGGCGAGGGAACCTTCGTTAAGTTCCACTGGAAGCCGAAGCTGGGCATGCAGTCGGTGGTCTGGGACGAGGCGGTGACCCTCAACGGCGCCGATCCGGACTTCCACCGCCGCGACCTGTGGAACGCGATCCAGTCAGGCGACTTCCCGGAATGGGAACTGGGCGTGCAGGTGTTCGACGACGCCTTCGCCGACACGTTCGAGTTCGACGTGCTGGACGCGACCAAGCTGATCCCCGAGGAGCAGGTGCCGGTGCGGATCATCGGCCGGCTGGTGCTCGACCGGGTTGTCGACAACTTCTTCGCCGAGACCGAGCAGGTGGCGTTCTGTACCCAGAACATCGTCCCCGGCATCGACTTCTCCGACGATCCGCTGCTCCAGGGCCGGAACTTCTCCTACCTGGACACCCAGACCAAGCGGCTGGGCGGGCCGAACTTCACCCATATCCCGATCAACGCACCGAAATGCCCGTTCCATCATTTCCAGCAGGACGGGCACATGGCGATGCACAACCCCAAGGGTCGGGCGAACTACGAGCCGAACTCCTGGAGCCAGGGAGGACCCCGTGCCGCCCCCAAACAGGGTTTCCAATCGATCGCCGACCGGGTGCAGGGCGACAAGCGTCGGGTGCGCTCGGAGACCTTCGCCGACCATTACAGCCAGGCCCGGCAGTTCTACCGCAGCCAGACCGGGGTGGAGCAGGGTCACATCGCCAACGCCCTGGTCTTCGAACTGTCGAAGGTCGAGGTTCCCGGTATCCGCGAACGCGTGGTCTCCCACCTGCTGAACATCGACGACGGCCTGGCCCAGGACGTGGCCGAGGGGCTGGGACTCTGGACCATGCCCAAGGCGGCCGATCCGGCCCGGACGCCGATCGACCTGCCGGTCTCCGACAAGCTGTCGATCCTGAAGAACGGCCCGGACCGGTTCGAGGGGCGCAAGCTCGGTCTGCTGGTGACCGACGGCGCCGATGCCGATCTGGTCGGCGGGCTGATGGACGCGGTCGAAGAGGCCGGCGGCACGGTCGAGGTGGTCGCGCCGAAGGTCTATGGCGTGACGCTGTCCAACGGGAAGACCCTTGCGGCGCAGCAGAAGATCGATGGCGGGCCCTCCGTCCTCTACGACGCGGTGGCGATCATCGTCTCGGAGGACGGTGCCGCCGACCTGAAGGCGATGCACCCGGCCCGGGCCTTCGCCGCCGACGCCTACGCCCATGCCAAGTTCATGGCCCTCAGCCAGGCCGCCGGCGCACTGCTGGACGCGGCCGGCGTCACCGACCGGGACGACGGCATGACCGTACTGTCCGGCAAGGCGGAGGCGGCCGGTTTCATCAAGGCCTGCGGCAAGCTCCGCTACTGGGACCGGGTGAGCTGAGGACCCCGTAGCCTGCGATCTGGCGCCGGCTCCCTCAAGCCGGCGGTGTCGCGGACATCGCCGGCTTTTTTTGCCGAGTCGGCCGTGCTGTGAATTTCAGTGATTTACAGCATACCAACTGGTTGGTATGTAATTTCTCCGACGAAGGAGAGTCCGATGCCGCGCCCCCCTGCCGGAACGCCGAATGCCCGTGACAAGCTGCTGGATGCCGCCCTGTCGGTGATCCGGGCCAAGGGATATTCGGCGACCAGCGTCGACGATCTCTGTGCGGCGGCCGGCGTGACCAAGGGGGCCTTCTTCCATCACTTCAGGAGCAAGGAGGCCCTGGCGGTGGTGGCGGCGGATCACTGGTCGGAGACGACCGGGGGTCTGTTCGCCTCGGCCGCCTACCACCGGCAGACCGACCCGCTGGATCGCGTACTCGGTTACGTCGATTTCCGCCGTTCGCTGATCGCCGGCGAGGTCTGCGAGTTCACCTGCCTGGTGGGTACCATGGTGCAGGAGGCCTACGACGCCCATCCGGACATCGCCGCCGCCTGCGGGCGCAGTATCTTCGGCCACGCCCGGACTCTGGAGGCGGACATCGCGGAAGCGATGGAGCGTCGGGGTATGGCCGGCGGCGGCTGGACCGCGGCCGGCCTCGCCCGTCACACCCAGGCAGTGCTTCAGGGCGCCTTCATTCTGGCCAAGGCCGGTGGCGGGCCCGACGCCGCGGTCGAGCAGATCGACCATCTCAAACGCTACATCACGCTTCTGTTCGAAGCCCGCCCCGGGGAGGGACTGCCGTCATGATCACGCCGATCGAAAGACCCGACGACCGCACGCTCGTCCTGGAGCGGGTGCTCGATGCGCCGCGCACCGCCGTGTGGCGGTGCTGGAGCGAGCCCGATCTGCTGATGCGCTGGCACTGCCCGAAGCCCTGGCAGGTGACCGCCGCCGAGATGGACCTGCGCCCGGGCGGCCGCTTCAACACGGTGATGGAGGGGTCGGATGGCGAGCGCATCGAGAACACCGGCTCGTTCCTGCAGGTCGAGCCCGGCCGTCATCTCACCTTCACCGATGCCTATAGCGAGGGATTCGTGCCGTCGGGCAGTCACTTCATGACCGGCTTCGTCACCCTGGAAGAGGCGGGGGAAGGTCGGACCCGGATGTCCTGGGGCGCGCGGCATCCCTCGGTGGAGACGACGCGGCAGCATCTTGAGATGGGTTTCGAGGCCGGCTGGAACGCCGCCACGGACCAGCTTGAGGAACTGGCGGCGTCGTTGCCCCGGCCGTTGGGCGCGGATCCGCTGTTCAGGGCGAAGGCGCGGACCTGTCTGTTCCTGCCGCATGGGGCCCTGGAGGCGGCGGAGTTCTATTGCGGGCTGCTGCCGGACAGCGGGATCGACCAGGTGTATCGCCCAGACCCGAACGGCCCGCCGCTGGTGGTGGAGTTCACCCTGGCCGGCACGCCCTATATGGCGATGAACGGCGCGCCGCCGTCGGCGCCCTCCCACGCGGTCTCGATCTCGATCCTGACCGAGGACCAGGGAGAGACCGATCGGCTTTGGCACGCGCTCTGCGCCGATGGCGGCGAGGGAGGCAAGTGCGGCTGGCTGCGCGACCGGTTCGGCCTGCACTGGCAGATCGTGCCCAAGGCGCTGCCGCGTCTCATGCATGCCGGCGACCCGCAGGCGGCGGGGCGGGTGAGCGCGGCCCTGATGGCCATGGGCAAGATCGACATTGCCGGTTTGGAGGCGGCCTTCGAAGCGAGCGGCAGTCAAACCGCCTGACCGCGGGCGCCAAGCCCACCAGGTTGCGTCATGCCGGCCGGGAATACGGCTCCGCGCTTCCTATGCAGACCTGCGTCGTAATGTCGCGGTTTCTGATGTCGGTTTATAGGGCGCCTGTTAGGAAAATTTTACGCGCCAGGGTTACTCCCGGTTCGGCGTCATGAAACCGTAACTATTAGTATTATAAAAGAGTTTTATGAAAATGAATCTCAATTCATGCACGAATGGTAGAGGCATTAAGATTTTATGCAATCTTAAGTAATTTTAATGTAATAATAACCATTCCCCCATACTTTTTACGTGGCGATTGAGGTTCTGGATCACGGGGAACAACATGACAAAAGATCTGCGCGCCCATGTTGACTTTATTGAACTTACAAAAAGTGAGCGTAATCTGCTGTCGGAGTTCTTTCCGGTGGTGGAAAAGCACCTGGATGGAATACTTGAGCGTTTCTATCAGAAGATGATGGGTATCCAGCATCTTTCGGCGATGTTCGGCTCGTCGGAACAGCAGAACCGTGCTGCCAGGGCTCAGGCCTCGCACTGGAAGCGGATGTTCACGGCCGGGGACGATCCGTCCTATTTCGACTCGGTCCAGCGCATCGGCGAAGTCCACAACAAGCTCGGCCTCGAGACCTCCTGGTATATCGACGGCTACACCCGGATCACCGCGGAACTGCACAAGCTCGCCATTCGCCATTCGCTGACCGGCTTCTCCATGAAGGCGGCCGCTCAGCGCGCCGAGGACCTGGTCGCCGCACTCGACAAGGTCATCCTGCTCGACATCAATCTGGTGATCGGGGTGTATCTGGACGCCAAGGAGCGGGACCATCACAAGCGGCTCTCTGACCTCTCCGTCCAGTTCGACGAGTCGATCGGAAAGCTCACCCATTCCCTGTCCACCGCGGCGGAAGCGATGGGCCAGACCGCGGCCGGGCTGACCGGCGAAGCCGATGCGACCCGCAACGCCTCGTCCATGGCGGTCTCGCGCGCCTCCGACATGAGCGTGAATGTCCAGACCATCTCCAGCGCCATGGAGGAGATGAGCGCGACCATCGCCGAGATCTCCCAGCAGGCGAACGGCGCGGTGAACGAGATGCGCGGAGCCGCCACTCTGGCGTCGAACGCGACGGAGACCGTGGGCGACCTCGCCACGGTCACCACGGAAATCTCCAACGTGCTGAGCCTGATCCGCGACATCGCCGACCAGACCAACCTGCTGGCGCTGAACGCGACCATCGAAGCGGCCCGGGCGGGCGATGCCGGCAAGGGCTTCGCGGTGGTCGCCGGCGAGGTTAAGAGCCTGGCCAAGCAGACCGGCGACGCGACCGTGGAGATCACCTCCCTGGTCGACCGCATCCAGCAGGCCTCCGGCCAGAGCTGCGAGATCGTCGCCTCGATCTCGGAGACCATCAGCCGCATGGAGGAGATGGCCCAGGCCATCGCCGGCGCGGTCGAGCAACAGAACGCCGCGACCGGGGAGATCACCCAGAACGTGGCCCAGGCGACCCAGGGCACCCAGGAGGTCACCCGCCTCGCCGAGGACGTTCAGGGGACGGCCGACCGCACGTCGGAAGCCGCCGGTTCGGTCACCACGGCGGCGGACGGCCTGATGGCCGACATCAAATCGCTGACGGAGCAGTCCTCCGCCTTCGTCGGCAAGATCAGCGCGATGAACTGATCCGGCTCCAGGCTGCGGGGCATCCCTTACGCCCTGTAGCCCGGCTCCTCCCGATCCAGCATCCGGCGCAGGGCGGTGAAGTGCCGATCGGCCACCGCCTTGCGTTCGGTCTCCATCTGACCCTTTACCCGGGCGCGGACATTGTCGCCGATCCGCCGCAGCGTGCCGCCCGTCGATTTGGCATGGACCTGGAACATGCAGGCGCGCTCCAGGTAGTACAGGTCGTTGAACGCGTCGGCCACGGTCGGCCCGCTCACCATCACCCCGTGGGACGCCAGCATCAGGATCGGCTTGCCGTCCATCTGGGCGGCCATCCGGTCGCCCTCCTCGGTCGCCAGGGCCAGCCCCTCGTAATCGTCGTCATAGGCAATTCGGTCGTCGAACATCAGCGCGTTCTGCTCGACCATCTCCAGCCGTCCACCTTCCAGCAGGGTCAGCGCCGTGGCGTAGGGCTGGTGGGTGTGCAGCACCACCGCGGCGTTCGGGTGGTTGATGTGGATGCGCGAGTGGATGCAGAACGCCGTCGCCTCCACCGTCTCGCTGCCCTCGAGCACCGTGCCGTCCACGTCGCACAGCACCAGCGAGGAGGCGGTGATCTCCGACCAGTGCCAGCCGAACGGATTGATCAGGAACTTGTCGCCCTTGATGCTGCCGTCCGGTTCCGGGACGGCGGCCGAGAAGTGGTTGTCCACGCCTTCGTTCATCCCCATCCGTGCGGCCCAGCGCAAGGCGCAGGCGAGGTCGACGCGAAGCTGTTGGACGGTGTCCGCATGGGATGCGGCTTTGCTCATCTCGTTCATCTCAGATCCTCCTCAACCGTGTCCGACCCGGAAATCGTTCAGGCCGCAGGCATCCGTGCCGCGCAGCAGCCAGAGCGGCCGGGTGGTGAAATCGACCAGGTTCCCCTTGGCCTGAAGCGCGCGGCCGATCTCGCGGTCGAAATGCGAGGTCGTCGGCATGTAGCGGCAGACATAGCCGGCGCGGCGCCTGTCCGATCGGTTCGGTTCGGAGCCGTGCACCAGATAGACGTCGTGCAGCGAGACCTGCCCGGCCTGCAGCACGAAGTCCACCGCCTCGGCCTCGTCGTACTCGTCGGGCGAGAGCACCTGGTTCAGGGCAAGCTCGTCGCTGTCGTCCTGGGTATGGGCACGCAGGCGCTGCTGCTTGTGCGAGCCGGGAATGACCCGCAGGCAGCCGTTCTCCGGCGTGGCGTCGTCCAGCGCGATCCAGGCCGAGCAGGTGGCCAGCGGCCGGATCGGCCAGTACTCGCCGTCCTGGTGCCAGGGCACCCGCTTGCCGGTGCCCGGCGGCTTGCCGAACACGGTGGTGCCCCACAGCGCGACATCCGGACCGATGAGCTGCTCGACCATGTCGAGGATCTCGGGGATGCGGGCGTAGTCGAGCCAGACGCCGGCGCCCTTCAGCCCCTGTACGCCGCCCGCCGGGATGTGCGGGCAGATCATGTTGTCGGAGCCGACGCCCGGATTGGCGGCCTTCAGCGCCTCGAAATCGGCGCGCATCCGGTCCAGCACGGCCGGCGGCAGGCGCCAGTCCGGGATGACGTATCCCTGATCGTGATAGTGCGCGACCTCGGCATCGGACAGCCGATGCGAGGCGGATGCGTGGATATTCATGGCGGCGTTTCCTCTTTTTTCGCCATGCTAGGCCTGCAAACCGGCCGGGTGAAGAGGCTGACGATATCGCCGCCGCTCCGCCCCGCCGGCGTCGGCTCTTGCCGGACTGCCGGGGTGCGGTATTTTTCCTTTGGCGAGCACACTACCCAACCCCCAAGATTTCGGGCATAACCCCGCGCCATGACGAGTGATCTCTCCCATATCCGCAACTTCGCGATCATCGCCCACATCGACCACGGCAAATCGACCCTGGCCGATCGGCTGATTCAGATGTGCGGCGGTCTCACCGAGCGTGAGATGAAGCATCAGGTTCTCGACTCGATGGATATCGAGCGCGAACGTGGCATCACCATCAAGGCGCAGACGGTCCGGCTGATCTACGACGCCAAGGACGGCAGGCGCTACACCCTGAACCTGATCGATACGCCGGGTCACGTCGACTTCGCCTATGAGGTCAGCCGGTCGCTGGCGGCCTGCGAAGGCTCGATCCTGGTGGTCGATGCCGCCCAGGGGGTGGAGGCGCAGACGCTCGCCAACGTCTATCAGGCGATCGAGGTCGATCACGAGATCATCCCGGTCCTGAACAAGGTCGACCTGCCGGCGGCCGAGCCCGAGCGGGTGAAGCAGCAGATCGAGGACGTGATCGGCCTGGACGCCTCCAATGCGATCATGATCTCGGCCAAGACCGGCCTCGGCGTCGACGCGCTGCTGGAAGCCATCATCGAGCGCCTGCCCCCGCCCAAGGGCGACCGCGAGGCGCCGCTGAAGGCGATGCTGGTCGACAGCTGGTACGACAGCTATCTCGGCGTGACCTGCCTGGTGCGGGTCCATGACGGCGCGCTGAAGAAGGGCCAGAAGGTCAAGATGATGCAGGCGGAGGCCCTGCACATGGTCGAGCGGGTCGGCGTGCTGACGCCCAAGGGTCTCGCCGTCGACGAGCTCGGTCCGGGCGAGGTCGGCTTCATCAACGCCTCGATCAAGACCGTGGCCGACACCAATGTGGGCGACACGATCACCGAGGAGAAGCGGCCGACCGCCAAGGCGCTGCCGGGCTTCAAGCCGAGCGTGCCGGTGGTGTTCTGCGGCATGTATCCAGTCGATGCGGCCGATTTCGAGGATCTGCGCGACAGTCTGGAGAAGCTGCGGCTGAACGACGCCAGCTTCCAGTTCGAGGCCGAGACCTCGGCGGCGCTGGGCTTCGGCTTCCGCTGCGGGTTCCTCGGCCTGCTACACCTGGAGATCATCCAGGAGCGCCTGGAGCGCGAATTCGATCTCGACCTGATCACCACCGCGCCGAGCGTGATCTACAAGATCCACAAGACCGATCGCACGATGATCGAACTGCACAACCCGGCCGACATGCCGGAGGTGATGAAGATCGACCACATCGAGGAGCCGTGGATCAAGGCGACGATCTTCGTGCCGGACGAGTATCTCGGTCCGATCCTGGCCCTGTGCACCGAGCGGCGTGGCGAGCAGATCGAGCTGACCTATGCCGGCAACCGGGCGATGGTGGTCTACCGTCTGCCGCTGAACGAGGTGGTGTTCGACTTCTACGACCGTCTGAAGTCGATCAGTCGCGGCTATGCCAGCTTCGACTACCAGATGGACAGCTACTCCGAGAGCGACCTGGTGAAGCTGTCGATCATGGTGAACGCCGAGCCGGTGGACGCGCTGTCGATGATCGTGCACCGCTCCCAGGCGGACCCCCGCGGCCGGGCGATGTGCGCGCGGCTGAAGGAACTGATCCCCAGGCAGCTCTTCAAGATCGCCATCCAGGCGGCGATCGGCGGCAAGGTCATCGCCCGCGAGACCGTCAGCGCGATGCGCAAGGACGTGACCGCGAAGTGCTACGGCGGCGACATCACGCGCAAGAAGAAGCTTCTGGAGAAGCAGAAGGAAGGCAAGAAGAAGATGCGGCAGTTCGGCCAGGTCGAAATCCCGCAATCCGCCTTCATCGCCGCGTTGAAGATGGACGCCTGACGGGGGTCTTTCCCTTTTTCCGCTCTGTTCATCTTCCTGGCCTTGCGCCGGGAAAACGGGGTTGGGCCGGGGGGAGGGGCTACCTCCGATGCCCCGCCCGCGACTTCGCGATCTGCCGGCTCAGCAGGATCACCGGCAGCAGCCCGACCGCGACGATGGTCAGCGCCGGGGTGGACGCCTGGGTCAGGCGCTCGTCGGCCGCCAGGTTGTGGGCCTGCACCGCCAGCGTGTCGAAATTGAACGGCCGCAGGATCATCGTCGCCGGCAGCTCCTTCATCACGTCCACGAACACGATCAGCCCGGCGGTGAGCAGGCTGCCGCGCAGCATCGGCAGGTGCACCCGCTTCAGCGTCGCCCGGGGCGGATGGCCGAGCACGCGGGCCGCCTGGTCCATGCTGGGGGTGATCTTGGTCAGCCCCGCCTCGGCGGTCTGCAGCGACACCGCCAGGAACCGCACCAGATAGGCGTAGATCAGGGCGACGATGGTCCCCGTGACCAGCAGGCCCGTGGACACGCCGAACAGGCTGCGCGCCGCGTCGTCCACGCTGCGGTCGACGATGGAGAACGGGATCAGGATGCCGATGGCGATCACCGAGCCCGGCACGGCGTAGCCCAGCGCGGCGAGGCGGGTCAGCACGTGGGTGGTGCGGTTCTTCGACAGCCGGTTGGCATAGGCCAGCAGCAGCGAGACCAGCACCGCCAGGATCGCGGTGATCCCGGCCAGGGTCACGCTGTTCAGGGTCAGGGCCAGGTAGCGCGCGCCGAACAGCTTGTGCCCGCCGATCGCGGTCATGTGCATCAGCAGGACGGTCGGCAGCACGAAGCCGACGAACACCGGCAGCGCGCAGGCCAGGATCGCGCCGGCCGCCTTGATCCCGGTGAGCCTGAAGCCGGGTAGCGCGCGGTGGGTGTTGGTCGTGTGGTCGAACCGCCGGCGGCCGCGCGACACCCGCTCCAGGGCGATGACCAGGACGACGAAGGCCAGCAGCCCGGTGGCGAGCTGGGCGGCGGCCACCCGGTCGCCGAACGAGAAGATCGCCCGGTAGATCCCCGTGGTGAAGGTCTGAACGCCGAAATAGGAGACGGTCCCGTAATCGGCCAGCGTCTCCATCAGTGCCAGGGCCACGCCGGCGACGATCGCCGGGCGCGCCAGGGGCAGGGCGACCCGCAGGAAGGCCCGGGCCGGCGACTGGCCCAGGGTCCGGCTGACCTCCAGCACGCAGACCGACTGCTCGAGGAAGGCGGCGCGGGACAGCAGGTAGACGTAGGGGAACAGCGTCGCCGTCAGCATGACGATGGCGCCGCCGAGCGAGCGCACTTCGGGAAACCAGTACTCCCGCGGCCCGAGGTCGAAGGTCTGGCGCAGCAGCTCCTGCACCGGGCCGGCATGCTCCAGGAAATTGGTATAGGTATAGGCCAGCACATAGGCGGGCGCCGCCAGCGGCAGCACCAGCGCCCATTCCAGCACCCGGCGCCCGGGGAACCGGCACATGGTCACCAGCCAGGCCGTTCCCACGCCGATCACTCCGGTACCCACCGTCACGCCCAGGGCCAGCAGCGCGGTATTGGCGACGTAGGTCGGCAGCACCGTGTTGATCAGGTGCGTGATCAGATCGGTTTGCGCCAGGCCGTGCAGGGCCACCGCCAGGATCGGCGTGGCCACCAGCGCGCAGATCACGGCGGGAGCGAGGAAGAAGCGATCGCGAAAGGGCATGCGGTTCCCGTGGCGCGCGGAACTGTCCTTAACCCCGAGAGCCATCGGGATACTTGCGAAGCGTTCGCAACAGACGGTGGCGCGTTATGGCAACGAGCCGTGAAAGTGTCAACTTCTCGCCGCTGTGGGGAGGGCTTACAGTCGGACGAAACACTCACTGGAGATGGCGATGATGCCGACCGATATCTTTGCCGACGGGTTCCGGACCGACCCTTACTGGTGGGACGCGGCGCCGCCGGACGACGAGGGCGACGCCCCGCCGCCGGAGCAGGTGGACGTGGCCATCGTCGGCAGCGGTTATACCGGCATGTCGGCCGCGCTGGAGCTGGCGCGCAACGGCGTCAAGGTGGTGATCCTGGAGGCCGAGCGCTTCGGCGAGGGGGCCAGCACCCGCAGCGGCGGCATGATGTCCGGCGGGGTCAATGTCGGCAAAGGCGGCGATATCGAAAAGCAGTTCGGCCGCGAGCGGGTCGACGACATGCTGTCGGAGGCGCGCGACAGCTACGACCACGTGGAGGAGGTGATCCGGCGCGAGAACATCGACTGTTTCTACGCCCGCACCGGCCGGTTCGTCGGCGCCCACACCCCGGCCGCCTTCAAGGCGATGGCGGCCAAGGCCGAGGACCTGAACAAGTACGCCAATGCCGGCGCCGCCCTGGTCGCGCGGGAGCGCCAGCGCCACCACGTCAACACCGAGTACTACCACGGCGGTATGACCGTCGACCGGGCCGGCGGGGTGCACCCGTCGCTGTACCACAAGGGCCTGCGCCGGGCCTGCCGCGCCGCCGGCGTCCATCTCTCGGCCCATACCCGCGTGGAAGGCATCGACGGCCCGGCCGGCGACCTCACCGTGCGGACCTCGCGCGGGCCGGTGCGGGCCAGGGAGGTGGTGCTCGGCACCAACGGCTATACCGGCAAGGCGACCCCGTGGCACCGACGCCGGGTGATCCCGATCGCCAGCTACATCATCGCCACCGAGCCGCTGGGCAAGGAGCGGGTGAGCGAGCTGTTCCCGGACGGCCGGATGATCGCCGACACCAAGCGGGTGCTATACTACTTCCGGCCTTCGCCGGACGGCACGCGGGTGATCTTCGGCGGCCGGGCCAGCTTCCAGGCGCGCACCGCGCTGGAGACGGCGCCGGTGCTGTACCAGTACATGCTGGGGATCTTCCCGCAGCTCGAGGGCGTGAAGATCACCCATGCCTGGAACGGCAACGTCGCCTTCACCTTCGACCGGGTGCCGCATATGGGCGTCGAGAACGGGGTGCATTATGCCATGGGCTGCAACGGCAGCGGCGTGGTGATGATGAGCCATCTGGGCCACCGGGTGGCGCTGAAGATCCTCGGCAAGACCAACCGTCCGAGCGCCTTCGACGGCCTGCCGTTCGAGAGCCGGCCGTTCTACACCGGCGTACCCTGGTTCCTGCCGACGGTGGGCGCCTGGTACAAGTTCCGCGACTGGATGGACCGCCGGGCGGCGTAGGGCTCCGGCGCTACCCAATCCCCCCACCGTGAACTCCCCGGCCCTGTGCCGGGAAGTGTGTGAGGAGGAGCCGGATCGCTTACTCCTTGATACTCCTCGTATCCGGTGCCCCCGGGTCGAAGGGGTTCACCAGGGTTCGCTGGCGCTGCTGCTGGCCGGTGTACAGCTCCTCACGCTTGTCGGAGAGCTTCTTCGCCAGATACTGCAGGTCGCCCGGCAGCATCTCGAATTCCCGGTTCAGCATCTCCTGCCACAGGTCGTGGATCTTGCGGATCGCCTCCTCGCCCGGCTTCAGCGTGGCGATGTCCTTCTCCACCGACGCGATCCAGTCGAGGGAATCCTGCCGCGCGCCCTTGGCATCGCTGATCAGCGTGCGCAGTTTGGAGGCGATCTCGTCGGCCACCGTCGCGTCGTAGGTTCCGCACTCCGGCCACAGCGTATTCAGATAGGCGATGTCGGCGTCCGACAGGGCGTAGAGCGGCTTGCCGAAATATGTCAGCTCCAGGTTGCGCACGGACATGCCGCCCTGCAGCCGCGCCATGCGCTGCACCGGCGCGTTGCCGCCGGGGAGCTTCTTGCAGTCGGCATTTGCCGCGGCGGCTCCCCCACCGCCGGGAGCGGCAGGCGCCTGGGCCTGGACGGCGGCCGGCCCCGACAACAGCAAGCCGATCAGCAGGGGACATGAGACCCTTGCAAGGCGAAGGCTGGACAACAGATTCCCGACCGCCATACCGTATCCGCTCCTTTCGGTCCCGCCCGCCGTCTTACCATGTGCTGAGCGCCGCTTCGACGGTCAAGCGCCCCCATGACGGCGGATGCGACGGTGGACCCCGCACACAATCAGGAGGGCGGCATGCCCGCGATCTCGCTTCCCGAAACCTCACCCATCGAGACCTGGACCCAATCCAAGCCGCCCGTGCGCGGGACCAAGGGCGTGGTGGCGTCCCAGAACGTTCAGGCCTCCGAGGTCGGCGCCGCGGTGCTCGCGGCGGGCGGCAACGCGGCCGACGCGGCCGTCGCGACCGCGCTGGCGCTGACCGTGGCCGAGCCGTGGATGAGCGGCCTGGGCGGCGGCGGCTACGCGATCGTCTACGACGCCAAGTCGGGCACCACCCGCTGCATCGATTTCGGCATGCAGGCGGGCGGCAAGCTCGACCCGGCCGACTACCCCCTGGTGAGCGACGCCGAGGGCACGCCGGACATGTTCGGCTGGCCGGCCGTCTTGGAGGACCGCAACCTGCAGGGCTACCACTCCATCGCCCTGCCGGGCTCCTGCGCCGGCTACGCCACGCTGCTGTCGGAATTCGGCTCCTGGTCCTGGGCCGACGCGATCTCGCCGGCGGTGGCCATGGCCGAGCGCGGCCATCGGCTGACCTGGTGGACGACGCTGAACGTGGCCTCGGAGATCGCCTGGCTGCGGCAATACGAGACCTCGGCCTCGGTCTGGCTGCCGGACGGCGAGGCGCCGGTGATCTCGGATCACACCAACCGCGGCATGCCCATGGGCAACTTCGCCGACACGCTGAAGCGGCTGCGCGATGCCGGGCCGCAGGATTTCTACACCGGCGAGATCGCCAAGGCGCTGGTGGCCGACCTGCAGGCCGGCGGCTCGCGCATCACGGCCGAGGACCTCGCCGGTTACGAGGCCAAGGTGCTGGAGCCGATCAAGCGCACCCGGGGCGGCACCGAGTACAACCTGGCGCCGGGCTACACCGCCGGCCCGACCTTCGCCGGCGCCCTGTCACGTCTGCCCGAGTTCAGCGGCCCGATCGACGCCGCCGCCTACAAGGCCCATGCCGAGGCGCTGATCGAGTCCTACAAGGTGCGCCTGTCGACCATGGGTCACGCCGGCGATGTGGGCGACCGGAGCTGCACCACCCATCTCTCGGTGCTCGACGCCGAGGGCAACATGGTGGTGATGACCACCACCCTGCTGTCGCGCTTCGGCTCCCGCGTGGTGCTGCCGAAGACCGGCGTGCTGATGAATAACGGCATCAACTGGTTCGACCCGCGCCCGGACCGCGCCAACTCCCTGGCACCCGGCCAGAAGGCGCTGTCCAACATGTGCCCGATGCTCGCCACCCGCGACGGCAAGGCCGCCTTCGGCCTGGGCGCCTCGGGCGGGCGCAAGATCATGCCGGCGATCTTCCAGCTCACCTCGTTCATCAACGATTTCGGCATGGATCTGGAAGCCGCCTTCCTGCAGCCGCGCATCGACATCAGCCTGATGGAGAAGATCATCGCGGATGACCGCCTCGCGGCGGACGTGATCGCCGCCCTGGAGGGTGTCGTTCCGGTGGAACAGGCCAGCACCAGCGCCTTCCCCGGCTCCTGGGCGATCCCCTGCGGTGTGATGGTCACGCCGCAAGGGCCGATGGCAGCGGCCCATGTCTTCGGCCCGCTGAACGCGGCGGTGCCGGCGTAACGCGACACGCCGGCGGTGCTGGACGGGGGCCCAGGCCTCAGTCCAGCGCCTCCACATAGGTCAGCACCATCAGGTGGTCGGCCCGCTCTCCGACATAGGACAGGGGCAGTGCCACCGTGTCCCATCGTGCCGTTCCGGGCGCAGACCCGGGTGCGGTTCCGGGCGTGGCGGGCGAGGTTCCGCCAAGGGCGACCCGGCCGCTTACCTCCACCGGCGCGCGGAACTGGAGCGCCCGGTCGTAGAGCCTGACACGGGGGGCCGCCTGCGCGCTCGACAGGGCGTCTTGGAGATACAGGCCGGTGAAATTGCCGCCCTCGACCGTCGAGGCGGCGGGACCGACCATGCGGTATCTGTAGCTGTGACCGCCGAACAGGGTGGGTTCGGTGTCCAGCACGATCAGGTTGTCCGCCCAGGGACGCAGCTCGAGGCCATCGAATCGGCCGAAGCTGGGCAGGCCGCGCCGCGTCGGGCGATGGGCTTTCCAGAGGTCGATCAGCGCACGGATATTCCTGGCCGCGAAGTCGACCTCCGGGTTCCATCGCAGGCCGGGCGCCGGCGCGAGGCCGTAGGGCGCGGGCATTTCGATGGCGTGGCTCGATGCCTTCGGCGTTGCGGACACGCGACGTCTGCCTTCGGTCAGGCGGCGATTTCTCGGAAGGAGCCGCCGAAGCTCTCGGTGGTATAGCGCTGGATGGTCAGACTGTCCGACCAGTGTGCCATATCCAGCCCGGCCTTGTTCTTCAGCCGGCGCACGAAATCCTCGGCCTTCGGGATGACGGACCAGACGCTCGGCAGGAACAGGCCGCGATGGTCGCGCCCGTTCACCCGGTCGCTCAGGATCAGCCCGTCGATATCCGGCCGGGTCTGGCGCGCCAGGTCGGCCTCGTCGCTGAAGCTCATGGGGCGCGGCGTCGACAGTACCGAGACGGAGACCTCCATCCGCTCCGCCTCCTCGGCCGTCAGCCGGGCGAAGCGCGGATCGGCGAAGGCGGCCTTGAACGCGTTGTCGGCCACATCGACGATCAGCGGGCGATGGGCGATGACCGAGCCGATGCAGCCGCGCAACTGGCCGTCCAGCATCAGGGTGACGAAGGCGGCGCGCTGGGCCGACAGGGCGGGCGACAGGCCGGCGCCGATCCCCACGCCCGGCGCGCGTCCGTGCTTCAGCCCGAAGGTCACGCCGAAACGGGCGGCCTCCACGAGCTGGCGGCGGTCCGCCTCGCCGATCCGGGCGGACTCGGCGTATTCCAGACCGAAGGCGCCGTAGCCCACCACCCGATCCTTGCCGCTGGCGGTGTCGCCGGAATTGCGTACGTCCAGCGCCGTCGCCCGCAGATCGCGCCGGCGCGCCTGATCCAGCACCCCGGCAAGCGCCCGGTGGCCGCAGGCGCCCTGGCCGTCGATCCGGTCGGGCCGCAGCAGCTCGATATTCGCCGCCGTCGCCGCGTCCAGCTTTCTGGCGGTGGCGTAGTCGTGGAAATGGGACAGGTCGGAGGAGACGACGATCAGCGTCTCCGGCCCGCCCCACAGCGCCTCCACCACCTGGGAGACCAGGGCGGCCGAGGCGTCGCCGACCAGCAGCGGCACGATGGCGGCGCGCTCGAACACCCGCTGGATGAACGGGGCGTGGACCTCCAGGCTGTGCTCCCGGGCGAAGGCGGCGTCCTGTACCGTCACGCCGGGCAGGTGCAGGACGGCGCGCAGGGCCTCCCAGTCCACCGGCACGGTGCCGAGCGGCGTGGCCCAGGCATCGGCGCTGGTGGTGGCGATCCCCTGGAACGCGACCCGATGGGCCGGGCCGAGCAGGACGATGCGGGTGATCTCCTCGCCCCGGCCGCGGAGCCCGGCATAGGCCGTGCCGGCGATCTCGCCGGAGAACCGGTAGCCGGCATGGGGGGCGACCAGCACCTTCGGCTTCACCCCGCCATCGGGCCGGGCGGCGGCCAGGCAGCGCTCCACCGTGTCGGCCAGCGCGTTGTGCCCGTCGGGATAGAACATGCCCGCGACTTCGGGGGCGCGGATTACCGCCGTATTCGCCAATTCTCTCATGGTTAATTCGTAGCACAGCAGGCCACGCGTCTCCAGATCGGCGGATGATGCGGTACCATCGGACTGGTAGGATGGGCCCCTGAGCTTGGGAGACTTCGCCGTCGTGACCCACACCACCCCGACCCTGTCCGAAACCCGCCCGCCGGCGCTGTCCGGCAAGGGGCCCATCGTCCCCACCACGCATTGGCGGAGGCTCGACGACGGCCGGGTTCAGTGCGAGATGTGCCCGCGCTTCTGCAAGCTGAAGGAAGGCGCGCGCGGGTTGTGTTTCGTGCGGGCGCGGCAGGGCGACGCCATCGTGCTGACCACCTACGGCCGGTCCAGCGGGTTCTGCGTCGATCCGATCGAGAAGAAGCCGCTCAACCACTTCCTGCCGGGCACGCCGGTACTGTCCTTCGGCACGGCGGGCTGCAACCTCGCCTGCAACTTCTGTCAGAACCACGACATCTCCAAGAGCCGGGAGATGGACGCCATGCAGGCAGAGGCGCAGCCGGAAGCGCTGGCCGCCACCGCCGAACGGCTGGGCTGCCGCTCGGTCGCCTTCACCTACAACGACCCGGTGATCTTTCACGAATACGCCGACGACGTGGCCCAGGCCTGCCACGCGCGCGGCATCAGGAACGTCGCCGTCACGGCGGGCTACGTCACCGAGCGGGCGCGCGAGGATTTCTTCCGGCACATGGATGCCGCCAATGTGGACCTGAAGGCCTTCACCGAGCGGTTCTACCGCGACGTCACCAAGAGCGAGCTCGCCGTCGTCCTGGACACGCTGGAGTACCTGGTCAACGAGACGGACGTCTGGGTCGAGATCACCAATCTCCTCATCCCCGGCGAGAACGACAGCGAGGCGGAACTGGAGGCGATGACCCAGTGGGTGGTCGACCGGCTCGGCCCGGACGTGCCGATGCATTTCTCCGCCTTCCATCCCGACTACCGCATGCTGGACAAGCAGCGCACCCCGTTCGAGACCCTGGCCCTGGCCCGGCGAATCGCCCGCAAGAACGGGGTACGCCACGCCTATACCGGCAACGTCCACGACGTGAGCCGGCAGTCGAGCTACTGCCACACCTGCGGCGAGCGGGTCATCGAGCGCGACTGGTACGAACTCGGCGCCTGGAAACTGGACGCGGCCGGGGGCTGCACGTCCTGCGGCACCAGACTGCCCGGCGTGTTCGACGGCCCGCCGGGGGTGTGGGGACGCAAGCGGCTGCCGGTTTCGATCGGCTGACCCCGCCGCCTGTCGCCGATCCGACACGACCGGTCGCGGGGATGGCAGCGCCACCCGGCCATTCCATGTCTCTTGCTAGTCTCGAAGCCGACGGGATCGGCCTGCGCAGTGCGAATGTTGGAGGCAGTTGGCCATGGCCGAAGATGATGGCGAGGATATCGTTCTCTCCGAGCTCGACGACGACGACCTCGTCCAGCAGATGCACGACGATCTCTATGACGGCCTGAAGGACGAGATCGAAGAGGGCGTCAACATCCTGCTCGGGCGTGGCTGGACCCCGTACGAGGTGCTGACCAAGGCGCTGGTGGAGGGGATGCGGATTGTCGGCATCGACTTCCGCGACGGCATCCTGTTCGTGCCGGAAGTGCTGATGGCCGCCAATGCCATGAAGGCGGGCATGTTCATCCTGCGGCCGCTGCTGATCGAGACCGGCGCGCCGCGCGTCGGCAAGATGGTGATCGGCACGGTCAAGGGCGACATCCACGACATCGGTAAGAATCTGGTCTCCATGATGATGGAGGGTGCCGGCTTCGAGGTGATCGATATCGGCATCAACAACCCGGTGGAGAACTACCTCGCGGCCATCGAGGAGCACCAGCCGGACATCCTCGGGATGTCGGCCCTGCTGACGACGACCATGCCCTACATGAAGGTCGTCATCGACACCCTGAAGGAGAAGGGCCTGCGCGACGACTACATCGTGCTGGTCGGCGGCGCGCCGCTGAACGAGGCCTTCGCCGAGAATGTCGGCGCCGACGCCTATTGCCGCGACGCGGCCGTTGCGGTCGAGACCGCCAAGCAGCTCATCGCCGAGCGCCGGCGCTCGAACTCCGAGGCCGCCGGACAGTAGCGGCGGACGACAGCCATGGGAGTGACACCGCCATGGACGACCCGTCGATCGACGGCGTGACGCCGGAACAGGCCGCCCCCCTCTGGCCGGAGGAGCAGCGGCCGCCCCGCCCGCAGGCGCTGTTCATCGCCTGCGGGGCGCTGGCCCGCGAGCTGGTCGATCTGAAGCGGATGACCGGCTGGGCCGAGCTGACCATCACCTGCCTGCCAGCCCACTGGCACAACACGCCGCAGAAGATCGCCCCGGCGGTGCTGCGCAAGATCCGCGCGGCCGGCACGAAATACGACCGGGTCTATGTGCTGTACGGCGATTGCGGCACCGGTGGCGAGCTCGACCGGATGCTGGCGGCCGAAGGGGTGGAGCGGATTCCCGGCCCGCACTGCTATCAGATGTTCGCCGGCACCGCCGCCTTCACCGAGATGGCCGACCGCGATCCGGGGCAGTTCTACCTGACCGACTATCTGGTCCGGCATTTCGACCGGCTGATCATCAAGGGACTGGGTCTGGACCGATATCCGCAGCTTCTGCCCGACTATTTCGGCCACTACACCACCCTGGTCTATCTCGCCCAGACCGCCGATAGCCGGCTGCGCGACAAGGCGGTCAAGGCGGCCGAACGGCTCGGGCTGGCTTTCGAGTACCGTCACGTGGGCTATGGCGAAATCGGCGATTTCGTTGCCGCGGCCGCCGGCCCGGCCCAGGCCGCGGAATAGCTCCGCCATGGCACACCTGGTCATCGTCTCCTGGCGCGATATCCCGGCCCAGGTCATCGTCGAGAAAGGCCGCGGCCGGCGGCGCGAGAGTGCCAAGGTCGAGCTGCCCCAGCGCTTCATCGCCGCCATCGACGCCGCCGCCATGCGCGGCGGTGCCGAGGACTCCGACGCCTATCTGGAGGAATGGACCCGCTCCGAGCCGGTCGGGGTGCCCGACGAGGACCTGGAAGGCACGGCCAACGCCAAGGCGGCGGAGCTGGACGGCGCATATCCGGCGGAGCGGCTGCGCGACCTGATCGGCAATGGGGGCAAAGAGCCCGGCTGACCGATTGCGGCGGCCGGGCGGGCGCGGCAGACTGTGCGCCCCTTCCTCAGTGCGGATCCCCCGATGTCCTCCATCCCCGCCCCGTCGCAAGATACGCTCGACAAGCTGCGTGCCGTGGGCACGGCCACCGTCTCCATGCAGCTTCTCAAGCGCGGCCTGCGCCATGTCTCCATCAACGGCGTGAAGCCGCTGCGACCGGATCAGGGCTGCGTGGTCGGCCCGGCCTACACCCTGCGCTTCCTGCCGCTGCGCGAGGACCTGTCCGATCCGGCGGTGCTCGGTGCGCCGGGTTACGGCCCGCGGGTGGCGATCGAGGCCTGTCCCGAGGGCGCGATCCTGGTGGTCGAGGCGCGCGGCATCGCCACCACCGGCACCATCGGCGACATCCTGACCGCCCGCCTCGCCAAGCGCGGCGTCGCCGGGATGGTGGTCGACGGCGCGGTGCGCGACGGCGCCGGCGTGTCGGCGACCGGCTTCGACGTGTGGTGCCTGGGTGCGGCCCCGCCGGCCAGCATCACCCAGCTCTCCGGCGGCGACGTGGAGATCCCGGTGGCCTGCGGCGATGTCACCGTGTTTCCGGGCGACGTGATCGTCTGCGACGGCGACGGGGCGGTGGTGATCCCGGCCAAGCTCGCCGCCGAGGTGGCCGATGATTCCGTCGAGCAGGACCGGTTCGAGGGCTGGGTGCAGGCGCGGGTGGAAGAGGGGCGGCCGACCATCGGTCTCTATCCGCCGAACGCGGAGACCAAGGCCGAGTACGAGGCCTGGAAGGCAGCCGGCGGCCTGTGATGAGTCTCGATCCGAACGACCTGCTGCGCCGGATGATGGACGCGGCGATCGCCGCCGCCGATCCGGCCCAGTGCCTGCCGCCGCACCTGCTGCCCCTGGCCCGCGCCGACCATAAGGGTCGCACGGTGGTGATCGGCGCCGGCAAGGCCGCCGCTTCCATGGCGTCGGCGGTGGAGAGCCTGTTCGCCGCCGAGGCGCCGGACTGCGCGCTGGAGGGTCTGGTGGTGACCCGCTACGGCCATGGCTGTGCGACCACGCGGATCGAGGTGGTGGAGGCGTCCCATCCGGTGCCCGACGCCGCCGGCCGCGACGCCGCCCGGCGCATTCTGGACCTGGTGTCCGGCCTGGGTTCCGAGGACCGGGTGATCGCGCTGATCTCCGGCGGTGGCTCGGCCCTGCTGACCCTGCCGATGGACGGGGTGAGCCTGGAGGACAAGCAGGCGGTGAACCGCGACCTGCTGAAAAGCGGGGCGACGATCCATGAGATGAACGCGGTGCGCAAGCACCTGTCGGCGATCAAGGGTGGGCGTCTCGCGGCCGCCGCGGCCCCGGCGGCGCTGCACGCCTTCCTCATCTCCGACGTGCCGGGCGACGACCCGGACGTGATCGCCTCGGGCCCGACCGTGGCCGATACCAGCACCCTGGCCGATGCCAAGGCGGTGCTGAGGAAATACGCGATCACCCCGCCGGAGAGCGTGGCCAAGGCGCTGGACGATGCGGCGAACGAAACGCCGAAGCCGGGCGACGCGGTGCTGGGCAAGGCGGAGACGGTGATGGCCGCCCGGCCGCAGGCGTCGCTGGAGGCGGCGGCGGAAATCGCGCGCGCCGCCGGCGTGACCCCGGTGATCCTGGGCGATGCCATCGAGGGCGAGTCCCGCGACGTGGCCACCGTCATGGCCGGTATCGCCGCCCAGGTCGCGCGTCACGGCCAGCCGGCGGCGGCCCCCTGCGTGCTGCTGTCCGGCGGTGAGACCACGGTGACGGTGCGCGGCGACGGGCGGGGCGGGCGCAATGCCGAGTTCCTCTGCGCCTTCGCGGTGACGCTGAAACGCCGGATGCCGGAGCTGGCCGACCGGATCGCGGCCCTGGCCTGCGACACGGACGGGATCGACGGCACCGAGGACAATGCCGGTGCGCTGTTCGTGCCGGGGGATCTGGAGCGGGCCGAGACGGCCGGCATCGACCTGGTCGGGCATCTGGAGAACAACGACGGCTACAGTGCCTTCGCCGCCCTCGACCGGCTGATCGTGACCGGGCCGACCCTGACCAACGTGAACGATTTCCGCGCGGTGCTGATCCTGTAGAGACCTACAGCACCCAGCGCCGGGCCTGGGGCAGGCGTTTGGTCTCGATGCCGGAGATCAGGTCGAACTCGATCAGCGAGATGACCTGCCCGCCGCCCTGCGCCGTGCGGAAGGGAACGGCGATCTGGCGCACCGACTTGCAGATGCTGCTGCGTCCGACATAGGGCAGGGCACAGCCGATCATGCAGCCCTGGCGCAGGGTTTCCATGTAGAGGGTGTGGATGCGGTTGCCGGGGCCGTGACCGTCGATCTCCGAGGTCTTCAGGCCGGTATAGGAGCGCCGGGTGAAGATATCGACGCCGGTGCCGAGCAGCCGGTAGCGGAACTCATCGCCGCCCAGGTGCTCAAGCACGATCAGGTAGGCCAGCAGTGCCGGGATTCTCGTCGGGTCGAAATCCGACCGGTCTGGCACACCGCCCGCAGCGTCGGCCAGGGACAGCCAATAGCGCCCGAACTGGCCGATATCGTCGTCGCCGAGATCCTCCGCAGAAATCGGGCCGGGCCACAAGGCGGGAACGCGCGACAGATCGGCGTCCTGAGGGTGCGGCGTTTCCGCGATTGCGGCCTCCTGAAATGGAAGGATCGGCTCGGGCATCGGGCGCCCGAGCCGATGGCGTCCTAGCCGGTGGCGTCAGAGCCGCTCAAGCAGAACGGCCATGCCCTGACCGGCACCCATACACATGGACAGGATAGCATAGCGCTGGCCGGTGTCCTCCAGATGCTGCATCGCCACCAGCGCCATCCGCACGCCGGTCGCTCCCGGCGGGTGGCCGATGGAGATGCCGCCGCCATAGAGGTTGGTGATGTCGCGCGGCACGCCCAGCTCCTTCTCGGCATGCAGGTTCACCACCGCGAAGGCCTCGTTGATCTCGTAGTAGTCGATGTCGGAGGCTTTCAGCCCGCGCTTCTCCCACAGGGCGCGGATCGCCGGCACCGGGCCGCAGCCCATGATGCGCGGCGGCACGCCGACGATCGCCCAGTCTACCAGACGGACCCGGGGCCGAACGCCTTCGGCCTCCAGCGCCGCGCGGTCGCCGACCACCACCCAGGCGGCCCCGTCGGTCACGCCCGAGGAGTTGCCCGGCGTCACCTGTCCACCCTTGCGGAACACCGGCTTCAGGGCGCCGAGCTTCTCCACCGTGACCGAGGGGCGCGGAAACTCGTCCATCTCCATCAGCCGCGTGCCCTTGCGGCCCTCCGGCACCTCGATCGGGGCGATCTGCCGGGCCAGGAAGCCGCTCTCCATCGCGGCACCCGCGCGCTGCTGGGACATCACGCCCCAGGCGTCCATGTCCTCGCGCCGGTACTGGAAATCTTCCGTCAGGTTCTCCGCCGTCGCCCCCATGAGGCCATGGCCGAAGGGGTCTGAATAGGCCCACTCGACCGTATCCTCCAGGGACTGCTGGCCGCGCGTCACGCCCCAGCGCATGCCGGTCTGGGCGTAGGCGCCGCGCGAGAAGTTCTCGCCGCCGCCGGCGATGGCGATCGAGGAATGGCCCGACATGATCTGCTGGGCCGCGGTCAGGATCGCCTGGGTGCCGGATCCGCAGGCCCGGTTCACGCCGAGCGCGCAGCTGCTGTCGGGCATGCCGATGTTCAGCGCCGCGACCCGCCCGACATAGTAGCCGTCGGGATCGACCGGCAGCACGTTGCCCCAGACCGCGTGATCGATCCTCTCCGGGTTCAGGCCGGCCTCCTCGACGCAGGCCTTGGCCGCGTGGGTTGCCAGGGTCGACAGGGGAATGTCCTTCAGCGATTTGCCGAAGTCGCCGAACGGCGTGCGCTTGCCGCCGGCGATGACGATCTCTTGAGCGGGCATCTGGTCCTCCGTGATCCATATGTCGCGCACAGTGGCGCGGCGGCGGTCGGAGGACAAGCCGGGGAAACCGCCGCGACCTGGCCTGCCGGAACGCCAGGTCGCGGCCGGTCAGCGCTCCGTTGCGTCGTCCGGTTTCCGCAGGCCGAGCGCGGTGCGGATGTCGTCGTAGAACATCTCGCCCAGCACGAAGCCCGTGATCGCCAGGATGGCCAGGAGCTGCGGCACGGTGATGGTGTCGCCGAGGATGAAATAGGCCAGGAAGGCGGCGATCACCGGCTTCAGGAAGAACAGGTAATTGCCGCGTGCCGGGTCGGGCACGTTGCCGAGGCCCCACAGCCACAGGATGAAGCCAATGCAGGTGTTCCACACACCGAGCGTGATCAGCGCCGCCGCCTGGTCGCCCGGCCGGTCGAACAGGGTGGTCGGGTCGACCCAGATCCCCCACAGGAAACCGGCGACGAACCACATGGCGACCGCGCCCAGGGCGAAGGTGTAGGTGGTCATGCGGATGGCGCCGTACTGCTTGATCAGCGGGCGGACCAGCACGAGGTAGAAGGCGCCGACGATGGCGCAGCCGACGGCCAGCAGAATGCCGGGCAGCGAGCTCTCGCCGCCGTCCAGCCGGTCGAGCACGCCGTCGGTCAGCAGGAACAGGCAGCCGAGGAAGGCGCCGATGCCGCTGACCAGCTTCGGCGCGGTGATCGTCGTCCCGTCGACGATCCGCAGGACGAAGACCACGAAGATCGGCATGGTGGTCACCATGGTCGCCACCTGCACCACGCTGGCGTAGTCCAGCGCCCAGTGGAACAGGAACTGGGCGAAGGCCATGCCGAAGACCGACAGGCCGACCACGGCGAGGAAGTTCTCGCGCAGCGGTGTGATCAGGTCGCGGGTCTGCGCCCGGCTCAGCGAGACCAGCACCAGCGCCGCCCCGCCCAGCATGAAGCGCCAGACCGTGACTTCGGCGCCCTGGAGCTGGGTCAGCTTGACCACGAACTCGCTCGAGGCGTGGCCGCACACCCCGGCAAAGGCCGCGAGATAGGCGAGCAGGGCCAGGGGGCGCGCCGGGCCTGTCCCCGCCGCGCCGTTGTTCGAACTCATGATCGTCCTCCGGCTTATTCGTTGCCTAGCAGACTATTGGATGGGCAACGGTCTGGAAAGACCCGCGTTGATCGTCCTTTGGACCGATCGGTGCGTCCTCGTTATGCTTACGTTTGTCATCAATCCATGCGATGTCTTTGCCCATGAGACGCTTCCGAAGCACCAAGATCGTCGCAACGCTGGGACCCGCCAGTTCTGACGCCGATATGATCCGCCATCTGTTCGAGGCAGGGGTGGATGTCTTCCGCTTTAACTTCTCCCACGGCAGTCACGAGGACCACCAGAAGCGCTGTGACATCGTCCGCGCCCTGGAGGCCGAGTCCGGCCGGCCGATCGCCATCATGGCCGATCTGCAGGGACCGAAACTGCGCATCGGCACCTTTCCCGACGGCCCGATCGAGCTGAAGACCGGCGATAAATTCCGCCTGGAGCTGAAGGACGGTCCGGGCACGCAGAAGCGGGTGACCCTGCCCCATCCGGAAATCTTTGCCGCCCTGGAGGCGGGCACCGACCTGCTGCTGGACGACGGCAAGGTGCGCCTGCGGGTGGTGAAATGCGACGACAAGTCGGCCGACACCGAGGTGATCACGGGCGGTCCGCTGTCCGACCGCAAGGGCGTGAACGTGCCCGGCGTCGTCGTGCCGCTCTCGGCGCTCACGCCGAAAGATCAGGACGACATGCGCTTCGCCCTGGACATGGGGGCGGACTGGATCGCCCTGTCCTTCGTGCAGCGGCCGGAGGACGTGGCGGAGGCGCGCAAGCTGATCGCCGGCCGGGCCGCGGTGCTGGTCAAGCTGGAGAAGCCGGCCGCCATCGAACAGCTCGACCAGATCGTCGAAATCTCCGATGCGGTGATGGTCGCGCGCGGCGATCTGGGCGTGGAGCTGCCGCCGGAGCAGGTGCCGCCGATCCAGAAGCGGATCGTCCGGCTGTGCCGGTCGCTCGGCAAGCCGGTGATCGTCGCCACCCAGATGCTGGACAGCATGGTCTACGCGCCGTCCCCGACCCGGGCCGAGGCCTCGGACGTGGCGACGGCCGTCTACGACAACGCGGATGCGGTGATGCTCTCGGCCGAGACGGCGGCGGGCAAATATCCGATCGAGGCCGTGACGATGATGAACCAGATCATCCGCACGGTGGAGAGCGACGACTTCTATCTCGCCGCCGCCCATGCCAATCAGCCGGTGCCCGACCGCACCGTGTCCGACGCCATGACCCTGGCGGCGCGCGAGGTGGCTGAAGCGATCGACGCGGGCTGCATCGTCACCTACACGACGTCGGGCTCGACCACGATCCGCGCCTCGCGCGAGCGGCCGACGGTGCCGATCCTGTGCATCACTTCCTCGATGAAGACCGCCCGGCGCCTAGCCATGGCCTGGGGTGTCCACGCGGTCGCCATCGCCCAGGAGGAGCGGTTCTCCGCCATCGTCCAGCGCGCCACAGAGGTGGCCAAGAGCGAGGGCTTCGCGGGGACCGGCGACAAGGTCGTGATCACCGCCGGCGTGCCCATGGGCAAGCCGGGGTCGACCAACGTGCTGCGGGTGGAACGGATACCTTAAGCCTTAGGTAGATCCTCAAATGTCATCCCGGCGAGCTCCGGGCCTGACCCGGAGGTCGGCCGGAACCCAGACTGCGCGGATGCCGGGTCCCGGGCGGCACCCGGATCTAGAGCCAAATCCGACCATATCAAATCATTTCATGATTCGATATGGTCGGTGAATTTGTCTCTAAAACAATGAGATAGAGCAGATTCACGCACGCCGACGCGATCACGAAGTGATCCCGTCACCGCACGATCTGCTCTAGTCCGGGCGCCACCGGGATGACGGGAAGAGGTGACGGGTTGGGTCGCCTCAGCCCGGCTTGCGGGCGGTCATCACCCGGGTCATGCCGGGAATGAGGTCGTCGTCGATCTCGATCTCGAACCCGGCCTTCTTCAGGTGCTTCTCCACGAAGCCCGGGGTCATGCCGACACCGTCCGGCGTGTAGACCATGTGCTGGAGCTGCCACAGCGCCGCCAGGGCCGGGCCCTTGCGGTCGTCGGTCACCATGAAGTCGTGGATCGCGATCAGCCCGCCCGGCTTCAGCACCCGGAACGCATCGGAGCACAGCTTGTCGATCGCCTCCTCCGGCACGCCGGAGAACAGATAGCTCATCAGCACGATGTCCTGGTCGTTCGGCCAGTTCGCGTTGGTGCCGTCGCCGGCGACGAAGTCGATCCGGTCCGACATCTCCTCCTCGGCGACGAAGGTCTTGCCGACCTCGATCACGTTGGGGAAGTCGAGCACCGTGGCGTGCAGTTTCGGGAAGCGCTTGCAGAACATGATGGAGAACGCGCCGGAGCCGCCGCCGACATCAAGCATCGAGCCGACATCCTCGGAGACCGCGCCTTCCTTGAGCAGGCGCTTGGCCAGCACCGCGCCCGGGCCGAGCGAGCCGGAATGCTGCGAGCGGCTGAACAGCTCGGCATGGTGCCGGTCGGCCATCCAGGACGCGTAGTCCGGATACTCGATGTCGTCGGTGTCGCCGAGCAGAACCTTGTCCAGGTTCTCCATGAACGGATACATCTGGCGATCGATCTGGAAGCGCAGGTAATCGCCGAAATAGTTGGTGTTGTCGCGCACCAGATAGGCGTCGCTGGCCGGCGCGTTGGCGATCTTGCCGTCGTTGCGGGTGAGCAGGCCGACCGAGACCAGGGCCGTCACCAGCGTCTGCATGCGCTGCGCGGGCACCTTCGTCGCCGCCGCCAGATCCGTGATCGATTTCGGGCCGTCGGACAGTGCCCCGAACACGTCCACATGCAGGGCCGCGAACAGAGCCTTCGACGCCATGAACCCGAAGGCGAGCTCGGAAATGTCCTCGGCGGATTCGATCGGTTTCACGGGAGTATTCCTCCTGGGTCGTTGATGGGACTTTCGGATTTGCGCGTGTTGCAGCGCAGCAGAACCTTAACCGATGCGCGTCCCGGACCAAACCCCGAATGTAGTGAAACCGACATTTCGGCGGATTCACGTCGCTGGGAGAACAGTGTAAACCC
Organism: Thalassobaculum salexigens DSM 19539; assembly: GCF_000423805.1. NCBI lineage: Bacteria > Pseudomonadati > Pseudomonadota > Alphaproteobacteria > Rhodospirillales > Thalassobaculaceae > Thalassobaculum > Thalassobaculum salexigens. The sequence goes on from NZ_KE384093.1 coordinate 601,324, forward strand.
CTTTGCGCGTTGGGATTTTGTCGATCCGCTGCTCGGTTCGGCTTGAGAAACGGCGGACGGGTCTCATTTGACTCTTCAGGCGAAACACCGACCTCGTTCCCACCGACCGCGTTACAGGGAGACCCAACCCATGCGACTTCTGGCCACTGCGGCGTTCGCCGCCCTGCTGCCGTTCTCCGCCCTCGCCGGCGAGTCTGTCGACTACACCGTGAACGACGAGAGCTTCACCGGTTATCGGGCCGAGGCCGCCGGCGAGTCGAAGGGGCTGGTGCTGATCATCCACGACTGGGACGGTCTGACCGCCTATGAGGAGAAGCGGGCGGAGATGCTGGCCGAACTGGGCTACGACGCCTTCGCCGTCGATCTCTACGGCAAGGGCAACCGGCCGGTGGAGACCGGGGCCAAGAAGGAAGAGACCGGCAAGCTCTACACCGACCGCGAGCGCATGCGCTCGCTGATCCTGGGCGGCCTCGCCGAGGCGCGCAAGGACCGCGACGGCAAGACGGTGGTGATGGGCTACTGCTTCGGCGGGGCGGCGGTGCTGGAGCTGGCGCGCTCGGGCAAGGGCGCGAACGTCGTCGGGTACGCGACCTTCCACGGCGGGCTCGCCACGCCGGACGGGCAGAGCTATCCGGCCGACACGTCGCCGATCCTGGTCGCCCATGGCGGCGCCGACACCGCGATCCCGATGAGCCAGGTCGCGGCCCTGTCGGAGGAACTGGAGAAGGCCGGCGTGATGTACGAGATCCAGGTCTATTCCGGCGCGCCGCACGCCTTCACGGTGTTCGACAGCGACCGCTACCGCGAAGTGGCGGACACCCAGTCCTGGGACGCCTTCCAGGATTTCCTGGCGGCGAACCTGCCGGCGGAGTAACGCCGCTGTCCTTTCCTCAGTCCTAGACGTCATCCCGGCGGGGACCGGACGTGATCCGGGACCCGGCCGGGACCCAGTCGCGCCGTCGGGGCTCGGTCCCGGGCAGCCCCCGGGTCGAGCCCGGGGCGCTCCCGGGATGACGTTCAGGGGCAGAGAAGCGGGTGCTACCCCTGCTTCGCCTTGATCCCCTCCCACACGGGACGGAAGTCGTAGGTCGGGTAGAACTCGGTGTCGAAGCCGCCCCACGCACTCTGTTCGATTGCCAGGTTGACCTCGCGCAGCCGGTGGCCGGGGACCTTGAGGGTTACCACTTGGCCGATGCCCATCATCACGTACCAGGACACCACCTCGATCCCCTCGGGCGGGAACTTCTTCCAGAATCCGGCGGCGTCGAGCCTGGCGTTGATCTCGGCTAGGTTCTTGTCCTTCTGGTGCTTCAGCATGACCGTGAGCAGGATCTCGCCCTCGCCGGCCGGCGCGCCAACCTCGGATGTCATCGCTCCCTCCACACCTGCTGTCGTCGGATTTCCCTTCCGCGACGATAGCATGCGCGGCTGGGCTACGGACAAATCCAGCTCATGGGTCTATGAGATTGTCTTGCGCGCGCGGCGTCCGCGAATGCGCCAACATGAAACTCAGCGAGGAGGAACAGGACATGGCTTTCGGATACGTGATCGTTCAGGTCGACGTGAAGGACCAGGAAACCTTCGAGGCCTATCGCGCCCAGGTGCCGGCCACCATCGCGCAGTATGGCGGCGAGTATCTGGTTCGCGGCGGCAAATTCGAGAAGCTTGAAGGGGCGGAGCCCCTCGGCCGCATGGTCGCCCTGAAGTTCCCGAGCTACGAGCAGGCGAAGGCCTGGTACCACAGCGAGGAATACAAAGGCCCCAAGGAGCTGCGCCAGTCCTGCAGCGTGGCCAACGCGATCCTCGTGGAAGGCGTTGATTAACAGTGGAGTAGACGCATGTCCCGACAGCCCGGCCGCCAGTTCCTGAACATCCCCGGTCCGACCAACATTCCGGACCGGGTGCTTCAGGCGATGCACCGTCCCGCCCTGGATTTCATGACCCCGGAATTCTGGGACGTGCAGGTCGAGTGCAAGGAGAACCTCGCCAAGGTCCTGAAGACCGAGGGCGAGATCATGGTCTATGCCGCCTCGGGCCACGGCTCGTGGGAGGCGGCGATGACCAATACCTGCTCGCCGGGCGATACGATCCTGATGTGCGAGACAGGGCGGTTCTCCGAGTCCTGGGGCGAGATGGCCGAGGCCATGGGCCTCAAGATGGTCACGCTGGCCAACGACTGGGACCGGGCGTTCGAGGCGGACCGGGTCGCCGAGGCCCTCGCCGAGGACAAGGACCACGCGATCAAGGCGGTTTGTGTCGTCCATAACGAGACCTCCACCGGCATCACCCACGACGTGGAAGGCATCGGCAAGGTCATCAAGGCGTCGGGGCATCCGGCGCTGTTCATGGTCGACACCATCTCCTCGCTCGCCTCCATGGATTTCCGCATGGACGAGTGGGGGGTGGATGTCGCCGTGGCCGGCTCCCAGAAGGGGCTGATGCTGCCGGTCGGCCTCGGCATCTCCGGGGTCAGCGCCAAGGCGATGGCGGCGAGCGAGACCGCCACCCTGCCGCGCAAGTATTTCGACTGGGACGGCATCAAGGCACTGGAGAACGGCCGCCTGCGTTTCGCCGGCACCGCGCCCAGCCACCTGTTCTTCGCCATGCGCGAGGGGCTGAAGATGCTGCTGGAGGAGGGGCTGGACCATGTCTTCGCCCGCCACGCCCGGCTGGCCGAGGCCACCCGGCGGGCGGTCAAGGCCTGGGGCCGTGGCAACGGGCCGAGCCTGTTCGGCCGCGACGAGGCGGCGCTGTCGAACTCTGTGACGGCGATACGGATGCCCGACGGGTTCGATGCCGATGCGTTCCGCGGCAAGGTGCTGGCGGAGAGCAACGTGGCGCTGGGCGGCGGGCTGTCGCGGCTGTCGGGCAAGGTCATCCGCATCGGCCATTTGGGCGATCTGAACGAGCCGATGATCCTGGGCTGCCTCGCCACTGTGGAGATGCAGCTCAAGCGCCAGGGCATCCCCCATGGTGAGGGCGGCGTCGACGCGGCGGTGAAATATCTGGCGGAGACGCGGTAGGGGCGGAGCTTCTCTCCTCCCCACCACATTTCCACTCCCCGGATCTATTCTGGGACCCAGGCCAGGGCGTGCGCCCATGCCGGCGGCTTATCTCACGCGGCAGGGTCGAGCCGGTACGTAGGCCCCGGAACAAGTCCGGGGAGTGAGTGAGGGGGGGCGAGCGCCTCCTGCTCCGTCTTCCCGGGCTTGCCCGGGATCGAGACGTCCGCGTGCTGGAGCACCGGAGCGTTGTCGATGGTGCCTCAGCACGCGTCGCTCTGGACCCAGGGTCGAGCCCGGGCAGACGGCGACGGAGCGGTGGGGGCGGGGCAAGATTCCATGGCTTGGCGCGGCGGCAAAGATCGCTAGCATCGCGGCCGAACCCATTGGGAGAGATCGCATGACCGACTACGTGCCGGGTGCCGGCGAGGACTGGGCCCGGATCGAGGCCGCCGAGGCGGGGGCCGATGCGGCCGCGCTGCAGGAGGCCGTGACCTTCGCCATCGACCACGAGTCGAAGATGAACCGCGACATCGCCAAGGCGCTGGAGGGCGGTCACTTCTCCGAGCCGCCGCCGCTGGGCGACATCATCGGTCCGACCGCGCCGCGCGGCCCGGCCGCCGGTCTGGTGCTCAAGGGCGGCCGGATTCTGGCCGAATGGGGTCCGACCGACCGGGCCGACATCACCTTCTCCTGCACCAAGTCGTATCTCTCGATCATGGCCGGACTGGCGGTCGACGACGGCCTGATCGCCGACGTGAACGAGCCGGTCGGCGCGCTGGTCGACGATGGCGGCTTCGACGCCGACCAGAACAAGACCTGCACCTGGAAGCACTTCCTGCAGAACACCTCGGAATGGGAGGGCACCCTGTTCTCCAAGCCCGATCTGGTGGACCGCAACCGCGATCTCTCCCTGCCGCCGGGCACCCCGTCGAAAAAGGGAACCCACCGCGACCTGGCCGCTCCCGGCGAATTCTGGGAGTACAACGACGTGCGGGTGAACCGGCTGTCGCTGTCGCTCATGCGGGTTCACAAGAAACCGCTGCCGAAGGTCCTGAAGACCCGCATTCTGGATCCGATCGGCGGGTCCGACACCTGGAGCTGGAACGGCTACATCAACTCCTGGGTCGAGGTCGACGGCCAGCCCATGCAGTCGGTCTCCGGCGGCGCCCATTGGGGCGGCGGCCTGTTCATCTCCGCCCGCGACCACGCCCGGGTCGGACTGCTGATGCTGCGCCGGGGCATGTGGGGCGGCGTACCTCTGCTCTCCCCGGACTGGATCGACGCCTGCACAACGCCCTGCGACCTGAACCCGAGCTACGGCTATCTGTGGTGGCTCAACGGCGACGGTCGTCACGTCCCCAGCGCCCCGCGCAGCAGCTACTTCGCCATGGGCGTGGGCTCCAACGTGATCTGGATCGACCCGGAGCACGACCTGGTCGTGGTCCTGCGCTGGATCGACAAGGCCTCGCTCGACGGCTTCGCCAAGCGGCTGATGAAGGCGTTGGGGTAACGCGATGGCGGCGCGGGGCGATCATCCTGGAGTCATCGCGCCGCCGCCGGTTCTGTATGGCGGTGCCCTGGCCGTGGGAGCGGCCCTCGACTGGCTGGTCCCGCTGCCTGTGCTGGAGCCTGGCGCCGGCTCGGTGCCGGGCATCGCCCTGATCGTCGCCGGGTTGCTCCTGGCCCTGTGGTGCGCGGGGTTGTTCTGGCGCGCCGGAACAGCGGTGCAGCCGCATCATCCGAGCACGGCGATCGTGACCTCCGGCCCGTATCGGTTCTCCCGCAACCCGATCTATGTGGCGCTGACGGCGGTATCGGCCGGTATCGGCCTTTGGGTTAACAGCGCCTGGATGCTCGGTCTGCTGCTCCCAACCCTGGTGATCATGCAGATTGCCGTGATCGGCCGGGAGGAGGCCTATCTGGAAGCCAAATTCGGCGACGCATACCGGGCCTATAAGGCCCGGGTGCGGCGGTGGCTCTAAGGCCCCTACCGTCGCCCCGGCTCTCAGATGATCTCGAAATACCGCGCCAGTTCCCAGTCGGTGACGTGCCGGCGGTATTCGCGTTCCTCCCACATCCGACTGGCGGAGAAGTGGTCGACGAAGCCGTCGCCGAACAGCTCGCGCGCTGCCATCGAGCGCTTCAGCCGAGCCGCCGCCTCGCCGAGCGAGCCGGGCAGGGCGGCCTTGGCCGGGAACTTCTTGGCATAGGCGTTGCCGGTCACGCCCTCTCCCGGCTCGATCCTGTTCTCGATGCCCCACAGGCCCGACCCGATCGCCGCCGCCATCGCCAGGTACGGGTTCGCGTCGGCCGCCGCCACCCGGTACTCCACCCGCTGCGACTTCGGTGAGCCCTCGATCACCCGCAGGGAGGTGGTGCGGTTGTCGGCCGCCCAGTTGGCATGGGTCGGCGCCCAGAAGCCGGGGATCAGCCGGGTGTAGGAGTTGATCGTCGACGCCGTCATCGACAGCAGCTCCGGCATCAGCGCCTGCTGGCCGCCGACGAACCAGCGCATGGTGTCGGACATGCTGTGGGCGCCGTTGGGGTCGTGGAAGACCGGGGCGCCGTCCTTGGTCGTCAACGAGGTGTGGATATGGCCGGACTGGCCGGGATAGTCCATCGACCATTTGGCCATGAAGCTGGCCATGATGTCGTGGCGCTGGAAGAACACCTTGGTGAAGGTCTTGAACAGGGCGGCCCGGTCGGCGGCGACCAGGGCGTCGTCCACCTTGATCGCGGCCTCCATCACCCCCGGCCCGGTCTCGGTGTGCAGCCCCTCCACGGGCATGTCCATCAGTTCGCACATCTCCAGGAACATCAGGTGCAGGTCGGCGTGCACCGACGAGCGGATGCCGGAATAGCCGAAGAAGCCGGGGGTGAGCGGCTTCAGGTTCCGGTAGCCCTTCTCGCGCACCGAATGGGGCGTCTCGTCGAACAGGAAGAACTCGTACTCGGCCGCCGCCTTGACAGCGAAGCCCATGGCGTCGGCCCGGTCCAGCACCCGACGCAGGGTGCCGCGCGGACAGACCGCCTCCCACTTGCCGGCGAACTCGCCCAGGACCATGACCATGTCCGGCTCGAACGCCACGTCGCGGGCGGTATCCGGCAGCAGGCGGACCTCGGCGTCGGGATAGCCGGTATGCCAGCCGGTCACGTCCACCGCTGGATCCTCGTAGAGCTGGTCGTTGCTGTCCCAGCCGAGCACCACGTCGCAGAATCCGAACCCGCCCTTCAGCGCGCTGGCGAACTTGTCCCGCGCCATCCATTTCGCGCGGAAGATGCCGTCGATGTCGAATACGCCCACCTTGACGTGGGTCAGCGCCCGCTCGTCCACCAGCGCCAGCACGTCCTCTGCGGTTTTGACGTCGCTCGACTCCATGCGCCACACTCCTGTTCGCGTTGTTCGACGCGGCTACTCTAAAGACAACCAATGGCGGACTTAAAGCCGCCTGTGCGAGGGAGAGGAAGATGGCGGATCTCGCCGATCGGCTGCTCGGTTGTTACGCGAGCGCGGTGCACGACGTCCTGCGGGTCATGGGCCACGGTAACCAGGTGCTGCCGCCGACCATCCGGCCGCTCGATCCGACCAAGCGGGTGGCGGGCGAGATCTACACCATCTCCGGCCATATCGATCAGACCCTGAGCCGGCACGAGACGCTGCTGCGCTGGTCTCGGGTGCTCTCCAAGGTGCCGGGCGGCAAGGTGCTGGTCTGCCAACCGAACACCAAGGCGGTGGCGCTGATGGGCGAGCTGTCGGCCCAGGCGCTGACGGTGAAGGACACCCGCGGCTATGTGGTCGACGGCCATTGCCGGGACACCGACTTCATCCTCGACATGGGTTTCCCGGTGTTCTGCGAGCTCAACACCCCGGCCGATATCGTTGAGCGCTGGACCTACGACGCGCTAGGCGAGCCGGTCACCATCGGCACGGTGACCGTGCGCTCCGGCGACTGGCTGATCGGCGACCGGGACGGGGTGGTGATCATCCCGGGCGAGATCGCCGAGGAGGTGGTCGCCGAGACCGAGAAGGTGGTCTCCACCGAGGGCGACATGCGCAAGGCCATCCTCGACGGCATGGATCCGGAGGAGGCCTACCTGAAGTTCGGCAAGTTCTGATCGGGCCCCACGGTCTCTGGAGCGGCGGCGGGGTGTCGGGTACACTTCGCGGCAGGGTGACGGGGCAGCAGCGGCAACCGGCAGGGAAGGATCTGACGGCATGCGCATGTGTCACATCCTGGCGGCGGTGCTTCTCGGGGCCGTGCCGCTTCTGACGATCGGCCTGTCCGCCCGCGACGCGGCAGCCGATTTCCCATGGTTCGGTGGTCCGAAAGACAAGCTGTCGCTGTCCATCGCGGTGGAGGACAATGTCAGAGGCGGCTGCTGGGCGGACCGGGAGGGGACGGTCGACGATATCGCCCGCACCCTGACGCGCCACGGCATCGGGGTGGACGCGGAGGCACCGGTCAATCTGGTGATCTATGCCATCGGCCATCCCTCGGCGACGGGGCGGTACCGCAAGCGGCTGTCCTGTGTGGGCGTGCTGCAGGTGCGGGTGAATTCCCTCGACGTCTCCGAGGACCAGAGTTTCCAGATGACCAGCCTGTACGACCAGGAACGGCTGCTCGTCTCCCACCATGTGCTCGACCAGGCGATCGGAACCATGGCGGTGGAACTGGTGGACAACTTCTCCCGCCGCTATGCCGAAACACGGGAGTAGGGGACTGGTTCCTCCCACTCTCTCCTACGTCCGCTCCCTACTCCTCCTTCACTCCCCGGATTTAGTCCGGGGCCTACCAAAGGGGCCGCACGGTCCAATCCAGGTCACGCTGCACCGTCGGCCTCGGACTAAATCCGGGGAGTGAAAGAAGGGCGTATTCGCGGCGCCTCACCCTCACTCGGGCAGGCCCTCCGCCCGGTCGAAATACGCCGCGAACAGGCCGTCCCGCGTCTTCGGACCCGCCGGCTTCTCCGGCTTCTCGCTCTCGTGGATGAGCCGGGCGAACACCACCCTGCGGCCGTCGCGTTCGGCCCAGCCGACGAACCATCCGAACGGCTGGCCCCACATCAGACTGCCGTTCTCCTCCCGCGGCAGGCCCGAGCCGGTCTTGCCATGGACGTGCCAGCCGCCCGGCCGGACGCCGTAGTCCAGGATCGAGACCGTGTTCTCTACCGCCGCCTCGGAGACCGGCAGCTCGCCGGCCAGCATGCGCTGCAGGAACGCCACCTGCTCCACCGGGGAAATCGCCAGCGACGAGCTGAGCCAGGCCGTGGTCAGGCCGCTGCCCTCGCCCTTCTTGCCGGAGAGATCCCGGTTGCCGTAGCCGAATGCCTCCACATACGCCGCGAAGCGATCGGACCCGAGCCTGGCCGTGACCTGTTGCGAATACCAGACGACCGATTCCTTCATCCACCGTACCGGATCCGCCGGCTGCTTCCACGCTTCGCGCCAGTCCACATAGCCCTCGCGGAACGGCATCACCGGGGCGGTGGGCGAGGTCAGGATGCCCGCGTCGTATCCCATCAGGCTGATCGCGATCTTGAACGTCGAGGCGGGCGAGTGGCGTTGGTCGCAGTCGCCCTCCTGTACCAGGGTCCGCGGAGCCTCCGCCGCCGGTCCGACCGCCTCCTCGATCAGGGTGCACACGATCCGGCTCTCGGCGGTCGCCGGCGCGGCGAGGATGGCCTGGGCTGCGATGAGAAAGAGCAGGAGGCGGCGCATGACGGGCCTTTCGATCGGTTGCGGAAGCGGTGCGCGGAGTAGGACGCGGCAAGAGGTCAGCATGATGGCGCCGGCTGCCGCAATACCGTCGCCTTGCGACCGGGTTCTGTTGGGCAATAAGCCCGTCTCCGATAGGTGCTTATCAGCGGCGCCGCGCTTTGCCATGCTTGCCGGCCAATCAACAAGCAATCCGATGGGGAGGCCTGCATGGACCTGGGCGTAAAGGGAAAGACCGCGCTGATCACCGGCGCGTCGAAGGGGATCGGCCGCGGCGTGGCCGAGAGCCTCGCCGCCGAGGGCTGTAACCTGCGCCTGGCCGCGCGCTCCGGCGACATGCTGGAGACGGCCGCCGCCGAACTCCGCGACGCCTACGGGGTGACGGTCGCCGTCCATGCCTGCGACATCACCGCGCCCGGCGTGATCGACGAACTGGCCGCCGCCGGCATTCCGGACATCCTGGTGAACAATGCCGGCGCCATTCCGGCCGGCGACATCGAGGCCATGGTCGAGGAGCGTTGGCGCGACGCCTGGGAGCTCAAGGTCTTCGGCTACATCAATATGACCCGGACGTTCTTCGCCGCCATGAAGCAGCGCGGCCACGGCGTGATCTGCAATGTCACCGGTCTCGCCGCCGACAAGACCGACTTCAACTACGTCGCCGGCACCACCGGCAATGCCGGCCTGAACGCCTTTACCAAGGCGATCGGCGGGGTCAGCCTGGAATTCGGCGTGCGCGTGTTCGCCGTCAGCCCCGGTCCGGTCCAGACCGAGCGGCTGATCGGCCTGCTGAAGACCCGCGCGGTGCAGGACGGCGGCAGTGAGGACAACTGGCAGAGCTACATGTCCGGCATGCCGATGCAGCGCGCCGCGACGGTTCCCGAGGTGGCCGATACCGTCGCCTTCCTGGTCAGCGACCGGGCGACCTACTTCACCGGCCAGGTCGTCACCGTCGATGGCGGCCAGGGGTCGCGCGGCGGCAGCTTCACCAACAAATAATCAAGAACGGTCCTAACGAGACTCCCGGAGGAAACCCGATGCCTTTCGATTTCGCCCCGCTGCTGAACCCCAAGCTGCCTCCTGCCGCCGGAAAATTCGGCGGATTCCCGAAGTACAATTTCGTCGGCGGCCACAATGACGGCAGCAGCATCCCGGTGCAGACCCTGGCCGATGCGGTCAGCCGCGCGCTGCTGCGCGAGGGCGATACGCTGGCGACCTACGGGATGCAGAGCGGACCGCAGGGCTACCGTCCCCTGCGCGAGGCGGTGGCGCAGATCCTGGAGCGCCGGGCCGGCATGAAGACCGATCCGGACGAGGTGCTGATCACCGGCGGCTCGCTGCAGGCCATGGATCTGGTGAACAACGCCCTGCTGGAGCCGGGCGACACTGTGATCATCGAGGAGGCCTGCTACGGCGGGGCCATGACCAAGCTGAAGAAGCTCGGCGTCGACTGGGTCGGGGTGCCGGTGGACGGTGACGGCATGCGCATGGACGCCCTGGCCGAGACCCTGGACAGCCTCAAGGCGGCCGGCAAGCGGGTGAAGTTCATCTACACCATCCCGACGGTGCAGAATCCGACCGGGACGGTCCTGTCGCTGCCGCGTCGCCACGAGATGCTGAAGCTGGCTGAGAAGCACGGCATCGCCATCTTCGAGGACGACTGCTACTGCGATCTGATCTTCGACGGTCCCTATGCGGACCAGCGGCCGCCGGCGATCCGCGCGCTCGACGACAGTGGCCGGGTCGTCTATTGCGGCTCGTTCTCCAAGTCGATCGCCCCCGCCCTGCGGGTCGGCTACGTGGTCGCCGACTGGCCGGTACTGAGCCGCATCCTGGCGCAGAAGTCGGACGGCGGGACCGGGGCCGTTGAACAGCTCCTGCTGGCCGAGTTCGCCCAGGATTTCGACGCCCATGTGGGCAACCTGAACAAGGTGCTGAAGGGTAAGGCCGACGCCCTGGTCGAGGCGCTGGAGGCCGAGTTCGGTACGGCCGCCGAGTTCACCCGGCCGACCGGTGGTATCTTCCTGTGGGTCACCCTGCCCCAGGAGGTCGACACCACCCGTCTCGCCCAGGTGGCGGCTGCCGAGGGCGTTGCGGTAAACCCCGGTGCGGAGTGGTCGGCCGACCCGGAATCCGGTAAGCGTCGCATCCGCATCTGCTTCGCCCACCCGCCGGCGGAGACGATCAGGGAAGGAATGGCCCGGCTGGCCGAGATCTGCCACCGCGAATTCGGTGTCCCGGCACGCGGCCGAAATGTGGAACGGAGTTAGAAATTGACCCAATCGTCATCGACTGCGTCGGTCCTCGCTGAGAGCGGGGGCCGCTGATGCCGATCAAGATCCCGGACGATCTCCCCGCCCGCGCCCAGCTCGAGGCGGAGGGTGTGGCGGTGATGGACGAAGCCACCGCCATCCGCCAGGACATCCGCCCGATGCGGATCGGCCTGCTGAACCTGATGCCGAACAAGATCCGTACGGAGACCCAGTTCGCCCGCCTGCTTGGTGCGACGCCGCTGCAGGTCGAGCTGACGCTGGTGAAGATCACCAATCACGTCGCCCGCAACACCTCCAGCGACCACATCATCTCGTTCTACGAGAACTGGGAGGATATCCGGGACCAGCGATTCGACGGCTTCATCATCACCGGCGCGCCGATCGAGCAGCTCGAGTACGAGGAGGTCACCTACTGGGACGAGCTGCGCCGCATCTTCGATTGGACCCAGACCAATGTGCACGGTTGCCTGAACATCTGCTGGGGGGCGCAGGCCGCCGTCCACCATTTCCACGGCATGCCGAAATACGACCTGCCGAAGAAGGCCTTCGGTGTGTTTCGGCACCGGGCGCTGGACAGCACCTCGCGTTACCTGCGCGGCTTCTCCGACAACTTCGTCATCCCGGTGTCGCGCTGGACCGAGGTCCGGTCCGAGGACATCCCGGCCGATAGCGGGATGGAGGTGCTGGTGGAGTCGAAGGATACCGGGCTGTGCCTGCTCGACGACCCGAAATGCCGGTCGCTGCACATGTTCAACCACATCGAATACGACTCCCTGTCGCTCGGGGAGGAGTACTTCCGCGACGTGGAGAGCGGCAAGCCGATCGACGTGCCGCACGACTATTTCCCGAACAACGATCCGTCCCTGCCGCCGGAAAACCGGTGGCGCAGTCAGGCCTATCTGCTGTTCTGCAACTGGATCAACGAGATCTACCAGACCACGCCGTTCGACATGACCGATATCGGCCACCGCTGAAGGACGCGCGCTGACCGCCTTGCACTGACCCCAACCAGAGGAGACGGGCCCATGGCCGGAGTGATCACCATCGCGTTGCTGGACGAGATCCAGGACGGTTTCAACCGCCACGATGTCGACGGGATCCTGTCGCATTTCGTGGAGGAGTGCGTGTGGGTCATGGCCAGCGGTCCGACACCACCTGAAGGGCGGGTCTGTCACGGCAAGGCGGAGATCGGCCAGGTGCTGACCGAGCGCTACAAGCAGATCCCCGACATGCGCTGGGAGGACATCCGCCACTGGATCGTCGACGACAGCAAGGCGATCTCCGAATGGGTGGTCAAGGGCACGCCCGAAGGCGGCGAGCCCTTCGCCTATCTCGGCTGCGACCTCTGGGAATTCGAGGGCGGCAAGGTGACCAAGAAGGACACCTACTGGAAGATCGTCCGGTAGGCCGGTCCGCTTCAATCCATCGCTGAGCCTTCCATGATCGCCGCAAGGCGTTTCTTCCATATCGACGATTCATGGTAGAAAGGACGCGGGAAGCGGTGTGCTGTTCGTAGAAATACCAGTCGGGACCTGCAACGCCACCGTCGCTGCGCGCAAGGGAAGAAGAGTGTAAAATCATGGAATTCATAGATTTCACCAGCCTTAACATTGGGTTTACCAATGCCGAAAACTATAGAGCTAGATCAAATAAGGAGCTTCTTTCAAAATATTTTGTCCGAGACGAATATCTCGAGAGGCTCCTCAATCCCAATGTTTTCTTTTTGATTGGTGAAAAAGGCACTGGAAAGACAGCTTATTCTACTTACATGAGAAATAGTCGGTATAAAGAAAAGAATGCATTCACTTATGATATACGCCAAACTGAGTATCAAAAATTTTTAGAACTTAAGAAATCTGGATATCTTCCGCTTAGTCATTATAGTGAAGTCTGGCGTACTTTGTTGATGATATTGTGTGCTTCCAGTATTATTGATGTTTCCTCAACGCCTAAATTTTTACAGCGCTTCTCAAAGCTGCGCGGGATTAAAGATGCGATGGATGAATTCTATCGAAATGCATTCTCGCCCGAAGTATCTAAGGTTATGACGTTTATCGAATCTTCAGAGCTAAGTTCGGAACTGGTGGCCAAGTACGGCGGAAGTGGAGCTAAAACTTCAGGAAAAATTAGTGGAAAGGTCGAGGATAAAAAAACGACCTTTCAGACAAATTTGCTAACCTTGCGTAGATCTTTCGAAGATGCGGTATCTCAGCTCAATTTAGATGAAGATTTTATTTTATTCATTGATGGAATTGATATTCGCCCATCTGAGATCGCATATGAAGAGTATTTTGATTGCGTTCGTGGTCTCATTGATGCTGTGTGGTCGATAAACACTGACTTTTTGTCAAATATTCGAGATAGTAGAGGAAGGATTCGTGTGGTATTATTGGTGCGTCCCGATATTCTTCTCACTTCTGGGCTTCATAATGTAAATACGAAAATAAGAGATAATTCAGTATATCTTGATTGGCAAACAACATATAAAGATTATAGAACGTCGCGGCTATTTTCTGTGGCGGATAGGATTTTATCGTCACAGCAATCAAATGAAAGTGATGAGATAAGAAAAGGTACGGCGTGGGATCATTATTTTCCATTTCAAAGTGACAATATCGAGTATCAAGATGATGGATTAAAAGAAAGTGTCAGCTCTTTTCTTTCGTTCTTAAGATTTTGCTATCATCGTCCGCGTGATGTAAATGCGATGATGGATACGATGCAAAAAATACTTACCGCTCGTGGCGGGTCAAAAACCGTTTCGCGATCTGATTTTAATGACCCTACTTTTCGAGATGCGCACGCAAACTATCTTCTCGGAGAAGTGCGTGATCAACTTCTTTTTTACTACACACAGTCCGATTATGATCAATTTATATCATTTTTCTCTTATTTAAATGGAAAGAAAAAATTTAGTTACGAAGAATACTATTCTGCGTTCACTAGATTCTGCGCGGACTGTGCGGCGTCAGGTAAGGCGTTGCCAAAATTTTTCGATACAGCAGAAGTATTCTTGCAGTTTCTGTACGATCACAATGTCATATGTTATTTTGAAACAGATGATGAAGGTTATGAAAAGAAATTTATTAGATGGTGCTTTCGAGAAAGATCCCCCGCAAACCCGTCTCCGAAAGTTAGAGCTAACACTGATTATGAGATATTCTATGGATTGACCAAAGCCTTAAATGTCGGGCGTAAGGTAAAATTGCAGCCACGAGTGTCTGCGCGTGAAATCGGAAGTATTGTGAAGTTTGATGCAAACAAGAAATTTGGATTCATTCGAGGAGGAGCGTCGCAGAAGGATTATTTTTTTCACATTTCCGATTTTCAAAAGGGAATGCTTATCAGAATTGGCGACAAAGTGTCTTATGATCCAGTTATGCGTGACGGAAAATGGCGGGCTGGAAGTGTTAAAGTTGAAAAATAATTCAAAAAATTAATGGCATTGTGGTGTCTTTTCGATTCAGATCTCTCTAATTTTTGCGCCTAGCGCGCCGCCATCTCGTCCATCCAGGCGAGATACGGGTCGAGTTCGTCGGGTGTCGGGGCCTGGCCGGTGAAGGCCTTCAGGTAGTGCCCGGTCAGGGCCTTGCGCTGTTCCAGGGTCTCGCCCAGATCCAGGGCGTAGTAGCCGATCTGCATGAAATACAGCACGCGGGAGCGCACGAAGGCTTCGCGCTCCTCCCAGCCGTGGCGTCGGAACAGCTCGGCGATGGCGGCCACGCGGGTCTCGTCGGCCCGGTCCAACTCGGCTCGGACCTGCTCGGACCGCCGCGCCCAGTCGCGGATGGCGAAATCCAGCCGCGGATCGAACAGCCGCTCGTCGACCCAGCAGCGGAAGATGTTCGTCACCCCATGCACGATGGAGGTGGAGGGCAGGGCCGCCTGCTCGACCACGGCGCGGGTGTTGGTGTCCTGCCAGTGTGCCAGCAGGGCGTCCAGCAGCCGTTCCCGGTTTCGGAAGTACCAGTAGAAGCTGGAGCGCGACACGCCGAGCCGGTCCGCCAGGGTCAGCACCTTCACGCTGTCCACCCCCTCGCCGATCAGGGTCTCCAGCGCGACCCGGATCCAGTCTTCCCGTGTGGCCTTGGTATGGGTCAGGCGGGCGTTCGGTGGCGGGCCGGCGTCATTCACGATGCATTCCTCATCCCAGCACCGAGAAGCTGCTCTCCTGGTTGATGCTGCGCTTGCGGGAATAGAAGCCGACATCGATATCGCGGCCGAGATAGGGCAGGCGGAAGGAGAGCGGGGCGGTGTCGTGATCGTGTCCGGCCGCGTCGTATTCGACAAGGGCCGCCATCATCTTTCCGGCCACCGGAGCGTTCTTGAACTGGTTGCCGCTGGTCCCGCAGGCCATGTAGTAGCCGCCGAGCGAGGTCTTGTCGTAGATCGGGATCCAGTCCTCGGTCACGTCGTAGAGATCGACCACGCCCTTCATCCGGCTGGGGATGCCGAGGCTCGGCAGGCGCTGGGCGTAGCGCAGGGCCTGGACCCGCCACTGTTCGGAGAACTCGCGGTCGTAGTCGGTGTCGTCCTCGACCCAGACATGGGCGTCGCAGGGCGGGTCCTCGCTGCCGATCAGGATGTTGTTGCCGTGCTCCGGGCGGCAGTAGACGGCGATGTCGCTGTCGGAGAGGACCATGCCGTCGCGCTCGAAGTCGAGCCCGGCGGGGGCGGGGACGTGGACCACCTCCTGGCGCAGGGCGCGGGTGGAGATGGTCATCTCGTCGGTGACGCCGGCCAACGCGTTGATGCGGGCGGAGGCAGGGCCGGCGACGTTGATCACGACCGGGGCGTGGATCTCGGCGCCGTCGGCCAGCCGGACGCCAGCGGTCTTGCCTCCGTTTTTCAGGATCTCGGTGACGGTCGCGCCATAGAGGAACGCCGCACCCTTGGCCTTTGCCGCATCGGCGAGGTTCTGGGCGGCCAGGGCCGGGTCGGTCACATAGCCCGCCTTGGGCCAGAACACCGCCCCGCGCAGGTCGCTGCCCGTGGGATGGCCGAATTCCGGATCGCTGACGGCCTTGGCCGGGTGGAACTGCGCCAGACTGGTGCCGGGCAGGCGGGACCGGATCCGTTCCGGGCTCCACTCCTCGTAGGGCACGGCGAGCATATCGGCGTTCTCCATGTGGCGGGCCATGAAGTCGTTGCCCTCGGTCTTCATGACCAGCGCGCCGCATTCCTTGAAGCGGGCGAGGCCCTCCGTACCGGTTTCCAGGTAGTCGGCCCAGTCGCGCCAGTAGTGGTAGCCCTCCCAGGCGAAGGCGGTGCCATCCAGGGTCGAGTAATAGGTGCGGATGATGGCGCAGGACCCGCTGGTCGACCCGTGGCCTGCCTGGGCGTTGCGGTCGACGGTGAGGGTCTTCCAGCCGTTCTTGGCGAGTTCGAAGGCGATCGCGGCCCCGATCACCCCGGCCCCGATGATGACGGCGTCTGCGGTTCTGGTCATGGGGGCGATCCTTTCATCGGTGCGGCGTTTGCGGGGTTCCGGCAAGCGGCATATCCGGCCCCCGGCACAGGTCCGGGGAGTGAGTGCAGTTGTTCAAGCAGGTCAGACTCCCCGGACCTGTTCCGGGGCGACCCTTTCCGCGTGACGGGACCCATCGTGCTCATCCCCGCAGCCGGGCGCCGCTCGGATCGTAGGGGCTGTCGGCGATGATCCGGGCCGGGCGCTTCTCTCCGACCACGTGCACGTCCACCGCCGTCCCTTCGACCGCCACGTCGCTGTCCACCAGCGCCATTGCAAGGCTCATGCCCACCGAATGCCCGTAGCCGCCGGAGGTCACGAACCCGATCCGTTTACCGTCGATCCAGACCGGCTCGAAGCCGCGGGCGTCGGCACCGTCGGCATCCACCGCCAGGGTCACCAGCCGCTGTGCCGGCGCCCCCGCCTCTTTCTCCCGCAGCGCCGCCTCCCGGCCGATGAAACCGGGCTTGTCGAAGGCGATCCAGCGGTCGAGCCCGGTCATGCCGGGGGTGTAGGCCTGGGTGAACTCGGTCGACCACACGCCGTAGCTCTTCTCCAGCCGCATGGCGTTGGCCGCATAGCCGCCGACCGGTGCCAGGCCCAGTCCCTGGCCGGCTGAGACCAGCGCGTCGCGCAGCATCCGGTGTTCCGGCGCCGGCACGTTGATCTCGTAGCCGAGCTCGCCCAGCACCGAGAGCCGGCCGACCCTGGCCCGGGTCAGGCCGATATCCATCTCGCGGCAGGCCATGAAGCGGACGTCATCGGCGGCCACGCTGTCGTTCACCACCGCCCGCTGCATCAGTGCGCGGGCGTTCGGACCGGAGACCAGCCAGCCGGTCCAGGCGTCGGAAATGTCGCGGACGCTCACGTCCGCCGCGGTGTGGCTGTCGAACCAGCGCATGTGCCACTGGCGCAGGTAGTAGGAGCCCATCAGCCAGAAGGTCTCGCCGTCCCAGTTGAACACCGTGAGATCGCCCATCAGCCGGCCCGTGGGCGAGAGCATCGGCGCCAGACGGGCCCGGCCGGCCGTCGGCAACGTGCAGGCGAGCATCCGATCCAGCCATTTCTCGGCACCTGGCCCGCTAACCTCGTAGCGGGAATAGCCCGAGGTATCGAGCAGCCCCACCCCTTCGCGCACGGCGCGGGTTTCGGCGGCGACGATGTCGAAGGCGTTCGAACGCTTCAGGGTCGGCGTCTCCTCGAAACCCTTCGAGGGGGCGAAGAACAATGGCACCTCCAGCCCCCAGCTCACGCCGAAGCGGGCATTGGCGGCCACATGGGCGTCATGGCTGGGCGAGACCCGCAGCGGCCGGCCGGCGGGAAGCTGCTCGTTGGGATAGGCCATGACGAAGCGGCGCGAATAGAACTGGCCGGTGGTCTGGCGCAGGTACTCGCGGTTCGACGCCCATCTGCCGAAGCGGGCGATGTCCATGCCGAAGACGTCGGCTTCCGGCTCGCCGTGGATCATCCATTCGGCCAGGGATTTGCCGACACCGCCGCCCTGGCTGAACCCGGCCATCACCCCGCAGGCGAGCCAGTAGTTCGGCACCCCGGGCACCGGCCCGACCAGTGGGTTGCCGTCCGGCGCGAAGGTGAAGGCGCCGTTGACCCATTTGCGGATGCCGGTGTCGTTCAGCACCGGATAGCGCTCGAACCCCTTGGCCAGTTCCGGGGCGATGCGGTCGATATCCTCCGGGATCAGCTCGATGCCGTAGTCCCAGGGCGCACCCTCCATGTTCCAGTGCTTCGGCGTCAGCTCGTAGACCCCGACCAGCAACCCGCCGCGCTCCTGGCGCGAATAGGTGAAGCCCTCCAGGTCAGTGAGCATGCACATCTCGCGCTCCCGGCCCTCCAACTCGGCGATCGGCTCGGTGACCAGGTAGTGGTGCTCCATGGGCGTGACCGGCAGGTCGACCCCGGCCATCAGCCCGACCTGCTTGGCCCAGAGGCCGGCGGCGTTGACCACGTGCTCGGCGATGATCGTGCCCTGCTCGGTCACCACGTCCCAGCCGCCTTCCGCCCGGGGCTTCAGCTCGATCACCCGGTTGCGCAGGATCACGTCGGCACCGCGCTTCTTCGCCGCCCCGGCATAGGCATGGGTGGTGCCGTAGGGGTCCAGGTGCCCCTCATGCGGGTCGTACAGGCCGCCGATCACGTCGGACAGGTCGGCGATGGGATTGAGCTCGCGGATCTCCTCCGGCGTCAGCAGCCGGGCCTCTTCCACGCCCATGGTCTGGAAAACCGCCCAGGCGGATTTCAGCCATTCCCAGCGCTCCGGCTTGGACGCGATGCTGACCCCGCCGGTCATGTGCACGCCGACCGCCTGGCCGCTCTCCTCCTCGATCTCCTTGTAGAGCTTGATCGTGTAGGCCTGTAGCGCGGCGATGTTCGGATCGGCGTTCAGCGGGTGGAAGCCGGCCGCCGCATGCCAGGTGGAGCCGGCGGTCAGCTCCGCGCGCTCAATCAGGGCGATGTCGGTCCAGCCGAATTTGGTGAGGTGATACAGCACGCTGGCGCCGACCACGCCGCCGCCGATGATCACCGCGCGGTACTGGGATTTCATGGGCTCACCCTCCCGGACTGGTGGCGGACCGGGGAAGGCTAATCGCGCGTGCGGATCTGTGTCTAGACAGAAGTGTCCAGATCGTTCCTCAAAATTGCCTCCGCCGAGCGGCTCAGCCCGAGCAGGGCGGACTCGCGATGGGTGATCAGGCGCACGGGGATCGGGTCGAGATAGCCCGCCAAACGGCCCTTGGCGGTGAAGCGGCGGCGGAAGCGTCCGCCGTCGAAAAGATCGCCGAGCTTCGGCACCATGCCGCCGGCGATGAACACCCCGCCGCTGGCTCCGGCTGTCAGGGCGAGGTCGCCGGCGACGGTGGCCAGGAAGTCGGTGAACAGCCCCAGGGCTTCCCGGCAGCCTGGGTCGGTCGCCCCTTCGGCGACGATGGCGGCGGCGTCGAGCCGGCGGGCCGGCAAGTCCTCCACCGCACAGACCGCGTCGTGCAGGTCGGCGAGCCCGGCCCCGGAGAGGGCCCGTTCGGCGGAGACATGGCCGTGCAGGTTGCGCAGATAGCCGATCACCCGTTCCTCCAGGCCGTTCTGCGCCGGTAGGGTGGCGTGGCCGCCTTCGCCGGGAACGACCTTGAACCCGCCGTCGCCCGGCACGACGAGGCCGACGCCCAGGCCGGTGCCGGGACCGATCGCCACCATGGCGCCGGGACGGGCGGTCCGCTCCGCGCCGACCGTGCGGTAGTCGTCCGGTGTCAGATGCGGCAGGGCGTAGGCGACGGCGGCGAAGTCGTTGACCACCGCGAGCTGCTTCAGGCGGAAGCGGCTGCGCAGCGGGGCCACGGGAACCGTCCAGTCGCGGTTGGTGAACACCATGGTCTCGGCGTCCGACGGCCCTGCCACCGCGAAGATCGCCCGTTCGGGCTGGGTCTCCCGGCCGATCTTGGCGAGATAGGCGCCGACGGCGTCGTCCAGACTGGCGAAGCGGTCACCCTCCATCGACGATTCCTCGCGCGTGGTCTTCCCGTCGGTGAGAGCGAAGCGCAGGTTGGTGCCGCCGAGATCGGCGATGAGGATGGGGCCGGTCATACGGCTGCCTCCAGGGTTCTGCGGAAATGCGCCTCGGCGAAGGCCGCGGCCTGGTCGTGGATCGCCCGCCGGTCGATACCGGGAGGATCGAGGCAGATCTCCGGCGCTTCTGCCCGTCCGAAATCCGTTGCCTCGTTCAGAAAGACATAGTGACCCACCGTCTCCCCCAACAATTCCACCGCGAAGGCGGGATTCTGCTGCCGCAGCCACAGGGCGCAGTCCTCATGCGGGGCCTCCAGGTCGGCTCTTCCGACCATGATCGAGACCGGAAGGCGGATGCCGGCGAGGCTGTCGGGGCGGAAACCGCGGACCGGCGGTGCCGGGGCAAAGGCGACGACGGCGCGCACCCGGGGGTCGGCATAGGAGCGTGACTGCCGCTCGAGCGAGGCGCGGAAGGGCGCGGACCTCCGGAGAAGGTCCTCGAACCGGTCGGAAAGATCGGGGAATTCCCGGGGGCCGCCCGGAGCGCCCGGCTGGGTCTGCGCCCAGTCCTGGAAGCGGGCCAGCTCGGTGACCGCTCCGGCCAGCGACAGGACGGTGTATCCGCCCAGGGAGAAGCCGGCGGCGACGGTGCGGTCCATGTCGAGCCGGTCGGCGAAAAGCGGGTCCTGCAGCAGCATGTCGAGGGCGACGGACAGGTCGCGTGGCCGCTCCCACCAGCACAGAAAGCCTTCCGCCCGGTACGGCTCGATCTCGGTATTGCCGTGATGGCTGACCCCCAGACAGACGTAGCCTGCGCCGGCGAGACGGACGCCGAGCCAGGCCAGGCCCTCGGATCGGCCGCCGGTGCCGTGGGAGAGCAGCACAACGGGCCATCGCGCCCGGGCCGGCGACAGCGCCGCACCCTGCGCCACCGCCGGCGCTAGGAACAGGTCATGCGGGCCGGTTGTGGCGGGTGCCGGATCGGGCGTGTCGGCGGCGGCCGGATACCAAGCGGTCCAGGCGATCGGCCGCGGATCCGTCCCGTCCCAGTCCGAGCGCGTCGGGTCCAGGAAAAGGCCGGATGCCGCGCCGACAACCGATCCGAAAGCAGTTCCCGCCTGGGTCATCCGCGTTCCCTCAACAAGTATCCGCCCCTGGGAGCCTGACGGGTATCCGCGCCGAATTTCAAGGCACTTTGCCGGCGTATCGGGGATCGAAAGGGCGGAAATGTGCGGGATTCACGAATTCTCTTGCAATCGCGACGGCAAGCCCCATTTTGCGGTGCAAGAGACGGTGCCAAGCGTGGACGTGACGGATACCCGCAGTGTTGGCGCAGTCGGATGGACGCCCTTAGTTTTAAGCGGAAAGGCCATCACCTTGCTTCTTCGGTCTGAAGGGGCATCATTGGCTGGCTGTTCCGCGCATGCTTGCTTACAGGAATTGAATGCCGACCGGCATGGCCGGGCGGATAAAACGAAAGACTTATTTTGACAGACTTCAAGACCCTCGGCCTTGCCGAGACCGTTCTTCGGGCCGTTACGTCCGAGGGATACGACACTCCCACTCCGATCCAAGCCAAAGCCATCCCCCTGGTCCTCGAAGGCCGCGACGTTGTCGGTATCGCCCAGACGGGCACCGGCAAGACCGCCGCTTTCGTGCTGCCGCTGCTGAGCCGGCTCGCCGAGCTCGGCGGTACCGCGAAGCCGAAGGGCACGCGGGTGCTGGTGCTGTCCCCGACCCGCGAGCTGGCCGCCCAGATCCATGACGCCGTGCGGGCCTATGGCAAGAACGTGCGCCCGCGCTCGACCGTCGTGGTCGGCGGCGCCAAGCCGGGACCACAGATCCGCGCCTGTGCGCAGGGTCTGGACTTCCTGGTGGCGACACCTGGCCGCTTGCTCGACCATATCGGGACCGGCGCGATCAAGCTGACCGATACGGCCGTCGTGGTGCTGGACGAGGCCGACCAGATGCTCGACCTCGGCTTCATGCCGGCGGTGCGCCGCATCCTGGCGATGACGCCGAAGACGCGCCAGACGGTGCTGTTCTCGGCCACCATGCCGAACCAGATCCGCGCTTTGGCCGACGATTTCCTCACCGATCCGGTCGAGATCGCCGTGACTCCGGCCTCGACCCCGATCGAGCGGATCCAGCAGAGCGTGGTGCAGGTGGCGCGTGCCGAGAAGCGCAACGCCCTGGCCAGGATCCTGGCCGACGAGGCCGTGCGCCGGGCCATCGTCTTCACCCGCACCAAGCGCGGCGCCGACCGTGTGGCCCGCCATCTGGCCTCCGCCGGGCTCGCCAGTGAGGCGATCCACGGCGATAAGAGCCAGGGCCAGCGCGAACGCGCGCTGGACGCCTTCAAGACCGGCAAGTCCAACATTCTGGTCGCCACCGACATCGCCGCGCGCGGCATCGACGTGGACGGCGTCACCCATGTGGTCAACTACGAGCTGCCCAACGTTCCCGAGAGCTATGTCCACCGCATCGGCCGCACCGCGCGGGCCGGCGCCGAGGGCGTGGCCGTGTCGCTGGTCGACGAGGAGGAGATGGAGCTGCTCGGCGATATCGAGCGGCTGATCGGCCGGTCGCTGATCACCGGCGAGGCGATCGATCGCGACGCGCCGAAGCCCAGGGCCGCCGGGTCGGGCAAGGCGAAGCGCAGCCGTCGCCGTGGCGGCGGGTCGCGCACGCAGCAGACGGCCGGCGGCGAAGGCCGCCCGCAGCAGAGCCGCGGCGAAGGTCGCCCGCAGCAGAGCCGCGGCGAAGGCCGCCCGCAGCAGAGCCATGGCGAGAGCCGCCCCAAGCAGGTCGGCGGCGCCCGTGCCCAGCAGAGCAACGGCGACGGTCGTCAGAAGCCGGCCGCCAAGAGCGACGGCCGACCGAAGCAGGCTCCGAAGAGCAATACGCGTCCGAATCAGCCCAATGGCGGCGATGCCCGGCCGAAGCGCTCGGGCGGCGAGGCGCTAGACGCCGGCGTCGCGCGGATCGCCGGCGGCACGCCCCGCGGCGGCAAGCAGCAAAAGGGATTCCGTTCTCCGGCGCCTGTGCGCGCCTGAGAGAGCGGACGGAATACCAGTAAACGTCAGTAATGAAAGGAGCGACGTTATGGCCACCGGTACGGTGAAATGGTTCAACACCACCAAGGGTTATGGGTTCATTCAGCCGGATGATGGCGGTGCGGACGTGTTCGTGCACATCAGCGCCGTTGAGCAGTCCGGCATGCACAGCTTGAACGAAGGTCAGAAGATCGAGTACGAGCTGCAGTCTGACCCGCGCCGCAACAAGGTCTTCGCCGGCAATCTGTCGGCCGCCTGAGCTCCCTGAGCCAAGGCACGCCCATCAGGAAGCCCCGCCGGGAAACCGGCGGGGCTTCTTTCTTGCCGTCATCCTGACGGGGACGGCTCGCTCGGGGCTCACACGTCGAAGAACACCGTCTCGTTGTCGCCCTGCATGCGGATGTCGAGCCGGTAGGTATTCCCGTCGCGGTCCGCGATGAGCGTATTGCGGCGGTCCGCCGGAACCGCGCTCAGCACCGGGTCGGCCGCGTTCGCGTCCGCCTCGTCGGAGAAGTAGATCCGCGTATAGACGTGGGTCAGCAGGCCGCGCATGAACACGATCACGTTCAGATGCGGCGCGTCGCCCTCGGCGGCGGCTCCCGGCTTGATGGTGTCGAAGACGAAGCGGCATTTCGGATCGGTCCCGGTGCCGGTGCGCCCGAAGCCGGTGAAACCCGCGTTGGAGCCGCGCGGGTCCGCCGGATGGGCATAGCGGCCCCGGGTGTCGGCCTGCCAGATCTCGATCATCGCGTCGGGGATCGGGGCGCCGTCGCCGTCGAGCACGCGGCCCTCCACCCGGATCCGCTCGCCCTCGACCTCTTCGCCGGCCATCGCGCCCTCGGCGATGGAGGTCTGTGGGTAGTTGTATTGCCGCGCGGTCAGGCCATAGGCGAAATACGGGCCGACGGTCTGCGACGGCGTCTGCTTCCACTGGCTCATCGGCCGGCCTCCATCGGCGTTTCCCTCGGCCCCCGCAGCACGATGTCGAACACATAGCCCAGCGCGAAGCCCTCCTCGGTGACGTCGAGGGAGAAGTCGCTGACCAGGCGGTTGCGGGCGCCCTCGGGCGTCCCCAGAAAGATCGGATCGAGAGCCAGCAGCGGGTCGCCGGGGAAATACATCTGGGTGACCAGTCGGCTGGCGAAAGCCGGGCCGAACAGGGAGAGGTGGATGTGGTTCGGCCGCCAGGCATTGGCGTGATTCGGCCAGGGATAGGCGCCCGGCTTGATCGTGTAGAACCTGTAGCGGCCCTCGGCATCGGTGACAGCCCGGCCGCCGCCGAAGAAGTTGGGATCGAGCGGGGCGTCGTGCCGGTCGTTCTCGTGCACGTAGCGGCCGGCGGCGTTCGCCTGCCAGATCTCGATCAGCGCGTTCGGCTGCGGCCGGCCGAGCTCGTCGAGCACCCGGCCGGTGACCACGATGCGCTCGCCCAGGGCCTCGCCGTTCTTCGCCCCGTTCTTCGTCAGGTCGTTGTCCAGCGGCGCCAGGGATTCGTGGCCGTAGACCGGGCCGGTCAGCTCCGACAGGGAGTGCCGGATCGGAACCAGCGGCTTGGTCGGCCCGCGCTTGACCGTCGATTTATAGTCGGGATGGATCAGCGGCGGATGGGCCGCCCAGTCCCGCGGTGTGATGCTGTTTCCGTCAGCCATGGTTGACCTCCTTCAGAAGGGTCTTCAGCTCGGACACGACCGCGTCGGGCGCCTCGATGCTGGGCAGGTGGCCGACATCGGGCAGCTCGACATAGCGTGCGGTCGGCAGCGAGGCGGCGAAGGCGGAGACCACCTGCGGCGTCGTCGCCCCGTCCTCGGCGCCGCAGATCACGACACAGGGGACGGCGATTTCGGCGGCCTTGGCGGTGTAGTCGGCGTCGCGCAGGGCGGCACAGGCGGCGGCGTAGCCGTCGGCCGGGGTGCGGGTCAGCATCTGCCGGTAGCCGACGAGATCGACCGCCCGGTCCCGGTGGAAGACCGGCGCGAACCAGCGCTGCAGGACAGTGTCCGCCATCGCCTCAAGCCCGTCGGTGCGCACCATGTCGATGCGCTGCTGCCAGAGATCGGCGGCACCGATCTTTGCCGCCGTGTCGCACATCATCAGCCCGGCGAAGGCCTCGGGCCGGGCGGCGTAGGCCGCCTGGGTGATCAGCCCGCCGATGGAGACACCGGCCATGACCGTACGCGTGACGCCCAGATGGTCCAGCACCCCAAGGGCGTCGGCGGCGTAGCGTTCGATGGTGATCGGGGCGCCGCCCAACGCCGAGAGGCCGTGGCCGCGCTTGTCCATGCGGATGCAGTGCCAGCGGTCGCAGAGGGCCTCGACCACCGCATCCCAGATGCGCAAGTCGGTGCCGAGCGAATTCGAGAACAGCAGGGCGGGTCCGTCGGTGGGCCCGTCCTGGCGGACATGCAGCACGCACCCGCCCACGTCGACGAAAGTCGATGCCATCAATCCTCCCCTTGGTGACGCGGTCTTTCGCCTATCCTGCCTCCAAGGGAGAGGGACGTCGAGTGCGCTGCCCGCCGACAGCAAAATGCCCCGGCCAGACCTGACCGGGGCATTGGCTTCGCGAGGCGAAGGTCGGCCGACCGGAAGCGGAGCGGGACCGGCCCGTCCGCTTCCGGGTGCTTAGAAGTTCAGCGAGATGTTGCGGTGCTCGGAGCTGCACGAGGCGACGTACAGGGCGACCTCGCGCGGCAGCCTCGCCTGCTGGCGCAGGCCGATCGTGTCGTCGATCGCGTCCTCATAGGCCTCCACCTGCGGCAGCAGGGCGTCGGACGCCTCAGCCCGCCAGGCGATGTCGGCCTCCAGTGCTGCGACGGCCTCGGCATGCTCGGCCAGTGCCTGGTCGGGATCCGGCTGCCTGGTGTTGGTGGTCCGCAGCTCGCGGCGGGCCTTCGACAGGGCCGAACGGATGTCGCCCGCTCCCTCGATGTCGCCGACCCGGCCTTCGACCGCCTGGATCTCTTCCATCGCCACTTCCGGATCCTTGGTGCGGATGGTGTCCGCCAGAGCCTTGATCTCGCTCTCGAGTGCGACGAGTTGGTCGGCGCCCCGCAGGACCCGCATGAAGGTCTGGATCGGCTCGTAGGCGTTGTCGACGACGCGGCGGTAGTTCAGATAGGCCCGCTTCTCCTCGGAGAGCAGCTTCTTGAATTCGCCGTGCACCTGATCCCAGTTGCTCGGCATCTCGGACATCAGGGTTTCTTTTTCTGCCGTCAGTTCCTCTGCCCGGTTTTGCAGCCGCTCGATGTCCTCGACTTCGTCCGGCGCCTGGCGCTGAAGCTGACCGGCCCGGCGCTGGGCGGCTTCCAACTCCTCGGCGTTGCGGCGCAGGGCCGCCTCGATCCGGCGCACCTCGGTGCGAACCGGATCGTAGGTTCCTGCAGCGGCGGCGATCGCCGCGCTGGTGGCACGCGCGTCGTCCAGGGCCTGGAAGGCGTTCTCGGCTCCGTTGACGGCCCGGGTCACTTCGCCCGCAACCGTCTTCGGAACGCCGGACAGATCCCAGCCCTTGGCGGTCTGGATGGCGGAGCGGATGGTATCGCCCTCTTCCTGGAACGCCTGGTACACGTACTCCTCGATACAGGCCTGCAGGCGGGGGTTCTGCGGCGGCGGCGCGGTCTCGCCGAGCAGCGAGAGACGCGACGGCAGATAGTTCACCAGCGGCGGGTTGGCGCCGACGATCAGCAGCGCGATGAGCTGCAGGGTGATGAACGGCACCACGCCCTTGTACATGTCCAGGGTCCGCACGGCCGCCGGAGCGACGCCGCGCAGGTAGAACAGGGCGAAGCCGAAGGGCGGGGTGAGGAACGAGGTCTGGATGTTCAGGCCGATCATCACGCCAAGCCAGACGGCGGTGATGTTGGCGGACGGGTCGGCAAGCAGGATCGGCGCCACGATCGGCACCACGACGACGGCGATCTCGATGAAGTCCAGGAAGAAGCCGAGGACGAAGATCACCGCCATGACGATGATGAACTGGGCCCAGAACCCGCCGGGCAGACCCAGCAGGAACTCCTTCACGAGCTCCTCGCCGCCGAAGCCGCGGAAGGCGGCGGTCAGCATGGCGGCGCCGAGCAGGATGATGAACACCAGCGAGGTTGTCTTCGCCGTCTCCATCATCACGCCTTGCAGCGTCTCGTTGGTCCGGTAGGTGCGGATCAGGCTCCAGACGACGCCGATCAGGAACACCACGGTGGCGATGACCGCCAGGGTGACGCCGAGCTGATCCGACGGGCCGTTGATCGCCCGGATGTTGACGTGCCAGACGCTGGTGATGATCAGGATGGCGACCACCGCGCCGCCGGCCAGGATCGCCGGCCAGTAGGTCCGCGCCTTGCCGTCGTAGAGGCGGTAGCCGGCCATGACCGTGGCGCCGACCGCGCCGATGGCGCCGGCCTGGTTCACCGTCGCGATGCCGGTGATGATCGAGCCCAGCACCACGAAGATCAGGGTCAGCGGCGGGACCAGGGCGAGGGTGACGCGCATCGCGAAGCGACGGTCATAGGACCCTTCGAACGGCACCGGCGGGGCGATGTCGCGGCGGATGAAGGCCACGACGAAGATGAACAGCATGTACAGGCCGACCAGGACGAGGCCCGGGACCAGCGCGCCCATGAACATGTCGCCGGCGCTGGTGGAGGACACGGCGAACTCGCTCGGCATGGCGAACTCGCCGGTCGCCGCCTTGTACAGGTTGGTACGCAGGCTGCTGGCCTGGTCGACCGCGTTGGAGAGCTGGTCGGCCAGGATGATCAGCACGATGGACGGCGGAATGATCTGGCCCAGGGTGCCGGAGGCGGCGATCGTGCCGGTCGACAGCCAGTTGGCGTAGTTGTTGCGCATCATCGCCGGCAGGGAGATCAGGCCCATGGCCACGACGGTCGCGCCCAGGATGCCGGTCGTCGCCGCCAGCAGCGCGCCCACGAACACCACCGAGATGCCGAGACCGCCGCGGATCGGACCGAAGAGCTGCGCCATGGAGACCAGCAGGTCCTCGGCGATCTTCGAGCGCTGCAGCATGATCCCCATGAACACGAACAGCGGGATCGCTATGAGCGTGTCGCGTTCAACCTCCCAGTAAATTCCTCGGAAGTTGGTGACGCCGGCGCTCAGCCAGTTTGTCGGCCCGCCCTGGGCGAAGAAGGCGTCCGGGTTTCCGGTCGCGAGCATGCCGGCGGCAGCGGCGAGCAGGATACTGATGATGGCCGATCCCGGCAGCGCGAAGGCGACCGGGAAGCCGGAGGCGAGAGCCCCGGCCATAAGCAGCACCAGAATGACGACGAAAAGGACTTCCATGACGCTTTGGCTTTCCTGAGTCCGGGGCGTTCCGTATCCGGGGTCGAGACCGCGGTCGGTCGGTGAATTGGCGGTCGGTTAGGCGGCAGCGCTCGGCGCGATCTCGCGCGCGCCGGGCTCCTGGCGGTAATTGGCGATGCTCTCCAGCACGCAGCTGGTGAACTGGACGCACATGGTCACGGCGAAGATCGCGAGGAACCCGGCCATCCAGTACTTCACATACATGCCGAAGCCGGACTGCGAGACCTCGTAGGCGAGCAGCGGGCTGTTGATGATGCTCGACTGATTCCACATGCCGAGGATCATGATCGTCCAGCACAGGAGCAGCCCCAGGAAGATGGCGCCGATCGCATTGATCAGGCCCTTGGTCTTGTCGCTGAAGCCGGCATACAGCACATCCACGCGGACATGCCCGTCCTCGAACAGGGTGTAGGCACTGGCGAACAGGAACAGGGCGCCGTACCAGAAGCGCACCAGGTCGCCCTGGAAGGCCTGCTCGTAGGAGAACACGAAGCGGCTCAGAACGATGCCCAGCTCGGCCAGGACGACCAGCAGGGCAAGCCAGTGGAAACCGAGCGACCGGGACCGGGCGGCGATCACCAGCGCCACGATCAGCATCGGCGCGTGCACGAAGGGACCGCGGAAGCGGGATCGGCCGAGCTCGGTGCCGAGTTCGGCGCCCAGGAGCTGGTCGGCCAGCGCTTCGACCCGCAGGAAGGAGATCACAGCGTCGACCAGGCCGATCAGCAGCACGCTCCAGAAGGCGAAGCGCACGACGAAATTGGCGATGGCGGCCATCGCCATGGCATCGGCGCGCAGGTTGCGCGACGGCGACCGGGTCACGAACACGATCGCGAGGACGATGCTCAGCACGAAAAGCGCCGTCTGCAGCAGCGCCAGCACGAGCCCGGTGCCGGTCGGCCGGGGCTCGGCGATCAGCGCGAAGACGCCAGGCCATTCGAGCCAGAAGCACAGGAAATTGTTGATGACGTAGGCAAAGGCCATCGTGACGGATATCCAGCCGAAAGTGCGGATCACCGCGGTTCCGGGTCGGTATGCGTCTGCGCCCATGGCGTCCGCGTAGGCGCCGTCAGTTGCCGTGCTCATGTCTAACCCTTGAGAAGGACCGGTCCGATCAGACCGCGGGACGTTCCCGTCGGCCGAAACAGGGAAGCAGACGGAGCTTGCGCTCCGTCTGCCCCGGAAATGTCCGGCGTATCGACCTTAGAGGCCGAGCACCCGGTTGCGCTGAGAGTAGTAAGCGCCTTCGGACAGCTTCATCCAGGAGCCGACATCGGCGCGCGCGGCGGCGAAGCTCTCATGGATGCGGTTGGCCAGCTCGGAGTGGGCGCGGGCCTCTTCGTAGACCTCGGCCGAGGCGTCACCGAACGCGTCATAGACGTCGTCGTTGAACTCCTTCAGCTCGACGCCGTGCTCGTTGACGAGCTTGGCGAGGTAGCGGCCGTTGTTCGCGTTGTACTCGGACATCATGACCTGGCACTCCTCGTAGGCGCAGGCCTGGATCAGCAGCTGATCCGACTTGTTCAGGCCTTCCCACCAGGTCTTGTTCATGCCGAGGGAGTCGAAGCCGCCCGGCTCGTGCATGCCCGGATAGTAGTAGTACTTCGCGGCCTCGTAGAACTTCAGGAAGTAGTCGTTCCACGGACCGACCCACTCGGTGGCGTCGATGGCGCCGGAGACCAGGTTCTCGTAGATCTGGCCGCCCGGCAGGGACACCGGCGAGGCGCCCAGCTTGGCCATGACGTCGCCGCCGAGGCCCGGCATGCGGATCTTCAGCCCCTTGAAGTCCTCCGCCGAGTTGATCTCCTTGTTGAACCAGCCGCCCATCTGGACGCCGGTGTTACCGGAGGCCAGGCACTTCAGGCCGAATTCGCCGGCGAGCTCGTCCCAGAGCTCCTGGCCACCCATGAAGTGGATCCACGAACCCATTTCGTTCTCGGTCAGGCCGAACGGAACGGACGTGAAGTACGCCCAGCCCGGGTGCTTGCCTTTCCAGTAGTAGTCGGCCGCGTGGTAGCACTGCGCGTTGCCCGAGGCGACTTCGTCGAACACGTCGAACGCACCGACGCGCTCGCCGGCGGCGAAGTACTGAACCTGGAAGCGGCCGTCGGAGACGTCCTGGATGCGCTGTGCCAGACGCTGGGCACCGGTGCCCAGACCCGGGAAGTCGCGCGGCCAGGTCGAAACCATCACCATCTCGATGCGCTCTTGCGCGATCGCCGGCGCCGCAAGGGTGGTCGATGCAGCAGCACCGCCGACCGCAGCGATGCCTGCGTTCTTGATAAATTCACGACGTTTCATGGTTGTCTGCTCCCTGCTTAAGGTCGTTTCTGGGACGTATGGTCAATTGAAAGCGTTGCCCCACTTAAGCTTTCCGGGGGCGATCATACCTAGCGGCGATTTTTGGTAAAGCCCAAGTGTGCACTGCGCCATGACATGATCAATGTCCACGCGAGCCGCGTCCCCCGGCCTCGTGACTTCTTGTTGGATGCTCCTTAACACGAATGCCACAGACGTTGCGACAACGAGTTTGAGTGGCCGAGTGTGGCGGTTTGCGCCCTTTTACCCATGGCGGGAAATTGGGGTTCGGATCGGAAACCACCGATCTCGCATCGCGATGCGGCCGGGTGACGCAGATGTGCCGCCGTGGGTCGCGGAAAGCCGGTCTTTCGCAAGATTGAGTTGGTTTCACGCAGCTCTGCGCCGGGATTGAAATCCGTTGAGCTCACTCGGCTTAGGCGGCCGGGAATGGTGCGCTGCGGGAAATGTTGAGTTTCTCCTATGTTCTTTCGGAAAAATACGATAATAACTATCAAAGCGTGTATATAATGTGGCCATCTAAAATCAGGAGGCTAGCATGGCAGCACGCGCGGCGACCGACTCCACAAGGACCTCCGGCCATGCCGATGGCTTCGGATCGCGCATCACGCCTGCTGTTTCGGACACCCTGGACCCCGGCCCAACCGCCGCCGTGATCGTCATCGCCCGCGCCCGGCGGCGGCTGGTCGATGCGCTGATGGACGCGGGGCGCATCCGCTCGATCCGCTCTGCCCGCTCCGCCGTCCCCGCACCCAGCGCGGAAAGCCCCCGTGCCCGCCGGTTCGAGGCCGCGGATTTCATCGGCCTGGCGCTGACCGTCGTCGCCGGCCGTTCCGGTCTGTCGGCAGCGGTCCACGGAGCGGCGGATGTCCCGTGGCCGGCCACGCCGGCCCTGGACGCCCTGTCGGCCCTGTTTCGCGCGCTCGCCGACCATGGGGCGGTACCGGCGGATGCGTCCCTGCGTTTCGACGCCCCGGCCGTGCGGGGGGAACTGGTGTGTCTCGGCCGTCTGGCGGTGCTCCCGGCATCGGGCGTCGCGGCGGTCGCGGCCACGGCACCGGAGATCGCCGGCCTGCTCTGCGATTTCGCGACGCGGGCGACGGAGGGCGGTGCGGCCGGGCCTCCCGCATGTGCGAAACGATGGTCCGGCCCTGTGGCTTTCGGCGTTGCCGCTCTGGAGAGCCGGATCGAGGGGTCGACCGTGGGGCCGGAGGGCGACAACCTTCCCGATGCCGTCGTGCTCACGCGCCTGCTTCTGCGGCGGCTGCCGGTCGGTTCCGCGGCGGCAAGGCTTCCCTGTGCCGTGGGCCGGGAGGCTCGGCCGATTGGACCCGAGCCCCGGCCGACGGTGATCCCCATCTATCCGGCGGCCGACCGGGGGCTGTTCCGCTCGATCGCCCAGTGGCGGTTGACGGGCCTGCCGACGTCACGGCGCTGTGCCTTCGATCGGATGCTGGGCCGCCCGCTTACCCGGTGGGGCAGGGACGCCGTGACGCTTGCCACCCTGTCGGTCGGGTCGCGGGACTGGTTGGCGCTGCGGGCGGAGGCGGGCTGTTCCGACCTGCGGCTGCGCGTGGTCGGCGGGACGGCGGTGGTGCTGATCGATCGCAGTCTGGGGGCCGTGCGCGACGCGGTTCGGCAGGCGATCTGGGCGCTGGCGCGGCAGGGACGGGCCGCCCTGTCGCCGCAGGCCTGTGCCGCGGTGATGGCGGCGGCGCTCGCCTTTCACGGAGCGACGGGCCAAACCCTGGTCTGCCGGCGGCTGGACGGATCGGTGCTGCTGATGGCGGTGGAGGTCGACTGGATCGATCCGTGGGGGACCCGGCGCTCGGACGCCGACGCCATCGCCGACATGGCCCCGCTGGCCGCGATCCGTCTGCTCGACGCCGCACGGACCGCCCTGGCCGATCACCCGGCCTGCTGGAGGCTGGTCGAGGCCCGGGGGGCGGACGGCGCGCGGCAGCTCTCGGTCCGGCTCGCCGACGGCCTGCTGACGCCGGCCGAGGGATGAGCCGTCCGGTCACGCATATCCCGGTGTCTTCGCGCGGTCCGCAGCGGCGTTTCTCTTGACCTTCCCGACGCTGCGTGCAACGTGGCGGCCGTTTCCCGCTACGCACTGTTGACGCCATCATGCACCGCTATCGCACCCACACCTGTTCCGACCTTCGCGACACCCATGTCGGCGAGACCGTCCGCCTGTCCGGCTGGATCCACCGCCGCCGCGACCATGGTCAGCTGGTGTTCCTGGATCTGCGCGATCACTACGGCATCACCCAGTGCGTCACCGATGTCGAGGACCCGGCCTTCCAGCAGGTTGAGAAGTACCGGCTGGAGAGCGTGGTGTGCATCACCGGCCGCGTGGTAAAGCGCAGCGACGAGACCATCAACACCAAGCTGCCGACCGGCCAGATCGAGGTCCGGATCGACGATTTCGAGGTGCTGTCCGCCGCCGACCAGGTGCCGCTGCAGGTCAATTCCGACGAGGATGCCGGCGAGGAGACGCGGCTGCGCTACCGCTATCTCGACCTGCGCCGCGAGCGGGTGCACAACAACATCATCCTGCGTTCCAAGGTGATCTCCTCCATCCGCCGCCGCATGGTCGAGCAGGGCTTCATGGAGTTCCAGACGCCGATCCTGACCGCGTCCTCGCCGGAGGGCGCCCGCGACTTCCTGGTGCCGTCGCGGCTGCACCCGGGCAAGTTCTACGCGCTGCCCCAGGCGCCGCAGCAGTTCAAGCAGCTGATCATGGTGTCCGGCTTCGACCGGTACTTCCAGATCGCCCCCTGCTTCCGCGACGAGGACAGCCGCGCCGACCGCTCGCCGGGCGAGTTCTATCAGCTCGACCTGGAGATGAGCTTCGTCGAGCAGGAGGACGTGTTCGCCGCCGTCGAGCCGGTGCTGGCGGGCGTGTTCAAGGAATTCTCCGACTGGACCGTGCCGGATCCGTTCCCGCGCATCCCGTACCGCGAGGCGATGCTGAAATACGGCTCCGACAAGCCGGATCTGCGGATTCCGATCGAGATCGCCGATGTCAGCGAGATCTTCCGCGGCTCCGACTTCGCGATCTTCGCCAAGCTGGTCGAGGGCGGCGGCGTGATCCGCGCCATTCCGGGTCCCAAGTGCGGCAGCCGCGCGATCTGCGACCGCATGAACTCCTGGGCCCAGGGCCAGGGCGCGCCGGGTCTCGGCTACATGATCTTCGGCGACGGCGAGGCCCGCGGCCCGATCGCCAACCGCCTGCCGGCCGAGAAGATCGAGGCGCTGAAGGCGATCACCGGCATGGGCGACGGCGACGCCATCTTCTTCGCCGGCGGCAAGGAACTCGAAGCGGCCAAGCTCGCCGGCCAGGCCCGCCTGAAGCTGGGCGCCGATCTCGACATCGTCGAGAAGGGCGTCTTCAAGCTGTGCTGGATCGTCGACTTCCCGATGTACGAGGCCGACGAGGCCACCGGCGTCATCGACTTCTCGCACAACCCGTTCTCCATGCCCCAGGGCGGTATGGAGGCGCTGGAGACGATGGATCCGCTGGATATCCTCGCCTTCCAGTACGACGTGGTCTGCAACGGCGTCGAGCTGTCCTCGGGCGCCATCCGGAACCATCGCCCGGAGATCATGTACAAGGCGTTCGAGATCGCCGGCTACGGCCCGGAGGTCGTGGACGACAAGTTCGCCGGCATGATCAACGCCTTCAAGTTCGGCGCCCCGCCGCATGGCGGCATCGCCCCGGGCATCGACCGTATCGTGATGATGCTGGCCGGCGAGCAGAACCTGCGCGAGGTCATCCTGTTCCCGATGAACCAGCGGGCCGAGGACCTGATGATGAACGCGCCGAGCGAGGTGCGT
Source organism: Thalassobaculum salexigens DSM 19539 (assembly GCF_000423805.1). NCBI lineage: Bacteria > Pseudomonadati > Pseudomonadota > Alphaproteobacteria > Rhodospirillales > Thalassobaculaceae > Thalassobaculum > Thalassobaculum salexigens. The sequence goes on from NZ_KE384093.1 coordinate 635,838, forward strand.
CCGGAACAGCTCCGCGACCTGCACATCAAGCTGGCCCTGCCGCCGAAGGCAGCACCCAAGTCGGAGGGCTGAGCGTCCGGTGGCCGGTCGTTCCTACGTTCTGCAGGACCAGATCGGCCATCTGCTGCGCCGGGCCCACCAGCGCGCCACCCAGATCTTCCTGGAGACCTTCGAACAGGCCGGCCTGACCCCGACCCAATGGGCGGCGCTGGCCATGTTGGCGGAGGAGGGGGCGGCCAGCCAGAACGCGCTCGGCCGCATGACGGCGATGGACCCGGCCACCATCCAGGGGGTGATCCGCCGGCTTGAAGAGCGCGGTCTGATCACCCGCGAGCCGGACCCCGACGACAAGCGCCGCACCAAGCTTCGGTTGTCGGAGCAGGGCCAGGAACTGGTGCGTGAGGTGACGGCGCTGGGCATGCGGGTGACCGAGCGGACGCTGGAGCCGCTCGATGCCGGGGACAGGCGGAAGTTCCTCGAGATGCTGGCCAAGCTCTCCTGACCGGCTTCCCAAGCCGCGTCGTCCACCTCTTCATTGACCCCGGCCCGCGTGCGCCGTAGCTTCCGCGCGTTTTTTCACATCCTTCCGAAGGAGCCGATCCGATGTCCGCCGACCCGATGCGCACACTCGCCACGAACGCCCGCGCCTGGCCGTTCGAGGAGGCGCGCAAACTGGTCGAGCGGTACAAGGACGCGCCGCCGGAAAAGGGCTACGTCCTGTTCGAGACCGGCTACGGCCCGTCGGGCCTGCCGCATATCGGCACCTTCGGCGAGGTCGCCCGCACCACCATGGTGCGCCGCGCCTTCCAGATGATGAGCGACATCCCGACCAAGCTCGTCGCCTTCTCCGACGACATGGACGGGCTGCGCAAGGTGCCGACCAACATCCCCAATCAGGAGGCGATGGCGCCTTACCTGAACATGCCGCTTACCCGCGTCCCCGATCCGTTCGGCACCCACGAGAGCTTCGGCCACCACAACAACGCCCGGTTGCGCGGCTTCCTCGACAGTTTCGGCTTCCAGTACGAGTTCTACTCGGCGACCGAGTGCTACACCTCGGGTCGGTTCGACGAAGCACTGCTGCAGGTGCTGCGGAACTACGACGCGGTGACCAATGTGGTGCTGCCGACCCTCGGCCCCGAGCGGCGGGCGACCTATTCGCCGTTCCTGCCGGTCTGCCCGCGCACCGGCCATGTGCTGCAGGTGCCGATCGTCGACAAGGACGTCGAGGCCGGCACGGTCTCCTACGACGACCCGCAGACCGGCGAGCGGATGAGCGTCCCGGTCACCGGCGGCAACTGCAAGCTGCAGTGGAAGTGCGACTGGGCGATGCGCTGGTACGCGCTGGGCGTCGATTACGAGATGGCCGGCAAGGACCTGATCGACTCGGTCAAGCTGTCGTCCCAGATCACCAAGATCCTCGGCCGGCCCGCGCCGGAGGGGTTCAACTACGAGCTGTTCCTCGACGCCGACGGCCAGAAGATCTCCAAGTCCAAGGGGAACGGCCTGTCGGTCGAGGAGTGGCTGACCTACGGCCCGCCGGACAGTCTGGCGCTGTACATGTACCAGCAGCCGCGCCGGGCCAAGCGCCTGTATTTCGACGTGATCCCCAAGACCGTCGACGACTACCTGACGTTCCTGTCCAAGTTCCCCGACGAGGACACCGACAAGCGTATCGAAAACCCGGTCTGGCACATCCATAACGGCCAGCCGCCGGCGCCGGAGAGCTCCGGCCTGTCGTTCTCGCTGCTGCTGAACCTGGCCAGTGTGTGCCACGCCGAGGAGAAGAGCGTGGTCTGGGGCTATGTCAGCCGCTACGCGCCGGACGCCAGCCCGGAGGCCAACCCGCTGCTCGACACGCTGGTCGGCTACGCGGTGCGCTACTACCAGGACTTCGTGCGGCCGGCGAAGCAGTACCGCGCGCCGACCGAGGTGGAGCGGGCGGCGCTGGAGGACCTGAAGGCGGTGCTGGACGGCATGTCGGCCGACGCCTCGGCGGAGGACCTGCAGACCGAGGTCTACGAGGTCGGCAAGCGCCATGCATTCGAGAACCTGCGCGACTGGTTCAAGGCGCTGTACGAGACGCTGCTCGGCCAGTCCCAGGGCCCGCGCTTCGGCTCGTTCATCGCGCTGTACGGCGTGGCGGAGACGGTGGCGCTGCTGGACAAGGCGCTGAAGGGCGAGGACATGGCGGCCTGAGGCTGCCGCCTTTTCCTTCTTTCTCTCAATACCGTCATCCCGGGAGAGCCCGGACTTGATCCGGGATCTGCCCGGGACCCTGGCACGGGCGGCTGGGTCCCGGCCTCGCCCCGGGTCAGGCCCGGGGGCGATCCGGGATGACGAGAACGGCTAAGGGCCGACCGGGTGACCTCACCAGCAGCGCGAGTCCTGCGTGCTCTGGCCCTGCGGGCAGAGGATCGGCTTGCTGCGGTCGATCTTGTTGTCGACCGCGCGCTTCTTGATGCCCTCGTCGATGCATCGGGTCAGGCCGCGGCGCACCGCCTCGTTCTCCCAGGCCTCGGGCATGCGGCCCTTGTAGGCGAAGGTCGAGAGATAGCCGCAGACTTCCTCGTCGGACATCGCCGCGATCTCGTCCTGCGGCATCTGGCGGGCCTTCTCCAGCCCGCCGCAGGCGGTCAGCGCGAGAAGCAGGGCGGCGACAGCGACGATGGGGGCGGGCGGGCGGATCATGCGTGGCCTTCCAGGCTGCGGGTGTCGGGGGCGGCGGCCGGATCGACGGCGCGCAGCAGATAGCCGTCCATGATCTCGCGCCAGCGCTCCCAGGTGCGGCGCAGGTCGGCGATCGGGGTCGGCGAGTTGTCGATCCGAAGATCGATGATCGGGAAGGTATAGCCCGGATCGCAGACGACAAGGGCGGCCGATTGCAGCGGGTCGAGCTCGCCGCCTTCGGCCTCGCCGCCCTCAAGCCCCTGGATCAGCCGGTCGGCCAGTTCCGCCATGGGATCGGTCTCGAACCCGGCGGCGATGCCGGCCAGGACCGCCTCGCTCCTCACCCAGTTGCCGATCACGAACCCGTCGCCCAGCACCAGCCCGTCGGCCGGCCGGGCGCAGCTTTCGCCGGTGAACACGGCGGCCTCGCCGTCGGCGGTCAGCACGCCGAGCTGGCGCCAGGCGCTGTGCGGGGTGGAGGCGACGATGGCGGCCACCGTCTCCTCGGCGCTGCGGCCGCCGCGCAGCAGGTCGAGGCCGAGCGGACCCAGGCGTGGATCGGTGCGGGCCTGGGTCACCACTAGGCCGAGCCCCGGGGCGGCGTGCGGACAGCGCCCGCCGGCCCCGATGGAGGAGGTGGACAGCGCGGTGCCGAACTGCCCGGTGCGGCGGCAGAGGCCGCCAACGGTGAAGGTCATGGTGTTGCCTGCGGTCTGGCGTCGGGGTTAAGCATCGCCATGGGCATAGGCCCAGTAAAGCTCCCGCGCCTTCGCGGTGATCGGCCCCGGCTGCAGCGCCCGGTCGACGATCTTGGTGATCGACATGACCTTGCCGTGGTTGCCGCAGGAGAAGATCTCGTCGGCCTCCATCAGCTCGCCGGTGGTCACCACCCGCTCATGCACCTTGTAGCCGGCCTTGGTCAGCAGCTTGATCACGCGCTGGCGGGTGATGCCGTTCAGGAAGGTGCCGTTGGGGATCGGCGTGTGGACTTCGCCGTCCTTGGCAAAGAACAGGTTGGCGGTGGCCAGTTCGGCGACGTTGCCGATCGGGTCGAGCACCACGCAATTGTCGTATCCCGCCTCGTGGGCCAGCTTCAGGGCGCGGCCGGCATTGGCGTAGAGACATGCGGCCTTGGCGTCGACCGGCGCGGCGGTCGGCATCGGCCGGACCTTCTCGGAGATGTTCACGCTGAAGCCGGTATCCTCCGGCAGCGGGCTCTCGTAGATCGTCAGCATGAAGCGGGTGGTGTCCGGATCCGGGTAGATCCAGCCGCCATCGGCCCAGAACATCGGCTTCAGGTAGAGCGCGGTGCTGCCGTCGAACTTGGACACGCCGTCCTTGATCAGCTCGACGATCTCCTGCGGCCGGATCTTCGGCTCCAGCAGCATGTTGCGGGCGCTGCGGCAGGCGCGCTCGCAGTGCTGGTCCACGTCCGGAATGGTGCCCTCGAACCACCGGGCGCCGTCGAACACCAGGCTGCCGAGCCAGGTCGACTGGGTCATCGGACCGAGAACCATGGGGTTGCCCTCGTGCCAGCTCTGATCCTGGTCCACGTAGGTAAAGGCCTTGGGAGGCGTGGCCATCGGAATGCTCCGTCGATGATGTGTTGTTTGGACCGACCTTAGCCCGCCCGATGCGGGCTTGCCAACGCGCCACCGTCACCCGCGCTGTTTCCCATTCGAATGCTTGTGAGGCGCCGGAGCACCGACTACCGTCTCGCGCCATGTCGATGTTCGATCTCGCCCTGCCGCTCCTGCGGCGTCTCGATCCGGAAACCGCCCACCGTGCCACCGTCCGCGCGCTGGCGGCCGGGATCGCGCCCGTGGACCGTTCCGCCCCGCCGCAGGGCCTGTCGCAGCGCCTGTTGGGGTTGGATTTCCCGCATCCGGTCTGCCTCGCCGCCGGCTTCGACAAGAGTGCCGAATGCTGGCATGCCCTGCTGAACCTGGGCGTCGGTGCGGTCGAGGTCGGGACCATCACGCCGCGTCCCCAGGCGGGCAACCCGCGGCCGCGGCTGTTCCGGCTGCCGGAGGACGCGGCCGTGATCAACCGCAACGGTTTCAACAACGATGGTCTCGACGCCGCGGCGGGGCGTCTGGCGCGCCATGCCCGGCACGCCGGCATCCTCGGCGTCAATGTCGGCGCCAACAAGGACACGGCGGATCCGGTCGAGGACTATGATTACGGCGTCCGCATGCTGGCACCCCTGGCCGATTACCTGACGATCAACGTGTCCTCGCCGAACACCCCGGGCCTGCGCGACCTGCAGGGCGAGGGCGCGCTGGGCCGGCTGCTGGACGCGGTGATGGCGGCGCGGGCGACCGCCTGCGGGCCGAACGGACCGCCGGTGCTGCTGAAGATCGCCCCGGACCTGGCCGAGGGACAGTTGGAAGCCATCGTCGAGACCGCCGTGCGCGCCGGGGTGGCCGGGCTGATCATCTCCAACACCACCATTGCCCGTCCCGAGTCGCTGCGGTCGCCGTCGCGCGGGGAGACCGGCGGGCTGTCCGGCCGGCCGCTGTTCGCGCCGTCCACCAAGGTGCTGGCCCGCGCCCGCCTGCTGGCCGGGGACCGGCTGGTTCTGGTCGGCGTCGGCGGGGTGGAGAGCGGCGAGACGGCCTATGCCAAGATCCGGGCCGGCGCCTCGCTTGTGCAGCTTTACTCGGCCCTGGTGTATAACGGACCAGGGTTGTTCCGGCGGATCCGGGACGATCTCGCCGCCCGCATGGCGGCCGACGGCTATGCCGCCATCGGCGAGGCCGTCGGCGTCGACGCGGCCGAGTTGGCCGGCGGCTGAGGACAACGCGTGCGCATCGCCAGCCGAGGGAGCAGGTCATCATCGGTCACATCCTGATCGCCCTGGTCTATCTCGGAGCCGCCGGTGCCGCCGCCTGGGCGGCGGAGACGTACCTGCTCGCCTCCGGTCCGGTGGTCCTGGTGCTGCTGGCCGGGATCTTCATCTCCTGGCACATCGCCATCGCCGGACGGCTTGCCGCCGGACGGGCCGAGCGGCGCCTGCGCGAGGTGGTCCGCCGCGTCGCCGCCCTGCAGGAGGAGGCCGAGCTCGCCCGGGCCGAGGTCGAAACCCTGCGCGACCGCCTGGACGACCTGCCCGATGCCGAGCGCCTCTCCGGCGAGCTGAAGGTGCTGCAGGGTCTGCTGAAGCAGCTCGCCGGCCGCAAGGACAGCGCGGGCGGCGCGATATCGGCGCCGGGCAAGTCGGACACGGTCGTCGCCGTGCCCACCGGCGCGCGCGGCGGCCAGGTCGTCATGATGGAGAGCGAGGAGCTCCTGGCGGCGATCGAACAGGCGCTGCGCGACGAGGCGGTCGAGCTCTACCTGCAGCCGGTGGTCAGCCTGCCCCAGCGCAAGCGCCGATTCTACGAGTGCTTCTCGCGCATCATCCTGCCGAACGGCTCGGTCATCACGCCGGAGCAGTACATTCCCGTCGCCGAACAGGCCGGGCTGGTGGCGGCGATCGACAACCTGCTGCTGGTGCGCTGCGTGCAGCTCGTGCGCCGCGCCCGGCGCGATCACCTGGATGTCGGCTTCTTCTGCAACATCTCCAACGCCTCGCTGACCGATGTCGATTTCTTCCAGGACTTCATCACCTTCATGGCGGAGAACCGGCAGCTCGCCGAGACCCTGGTCTTCGAGTTCGACTACGCCAGCATTGCCGCCGGCGACTACATCACCCGGATGAACCTGCAGCGCCTGCGCGGCGTCGGCTACCGCTTCTCCCTCGACCAGGTGCACGACCTGGACCTCGACCTGGAGGAGCTGTCGGGTCAGGGCTTCCGCTACGTCAAGGTCAACGCCCATCTGCTGCACGAGATGGCCCGCGGCGACGATCCGGTGCTCGACATGCGCTCGTTCAAGGGCGCGCTCGACCGCTACGCGATGGACCTGATCGTGGAGAAGATCGAGAGCGAGGACATGCTGCTCGATCTGCTGGAACTGAAGGTGGATTTCGGGCAGGGATACCTCTTCGGCGAACCCCGTCCCCTCGTCGACAAGAAGTAGCGACCACCAAGCGAGAGAGTGTCCCGATGACCCAGAACGCGGCCGAGATCCTGGCCGACGGCGTGTCCGCCCTTGCCGACCGTTACGACGGCTGGATCTTCGACGTCTGGGGGACGATCTACGACGGCGGGGCCGTGTTCGCGGGCGCGCGCGACGTGCTGGAGAACCTGGCGGCGCGCGGCGTCCCGGTCGCCATCATGTCCAATTCGCCGCGCCAGACCGCGGTGGTGGAGGAGCGGCTGACCGGGCTCGGCATTCCGGGCGACCTGTACCGGGTGGTGATCACCTCGGGCGGCGAGGCGCGGCGCTATCTGATCGACGGTCTGGACGCGTTCCACGCCGGGCTGGGATCGCGGGTCTACACCTTCGCCCCGGACCGCTTCGGCGACATCCTGCCGGGCACCCGGTTCACCCTGGTCGAGCGTCTGGAAGAGGCGGACTGGATCCTGAACGCCGGGCCGGCCGGAGAGTTCGACCAGGTCGAGACCTACGAGGACCGGCTGGCCGAGGCGGCCGAGCGCGGGCTGGGGATGATCTGCGCCAATCCCGACCTCGCGGTCTTCGACCAGGGCCGGCTGAAGATGCATGCGGGCTCCATGGCGGCCCGCTACGAGGCGCTGGGCGGCAGCGTGCACTACCACGGCAAGCCCCACGCGCCGGTGTTCCTGCGCGCCGCCGAGCTGCTCGGCGCGCCCGGCGGCCGGCTGATCATGGTCGGCGACAACCGGCATACGGATATCGCCGGCGCCGACGCCGCGGGCATGGCGTCGCTGCTGCTGGCCGACGGCATCCACCACGAGCGCCTGCTGCGCGACGGCGAGCTCGACCGTGCGGGCGTCGAGGCGTTCCTGGCGGAGCCGGGCGCGATGCCGACCTATGTGGCGGCGCGGTTGACCTGGTAGGGGGAGGCCCAGCCTCGAGCCTCATGTCTTGCCGGCGGCGCTTTTCTGTTCGGCGTGGAAGCGGTCCATGGTGGCCTCCAGCAGGCCGGGGAACGCGGCCTGAGGGGCTTGGCCGAGACTAGGCTGGGAGCGCTGCGGCATCTCCAGCAGCTCGGCGGCGTGACGGAAATAGGTCAGCAGGAAGACTCGCAGGGCCGAGGACATCGACGAATCGACCCGCCGGATCTCCACCGCCGTGCAGAGCTCGTCCAGCCCGACCTCCTCCCGGCGGCAGATTTCGGTGAGCCCGTCCCACACCTGTTCTTCCAGACTGACGCTTGTCCGCCGGGAACCTAGGGTGACGTTTCTACGTTGCCGGTTCCGGCTCAACTCCTTCGTCACGTCCGCTGTCTCTTTCTGGTCTCGGGAAAGGCCGACGGGCAGGAAATACCGTCGGCAGGTCAAATGCATACGCCTTGTTTCTCCGCCGCGGCGCATACAAAAATGCACACTACCGCATGCAAGTTGCACACGATTGCATGGTGCCACCGTGGGTGCAATACGGATTTTGAAATACGCGCCATAGGAGTTGTCCCGCCATTTGAGGGCGTCGCCCCTGACGTCAGGGCCGGCTGGCGCGCTTGCCGCCCGACGGAGATTCGCGTATTTTCACAACAACTTGAAATTCATCAAAAACTTGCTGAATTGTTGGTGTCGCGCGGCGACAGGACAAATCAAGTCATAACCAGTGAGAAACGCTGATGGCCGGTGACGTGGACGCTCAATTGGATAAGGTCGGGTGGCAGCTCCTGCGGGTCCTGCAGGAGGATGCACGCCTCTCCTATAGCGAGCTCGGCCGACGGGTCGGGCTGTCCTCTCCCGCCATCGCCGAACGCGTGCGCCGGATGGAGGATACCGGGGTCATCACCGGTTACCGTGCCATGGTGGACCCGTCCAAACTCGGCTATCCGACGATCGCCTTCGTCCATCTGAAGACCATCGGTGAGAATCACGGCCGCATCGCCACGGTGGCGCACACGCTGTCCGAGGTGCAGGAGTGCCACCACATCACCGGGCAGGACAGCTACATGATCAAGGTCATCGTCTCCTCGATGACCCATCTGGAGCATGTGATCGCCCAGCTGCGGACCTATGGCGAGACCACCACGTCCATCGTGCTGTCCTCGCCGGTGAAGTCGAAGATGGTCCTGGCGGGGCCGAGCGTGCGCACCGGACCGATGCTGCCGCCGATGGCCTACGAGGAAACCGCCTGAAACCGGGCCGGCAGGGCGTCTCGACGCTTGACGCCTCAGCCGGCCTCACGTATATCCCGCGCCTCGCGTCGCCTTTAGTCCGGCGACGCCGCTGTTTTACGTGGGCCGATCGCCGCGGGATGCGTCCGGGCGGGGCCAGGAAAGAATGTCGAGGAACGTGTCATGGCCCGTCGCTGCGATCTTACTGGCAAGGGTGTGCTGACCGGCAACAACGTCAGCCACGCGAACAACCGCACCCGTCGCCGTTTTCTGCCCAACCTTCAGGACACCTCGCTGCTGTCCGACGCGCTGGGCGAGATGGTCCGCCTGCGCCTGTCGACCGGCGCCCTGCGCACCGTCGAGCACCGTGGCGGTCTGGACGCGTTCCTGAAGTCGGCCCGGGCGTCCGAGCTGTCGCTGGAGGCGCGCCGCCTGAAGAAGCGCATCCTCGCCGCCGAGGCGAAGGCTGCCGCCTGATCCTTTCCGGCCTGATCCTTTCTAGCTTAGTCCATTCTGGGGTCTCCCAGTCGCGTACCGCGCCCGCCTGAAAAGGCGGGCGTTTTCGTGTGCGGTCGCCTATACCGGGCGCAAAAGTTATGCTGTCCCGTGATGTCTGCCCGAGCCGAGAGTCGATGCCATGAAGACCGATCCCGCCTTTCCGAATCTGTTCGTCGTCGATCACCCGCTGGTCCAGCACAAGCTGACCATCATGCGCGAGAAGGAGACGTCCACCTCGAAGTTCCGGGTGCTGCTGAAGGAGATCGCGCTGTTCCTCGGCTATGAGGTCACGCGCACCCTGGAGGCGACCACCCGCGAGATCGAGACCCCGGTGGCGACCATGCAGGCGCCGACCCTGGCCGAGCCGCGGCTGGTGATGGTGGGCGTGCTGCGCGCCGGCCTCGGCATGGTCGACGGGCTGCGCGAGCTGATCCCGACCGCCTATGAGGGTCATGTCGGCCTCTACCGCGACCCCAAGACCCATGAGCCGGTGGAATACCTGGTCAAGCTGCCGGCGGCGGAGGAGCGGGTCTTCGTGCTGGTCGATCCGATGCTGGCGACCGGCAATTCCGCCAGCCATGCCGCCGACGTGCTGAACACGCACGGGGTGCCGGACAGCCGCATCCGCTTCATGGCGCTGGTCGCCGCTCCGGAGGGGGTGCGCCGGTTCCACCAGGATCATCCGGACGTGCCGATCTATGTGGCCGCCCTGGACGAAAAGCTGAACGAGAAGGCCTATATCGTGCCGGGCCTGGGCGATGCCGGCGACCGCCTGTTCGGCACGACCGAGTAAGCCCCCCGGTCGCGACTCAGACCAGCCCGCCGTTCACGTGGATGAGCTGGCCGGTGACGTAGCCGGCCTCCGGCGACAGCAGGAAGACGATCACGGCGGCCACTTCGTCGGGGGTGCCGAGCCGGCCCATGGGGATCTGCGCCTCGACCTTGGTCGCCGCGTCGGGGGTGACGGCGCGGTTCGTGCCGGCATCCTTCTGAATGAACCCCGGGACCACGGCGTTCGCCGTCACTCCGTGCGCCGCCAGTTCGAAGGCGAGCGAGCGGACATGGGTCTCCAGCGCGGCCTTGGCGGCGGCGGTTCCGGGGAAGGTCATCACCCCGGGCCGGTAGACATGCGGGCCGAAGGCGGAGACCGCGACCACCCGGCCGCAGGGGCTGGCCTTCAGATGCGGGGCCGCCGCCTGGGCCATCAGGGCGAAGCCGCGGGCGATGGCGTCCACCGGCGTCTCAAGCTGCTCCAGGGTCGAGTCGAGAAGCGGCACGTTGCGCGCCCATCCGGCATTGGCGATCAGCACGTCGAGACCGCCGAACGCCTTCGCCGCCCGGCCGACCAGCGCGGCGGACAGATCGCGGTCGGCCAGATCGCCGAGCATGGTCTCCACGACCGATCCGGTGTCCCGAAGCTCCCCCGCCACGCTCTCCAGCCGGTCGGCATTGCCGCGGGTGTGCAGCAGCAATGCGGTGCTGGGACCGGCCAGCCGCCGGGCGGTGGCGGCGCCGATGCCGGAGGCGGCACCGGTGATCAGGACGCGGCGGGTGATCTCGGTCATCGGGCGGGTTCCTTTCGTCAGCCGAAGGCGTAGGCGTCCATGGCGAGGACGGTGAAGACGGTGCTGGCATGCAGGCGCCGGCCCGTGCCGGAGCCGCCGGCGCCGAGGGCGGCGAAGAGCGGCAGGAAGTGCTCCTCGGTCGGGTGGTTGCGCACGGCGTCGGGTGCGCGGTCGCGATAGTGCAGCAGGTCGTCGCTGCGGCCGTCTTCGATCGCGCCGGCCGTCCAGTCGACGAAGCGGGTCACCCAGTCGGGCGCGTCCAGCTCGGCCCAACCGCCGCGGCGCAGCTCGCCCAGGTTATGGGTGAAGGCGCCGGAGCCGAGGATCAGCACCCCGTCGTCGCGCAACGGCGCGAGGGCGGCACCGAGGCATCGGTGATGCTCCGGTCCGGCATCGGGGTCGACGGAGACGGCGACCACCGGGATGTCGGCGTCCGGATACATCAGGGTCAGCGGCACCCAGGTGCCGTGATCGAAGCCCCAGCCCTCGTCGCCCGTGGCGTCCAGCCCGGCATCGCGCAGCCGGCGCAGAATATCTGCGGCCAGAGCGGGATCGCCCGGTGCCGCATAGTCCATCTCGTACAGCGCCTTGGGGAAGCCGTAGAAGTCGTGGATCACCCGCGGCCGGGCGGACGTGTTCACCCGCACGCCGCGGGCTTCGTAATGGGCGCTGACAACGACGATGGCACGCGGCCGCGGCAGGTCCGCGCCGAGGCCGCGCAGGAAGTCGCGGGCCGGCACGTCGTCCAGCACGAGGGTCGGAGAGCCGTGGCTGACGAAGATCGCGGGAAGCGGTGTCATGGTTCTTTTCTCCTAAACAAAAGGGGCCCGGCCGTCGAGCAGCCGAGCCCCCATTCGGATGGCGGTACGGGGAGGGGTCAGGCGGCGGTCGAGCTAAGGATCGCCGGCCGCGGCAGCTTCACCGCATAGGCGCCGTCACCGAGCCCGGCCTGGACGAAGAGCAGTGCCAGCCACATGGCCGGATACTCCCAGCCTCCGCCCTCGGCGGTGAACAGCCAGCCGTTGCCGGTGTGCTGCAGCAGGGCGCCGATCATCACCGGGACCAGCAGCAGCGAGATCAGCCTGGTATAGGCGCCGGCGATCAGGGCGATGCCGCCGCCGGTCTCGGCCAGGATGACCAGGTAGGCGAAGAAGCCCGGGAAGCCGATGCTCTCGAAGTAGCCGACGGTGCCCGGAATGGTGAAGACGAAGACCTTCAGGCCGGCATGGGCGACGAAGGCGACGCCAAGGGTGACGCGCAGGAGCAGGGCGGCATAGGGCGCCGTGCGGGCGTCGATGGTGTCATACATGGTGTTCTCCATCTCTGATGTGGCGGCCCCGATCTTGGAGGCGGGCCCCCGCCGTGTTTCGTGAGACAGAGATACGATGGTTAATGCGGAAAATAATTGGTGCAGTTTGAAAATGATTGTCTCATCATAATTAACAATGGATCGGTTTGCCCTTCTCTCGACCTTCATCGCCGTCGCCGAGGCCGAGAGCTTCTCGGTGGCGGCCGACCGGCTCGACTTGTCCCGCGCCATGGCCAGCAAGCACGTTCAGGCGCTGGAGGACCGGCTCGGCGTGAAGCTGCTGGAGCGGACCACCCGGCGGGTGCGGCTGACCGATGCGGGCCGCCGCTACCTGGAGCGGGCCCGGCGCCTGCTGCACGATTTCGAGGTGGCGGAGACCGAGGCACGGGGCGAGCGGCTGGCGCCGGCCGGGCTGCTGCGGATCAACGGGCCGGTCTCCTTCTCCCGCACCCATCTGGCGGCGACGATCGCGCCGTTCCTGCGCCGCTATCCGGACCTGTCCGTGGACCTGACGGTGAACGACCGAGTGGTCGATCTGCTGGAGGAGGGATACGACGTGGCCGTGCGCATCGGCCGGCTGACCGACTCCACCCTGGTCGCCCGGCGGGTGGCGCCGGTCGGCCTGCATCTGGCCGCGTCGCCGGAATACCTGGCGCTGCGCGGCACGCCCCGGCACCCGTCCGACCTGATCGATCATGCCTGCCTCGGTTACGCCTATTCGGCGGAGGGGCCGTCCTGGCGCTTCGCCAACGCGGCGGGGGAGGAGGCGAGCATCCGCCCTCGTGGCCCCATGTCGGCCAATAACGGCGAGGTGCTGACCGAGGCGGCGATTGCCGGTGCCGGCATTGTGCTGCAGCCGGATTTCGTGCTCGGTCCGCATTTCGCCGGAGGCTCCCTGGTGCCGTTGCTGACCGACTGGCGGTCGCCGGAGATCGCGGTGCACGCGGTGCATCACCAGAGCCGGCACGTCTCGGCCAAGATCCGGGTGTTCATCGATTATCTGTCGGAGGTCTGGCGGGTGCCGCCCTGGCGGATCGACGGCGATCAGTCCCCTCGATAGACTGCGGGAAACCGAAAAATCGATCCGGGAGGCTCGCCATGTCCGTCACCGCCCTGTCCCCCGACCGCCGCCAAGGCGCTGTCTCCGAGGAGGAGTGGAAGCTGCGCGTCGACCTCGCCTGCTGCTACCGGCTGGTCGAGCATTTCGGCATGGCCGACCTGGTGTTCAACCACATCACGGCGAAGCTGCCGTACAAGGTTGACGGCAAGGACGTGTTCCTGATCAACGGCTTCGGACGGCACTACACGGAGATCACCGCCTCGAACCTGTTGCGGGTCGATATCGACGGCACGCCCCTGGACGAGGACGATTACCCGGTGAACGGGCCGGGATACGTGATCCATTCCGCCATTCACGGCGCGCGGCCGGACGCGCGCTGCATCATCCACACCCACAGCCGGGCCGGCTGCGCGGTCGCGGCAACTCAGGAGGGGCTGATCCCGCTGGACCAGCAGTCACTGCAGTTCCACGACCGGATCGCCTATCACGAGCTGGAAGGCATGGCGACCGACCTGAACGAGCGCGAGCGGCTGGTCGCCGATCTGGGCGAAAGGAACGCGATGATCCTGCGCAACCACGGCCTGCTGACCTGCGGCCGTTCGGTGCCCGAGGCGTTCCGGCGGATCTATTACCTGGAACGCGCCTGCCGGCTGCAGATGGAGGTGATGGCGTCGGGCATGAAACCCGCCCGCCCGCCGGCCCATGTGGCGGAGCACACAGCACAGCAGTGGGAGAAGGGCGCGGCCAATATCGGCACGGTCGATCCGATCGAATGGCCGGCCCTGGTGCGGATGATGGAGCGCAAGGACCCCAGCTTCGCAAACTAGATCTTGAGCGGCTGCGCTTTGGCAGGCAGCGCCCAGACGTAGTCCATCGCCAGGTCGATCCAGCCTTCCAGCGCCCGGGCGTCGCAGCTCTCCGGATCGACGAAGACGAAGCCCCGCATCACCCGTGCGCCCCGCTCCGCTGGCCGGGCGCCGGGGCGGGACAGCGCCTTCGCGGTCCCCTCCGGGCCGACCCGGAACAGGAAGCGGCGCTCCCCGGTCTTCGACCGGTCGGCGCCGCCCAGCATGTTGCCGTGATGGAAGAAGCAGGTCGCGCCCATCATCGGCTTCTCGGAAATGCACGGAATACCGTCGAGCGCGGCGCGCAGGCGCTCGTTGAGCTCGGCATCGACGGCCATGGCTCAGCGCTTCCAGCTCGGTCGGGCGCGCATCGCGGTCTCCCAGCGTTTCACGTTGGGCACGCCCTCCGGCACGGGGTGGCCGAAGAAGTCGCAGATATGCAGGGCGGCCATGCCGGTGATGTCGGCGATCGAGAACCGGTCGTTGCACACGAAGGTGCGGCCGTCAGACAGTTCGGCGTCCAGCCAGGCCCATTTCTTGGCCATGAGCCGGACCTGGGTCTCCGCGTAGGCGGGCACCTGCTCGACCTTCTCGGCGAAGAACTCGTGGGTGTGCAGCCCGACCTGGGCGATCGGGCCGAGGATCTGCTGCTCCATGCGCCGGCTCCACATCTCCACCTGGGCGGATTCCACGGGTGTCGCCCCCATCAGCGACGGTTCGGGATGCGCTGCCTCGAAGTAGCGGCAGATGGCCACGCTCTCGGCGATCAGCGTGCCGTCGTCCAGTTCCAGGACCGGGATCTCGCCCAGGGAGTTCTTCTTCAGAAAGGCGGGGGTGCGGGTCTCCGCCGCCATCAGGTCGACCGGCTCGATCGGCACCTCGATCCCCTTCTCGGCCAGGAACACCAGGGTACGCAACGCGTTGGGCGCCATCGGATGCGAGTACAGCATCATCGGAAGCCTCCATAAAAAGTGAACTGATCGGTTGACTATTATGGATCGATCGATATAGTCAACCAATAAGTTGACTTTAGAGGGCCGACCCGATGACCCAGCTCGACCAGACCTTCGCCGCCCTCGGCGATGGCACAAGGCGCGCAATCCTCGCCCGTCTGACCAGGGGCGAAGCCGCCCTGTCGGAGATCGCGGAACCCTTCGAGATGTCGCAGACGGCGGTGTCGAAACATGTCCGCGTGCTGTCGGAAGCCGGGCTGGTCCGCGTCAGCAAGCGCGGGCGCACCCGCTACTGCCGCCTGGAGGCGGCGCCGATGAAACAGGCGGCCGAATGGCTGGAGACGTACCAGACGTTCTGGGAAGGCCGGTTCGACGCCCTCGCCCGGTACCTGGAGGAGAACCCATGAGCCTGCCGTTCCTGAAATCGCCCCATGGCAGCGATCCCGTCATCGTGGAGAGCACCTTCCGGGCGTCGCCGTCGCGGCTGTTCCGGGCCTGGACCGACCCGGCGGAGTTGAAGGCCTGGTTCGGCCAGGCGCCGCACAGCATGGCGGCGATCGAGACCGACGTGCGGGAGGGCGGGGCCTGGAAATTCACCATGCCACCGACCGAGGTGTCCCGCGACGCCCTGCGCGGCACCTATGTGACGGTGGAGCCGGACCGCAGGCTGGTCTTCACCTGGTGCCACGAGCGGGAATTCGCTGACGGTCGGGTCGAGGTCACGCCGGAGTCCGAGGTGACCGTAACCTTCGAGCCGGCCGAGGAGGGCACCTTCGTGCGCCTGACCCACGCGGCCATCCGGAGGGAGGACGCCCGCAAGGGGGTCGGCTCCGGCTGGTCGGCGAGCTTCGGCTCGATCCACGCCCTGCTTGAGAAGGAGGCCGTCCTATGACCCTGCACCGGATCGTCGACCGCGCCCAATGGCTGACCGAGCGTCGGTCGCTCCTGGCCGAGGAGAAGGCGCATATGCGGGCCGGCGACGCGCTGGCGGAGAAGCGGCGCGCGCTGCCCTGGGTGCGGATCGAGCGGGAGTATCTGTTCGACACCGTACGGGGCCGCGAGACCCTGGCCGACCTGTTCGCCGGCAAGGGACAGCTCGCCGTCTACCACTTCATGCTCGGCGCGGACTGGGAGCAGGGCTGCAAGAGCTGCTCGTTCTGGGCCGATAATTTCGACGGTGTGGACGTCCACCTCGCTGCCCGGGACACCCGGTTCCTGTGCACCTCCAACGCGCCGCTGGACCGGCTGCAGGCGTATCGCGCGCGGATGGGCTGGCGCTTCGACTGGGTGTCGGCCGTGGATGGGGCGTTCAGCCGCGATTTCGGCGTGACCTTCCCGGATATGCAGGCGGGGTCGGCCGGCGGCTACAACTACACCGACGCCGTGCCGAACGACGAGATGCCGGGGATCAGTATCTTCATCCGGCTGGAGGATGGCGGGGTCGCCCATGCCTATTCGACCTACGGCCGGGGCGTGGAGGCGATCAACGGCGCCTATCGTCTGCTCGACCTGACGCCGAAGGGCCGGGACGAGGGCGGTCGGGGCATGAGCTGGCTGCGGCGGCGCGACGAGTATTAGAGCGCGATCGGTTCAGATCGAAACGATCTGTACCGTGAATCGCTAGATAACCCATTACAGATAAAGCAAATTCCCACGAGCAGATGTTTCCATCCGATCGTGATTTTCTCTAGGCGCGTCAGGCGTGACCCGCATCGGTCGACAGCAGGGAGGCGCTGATGCCGAGCTTGGCCAGCGCCCGGTCCCACTTGTCGTCGAGCGCGGCACCGAACAGCAGGTCGGGGTCGCTCTCGACCGACAGCCAGGAGTTCTCCTGTAATTCGCCGTCCAGCTGGCCCGGTCCCCAGCCGGCGTAGCCGAGCGCCAGGATCGCCCTGCGCGGACCGGAGCCCAGCGCGATGTCGCGCAGGATATCGACCGTCGCGGTCAGTGCCAGACCGTCCTCGAGCGGCATGCTGTCGTCGCGGAGATAGTCGTCGCTGTGCAGCACGAAGCCGCGTCCGGTCTCCACGGGGCCGCCGAAATGGATCGTGGGATAGTGGCTGGCATCGACCGGTGCGCTCTCCAGCTCCAGTTCCTCCAGCAGGTCGGCGAACTTGATCGACCCGACGAGCCGGTTGATCACCAGCCCCATCGCACCCTGGTCGTTATGGGCGCACATATAGATCACGGTGCGGGTGAAACGGGGGTCGCGCATGGCCGGCATCGCGATCAGAAGCTGCCCGGTCAGATAGCCCTCGGCCTCGTCCTTCGTCTCGTCTGACTGGATGAAATCGTCCGGGTCCATTCCTGTCCTCCACTGCCCGCGCGACCATTGGTCCCGCGGTTGTGACGTTCCCCGTGGCCGTCGCCTACTATATTGGGGTCTCGCTGTGACTTCAAAGTGAGCCGGACGGGCCTGTGATGAAATTTCGTGCCAGCCAGTTGCTCATCCTCCTCGCCCTCCTGGCGTCGGCCGTGGGGTCGATCGCCGCCGGCCCGGCCGTGGCCCAGCCCGCCTCGCCCTGGGTGAGCACCGAGTTCGCCGATATTCGTCTGATCTCCGCGGTGGCCGGCACCGAAGGGCGGGAAGAGATCCCGCTGGGGCTGGAGTTCCGCCTGGCGGAAGGCTGGAAGGTCTACTGGCGCTCGGCCGGCGACGCCGGCTACCCGCCGCAGGTCACCTGGGACGGCTCCGACAATCTGGCGGGGACGCAGACCCTCTATCCGGTCCCGCACCGCTTCTCCCTCTTCGGCCTGGAGACCTTCGGCTACAAGGATCAGGTGGTCTATCCGATTGTCGCCCGGCTGGCGCGGTCCGGCGCACCGCTCGCCCTGACGGCCCAGGTCAACGCACTCGCCTGCAGCGAGATCTGCGTGCCGCTGGAGGCAACGCTGAGCCTCGACCTGCCGGCGGGCCCGGCGGAGCCCACGGCCTTCACCCAGTTGCTGAACCGCTGGACGGCGCAGGTGCCGCGCGACCTGCCGGGCGTGGGCCTGGACGTGGTGTCGGCCTGGGCCGCGGGCGATCCGCAGAGCCCGACCCTGGTGCTGACCGTCACTTCGGCCGAGCCGATCAACTCCCTGGATGTCTTCCCCGAAGGCCCCGAGGGGCTGTCCTACGGCCTGCCGGAGATCACCCTGTCCGACAGCGCCCGGGCGGCGACGGTCCGTGTGCCGGTCGGAACCCGGGGCGAGGCCCGGCTCGACGGGGCGGACCTGCGTCTGACCCTGGTGGATGGCGACCGTTTCGTGGAACGGCCGCTGACGGTGGCCGCCGGGGCGGCGCCGGCGGGTGCGGCCGATCTGTGGGCGGTGCTCGGTTTCGCGCTGCTGGGCGGGTTGATCCTCAACCTGATGCCCTGCGTGCTGCCGGTCCTGTCCTTGAAGCTGGTCTCGGTGCTGAACTACGGCGGGGCGGAGCGCGGGGCGATCCGGCGTGGCTTCCTGGCCTCGGCGGCGGGGATCGTCGCCTCGTTCGTGCTGCTCGCGGGCATCCTCGCCGGGCTGAAATCGGCGGGCGTGGCGGTCGGCTGGGGCATCCAGTTCCAGCAGCCCCTGTTCCTCGCCGCGATGGCGACCGTGGTCCTGCTGTTCGCGGCCAATCTCTGGGGCTGGTTCGAGGTCGCCCTGCCGCGCGCCCTGGCCGATTTCGGCGGACGGCTGCCGGCGGAGGGCGCACACGGCAAGGGGCTGGTCGGCCATTTCCTCACCGGCGCTTTCGCCGCCCTGCTGGCCATGCCCTGTTCGGCGCCGTTCCTCGGCACGGCGGTCGGTTTCGCCCTGGCGCGCGGCCCGGCGGAGATCCTGACCGTCTTCGCGATCATGGGGATCGGCCTGGCACTCCCCTATCTGGCGGTCGCCGCCGTGCCGTCGATCGCCCGGGCCCTGCCGCGGCCGGGACGCTGGATGGTGACCTTCCGGCGGATCCTGGCCCTGGCGCTGCTGGCGACCGGCGTGTGGCTGCTGACCGTGCTGGCGGTGCAGATCGGCCAGACCGGCGTGCTGGCGGTGGCGGGGCTGTTCGTGGCCGGCGCCGTGGTGCTCGCCCTCCTGCACCGTTCCGGACGGGGCGGGGCGGGGCTCACCGGGGCGGCTCTCCTGGCCGCGGTGCTCGCCGTTGCCGGTGTGACCCACGCACCGGGGGGCGGCTCCGGACGTCCGGCCGGCACGCAACCGGATCGGACGATCGCTTGGGAAGCCTTCGACCGGGCCGAGATCGACCGGATGGTGGCCGAAGGGGCGGTGGTCTTCGTCGACGTGACCGCCGACTGGTGCATCACCTGCAAGGTCAACAAGCAGCTCGTGCTGGAGACCGACCCGACGGCAGGCCTGCTGTCGGGCGGCGGCGTGACGGCGATGCAGGCGGACTGGACCAATCCCGACCCGGCGATCTCCGACTATCTGGCCTCCTTCGGGCGCTACGGCATCCCGTTCAACGCGGTCTACGGCCCGGCGGCGCCCGAGGGGATCGCCCTGCCGGAACTGCTGTCGGCGGCGGCGGTGAAGGAGGCGATCGACCGGGCCGGCGGCGGCGCGCGAACCGCCGGCTTGGACTCGCGCTAGAACCGGCCTATTTAGGGAACCATCAGTTCCAAATGGACCGGCCACGATCGGTCCGGTTCCTCACAGGGAGAGACGGTGATGACCATCAAGGTTGGCGACAAGCTTCCGGACGTCGGGCTGCAGCACAAGACGGCCGACGGGATCGACACCCTGGACAACGCGGCGCTGTTCGCGGGCAAGAAGGTGGTGCTGTTCGCTGTGCCGGGCGCCTTCACCCCGACCTGCTCCGCCCAGCACGTGCCGAGCTTCGTGCAGAACATCGACGCGCTGAAGGCCAAGGGCGTGGACACGGTCGCCTGCGTCGCGGTGAACGATCCGTTCGTGATGGGCGTGTGGGCCAAGGACCAGGCGTCCGACGGCAAGGTCGTGATGCTGGCCGACGGCTCGGCCAAGTTCACCAAGGCCATCGGCCTGGAGCTCGACCTGACCGAGCGCGGCCTCGGCGTGCGCTCGCAGCGCTATGCGATGGTGGTCGAGGACGGCACGGTCTCCCAGCTCTTCGTCGAGGACGCGGGCGCCTACGACGTGTCCAGCGCCGAGAACGTGCTGAAGCATCTCTGATCCGTACCGGATCGCCGGACAGATCGCAGGACAGGGGGCGGCCTTCGGGTCGCCCCTTTTTCTTTTGGCTTCCCGCTGTTGTCGTCTTCCCGGCCCTGCGCCGGGATCCAGCCATCAGCCCGCCGGGACGCCGGGGGCCACTCTCCGCCCGTCTCACGCGCGCCGGACGGCAAAGGAATGAACGTCGTGGGCCGTTTGCGCATTGCCTTTGCGTCCCCGGTC
The DNA here is from genome assembly GCF_000423805.1 of Thalassobaculum salexigens DSM 19539. Lineage (NCBI taxonomy): Bacteria > Pseudomonadati > Pseudomonadota > Alphaproteobacteria > Rhodospirillales > Thalassobaculaceae > Thalassobaculum > Thalassobaculum salexigens. Next base: position 656,241 of record NZ_KE384093.1, read on the forward strand.
CGGCAGATGTGGTCGCTTCGTTTCACCCGACCCGGAGCCCCCATGAGCACCGCCGCCACCCGCGATAACGAGCCCGCCATCGACCAGGAGGAGATCATCGACGGTATCCTCGACTGGGTGGAGATGGAGACGCCGACCTATGACGCCGCGCGGGTCAACAAGCTGGCCGACAAGATCCAGACCCAGTGGGAGGGCACCGGCTGCTCGGTCGAGCGTGTCCCGGGCAAGGACGGCTTCGGCGACCACCTGATCGTGCGCACCCCGGACTGGACCGAGGACGTGCCGAGCATCCTGGTGCTCAGCCACATGGACACCGTCCACCCGGTCGGCACCAAGGACGACAGCAACAGGATCCGCCGCGAGGGCGACAGCCTGTACGGTCCCGGCATCTACGACATGAAGGCCGGCGCCTTTCTGCCGTACTACGCCTATCGCCACCTGCGCCGCATGGGCGCCGGCACCGCCCTGCCGGTGAGCTTCCTGTTCGTCGCCGAGGAGGAGGTCGGCAGCCCGACCAGCCGCGCGGTGATCGAGGCCGAGGCGAAGAAGGCGAAATACGTGCTGGTCACCGAGCCGGCCCGCGACGGCGGCAAGCTGGTCACCGCCCGCAAGGGCGTGGGCCGCTTCGAGATGACCATCACCGGCCGCCCGGCCCATTCCGGCGCCAAGCACGAGGACGGCCGCAGCGCGGTCAAGGAACTCGCCCACCACATCCTGGAGATCGAGGGCCTCACCGACTACGACCGCGGCGTGACCACCAATGTCGGCCTGGTCAGCGCCGGCACCGGCGTGAACGTGGTGCCGCGGGTGGCCACGGCCGAAATCGACCTGCGGGTGGTCAATGCCGCCGACGGCGAGGAGATCACCGCCAAGATCCTCGACCGCAAGCCGCGCGACCCGGACGTCACCATCGAGATCACCGGCGGCATGAACCGCCCGCCCTACGAGCTGAACGACGCCAACTGGAGCCTGTTCGAGCTGGCCAGGGAAGTCGTCGCCGAGAGCGGCTTGGTGCTGGAGAGCACGGCGCTGACCGGCGGCGGTTCGGACGGCAACTTCACCTCCGCCCTGGGCGTGCCGACCCTGGACGGCCTGGGCGCCGACGGTGAGGGCGCGCATACTCTGAACGAACAGGTCTACATCTCCTCCCTCGTGCCGCGGGCAAAGATGTGGGTCCGGCTGCTGGAAGGGCTGACATGACGGTCACTTTCGCCGACCGCGGCGACACGAGAGCCATCGAGGAAGGCAGCGCGCTCGCCCCGAAATTCGGGGCGGACGGGCTGATCCCCGCCGTCGCCGCCGATGCGGCGACCGGCTCGGTGCTGATGATGGCCTGGATGGACGCCACGGCCCTGTCCGCCACCATCGAGACCGGCGAAGCGCATTACTACTCGCGCTCGCGGGCGAAGATGTGGCGCAAGGGCGAGAGCAGCGGCCATGTGCAGCGGGTCCAGGAGGTCCGGTTCGACTGCGACCAGGACACGGTTCTGCTGCTGGTCGAGCAGGTCGGACCGGGCGCTTGCCATGTGGGCTACGAGAGCTGCTTCTACCGACGGGTGGTGAAGACTGGCGACGGGGTGGCCTTAGAGGTCACCGGCGACAAGGCCTACGACCCGCACGCGGTCTACGGGGAGCCCTGACCGTGAGCCGCGTCGCGCTGGTGCTGCCGGCGGTGGACCGGCCCGACGCGACCACGCCGACCCCCCTCGGCCGGCTGACCGTGCCGGGCCGGGCGATTCCGGAAAAGACGGTCTGGGTGGATCCGACGGAGATCGGCCGGCTGCGCGATGCCGCCCGGGACGTGGCGACGCGGGCCCACGCGCCGTATTCCCGCTTCCGGGTCGGCGCGGCGCTGATCATGGCCGACGATCCGCAGCGCCGGGCGATCACCGGCGCCAATGTGGAGAATGCCAGCTACGGCGGCACGATCTGCGCCGAACGCACGGCGCTGACCCAGGCGGCCTCCCTGGGATTCCGCAAACTGGAGCTACTGGTGGTGAGCTGCGTGGCGACCCTGGACGCACCGGTGGCCGACCGTTCGCCCTGCGGCCTCTGCCGCCAGGTGATCCACGAGTTCGGGAACCGCGATCCGGAGACGCTGGTGGTGGTCGACGGTGGTGGCGCGGGCGCGCTGGGCGACGTGTTCGACCTCGACCGGCTGCTGCCCTACGGGTTCAGCCTGGGGCAATCCTGACCGCACACCCCCGTCATCCCGAACTTGTTTCGGGATGACGAGAGGAGGAGGGAGGAGGCGGAGGCACCACGGCGCCTCCCGCCATCCGGACGTTCCGTGCGGCGGAGCGGGAGCCCCGCCGCCGGTCAGACCGGGGTCCGGCTCACACCAGCTGCTGGCGCACGATGCCGGAGGCCTTGGAGAAGTCCATGCGGCCCGGATAGCGCTGCTTCAGCGTGGACATGATCTTGCCCATGTCCTTCAGATCGGCCGCCCCGATTTCCTTTATGGTGCTGTCGATCGTCGAGACCAGCTCATTGCCCTCCAACTGGGTGGGCATGAAGCGGCGGATCACGTCGATTTCCTCCTGCTCCTGGGTGGCGAGCTCGCAGCGCCCGCCTTCCTCGTAGAGCCGGATCGATTCCTGACGCTGCTTCACCATCGTGCTGAGCATGGCCAGGGTTTCCGCGTCGTCGATTCCGTCGAGATTGCCCTTCTCGCGCGCGGCGATGTCGCGGTCCTTCAGGGCCGCGAGGATCAGACGCACGGTAGAGACAGCCCGCTGATCCTTCGCGAGCATGGCATCCTTCAACGCACTCTTAAGCTGTTCGCGCAACATTCAGTTTCTCCCCAGAAACCGAGTGAGTCCGGCACTTTGGCCCAGAATCTGGCGGGGGCCGTGCCGGCCGTCGTCGCCCGTTCGCCGTAAGATCGGAGGCCGGGTCCCGCCGGCTGATCTGTACGGAAGCGGCGACAATATACGATCCGGTTTCATGTTGCAATGCCGAGATGATTTTCTAACCATTTGAAAAACAACGGACTTTTCCGTATGTTACGGCTTGACGTACCGTCGTTCCTCGCGTATCACCCGGCCAATTTACCGACTGGCCGCCTCCGTCCGACCGCCGTTTGGGCTCCCCAAAGCTTGGGGATATACTCCCGCGGCGCGACGGGTGACGACCGCCCTCTCGGTAACCGCCTGACCCGGAGACACCGCATGACCGATCCTGCCGCCATCCCTCACGACGCAACGGCGGTTCTGGTTCTGGCGGACGGGACGGCGATCTTCGGTCGCGGCTTCGGCGCCGCTGTCACCAAGGTCGGCGAGGTGGTCTTCAACACCTCGATGACCGGTTACCAGGAGATCCTGACCGACCCGTCTTATGCCGGCCAGATCATCACTTTCACGTTTCCCCATGTGGGCAACGTCGGCGCCAACGTCAATGACCACGAGACCGTGTCGCCCGCAGCCCTGGGATGCGTGCTGCGCGCCGATATCACGGACCCGTCGAACTACCGCGCCGAGCGCGGCCTCGACGACTGGCTGAAGTCGCACGACCTGCCCGGCATCGCCGGCGTCGACACGCGGCGGCTGACCCGGCGGATCCGCGACATCGGCGCCCCGCACGGCGCGCTCTGCGTCTCGCCGGACGGCAAATTCGACATCGAGGCGCTGAAGAAGCTGGCCGCCGACTGGCCGGGGCTGGAGGGTATGGACCTCGCCAAGCAGGTGTCCTGCACCCAGACCTACACCTGGGACACCACCCTGTGGGGGTTTGCCGATGACGGCCGCAGCGACGGCTACGGCACCATGACCGAGCCTAAGAAGCACGTGGTCGCCGTCGATTACGGCGCCAAGCGCAACATCCTGCGCAACCTGGCGGCCCAGGGCTGCCGGGTGACGGTGGTGCCGGCCAGCACCACCGCGGACGAGATCCTGGGCCACGGCCCGGACGGCATCTTCCTCGCCAACGGCCCGGGCGACCCGGCGGCGACCGGCATCTACGCGGTGCCGGAGCTGCGCAAGCTGATCGACAGCGGCAAGCCGATCTTCGGCATCTGCCTCGGCCACCAGATGCTGGCCCTGGCGCTGGGGGCCAAGACCGAGAAGATGCATATGGGCCACCGCGGCGCCAACCATCCGGTCAAGGATCTGGAGACCGGGAAGGTGGAGATCACCAGCCAGAACCACGGCTTCGTCGTCATGGAGGCCAGCCTGCCCGACGGCGTGACCGTCACCCACCGCTCGCTGTTCGACGGCTCGGTGGAAGGCATCAAGGTCGACGGCAAGCCGATCTTCAGCGTGCAGTACCATCCGGAAGCCTCGCCGGGCCCGATGGACAGCCATTACCTCTTCGCCCGGTTCCGGGAGCTCCTCGGCTAATGCCCAAACGTACAGACATCTCCTCCATCCTCATCATCGGCGCCGGGCCGATCGTCATCGGTCAGGCCTGCGAGTTCGATTACTCCGGGACCCAGGCGTGCAAGGCCCTGAAGGACGAGGGCTACCGGGTCATTCTGGTGAACTCGAACCCGGCGACGATCATGACCGATCCGGGCACGGCCGATGCCACCTATATCGAGCCGATCACCCCGGAGATGGTCGCCAAGGTCATCGAGCGCGAGCGTCCCGACGCCCTGCTGCCGACCATGGGCGGCCAGACCGCGCTGAACACCGCCCGCGCGCTGTCCCATGACGGCACGCTGGAGAAGTTCGGGGTCGAGCTGATCGGCGCCGACCTGAAGGCCATCGAGAAGGCGGAAGACCGCCAGCAGTTCCGCGAGGCGATGACCGCGATCGGTCTCGACACCCCGCGCTCGCGGCTGATCAACAACTTCGACGACGCCGACGAGGCGCTGGAGCATGTCGGACTGCCGGCGATCATCCGCCCGTCCTACACGCTCGGCGGCCAGGGCGGCGGCATCGCCTATAACCGCGAGGAATTCGAGCAGATCGTCCGCAACGGCATCCGCCTCTCGCCCTCCAACGAGGTGCTGATCGAGGAGAGCGTGCTGGGCTGGAAGGAGTTCGAGATGGAGGTGGTCCGCGACAAGGCGGACAACTGCATCATCATCTGCTCCATCGAGAACGTCGACCCGATGGGCGTCCATACCGGCGACAGCATCACCGTCGCCCCGGCGCTGACGCTGACCGACAAGGAATATCAGCGCATGCGCAACGCCTCCATCGCGGTGCTGCGCGAGATCGGGGTGGAGACCGGCGGCTCCAACGTGCAGTTCGCCATCGACCCGGCGACCGGCCGGCAGATCGTCATCGAGATGAACCCGCGGGTGTCGCGCTCCTCGGCGCTGGCCTCGAAGGCCACCGGCTTCCCGATCGCCAAGATCGCCGCCAAGCTGGCCGTCGGCTACACCCTGGACGAGCTGGACAACGACATCACCGGCAACACGCCGGCGAGCTTCGAGCCGACCATCGACTACGTGGTCACCAAGATCCCGCGCTTCACCTTCGAGAAGTTCCCCGGCGCCGATGCCCGGCTGACCACCTCGATGAAGTCGGTCGGCGAGGTCATGGCCATCGGCCGGACCTTCCACGAGAGCCTGCAGAAGGCCCTGCGCGGGCTGGAGACCGGCCTGGTCGGGCTCGACCCGGTGGAGCTCAAGGGTACCGAGGACGGCGAGGTCGACCGCCAGGCGATCACCGCGGAACTGTCGGAAGCCACGGCGGACCGGCTGCTGAAGGTGGCCCAGGCGCTGCGCGTCGGCCTGTCGGTCGAGGAGGTGCACCGCGCCTGCCACATAGACCCGTGGTTCCTGGAGCGCATGGCCGAGATCATCGCCGCCGAGAAGCGGCTGGAAGCCGACGGCCTGCCCTCGGACGTCGCCGGCTGGCAGAAGATCAAGTCCATGGGCTTCTCCGACGCGAGGCTCGGCCAGATCACCGACCATGACGAGGAGGTGGTCTCCGCCCGGCGCCGCGGCCTCGGCGTGCGCCCGGTGTTCAAGCGGATCGACACCTGCGCCGCCGAGATCCCGTCCTCCACGCCCTACATGTACTCGACCTACGAGATCGGCATCGGCGGCGGTGCCCCGGAGAACGAGGCGGAGCCGACCGACGCGAAGAAGATCATCATCCTGGGCGGCGGTCCGAACCGGATCGGCCAGGGCATCGAGTTCGACTATTGCTGCGTCCACGCGGCCTATGCCCTGTCGGATGCCGGGTTCGAGACCATCATGGTCAACTGCAACCCGGAGACCGTCTCCACCGACTACGACACCTCCGACCGGCTGTATTTCGAGCCGCTGACCGCCGAGGACGTGATCGAGCTGGTCAACGGCGAGCAGGCCAACGGCCAGGTCATGGGCTGCATCGTGCAGTTCGGCGGCCAGACCCCGCTGAAGCTGGCCGCGGCGCTGGAGAAGGCGCAGATCCCGATCCTCGGCACCTCGCCGGACGCGATCGATCTGGCCGAGGACCGCGACCGGTTCCAGAAGCTGCTGCAGCGCCTGGAGCTGATGCAGCCGGCCAACGGCACCGCGACCTCCACCGAGCAGGCGGAGAAGATCGCCGAGCAGATCGGCTATCCGGTGGTCATCCGCCCGTCCTACGTGCTGGGTGGCCGGGCGATGGAGATCGTGCACGAGCCCGAGGGCCTGCGCCGCTACATGCGCAATGCGGTCGTGGTGTCCGGCAAGAACCCGGTGCTGATCGACAGCTTCCTGCGCAACGCCACCGAGATCGACGTGGATGCGGTCGCCGACGGCACCGACGTCTTCATCGCCGGGGTGATGGAGCATATCGAGGAGGCGGGCATCCATTCGGGCGACAGCGCCTGCTCGCTGCCGCCGGTCTCGCTGGACCGGGTGGTGATCGACGAGGTCAAGCGCCAGGCGGTGATGCTGGCCAAGGGCCTGAACGTGGTCGGCCTGATGAACATCCAGTTCGCGGTGCGCGACGGCGAGGTGTTCATCCTGGAGGTCAACCCGCGCGCCTCGCGCACGGTGCCCTTCGTCGCCAAGGCCACCGGCGTGCCGATCGCCAAGATCGCCAGCCGGGTGATGGCGGGGGAGAAGCTGAGCGCCTTCACCCTGCCGACCAGGGATCCCGAGCATGTGGCGGTGAAGGAGGCGGTGTTCCCCTTCGCCCGCTTCCCCGGTACCGACATCATCCTCGGCCCGGAGATGAAGTCGACCGGCGAGGTCATGGGCATCGACAAGAGCTTCGCGCGCGCCTTCGCCAAGTCGCAGCTCGCCGCCGGCACGGTGCTGCCGGACGGCGGTGTCGTCTTCATTTCGGTGAAGGATGCCGACAAGGCGGCGATCGTTCAGATCTCCAAGGCGCTCGACGACCTCGGCTTCAGTATCATGGCCACCACGGGCACCGCCGATGTACTGAAAGACGCGGGCATCGACAGTCACCGGGTAAAGAAAGTGCTCGAGGGACGGCCGCACATTGTCGATAACATGCTCTCGGGCCATGTCGACTTGGTGATAAATACCACCGAGGGTGCACAGGCCATTCGGGACAGTTTCAGCTTGCGTCACACCGCCCTAACGCACAACATTCCCTACTATACGACTGTTGAGGGGGCGCGTGCCGCTGTCCGGGCCATCGCAGCAATGCGGGACGGACACCTTGAAGTGACCCCGCTTCAGACCTACCTCACCGGATCGTTCTGACTGTCCCGGGGGGCGGGTCTGGCAACCGGTCGTGGTTTCCGATCCAGAGTGAGCCCCGCGTGGCGTCCGGAACGGGTGGTAGGATAGGTTTGAGCAGGCGACGAGCCCATGGAAAAGGTGCCGATGACCGCAGAGGGGCATGCCCGTCTGACGGATGAACTGAAGAACTTGAAGTCCGTGGAGCGACCGGCGGTGATCAAGGCGATCGCCGAGGCGCGGGAACACGGCGATCTCTCCGAGAACGCCGAGTACCACGCCGCGCGCGAGCGCCAGAGCTTCATAGAGGGGCGGGTCGCCGAGCTGGAGGACGTCATCAGCCGCTGCGAGGTCATCGACCCGAAGAAGCTGAAGGGCGAGACCGTGACCTTCGGCGTGACCGTCGAGGTCGCGGACGAGGAGACGGACGAGGAGACCGCCTACACGATCGTCGGGCCCTACGAGGCGGACATCGCGCGCGGCTTCATCTCGACCTCCTCGCCGATCGCCCGGGCCCTGATCGGCAAGCGCGTGGGCGATTCCGTCGAGGTCTCGACCCCGAAGGGCTCGAAGAGCCTGGAGATTTTGTCGATCGCGATTCAATAGCGGTCGGGCATATGCCTAACGCGATGCCCCGGGTTTCGGTCCGGGGCATTGTGCGTTTTTGCGGCTGTTTGCGTTTTCACGTCCCCTAGCCGCTTCCCCCCAATCACCTCACCCTCGTCATCCCGAACTCGTTTCGGGACCGGTGGGCGTTGGGAACAGGCGAGGTCCCGGAACGAGTTCGGGATGACAGCAGGGGAAGGTGGAGAGGAGCGGATTACCCCTCCTCGACCTCATCCTCGTCGTCGTCCTCCGGCGCCTCGTCGATCGGCACGCCGGGGAGGCGCTTGCGGGTGCGGATCACCAGCGCGGTCTTCACGTTGGAGACCAGCGGCGCCGGGGTCAGCTTGGAGGTCAGGAAACGCTGGAAGGCGTCCCAGTCCTTGGCGACGATCTTCAGCAGGAAGTCCGCCTCGCCCATCAGCATGTGGCACTCGCGCACTTCCGGCCACTGGCCGACCATCTGCTCGAAGCGGGCAAGGTCCGCCTCGGCCTGGCTGGTCAGCCCCACATGGGCGTAGATCGTGACCGTGAAACCGAGGTGTTCAGGCGCCACCTCGGCATGGTATCCCCGGATGAAACCCGCTTCCTCCAGCGCCCGCACCCGTCGCAGACAGGGCGGCGCCGAGATGCCGGCGCGGTTGGCCAGCTCGACGTTGGTCATCCGGCCATTGTCCTGAAGGTCGCGCAGAATACGGCGGTCGATGCGATCAAGTTTCACACGTCGCATATGGGCTCCGGGGGAACGATTGAAATGTCTGACAGTCAGCGTAGAAACGATGGCGTGCGTATATCCGATTCGAATAGGGCAAGCAAGATCATTGCGTAAATCTGTCATTTTCTTTCGATATCTGGCGACATGAGCGTCGGTGCCGACACGCAGACGTTGTGCTGGATCCTGACCGACGGGACGGTCGGCATGCGCATCCAGTGCCTCGGCCTCGCCGACGCGGCCGGCCTGACGCCGGTGATCAAGCGGATCCATCCGAGCTGGCTGCTGCGCGCCCTGCCGGTGGCCGGGACGCTGCCGGGGGTGGCGGCGACGGCGGGCGGCGACCCGATCGCCGAGCCGTGGCCCGACGTGGTGATCTCCTGCGGCCGGCGCACGGCGGGGGCGGCCCTGGCGGTTCGGCGTCGGGCCGGCGGGCGGCCGTTCCTGGCGCATATCCAGGATCCGCGGATCGATCCCCGGCACTTCGACATGCTGATCGTGCCCGAGCACGACCCGGCGCGCGGCGATAACGTCGTCACCACCCTGGGCGCGCTCAATCCGCAGGCGCCGGAGAAACTGGCCGAGGCGGCCAAGCCCTGGCTGACCGAGGTGGCCGACCTGCCGCGCCCGCTGATCGCGGTGAATGTCGGCGGCTCGAACAAGCGCTACGAGTTCTCGGCCGACGCGGTGGCCCGGTTCGTCGCCGAGCTGCGCGGGCTCTCGCAGAGCAGCGGCGGCTCGCTGCTGGTCGCCTGTTCGCGGCGGACCGACGAGGCGACCCGCAAGGCGCTGACCCAGGGCCTGGCCGACCTCCCCGGCGTGGTGTGGACCGGCCGGGGCGAGAACCCCTATCTGGCTTTCCTGCACCTGTGCGATGCCCTGGTGGTGACCTCCGACTCGGTCAACATGGCGTCGGAAGCCTGCGCCACCGGCAAGCCGGTGCATGTGGCCACCATAGAGCCCGAGACCGGCCGCCTGGCGGCGTTCCATGAGCGGCTGCGGGCCGACGGCTATACCCGGCCCTTCGCCGGCCATCTGGAGAGCTGGACCTACGAGCCCCTGCGCGAAACCTCCCGGGTCGGTGCTATCCTGGCGGAGCGCCTGGCCGCGCGGATGGCCGATCGGCCGGAGCAATCGCTGCGATAGAGTGCGGCGCATTGCTCCGCCCTGGCCGTTCGGCTATGTCGTCAGGCATTGGGGGCACCCTGCAAACAGCGACGGCGTGGAGCCATGGCGCTCAAGATCGATACCTTCTCCAACCAGGTCGGCGGCTTCAGTTTCTTCAAGGCGGTCGGCCACCCGCTCACCGCCGAGAAGATCGCGGCCCTGCTGGCGGACATCAAGGGCAGGGGACCGGTCGCGCTCTACGATCCCCTGGGCCACCTCGAGACCTTCGCCGAACTGCACGACGTCAGCGCGCTGACGATCGACACGGTCTATGTGCAGGCGGTCGAACGGCTCGACACCAAGGTGATGGGCTACACGCCCGAACCTGTGGCGGAGATCGGCGCCAGCACCGCGCCGACCCTGCTGATCCCGGCCTTCGACAGCGCCCGGCTGGTCGACCATATCCGCCATCTGCTGCCGCCGGGCATGCGGGTCGTCACCCTGGACGACGCGCGGCTGCCCGACGCCATGCTGTCGAATACCCGCAAGTATCTCGACCCGCTGAACTTCGCCATCAACCACGGTTTCCTGCGCGACGGTGGCGGGCGGCACACGCGTCTGGTGACGGCGAACTACTGGAGCGGCTACGGCGCCAAGGGCATGCGGCTGTGGCTGCGCCTGTTCGACGCCGACGGCAAGGTGCTCGCCACCTGGGAGCAGGACCTGCCCGACGGGCCGGCCGGGATCATTCTCGACAGTGCGGAGATCCGCGCCCGCTTCGGCCTGGGCGAGTTCGCCGGCACCCTGTTCATCCATGCGCTCGGCGCGCGCGGCCACGACGTGGTGAAATACGCCGTCGACACCTATGGCGACGCGCCGGAAGAGCTGTCCTGCACCCATGACGCCAACGCCTGGCCGGCCGACTACTACGCCGGTCTGCCGGCGGCCAATCCGGGCGAGCGGATCGTGTTGTGGCTGCAGAACGCCCATCCGAACGCCGCACCCGCCGGATCCATGGCGCTGAACCTGATGGGCAACGACGACAGCCGCGCCATCGACCGGCCGGTCCCCGGCTTCGGCACCATCTCCGTCGATCCGGCCGCGCTGTTCCCGGACGCGGTCTGGCCGGCCCAGTTCGAGCTGCGCGCCGGCAAGCACGTGGTGCGGCCGCGCTACGAGATCGTCGCCGGCAACCGCCGCAACCGGATCGCCCATGTGAACGTGGAGCGCACCGACCTGACGGGCGACCCGTCGATCCCCGGCGCCATGAAGCATCTGGGCAAGGCCTATATCCTTCCGGCCCCGGTCCTGCCGGTGGACCGCTACCGCACCTTCGCCCTGCCGACCCCGATGACCCGGGGACAGCAGAAGCAGCCGATCGCCGCCCTGCTGATCGATGCCGACGGCACCGAGGTTGCCCGGCGGTCCCTCGGCGTGCTCGACCGGTCCGACAGCGTGGCGCTGGAGGCGGTCGAGCTGATGGGCGGCGCCGCCCTGCCGTCCGGCTACGGCCACCTGGAATTCATCTACGACTTCTCCCAGGGCGGAGAGGACGCCGCCGACGGCTGGCTGCACGGGCTGTTCCGCTACGAGGATACCGAGAGCGGTCACGCCGCCGACACCAGCTTCGGCGCCCATGTCTTCAACACGGTCATGACCTACAAGAACGAGCCGCAGAGCTATGGCGGCCCGCCGCCCGGCCTGTCGACGCGGCTGTTCCTGCGCCTGGGCAACGGCATGGCGGGCGGTGGTGTGGACTCGATGTGCCACCTGATCTACGCCGCCTCCAACCCCTGGCACCCGACGTCGGAGACCGTGCTGGTCCTGACCGGCGCCGACGGGGTGGAGATCGCCCGCGCCACGATGGCGATCCCCTGCGGCGGCTCGCGGCTTTGGCGGGCGAGCGAAATGTTCTCCGGCGCGGATCTGGAGAAGGCGGGCGACGGCGGCTATGTGCTGATCCGCGACACGACCTGCCGGCTGTTCGGCTATCACGGGTTGATCCGCGACGGGGTGTCCTTCTCGCTGGATCACATGTTCGGCTTCTGAGGCGCGGAGTCGCGCGCCCGGACCGGACGGAGGTGCGGCCGCCGGGGCGTGCCGCGCTGGCTGGAACGGCCGGTCCCGGCGAATTGACCGCCGCGCCGGTTGAGACCGGGGGCCGGGCCGCCTATCTTGCCTGCATCGAGACAAGGAGGATGGCATGGCCGAGCACCGGGTGAAGGTTCTGATCGTTGGCGCGGGTGCCGCGGGACTGACCGCAGGCATCTATACCGCGCGCGCGAACCTGTCGCCGATGCTGCTCGCCGGGTTGCAGCCGGGCGGCCAGATGACCATCACCTCCGAAGTGGAGAACTATCCGGGCTTCGCCGACGTCATCCAGGGTCCCTGGCTGATGGAGCAGATGCAGAAGCAGGCCGAGCATGTCGGCACCAAGATCGCCTATGACATCGTCACCTCGGTCGATTTCACCTCGCGGCCGCTGCGCTGCATGACCGACCAGGGCGATACCTATCTGGCCGACAGCGTCATCATCGCCACCGGCGCCCAGGCGCGCTGGCTCGGCCTGCCGAGCGAGCAGCATTTCAACGGCCGCGGCGTGTCGGCCTGCGCCACCTGCGACGGCTTCTTCTACCGCGACAAGGACGTGGTCGTGGTCGGCGGCGGCAATACCGCCGTGGAGGAGGCGCTGTACCTCGCCAATATCTGCCGGACGGTGACCCTGGTGCACCGCCGCGACACCCTGCGGGCCGAGAAGATCATGCAGGACCGGCTGTTCCGCCACCCGAAGGTCACGATGGTCTGGGACAGCGTGGTCGACGAGGTTCTCGGCGGCGCCGGCCCGATGGACGGCGTCGAGGCGGTGCGGATCAAGAACGTGAAGACCGGCGAGACCACCGACATCGCCGCCCACGGCCTGTTCGTCGCCATCGGCCACGATCCGGCGACCAAACCCTTCCAGGGCGCGCTGCCGCTGGACGAGGAGGGCTACCTGATCACCGAAGCCGGTTCGACCCGGACGTCGATTCCCGGCGTGTTCGCCGCCGGCGACTGCGTCGACAAGGTCTACCGCCAGGCGGTCACCGCGGCCGGCATGGGCTGCATGGCGGCGCTGGAATCGGAGAAATATGTGGCCGCGCTTGAAGATGCGGCCCATGCGGCCGCCGCCGAATAGGCCCCTTCGCGTTCCTTCTTCGCGCCGGATCGTGTAGACAGGAACGGGAATCAGGTCGAAGCGTGGTCGGGCGATGGACTGGGACAAGCTCAGGGTATTTCATGCCGTCGCCGAAGCGGGCAGCTTCACGCATGCGGGCGAGACCCTGAATCTCAGCCAGTCGGCGGTCAGCCGCCAGATCAGCGCGCTGGAGGAAAGCCTCAAGCTGCCGCTGTTCCACCGCCACGCCCGCGGCCTGATCCTGACCGAGCAGGGCGAGGTGCTGTACCAGACCGCCCGCGACGTCTTCGCCAAGCTGGCCACCACCGAGGCCCTGCTGTCCGAAGGCAAGGACAGCCCCAAGGGGCCGCTGCGGCTGACCACGACGGTGGCGCTCGGCTCCAACTGGCTGGCGCCGCGTCTGGCCGGGTTCCTGGAGCTGTATCCGGAGATCGGCCTGACCGTGATCCTGAACGACAGCGAGCTCGACCTGTCGATGCGCCAGGCCGACGTGGCGATCCGTCTGACCCCGCCGCGCCAGCCCGATCTGATCCAGCGCCATCTGAAGACCATCAAGTTCCATCTCTACGCTTCGCCGGAGTATCTCACCAAGCACGGCCTGCCGAAGACGCCGGCCGATCTGGCCGCCCACCGGCTGGTGATCTACGGCGAGACCGCCCATCCGCCGTTTCCGAACGTCAACTGGCTGCTGGACACCGCCGTCGGGCATCGCGGCCGGCATGTGAATGTGGTCCGGCTGAACAATTATTTTGCAATGTACCGTGCAGTGCAAACCGGTCTCGGCATTGCAGCATTGCCCGATTACATGGCCCGCGAAGATGTGGGGCTGATCCGCGTCATCCCCGATCTTGAGGGACCGCAGGTGCCGACTTACTTCGTCTATCCCGAGGAACTGAGGCACTCCAAGCGCATCATGGTGCTGCGAGATTTCCTCATCCAGGAAGTTGCCAAGTCGCAATTCTGAAAAATTCGCAAACCAAGCTATGCAAAAACCGCATAGCGGAAGTGACCATTTTGATGTGGTCGCCGCGGCGGCGAATGCCTATTTCATGGTCATCGCGATGTTGCGTTGCAGCATCGCCTCCGAGCCCCCCGCTCGGAGCGGGGTCCTTCGGGATCCCACGTCTCCCAGACGTGAAGCCTCCCTGTTCAACTTGCCGGGAACCTCGTGTTCCCGGCAGTTTTTTTATGTGCGACAGGCACATAGCCTCCGATCGATATCCGGCCCGAATGATCGTTTCGGACACCGTTCCCGCCGTCGATCGATAGATCGTGGACGTCGACCAGACCTTTGCTCCCGCGGATCCCGGACCCATATCCCTCGAAACGGATAGTTCGGGACGCGAGCGCACGGATGCAGGTCGACGCAGTCATCGTTGGAGACGGGCCTACCGGCCGTCTCGCTTACAGGGTCCTGAGCGCGCTGGGCCTTGATGCCGTCGTCGTTGCACCCGCGAACGCGCACGGGACCGATCCGCGCACCACGGCCCTGCTGCCGTCCAGCGTCGAGGGCCTGGACCGCCTCGGGATCGACGTCCGGCCGAAGGCGACGCCGCTGCCGACGATGCTCATCGAATCCGTGGGACCGTTCGGGCTTACCGCGGAGCGGTTTTCGGCGGCGGAGGTCGACACCCCCTATCTCGCCCTCAACCTGCCGATCGGCGATCTCGTCGCGCTCATGCCGGCGGCGCACCGGGTGGAAGACAAGGTCGTCGGGGTCCGTCACGGTCCCGGCCGTGTCTTTGTCCTCACCGAGGGCGGCGCCCAGATCTCCGCCCGGCTGGCGATCGCCGCCGATGGCGTCCGCTCGCCGACCCGCGAGGCGGCGCGCATCCGCATGTGGCGGCGGCCGCTCGGTCTGAGCGCCCTCTGCGCGCCGGTCGAACTGGACGCCCCCCATCAGGGGCTCTGCATCGAGCGCTATGACGATACCGGGTCGATCACCGTGATCCCGGTCGGAGGCCGGGAGGGCTCGCTGATCTCCATCGCCCCGACCGCCGAAATCCAGCGGCTCGCGACCGCCGGCGCCCCGGCGATCGAGGCGTCCGCCCGGATGCGCCAGCCGGCCTATGGCGCGATCCGCCTGGCCGCGCCGCTGGTGGTCTTTCCGGTGTCGCTTGGCTGGGCGCCCGCACCCGTCCGTCGCCGCGTCGTCGCGGTCGGGGAGGCGGCCCACACCGTTCCCCCCATCGGCGCCCAGGGATGGAACCTGGCGGTGCGCGACGTGCTGGCCCTGGCGGACGTGCTGAGCGACGCGGTGCGCACGGGTGGCGATATCGGCGGCAGCGACGTGCTCTCCCGCTATGCCCGCCGGCGCCGCTTCGACCTGCCCGGTCGTCTGGCGGCGGTGGGCATGCTCGCCGGGGTGGCCACCGATACGTCGCTTCCGGGGCGTCTGGCGCGCCAGGTGGGGCTGGGCATGCTGTCCCGCGTCACGCCGATCAAGCACGCGCTCATGCGTCGAGGGCTTGCCTGAGGCCCCCAACCGGAGCCGAGCCGGCTGGCCAAATACCCGATCCCGCGGCCCTGGGACGGCCGCATCGAGATCGCAGTCTGTACGCCCGCCGGCCTTCAGACCATCCCAGTCGCCCCTTGCACAGCCGGCCCGATCGACTTGGGGCAGGCTCACCGTCTACTACCTGTCTTTACTGTTTTGCAAAAATCCATCGGATATCGTTAAGAATCCATACCAGAAATATTAATGGAACGACTTCGGACGTGGGCGTAAAAGACATCATGGACAAACAAAGACGAGTCGTTGTTGCCGGTCTCGCCACAGCGTTAGCTGGCAGCGTCATTCCCGGAATCAGCGCAACTGGAGCGCCTATTATGACCGATCCGGCACTTATCAAGAAACTCGATGCTGTCTTCAATGCGCACATGGACGCCGAGCTGGCGGGCGATCTCGACAAGACGCTGGCCACCATGTCCCCGAATCCGCACCTCGTGAACATCCCGACGATGGTGGGCGGCCAGGGGACGGATGGTGTGCGGACGTTCTATGCCAATCGGTTGATCGGTCAGTTCTTCCCGCCGGACGTGACGTTCGAGACCATCTCGCGTACCTACAGCGAGGAGCGTCTGATCGACGAACTCATCATCTCCTTCAGTCATACGACGAAGATGGACTGGATGCTTCCGGGGGTCGAACCGACCGGCAAGAAGGTCGAGGTTGTGTTCGTGGTGATCGTCGGCATCGAAGACGGCAAGGTCTCCTATGAGCACATCCTGTGGGACCAGGCGAACGTGCTGGTGCAGCTCGGCCTCATCGACCCGACAGGGCTGCCGGTAGCCGGTGCGGGAGCCGCGGCCAAGCTGCGTAACCCCTCCACCCCCGACCCGTTCTTCAACGAAGGCTGAGGCCGAGGCGTCCGGAGCCTTTCCGTGGTGACCGACTGGGGTGACCGACGGGCGGGCCGCACCTCATGCCTTACACGTCGCCCTTGGGTGACCATCGCGACGCTTCGGTGCCGGACAGCCTGGAGGCCTGCCGGGTCCCCAAGAGGGGCTGCGGCTACGATTGCGCGCGTTCGGGGCTAACCGTTTCTTCATAAATCCGCCTTAACCTTTAAAAAGAACCATAGGTGCACATCAAAGGTCACTCGTTATCAGGCGAGGCCACATGTAGCTGCCGGGCCTGTGCCGGCGGCAGCGGCCCCGGTCGGTACGGCATCTGAGTCAGGTAGGTCGGTGTCCATTCGAGATAACAACGCAATTATGGCGCTTCGTGAGAGCTGGCCCGGTGCCTTTCTCGGCGAGGCTCCGGCGCGCGACATGCGCCTGGAAGCGGAACGGGTGGCGACCGGGTTGGTGGAGGGCGATCGCCGCGAGCTCGACCGGCTGTTCGACACCATGGACAGCAACGCTCCCGAACTGGTCTGGTCGCCGGATCAGGCGGAACTGTCCTGCGACATCCTGGGGTTCCTGCGGCGCTACTGGATCGAGCGAAAGCGCGGCGATGACTTGCCGCTGTCGAGCGGGATCGACGCCATGGATCTCGTGCCGGCCCTCGGCTACGTCATGCTGATGGAACCGATGGACGGTGGAAGCGACTTCCTCTACCGGGTCTACGGCTCTCGGATCGTCGACTACTCGAAGACCGAGATGACCGGCAAGCGGGTCTGGGACGTGCCGTCGCCCCTGGTCGCGGCCTATTTCATGGCGACGTACAAGGCTGTCTGCATCCGGCGCGAGCCGCTGTACACCTTCCACCGGTCGCGGCTCGCCCAGTTCCACGCCCAGTGGGAGCGGCTGATCCTGCCCTTTGCGAATGCCGACGGACAGATCGACCGGCTGCTGGTCGGCAATGTGCCGCGCCTGCAGCGCTGATTAGCAGGGCCGGTCCGGGCCAGGACGACCCGGCCCGGACGCATGCGGCGACCTCAGGCCGCGTGGGGGGTGAGGATCTGGCGTACCGCCTCGCCCGACACCAGCTTGTCGAAGCCGGCATTGACCCCGTCGAAGCCCACATGCTCGCCGATCAACCGGTCGACCGGCAGGCGGCCCTGGCGGAACGCTTCCAGATATTTCGGGATGTCGCGCACCGGCACGCAGGAGCCCATGTAGCTGCCGCGCACGGCGATCTCGCGGCTGACCAGATCGGCCGCCGGGATCGGGAAGTCCGCGCCCTGGGGCGACAGGCCGACGGTGACGAGCTGACCGCCGGTCTTCAGGATGTCGTAGCCGGTCTTCAGCGCCGGGATCACGCCGGCCCCTTCCAGTGACACGTCCACACCGCCGCCGGTCAGGTCCTTGATCTGCTGGACATGGTCCGGCTCGCGGGCGTCGATCGTGTGATGGGCGCCGAGCTGGCGGGCGAGGCCGAGCTTGGCGGGATTGATATCCACCGCGATGACCTGGGCCGCCCCACCGAGAATGGCGCCGAGCATGGCCGAGAAGCCGACGCCGCCGAGGCCGATGACCGCGACCTTGTCGCCCGGTGCGACGCGGGCGGCGTTCAGGGCCGCCCCCACGCCGGTCATCACCGCGCAGCCGAAGATGGCTGCGGTCTCGAGCGGGATGTCGCTGTCGATCTTCACCACCGAGCCGCGGTCGACCACGGCGTATTCGGCGAAGCAGGACACGCCGGTCTGGTGGTTGATCGGCGCGCCGGTGGAGTTCTTCAGGCGCTTGCCGCCGCCCATCAGGTCGCCCTTGGCGCGGGCCACGGCATGGGCCTCGCAGATCTGCGGCCGGCCTTCCAGGCAGCGGATGCAGCGGCCGCAGGAGGCGGAGAACTGGAACACGACCGGGTCGCCCGCCTTGATGTCGCGGATGCCGGGGCCGACTTCCACGACCTCGCCGGCCCCTTCGTGGCCGAGCACTACGGGCAGCGGCCGGGGACGCGATCCGTTGATCACCGACAGGTCGGAGTGGCAGAGACCCGCGCCGATGATCTTGACCAGCATCTCGCCCGGACCGGGCGGATCCAGCTCCACCTCCTCGATGGCCAGGGGGACGCTCTTGGCATAGGGCATCTCTGCCCCGATCTCGCGCAGGACGCAGGCACGCATCTTCATCTGAATTTTCCTCCGGGCGCCCTGGACAGGCGTCGATGCTTGGTGGGTTTGTGTGCGAGCCTATCGCGGTCCGCCGCCTCCCGCCAAGCCACGGAAACGCCGACCGTGCTTCAGCCTTCAGCCGACGATCGTGCGCAGATAGGGGGCGATGCCGCGTGCGTGGTCCCATTGCCGGGGATAGCCGAGCGACACTTCCTCGAAGCGGGTGTCGCCGCGCATGTCGGTGCGTCTCGTGTGCAGATGGCCGGTCACCACGGCATAGGCGTCGAAGCGGGCGTGCCAGTCCTCGGTCCGCACCGTGCCGCACCAGGGGGTGAAACGCGGCACGCGGGGGATGCGCACGAGGTCGCGGCGCAGCGGCCAGTGGTTCACCAGCACGGTGCGGGTGCCGGCGGGGATTTCCGCCCGCAGCCGCCGCTCCGTCCGCGCCAGCCGGTCGTGGCACCAGGCGATGCGGCTTTCAAAGGGGGCGGGCGACAGCAGGATCTCGTCGCTGCACACGTTGTGGGTCTCCTCCGCCCATTCGACCACCGCGTCCAGGGGCACGTCGTCCGGGCGGAAGCTGTAGTCGTAGAGCAGGAACATCGGCGCGACGGCCAACCGCCCGACCCCGTGCGGCAGCGGGCCGGGCCAGAGCGGGAAGGGGTCTTCCGGCGTGACGACGCCGAGGGCACGCGCACGGTCGACCAGGGCCTCGTAACGGGCGGCGCCGACCGGTTCGTCCGAGCTGGGCCGCGACCAGAGCTCGTGGTTGCCGGGCACCCAGATCACCTTCGCGAACCGGTCGGCCAGCAGGGCCAGAGCATCGGCGACCATGTCGATCCGTTCGGCCACGTCGCCGGCGACGATCAGCCAGTCGTCGGGATGCGGCGGCAGGGCGTCCAGCGCCTCGCGGTTGATCGCCCCCGCCAGGTGCAGATCGGCGATTGCCAGCAGTCGCATCCGGCCCGCTCCCCGGCGCTCAGCGATACGGGTCGTCGGAGGTGAGGAAGCCCTTCACATAGCGCCGCACCCCTTCCTCCAGGGTGGTGAACTGGTCCGGGTAACCGGCCTCGCGCAGCCGGTCCATGCGCGCCTGGGTGAAGTACTGGTAGCGGTCGCGGATCGCCTCGGGCATGTCGATGAACTCGATCCGCTCCTCCTGGCCGAGGGCGGAGAACACGGCGCGGGCCAGATCGGCGAAGCTGCGCGCCGAGCCGGTGCCTAGGTTGAAGATGCCGTTCACCTTCGGTGACTCCAAGAGCCAGAGCATCACCCGTACGCAATCGTCCACATAGACGAAGTCGCGGAGCTGGCCGCCATCGGGATAGTCCGGGTGATGCGAGGTGAAGAGCTTGGCGGGCTCCCCGGCGGCGATCTTCGGGGTGATCTGGGCGACGACGCTCTTCATCGTGCCCTTGTGGTACTCGTTGGGGCCGTAGACGTTGAAGAACTTCAGGCCGACCCATTGCGGCGGATGCACCCCCGCCGCCGCCAGCTTCACCGCCTGGCGGTCGAAGGCGTGCTTGGACCAGCCATAGGCGTTCATCGGCCGCAGCCTGGACAGACCCGCCGCGCTGTCGTCGTCGTCGAACCCGGCGTCGCCGTCGCCATAGGTGGCGGCCGAGGAGGCGTAGATCAGCCGGGTGCGGGTCTCCGCGCACCAGTGCCAGAGCTTCGTCGGCAGGGTGATGTTCTCGCGCACGATCAGGTCGGCATCGCGCTCGGTGGTGGCCGAGATGGCGCCCAGATGGAAGATCGCCTCCACGTCGCCGCGATGGTCGTCCAGAAACGCGAAGATGTCCTCCGGCGGCACGATGGCGGCGAGGTCGCGCTTGGCGATGTTGCGCCACTTGTCGTCGGTGCCCAGCCGGTCGACCACGACGATGTCCCCGCCTACCGCCTCCTCCAGGCCGGCGACGAGGTTTGACCCGATGAAACCGGCGCCGCCGGTGACGATGATCATGGCTTGGACAGGCTCCTGCACGGACGGATCTCAGTTCGGCGACACGCTACACGAAGCGTTCTCATGACCCAACGGTTTGCGGCCCGGCCAACCCCGTGCTTGATCCCGCGGGCCGCCGGTGACATATCCACATGATCCAGGAGGTGAGCCATGCAGACCCGCAGCCGTTTGTTCGACGATCTCGCCCGGGTGGCCAACGGGGCGCTGAGCGCCGCCGCCGGCGTGCGCGCCGAGATCGAGCAACTCGTCCATCAGCAGTTCGAACGTTTCCTGGCCGACCGGGATCTGGTCACCCGCGAGGAGTTCGAAGCCGTCGAGGCGATGGCCGCCAAGGCGCGCGGCGAGCAGGCGGCCCTGGAAGCCCGCATCGCCGAACTCGAGGCGAAGCTGGGCGAGACGAAGAAGCCGGCACCGAAACGCAAGGCCGCGGCCGGCGATCGGCGGCGCACGACGGCGGCCTCCCGACGCACGCCGACGCGCAAGACCAAGAGCGACGATACCCCGCCGAAAGACGAGTGATTCGCCGCTTTGCCGGCGGCACGCCGGGGTGGCGGCGACCGCGGCGGGCGTAGGCGCGATTTTTCGCCGAACGGCTTTTCTTCCGATATCAATGGCTTCCAACGCGCACTGAATATCGAGTGTGAAGCATCTCGCTGACGCAAAATCTTGTGTTGAATGCGCGAGTCCAGTTTGTGAGGCTATTCCTCGTGGTGATTCGGCGGCCCACACCACAAGATGTGGCCGACCTGAACAGAGTGTCGTCCGCTCTTTCCCGACCCCGGGCTGTCCCGACGCGCCGGTTCGCGCGCCAAAGGGGGACCATTCCGCCATGTCGGTCACCTATGTCGACTCCACCGTCGTTCATCAGAATCCGCTGGATCTGCTCGAAGAGCTGGTCGGGGCCAACGAATGGGCTTTCGATCGCGCCGGATCTGACGAGATGGCCGTGGAGATCTCCGGTCGCTGGTGCGACTACCGACTGTACTTCCTGTGGCAGGAGGACCTCGGCGCGCTGCATTTCTCCTGCCTGCTGGAAAGCAAGGTCCCGGTCGAGAAGCGGCGCGAGGTCAGCGTGCTGCTCACCCTGCTGAACGAGAAGCTCTGGCTCGGCCATTTCGATCTCGGCTCCGACGACGGCGTGCCGCTGTACCGTCACACCCTGCTGGTGCGCGGCACCGGCGGCGTGTCGGTCGAGCAGATGGAGGATCTGGTCGAGGTCGCCCTGAACGAGGCGGAACGGTTCTTCCCGGCCTTCCAGTTCGTGATCTGGGGCGGTAAGACGGCGGAGGAGGCGGTGGCCGCCTCCATGCTCGACGTCGCGGGAGAGGCCTGACAGCCTCTCCTCAACGGAGGCTGACAAGAAAAGGCTGAGGAAATGTCCAAACCCCTGGTGCTCATCGGCTGCGGCAAGATGGGCGGAGCGATGCTGGCCGGCTGGCTGGAGAGCGGCGAGGCGGCCGGCGGCGTGCATGTCGTGGAGCCCCATGCCCAGGCGATGGGCGATCTTGCCCGGCGCGACGGCGTGACCGTCTATGACAGCGCCGAGGCCCTGCCGAACGATCTGGCGCCGGGCGTCGTGATCCTGGCGGTGAAGCCGCAGATGATGGACGAGGCGCTGGTTCCGCTGGCCAGGCTGACCGGGTCGGGCGCCTATTTCCTGTCGATCGCCGCCGGCAAGACCATCGGCTATTTCGAGAAGAAGCTGGGTGCGTCGGCACCGATCGTGCGGGCCATGCCGAACACCCCGGCCGCGGTCGGTCGGGGCATCACCGCCTATGTCGCCAACGACCATGTGAGCGAGGCCCAGAAGGCCCAGGCGCACCGGCTGCTGGAAGCGGTCGGCGAGGCGGTCGAGGCCGAGACCGAGGACCAGATCGATGCGGTGACCGCGCTGTCCGGCGGCGGACCGGCCTATGTCTTCCTGCTGATCGAGACCCTGGCGGCCGCCGGCGTGAAGGCGGGCCTGCCCGAAGTCATGGCCATGCGTCTGGCCCGGGCGACGGTGTCCGGTTCCGGCGAGCTGGCCCGGCAGTCCTCGGAGGAGGCCTCCCAGCTTCGGATCAACGTCACCAGCCCGGGCGGCACCACGGCCGAAGCGCTGAAGGTGCTGATGGCGGAAGGCACCGGCATTCAGCCGATCTTCGACGCCGCCATTGCCGCCGCCACCGCGCGCTCGAAGGAACTGGCCGGCTGAGCGCGGAAGACCGGCTTGGTGGTGCCGGCGTCTTGATGCCGGGCCGCGCGGAGACATATTCACCGGTATGACAGACGCAAGCGACATGGCGGGTGAGCCCGCGACGGCTGCCGACCTCCTGGCGGACGCGGCCCTGGAGATCGCCGGAACCGAAGGCTGGCGGTCGGTGACCCTGGCCGGAGCCGCCGCGCGCGCGGGCATCGATCCGCTGACCGCGCGGCGCACCCTGCGTTGCAAGGCGGGACTGCTGGCGGCGATCTCGGCCCGGGTCGATGCCGGCATGCTGGCCGCCCTGGACGAGGACGCGACCGACCCGGCGATTCCGGTGCGCGACCGCCTGTTCGAGGCGCTGATGGCGCGGCTGGACGTGGTGTCGGCCAACCGGGCGGCGTTCGTGTCGATTCTCGACGGCCTGCCGCGCGATCTGGGCACGGCCCTGGCCAGCCTGCCGAGCCTGGGCCGCTCCATGGCGCGCACCCTGGACGCGGTCGGCGAGCGCACCTGGCCGCCTTTCGGCCCGTTGAAGGTGAAGGGGCTCGCGCTGGTGTGGCTCGCGACTCTGAGGGTCTGGCACCGGGACGACAGCCCGGATATGGCGGTCACCATGAAGGCGCTGGACGGATATCTCGCCCGGGCCGAAGAGATGGCAAACACCTTCATACCGGGGGCCCGGGTGGTTAACGGGCCGGCCGATGCCCCGGAAGCGGTGTAACCGAACCGACTTCTAACTTGCGGGCCGGGATGACGCTGGGTAAGGTCGCGCCGCTTTTCCTGGGTGCGCTTTCGCCCCGCCCGTTACCTCGTCGGTAGGTCCATGTCGACACGCGCCCCGAAGATCCTGGCCTGCAATTCCAACAGGCCCCTGGCCGAGGCCATCTCCGCCTATCTGAACCTGCCGCTGACCAAGGCGGATATCCGACGGTTCTCCGACATGGAGGTCTTCGTCGAGATCCAGGAGAACATCCGCGGCGAGGATGTGTTCGTGGTGCAGTCCACGAGCTATCCGGCGAACGACAACCTGATGGAGCTGCTGGTCACGCTCGACGCCCTGCGCCGCAGCTCGGCCCGCCGCATCACGGCGGTGATCCCGTATTACGGCTATGCCCGCCAGGACCGGAAGTCCGGCCCGCGCACGCCGATCTCCGCCAAGCTGGTCGCCAACCTGATCACCAAGGCCGGCGCCGACCGGGTGCTGACGATCGACCTGCATGCCGGTCAGATCCAGGGCTTCTTCGACATCCCGACCGACAACCTGTTCGCCGCCCCGGTGTTCATCGACGACATCAAGGCGCGCTACGGCGACGAGCCGCTGGTCGTGGTCTCTCCCGATGTGGGCGGCGTGGTGCGTGCCCGTGCAGTGGCCAGCCGCATCCATGCCGACCTCGCCATCATCGACAAGCGGCGCGAGCGGGCCGGCGTGTCGGAGGTGATGAACATCATCGGCGACGTGGACGGCCGGCGCTGCGTGCTGGTGGACGACATCGTCGACAGCGGCGGTACGCTGTGCAACGCCGCCGAGGCGCTGATCCAGGCCGGCGCGATCTCCGCCGACGCCTATATCACCCACGGCGTGCTGTCCGGCGGTGCGGTCGCCCGCGTGACCTCCTCGCCGCTGACCTCGCTGGTCACCACGGATTCGATCCAGGCGACCGAGGCGGTGCGGGTGGCGCACAACATCCGCAAGCTGACCGTCGCCCCGCTGCTGGGCGAGGCGATCCAGCGGATCAGCGAAGAGCGCTCGGTCTCCAGCCTGTTCAACTGAGCTGGATCCGGCAGGCCGCTGCCGTTTTGGGTGGCGTCGCGCGAGGTTTCGCGCTATACGCCCCGCCTTGTCCGCCCGGCACCCCTGGAGGCCGGGCTTTTCATAGGAGACTAGCATGGCTGACGTTGCCACGTTGAACGCCAGCGTGCGCGATCGGGTCGGTAAGGGGTCCGCCCGGGCTGCGCGTCGCGAGGGGTTCGTTCCCGCCGTTATCTACGGCGACAAGAAAGATCCGCTTCCCATTCAGCTGGAGAAGCGCGAGCTCGACAAGCTTCTGAAAAAGCCGGGCTTCTTCTCGCACCTGATCGACCTGAAGGTCGGTGGCGAGAGCCATCGTGTCCTGCCGCGCGACCTGCAGCAGCACCCGGTCAGCGACTTCGCCTGGCATGTCGATTTCCTGCGTGTGTCGGCCACCAGCGAACTGACCGTCGACGTTCCGGTCGAGTTCATCAACGAAGACAAGGCCCCGGGCCTGAAGCGTGGCGGCGTGCTGAACGTCGTGCGCCACACCGTCGAGATGAACTGCCGCGCCGACAACATTCCGGAGAAGCTGGTCGTTGATCTGACCGGTCTCGCCATCGGCGATTCCGTGCACATCTCCGCCATCGCGCTGCCGGAAGGCTCGACGCCGGTGATCGACGATCGCGACTTCACCGTCGCCACCATCGCCGCGCCGACCGTCGTCGCCGAGGCCGATGCCGAGGAGACTGCCGCCGCCGAGGAAGCCAAGGCTGAGGACGAAGCCGAGGACGAGGCCGAGGGCGAGGGCGAGGAGGAGAGCGAGGAGAGCTGATCTCCGCGCCCTTCCGCATGAGCTTCGGCGCCCGCGATCCAGACCCCGGATCGCGGGCGCTGGCATTTTGAGCCTCCGGATGGCATCACCAGCCTGATCTTTCCGAAGCGCGAGGATTCCCCATGCTGCTGTTCGTCGGCCTCGGCAATCCCGGACCGAAATACGAAGGCAATCGCCACAATATCGGTTTCATGGCGGTGAACGAGATCGCCCGCCGCCACAGTTTCGGCCCCTGGCGCGCCCGCTTTCAGGGGCTGGCCAGCGAAGGCGTGATCGCCGGCGAGAAGGTCATGGCCCTGAAGCCGATGACCTTCATGAACGAGAGCGGCCGCTCGGTCGGCGAGGCGGTGCGGTTCTTCAAGCTGCCGGTGGACGCGGTCTCCGTGTTCTACGACGAGCTCGACCTGGTGCCCGGCAAGATGCGCCTGAAGCGCGGCGGCGGCTCCGGCGGCCATAACGGCATCCGCGACATCGACCGGCATATCGACACGAACTACCGCCGGGTGCGGCTCGGGATCGGTCATCCGGGCGACAAGAACAAGGTCCACAGCTACGTGCTCTCCGACTTCGCCAAGGTGGAGCGGAGCGCGTGGCTGGAGACCCTGATCGACGCGGTGGCCCGGGAAGTGGGCGAGCTGGTGCGCGGCGACGAGGCCCGGTTCATGAGCCTGGTGGCCCATGCCGTGTTCCCCCCGCCGCCGAAACCGGCTAAACCCGCGCCGGACAAGACGACAGACACACCGAAAGACTCTCCAGCCAGCGACGGAGCGTGAGCCCATGGGCTTCAACTGCGGCATCGTCGGCCTGCCCAATGTGGGCAAGTCGACGCTTTTCAACGCGCTGACCGCCACCGCGGCGGCCGAGGCGGCGAACTACCCGTTCTGCACCATCGAGCCGAATACCGGTCGGGTGGCGGTACCGGATCCGCGTCTCGACGATCTGGCGCGCATCGCCAAATCGGCCAAGATCCTGCCGACCCAGATCGAGTTCGTGGACATCGCCGGCCTGGTGAAGGGGGCGAGCAAGGGCGAGGGGCTGGGCAACCAGTTCCTGGCCAACATCCGCGAGACCCACGCCATCGTCCATGTGCTGCGCTGCTTCGAGGGCGACGTGACCCATGTGGACGGCTCGGTCGATCCGATCCGCGACGCCGAGACGGTTGAGACCGAGCTGATGCTCGCCGACCTGGAGAGCCTGGAGAAGCGCATCGTTGCGCTGGAGAAGCGGGTACGCGGCCAGGACAAGGAAGCCAAGGCGCTGATGCCGCTGGCCCAGAAGGCGGTCGAGCTGCTGCGCGACGGCAAGCCGGCCCGGCTGATGCTGGCCGACCTGGACGCCGAGGAGACCCGGCAGTTCAAGCTGATGCAGCTCCTGTCCGCCAAGCCGGTGCTCTACGTGTGCAACGTGGAGGAAGAGAATGCCGGCATCGGCAACGCGCTGTCCGCCAAGGTGGCCGAGAAGGCTGCGGCCGAAGGGGCCGAAGCCGTCGTGATCTCCGCCGCCATCGAGTCCGAGATCGCCCAGCTCACCGATCCGGAGGAGAAGCGGGAGTTCCTGGACAGCCTGGACCTGGACGAGCCGGGGCTGACCAAGCTGATCCGTGCCGGCTACAAGCTGCTCGACCTGCTGACCTTCTTCACCGTCGGTCCCAAGGAGGCGCGGGCCTGGACCGTGCGCCGGGGCGCGAAGGCACCGGAAGCGGCCGGCGAGATCCATACCGACTTCCAGCGCGGCTTCATCCGGGCGGAGACCATCTCCTACGCCGACTACGTCGCCACCGGCGGCGAGCAGGGGGCCAAGGACGCCGGCAAGATGCGGGTGGAAGGCTCCGAATACGTGGTGCAGGATGGCGACGTCTTCCATTTCCGCTTCAACGTCTGATCACAGTTATCCGAGGGGAACTTCATGGCCGACACGCTCAAGCTGAAGGCGTCCGACGGGCACGCGTTCGACGCCTACCTCGCCCAGCCGTCCGGCAAGCCGCGCGGCGGCCTGGTGGTGATCCAGGAGATCTTCGGCGTGAACAGCCACATGAAGAGCGTGGCCGACGCCTTTGCCGAGGACGGCTATCTGGCGATCTGTCCGGCCCTGTACGACCGCTACAAGCCGGGCATCGACCTCGGCTATGACGAGGACGATGTCACCGAGGGCCGCGAGATCCGGGCCAAGGTCGGCAACGACGATCCGCTGCTGGACATCGCCGCCGCCGCCGATGCCGTGCGCTCGGCCGGCCGGGTCGGCGTGGTCGGCTACTGCTGGGGCGGTACCCTGACCTGGCTCGCCGCGACCAAGCTCGACGGCTTCTCCGTCGCCTCCAGCTATTACGGCGGCGGCATCGGCGGTCTGGTCGACCTGCAGCCGAAATGCCCGGTGATCTTCCATTTCGGCGAGCAGGACCACGCGATCCCGATGGATGAGGTCGAGAAGCTGCGCCAGGCGCATCCGGACCTGCCGGTGCATGTCTACCCGGCCGGCCACGGCTTCAACTGCGACGCCCGCGGCAGCTACGAGCCGAAGAGTGCGGAGATCGCCCGCGAGCGCACCCTGGAGTTCTTCAAGCAGCATATGGGCTGAGGTCCCGCCGCCTCTTCGAAACCGGTTCCATCGACTGCCCCTGCCGCCTAGAGCAGATCGTGCGGTGACGGGATCGCTTCGTGATCGCGTCAGCGTGCGTGAACCTGCTCGATCTTATTGTTTTAGAGACAAATTCACCGACCGTATTGAATCATGAAATGAGTCGATACGGTCGGATTTGGCTCTAGAATGGGCGCATGGGGAGAGGTGCCGAGGACGGCGGGTGGCCGACCGACTGCGCCCAGTGCTTTGGTCTGTGCTGCGTCGCGCTTGCTCATCAGCCGGCGGCCGGGTTTCCGGCCGTCAAGGCGTCCGATACTGTCTGCTGTCACCTGAACGACGACTTCCGCTGCTCTGTCTTCGAGCGCCTGGAGGCGGAAGGCTTCCCGATCTGCCGCGCGTATGACTGTTACGGGGCCGGCCCGGTCGTCAGCGACCGGCTGCGCGCCGAATGGGGGCCGTGGACGCCGCCGATGGTTGCCGGCGCCGCGGGCCATCTGCTCGGCTTTCGCGAGTTGGCCCGTCTGCGCATGCTGATCGTCGCCCTGCGCCGGGAGGGGTCGCCGGAGGCAGTGGAGCTCGCCGCGCGGCTCGATCCGGTCGCCGACGCCTTCCGCCGGACCGGTCGCGTCGAGATCGATGCCGAGACCGCGCAGTTCATGCGTTGGCACGAGCCCTTGATCTCGGCCATTCTGGCACCGCTCAAAGAACAAACCAAACCCAGGGAGGGACCATGAGCGGTCTTGAAGGCAAGGTCGCCGTCATCACCGGCGCGACCAGCGGGATCGGCCTCGCCACCGCCGAGGCGCTGTCCGAACGCGGCGTGAAGCTGGTGCTGCACGGCCGCCGCGGCGAGATCCTGCAGGCCCATGCCGCCCGTCTGCCGAACTGCGACGTGCTGGCCGGCGACATCGCCGATCCGGCTACACCCGACGCCCTGGTCGATCTGGCGATGACGCGCTTCGGTCGGATGGATATCGCCTTCGCCAATGCCGGGCTGATCGCCAGCGGCCCGGTCGACGACATCGACCTGGACGCGATGTCCGACATGCTGCGGGTCAATATCGACGCCACCTTTCGCTTCGCCTACACCGCCCTGCGTCACATGAAGAAGGCCGGCGGCGGCGACATGCTGTTCACCGGCTCGGTGCTGGGCACCAAGACCCGGCCGAATGCCGGCCCCTATGCGGCGACCAAATACGCGGTCGAGGCGCTGGCGGAATCCCTGCGCATGGAACTGGCGGGAACCGGCGTCCGGGTCGCGGTGGTCGAGCCGGGGCTGGTGCGCACCGACCTGCACCGCGACTACGAGGTCCGACCGGAGATCGCGCAAAGCGTCCCGCAGCCGCTGACCCCGGCCGACGTCGCCCGGGCGGTGGTTTTCGCGGTGGAGCAGCCGGCCTCGGTGCTGATCCCGCGGATCATGGTCCTGCCGTCCGGCCAGAACGTCTGAGGAGACCCCCGTGAAGATCACCGGCCTGCGCACCCGCGCCATCGAGATTCCGTTCGACAAACCGATCGGCACCGCCATCCATCGCATCGAGGGAGTGGCCGGCCTGCTGGTCTGGCTCGACACCGACGAGGGCATCACCGGGGAAAGCTATCTCTGGGCCATCGGCGCCCACCGCCTGCCGGTGCTCGACGCCATCACCCGGATGCTGGGCGAGCGGATGATCGGCAAGGACCCGCGCGACACCACCGCCCGGTTCGACGAGATGTGGGGCGAGATCAACTTCCTCGGCCATAAGGGCGTGTCGCTGTTCGGCATCGCCGCGATCGACTGGGCCTGCTGGGACATCCTCGGCCAGTCGCTCGGCGCCTCGGTGTCCCGCCTGCTCGGCCGCCGGCGCGACCGGGTGCGGACCTATGCCTCGGGCGGGCTCTGGGCGTCGATGACGATCCCCGAACTCCAGGCCCAGGCCCGCGACTTCCTCGACCAGGGCTTCCAGGCCATGAAGATGCGCATCGGCAAGCCGGATATCGGCGAGGATATCGAGCGGGTCGCCGTCGTGCGCGACGCTATCGGACCGAAGGTGGACCTGATGGCGGACGCCAACCAGGGCCTGAGCGTCCCCCATGCCATCCGCCTCGGCCGGCGGCTGGAGGACTTCAACCTGGTCTGGTTCGAGGAGCCGGTGCAGGCCTACGACCTGGAGGGCTCGGCCCGGGTGGCCGCGGAGATCGACACGCCGATCGCCAGCGGCGAGACCGAATACGGCCGCTACGGTTTCCGCGACATGCTCGAGCGCAAGTCGGCCGACGTGCTGATGCCGGATCTGGAGCGGGTCGGCGGCATCACCGAATGGATCCGCGTCGCCAACATGGCGGCGTCCTACGACGTGCCGGTCAGCCCGCATCTGTTCACCGAGCATTGCCTGCAGATCTGCGGCGCGGTGTCGAACATCAGCTACGCCGAGCACATGCCCTGGTTCCGGCCGCTGTTCAGCGAGCAGGTTGAGCTGGTGGACGGCGACCTGCTGATCCCCGACGTGCCGGGTCTGGGCTTCCGGTTCGATCCGGATGCGGTGGAAAGGTATGCACTGGACCGCCGGGCCCAGGGATGAAAAACATAAGCTGAAGAGATTGAGACGGGTCGGCGGGTTCTCCGCCGCCGCGATAATCCGGAATCTGGAGGAAATGGACGCATGAGTGGCGTCGAGAAGGAGTGGGTGGGCGACGTTCCCGGCGCCCTGGATGGAATTCGTGTCCTCGACATGTCGCGCCTGGTCGCGGGCAACGCGGTGACCCATCTGCTGGCTGATCACGGGGCCGAGGTCATCAAGATCGAGAAGCCGGACGGCGGCGACGACCTGCGGGCCTGGAACACCGCCGGGGTCACGACCCACTGGAAGGTGATCTGCCGCAACAAGAAGAGCGTGACCCTGAATTTCCGCCAGGAAGGCGCCATCGATCTGATGCTCGATCTGGTCGCCTCGGCGCGGGTGCTGGTGGAGAACTTCAAGCCCGGCACGCTGGAGAAGATGGGGCTCGGTCCGGACGTGCTGCTGGCGCGCAACCCTAACCTGATCATCATCCGGATCTCCGGCTGGGGTCAGGACGGGATGTGGTCGCATCGCCCGGGCTTTGGCTCGCTGGTCGAGGCGATGAGCGGGTTCGCCGCCATGAACGGCTTCGCCGACCGGCCGCCGGTGCTGCCGCCGCTGGCCCTGGCCGACATGATCGCCGGCCTCTACGGCGCCTTCTCCGCCATGGTCGCGATCCGCGAGATCGAGGTGAAGAACGGGCCGGGGCAGGTGATCGACCTGTCGCTGTTCGAGCCGGTCCATTCGGTGCTGGGCCCGATCGTCGCCAATTACGACCTCACGCAGACGGTCCCCGAACGCACCGGGTCGCTGTCGAACCAGTCGGCCCCGCGCAACGTCTACCGCTGCAAGGACGGCAAGTACGTGGCGCTCAGCGCGTCCATGCAGGCCATGGCGCAGCGGTTGCTGCGCACCATCGGCCGCGGCGATCTGGTGGACGACCCGAGGTTCCGCACCAATACCGACCGGGTCGCCAACCGCCACGAGCTGGACCCCATCGTCGGCGCCTTCATGGCCGAGCGGACCCAGGCGGAGAACCTGGCGATCTTCGAGGAGGCGGGCGTCACCGTGGGTGCGGTGCCGGATGTGGGCGAACTCGCCGAACATCCCTATCCGATCGACCGGGAGGCCATCGTCTCCATGCCGGATGCCGATGCCGGACGGATCGCCATGCACAACGTGATCCCGCGCATGTCGGGCAGCCCGGCGCAGCTCCGCACGCCGGCGCCGGAACTGGGCGAGCACAACGAGGAAATCTGGCCCGCACTCGGCCACGAAACCGATGCCCTGCGGGCGAAAGGACTGATCTGATGACCGCTGAATCTTCCCGCGCGGCACCTCTGTGGCGGTCGCTGCTCTACGTCCCGGCCAATGCCGACCGCTTCGTCGCCAAGGCAGGCGAACGCGGTGCGGACGTGGTGATCCTCGATGTCGAGGACTCGATCCCGCCGGACCGCAAGGAAGAGGCACGGGCGGCTCTGCCGGGCTCCATCGCCACCGTGGCCAAGGCGGGGACGGTCGAGGTCATGGTCCGCATCAACCGGCCCTGGCGGCTGGCGATCGCCGACCTGGAGGCCGCCGTGATCCCGGGCCTGGACGCGCTCTGCCTGCCCAAGGTGGACAGCGCCGACCATATCCGCGCCATCGACGAGGTGGTCGGCGAGCTGGAGGCCGAGCGGGGCCTGCCGGTCGGCCATGTGCGCTATGCCGTGCTGGTGGAGACCGCCAAGGGCGTGCACGAGGCCCGGGCCATCGCCAAGGCCAGCCCGCGGGTGGCGGCGATCACCCTGGGGGGCGAGGACATGGCCGCCGATCTCGGCCTGCCGGAGCCTGACCCCGCCGTGCTCGATCCCTATGATGCGCTGGTGCGGCTGGCGGCGCGGGAGGCGGGCATCATCCCGCTCGGCTATCCCGGTTCGATCGCCGAGTTCAGCGATCTCGACGCCTTCCGCCGCGGCGCGGAGCAGGGACGGCGCAACGGCTCGGAAGGCGGGATGGGCATCCACCCGGCGCAGATCCCGGTGCTGAACGCCGCCTTCACGCCGAGCGAGGAGGAGATCGCCAATGCCGAGGGTCTGCTCGCGGCCTTCAAGGACGCGCTGGCCCAGGGCAAGGGCGCGGTGGCCTACAAGGGTAAGATGATCGACAAGCCGATCGTCGACCGCGCCGAGCGGATCATGGCGGTGGCCGCGCGGCTGAAACGGTAGGCGACTTCCCCGCATCCCCCTCTCGTCTTCCCGGCGCAAGGTCAGGAAGACGAGAGGGGGAGGGCACCGTCACCCCCAGGGCTTGAAGAACACCAGCGCCGCGCCGCCGGCGATCATCGCCAGGCCGAGGAGCTGACTCGGGGCGATGCTCTCCTTCAGGTACAGGAAGGAGAACGCCACGAAGACGGCGATGGTGATGATCTCCTGGATCGTCTTGAGCTGAGCGGCGCTGTAGACCCCGTGGCCGATCCGGTTGGCCGGCACCGCCAGACAGTATTCCGCCAGCGCGATGCCCCAGCTCACCAGGATCACGACGAGCAGCGGCGTGGCCTTGAACTTCAGGTGGCCGTACCAGGCGAGGGTCATGAAGACGTTGGACGCCACCAGCATCAGCGGCGGCAGCAGATAGCTCATGGTCGGGGTCACGCGGGTCTCCGGGGATCATGGCGGCCGCCTCCGGCCGTCCGGGGAAGGAACACGCCCCAGCATACGCCGCGCGGCGGCTCGATTTCGACGCGAGACCGCGGGGACGTACGGTCAGGAGCTGATCCTGGGCTCCGGATCCAGCTCGCCCGACCCGGCCGCCACGACCGCGCCGTCGGCCGGACGCTGCACGGTGAAGACATGCGCCGACAGCGGCTTGCCTGCCTCCAGGCGCAGGACCTCGGTGCGCTGGTCGAGCACGGTCAGCCGGGCCGCCGCCGCCATCGCCCGCACGTACTCGGCCGAATGGCCGTAGCGCAGGGTCGGCAGCAGGCGCATCACCTCGCGCTCGGCCGCGCCGGACGTGTCCAGCGCCTCCACGGTGAAGACGGCACGGCCACCGGAACGCAGGGCCAGGCCGAGACCGGTCATGACCTGATCCAGCGCGCCCACATAGTTCAGCACATCGACGGCGACGATCCAGTCGTAGAGCCGCGGCGGGTCGAACAGGAAGGCGGCGACGTCGCCCTGGTACAGGCCGTCATAGATTTTCTTCGCCCGCGCCTTCTCCAGCATGCCGTCCGACAGGTCGATGCCGTCGAGCCAGGCGCAGTGCACGCGCAGGCGTTCGCCGACCAGACCGGTGCCGCAGCCGAGATCCAGCACGCTGCCCAGGCCGTCCGGCCCGCCGGTGCCGATCAGCTCGGCCGCCAGGGCCGGCCCCCGATAGGCGAGATCCTGCAGCAGCGAGCGATCGAACCGGTCGGAGAAGTCGTCGAACAGCGCCCGGACATAGGGCGTCTGCGTCATGTCCGGCGCCGGGGCTGCGCCGAGCAGGGCGAGATGGAGCATCGCCCCATGGCGGTCCGCATCGCTGAGGCCGAGATAGCGCCGGAAGCTGGCCACCGCCTCGTCCCGCAGGCCCAGCCTGGCCTGGGTCTCGCCGGTCAGGACGATCAGATCGGCCCAGTCCGGCGCCAGTTCCCGCGTCTGGTCGAGCAGCGACAGCGCGCCGGCCAGGTCGCCCTGGTCGATCAGCATGCGCGCATAACCGACGCGACGGTCGGCCCTGGGATCCCTGGATGTCATGATGTGAGCGACGGTACCTGCGCGCGCGGTCGGCGCGCCTGGGCTGCCCGACCCTCCGAAAAGCCTGAGATGACGAAACGTTTACTCCCAAGCGCCCCCGGCGGATAGGGCCTTTGCTGCGTATTCGGATCCGCTCAGGCGCATGGGTCGGGGCGACGCCCGGCATTGATGCTCGCGGCGTCATTCGCGGGGCTGCTGTCGGCCGTGGCGGCGATCCGATTGGAGCGCTGGCGGTAGGGCCGATCAGGGCAGGCGGCGCAGATCGGCGCGGAAGGCGTAGCCGCGGAAGATCGGCCGGATATCGACCTCGGCCCGCCCGGACGCCTTCAGCTCGCGCAGATAGCCGAGCAGCTCCGGGCGCACATGCACGCCGAACAGGTCGAGCCACCGGAACAGCATACCCCGGAACCAGCCGGGCAGGCCGGCCTGGTCGCCGAAATCGACGATATGGACACGGCCTCCCGGCTTCAGCGAGCGCAGGGCGTGCTCGATCGACCCTCGCCAGGGCGGGATCATCGACAGGGAATAGGAGAACACGATCCGGTCCAGCGGCTCGGTCAGCCCGAAGGCGGCGGCCGGGTCGAACTGCTCGGCGAAGCCGTGCACCAGCGGCAGGCGGCCGGCGAGCCCGGCGCGGTCTGCCTTGGCCCGGGCGGAGCGCAGCATCTCGGTCGACGCGTCCAGGCCCATCAGCCGGGCCTGCGGGTATCGCCGGGCCATCAGCACCAGGTTGCGCCCGGTGCCGCAGCCGATCTCGCACACCGTCTCTCCCGGGTTCAGGTCCAGCTCGGCGATGAGCTGGTCGCGACCCAGGAGATAATAGGCGCGGCTCAGGTCATAGATATGGCGCTGCAGGCGGTACATGTCGTCCATCTTGCGATGGACGACACTGGTATCGCCGCCGGTCCCGTCCTGGCCGCGGACATCGTCCGCCATGCTGGTCAGTCCTTGAGCGTGTACAGGTGGAAGCCGCCATAGATCGACGAGCGGTCGGCGGCGGTGTGCAGCTTGCTCTCGGCCTCGTGGTACTGGAAGCGGTCGAGCATCTCGTTGGGGATGCGGCCCGGCAGGATGCTGTCCTCGCCGGCGGTGCGGAAGATCACCCGGGTCCCCGGCTTGGCGGTGCGCAGGATCTCGCCCCACAGCTCGTTGAGCTGCTCCGTCGTCATCCAGTCCTGGGCGTCGAGCAGCACGTAGCGGTCCAGCGACTGATCCGGCTGGGTCTCCAGGTAGGAGGTCACCGAAGTCTGCTTGAACTCCACCCGGTCGAGCTTGGTCTGCAGCTCGTCGTAGTGATGCTCCTGCAGGTAGCGCGGCACGGCGATGCGGTCGACCTTGTCGTAGCCGCGGCCGAAGGCCTGCCAGGCGAAGTAGTTGTCGGTGAACGGGAAGTCGCAGGCCAGCCGTTCCAGCCGGGAGCGCATCAGCCCGGCCATGTTGCCGCCTGAGGAGGCGGACAGCTCCTGGAACTGTGCCGGCGGGATGCCGAGGCCGAAATAGCTCACCGGCAGGCGGCAGATGGCTTTCATGACCGCCGTTTCGAAGATCGGCTCGATCAGCGTCTCGAACAGCCAGCGCTGCTCCGCCAGATTGCGCGCGGTCAGCAGACGCTTGGGGTTCTTGCCGCTCAGCCGGGCGACCAGATGCAGCAGGCCGATGAACCGGCCGAGCACCCCGTGCTTGTAGATGTTGCGGGCGAACAGGTTGATCCGCCGGCCGGTCAGGCCGCGGCGCATCCAGTAGGCATGGGTCTCGGGATCCAGATGATCGCGCACATGCTTGTGGAAGGCGCGCACGTTGCCCTTCTCGTCGGCATGGCCGAACAGCCGGAAGAACGACTCGTAGCTCGGCAGGTGCTTGAGCGCGGCGATCTTCAGGTGGCACAGCGCGATGTGGTGCGGATTGAGATCGACGGCGGTCACCCGCTCCGGGCTCTCGGTCAGATAGTTGAGAACGTTGCAGCCGCCGGACGCGATCGTGAGAATCCGGCTCTCCGGGGTCAGGCGCAGGGCCTTAAGGTCGACCTCCGGATCCTCCCAGATCTGCGGATACACCAGGCCGTGGAACATCACGATGAAGGCACGATCGAGCACGCCCCGCTTGGTGAAGCGGCGGTGGGGGGTCACGGCGTCCGACAGCAGGGGGTTCTTTTTCATCTCTCACGCCTCCAGGGATCGACGGCACACACTAGCCGAGACACGGGTTCACAGCGTCCGATCGAATGGCGATTTCATCAAATCTTCACGCCTGCCGCCATTCACCACGGAACACGGCCGTTTTCAGGCTATTTGCCGGGCGCTTTCGCGGTCTCGGGCTTCCCGGCAGCGCCGCCTTCGAGGGGATAGTACCCTATTCTGAGCGCGAATCGATTGCGGATCGACTCCAGCACCTTCTCGCTGTCCCGCGGCATCGGGATCTTGCGGTCGAGGGCGAAGAGGAGCAGGGCGCCGACGACTTCCTGGGGCTCGAACTTGACCTTGATCTCCACGCCGGAGTCCGGCAGCAGACGCAGCAGGCCGGTCGGGGGCGCCTCGCCGGCCACCCCGCCGACCGGGTCCGCTCCGACGACGGTTCCGATCGGCAGCTTGCGGCCGCTCTTCTGGCAGAACTTCACCAGGGCCTGCGCCGCCTCGTGCGGCGTGAAGACGATGAACCGGAACTCAGAGGGCATGGGAGGGCCTTCGTCGGGAAGCGGGCAGTCGAGCAAAGCTGTAGGGGACCGACGGTTAACGTCCCCATAACGCCGTCTGAAAAATGGCGGGGTGACGGCGGTTTCTGAATGCTTCGAGGGGGTAGCGTGAAAACGACCGCACCGACATCTCGAAGTGAGACGTCGGTGCGGAAGGTGTGGGACGTGCGGCCGCGATCAGTCGATCGAGACGTACCGCATGTCGAACTGGTTGTCGGCCCGCTGCTCCAGGGACACGTTGGCGCGCTTGCCCCAGGCCAGACCCTGCTGGTGCAGCGGGATGTAGCCCCGCTCGTTGTGCAGGATGGTGAAGGCTTCGCGGATCATCGCATCGCGCTTCTCCGCATCCGTCTCCGACAGGACCATATCGGTCAGCTCGTCGAAGCGGGCGTTGGAGTAGCCGCCGATGTTGAACTTGCCGCGGCCGCTCTCGTCCGGCGTGGCGATGATGTTGTACATCACGTTCCAGCTGTCGAACGAGCCCGGAGTCCAGCCCAGCAGATAGAAGCTGGTGTCGCGCTTCGGCGCCAGGATCTTGGCGAAGTACTGGGCCTTCGGCTGGGCCAGCAGGTTCACCTTCACATTGGCCCGGGCCAGCATCGCCACGACCGCCTGACAGATCGCCTCGTCGTTGACGTAGCGGTTGTTCGGGCAGTCCATGGTGACTTCGAAGCCGTCCGGATAGCCGGCGTCGGCCAGCAGCTTCTTGGCCATCTCGGCATCCGGCTCCAGCCGGGTGAACTCGTCCGAATGGGTGAACAGGAACGGCGAGATCATCAGGGCCGACGGGGTCGACAGGCCGCGCATCACCTTCTTCTGGATCAGCTCGACGTCGATCGCGCGGTAGAACGCCTCGCGGACGCGGGCGTCCTTGAACGGGTTCTTGCCCTTGATGTTGGAGTACAGAAGCTCGTCGCGCTCCTGGTCCATGCCCAGGAAAATCGTCCGCAGCTCGGGACCGGCCAGGACCTCGGCGTTGGGGTCGCTCTCGATGCGCTCCATGTCCTGCACCGGGACCGGATACATCATGTCGATCTCACCGGAGAGCAGAGCCGCGACGCGGGTCGCGTCCGAACCGATCGGGGTGAAGATGACCTCGGTCAGGTTGTGCTGCTTGTTCGCCGCATCCCACCAGCCCTCGTGAGGGACCAGGACGGTTTTAACGTCGGTCTCGCGCGACTGGATCATGAACGGCCCGGTGCCGTTGGCGTTCCGGGTGGCGTAGTTCTCGGTGCCGCCGGTGACGTCGGTCGGAGCCTCGGCGCCATTCGCCTCGGCCCATTCCTTGTCCATGATGTACCAGGTCGCCCACTCGTAGTGGAGGATCGGGTTCGGGGCCTCGGTGACGAAATCGACGGTGTAGTCGTCGACCTTGATGATGTCGGTCACGCCGGCAAGGCGGGTCTTCAGGTCCGAGCCGTCCTTGCGCACGCGCTCGGCCGAGAACAACACGTCGTCAGCGTTGAAATCGTTGCCGTTCTGGAACTTCACGCCCTGGCGCAGGTGGAAGCGCCACTTGGTCGGCTCCAGGATCTCCCAGCTCTCGGCCAGCCCCGGCTGAATTTCCAGCGACGAGGAGCGCCGGATCAGGCCCTCGTATACGTTGCCGAGCAGGCTGAGGGTGAAAGTTTCGTTCAGCGAGTAGGGATCAAGGGACTGGGCGTCACCCTGGAAGGCCCATTTGAATGTCTTGGCCTCGGCGAATGAGGCCGTCAGGAGCATAGCCCCGGCCCCCAGTCCAGCGATCAGGTATTGGGCGATTCCGCGTTTAGACTTCATAGTGGTTTTCTCCTCCATCCCCTGCTTAATGGTCGATCATAACCAGCGAACCTACCGTATGGAGAGAATGTCACCTATTCAAGCGGATGTCTGCATATTCGGGTACCGGGATCGGTCCGGTTTCGGGCGTCCGCGCCGCGGCAACCCGCGCGGCCCCACACCCGCATTGCCGCACCCCCGGCCTATGGGCTAGAACCGCCCCGTTCACACATCTTCGCCGTCAAAGGATCGTGCCGCATGGCCTCCTACCAGTACATCTATGTCATGAACGGGCTCTCCAAGGTCTATCCTGGAGGGCGCGAGGTGCTGAAGGACATCCGTCTGTCCTTCCTGCCCGGCGCCAAGATCGGCGTGCTCGGCGTCAACGGCGCCGGTAAGTCGACCCTGCTGAAAATCATGGCCGGCGTGGACACCGAATATAATGGCGAGGCCTGGGCCGCCGATGGGGTGAAGGTCGGCTACCTGTCGCAGGAGCCGCAGCTCGACACCGACACGGACGTCCAGGGCAACGTGATGCGCGGGCTCGGGCCGATCAAGGAACTGGTCGACCGCTTCAACGAGGTCAGCGCCCGCTTCGCCGAGGAAATGACCGACGACGAGATGACCGCCCTGCTGGCCGAACAGGCCGAGTTGCAGGAGCAGATCGACGCGGCCGACGCCTGGGACCTGGAGCGCAAGGTCAATATCGCCATGGACGCCCTGCGCTGCCCGCCGGGCGACGCGGACGTGAGCAAGCTGTCGGGCGGTGAGCGCCGCCGCGTGGCCCTGGCCCGCCTGCTGCTGTCGCAGCCCGACATGCTGCTGCTCGATGAGCCGACCAACCACCTGGACGCCGAGTCCGTCGCCTGGCTGCAGCGCATGCTCGCCGACTATGCCGGCACCGTCGTCACCGTGACCCACGATCGCTACTTCCTGGACGAGGTGGCGGGCTGGATCCTGGAGCTCGACCGCGGCCGCGGCATTCCCTACGAGGGCAACTATTCCGGCTGGCTGAAGCAGAAGCAGAAGCGGCTGGAGCAGGAGGGTCGCCAGGAAGTGGCGCGGATGCGCACCCTCAGCAACGAGCTGGAGTGGATCCAGCAGGGGGCGAAGGCCCGCCAGGCGAAGTCCAAGGCGCGCGTGCAGGCCTATGAGGAGCTGCTGGCCCAGAGCAAGGAGAAGGCGCCCGATACCGCCCAGATCGTCATCCCGGCCGGCCCCCGCCTTGGCGACGTGGTGATCGAGGCCGAGGGGCTGAGCAAGGCGTTCGGCGACCGGCTGCTGATCGAGGACCTGACCTTCAAGCTGCCGCCGGGCGGCATCGTCGGCGTGATCGGCCCGAACGGCGCCGGCAAGACCACCCTGTTCCGCATGATCACCGAGCAGGAGACGCCGGATGACGGCGTGATCCGGATCGGCGATACGGTGAAGCTCGGCTATGTCGACCAGAGCCGCGACAGCCTGGATGCGAACAAGACGGTCTGGGAGGAGATCTCCGACGGACTGGACGAGATCGACCTTGGCCGCCGCAAGATTCAGAGCCGCGCCTATTGCGGCCAGTTCAACTTCCGCGGCGGCGACCAGCAGAAGAAGGTCGGTCAGCTCTCCGGCGGTGAGCGCAACCGCGTGCACCTCGCCAAGATGCTGAAGTCCGGCGCCAACGTGCTGATGCTCGACGAGCCGACCAACGATTTGGACGTCGATACCCTGCGCGCGCTGGAAGAGGGCCTGCTCGAATTCGCCGGCTGCGCGGTGGTGATCAGCCACGATCGCTGGTTCCTGGACCGCGTCGCCACCCACATCCTGGCCTTCGAGGGCGACAGCCACGTGGAGTGGTTCGAGGGCAACTTCGAGGCCTACGAGGCCGACAAGAAGCGTCGCCTCGGCGAGGATTCCCTGCAGCCGCACCGCATCCGCTACAAGCCGGTGGTGCGCGCCTGATCCGGCCGGGGCTCATCGGAGCCGATTTCTTCAACGGGCGGGCCTTCGGGTCCGCCCGTTTCGCTTCGGGGGATGGACGGTTCGGTTCCCGTGGTTCCCTTCCAGGCGCTCCCTCTCCGGCGCTCTCTTCATACTCCCCGGAGTGAATCCGGGGAGTGTGTGGTGGGAAGAGGGACGGCTTCTCGCGCTCTCCTGAAACGCAAAGAGCCGGCCCAGGGCGATCCGGACCGGCTCTCGATGCTTCAGCAGTGGACAGGCGTCAGCCTCCGGACGACCTCAGGCCGGCCATCTGGCGGTTGAGCGCATCGATCAGCGCCTGGACCTTGCCGCCGTTGTTCTGGATCACCGAGGCGTATTCCTGACGCTGGGTGACGCTCATGCTCACCCCCTCGATCACGATGTCGACGATCTTCTTGCCGCCCTCGGTCTCGATCACCCGCCACTCCAGCCGGTATTCCTCGTTGCTGTTCGGGGAGACGATGCGGCTGGAAACGACGTCGAACCGGCCGTCCTCGCGGGTGCCGTCGATCACCAGCTTCTGGCCGCCATACTCGTCGAACCGGCGCGAGTAGGTGTAGATCATGTTCTCGGTGAAGGCCTTCAGATAGGCCTCCTGCTCCGCTTCGGTGGCGGTGCGCCAGTAGCGGCCCAGCAGGAACCGTCCGATGCCGGGCATGTCGAAATAATCCCGCACCAGCTTGCTGAACGCGTCGCGACGCTCCGCCGTGCTGACGTCCGCCGACACCAGGGCGATCGCCTTGTCCGCGAACTCTCCAACGAAGGCGCCGGCATCCGATGCCGCCCGGGCGGGGGCGGCCGGCCCGGCGGTCAGACCTCCGGCGATCAGAACAATGAGGGTCAAAGCCCGGAGAATACTGCCCATTTACCGATCCTCGCGTGTCAGTCGAGTTTGCGTGACGGCGTCAGTGCTGCAATGGTCGGAGCTGGCTGCGGGTGCAGGACCGGTCCGGGCCGTCAATCGATCGACCGGCTTCCGCTCTGTTCGATCGGCGCATTGGACGGCTGGTACTCCTCGAACTCGCCGGACGACGAGCCGCCGGCTGCCGCCATCGGCGGAGGAGTGTTGTTGCGGATCAACGCCTCCCGGCGCTGCTTGTAGATCGTGCGGACGCGGGCGTAGTAGTCGACCGACGTGGCCTTCAGGTCGTTGATCTGCTGGAAGTTCTGCGCCCGGAAATCGACCGCGCCCACAACCCGACGCGCGACCTGGAAGCGGAAGCGGGCGTCTTCGTCGTCACCGATATAGTTGATCGGATCCATGAAGTGATCGACCACGAGGCCGCCGGTGTCCCGCAGGTTGGAGGGGCCGAACAGCGGCAAAACGATATAAGGGCCGTCTTCCGCCCCCCAGACGGCGAGCGTCTGGCCGAAATCCTCCGGCCGTCGCTCCAGGCCGAGCCCGGTGGCACTGTCGACCATGCCGAACATCGGAGAGTTGGCGACGAAACGGGCGGCGTTGTGCTTCAGGCCGTCGAGATCGCCCTGCAGGGCGCTGTTGGCGATGTAGACCGGAGAGCTCAGCCAGTCGAGGAAGTTGCGCACGACCTCGCGGATCGGCGCCGGAACCACTTCCTTGTAGACGTAGGCGGTCGGCTGCAGCACCACCGTGTCGACGGCGTCGTTCACCGCGAAGACGAGACGGTTCGCCGGCTCGATCGGGTCGTAGACGGCACCGTCCTCGACGGTACCTTGCGACGCGCAACCGGCCAGCAAGAACAGGGCCAATGAGGTTCCAAACGTTACCCGACGCATCGAGGCCTAGCCCTTTCCATCCGCGCGGCTCAGATCCACGCCTATTTACACTGCAAGCGAACCAATGTCGCCACCGTCGATCTCGACGCGACTGCTCCCAGCGACGTTCAATTCGAGTATCACAAGGTGATTTCGTTTGCCAGTCTGCGGCAGGGCAGCGCCAAGGCTTAGGCGGGGGTGTTGCAGAAATGTCGCGTTTTCCGCAAGTATTTGTGGGTTACCTCACTCGACGTGCAAGGCCGTGCGCTTTGCGCTGCCATTCCACTGCACCCACCGCTCGATAAAGTCGCCCGGCCTGCACCAAAAGTGCCGCGGCGGTGGCGTTGTCCCGGTTGACGGCCAGCAGCCCGATCTGCAGCGCGGCGTCGGCCTCGGCCAGCCGGTCGCCGACGCTCTGGAACAGGATGCGGGCCTCGGCATAGGCCTCCTGCGCCTGCTGAAGGCGTCCCTGGGCGGCCTCAAGATCGCCGATCGCCCGCACGGCCGTGCCCTCGCCATGGGGGTCGTTGAGCTTGTGGTACATGCCGCGCACCTGGGCGTAATCGACCCGGGCCCGGTCGAAGTTCTCCATCAGCATGTCCAACTGGCCGATGTCCATCAGCGCCTGGGCCGCGTCGCGGGCGCCGCCGGCATTCTGGTAGTGGCCGTAGGCTTCCTTCAGGACCTCGCGGGCGGACCGCTTCTGATCGCGGGCGATATCGACATGCCCGCGTCCCTTCTGGGCGTCGGCGAGGATCAGAAGGTCGTTGGAACTCTTCGACTGGGCGATCACCCGGTCGAACAGGTTGCGGGCGTCTTCCAGGTTCCCGGCCATGCGCTCCATCTCGCCCAGGCCGATCATGATGCGGCTTTCGTTGTCCCGCTCGCCGGTTTCCACGAACAGGTTGCGCGCGGAGGTGCCGTTGCTGCGGGCCCATTCGAAGCGGATTCGGGCGCGCCGGGTATCGCCCCGGCCGGCGATCAGCTCGCTGTTGCCGACGCGGCGGCCGGCCTGTTTGAAGCGCAGGCAGGCTTCCAGGGCGGTCTCGCGGGCGTCGTTGCCGCGCTGCATCCGTCGGTAGGCGTCGGAGAGACAGAGCCGCACCATGCCTTCGCCCACGTAATCGCCGGTGCGCCGGTACAGGGCGAGCGCGCGCTCGAAACGGTTCTGCGCCTCGGCCATGTTGCGCTCCTGGCGGAACACTTCGCCTCGGGAATAGAGCGCGTGGGCCTCGCCGATCCGGTCCCCGACCTGGCTGAACAGGAATCGGGCCTGGTCCAGATGGCTGCCGCCTTCCTCGTTCTTCGACAGTCTTATGCAGGCCTCGCCCAACCCCATGAGGGCACCGGCCTCGCCGAACCGGTCGATATCGGCGGAGAAGGCCCGGCGTGCGTCCTCGAACTGCTGACGGGCGGCCTCGTAGCTGCGCCGCTGCAGGTTCATGGAGGCGAGGCCGACAAGCGCCCGGCCCTCGCTGCGCACGTCCTTGAGGTCCTTGGCGCCGGTCTCGGCGGCTCTGTAGTGGCCTTCGGCGGTCTCGTATTCGCCGGTCTCGGCGGCCAGATCCGCCTGGCTCAGTTTGACCAGGATCTCTCCGGCCCGGTCCTTGACCTCGCGGAACAGATTGGACGCCTCGTTGAAGTTCTTGCGGGCGTCGTCGGCGAGGCCGCTGAGCCGGAACCCCTCGCCCTGGGCCCAGAGCCGGCCGGCGGAGGCGCCGGGTCCGGTGGACAGCATGCCGCCGGAGCGCATCGCCTGAACGCCGCCGGCGCGCTTGATGTCGCGCCCGATCCACCAGTCGATGGCGATCACGATCAAGCCGATCAAC
Organism: Thalassobaculum salexigens DSM 19539; assembly: GCF_000423805.1. Classification (NCBI taxonomy): domain Bacteria; kingdom Pseudomonadati; phylum Pseudomonadota; class Alphaproteobacteria; order Rhodospirillales; family Thalassobaculaceae; genus Thalassobaculum; species Thalassobaculum salexigens. Next base: position 700,426 of record NZ_KE384093.1, read on the forward strand.
CCGACCGTCAGCGCCGCCATGTGCTGGAAGTTGATGTTGCTGTCGATCGTGAAGATGTAGCTCACGCCCGCCGCGAACAGCGTGAGCGCGAACAGCACCAATCGGCGACGGAGAGCGCCCAGGTTCCCGCGTCTGCGGGCACTGTTGATAGCTCTCACCGTCCGATGTCCCTGTTGTTGAGCGTCGTCGCTGCTGAAACGCCTGCGCCGGGCTGACGCGGGATCACGGTCGGAACCGGAAATGCGTGCCAGGGTCACGAGCCAACAGTATCGCCGATTTTGCCGTCCCCTCCAACCGCAAGCCGCCCGCGAGGGCGCGATTCCGTCAGGTGGAAAGCCGGCGATAGACCGGCCGCAGGAGGGCCGGCAGCAGATAGATCGGAAACTGCAGGACGGCCAGATACAGGAAGGCGTCCGGATGAAATGCCGCAGGCGCGGCGCCCAGCACGATCGCCATGTTCCGGTTGCCCGCGATCAGCGCCACCGTCGTCGCGGTCCGGCGTCCGGCCGGGAGGAACAGCAGAAAGCCGAGTCCCTGCAGGATGAGGCTGACGGCGAACACCAGGGCGATCATCCCGGCGACCTTGACCGGGTCGGCGATCGCCGCCTGGGTCACGCCGTCCATGACCGCCACCGCGAAGACCAGCATGACCAGGACGAAGGCGCCGTCGAGGGCGTCGGAATAGCGCTGGATGCGGGCGCGGCCGGCGACCGCGCGGATCACGGCGGCGATGCAGCCGGCCAGGGCCAGCATGCCGGTCAGCCGCAGCATCAGCTCGCCCACCCCGATATGCAGTTCGACCCCGATCAGACCGAGGATCAGCGGCGGCAGGGTCAGCGGCATCAGCAGCCCGCCCAGGGTCATGACCATCAGCGACAGCGCACCGTCCAGGCGCAGGATCGTCGCCAGCGCGGTGACCGAGACCAGCGGCGGCGAGGCCGTCCACACCACGACTGCGACCGCCACGCCGATGCCGAACATGCCTTCCAGGTCGAACGCCGAGACCCCGGCCCAGCCGATCGCCGGCGACACCAGCAGCACGAATCCGACCACCGGCAGCACCCGGCCGGGAGACCGGGCGGCCTCGACGATGGCGGCGGGCTGCAGGCGCAGCAGCGAGAACACCAGCATCACGACGATCGAAGGCACCAGCAGCGGCCGCGCCATCGTGGCGAGGTCCGGCAGGGCGAGGCCGACGAACACGCCGGCGGCCAGCAGGGCCGTCGCGTGTTTGCCCATCCAGGCAAGCGCGGTCATGATCCGCCGCTCAGACGGATCTTCGAAACGGGACTATTGGAGCAAGGCATGAACGACGCGGGATGGTTCGACTCGGGGGCGGCCAAGGTGCGCCCGGATTGGATCGACTACAATGGCCACATGAATGTCGGCTACTACCTGGTCGCGTTCGATATCGCGACCGAGGAAGTGTGCGTTCATCTGGGGATCGGCGAATCCTACCGTCGGGCCAAGGACGCGTCGATCTTCGTTCTCGAGGCGCATGTGACCTATGACCGGGAAGTGGGCGAGGGCGCGCCGCTGGCATTCCGCTCGCGGATCGTCGACCACGACGCCAAACGCTTCCACCTGATCCATCACATGTACCATGCCGAGGAAGGCTTCCTGGCGGCGACCAACGAGCTGATGTGCATGCATATGGACCTGACGGCCAAGCGCTCGGCGCCGATGCCGGCGGAGGCCCTGGCCAAGGTCGAGGCGCTGCACGCCCAGCATCGGGCGGCGGGCGAGCTCGACGGTATCGGCCGCAAGATCGGCATCCGCCGCAAGGGCTGAGGTGGGAGAGGGCCGCCGCCCTCTCCCCCTGAAGTTTAGCGATTGGCGGCCCAGACCTGCTTGTACAGCTCGACGATCTCGCCGTGCTCCGGGATGCGCGGGTTGTTGGCGTGGGAGCCGGACGCGATGCACTGGGACGCCATGGTCTCCATCAGCCCGGTCCACTTCGCCTCCTCGATGCCATAGGCCGGCGGCGTGGGGACCTGCAGATCCTCGTTGGTCTGGTACAGCCAGTCCAACAGCTTGTTGGCGGCATTCTCGTCGCTGTCCTTGGCGTCGGCCGCCCCGATCAGACGGCCCGCCTGGGCGTAGCGGTCGAGGGCCGCCTCCAGCGAGAACTTGGTCACCGCCGGCAGCAGCATGGCGTTGGACAGGCCGTGCGGCACATGGAAATGCGCGCCGATCGGCCGGCTCATACCATGCACCAGGGCGACCGAGGCGTTGGAGAAGGCCAGGCCCGCCTGGGTCGCCCCCAGCATCATCTGCTCGCGCGCCGCGCGGTTGTCCGGCTCGAAGCAGGCGGTCTTCAGGTTGGCGCCGATCCGCTGCATGGCGGCGATCGCCATGCTGTCGGAATACGGGTTCCGCTTCTGGCTGACGAAGGCCTCCAGGGCGTGGGTGAAGCTGTCGATGCCGGTATCCGCGGTCAGGCGGAACGGCTTCTTCATGGTCAGCTCGAAGTCGACGATGGCCGCGTCCGCCTGGCCGGCCAGGCACATGACCAGCATCTTCTCGTCGGTTTCCACATCGGTGATCACCGTGCCGCGGGTGACCTCCGAGCCGGTGCCGGCGGTGGTCGGGATGCAGAGCAGCGGCACGGCGGCGGTATCGACGCCGTTCGGCACCTTGTAGTCGCGCATCTGCCCGCCATGGGCGGCCAGGATGTTCATCGCCTTGGCGGTGTCCATCGGCGAGCCGCCGCCGAAGCCGATCAGCCCGTCGAACCCCCCGGAGCGCAGCCGCTCGGTGCCGGCCGACACCACCGTGGTGGTCGGGTCGGGCACGGTGTCGGAGAACACGTCATAGGCGATGCCCGCCTTGGACAGCGGGTCGGTGAGCTGCGCGATCATGCCGGAGGAGACCATGAACGGGTCGGTGACGATCAGCGGCCGGCTGACCTGCAGCTTCGCCAGCACTTCGCCGACCCGGCCGATCGACCCGCCGCCGATCAGCATGATTCTCGGCCCAAAGATCGTGGCGCTCATGACGCATCCCCCAATAGCATTGCGATGTTTGATGATTGTGTGGGCGCGCACGATACGCGAGGCACGGAAAAAGCCGCAAGCGCCGCTGCAGCACTCCCACTCGCGGGTCTCTCACCGCGCCAAGGCCCATCCATGTTAAACTAATCCGACCGGGCATCAATTCGGCCCGACACCGACGATTGAACGGGAACGCGCATGGCCGGCATCCAGGACACGGTGGTCTTTCTGACGGCGGCGGTCATCGCCGTGCCCGTGTTCCGTAAGGCCGGCCTCGGCGCCCTGCTGGGATATCTCGGCGCGGGGATTGCGATTGGCCCGTCGGTGCTGGGATTGATCGACGACGTCGATGCGATTCTGCACTTCGCCGAGTTCGGTGTGGTGCTGCTCCTGTTCATCATCGGGTTGGAGCTCATGCCGGCCCGTCTCTGGGCCCTGCGGCGGCCGATCTTCGGACTGGGCACCGCCCAGGTGGCGATCAGCGCGGCGCTCATCGGCCTCGGCTCCTATGCGCTTGGATTCGGCGTGCAGACGGCGATCGTCATCGGGCTCGTGCTGGCCCTGTCGTCCACAGCCTTCGCCGTGCAGACCCTCGCCGACCGGGGCGAGCTGCGCACCCAGCAGGGCCGCGCCGCCTTTTCCATCCTGCTGTTCCAGGACATGGCGGTGATCCCGCTCCTGGCGGTCCTGCCCTGGATCGCCCAGGCGCCGGGGCTGGTGGAGGAGGGGGCGACCGAGGCGGTGCTGGCGGATACCGACTATCTTTCCATCGCCTATTCCATCGTCACTGTCGCGCTGATCATCGTGGTCGGCCGCAAGGTGCTGCGGCCGCTGCTGCGGGTGGTGTCCAGCACGGGGGTGCAGGAACTGTTCACCGCCGCCGCCCTGCTGGTGGTGCTCGGCATGGCGCTGGCGATGGAGCGGATCGGCCTGTCCATGGCGCTCGGCGCGTTCCTCGCCGGCGTGCTGCTTGCCGACAGCGAGTATCGGCACCGGCTGGAAGCGGATATCGAGCCGTTCAAGGGGCTGCTGCTCGGCCTGTTCTTCATTGCCGTCGGCATGTCGATCGACCTGGCGCATTTCTTCGACGCGCCGCTCAAGACCTTCGGCGCCGCACTCGGCCTGGTCGCGGTCAAGGGGCTGGCGATCTTCGTCCTGGCCCGGGCGGTGCGGATGAAATGGGAGGCGGCCCTGGCGCTGGCCGCCGTGCTGCCCCAGGGCGGCGAGTTCGCCTTCGTGCTGTTCGGCGAGGCGATCAATGTCGGCGCGGTGGATCGCTCGACCGCCGATTTCCTGATCCTGGTGGTGGCGATCTCCATGGCGATGACGCCCTTCGCCGTCCAGCTCGCCGATGCGGCGCGAAACCGGTTCTCCCGCAAGGTGGCCGGCCCCGCGACGACGGAGGAAATGGAGGATCACGACGCCCAGGTGATCATCGCCGGCTTCGGCCGCTTCGGTCAGATGATCGGCCGCATGCTGAACATGCGCCGGATCAAGTTCGTGGCGCTGGACAGCGACCACGATCGCATCGCCATCGCCCGGCGCTTCGGCAACGACGCGTATTTCGGCGACGCCTCGCGCCTGCAGATTCTGGAAGCCGCCGGGGCGGGGCGGGCCAAACTGCTGGTGATCGCGGTGGACGATCCGGAGCGTGCGGATTCGGTGGCGCGCGTCGCCGGCATGCATTTCCCGAACCTGAAGCTCTTCGCCCGCGCCCATGACCGGTTCCACGTCTACCGGCTGATGGAACTCGGGGTCGACCAGGTGGTGCGCGAGTATTTCGACAGCAGCCTCGACATGGCCGGTCGGGTGTTCCGCGAACTCGGCGTTCCGGGCCGCAAGGCCGACCAGATGGTGAAGCGCTTCAAGGAATACGACGAGCAGCTCCTGCGCGAGCAATACGCCATCCATCGCGACGAGGCGGAGATGATCCGCACCCAGAAGGAAGCCGCCGCCCATCTCGCGAGCCTGTTCGAGCACGACCAGGAAGCGGCCGAACTCGAGGCAGAAGAGGAAGCGGCCAAGGCCTCGGGCGAGGCACCGCGTCCGGTGGAGCGTCCTCGTCAGACGGCGGCGGAATAGCTTCTCTATTCGTCATCCCGGTCGGTCCCGGTCTCACCCCGGGTCGAGCCCGGGGATGAACCGGGATGACGGAGAGTTGGGAGAGTAAAGGGTTCCTACGCCGTCGTCCGATACGCGTCTCGTCCTTCAACCACCGTGGCCAGGACCTTCGCCGGCACGCCGTTGCGCTGGTCGAGCACTACAAGATCCGCGCGCTTGCCCGCTGTCACCGTGCCCCGGTCGTCCAGCCCCGCCGCCCTTGCCGGGTTGGTGGAGACCAGTCCCCAGGCCGTCGCGAAATCGCAGTCGCCGTCCTGCACCAGCCGGAACGGCGCCTGCACCAGCGCCGGATAGTAGTAGTCGGACACCAGGATGGTGCAGCGTCCTTCCTTCACCTCGGTCGCCGCCCGCACGCCGCGCGTCCCCATATGGCTGCCGCCGCGGATGATGTTCGGCGCGCCGCAGATCACCGGATCGCCCAGCGCCACCGCCTTCTCCGCCGTCGGCGTGTTCATCGGGAACTCGGCGATGCGGCAGCCCAGGCCGTGGTACCAGCTCCGCAGATCCGGATCGTCGTCGTCATGGCTGGCCAGCGCCACGCCGTTGTCCAGCGCCGCCTTCGACAGCCGCTCGATGGAGGCCGGCACGTCCGGCTGGCGGCCGCAGACCTCGCGCAGCAGGTCCATGAACTGGTCGTGGCTGAGGCCGGTGCGGCCGACATAGGTGGCGGTCGACTTCCCGTTCTGCTCGATCTCGCGCAGGCTCACATGGCTGTGGTCGTTGAAGGCCAGCAGGTCCACCGTGCCGTCGGCCAGCCAGTCCAGCACTTCCTTCTCGGCGGCGAGGTTGTGGGTCTCGTGGCGCAGGTGGAAGCGGGTGTCGCAGCCGAGACGCGGCTTGGCCGCTTCGATCGCCGCCTTGACCTTCAGGGTCGACTCCCGACCGCGCAGACCCGGCTCCCAGGAATAGGTGACGCCGTGATAGGCGGTGGAGATACCGTTCGCCAGCATCTGCGCGTCGGTATCCTGCAGGGCGAGGTCCATCGGGAAATGCACGCCCGGCCGCGGCATGATCTGGCGCTCGAAGGCGTCGCCGTGCAGATCGATGACCCCCGGCAGCACCCAGGCGTCGCCCGCGTCCCAGACATTGCCGGAACTTTCGGCGCCGATGGCGGAGATCGCCCCGTCCTCGATCGTGACCACCGTATCCGCGACCGTGCCGTCGGCCAGCAGCACGCGCCGGCTCGCGATCCCTCTTTTCATCGCCGTCTTCTCCTGTGGGGGCACGCATGGCATAACCGGCGCGCCGAGAGGCTGGTGCTTCTAGATACCCGTTTCGGGCCGGTTCGCGCCATATGCCAGAGTGAATTTCACCGGAGTGTCACAATGGTCGAGTTCCCCAGCTTTCCTGGCGGCGCAACAGACGAACCGGACCCTGCGGCGCCGCGCTATGCCCTGTATGTGGCGCCGGAGCCGGGATCGCCGCTGGCGGAGTTCGGGGCCGACTGGCTGGGGCGGGACTGCGCGACCGGCGAGCGCCGGGTTCAGCCGGCCGTCCAGGGGCTGAGCGCGGACCGGCTGGCGGAACTGACCGAGAGCGCGCGCGGCTACGGCTTTCACGCCACCATCAAGCCGCCCTTCTACCTCCGCGAGGGACGCAGCGAAGACGAGCTGCTCGCCGCGTTTGCCGACTTCGCCAAGGGGCGTGAGCCGTTCGAGGTACAGCTCGGGCTGCGCTCGCTCGGCGGGTTCCTGGCGCTGATGATGACGCCGCCGGACCACCGGATTAGCGCATTGGCCGCCGATGCCGTGCGCGATCTGGACCCGTTTCGGGCCCTGCCCGGCGACTCGGAGCTGGCGCGGCGGCGGACGGCCGGCCTGTCGGCCCAGCAGGAGACCCTGCTGCAGCAGTGGGGGTATCCCTATGTGATGGGCGAGTTCCGCTTCCACATGACCCTGTCGGCCCGCCTGCCGGACGGTCCGGAGCGCGACGCGATGGTCGCCGCCCTGACCCCGCGCGCCGAGGCGGTCACCGCCGAGCCGTTCCGGGTGGACGCGGTGGCGCTGTTCAAGCAGCCGCGCAAGGGGGCGGATTTCATCCAGGTCGAGCGGTTCGGGTTTGGAGGGTAGCGACCGCCCTCACGCTCATCCCTCTCCCGTCATCCCGGAGAGCCCCGGACCTGATCCGGGGCTGGGGGCCGGGACCCGGTATACGGCGTTGGGGACTGGGTCCCGGCCGATCTCCGGGTCGAGCCCGGAGGTCGCCGGGATGACGGTGTTTTATTTAGTTAAATCATAGCTCTACTCGTCATCCCGGACGACCCCGGACCTGATCCGGGGACGGGCCGGGACCCGAACGTCAGCAGCTCGGTCCTGAATCAAGTTCAGGACGACGATCGGCTATTTGACCGCAGCCGCCTTCGCCAGCCCGTTCACCACGCCGCAGAACGGATCCGACGACACCAGCTTGGCCCCCGGAACCCCGGCCGCCAGGGTGTCGCGCACGACCGGGAGCAGCGTGGTGCCTCCCGTCAGAACCATGTGGTCGATGTCGCGCGCGTCCACGCCGGCAAGCTCCAGCGTATGCGTCACCGCATGGCGCAGGCTCTCCAGCTCGTGGCGGATGGCGTGGCGCAGCCGACTTTCGTCGACCACCGGCGCGGGCGCACCGTCCAGATCCGGCAGGGCCAAGGTGGTCTCCCCGCCGGAGCCCAGGCGGATCTTCAGCGCCTCCACCCGTGCCGCCAGCCGGTGGCCGAGCCGGCGATCCATCACATGCAGCAGCCGGTCAATCTTCTCCGGCTCCAGCGCCAGGCGCTGGATATCGACGATCTCGCTGCGGTTCTTGGCCGAGTAGAACAGGTGGATCTTGTGCCAGGTCGCCAGGTCGCTGAAATACGACGCGGGCACCGGCAGGATCTCCTTCGACGTCAGGCTGCGGGTCTGCGAGCCCAGTCCGAGCAGCGGCATCGCCGTGTCCAGGGAGATTCGCCGGTCGAGATCCGTGCCGCCGATGCGCACGCCGAAATTCGCCAGGATCTCGAACCGGTTCTCGCCGCTGCCGGTACCGCCCGGATGCCAGCGCGCGACCGAGAAGTCCGAGGTCCCGCCGCCGATATCGGCGACCATCACCAGCCTTGGATCCTCCATCAGGTCGCCCGCGTCGATCATCGCGGCGACCGGCTCGTAGACGAACCGCACCCGGGAGAAGCCGGCATCCCGGAAGATCCCGTGCAGATAGGCCTCGGCCTCGGCGTCGCGCTCGGGGTCGTCGTTGAACCGTACCGGCCGACCGGCGACCAGGGTGGTGAGGGAGGCGCCCTCCCGGCGTTCCACATCCGCCTTCAGGAAGGCCACGAAGCGCAGCAGAAGCTGGCGGAACGGCCAGGGGCGACCCCCGAGGATGGTGCGCTCCTCCGTCAGGCTGGTGCCCAGGATGCTCTTCAGCGCCCGCAGATAGCGGCCGTCATCCTCGGCCAGGAAGCAGGCTTCCGCCTGGGTACCGAACAGCAGGGCGCGTTCGTCCTCGCTGTAGAACAGGGCGCTGGGGACCAGGGTGCGGCCGTCCTCGAAGCGGTGCAGCACCGGCGCGCCGTCGCGCACGAATCCGATCGCGGAATTCGACGTGCCGAAATCCAGCCCGGCCGCCAGCCCTTGCGCGCCCATGAACCCGTCCCCCCGCCCGATCGACCAAAGCATAAAAGGGCCCCTGCGTCGGCAGGGGCCCGTGAGATGTCCTGAAAATCGAGGCGGACCCTAGTCGATTTGCCGCCGGGCTGTCACTCGGAAGTGTCTCGGCTCAGGCCTGTCCGGCCAGCACCGGCAGTTCGTCGGCCATCAGCGCGATCCGGGCGCTGCCGGTCACCCCGCCGATCGCCCGCTCCGCCCGCGGCGTGCGGCCGAAGCATTCGCGGTAGCACTTGGAGAAGTGGCTGGCCGACACGAAGCCGCAGGCCAGCGCCACCGACAGGATCGACATCGACGTCTGGGTCAGCAGCTGCCGCGCCCGCTGCAGGCGCAGGGTCAGGTAATAGCGGGTCGGCGTGGCATTCAGATACTTGCGGAACAGCCGCTCCAGCTGCCGGGTGGACAGGCCCGCCCGCTCGGCCAGATCGGTCTGGGTCAGCGGTTCCTCCAGGTTGGCTTCCATCTCGCTGATCACCGAGATCAGCTTGGGGTGGCTGACGCCGATCCGGGCGCGCAGTTCCATGCGCTGGTGGTCGTGCGGCTCGCGGATGCGGTCGTGGATGAACTGCTCGGACACCTGGTTGGCCAGGGTCTGGCCGTGCTGCCGGCCGATCAGGTGCAGCATCATGTCCAGCGACGCGGTGCCGCCGGAGCAGGTGAAGCGGTCGCGGTCGATCTCGTACAGGTCGGAGGAGACCTCGATCTCCGGGAACTCCTCGGTGAAGCCGCCCAGGTTCTCCCAGTGGATCGTGCAGCGCCGGTCGTCCAGCAGCCCGGCCTTGGCCAGCACGTGGCTGCCGGTACACAGCGCGCCCACCGCCCGGCCCTGGCGCGAGGCGCGGCGCAGGAAGCCCAGCACCCGTTCGTCCTCGAATTTCTGCACGTCGATGCCGGCGACCACGGCGACCACCTTCTCGCGGTCGAGCTGTGCCATCGGCCCGTCGGGCACCACCTCGATGCCGTTGCTGGCGGAGACCGGCCTGCCGTCGACGCTGTACACCCGCCACTCGTAGAGGGTCTCGTTCGCCATCCGGTTGGCCGAGCGCAGCGGCTCCACCGCCGAGGCGAAGGCCATCATCGAGAAATTGTTGACGAGCAGAAACCCGATGCGCGTCGGAATTTCGTTTGGATCATCAAACATCGCGAGACTGCACTCCCAGCTAGCCTCATTGGACGCTTTGACGGCCCGGGTGCGTGAGCATCAGGTGTCGGGCGCAGACTACTGCGATTCCCGGATCCCACGCATTCACAAAATCGTCTCAGGTCCCGAAAAAGGGTTAACGCCGTATACACTTACAGCGGCCGAGAGCAAGTGCGATCATGCTTCGGCCGCCGGGAGACGGTCGCGCGAGGCCGGCCGGCTCCCGCGCCTTGGTCGGATCCTGGCAAGAGAGTTGCCGTCGGGGAGGGCGTCCGGGAATGATCGTGTCGTCCTATGCCGATCTCGCCGCAGAGCTGTCCGCGCTCGGCCTGATCGCGCGCGGCGGCTTCGCCGTTCGGCCCGAGGACGGCCTGGATGGCGTCGCGACCTTGGTGCTGGTCGGCAACGCGGGACCCGCATTCTGGCCGGCCTTCGCGGCGGGGCGTCGGACCGAGCCGGATCCGCTGGATGCCTGGGTGCGCCGCGCGCTGGAGCCGGTGGCGCGCCGCGTCGGCGCCCGGGTTGCGATGCCGGATGACGGGCCGCCCTATCATCCGTTCCAGCAATGGGCGATGCGCGCCGAGCCGGTGCATCCCGCGCCGCTGGGCCTGCTGATCCATCCCGCGTACGGGCTCTGGCACGCCTATCGCGCGGCGCTGCTGTTCCCGACCGCGATCGGGCTGCCCGAGCCGCCGACGGCGGCCGGTCCCTGCGAGACCTGTGTCGGGCGGCCGTGCCTGTCGGCCTGTCCGGTCGGCGCGTTCGACGCGTCCGGCTACGACGTAGACGCCTGCCGCGGCCATGCCGGCGGCCCCGACGGAGCGGCCTGTCGAGACGGCGGCTGCCTGGCCCGCCATGCCTGCCCGGTGGGCCGGGACTACGCCTATGGCCCGGAGCAGCAGGCCTTCCATATGGCGGCCTTCCTGCCCCGGTCCCGACAGCCTTAGAGACGGGCCTCGGAGAATGGAGGCTGGCCTTAGAGGCCGGCGTCGCCGACCAGCCCGCGCAGCAGATGGCCGACCGCATAGGCTATCCCGGCGGCGGCGAGGCCGATGGCCAGGGTCTCCGCACCCGAGCGCCACCAGGGGGCCAGGGACCAGCGCGCCTTGGCCGAGCCGATGGCGAAGAACACCGCCGCCGTCACCGCCGTCGACACCGCGAGTCCGCCGCCGGCCATGTACGGGATCAGCGGCACCAGTCCGCAGACCACGAAGGCGGAGAACGTCACCCACGCCGCCGTCCAGGGCGAGCGGGTGACGGGAGCCAGGTGGTGCTCCTCGACCAGCATGGTCTTGGCCCAGCGCTCCTCGTCGGCGGTGATGGTGTCGACGGCGCGCTCCAGGGCGCGGCCCTCGAACCCCTTGGCGGCGAAGATCTGCCGGATCTCTTCGCGCTCGCCGTCCGGTTCGGCGGCGATGTGCCGGTGCTCCATGGCGAGCACCCGGGCGGCGTCGTCCTTCTCGGCCTTGGTGCCGGAGTAGTTGGCGGCGGCCATCGAGAACCCGTCGGCGATCAGGTTGGCGAAACCGAGGATCAGGATGACTCCGACCGACAGCTCGGCTCCGGCCACGCCGGCAACGATGGCGAAGGTGGTGACGGCCCCGTCGATCCCGCCATAGATCCAGTCGCGCAGATACATCGCGTCCGGCCGCCCGGCGATGCGGCGGCGGATGGAGGCGGGGTCATGGGCGTGTTCGAGCGGCATGGGCGGTAGTGTAGCGGCGAACCCCGTTTCGCGACACGGCGTCCCTAAGCCCATGAGTGTCGCAATTCGGCAACCACATCCCCGGCCGTTGCCGCTAGTCTCCGGCGCGTAGCGTCAATCAACCCATCGAAACCGCCGATGGGGATCGCCCGAAGGGAGGGGCCGGCCATGGTGAAGTCCGATATCGAGATCGCCCGCGAGGCCAAGATGCAGCCGATCATGGAGATCGGCGCCAAGCTCGGCATCGCGCCCGAGCACCTCATGCCCTACGGCCATACCAAGGCGAAGATCGATCTCGGCTATATCGAGAGCCTGGCCTCCAACCCCGACGGCAAGCTGATCCTGGTCACCGGCATCAACCCGACGGCCGCCGGCGAGGGCAAGACCACCACCACCGTCGGCCTCGGCGACGCGCTGAACCGGATCGGCAAGAAGGCCGCCATGTGCCTGCGCGAGCCGTCGCTCGGTCCCTGCTTCGGGGTCAAGGGCGGGGCGGCCGGAGGCGGCTATGCCCAGGTGGTTCCGATGGAGGACATCAACCTCCACTTCACCGGCGATTTCCACGCCATCGCCGCGGCCAACAACCTGCTGGCGGCGCTGATCGACAACCACGTCTATTGGGGCAACGCGGTCGGGCTCGACCCGCGGCGCATCGGCTGGCGCCGCGCGCTCGACATGAACGACCGCGCCCTGCGCTCGATCGTCAACTCGCTCGGCGGGGTGGCCAACGGCTTCCCGCGCGAGGACGGGTTCGACATCGTCGTCGCCTCGGAGATCATGGCGATCCTGTGCCTGTCGACCTCGCTGGACGACCTGAAGCGCCGGCTCGGCCAGATCGTGGTCGGCCAGACCCGCGACCGCGACCAGATCTTCGCCCGCCAGCTCGAGGCCGACGGCGCGATGACCGTGCTGCTGAAGGACGCGCTGTCGCCGAACCTGGTGCAGACGCTGGAGAACAACCCGGCCTTCATCCATGGCGGCCCGTTCGCCAACATCGCCCATGGCTGCAACTCGGTGATGGCGACCCAGACCGCGCTGAAGCTCGCCGATTACGTGGTGACCGAGGCCGGGTTCGGCGCCGATCTGGGGGCGGAGAAGTTCTTCGACATCAAGTGCCGCAAGGCCGGCCTGTCGCCGGCGGCCGCCGTCGTCGTCGGCACGGTGCGGGCGCTGAAGATGCATGGCGGGGTGGCCAAGGAGGATCTCGGCCACGAGAACCTCGAGGCGGTGCGCAAGGGCGTGTCCAACATCGCCCGCCACGTGGAGAACACACAGAAATTCGGCGTGCCGGTGGCGGTCGCCCTGAACCGCTTCATCACCGACACCGACGCCGAGATCGAGGCGGTGCGCAAGGAGCTGGAGAGTCTGGGCGTGGAGGCCATCGAGTGCACCCACTGGGCCGACGGCTCGGCCGGCACCGAGGCGCTCGCCCATCACGTGGTCGGTCTGGTCGAGGGCGGCACGGCGGCGTTCAAGCCGCTCTACGGCGACGAACTCGGCCTGAAGGACAAGATCCGCACCATCGCCAAGGAGGTCTACCGGGCCGACGACGTGGTGTTCGAGGGCAAGGCGTCCACCGCCATTGCCGATATCGAGAAGAACGGCGGCGGTTCCTACCCGGTCTGCATCGCCAAGACCCAGTACAGCTTCTCCACCGACCCGAACGCCAAGGGCGCGCCGACCGGCCACACCCTGCCGGTGCGCGAGGTGCGGCTGTCGAACGGGGCGGAGTTCGTGGTCGCGGTCTGCGGCGAGATCATGACCATGCCGGGCCTGCCGCGCGTCCCGGCGGCGAACAAGATCACCCTGAACGCCGAGGGTCAGATCGAGGGGCTGTTCTAAGCCTGCGGTAGCGCCGTCAACTCAGCATCGTCATCCCGGACAAGCCCGGACCCGATCCGGGCTTGGGCCGGGATCCTGATGTGGACGCGTATGCTGGGTCCCGGCCCGTCCCCGGATCAAGTCCGGGGCCGTCCGGGATGACGGGTTTGGTTTTCGGCCGTCCTATTCCTCAACCCCTCCCGTCGTCCTGACGAAGGTCAGGACCAAGCTGCCGGCGCCGGTGCACCGCAGATCCTGATTGCCATCAGGATGACGGGGGGAGATGCGGAGCTAGCCTCCCGCCCGTAGCTCCTCCAGCAGCAGCGCCGTCGCCGCGGTCACGTCGCCGCGCTCGCGTTCGACCAGGGCGACCCGGCGCACGACCGCCGGATTGCCGAACGGCACCGTGCGCACCGTCTCGCGCAGTTCCTCGGTCACCGACTCCGCCGGGGCCACCGCCACGCCGAGGCCGCGCGAGACCATCGCCAGGATCGCCTCGATCGAGTCCAGCTCCATCGCCTCCGACACCACGATCCGGCGCTGGCGTAACGCCGTGTCGATCACCCGGCCGACCCCCGTGCGCCGGTTGAAGCGCACGAAGGGGAGGGTGCGCAGCAGGTCCCGGTCGGTGCGCCCAGCGGCCCCGATCGGGGCGGCGACCACCAGCGGCTCCTCGTGGATCGGGTTCAGCACCAGTCCGCGCTCCAGCCGCGGTGTCTCGGTCACCACGGCGGCGTCCAGCGCGCCCTGAGCCACCCGGCGCAGCAGGTCGGCGGACAGGCCCGATTCCACCCGGATGCGCAGCTCCGGTGCCCGCACCGCCAGCCGGGCCAGGGCCGCCGGCACCAGCCCGGTCGCCGCCGTCGGGATGATCCCCAGCCTCAGCCGGCCCCGCGCGCTCGTCCCCGCCGCGACCGCGCGGATATCCTCCGACAGCCGTACCAGCTCGCGCACCCGGGACAGCAGCCCGTCGGCGGTGTCGTTCAGCACCGGCGGCCGCCGCGCCCGGTCGAACAGGGCGGCCCCCAGCTCCTCCTCCAAGGTCTTCATCTGCATGGAGACGGCCGACTGGGTCACGCCGACCCGCTCGGCGGCGGCGGCAAAACTGCCGCTGTCGGCGATGGCGAGCAGGGTCTCGAGATGCCGGATGTTCATGGCATAAAGTAAGGATAACTGAAGAAGATGATCAAGATTATTCGCTTGTTTGAAGTCGGGTGCGGCGCGAGGATAGCTCACGCTTTCGTGAGGGAGGAAATCCATGAGCTTTGCCCTGACCGCCGCCCAGGAAGAGTTGCGCGCCAAGGCCCGCGATCTGGCCGAGACCGTGATCGCGCCGCGCGCCGCCGAGGTCGACCGCAGCGAGCAGTATCCCTGGGACAACGTGAAGGCGCTGACCGAGGCCGGCTTCATGGGCATGACCGTGCCGAAGGAACTGGGCGGCGCGGGCCACAGCTTCCTCGACGTGGTGCTGGTCATCGAGGAGATGGCGGCCCAATGCGGCGTCACCGGCCGCATCGTCGTGGAAGGCAACATGGGCGCGATCTCCGCGCTCCTCCAGTACGGCAGCGAGTGGCAGCGCAGGATCGCCGCCGAGCATGTGCTGTCCGGCGACAAGCTGGCGATCTGCATCACCGAGCCCGATGCCGGCTCCGCCGCCACCCAGATGACGACCCGCGCCGACCGGAAGGGCGACACCTACGTCCTGAACGGCAAGAAACACTGGATCACCGGCGGCGGGGTGTCGAAGCTGCACCTGATCTTCGCCCGGGTGTTCGACGAGAGCGGCGAGGAACTCGGCATCGGCGGGTTCATCGCCTTCCGCGACGAGGACAAGGGGCTGGTCATCGGCACCCGCGAGCCGACCATGGGCCTGCGCGGCATTCCCGAGACCGAAGTGCTGTTCCAGAATCTGGAACTCTCCGCCGACCGGCTGGTGATGCCGCCGAGCGGGCTGAAGCGCGGCTTCGCCGACCTGATGAACGCCTATAACGCCCAGCGAGTCGGCGCCGGCACGGTGGCGCTGGGGCTGGCCGAGGGCGCCTATCGCCGGGCGCTGACCTTCTCCAAGGAGCGCGAGCAGTTCGGCCGGCCGATCGCCGAGTTCCAGGGCCTGCAATGGATGCTGGCCGACATGAGCGTGCAGGTGGAGGCGGCCCGTGCCCTGATCTGGCGGGCGGCGGCGACCGAGGGCACCAACGGCAGCCCGTTTCCGGATAGTCTGGCGGCGGCCCAGTCGAAGATCTTCGCCTCGGAGATGGCGATCAAGGTGACGACCGACGCCCTGCAGGTGTTCGGCGCGCGCGGCTATTCCCGCAACTACCCGATGGAGCGGATCCAGCGCGACGCCCGGATGTTCACCATCGGCGGCGGCACGGCCCAGATCCTGCGCACGGTGGTCGCCTCGCGCCTGCTGGAGCGCAAGCTGCCGCAGACCCGCGACGGACACCACAAGCTGGCCGAGGCCGAGCAGGCCGCCCGCATCCAGGCCGCCGAATAAACGCCGCCATATAGCCGCCGCCATACAGCCGCCGCCATACAGCCGAGGACTCCCATGACCGAGATGGTGCGCGCCGCCGACCTGCTCGCGCGGCGCCTGTACGAAGCCGGTTGCCGCTACGCCTTCGGCATCCCCGGCGGCGAAGTGCTGACCATCGTCGACGCGCTGGAGAAGGCGGGCATCGAGTTCCGCCTCGCCAAGCACGAGAACGCGGCCGGCTTCATGGCCGAGGGCGTGCACCACATGACCGGCGCGCCCGGCATTCTGGTCTGCACCGTGGGTCCGGGGGCGGCGAACGCGGTCAACGTCGCCGCCAATGCCGAGCAGGACCGGGTGCCGCTGATCGTCATCACCGGCTGCGTCGACGAGGACGAGGCGGTCACCTACAACCACCAGGTCTTCGACCACCAGCAGATCTTCCGCCCGATCACCAAGGCGAGCTTCCGGGTCAGCGCCGGCGCGATCGACGCCCTGGCCGACAAGGCGGTGGCCATCGCCCTGGACCAGCGTCCCGGCCCGGTGCATCTGGATCTGCCGATCGCCGTCGCCGCCGCCGAGGTGCCCGTCCCTGCGCGGCCGATCCGCCGGGTGCCGGACATGGCCGCCGTGCCCGCGGCAGGCCCCGACCTCGAGACCGCCTGCGCGTGGCTGGCCGAGGCGGAGAAGCCGGTGATGGTCGTCGGCCTCGACGTGGTGACCCAGGGTTGCGCCGACGAGGTTCGGGCTTTCGCCGAACGGTTCGCCATCCCGACGGTCGCGACCTACAAGGCCAAGGGCGTGGTGCCGGACGACAGCCCGCTGTCGCTGGGCGGGGCCGGGCTCTCCCCGGTCGCGGACAAGCAGATCCTGCCGCTGCTGAAGCAGGCCGATCTGATCCTGCTGGCCGGCTACGATCCGATCGAGATGCGGGTCGGCTGGCGCGATGTCTGGGACCCGACACAACAGCGGGTGATCGACATCACCGCGGCGCCCAACACCGCCTATATGCACCAGGCCTCCCTCGCCTTCGTCGGCCATGTGGGCAAGACCCTGTCGGTAATCGGCGACCGTGTGACGGCGAAGCCGACCCGCTGGCCGGGGGGAGAGCCGGCGGCGGCCCGTCAGGCCCTGGCCGGCGCCTATGGCCAGAACGAGGCCTGGGGTCCTGCCGCCATCGTGACCACCGTGCGCAAGGCGCTGCCGCGCGACGGCGTGATCACCGTGGACAGCGGCGCCCACCGCATCCTGGCGAGCCAGGTCTGGGAGAGCTTCGTGCCGCATGCGGTGCTGCAATCCACGGGGCTGTGCACCATGGGCTGCGCCCTGCCGCTGGCCATCGGCGCGAAGATGGCGGCACCCGATCGTGGGGTGGTCGCCTTCACCGGCGATGCCGGGCTGGAGATGATCCTGGGCGAGCTGGTCACCCTGCGTGACGCCAAGGTGCCGGTGGTGGTCGTGGTCTTCGTGGATGCGTCCCTGGCGCTGATCGAGCTGAAGCAGCGCGCGATGACCTATGCCAATGCCGGGGTGGACTTCCCCGAGACCGACTTCGCCGCTCTGGCGAGGGTGCTCGGCGGCCGCGGCGTGGTCTGCGAGGATCGGGAAAGCCTGGGGACGGCAGTGAGCGAGGGTCTGAAGGCTGACACCTTCACCGTCTGCGCCTGCCGCATCGATCGCAAGAGCTACGACGGCCGGATTTAGCCCCTGGCGGGCGCTCACCCTTCGGTTCAAATTTCGTCATCCCGGCCAAACCCGGACTTGATCCGGGATTGGGCCGGAACCCAGCACCGGAGACCGACATGTCCGATCCCGTCTGGACTGAAGACACCAGCGCCGCCTTCCGCGACCTCGCCCACTACGCCGTGCCGGAGCGCGAGCTGCAGGTGGAGACGATCCTCTCCCTGATCCCGCAGCCCGATGGTGCGGCCCTGGCGATGGATATCTGCTGTGGGGCGGGTGGGCTGACGGCGGCGATGCTGGAACGGTTTCCGACCCTGCGGGTGCTGGCGCTGGACGGGTCGCAAAGCATGCTGGAAACCATGCGGGCGGCGGCCGGCAGGGACGCGGAGCGGCTGGACACGGCACTCATCGACATCGCCGACACGGCCTGGCGAACGCCTCCCGAGCCGCTGCACACGGTCGTTTCGTCGCTGGCGATCCACCATCTGGACGGGCCGGGCAAGCAGCGGCTCTTCGCCGACATCCATGCCGCGCTGAAGCCCGGCGGCGTGTTCGTCATGGCCGATCTGGTCGAGCCCGTGACGGCGGCGGGTCGCAGGATCGCCGGCGATGCCTGGGACGCCGAGACCCGCCGCCGGGCGCCGGACACCGACGGCACGCTGGGCGGCTACGAGCGGTTCGTGGCCGAGGACTGGAACTACTACCGCCTGCCGGGGCCGGACCCGATGGACAAACCGTCGAGCGTGACGGACCTGCTGGACTGGCTGCGGGCGGCGGGGTTCACCGGCGTCGATCTGCACTGGATGAAGGCCGGCCACGTGATCATGAGCGGGGTCCGGGGCTAGGACCCCGTTCTGTTGCGCGTTCACCGTCATCCCGGACACGACCGGGCTCGACCCGGGCTTGGGCCGGGACCAAGGGTTTGTGCGGCTGGGTCCCGGCCGACCTCCGGGTCAGGCCCGGAGCTCACCGGGATGACAAAGGCAGGAGTGACAAGGGCGTTATTCGCTGGGCCGCGTCGCCAGCAGGTGGTGCATCTCGCAGGTCATCACCACCTCGTCGTTCTGGTTCTTCGTCGTATAGGCCAGCTTCACCCGGCCGAACGGGCGGGACGAGGAGGGTATCAGCTCCATCACCTCGGCCGTCGCCGACAGGGTGTCGCCCGGACGCACCGGGCGGGGCCAGCGCAGGTTGTCCATGCCGGTGCCGCCGACATTGGTCTCCTGATGCGGGCCGGCCTGCCAGATCAGGCGGAAGGTCAACGCCAGGGTATGGAAGCCGCTGGCGATCAGGCCGCCGAACATCGTCGCTTCCGCATCCGGCTTGGAGACGTGGAACGGCTGCGGGTCCCATTTGAAGGCGAAGTCGACGATCTGGCTTTCGGTCACCGTCACCCGTTGGCCGGTGAGCACGTCGCCGACCTGGAAATCCTCGAAATACTTCTTCTCGCGCACGCGGACTACTCCATCAGGGCGTCGAGGCTCTTCAGCCCGTTGCCGGTCATCACCACCACCGTGTCCTGGTTCGGGGAAATCGTCCCGTCGGCGACGAGCTGGTCGTAGCCGGTGGCGGCGAGCGCGCAGGACGGCTCCACCAGCGCGCCCTTGGACGCCAGCATGCGGACCGCCGGCAGGATCTTCTCCTCGGCGACGGCCACGGCTCCGCCGCCGGTATCCCGCAGGGCGGCGACGCATTCGGCCGTGCGCACCAGCTTGGCGGCGGCCACGCCCTCGGCGATGGTGGGCTGCGGGGTGAAGTCGACCGGCGTGTCGGCATTCGCCACGAACGCCCGGACCAGGGCGCCGACATTGGCCGGCTGGGCGGCGAACAGGCGCGGCACCCGGTCGATCTCGCCGCGCCGCTTCAACTCGTCGAAGCCGATCCGGCAGCCCAGCAGGTTGGAGCCGTAGCCGACCGGGATCACGATGTTGTCCGGCACGGTGAAGCCGGACTGTTCCCAGATCTCATAGGCCAGCGTCTTCGTACCCTCGATGAAGAACGGCTGCCAGTTGTGGGAGGCGTAGAACACGCCCGCCTCGGCCAGCTTCAGCGCCTTGGCAGCCACGTCCTGGCGGGTGCCTTCGACCAGCTCGACCACGGCCCCATAGGCCCGCATCTGCGCCACCTTGGCGGCCGAGGTCCTGGCCGGCACCAGCACCGTGCATTTGATCCCCGACGCGCCGGCATAGCAGGCCAGCGAGCCGGCGGCGTTGCCGGAACTGTCGAGCATCACCTCGCTGATGCCGTGGGCTTTCAGGTAGGCGACGAGCACCGCCATGCCGCGGTCCTTGAACGAGCCGCTGGGCATCAGGGATTCCAGCTTCAGGCGGACATTGCCGCCCTCCAGCGCCATGGGGATCAGCGGGGTGCAGCCCTCACCCAGCGGCACCCGGGACGCCTTGTCGACCCGGATCGCCGACGCGTAGCGCCACAGCGAGCGCTCGGCCATGTCGATGTCGTCCCGGCTTAGACCTTCGCCCTCGGTGAGGTTGACCGGCGCCCCGGTTTCGGGGCACCGCCAGATCGGCGTGTCGACCGGATAACGATGGGCGCCGTCGCGGGTGACGTAGGCGGTCAATTCTGGCGCGCTCACTTCACGGCAGCCGCGATCGCATCGCCCAGATCCTTGGTCGCCGCCTGACCGCCGATATCCGGGGTCTTCGGGCCGGCCTCGGACAGCACGGTCTCGATCGCCTTGACGATGTCGTCGGCCGCCGCCTGGTGGCCCAGGTGCTCCAGCATCATCGCCCCGGACCAGATCTGGCCGATCGGGTTGGCGATCCCCTTGCCGGCGATGTCCGGAGCGGAGCCGTGCACCGGCTCGAACATGGAGGGATAGTCGCCCTCCGGATTGATGTTGGCCGAGGGCGCGATGCCGATGGAGCCGGCCACGGCCGGGCCGAGATCGGACAGGATGTCGCCGAACAGGTTGGAGCCGACCACCACGTCGAACCAGTCCGGATGCAGCACGAACTGCGCGGTCAGGATATCGATGTGGAACTTGTCGGTGGCGATGTCCGGGTATTCCTTGGCGATCGCCTCGAAGCGCTCGTCCCAGAACGGCATGGTGTGGATGATGCCGTTCGACTTGGTGGCCGAGGTGACCTTCTTCTTGCCGACCCGCTGGCACAGGTCGAAGGCGTAGCGCATGACCCGGTCGCAGCCCTTGCGGGTCATGACCGTCTCCTGCATGGCCATCTCGTTGTCGGTGCCCTGGAACAGGCGGCCGCCGATCTCGGAGTATTCGCCCTCGTTGTTCTCGCGCACGACCCAGAAGTCGATGTCCTCGGGGCCGCGGCCGGCCAGCGGGCATTTCATGCCCTTCATCATCCGCACCGGGCGCAGGTTGATGTACTGGTTCATCGACCGGCGGATCGGGATCAGCAGGGACCACAGGGAAACGTGATCCGGCACGCCGGGGAAGCCGACGGCGCCGAGGAAGATCGAGTCGTGGGTCTTGAGCTGCTCCAGCCCGTCATCGGGCATGAACTTGCCGGTCTTGTGGAAGCGCTCGCAGCTCCAGTCGAACTCGGTGAAGTCGTACTCCAGGCCGTGCTTGGCGCCGACGGCCTCCAGCACCTTGATGCCCTCGGGCACGACTTCCCAGCCGATGCCGTCGCCCGGAATCACCGCGATCTTCAACTTCTCGGCCATGCCGCCTGTCCTCCCGCGTGTCGATTGGCTCTCTTAAGACCTTGTCCGCGGTTATAGAGGGCAGGCGTTGGCGGCGGAAGGGGGCGACTCACACCCCGATATTGTCGATCAGCCGAGTTTCGCCCAGACGGGCGGCGGCGAACAGGCGGGCCGGACGGATGACCGGATCGGTGCCGCTGAGGGCGGCCAGGGTCTCGGCGTCGCGCATCTCGATATAGTCGATCGGCCCGAAGCCCTCGGCGGACAGGGCGGCGATCGCATCGGCGCAGGCGGCGGAGATGTCCCCGTCGCCTGAGCGGATGCGATGGGCCGCCTTCACCATCTCCTGGTGCAACCGCGGCGCCTGGGCGCGTTCGGCGGCGGAGAGGTAGGTGTTGCGCGACGACAGGGCGAGCCCGTCGGCCTCGCGCACGGTCGGGCAGCCGATGACGTCGATGGGTATGTCCAGATCGGCGGCCATGCGGCGGACCACCAGGAACTGCTGGAAGTCCTTCTCGCCGAAGAACGCCTTGTCGGCGCCGGACTGCAGAAACAGCTTGGCGACCACCGTGGCCACCCCGTCGAAGAAGCCGGGGCGGGCGATGCCGTCGAGACAGTCGGTCAGGTTGGCGACGGAGACCGTGGTGGCATGACCCGCCGGGTACACTTCGGACGGGATCGGCGCGAAGACCGCATGGGCGCCGACGTCGCGCAGGGCGGCCAGATCGCTATCCCAGGTGCGCGGATAGGTGTCCAGATCCTCGCCCGGCGCGAACTGCTTCGGATTGACGAAGATCGACACGATGGTGCGGTCGCAGACGTCCTGGGAGGCGGCCACCAGGCTCAGATGCCCGGCATGCAGGGCACCCATGGTGGGGACGAGGCCGACGGACAGGCCCGCGCGGCGCCATGCGGCGACGAGGGAGCGGAGATCGGCAATTGTGCGGGCGACGACCGGCTCATCCTTCGGCGAGCGGGAGGCGGCCCCGGGGGCGGGGGTCTGGGTCATGGCGCCGGTCTATCAAACCGGTCGGCGGGCGAACAGTCTCCGACTGCGCATGACGTGATGCCCCGTTCCGCATACCGCCCCCGCATACCGCCCCGACACTGGCCGGGGCGGATGCGACGGGGTGTTGCCGCTCAGTGGTGCGGCTTGGCGGCGGGCGGGTTCAGATAGGCGCCCAGCGCCCGAAGGCCGATGATGGGCAGCCGGAACAGGGCCACGACACAGCGCCGGACTTCCTCGGCGCGCATGCGCTCGCCGCGGCGCATGTGCATGCGGATCACGGCGTCGTCGATCACGGCGACCGGCTTGGTGAGAGGGGGGACAGAGGCGGTGCTGGCCGAGGCTTCGCTAGCATTGCGGCCGGACAGCCACTCGTTTTCCTGCGCGGTATAGGGATGCATGTGGATCACCTTGGTGTGTTGGCAGACGTCCACCTCCCGGATCTAGGCTTCTTATTGCTCCCCTGACCATCGTTTCTCGACGGCTCACGCGATTACGTCCTGACGCTGAAGATAGCCCCTTTGCTGCGATGCACAAGGGAAATTGTGCATCGCAGCAAAGGTCAGTGATGCAGACCTATTTTGCAGTTTTGTGTCGGTCGCACGTCCGGCTTGTCACGATGCGCCGGTGTGGCTATCAATCGGTGTCCCTGATGCCGAAGAAAGAAGGGGGAAGCCGGTGCTCTACCAGCGCTTCCATGACCGTACCCGAGGACCTGTCCACGCCCCGCGCCTGATCTCGCGGGGCTGACCGGGAAACGCATCGCCGTCTCATCCGTCAGCCTCTCCGGCGCGCGTGTCGCGCCATCCTGACTTCCGATGAGACCGTCATGTCCCTGATCGCCGTCAAAGACCTTTCCCTGATTCGCGCCGAGACCCTGTTCGCCGGGCTCGACCTCTCGATCGCCCGGGGCGACCGCCTCGGCCTTGTCGCCGCCAACGGGCGCGGCAAGTCCTCCCTGCTGCGCATCCTGGCCGGCGGGGAGGACGCCACCACCGGCGGCGTCACGCGCTCCCGGGGGCTGGTCGTCGCCTTCGCTCCCCAGGATCCGCCCGAGCGCCTGCTGTCCCTCAGTCTGTACGATGCGGTGCGCGACGCGCTCGCGCCGGAGATCGCGGAGACGGAAAGCTGGCGGGTGGACATCCTGCTCGAGGACCTCGCCGTGGAGCAGGCGACGCGGGACACCGCCGTCGACCGTCTGTCCGGCGGGTGGCAGCGCACCATGCTGCTCGCCCGTGCGGCGGTGGTCGAGCCGGACCTGCTGCTGCTGGACGAGCCGACGAACCATCTGGATATCGGTCGCATCGGCGTGCTGGAGCGGTTTCTGGCCGGCCTGCCGCGGGATTGTGCCGTGGTGGCGGCCAGCCACGACCGCGCGTTTCTCGACGACGTGACCAACCGCACCCTCTTCCTGCGCCCCCAGGAGAGCGCCGATTTCGCCCTGTCGTACACCGCCGCCCTGCACGCGCTGGAGGAACGCGATGCCGCCCGCGACCGGCAGTTCGAGAACGACATGCGCAAGGTGAAGACCCTGCGCCAGCAGGCGGCCAAGCTGAAGAACATCGGCATCAACTCCGGCTCCGACCTGCTGGTGGTGAAGACCAAGCAACTTTCCGACCGGGCCGACCGGCTGGAGGAGCGGGCTCGCCCCGCCCATCACGAGCGCTCCGCCGGCAACATCCGCCTGACCGCAAGCGGTACCCATGCGAAGGCTCTTGTCACGGTGGAAGGGGCCGAGATCGCCACGCCGGACGGACGCGTGCTGGTGAAGATCGGCAAGGCGCTGATCAAGAATGGCGACCGGGTGGCGCTGCTGGGTGAGAACGGCAGCGGCAAGACCCGGCTGGTCGAACGGGTGCGGGCCGCCCTGTCGGACGCGGACCCGCAGATCCGCGGTGCGGCAAGCCTCAGGCTCGGCTATTCGAACCAGGCGCTGTCGCAGCTCGACGGGTTCGCCACGCCGTGGGAAGCGGTCAAGCAGTCCAGCGGGCTGAGCGACCATGTGGCGCGTTCGCAACTGGCCGGGGCGGGGATCGGCGTCGATGCGCAAACCGCGCCCATCGCCCGTCTGTCGGGCGGTCAGCGGGCGCGGCTGGCGATGCTGCTGCTTCGTCTGACGGAACCGAACTTCTTCCTGCTGGACGAGCCGACCAACCACCTGGACATCGAAGGGCAGGAGATGCTGGAGGAGGAACTGATCCGTCACCAGGCCGCCTGCCTGCTGGTCAGCCACGACCGCGCCTTCGTGCGGGCCGTCGCCACGCGGGTCTGGGTGATCGAGGACAGGCGGCTGGTCGAGGTCGACGATCCGGATCCGGTCTTCGACCGGCTGATGGCCGGATGATCCGGTGCCGTGGGAACCGGGCGGCCGGGAGACGGCGCCACCGGGTCCCGTTCCGGGGCGCCTGTCATCGGCCCCGATGCGGGCGACGAAAGCGGCCCGGATGCGGTCGATCCGGTTACGCGCGTTGACAATGTGGCGACAGCGCGACGATAAGTGGTGGCGGAGGTTGCGGCTTCGCGCCGCGGCCGGGGGGCCCGTAGTTCAGCGGTCAGAACGCGCCGCTCATAACGGTGTTGTCGCAGGTTCGAATCCTGCCGGGCCCACCATTTCCAGGGTGGCCCGGCTATCGGGCGTCGGACCTTGCGGGGGCGGTTCGCCCCGCCGTGTGGCAGCGCCGGTCGAGGTAGCCCCTCACAGCATCAGGCAGCCCGGGCAGGGCAGGTTGCGGATCGGCAGAACGATCGGCTTTGCGCCGTCGATGAATTCGGTGTCGGTGCTCGGCGCGGCGGTCGGACGGCGATACAGCGTCGCGCCGTAGACAGACGTCACCACGCCGTCCTCCGCCATCGGCAGGGCCAGGCGCTCGGTATGCAGGGGATACATGCCGGCCCGGTAGAGCGGCCCCACCGCATAATGGATCGCCGGGGTGTCGATCACCTCGCTCAGGGCGAGGTGCATCTCCGTCTCGTGGTCCTTGAACAGGTCGTCCACGTAAATGTCCGCCACGCGGCGGTTGAACAGCGCGCGGATCTGCTCGCCGGCCAGCAGGAACTTGTAGCGGCCGGTGCCAGGCTCGCGCTGAATGATCCAGAAGCGGCTCAGCAGGGACGGGACGCGCGTCGGGTCGAAATCCTTGCGCTCGGGCACGCGGCCGTCGACGTATAGCGTCAGCCAGTACCGCAGGAACCCCTTCAGCGTGTCGTCGCCGAACCTGGGAAAGGCCGCCGGGATGTCGCCGCGGTCGCACGCGCAGGCAGGCACGTATTCTCCGAGGGGCAGCTTGCGGCCGGCGCACAGCTCCCCACACTGAAGGTTATTGGTCCCAGGGTTCGGCACCTGCACATCCTCCAATCGCGATCTGTTGTGGACCGTAAGGGCCAAGTCATAAGAACTAATTAATTTAAATTGCTGCATATTCGTTACCGTCGAATCCCGCCCAGCGGAAATGGGGCGCGCACGCGTTAAGCCATTGATGGGGGGCCAGGTTGGCTCTACGGATGGTAAAGCCCGCCTCAATGCCTCCCGGAACGGGCCGGACTTCTTCGGAGTTGACGCCCATGGCCTTCCCCGACCGACAGACCCTCGACCTCGACCATGGCCGCATTTCGTACCGGCAGGCGGGATCCGGACCCGATCTGGTCCTGCTGCACGGCCTCGCCGGCAATTCCCGCACCTGGGAGGAGCAGATCGAAGCGTTTTCCGGCTCGTGGCGCGTGACCGCGTGGGATGCGCCCGGATACGGGCTGTCCGACACGGTCGCCCCGACCGTGGACGCCTATGCGGCGACGCTGGCGGCACTGGTGGACGCGCTGGATCTGCCGACCTTCGTTCTGCTCGGCCATTCGATGGGTGGCGTCGTCGCCGGACGCTTCGCCGGCACGTATCCCGGCCGGCTGCGCGCGCTGGCCCTGTCCTGCACGCTGCTGGGCCGGCGCCAACCGGCGGGCACGCCGCTCAGCGAGCCCTATCTCGCCCGTCTGACGGAACTGGAAACCCTGCCGGCACGGGAATACGGCGCGCGGCGGGCGAAGAGCATGGCGGCGCCGGGCTGCGCCCCGGAGATCATCGAGCGCCTGGCCGGCATCGCGGCGGAGACCCGGCGCGAGGGGCTGGCGGAGGCCATGCGCCTGATCGCCGAGGCCGACAACACCGACGCCCTGGCCGCCCTGTCGATTCCGGTCCTGGTCCTGACCGGGGAAGAGGATCGCACGGTCACCCCAGATCTGAGCGGCGCTCTGCTGGATGCCCTGGCGCGCGGGTCGGCGCGGGTTCGCACCGCCGTCCTGCCGAGGGTCGGCCACGCGCCGTATCTGGAGGACACCGCCGCCTATAACGCCGCGCTGAAGTCCTTCCTCGACGGCCTCTGATCGCGTTCCGCTCACCCGTTGGTGCCGGAGCGGAACTGCTCGATCTGCTGCTGGGTCTCCGAGATCAGGCTGGCGATCTCCGTGGAGAGTTCGGCCGAGCGCGACGCCAGGATCTTCACCTCGGAGGCGACGACGGCGAAGCCGCGACCCGCATCCCCGGCCCGCGCCGCCTCGATCGTGGCGTTCAGGGCCAGCAGATTGGTCTGTTCCGACACCCCCGAGATGTTGCCGGCGGTGACATGGATGCGGTTCAGCACCTCGTCCATGATCTCCCGGGTCTTCTCGATCGACGTCCGGCTTGCCGTGGTGTCGGTGGCGTACATGACCACCCGCTGCAGAGAGCCGTGCACGTCGCGCAGCGGCTGGACGGTCGCGGCGAGATAGAGCCGGGCTGCGTTGCCGATGTTCACCGACAGTTCGCGCACCACGGCCTCTCCGGCATGGAGCTGATCGCGTGTCGCCGGGTCGAACAGGCTGTCGAGCGACAGCCCGGCGATGCTCCGCGCGGCGTCGACCGACCGCGCGCCGAGCGCGCTCAGGGCCAGTTCGTTCGCCGCCGACAACCGGCCCTCGCTGTCCCATTCCAGGACGAGGTTCGACTGCTCGATCGCGGTGATCCGGGCGCCGGCTTCCAGGGCGCGCAGCTTCGTCTCGGTGATGTCGACCTGCACCGACACATAGCGCTCGAGCTTGCCCGTCTTGTCGAAGACCGGGTTGATCGACAGCGAGATCCAGTGGGGCTGGCCGTCCTTGGTGTAGTTCAGGATCTCTTCGACGAAGGGCTTGCGCAGCGACAGGTTCTCGCGGATCCGCCGCACCGTCTCGGAATCGGTGTTCTCGCCCTGCAGCATCCGGCCCGGGATCTTGCCCATGGCCTCGTCCGCGCCGTAGCCGGTGAGCCGGGTGAAGCCGGCGTTCACATACTCGATCCGGCCTTCCGCGTCGGTGATGATGACGCTGTTGTCGGTCTCGTTGGCGACCAGGGACAGGATGTTGAAATGCTCTTTCTGGCGGATATCCGCGGTGATGTCCGTGGCGTATTTCACCACCTTGAACGGCCGGCCGCTCATATCGAGGATGGGATTGTAGGAAGCCTCGATCCAGACCTCCTGGCCGTCCTTGCCGATCCGCTTGTACTGACCCGACTGGTAGTGGCCGAGGCCTAGATTGGTCCAGAAACTCTCATAGGCGGAGGCCTTGGCCTCGTTCGGCGCCACGAACATCCGGTGATGTCGACCGACCACCTCGTCGGCCGAGTAGCCCATGGTCTTCAGGAAGTTCTCGTTGGCCTTCAGGATCGTGCCGTCGAGGTCGAACTCGATGACCGCCTGGGATTTGTTGATGGCCTCGATCTGGCCCTCGACATCGGCGAACCGCAGCTTGGAACTGGTGATGTCGGAGGCGAACTTGACCACCTTGTACGGCCGGCCGGCGGCATCGAGGATCGGGTTGTAGGTCGCGCGGATCCAGATCTCGCGCCCGCCCTTGGCCAGCCGCCGGAATTGCCCTTCATGGAATTCGCCGCGGCCGAGGGAATCCCAGAACTGATTGTATTCGCCGGAGTGCTTTTCGGTGTCTTCGACAAACATCGAGTGGTGTTTGCCGACGACCTCCTCGGCCGAGTAGCCCATGGTCGTCAGGAAATTCTCGTTCGCTTCCAGGATCGTGCCGTCGAGCGCGAAATGGATCACCGCCTGGGACCGGCGGATGGCGTTGATCTGCCCCTGGACTTCGGCGGCGCGGCGCTTTTCCTCCGTGATGTCGGTGGCCAGCTTCACCACCTTCACCACGCGCCCGCCCAAGCCCTTGACCGGGTTGTAGGAAGCCTGCAGCCAGATCTCCGAGCCGTCCTTGCGGACCCGGCGGAATTCGCTGCGCAGGAACTGACCTTTGGCCAGCGTCTCCCAGAATTCCCGGTATTCCTTCGATCCCGCATAGTCCTTGCTGACAAACATCGAGTGGTGTTTGCCGATGACGTCGCCCGGCCGGTAGCCCATCGCGTCCAGAAAGTTCTTGTTGGCCCGCAGGATCTTGCCTTTCGGGGTGAACTCGATGATGGCCTGTGATTTGCTCAGCGCGCCTAGAGTCGCGCCAGTCGAGCGCATGCCCAGACCGCCGGTCAGAAGCTCAAACAATGCAACTCTCCTAGTGTGTGTATTCCGGAGTTCCGATCAGCCACATGCTGCTCTCTTGGGCGGAGCGGTGATGGGAAAGTTGAACGGGCGAAGATTGGCGCCGAGTGCTTAGCACTACTCTGCCCGCCGAGGGAATGGATTGTTGAATACAATCATACGATCCTCGGCTTTGATCGGATCATGCGAGGCCCAGGATTTTACAGCTGCCTATATTCGTAAAATCCTAGATATATTGGTTAATTTCTCCGTTGGGGTGAAATTTTCCGGCGGTCGTCGCATCCCCGGGCTCCGCGCATCGACGCGGTTTCGCGGCGCGCTGATCTCTCCTACGGTCTTGCGACAGCGACGAGGAGACACCCGATGCATTACGCCCCCGCGAGCGAGCCCTGCCCGCTGCCGTTCTCGCCCTTCAAGAGCTGCACGGTGCCGCGGCCGATCGGTTGGCTGTCGACGGTTTCCACCGACGGCGTGCCGAACCTGGCGCCGTACAGTCAGTGGCAGAATCTGACCTTCGATCCGCCGATGGTCATGTTCGCCGCCAACCAACTCAGCGACGGGCGGCGCAAGGACACGGTGGTCAACGCCGAGCAGACCGGCTGGTTCGTCTGGAACATGGCCACCTACGACCTGCGCGAGGCGGTGAACATCACCGCCATGGAACTGCCGTGCGAGGTCGACGAGTTCGAGCGCGCCGGGGTGACCAAGGCGCCCTGTATCGACGCCCCGGGACCGCGGGTCGCCGAGAGCCCGGCGCATTTCGAGTGCCGTTACCTGTCCACGCACCGTCTTCAGGGCAACTCGAACCACGGCTGGGTCGACGTGGTCTATGGCGAGGTGGTCCGTATCCACGTGGATGACGCGGTGGTGACGCCGGAGGGCAAGCTCGACATTCCCAGGATCCGGCCGCTCGCCCGCCTCGGCTATTACGACTACACCAGCGTGACCGAGGTCTTCGAGATGCGGGTCCCGGGAGCGAGCGGCGCGGCGGCGGCCGGGTTGGAGGGGCGGTCGCGCTGAACCGGCCCGGCCTCGGGAAGGCGACCGGTTGAAGCGACGGTCCGTGTGCTCCAGAGCACGATCAGGTGTTTCCATCCGATCGGGATTTGCTCTAGGAGGCCACATTCGCATCCACCGCGCCGAGGCTTCCCATGTATAGCGAAGACACGTTCCGCGACGCCCGTGTCGTCATCACCGCCGGCGCGTCCGGGATCGGTCTGGTCTATGCCCGCCGCTTCGCCGCCGCGGGGGCCAGGGTGGCGCTGTGCGATGTCGACGCGGCCGCCGTGGCCGCCGTCGGCGCGGACATCGACGGGTCGATCGCCCGTCCGGCCGACGTCACCGACGAGGCCCAGATGGGGGCGTTCTTCCTGGAGGTGGAGGAGCGATGGGGCGGCGCCGACGTGGTGATCGCCAATGCCGGCACCGGAGGGCCGGCCGGCCTGATCGAGAGCCATAGCCTGGAGGCGTGGCGCGCCTGCCTCGCCGTCAACCTCGACGGTGCCTTCCTGACCTGCCGCTGGGCGGCGCGGGTGTTGAAGGAGGGCGGCGGCGGCTCCCTGATCCTGATGTCGTCCTCGGCCGGGCTGCACGGCTATCCGAACCGCAGCCCCTATGCCACGTCCAAATGGGGCATCATCGGCCTGATGAAGACCCTGGCCATGGAACTCGGGCCTTACGGTGTGCGGGTGAACGCGATCTGCCCAGGCTCGGTGGAGGGCGAGCGCATGGACCGGGTGCTCGCCAACGAGGCGAAGGCGACGGGCCTGACCGAGGCGGAACTGCGGGCGCGATACGTCGCCGGCGTGTCCCTGCGCAGTTGGGTGAGCGCCGACGATGTGGCCGATGCCGCCCTGTTCCTGGCCTCGCCGGCGGGGGCGAAGATCTCCGGCCTGGCCCTCCCAGTGGACGGGCACACCCATTCCCTCGCCTGACGGTTCCGGCCCTGGCCTGACGGTCCCGGCCCGAGCCATCATACTGCATTCAGCCCCTGGCGCCCGGCCCGGGCATCTTCGAAGATGGCGCCGTCGCAACGGTACGGCCCACGGGAGATCGCATGACCCTCATCATCGGCGGCGGCGTCTACGGGGCGGCCGTGGCGTGGCATCTGGCCAAGCGTGGCGAGGCGGTCGAGCTCCTGGAAGCGAAGACGGTCGCCTCCGGCGCCTCCGGCGGGCCGGGACGGCGCGGCGTGCGGGCCAACTGCCGCGATCATCGCGAGCTGCCGCTGATGGCACGGGCGCGGCGGATCTGGCCCGAGCTGCACGAGACCCTGGGCACCGAGCCGCTGTTCGAGCAAACCGGACATCTACAACTGATCGAACGGCCGGTGGACCTGCCCAGGGCGCAGACCCGCGCCGCCCTGCAGACCCGGTTCGGCATTCCCACGTCGTTCCTGAGCGAGGCGGAAATGCGGGAGCTGGAGCCCGGCGTCGCGCCCTTCGTTCAGGCCGCCCTGCACTGTCCGGGGGACGGGGTGGCGTTCCACGCCCGAACCACAAAGGCCTATGCCGAGATGGCCGTGAAGGCGGGTGCGACGATCCGCGAAGGCGTGAAGGTCGAGCGCCTGGTGACGCGGGACGGCAAGGTGGTCGCCGTGGCGGCCGCCGACGGCGACGAGATTCCGGTGCCGGGGCGCCTGTTCATCCTGGCCAACAGCGGCGTGCGGTCGCTGATCAGTCCGTGGCTCGACCTGCCGACCTGGAACCTTGCGCTGCAGGTGCTGGTCTCCAAGCCGCTGACCGACAACCCGGTTCGCCACCTGGTCGGCCATGCCAGCCGCATCCTCTCGCTCAAGCGCGAGCCCGACGGGCGGCTGATGATCTCCGGCGGCCGGCTCGGCTCCTGGAATCACGCCACCGGCCGCGGCACGCCGATTCCGGAGGAGGTCGTCGCCAACGTCGCCGACGCGGTCGCGGTCTATCCCGCCCTGGAGGGCATCGAGATCGACGCGGCGGATACCGATCACCTGGAGGCGGACTCCATCGACGGCATTCCGGTGATCGACCGGCTGCCCGGCAATCCGCATGTGATCTACGCGGCAGGCTGGACCGGCCACGGTTGGGCGATCGCGCCGGCGGTCACCGAACTGCTGGCCGACTGGGCGCTCGAGGATCGCCGCCCGGATCTGCTCGCCCCGTTCGCCTTTGGCCGTTTCGCGGCCGGCTGACAGGTCGTCGGTACGCGCTGTCCAGATTGCAGCGGAACTGTCGACCGCGTTGCTCCGGGAAGGTAGAGTTCCGCCTTAGCCCGCACGGGGGTGGGGGCAATAAGAAACGGACAAAGAGACAGAAAATGCGTGGGTTGCTCTTGGGGCTTCTCCTCGCGCTCTCGGTCGTGTTGCCGACAAGCGCGCAGGATTTCGGGCCGGCCATCGGGACGGTCAAGGTAGTAGATGGCGAAGCGGCCGTGGAACGGGCCGGCGCTGTGATCGTGGCGGTCGAGGGGCTGGATGTCCATCGGGCCGATACCTTGCGGACCGGCGCGGCCGGCGCGGTCGGCGTCACGTTGAACGACGGCACTCTTATTTCGTTGGGCCCGAACTCGCGGTTCGAGCTGTCCTCCTTCGAGTTCGCGCCGCAGCGCGACGCGTTCGGCTTCTTCGGCCAGATCCTGCAGGGAACCATGGTCTATCAGTCCGGCCGGATCGGGAAGATCGCGCCGGAGAACATCCAGATAAAGACGCCGCTCTCGGTCGTCGCGGTCCGGGGCACCCGGTTCGCGGTCCGCGTGCCGGCGCCGGCGGGGAACTGATGCCATGACCGTTCATCTCGCACCGCTCGTCCTTCGCCTCCGCCGCCTCGCGGTCGTGGGGGCGCTCTTGAGCCTCGCCGCCTGCGCGGCCGGCCCCTATGACAGCGACGGCCTGTCGGACCTGCCGCCGCAGGACTCGCCGTTCCTTCGGGATCTGAGCCGCGAATACGCGGCGCTCGGCGACATGGAACGCGCCGAGTACGACTGGCCGGACACGGCCCGCTTCTACGACCGGGCGATCCGCGCCGCCAAGGGTGAGGCCTTCCCGCCGGAGCGGCTCGACGACCGCGCCCTGTCCGACGCGGCGCGGGAGGAACTGGGCGCCGCCCGGGCCCGTCTGGTCGCTCTGTTCGGCGCCGGCGCGCGCTCGATCGTGGGGCCCGACAGCGCCCGCGGCCAGGCGGCGTTCGACTGCTGGATGCAGGAACAGGAGGAGGGGCATCAGGCGGACGACATCGCCCGCTGCCGCGAGATCTTCCTGGCCGCCGTGACGGCGATCGAGTCGGCGGTCGACGGGGCGCTGATCGTGCTGCTGCCGGACACCGACGGGGTGGTCGGCATGATCCGGGTGGAGACCCCGCAGGGTTCTGTGGTGCTCGAGCGCGAGCGCGAAAGCGCGGTGACCGGCGATACCCAGAGCGCGCCGCAGTCGACCGGTACCTTCCTGGTCGCCGATGTGGAGGCCGTGTTCGGCGCGGCCCTGGCCGCCGGACCGACGCCGCCGGTCGCCTTTCTGCTGTATTTCGAGCAGGGGACGGACCGTCTGACGCCGGACTCGGCCCGCAAGCTGAGCGAGGTGCTGGAGGTCGTGGGCCAGCGCAAGCTGCCTCAGGTCGAGGTTTCCGGCCATACGGACCGGAGCGGCTCGGCCGCGTTCAACGACCAGCTCGCCCAGGATCGGGCGGAACTGGTGGCCCAGGAGGTCCTCGGCCTCGGCGTGCCGGAGCGGGTGGTGACGGTCGTCTCCTATGGCGAGCGCGCGCCGGTGGTACCCACCGCCGACGGCGTGTCCGAGGCCCGCAACCGCCGGGTCGAGATCGTGGTCCGGTAGGACGGGAGACGGGTCGCGCGTATGGGTCAACGGCTGAGGGAGCGATGGAGAGCAGGACACCGGGCAGCGCCGACATCCGGCAGGTCGGGGTGACGAGCGAGTTCCAATGGCTCGACGAGCCGGAGGACGGCCGACTCTCCCGGCTCGTGCGCCATGGCCGGCTGATCGCCGCCGGCCTGCTGGGAGTTCTGCTGATCCTGCGCGTCCTCGACGTGGCCCCGCTGCAGATCCTGCGGCTCTGGGGGTTCGATCTGCAGCTGCAGACGCGCGCGCCCGCCGCCGATCCCTCGCCGGTCCTGGCGGTGGACGTGGACGACCGCAGCCTCGCCGCCATGGGCCAGTGGCCCTGGCCCCGGCGCCATCTGGTCGATCTCGTCGACCGGCTGTCCGCCGCCGGCGTCAGGACGGCCGCGTTCAACATCCTGTTCGCCGAGCCGGACCGGATGTCGCCGACCGTGCTGGCCCGGTCGCTGCCGGACCTCGACATCGAGCTGCGCCGGGAACTGGAAGCCCTCGGCGGATACGACGAGGCGCTGGCCCGCGCCATGCGGCGGGTGCCGAGCGTCATCGCCGTCGCCGCCATTCCGGGGTCCGGCGACGCCACGCCCGGACAAGGCGCCCACAACCGGATCGCCGTACGCGGCCATCAGGATCTCGAGAATCTTCCGGCCATCGGCGCGATCATCGAGAACGTCGCCCCGATCCACCAGGCAAGTCGTGGGCAGGGGGTGGTCAGTCTGCTGCCGGAGCCGGACGGCACGGCCCGGCGGGTTCCGACGATCTTCCGGGTCGGCGCCACCCTGCAGCCGGGCATGGCGCTGGACATCGCGCGCGTGGCCCTGCAGCAGCCGAACATGCTGGTCGAGATGCCGTCGCCCCTGGGCATGACCGGCGTGTCGGTCGGCCCGCTGTTCGTGCCCACCGATTCCCAGGGCAGGCTGTGGGTCGATACCGCCCGGCCGGACCGCGTGCCGACGGTCTCGGCGCTCGATGTGCTGTCCGGCGGGGTTTCGGGGGCGGACGTCGCCGGGCGCATCGTGGTGATCGGCAGCTCCGCCGCCGGGGTGGGCGACCGGGTCCGCGTCGGCTTCGGGGGGGCGGTCTCCGGCCTGCAGTTTCAGGCGCTCGCGGTCGACACCATCCTCACCGGCCGCGCACC
The DNA here is from genome assembly GCF_000423805.1 of Thalassobaculum salexigens DSM 19539. Classification (NCBI taxonomy): domain Bacteria; kingdom Pseudomonadati; phylum Pseudomonadota; class Alphaproteobacteria; order Rhodospirillales; family Thalassobaculaceae; genus Thalassobaculum; species Thalassobaculum salexigens. The sequence continues at coordinate 735,094 of NZ_KE384093.1, forward strand.
CTGGCGCGATCCGATCTTCGGCTGGGTCGAGCTTCTGGCCACGGCCCTGGCCGGGCTGCTGCTGATCGGCCTGCTGCCGCGCCTCAGCCCGCATCTGAAGCCCGCCGTCGGCGTCGGGCTCATGGCGGCCGCGCTCGGCGTGTCCGCCTATGCCCAGGCCGGTTTCGGCGCCCTGGTGGACCCCACCTTCTTCTCCGCGACCTCGATCCTCCTGGTCGGCAGCTTCGTGATCGGCGACTACCGTACCGAGACCGTGCTGCGCCGGCGCAACGAGGCGGCCCTGAAGCGCCACGACGCCTATATCCGCGAGGTGATCGACGCCAGTTTCGACGCCATCGTGACGATCGGCGACGACGCCCGGATCCGCACGGCGAACCGGGCGGCCTGCGCCCTGCTGGGGTACCCACAACGGGGGCTCTTAGGTCAGCCGATCTATCAGCGGCTCACGGGGCCCTGGGCGGCGGAGCTGGACCGGGAGCCGGTGGCGACCCTGTCACGGGCGGCGGACCGGCCGGAGACCATCGAGGTGGAATCGCACGGGCCCGAGTGTTCCGGGACCGTGCCGACCGAAATCACCCTTGCCGAATCCATGGCCGGGTCGGAGCGGATCTACATCCTGGTGCTGCGGGACGTCAGTGCCCGCCGGGCGGCGGAGGCCTTCGCCGCACTGTCCACCCAGCGGCTGCATGACGCGGTCGATGCGATCTCCGACGGCTTCGCCCTGTTCGCGCCGGACGGACGGCTGCTGCGCTGCAACGACGCCTATTGCGACATGCTGGATGCCGAGATCGACGGCTCGGACGGCACTCCCTACGGCACGCTGCTGCAGACCCTGGTCGCCGGGCGCCATTGCCCGGCCGAGGCGGTCGGACGAGAGGCGGAGTGGATCGAGGCTCGCCTGTCGGTCTTCGCCGCCCACAGCCAGCGCTACGAGATGGCGACCACGGACGGCCGCTGGTACCAGGTGGACGAGCGGCGCACCGCCGAGGGCGGCATGGTCTGCATCTACTCCGACATCACGGTGATCAAGGACCGTGAGGGCGAGCTGCGGACGGCCATGGAGCGGGCCGAGTTGGCCAGCCAGGCCAAGTCCCAGTTCCTGGCCAATATGAGCCATGAGCTGCGCACCCCGCTCAACGCCATCATCGGCTTCGCCGACATGCTGCGCAGCCAGCCGTTCGGTCCGCTCGGGAGCGACCGCTATCTCGGCTATGCCCGTGACATCTCCGGCAGCGGGTCGCGCCTGCTGAAGATGATCGAGCAGATCCTGGAATTCGCCCGACTGGAGCGGCTGCAGTCGAATATCGACGAGAGCGGCATCGACGTGACGGCGGCGGTCCTCGCGGCGGTGACCGACCTGACCCCCGCGGCGCGCGAGCACGGCGTGCAGATCGACCCCTCGATCCAGCCGTCGCTGCCCGCCCTGCGCGCCGACCCGCAGATGCTCTACCAGATCATCCAGAACCTGCTGGCCAATGCCGTGAAGTTCTCCGCCGAAGGGTCCCGGGTCCGGGTCGCGGTCGGCCTGGACGAGCAGCGCCGCATCGTCCTGACCGTTGCGGACGAGGGCATCGGCATTCCGCAGGACCTGATCGGCCAGATCACCCAGCCGTTCTGGCAGCACCCCGACGCGATGACCAGCTCGCACGAGGGGGTCGGGCTGGGCCTTGCCATCGTCAGCGGTCATGTGCAGGCCCATGACGCGGACCTCTCGGTGGACAGCAGGCTGGGAGCGGGCACCACCATGACGGTGACCTTCCCGTCCTATCGGACGGTCTGAGGCGGCCCGCCGTGCTGCACGCGCTCAAACTGCTGATGCCGGCCCTGTTCCCGTCCTGGCGGTTCTTCGATGTGATTGCGCCGTCGCCGCGCATCGAGGTGGCGATGGTCGACACTCCGGCGCTGGGCGAACCGGACGAGGACGCCTGGCGCACGTGCCGGCCGACGCCGGCGCGCCTGGGTCCGATGGACCGGATCGTGTCGTTGTTCTGGAATCCGCAGTGGAACGAGACGCTGTACCTGGCCACCTGCGCCGAGCGGCTGATGCAGGACGCGGGCGAACACCCCGGCCGGGAGATCCGCCGCCGGCTGCGGCGCGATCTGGCCTCGCAGAGGGACGAGTCTCAGGCGGCCGAGGAGCCCCGCGCGGCCTATTTCCGCTTCCGCCTCGTTTTCGTCAGCCGGCAGGGCGAGCGCCTGCGCCGGGACGTGGCCTATGTCTCGCCCGCCTATCCCACGGTCGATCCGCAGGACCGATGATCCTCGACGACGCCATCCGCCTGACCGAGATCCTGCTCTCGGTCGCCCTGATCCAGCAGAGCCTGGAGCACCTGTTCGGCCTGCCGGACGAGCGCCTGCATTACGCCCTCCGCCTGATCCTGGCGGCCCTGCTGATCGCCGGCGTCCAGCCCGCCTGGATCTGTGCTGCCCTGTTCGTCAACGCCCTGTTCATCCTGCGCCGGTTCCAGGGGCCGTATAACGGCGGCAGCGACCTGCTCAGCCTGCTGCTGATCACCGCCCTGTGCGCGGTTCATCTGATGCCGACCGCGCGCTGGCAGGAGTATGTCTTCGGCTATCTCGCCCTGCAGGTGATCTTCTCCTACTTCAAGTCGGGCTGGTCCAAGGTCGTGCAGGCGGACTGGCGCAGCGGTCGGGCGCTGCGGGACGTATTCCTGTTCTCGGCCTATCCGGTCAGCGCGGCGACGCGCGGCTGGACCGGGTGGCCGCGCCTGCTCTGCGCCATGTCCTGGGCGGTGATCCTGCTGGAACTGCTGTTCCCCCTGGCGCTGATCTCCCAGCCGGCGCTGGTCGCGGCCCTGGCGGCGATGCTCGTGTTCCACCTGGCGAATTTCGTGCTGTTCGGGTTCAACCGGTTCGTCTGGGTGTGGGTCGCCGCCTATCCGTCGCTGATCTGGCTGCAGGCCCGGCTGGAGCCCTTCTGGCAAGGGTGAGCAGACGGGGTTGAGCAGACGGGGTTGAGCAGGCGGGGTGAGCAGACGGGAGAGCCGGGGCATGGCGCCGCCGGATGTCGAGGCCAGGGACCGCGTCGTGAGCCGGCCCGGAGCTTGTGTCGGGGAGGCTGCGCGCAAGGCAGACACGTGCCTCGGGCAGCGAGAAGATGGTCGGGGAGAGAGGATTCGAACCTCCGGCCCCTGCCTCCCGAAGACAGTGCTCTACCAGGCTGAGCTACTCCCCGACCGGACCTTGAGACGGGCCGAAGGACGGCCCGCCGGGAGGCGAGGGCGTCATATAGCGGACCGGCTGCGGCGCATCAAGAACGAACTCACCGCACGATGCACTTCCTTGGCGATCGGCCCGGGCTTCGCGATCGGCGCGGATCCGGCAAACTCCGGGGTTCCGCCGGCCGCCCGGCTCTGCTTTGCTGGCTGCGTGGTCGGCGGGGCGCCGGCCCGATCCCAACGGCACCACGGAGGCCCGCCCATGTCCGCCGGCGACAGCGCGACCGTCACCCTCACCCTGGACGAGGTCCGCGACCTCACCATCCGGTGTTTCCTGGCCAATGGCTGCGACGCGGCCAATGCCGAAGCGGTCGCCGACGTGATCCACAATGCCGAACGCGACGGGGCGAAGAGCCACGGCCTGTTCCGGGTGCCCGGCTACGTCAAGTCGCTGAAGAGCGGCAAGGCGAACGGCCATGCCGTGCCGGTGCTGGAGGACCTGGCCCCGGCGGTGCTTCGGGTGGCGGGCGACGGCGGTTTTGCCCCGCTGGCCCAGCAACTCGGCCGCGAGCCGCTGATCGAGCGCGCCCGGTCCCAGGGCGTGGCAGCCCTGGCGATCACCAACGTCCACCATTTCCAGGCCCTGTGGTACGAGGTCGAACCGCTGGCCGAGGCGGGGCTCTGCGCCTTCGCCTTCACCGCCGCCTTCCCCTATGTGGTCCATCCGGGCGGGCGCACGCCGATCTACGGCACCAACCCGATGTCCTTCGGCTGGCCGCGGCCGGGCAAGGCGCCGATGGTGTTCGACCAGGCCTCCTCCGCGCTTGCCCGGGGCGAGATCATGATCGCCGCCCGCGACGGCCACGACGTGCCGCCGGGCACCGGGATCGACCGGGACGGCAACGAGACCACCGACCCCAAGGCGATTCTGGACGGCGGCGCTCAGCTCCCCTTCGGCGGCTACAAGGGCGCGTCCATCGCGCTCATGGTGGAACTGCTGGCCGGCGCGCTGATCGGCGACAAGTTCAGCTTCGAGGCGTTCGAGAGCGATCCCAAGGACGGCGGCCCGCCCAATGGCGGCGAGTTCATGCTGGCGATCGACCCGGGGCGTCTCGGCGACACCAACGGCTGGGCCGCCCATGCCGAGCTGCTGTTCGAGCGCATCCTGGCCGAGGCGGGAACCCGCCTCCCGGCGGGCCGCCGCCACGCCAACCGGGCGAAGACGGCGACCGAGGGTGCCTCCATCCCGGCGGCGCTGCATGCGGAGATCGTTGGGCTCTGCGGGTAGGGAGCCGTTGTTCTGCGCGAGTCACCCACCGTCGTCCTGAATTCAATTCAGGATGACGGGTGGGGCCCGGGAGTGACCCCTTAAGGCAGCCCGTTCCTTCCGTGCTTCAGATAGGCCGGCCGTTCGCTCAGGGTCTCGTAGTATCGGGCGACGCTCGGATAGTCCGGCTTGCCGTCGAAGCGCAGGTTGAACCAGCGGTTCACCACCAGCCCGATCGGGATGTCGGCCAGGGTGAAGCGTTCCCCGGTCATATACGGCCCGGTCCGGGAGAGATGGGCGTCGAGCTGGCCGACTTCCCTGGTGATGTGCGCGCGGCCCTGCTCGACGAACCAGGGGTGGTTCCACGGCGGCTCGTCGAGCTGGCCGCCGAGAAAGGCGCCGCGCAGGGAGATGGAGGTCTCGTAATTCGCCCAGTCCATCCACTGCTCCACGCCGGCGCGGGCGACCGGGTCGACGGGATACAGGGCGGTGTCGCCGGACACCGTGGCCAGGTAGCGGATGATCGTGTTGCTCTCGCGCAGCACGGTGCCGTCCTCCAGCACCACCGCGGGCACCAGCCCGATCGGGTTGATCGCCTGGAACTCGGGATCCGTCGTCGGCCGGAAGCCGCGACCCCAATCCTCGCGGGTATAGGCCACGCCGAGCTCGTCGCTGGCCCAGAGCACCTTGCGTACGTTGAAGGAATTGGCGCGGCCGAGAATGCGGATCGTCATGGGGTTTGCCCCTCTCTGTTGAGGAGCCATGCTCGGTTGCATGCGGTTGCCGGACAAGGGCGCTTCAGCGCATGAGGTCCATGCTTGCTGAGAAGAGGCGGCCGCCGCTCAGTACGCCCGGTCGACGCAGAAATCGATGACCTCCTCCATCGCCCGGCGGTGGGCGGTGGGGGCGAAGAGGTCGAGGTCGCGATGCGCCGCCTCGGCGTAGTCGCGGGCCCGGTTCAGGCTCTTCGCCAGGGTCCCGTGCTTGGCCATCAGCGCCTGGGCGAAGGCGAGGTCGCCCTCGTCCTGCTCCATGTCGCCGATCACCCGGCTCCAGAACGCCCGCTCCTCGGCGTCGCCGGCGGCATAGGCCAGGATCACCGGCAGGGTCATCTTGCCCTCGCGGAAATCGTCGCCGACCGTCTTGCCCAGCGCTTCCTGCTGGGCCGAGTAGTCGAGCACGTCGTCGACGAGCTGGAACGCCACGCCCAGGTTGCGGCCGAAGGATTCCAGCGCCCGCTCCTCGCTCTCCGGGCGCTCGGCGACCACGGCGCCGATCTGCGAGGCGGCGGCGAACAGCACCGCCGTCTTGCTCTCGATCACCTGGAGATAGGCGGCTTCCGTGGTCTCGATGTCGTTGGTGGTGACGAGCTGATGCACCTCGCCCTCGGCGATGACGGCCGAGGCGTCGGACAGGATCTTCAGCACCTTGAGCGAGCCGTCGGCCACCATGAGCTGGAAGGCGCGGCTGAACAGGAAGTCGCCGACCAGCACGCTGGCCTGATTGCCCCAGACCGCGTTGGCGGTGTCCTTGCCGCGGCGCAGGTTGCTCTCGTCGACCACGTCGTCATGCAGAAGGGTGGCGGTGTGGATGAACTCCACGCAGGCGGCGAGGTCGATGTGCCGGCTGCCCTCGTAGCCGACCAGGCCGGCGGCGGCGAGGGTCAGCATCGGCCGCAGCCGCTTGCCGCCCGACGCGACGATATGGCCGGCGAGCTGCGGGATCAGCGCCACCGGGCTGTGCATCTCGCGGATGATGGTCTCGTTGACCTTGGCCATGTCGTCGGCGACCAGGGCGCGCAGGGCGTCGAAGCTGGGCCTGCGGTCGGCGGCCTCGGGGCCGGACTGGGATGCCGATGCGGTAACGGACACGGGTTCGCTCCTGCGGCGTCGCTTGACGCCTCTGTGTGCTGTGCGAGCATAGAAAGAGCGGTCGCGAGGCGAAGTCAACCGCGTCTCGCCCCGGCCCTGCGCCACAACCGTCCACCGCGAACGTCCGGAGGCAGTGCCGTATGCGGGAACTTCTGCGCACCAACGATCTGGTCCGGCTTTCCTATCTTCAAGCCCTGCTGACCTCGGAAGGCATCGAGCCCCTGGTGCTGGACGGCGGGATGAGCGTCATGGAGGGCAGTGCGGGGGCGATTCCACGCCGGCTGATGGTGGCAAACGACGATTTCGCCGCCGCCAAGGCGCTGCTGGAAGAGGCGGGCGAGACCCTGGACCCGAAATAGGGCTCAGACTCCTTAACCTTCCTCCCCATAACCCTGTCTCACTCCCCGGATTCATTCCGGGGCCTACTTGTGGGCTTTCCGGATGCCGGCGTTCTATCTTCCGCAATCAGTGCCGCGTTTTGGGTAGGCCCCGGAATCAATCCGGGGAGCGACTGGAGGTTGGGGGTGAATGGTAGGTGAGTGATTTGGGCGCGATGGAAACCACCGAGGATCTGCTGCTCGACGGCCGGGTACGGCTGATCCAGCCGAAGACCGGATACCGGGCCGCCGTCGATCCGGTGCTGCTCGCCGCCTCGGTCCCGGCGCGGGCAGGGGAGCGGGCGGTGGATCTCGGCTGCGGCGCGGGGGCCGTCTTCGCCTGTCTCGCCGGCCGGGTGGCCGGGGTGGAGGTGATCGGCGTCGAGCGCGATCCGGCGATGGCCGATCTCGCGCGCCGCGCCCTGGACCTTAATGGCTTCACCGGACGCATCGAGACCGCCGATCTGACCGACCTGCCGGCCACCTGGGAGGCGGGCAGGATCGACCACGTGGTGGCCAACCCGCCCTATCTGCCGTCGGACCGGGCCGACCCCTCGCCGGATGCCGGTCGCGCTGCCGCCGGGGTGGAGGCGGGGTCCGACCTCGCCGACTGGATGGCGGCGGCGCGGCGCTGCCTGCGGCACAAGGGGACGGTGACCGTGGTGCACCGGGCCGACCGGCTGGACGACATCCTGTCGGCCCTGTCCCGGGGCTTCGGATCGGTCGTGATCTTCCCGCTGTTTCCCAAGGCCGGACGGGATGCCGGGCGGGTGCTGGTGCGCGCCATGCGGGGCGGCCGGGCGCCGCTGCGCCTGGCGCCGGGGCTGGTCCTGCACGAGGCCGATGGCGCCTATACCGCGGCGGCGGAGGCGATCCTTCGGGGCGCGCCTCTCGATCTTTGAGGTCCGCCGCCTTATCTATCCGCCATGGCAATTCTAGATCCCATTCTCGACCGGTTCCGCAAGCGTCCGCCGACCGTGTCCGTCGTCACCCTGCGCGGCGTCATCGGCGGCCTCGGCCCGACGCGGCGCGGCCTCTCCCTGGAAACCGTCGCTCCCGTGCTGGAGACGGCCTTCAAGGACAAACACACCACCGCCGTCGCGCTGATCGTCAATTCCCCCGGCGGGTCGCCGGTACAGTCCGATCTGATCGCCCGGCGCATCCGCGACCTGGCGGCCGAGCACGAGAAGCCGGTCACCGCCTTCGTGGAGGACGTCGCCGCATCCGGTGGCTACTGGATCGCCTGCGCGGCCGACGAGATCCTGGTCAATCCGGCCTCCATCGTCGGGTCGATCGGCGTGGTCAGCGCCGGGTTCGGCTTCGTGGAGGCGCTGGACAAGCTGGGGGTCGAGCGGCGCATCCATACCGCGGGCTCGCGCAAGGCGCTGCTCGATCCGTTCAGCCCCGAGCGCGAGGAGGACGTCTCCTACCTCAAGGCGGTCCAGGTCGAGCTGCACCAGCTCTTCATCGACTGGGTCCGCAAGCGGCGCGGCGACAACCTCAAGGCCGAGGAGGAGCCGGAGCTGTTCGAGGGCAAGTTCTGGACCGGAAGGCGCGGCATCGCCATCGGGCTGGCCGACGGCGAGGGCGAGCTGCGCAGCGTGATGCGCGCCCGCCATGGCGACAAGACCCGGTTCCGGCAGGTCGAGCGCCGCCGCTCGCTGTTCGAGCGCCTGCGGTTCGGCGCGTCGGCGGATCCGGTCGCGATCGGCGAGGGTGCCCTGACGGCGATCGGAGAGCGGGCCGTGTGGTCCCGGTTCGGCCTGTGAACACGACGGCGGCGGTATTCGCCACGGTCGAGACCGACCGGCTGATCCTGCAGCCGGTGGACGAACGCCACCGGGCGGACCTGATCGCCTTTCTCGGCACGCCCGAGGTCATGAGCGTGCGCAAGCTTGGCGTGCTCGACGTCGCCGCCGCATCGGCGGTCGTCGATGACATGATCGTCCATTGGCGGGAGCACGGATTCGGCATGTACGCGGTGATCGAGCGCGACAGCGGGGCGTTTCTCGGGGAGTGCGGCCTGCGTTTCCTGGAGGACGGGACCGTGCCGGAGATCAGCTACGGTCTGCACACGTCGGGGCGCGGCAAGGGCTATGCCCGCGAAGCGTCGGTGGCGACCATGGGCCACGGCTTCGGCCCGCTCGGCCTGCGACGGATCGTGGCCTTCGCCCGCGGCGACAACGTGATCTCGCGCACGCTGCTCGAATCCCTCGGCTTCTCGCTCGTGTGGGAGCGGGAGAAGGGCGACTATTCGGTCGTCCATTTCGAAGCGCTGGCACCGGCGGGACCGTGACCATGGGTCTTGCGCGGGGCCAGCTCCTGGGTCAATTCTAGGTTCATGTTCAGTATCTCTAAACTCGTAGCCCTTGCGGCCATCATCGGCATCGTCTGGTTCGGCTTTCGCCTGATCGGTCGCCTCGACGCGGCGCGCAAGGCCAAGGCTTCCGAGAAGGCCGACGGGCGCCAGGATCGCGGCCGGCCCGAGGGGACCCATGGCCGCGACGATGTCGTCGACCTGGTCCGCGACGAGCGCACCGGCGAATATGTGACCCGCGACAGACGGGACGAGCGAACCTGACCGAGCCGCCCTTCGCCGCCGCGGTGCGTCCGTTTTCCGACGCCGAATACGACACCCGCCTCGCCATGGGCCTCGGCGAAACGGTGGTGGTCACCGACGGCGCGCCCGAGGTGCTGGATGGGTTGTCGCGGGAACTGGTGCGGGCGTAATCCGACGGTCTTTCTTCTGACACACCTCCTTATCTTCCAGCACTCCCCGGAACAAATCCGGGGAGTGCGCGTGGAATCAATGAGCTACCGCTCCCATACGATCAGCGCCAGCCCGCCGACCAGCAAGGCAATCCCGACCATCTTCGTCACCGTCAGCGCCCGCACCGCCAGCCCGAAGGCGCCGAACTGGTCATAGGCGATGGCGGCCATGAGCTGGCCGGCGATGACGGCGGTCAGGAACGCGACGACGCCGATCTTCGGCACGGCGGTGATCGACAGCATCACCTGATAGGCGCCGATCAGCCCGCCGGCCCAGACCCAGACCGGGGCCGCGCGCATGTCGGCCAGCTTCGGGAACGGCGCGCCGGCGACCAGGATCAGGCCGATCAGCGCGCTGGTGCCGATGGTGAAGGACAGCAGGGCCGCCGGCAGGGTGCCGCCGACACTGCCGGCCAGCCGGGCGAAGATCGGCCCCTGGGCGGCGATCAGCGCGCCGCCGATCACGGCCAGCAGGATGAGCAGGGCGGTACCGGCCCCGGGAACGGCAGCCATCGCGCTACACCAGGAACAGCAGGTACCGGGCCGGCGCATCCGGTCCGGCCTGGAAGACGGTCGGCCCGTGCAGCCGGTAGCGCAGGCAGTCGCCGGGACCGAGCACGTGATCGGCCCCGTCCACCGTCAGGGTCAGGCCGCCCGACTGCATGACCAGATGGTGCTCCAATCCCTCCACCGGCGGGACCTCGTAGGCGATCCGAGCACCGGCCGGCAACGTGCCCTCGATCACCTCGCCGCGCAGCGCCTCGGCCGGTGGGGAGACCGCGCGGCGGGCGAATCCCGTGGCCGGGTCGTGCCAGGCGGCCTGGGCCTCGGCCGGCACCTTGGCGGCGAAACCCTGCTCCACCATCTGGATCAGCCGCGACATCGGCATCCGGTAGGCCGCGCAGAGCTTGCCCAGCGCCTCCGCCGAGGGGCTGACCTCGGCATTCTCCATGCGAGACAGAGTGGCGCGGCTGACCCCGCTGAGTTTTGCCAGGGTGTCCAGCGACCAGCCGGCCTCCTGGCGCAGACGCTTCAGCCGGTCGGCGAGGCGGGGAGTGAAGTCGTCGAAAGGCATGGCATTCTCGTACTAGGGAATATTTCCCAATTATGAGATAATGTGACGGCCGTCAGTCAAGCGGCTTTCGCTCTCACACTTCACCTTCGTCGTCTTCCCGGCCCTGAGCCGGGATCTAGAAGCGGGAGCAGCCGGAACGGTCGAGAACGCTCTGCGGCGCTCCGGCGGGCGTCACCCTCGGTCCCGGCGCAGGGCCGGGAAGACGGGCGAGGGGAGGTGCGGCGGTCCTCCGCGGTGGGGCGGTCCTCTAAAGGATCAGGCACGTCGTCGTCGCGTGCGCGAAGACCTTGCCCGTGCCGTCGACCAGTTTCGCCTCCGCCGTTGCGGTGCGGCGGCCGCTGTGGACGACCTGTCCCTCCGCCCGCAGCACGCCCGTGTCCGGTCCGGCGCCCCGGGTGATGTGGACCTTGTATTCCAGCGTCGTATAGCCGGTGCCCGCCGGCAGCGTGGAATGCACCGCGCAGCCCATGGCGCTGTCCAGGATCGTGCCGTACCAGCCGCCATGCAGGGTGCCGGCCGGGTTGGTGAGAAACGCCTGCCAGTCGCCCTCGAACACCGCCCGGCCCTGGCTGACCTCGGCCAGGCGAAAGCCCATGGTGGCGGCGATGCTCGGCGCCGGCAGGTCGCCGTCCTTGATCCGGGTCAGCAGGGTCAGGCCGTCCAGGGTACGGGTCGCCTCGCTAAGCGGGGCGGGGTCGGCCCAGGAATAGGTGCGGCTGCGCTCGGACATCGGGTCTCGCCTTCGTAAGAGTGATGGTCGCCGAAGTTCCTGTGCCCCAGGCGGTGCGGGCGCGCAATCCAATCCTCGTCATGGCCGTTTGTCGGATTTGGGATTGAGGATGGCGAGATGCGGCAATCCGTCTCGGCCGGCTGGCCTCATATAGGGCGAGAGACCGGCGCGACCCGAAGGAAATGGGGCCGGCAGGGAAAAAGGGGATTGGGATGGCACCTGCGAGCGCGCGTGACGTGATCAGCCTGATCGACGGCTTCTCCGTCGAGACCACGCCGGCCTCCGCCGCGAAGGTCGACTGCTTCGCCGACCATCTGGCCCCTGGAACCACGGTCAACGTCACCTTCCTGCCGGGCAGCGCGATCGACGACACCATCGCCGTGGCGACACGCCTGCGCCGCGAAGGCTTCGAGCCGGTGCCGCATATCGCCGCCCGCTCCATCGCCGACAGCGCGATGCTGGACCGTACGCTCGGCCGGCTGAAGGACGAGGCCGGGGTGACCCAGGCCCTGGTCATCGCCGGCGGGCTCGACCACCCGCTGGGCGCGTTCGCGTCGTCCATGGATCTGCTGGCCACCGGCCAGTTCGAGGCGCATGGGATCGCCAAGATCGGAGTCGCCGGCCATCCCGAGGGCAGCCCCGATATCGACGAGACGGCCCTGAAGGACGCGCTGCTCTGGAAGAACCGCTTCGCTGCCGAGCGCGGGCTGGAGATGTATATCGAGACCCAGTTCTGCTTCGACGCCGCCGCCATCATCGCCTGGGACAGGCGGATCCGGAGCTGGGGCAACACCCTGCCGATCCATCTCGGCGTGCCGGGCCTGGCGACCCTGAAGACCCTGCTGAAATTCGCCCAGATGTCAGGCATCGGCCCGTCCATCCGCGTGCTGACCCGACAGGCGCGGAACCTCGCCAAGCTGATGCTGGTGCAGGCGCCCGACCGGCTGCTGCTCGATCTCGCGGCCTACCAGGCCGGCGACCCGGATTGCGGCATCGAAAAGCTGCACTTCTACCCGTTCGGCGGCCTCGCCAAGACGGCGGAGTGGGCCAACGCGGTGGCATCCGGCGACTTCATCGTGGACGACCGCAAGGCCGCTATCCTTCTCGGCGCGTCCGACCAGGCCCGCGCGGCCTCCTGACCCCGCCATCCCGCATTCGGAGACGCGCCCCATGGTCGATACCATCGTCAGTTCCGCCACCAAGGAAATCGCCATCGGCTTCGAGCGGCCGTTCTGCGTGATCGGCGAGCGGATCAACCCGACCGGCCGCAAGCTGCTGGCCGCCGAAATGGCCGCCGGCGACTTCAGCCGGGTCGAGTCCGACGCCCGTGCCCAGGTCGAGGCCGGCGCCACCATGCTGGACGTCAACGCCGGCATCCCGCTGGCCGACGAGCCGGCGATCCTGGCCCAGTCGATCAAGCTTGTGCAGTCGATCACCGACGTACCGCTGTCGATCGACAGCTCGATCGTCGAGGCGCTGGAGGCGGGGCTCGCGGTCTATCAGGGCAAGGCGCTGGTCAACTCCGTCACCGGCGAGGAGGAGCGGCTGGAGGTCGTCCTGCCGCTGATCAAGAAATACGGCGCCGCCGTGGTCGCGATCTCCAACGACGAGACCGGCATCTCCGAGGACCCGGACGTGCGTTTCGAGGTGGCGAAGAAGATCGTCGAGCGAGCCGCCGATTTCGGCATCTCCCGGGCCGACGTGGTGGTCGATCCGCTGGTCATGCCGGTCGGCGCGCTGAACAGGGCCGGCCATTCCGCCATGCGCCTGATCCGCCGGCTGCGCGACGAACTCGGCGTGAACACCACCTGCGGCGCCTCGAACATCTCCTTCGGCCTGCCGAACCGCCACGCGCTGAACGCGTCGTTCCTGTCGATGGCGATCGGCTCCGGCATGACCTCGGCGATCATGAACCCGCTGCATGCCGAGGAGATGGCCGGCGTCATGGGCGCCGACGTGATGATGGGCCACGACCCCGAGTGCCGGCGCTGGATCAAGCGCTTCCGCGAGCCGGCGGCGGAAGGTCAGGAGGCACTGGGCGCGCGCGGCGGCCGCGAGCGCCGGCGCCGCCGGGCCTGAGGAGCAACCGACGAGCCACACACCGGAGAAACGCCGCAGCGCCTATGGATGACGTGATGCCCACCGCCGGCCCGACCGGGCCCGCCTCGAACGACGAGGCGGGGGAGGCTTTCGTTGTCTTCACGCCATCCGGCCGTCGCGGCACCTTCCCGATCGGAACGCCGGTGCTGCAGGCGGCCCGGGCGCTCGGTGTCGATATCGACTCGGTCTGCGGCGGGCGCGGCATCTGCGGCCGCTGCCAGGTCACGCTGAGCGAAGGCAGCTTCACCAAGTTCCAGGTCGACAGCCGGGCCGCCAACCTCTCCGACCCGGCGCGCAACGAGCTGCGCTACCGCGACAAGCGCGGCCTTGCTCCCGGCCGACGGCTGTCCTGCTCGACCCAGCTTCTCGGCAATGCCGTCATCGACGTGCCGGAGACCAGCCAGGTCCACCGCCAGATCGTGCGCAAGCGCGCCGAGGTTCGGGCGATCGAGATCAACCCGATCCACAAGCTGCATTACGTGGAAGTGCGCCAGCCCGACATGCACGAGCCGTCGGGCGATTTCCGGCGCCTGTGCGAGAGCCTGCGCGAGCAGTGGCCGGACTGGGGCATCGCCGACGACGTGACCTGCGACCTGCCGGTGCTGGGCTATCTGCAGAAGGCGCTGCGCGAGGGCGACTGGAAGGTGACGGTCTGCCTGCGCGAGGGGCGACGGGTCACCGGCGTGTGGCCGGGCTTCAAGGGCAAGATCTACGGCCTCGCCGTCGATATCGGCTCCACCACCATGTCGGCCCATCTCTGCGATCTCGCCACCGGCGAGGTGGCGGCGTCCAGCGGCGTGATGAACCCGCAGATCCGCTTCGGCGAGGATCTGATGAGCCGGGTCTCCTACGTGATGATGAACCCGGGCGGCGAGGTCGAGCTGACCAAGGTCGTGCGCGAGGCGGTGAACCACCTGTCTTCCCAGGTCGCCCAGGAGGCCGGGATCGACGTGGAGGACATCGTCGACCTGGTCTTCGTCGGCAATCCGATCATGCACCACCTGATGCTGGGCATCGACCCGACGGAGCTGGGCGGCGCGCCCTTCGCGCTGGCCATCGACACGGCGGTGAACGTGCATGCCGGCGAACTCGGCATCACCCTGCATCCCGACGCCCGCGCCTACGGGTTGCCCTGCATCGCCGGGCATGTGGGCGCCGATACCGCGGCGGTGATCCTGTCGGAGGGCCCGCACCACCAGGACGAGATGACCCTGATCGTCGATGTCGGCACCAATGCGGAGATCGTGCTGGGTAACCGCCAGCGGCTGCTCGCCGCGTCGTCGCCGACGGGCCCGGCCTTCGAGGGCGCGCAGATCACCTGCGGCCAGCGCGCCGCCCCCGGCGCCATCGAGCGGGTGCGCATCGATCCGGAGACCCTGGAGCCCCGGTTCAAGGTGATCGGCGTCGATGTCTGGTCGGACGAGGACGGCTTCCAGTCCGAGGCCTGGCGCACCGGGGTCACCGGCATCTGCGGTTCCGGCATCATCGAGGTACTGGCCGAGATGGTGCTGACCGGGCTGCTGAAGACCGACGGTACGATCGACGGCGCCATGGCGGCGCGTACGCCGCGGATCGAGAGCGACGGCCGCACCTTCTCCTACCGCCTGTCGCCGGAGGTGGTGATCACCCAGACCGACGTGCGGGCGATCCAGCTTGCCAAGGCGGCGCTTTATGCCGGGGCGGCGCTGCTGATGGACAAGCTGGGGGTGGAAACCGTCGACCGGATCATCCTGGCCGGCGCCTTCGGCAGCCATATCGACACCAAATACGCCATGATCCTGGGCATGATTCCGGACTGCCGCCTGGACAAGGTCTGGTCGGTCGGCAACGCCGCCGGCACCGGCGCCCGCATGGCGCTGCTCAACGCCGAGGCGCGGCGCGAGATCGAGCGCGTGGTGCGCCGGGTGGAGAAAGTGGAGACGGCGGTCGAGCCGAAGTTCCAGGAGCATTTCATCGATGCGATGGCCCTGCCGCACCGCACGGCACCGTTCCCGAATCTGTCGGCAGCGGTGACTCTCCCCGAGCGGTCCGACCCGGCCGAGGCGGGCAGCGAGGGCGACGGCCGTCGACGCCGGCGCAGACGGGGGGGGTAGGGCGGCTTCTTTCAGCCTCCCACCCGTCTTCCCGGCCTTGCGCCGGGATTCAGGGGGACGCTTGCCTGAACGCCTCAGAGATTTCTCGACCGCTCCAGCGGCTCTCATTCTCGGTCCCGGCGTAAGGCCGGGAAGACGGAATAGGGAGAGTGAGAGAGTGAGAGGGTGAGAGAGCGGGTAGAGAAAGCGCCCCCTCACATCCCGCTCAGCTTCTTCGCCAGCTTTACCGACCCCCGTCCAGCTTCGGCCATCTCGACCCAGCCCTGGGCGCGGTAGAACCGCTCGGCCCGGGTCTCCCGGGCGGTGACCAGCCAGGCGATGCGGTGGCCGAGGCGGATCAGATCGCCCAGGGCCCGGCGCATCAGGGCGCGGCCGATGGTCTTGCCCTCATGGGCGGGGTGCACGTACAGCATTTCCACCGACCCGGCCCTTGCGTCGACGGCGACGAATCCGACGATGGCCGGCCCGATCGACAGCACCCAGCACAGCCCAGCCTTCAGAAACGGATGCACCGCCGCGTCGAAGCTGGCCGCCGTTTCGAACTGACGATTCTCGCGCACGGCGGCGACGATCTGGTACAGGCGCTCGATGTCCTCCGGCACACCGCGCCGCGACCGTGCCTCCACCGGCGGCGCTGCCTGTTTGCGTCCGATCAATCCCATGGCATCGACGATACCCGGGTGGCGGCGGGTGGCAATATGCCGAACGCGTGACATGTTGAAGGCGTCCCGTTTGATCCAGAGGCGCCGCCATGCCCGACCTTCCCGCTCCGACCATCGCTCCCGGCCACGTCTTCTTCTTCGGCCTCGGCTATACCGCCCTGCGCCTCGCCCGACGGATGCGCGATGCCGGCTGGAGCGTCTCCGGCACCGTGCGCTCGGCGGAAAAGGCCGCCGCCGTGTCGCAGGCGGAAGGGATGACCGTCCACGCCTTCGACGGCACGGCCCCCATCGCCGCCGCCGACCCGTTCGCCGGGGTCACCCATCTGGTCGACACGGTGCCGCCGCGCGAGATCCTGGTGCCGGCACTGGACCGGCACGGCACCGACCTGCGGGCCTGCGAGACGTTGCGCTGGATCGGCTATCTCTCCACCCCGGCGGTCTATGGCGACCGGCAGGGCGGCGTGGTGACGGAGGACGAGCCACCGACCCCCGGCAGCCGACGCGGTGAGCTGCGGTCGGCGGCGGAGCGCGCCTGGCTCGACGCCTTTGCCGACTCGGACGTCGCGGTGCAGGTGTTCCGGGTCGCCGGCATCTACGGTCCCGGCGAGGGGCGCAACGCCATCGAGCAACTGAAAGCCGGCAAGGCGCGGATCATCGACAAGCCGGGGCAGGTCTTCAACCGCATCCATGTGGACGATATCGGCTCGATCCTGCTCGCCTCCATGGCCCGGCCGCGCGACGGGGGGATCTATAACGTGGCCGACACCGAGGCCTGTTCCCCCGCCGACCCGATCGTCTTCGCCGCCGGCCTGCTCGGCATCGACCCGCCGCCCGCCATCCCCTTCGACAGCGCCGAGCTGTCCGAGATGGCGCGCAGTTTCTACAGCGAATGCAAGCGGCTCGACACCAGCCGGCTGACCGGGGAACTGGGCGTGCGCCTCACCTATCCGACCTACCGCGAAGGCCTGCGGGCCATCGCTCGGGAGGCCGGTGTGTCGTCATGAAGACAGTTTCGGTCGACTGAGAACGGAATTCGGCCTTGCTTCGATAAACACATAAAGATATCCTTATGTCGTTATTGGAGGTGACCGCATGGATGACGTGCTTGCAGGACTGAGGGCGATTGCCGAGCCGACCCGGCTGCGGATTCTCGTTCTGTGTGCGCGCTCGGAGCTGTCGGTCACCGATCTGGTCGACATCCTGGGCCAGAGCCAGCCGCGGGTGTCGCGCCATCTCAAGCTGATGGTCGAGGCCGGCGTGCTGGAGCGGAACCGCGAGGGCGCTCGCGCCTACTACCGGGTGGCGGAGCGGAGTTCGGGTGGCGCTGTCGCCCGGGCGCTGACGCCGCTGGTGCCGGTGGACGACGCGATGATGGCCACCGATCTGGCCCGTCTGGAGACGATCCGTACCCGCCGCTCGGAGCGGGCCGTCGCCTATTTCCAGGAGAACGCGGTCCGTTGGGAGGATCTGCGCGGCCTGTATGTGGACGACGGTCTGGTGGATGCCAGCCTGATGGAAGCGGTGCGGGCCGAGCCGGTGGACAGCCTGTTAGATATCGGCACGGGCACCGGCCGGGTGCTGGAGCAGCTGGCCGATCACGTGACCAGTGCGGTCGGCATCGACAACGCCAAGCCGATGCTGGAGATCGCCCGCGACAAGCTGGACCGGGCCGGCGTGAACAACTGCCAGGTCCGCCTGGCCGACATGTATCACCTGCCGTTCCCGGCCGACCGGTTCGACGCGGTGACCCTGAACATGGTCCTGCATCACGCCGAGATGCCGGGCGAGGTCCTGCGCGAGGCGGCCCGGGTGCTGAAGCCGGGCGGCCGGGTGATCCTGGTCGACTTCGCCCCGCACGAGCTGGAGGAACTTCGCGAGCAGCATACCCATCGCTGGCTCGGCTTCTCCGGTGAGGAAATCGGCCGGATGGCGCACAGCGCCGGTCTCGGCCTGGAACCGGCGGTAAGCCTGACCGGCGACCCGCTAACCGTCTGCCTGTGGAGCGCCCGCAAGGCCGACAGCACTGATCTGACAACCGGAAACACCGGCGCCGCAGAATTGCGCGCGGCGTCCTGAGGGGATGAGCGTCATGTCCGACACTCCACGCGTTAGCTTCGAATTCTTCCCGCCCAAGGACGAGGACGGCGAGGCCAAGCTTTGGCACACGGTTGCCCGGCTGGAGCCCTACTGCCCGTCCTTCGTCTCGGTGACCTACGGGGCCGGCGGCAGCACCCGCGAGCGCACCAGCCGCATCGTCAAGCGCCTGGCCCGCGAGAGCAGCCTGACCCCGGCGGCACATCTGACCTGCGTCGGTGCCACCCGTGAGGAGGTCGACGACATCGTCCGCGAATGGCAGGCCGCCGGCATCAAGCATATCGTCGCCCTGCGCGGCGACGCCCCGGCCGATGCGGAGAAGTACGAGCCGCATCCCGGCGGCTACGCCAACGCGGCGGAGCTGACCGAGGGCCTGCGCCGCATCGGCGATTTCGAGATTTCCGTCGGCGCCTATCCGGACGTCCATCCGGACAGCCCGACCCCGGCGGCCGACCTCGACAATCTGAAGCGGAAGATCGATGCCGGGGCCACCCGGGCGATCACCCAGTATTTCTTCGACGCCGACACGTTCCTGCGGTTCCGCGATGTCTGCGACAAGGCCGGGATCACCGTGCCGGTCGTGCCGGGCATCCTGCCGGTGACGAACTTCAAGACCGTGGTGCGCTTCTCCAACGCCTGTGGCGCGATCGTTCCCGCCTGGATGGCCGAGCTGTTCGACGGTCTGGACGAGGATCCGGAGACCCGACAGCTCGTCGCCGCCACCACGGCCAGCGACCTGTGCATGAAGCTGATGGAAGAGGGGGTGGAGGATTTCCACTTCTACACCCTCAACCGGCCCCAGCTCACCGCCGCGATCTGCCGCCGTCTCGGCCTGCGGCCGGAAATGGAGGCCGCGGCGTGACAACTCGCTTCACCGAACCCAAGGCTGGCTCCAGGACCGGCCCCGCGCTGGTCTCCGGCGGGTTCGGGGAGCTGTCGGCGCGTGCCGGGTCGTCCTGCCTGGAGGAGCTGAACATCACCGACCCCAAGGCGGTGATCGACGTGCACCGCCGGCATCTGGACGAGGGCGCGGAGATCCTGCGCACCAATACCGGCGGGGCTTCGCCGGAGCGGCTGGACCGCTACCGCATGCATGACGAGGCGTTCATCGTCTCCTACATGGCGGCCGAACACGCCTCCAAGGCGGCACGGAGCCATGGCGGCGACCGGCGGGTGATGGGCGTGGCCCGGGTGGAAGCCCTGGCGCCGCTGATCGGCTTCCTGCCGCTCGACCGTGTGGAGGCGGCGTCGCGCACCATGGCCTCCGGGCTGGTGGGCGGCGGTGCCGACCTGCTGCTGCTGGAGACGGCGCAGTGTCCGGCGCGGATCGTCGCCGCCATGGCCGGCGCCCGGCGCGGCATGGCCGATGCCGGCCGCGCGGTCCCGGTGCTGGTGAAGCTGCGCTACGAGACGCGGCTGGGCGCGCTGGCGCGCGGTGCGATCACCGACGGGCTGGCCCGGGCGGCGGCGGCCGTCGCCGGGATCGGCGCCCAGGGCCTGTCTCTGGCGCCGGACAACCTGGACCGGCCGTATGCGGAGACCCTGCGGGCGGTGGCCACGGCCTATGGCGGCCCGCTCTTCGTCGATCTGTCGCCGTCCTCGCCCCATTGGGCGGCGGTGGCGGAGACGGATCTGCGGCGCCGGATCGCCTGGGCTGCCGGGCGCCGCCTGGAGCCGTTGGACGATACCGAGGCGCCGGCCCGTCCGGCGCCGGCGAACGATGCGGGCCCGAGACCGGCCGCCCGCAGCTACTGACCGATTTGGAGAGTCCGAATGACTGAAGCGGCACGAGAACTCTCGCGCCTCGCGGAGCAGAGGGTTGTGATCCTGGACGGTGCCATGGGCACCATGATCCAGGGGCTCAGCCTGACCGAGGAGCACTTCCGCGGGGATCGCTTCACCGACGCGAACCACGACCTGAAGGGCGACAACGACATCCTCAACCTCTCCCAGCCGGAGATGATCGAGGATATCCACCGCCAGTATTTCGAGGCCGGCGCCGATATCGCGCAGACCAACACGTTCAACGCGACCTCGATCAGCCAGGCGGATTACGGCCTGTCGCACCTGGCCAAGGAGATCAACGTCGAGGGTGCGCGGATCGCCCGGCGCGCCGCCGACAAGGTGCGCGAGGAGGAGGGGCGCCCGACCTTCGTCGCCGGCGCCCTCGGCCCGACCAACCGCACCGCCTCGATTTCGCCGGACGTCTCCGATCCGGGCGCGCGCAACACCAACTTCGACGAGCTGCGCGAGGCCTATCTGGAGGCCACCCTCGGCCTGATCGAGGGCGGCGCCGACATCATCCTGGTGGAGACCATCTTCGACACGCTGAACGCCAAGGCGGCCCTGTTCGCCGTGGAGCAGGCGTTCGACGAGAGCGGCACCAGGCTGCCGATCATGATCAGCGGCACGATCACCGACCGGTCCGGCCGCACCCTGTCCGGCCAGACGCCCGAGGCGTTCTGGAACTCGGTGCGTCACGCCAACCCGTTCAGCGTCGGCTTCAACTGCGCGCTGGGCGCCAAGGACCTGCGCCCGCACGTGGCCGAGCTGTCGCGGGTGGCCGACGTCCGGGTCTCCGCCTACCCCAATGCCGGTCTGCCGAACGAATTCGGCGGCTATGACGAGAAGCCGGAACAGACCGCCGCCCATCTCGGCGGCTGGGCGGAGGACGGCTTGGTGAACGTCGTCGGCGGGTGCTGCGGCACAACGCCCGCGCACATCGCCGCCATCGCCCGGCAGGTCAAGGCGGCCGCACCGCGGGTGGTGCCCCAGCTCTCAATCCGCATGCGTCTGTCCGGCCTAGAACCTTTCGATCTGAGGAGTGCATTTTGACCGAGCGCCAGGGAACTTTTGTCAATATTGGCGAACGGACCAACGTCACCGGCTCCGCTCGCTTCCGCAAGCTGATCGCCGAGAGCGAGTACGAGACCGCGCTGGAGGTCGCCCGGCAGCAGGTCGAGAACGGCGCCCAGATCCTCGACGTGAACATGGACGAGGGCCTGCTCGACAGCGAAGCGGCGATGACCACCTACCTCAACCTGATCGCCAGCGAGCCGGATATCAGCCGCGTGCCGATCATGGTCGACAGCTCCAAGTGGAGTGTGATCGAGGCCGGGCTGAAATGCCTGCAGGGCAAAGGCATCGTGAACTCGATCAGCCTGAAGGAGGGCGAGGAGCAGTTCCTGCAGCAGGCGCGTCTGGTCCGCCACTACGGCGCCGCCGTGGTGGTCATGGCCTTCGACGAGCAGGGCCAGGCCGATACGGCTGCGCGCAAGTTCGAGATCTGCAAGCGGGCCTACGACCTGCTGCTGGAGAAGGTCGATTTCCCGCCTGAGGACATCATCTTCGACCCGAACATCTTTGCCGTCGCCACGGGCATCGAGGAGCACAACAACTACGCCGTCGATTTCTTCGAGGGCACCCGGATGATCAAGGAGAACCTGCCGCACGCCCTGGTTTCCGGCGGCGTGTCGAACGTGTCCTTCTCGTTCCGCGGCAACAACGCGGTGCGCGAGGCGATGCACGCCTGCTTCCTGTACCACGCCATCAACAATGGCATGGACATGGGCATCGTCAACGCGGGCGCCCTGCCGGTCTATCAGGACATCCCCGAGGATCTGCGCGAGCGGATCGAGGATGTGCTGCTGAACCGGCGCGAGGACGCGACCGACCGGATGCTGGAGATCGCCGAGCAGTATCGCGGCGCCGGCGGTGCCGCCAAGGTGATCGACGACAAGTGGCGCGAGGAGCCGGTCGAAAAGCGTCTGGAGCATGCCCTGGTCCACGGCATCGGCGATTTCGTCGAGGCCGACGTGGAGGAGGCGCGCCTGAAGGCGGACCGGCCGATCCACGTGATCGAGGGCCCGCTGATGGACGGCATGAACGTCGTCGGCGACCTGTTCGGCGCCGGCAAGATGTTCCTGCCCCAGGTGGTGAAGTCGGCCCGCGTGATGAAGAAGGCGGTCGCCGTCCTGCTGCCGCATATCGAGGCGGAGAAGGACGAACATCAGAGCGCCAAGGGCAAGATCCTGATGGCGACCGTGAAGGGCGATGTCCACGACATCGGCAAGAACATCGTCGGCGTGGTGCTGCAGTGTAACAACTACGAGGTCATCGACCTCGGCGTGATGGTGCCCTGCGCGAAGATCCTGGAGGTCGCCGCCGAGGAGAAGGTGGACGCCATCGGCCTGTCCGGCCTGATCACGCCCAGCCTGGACGAGATGGTGTATGTCGCCTCCGAGATGCAGCGCGAAGGGCTCGACCTGCCGCTGCTGATCGGTGGGGCGACGACCTCGAAGATGCACACCGCGGTCAAGATCGACCCGGCATATGCCAAGGGTCCGGTGGTGCATGTGATCGACGCCAGCCGCGCCGTCGGCGTGGTGCAGGAACTGCTGTCGCGCGACCGCAAGGCGGCCTACGCGGAGGGCATCCGGGCCGACTACCAGAAGATGGCCGAGAAGCGGCGCACCGGCCGCGTCGATCGCGACCGCATCAGCATCGCCGATGCGCGGGCCAACAAGGCGAAGATCGACTGGAGCGGCTACCAGCCGCCGAAGCCGGCCTTCGAAGGCATCAAGACCTTCGAGGATTATCCGCTGCAGGACCTGGTCGACCGGATCGACTGGCAGCCGTTCTTCGCCACCTGGGAGCTGCGCGGTCGGTTCCCGGACATCCTCGACGACCCGAAGGTCGGCGAGGCCGCACGGCCGCTGTGGAACGACGCCCAGGAGATGCTGAAGCAGATCGTCGACGGCGGCTGGGCCAAGCCGCGCGCCGTGATCGGCTTCTGGCCGGCCAAGGCCGAGGGCGACGACATCCGCCTGAAGACCGAGGCGGGCGAGACGGTGGTGCACACCCTGCGCCAGCAGATGCCGCGCGGCGCGGAGTCCGAGAACCGTAAGCCGAACCTGGCCCTGTCCGACTATATCTCGCCCGAGGGCGGCGACTGGCTCGGCGGCTTCACGGTGACCACCGGCCTCGAGATCGAGCACAAGGCCAAGGAGTTCGAGGACGACGGGGACATGTACAACTCGATCCTCGTGAAGGCCCTGGCCGACCGTCTGGCGGAGGCCTTCGCCGAGCACATGCACGAGCGGGTGCGCCGCGAGTTCTGGGGCTATGCCGCCGACGAGACGCTCACCAACGAGCAGCTCATCGCCGAGGATTACCAGGGCATCCGTCCGGCGCCCGGCTATCCGGCCTGCCCGGACCACACCGAGAAGGGCACGCTGTTCGAGCTGCTGGACGCGGAGAAGCAGACCGGGGTCGAGCTGACCGAGTCGTTCGCCATGTGGCCGGCGTCGTCGGTCTCCGGCTGGTACTTCTCCCATCCCGACGCCCGCTATTTCGGACTCGGTCGGATCGAGCGCGACCAGGTCGAGGACTATGCGCGCCGCAAGGGCATGTCCGTCGAGGAGGTCGAGCGCTGGATGGCGCCGTCGCTTGCCTACGATCCGGACGAGGAACGCAACAAGCGCGAAGCCGCCTGAGGCGTCGCGCGAGAGATCTGGGTCCCGGACGCCCCTTTGTGGGGACTCCGGTCGGACGAGGGAATGGCCTCACCTCTCCCTCGACCGGAGACGCGACAGCGTCGTCCGGGACCTGGTGCCCATTTTGGATGGTTTGACCCATCCGGTTACAAACCCACCCCGTTGCTCTCGGATCACTCCCCGGCCTTGTGCCGGGGTCGATCCGTCAAACGCGGATCGGCTGGACTTCCGATCCCGACCGCCGGTGCCGGGTGAGGCGTGGCCCCGGCACAGGACCGGGGAGTGCGGGTAAGGGGGTACGGCAGCAACTCGCCGCTGCGGTTACCCCACCCCCGCCTGCCATCCCGCTTGCAGCCTTTGGCGTCCCGTGGTTGAAGCCTTGGGTCTTCGATCGCCGCCCTGTGGCCCATGTCCCGTCTGCTCAGCTTCCTCGACCGTCCCATCGCCGCGGCGCTCGCGCTGAGCCGTGTGCGGGTGTTCCTCGCCGCGGTCGCGCTGTACTACGGCGCCGGCTGGCTGATCCGGATGGTGCTGCTGTCGGGATCCTCGGGGGACGAGGCCCAGCTCATGCTGTACGGCCAGAGCTTCGCGCTCGGCTACGATTTCGGGAATCCGCCGGTCGCCGGGTGGCTGGCGGCGGTGGCGGAGTGGGTGGTCGGGCCGACCCTGGGGGCGACAGTGGCGATCCGCTACGGCCTGCTGGCCCTGTTCTTCGCCGCCATGCTGGGCGCCGCGCGCGACGCGATCGCCGACCGCCGGCTGGCCGTCGCCGCCGCCCTGTCGCCGGTGGCGTTCTGGTTTCTCGGCTGGGCCTCGCTGACCGTCTACATGGACAGCCTCGCCCTGATCGTCGCCCTGGCCACGACCGTCTGGCTGATGCTCAGGCTGTCGCGTCTGCCCACGACGGCGGGCTTCCTCTGCCTTCTGCCGGTGATCGGTTTGGGGCTGCTCAGCAAGTTCAGCTACGGGCCGGTCCTGGTCCTGCTGATCCTCTCGGCCCTGGCGGTGCCCCGGATGCGGGCGGTGGTGGCCGACCGCCGGTTCTGGATCGCGGTCGCCGGCGGCGTGATCCTCGCCGCACCGGCCCATGGCTACGTCCTCGCGCAGATGGAGACCTGGCTGGCGGTGGCCGAGGCCCGCATCCTCGACGGTGCGATCGCCGCGCATCCGCCGGAGGGGCCGCTGGAGCGCGGGCTGCTGGCGCTGAAGGCGGCCTTTGACTTCTCCCTGCCGCTGCTGCCGCTGTTCGTTCTGTTCTTCGGCCGGGCGCTGTGGACGCTGCGCACGCAGGCGCTGCCCGTCACCCAGCGCCCGGTTGTCCTGTGGCTCGGCCTGTGGGTGGTCCTGGTGCTGTTCTCCCTGGGCCTGGCCATGGCGGTCGCCGGCGTCGACAAGCTGCGGGAACACTACCTGTTCGTGCTGATCCCGCTGCCGATCCTGCTGTTCGCGCTGGTGCCGCCGGGCGGGGTCGGGGGCCGGGTGGTCGGCGGGTATCTCGCCGTGCTCTGCCTCCTGGCGGTCACCGCGCTGGGCGGTCTGGCGGCCCAGGCAATGGTCGCGCCGTTAGACTGCAGCAAATGCCGCCTGGTGATGCCGTGGTCGGACTATGCAGGGCAACTGCGCGCCGCCGGATTCGAGCGCGGTACCATCGTCAGCTTCGACTCGCCCTCGACGGATGCGGGCCCGAATCTGCGCCGCCATCTCGAGACCGTCCGCGTGTGGACCAACAAGCGCCCGTTCTATTCGCCACCGCCTCTGGCGGAGCCCGGCGGCTGCGTCGTCGTGTGGAACGAGACGCGATATCCCGCCACACTCGACTCGCTGCGCGCGGCGCCGGTCAGTCAGATCGGAGAGCCCCTGCCGGCGCATGCGGTGGTGGGCACATTGACCGCGGACCTGCCGCTGACCGGCCGACCCGCCCCCGTGCTCGGCTACGCGCTGATCGCCGAGGGGATCGGCGGCTGCCGGTAGTCGCGCCGGCGCGCGGCACCGATCAGGGTCGAGAAGACCGCCCGATGGCGGCTGCTCCAGGGCATGAGCTCCGGATGCCACTGGACGCCCAGCCGCATCGGCCCGTCCGTCGTCTCCACCGACTGGATGAACCCGGCGGTCTCCCGCGCGGCGACGACCAGCCCGTTACCGACCACGTCGACCGCCTGATGGTGCAGGGCGTTGATGGTCAGCGGCTTGGTTCCGGTGATCCGCGACAGCAGGGTCTGTTCCTTGATCTCCACCGTCTTGCAGGGGAACAGCGATCGCTTGTTCCGATAGCCCGGCTTGGCGGTCACGATATCGCGCAGCAGGGTGCCGCCGCGATGGACGTTCAGAAGCTGCATTCCGCGGCAGATCCCCAGGATCGGCGCGCCGACCGCATCGGCCCAGGCGATTCCGGCCAGTTCCAGCGCATCGCGGTCCGGGTCGTAGGGCCATTCGTCGCTGGTGTCGACGCCGTAGAGCCGCGCCTCGATATCGACGCCGCCGCCGATGATGAGCCCGTCCAGATCGTCGAAGCTCTCGCGGATGCCAGGACCGATGGTCACGGGCCAGCCCCCGGCCAGCAGCACGTTGAACGCGTTGGCCAGACGCATCGCCCGGCCCTTGCGCTTGCCGGTGGTGATGCCGATACGCGGGCGCATCAGATGCGTTCCAACCACGGTCGGGCCCGCTCCCGGGCCCAGGTGTCGATCCGATCCGACAGCGCCCGGTCGTCGAGCGCCAGCGCCTCCACGGTCAGCCAGCGTTCCCACTCGCGGGTGATCGACCAGAACGGGCTCTCGAGATCGGCGTTCGGCAGGCGCCAGTGGAAGGTCGGACGGCTGGAGATCTTCTGGTCGTGCAGCCGCGCACGCACGCGCCGGCCGTCGATATGCGCGAAGACCGGCAGCATATCCAGCTCGCGATTGCGCGTCGGATTGAACGAGATGTAGTCGTCGATCAGGGTATCCATGTCCGGAGCATAGTCGTTCCGGAGCACATGACGCATGTAATCGTCGCCGAACGTGGCGACGAAGGGCAGGAGCGACCGGGTGAAATCGACCTGTATCGCCTCGCGCAGGCCGGCCGACATCAGCAGATAGGCCTGCAGCACTTTGCGGAGCGCCGTGGCGTTGAGGTCGGTTTCCCAGAGTTCCGGATTGAGATGCATGCCGAAGCCGTTCAGCAGCCCGGCGCGGGTTCCCTTGGCGCCGTTTTCGGCCAGCGCGCGCACCAACTGGTCCAGTTCCCCGATCCTGTCGCCCTCCAACGGTGGAGCCACGATCTCGGTCGGCACCACGTCGCGGCCGAGCTCGGCCAGCAGTTCCTTGGTCTGATCCAGGATGCCGCCGTCGTCGCCGGCCTTCTGGATCCACGACCAGTCGAGCTCGACGGACACGTCGCCGATGGAGGTGTCGCGGATCACGGCGGCATACGGGCTTGAGTGCTCGACGGTGCCGCCCAGCCGGTCGGCCACGATCCAGGCGGTCTCCAGGGTTCCGACACCGCCGAATTCGATCTCGACGCCAACCTTTCGGTCGACGCTCCGGCCCAAGGCCGAGGGAGGGGGGACAGCCATAGTCTGGGAAATATGAACTTCTTTGGCCTTATCAACCAGCCCCCCGGATTACGGGCGGGTTTGACACTCCCCCGCCCCCGCGCTACCGCAACGCCGATGGTCGAGATCTCCGCTTCCGCCCCGGCACCCGACGCCGCATCGCCTTCCACCGCCGCCGGCGACCGACCGGCGGAGCGTCGGCGCACGGCCTGGCTGAAGCGGCTCGCCACCGGTCAGGGAGCGGCGCTCGCGGCGATGGTGGGCGCCGGTCTGCTGGCCGCCGGCGTCGCGGTTGTCCAGGCGTGGGTGATCGCCGGTCTGATCGCCGATGCCATCGACGGCGCCGGTCTCTCCGCCCTGTGGCCGCCGGCATTGTTGGCCCTTGTCCTGATCGTCCTGCGCGGTGCGCTCTCCGTCGCCTCGGAGGTCGTCGGTGCCGCCGCGTCCCATCGGATCAAGCAGGCGGTGCGCGGGCAGGTTCTCGCCGCCCTGTCCGATCTCGGTCCCGCCTGGTTCGACCAGCGCGCCAGCGGCGCCGTGGCGACGACGGCCGTCGATCAGGTCGAGGCCCTGGACGGGTTCATCGCCCGCTTCTATCCGGCCCAGATCCTCGCCGGCGCGGTGCCGGTCGCCCTGCTGGTGCCGGTGTTCCTGGTCGACCCGCCCTCGGGCTGGATGCTGTTGGCGGCGGGGGCGCTGACCCCGGTGATCATGGGGCTGGTCGGCTGGCGCACCGGCGTGCACGCGCGCTCCCAGGTGACCGCGATGAAGCGCGCCAACGGCTACTTCCTCGACCGGCTGCAGGGGCTGGCCACCCTCAAGCTGTTCGGCGAGATCGACCGCGAGCGCGGCCGCATGCGCGCCGTCTCCGATGATCTGCGCCGCCGGACCATGGGCGTGCTGCGGCTGGCCTTCCTGTCCTCCACGGCGCTGGAGCTGCTGTCGTCCCTGGCCCTCGCGCTGGTGGCGGTGCATCTTGCCGGCGGCCTGCTCCAGGGCGACGGCATGGCGCTGGCCGAGGGGCTGTTCCTGCTGATCCTGGTGCCGGAGATCTTCCAGCCGCTGCGCCGCCTCGGCGCCCACTATCACGACAAGGCCGCCGCCGTGGGCGCGGCCGAGGCGCTCCTGGAGATCCTCGACGCCGCCGACGACCTGCCGGCACGCGCCGCCCCCGTGTCGCGCACCGGGGCGCCGGGCCTCGCGTTCGAGGGGCTGTCGCTCGCCTATCCCGGCGGGCGGCGGACGGCGCTGGACGGCGTGAGCTTCCAGGTGGCGCCCGGCGAGGTGGTGGCTCTGGTCGGAGAGAGCGGGTCGGGCAAGTCGACCCTGCTGTCCGTCCTGCTCGGTCTGCGCCGGCCGACCGCCGGTCGGGTGCTGGTCGACGGCGTGCCGCTGGACGGCAGGGCGCTGGTGCCGTCGCTCGCCTGGGCGGGGCAGCGGGTGCGCATCCTGTCGGCCAGCCTGCGCGACAATCTGACCCTCGGCCGGCCGGGCGCGGCTGATGCCGTGCTGACCGAGGCGCTCGACGCCGCCTCCCTCGGTCCGGTGGTCGACCGGTTGCCGGATGGGCTCGACACCGTGGTCGGCGAGGGCGGGCGGGCGCTGTCCGGCGGCGAGGCGCGGCGGGTGGCGCTAGCCCGGGCCCTGGTCCGCGACGCCCCGCTGGTGTTGCTGGACGAGCCGACAGCCAATCTCGACCGGGACAGCGAGGCGGCGGTGCTGTCGGCGCTGCGCCGCCTGACCCGGGGCCGCACGGTGCTCGTCGCCACCCATTCCCCCGCGGTGATCGCCCTGGCGGACCGGGTGGTGCGGCTGGAACGGGGCCGCGTGGTCGAAACCCGCGCGGCCGGGCAGACCGAGGGGGCGCCGAATGGCTGACCTCCTGTATTTCCTGGGTCTGACAAAAGGTCGGGCGGGATGGATGCTGCTCGGCACCGTGCTTGCGGTGCTGGTGGTCGGGCTCGGGCTGGCCCTGCTCGGGCTCGCCGGGGCGGTCGCGGTCGGCGCGTTGGCGGGCGGGGCATGGCTACTGCGGCCGGTGGCGCTGGGCCGGTCGGCGGCGCGCTATCTGGAGAAGCTGACCACCCACGAGGCGACCTTTCGCATCCTCGCCGATATCCGGCTGTGGTTCTTCGACCGTCTGGTGCCACTGGTACCGGGGCGGATCGGCGGACAGGCGACGGGGGGATTGCGTGCCGGCGATCTGCTGTCCCGGCTGGTGGGCGACGTGGACGCGCTGGACGGGCTCTACATCCAGCTCGTGACGCCCAGCGTGGTGGCGCTGCTGGCGGCGCTGGCCCTGGCGGCGATCCTGTCGGCGGTGGCCCCGCCGGTCGCCGTCGCCGTGCTGCTGATCCTGGCGCTGGCCGGGCTCGGCGTGCCGGCGCTGACGGAGCGGGCGGGCCGGTCCGCGGGGCTCGAGCAGGTGCGGCGGGCGGCCGAGCTGCGCCAGCAGGTGATCGACCTGACCCAGGGTCTCACCGACCTGATCGCCCATGGCGCGGTCGGTCGGGCGCTGGCTGAGATCGATCGGGTGTCCGAGCGCCATGGCGCGGCGGTGCGCCGCCAGGCGGTGATCGCCGCCGTCGGCGCCGCGGCGACGCAGATGCTCACCCAGGCGGCGCTGGTCGCCGTGCTGCTGGTCGGCGTGGCGGTCGCCGGCGGGGCCGGAGAGGGCGTCGGGCCGATGCTGGCCATCGGCGCGTTCGTGACTCTGGCGGCGTTCGAGGCGGTCGCCCCCCTGCCGCTGGCCTATCAGATGCTCGGCCGCACGCGGGCGGCGACCCGGCGCCTGCGCGAGGTGGCGGAGATGGCGCCGACGGTCACCGATCCGTCCCAGTCCCTGTCCCCACCCAAGCCCCTCTCGGAGGGCAGCGATATTCGGCTGGAGGGTGTGCGCTTCGCCTATCCGGGCGCCGTCCGGCCGGCACTGGACGCGGTCGATCTGGAGATCGAGGCGGGCGAGCGGGTGGCGATCGTCGGGCCGTCCGGTTCCGGCAAGTCGACCCTGTTCGCGCTGCTGATGCGGTTCCACGATCCCGACTCGGGTACGGTGCGGGTCGGTGGCGCGGACCTGCGCGCGCTGACCCAGGCGGATCATCACGCCCGCCTGGGCGTGCTGTCCCAGGGCACGCCGATCCTGGCCGGCACCCTGCGCGACAACCTGCTGCTGGGCTCCCCCGAGGCGGGCGAGGCGTCCGTGGCCCGCGCCCTGCGCATCGCCGGGCTGGACCGGATGGTCGCCGATCTGCCGGACGGGCTCGACACCTGGCTCGGCGAGGCGGGGGTGGCGCTGTCCGGCGGCGAGGCCCGGCGGGTGGCGCTCGCCCGGGTGATCCTGCGCGACGCCCCGATCCTGCTGCTGGACGAGCCGACCGAGGGCCTGGACGCGGAAACCGAGCGGGCGGTGCTGGCCGCCCTGGACGAGGTGATGGCGGGGCGGACCGTGGTGATGATCACCCACCGCCCGGCGGTGACCGCGGCGATGGACCGGATCGTGCGCATCGAGGACGGGCGGCTGGTTCCGTAGGTCGAGGGTCTGCGGCGTTCCGGCCGTGCGCGGTGATTTGCTGTGTGCGGGGATTTGGGGGCCATCCGCCGAGACGATATCGGCGGGGTTCCAGCGGTCTCCCCTCTAGGTCCCGGCGCAAGGCCGGGAAGACGAAGGAGGTTGCTACCGTCACCCCCCCCCGTCTCCCCGGCCTTGCGCCGGGGTCCAGGGTTGCGATCCGTTGGAGCGTCGACAGTGACGCGGGGGTGTTCCGGCTGTCCTGCGCCCCAACTCCGGGAGGTTAGAGCCAAATCCGACCATATTGAATCATTTCATGATTCAATATGGTCGGTGAATTTGTCTCTAAAACAATGAGATAGAGCAGATTCACGCACGCTGACGCGATCACGAAGTGATCCCGTCACCGCACGATCTGCTCTAGGTTGCGGTGAAGGGGGGCGTCGCCGCCCTATTCCCAGCCCTTGAAGCCGCTGACCAGCCAGACCTCCAGGCGCCTGGTGCGCCCGTAGCTGGTGATGGAGATCACCCGGACCTGCTCGGTGGCCTCGAAATGGTCGAGGATCGCCGCCGGCGTCTCCCATTCGGTGATCATCAGCGCCCGGTCGGTCTTTTCCGGGTCGTAGGGGACGGCAAGCTCGTAGTGATGTTCCGGCTGGCGGTTCCAGTCCCAGACATAGACCGGCCGCTTGCCCGGCTGCAGATCGCCGACGCCGAGCTGATCGCGCATGTAGTACAGCAGCGAGGCCATGGCGATGCGGTCGGTCATCAGGACCGGCAGGTCCGGATTGGTGAGGATTTCGGGCCGGGCGGCCTCGGCCACTTTTTCCCAGCCGGCCATCCGCGAGAAACCGCGGTCGGTCAGCGGGATCCGCAGGGTCGGCCAGACCGCGACGACCACCGCGAAGGCGAGGCAGGCGACCACATGCGGCACCAGCGTGGCGTAGCGCATCCAGCGCGGCGCCTGTCCCACCAGCCATAGCGCCACCAGCACCGTCGCCGTGGGGTAGGCGGTGGCCGCCCAGTTGGCATTGGCCCGCGACAGGAAGGCCTGGAAGGTGATAACCGCCAGCGGCGGCAGGGCGATGGCCAGCAGGAACTTCTCGGTGTCGCTCGCCCGACCGCGGATCCAGGCGATCAGGCGCCAGGCGAGGATGGCGAACGGGATTGGTCCGAACACGCCGGCCTGCTCGCCGAGGAACTGCAGCGCCTTGGAGATCCGGAACTTCTGCGACGGGTCGGCGCCCAGGTTGGTGTTGTCGCCGAGATGGGCGACCGTGGCGAAGTGGTTGGCGGCGTTCCAGTACAGGTTCGGCGACAGGATCAGCAGCGCCAGCGCCAGGACCAGCAGGCCCCGCAGGTCGCGCAGGATCCAGCGGTCGCGCGGGCTGACCACCAGATGCAGCGCGATGCCGAGAAAGGCATAGGCCATGGCGTATTTCGCCAGCATGCCGACGCCGATGGCGAGGCCGGCCACCACGGCCCAGCGCCAGGCGCGCGTGTCCAGCAGCCGGCGGTAGCCTGTGGCGGCCAGCGCCCAGCAGAACAGCAGCGGCACGTCGGTGGAGACGATCAGGCTGGAGAAGGCGATCGAGGGCAGGGTGATCCAGATCAGCGCCGACCACATGGCGACCCGGCTGTCGGCGACCGACCGGCCGAGCCCGTACAGCGCCAGGGCGGTGCCGGCATGCAGCAGCGGCGAGGAGGCGCGCACGCAGGCCTCGGCGTCGCCGCAGACCGAGGTGGTGGCGGCGATGATCCAGGCGATCAGCGGCGGCTTGGTGAAATAGCCGAGGTCGAGGGTCTGGGCCCAGGTCCAGTACTGCGCCTCGTCGCCGTAGAGCTCCAGCCCGGTCAGCGCGTTGGCGAAGAGCCTCAGCGTCGTAAGGCCGATCACCCAGGCCAGCGCGATGCGCAGATGGGTGGTCTCCGGCAGGGGCGGGGAGGGCTGGGTCGGCATCGCAGGGGAGGTCATGCAGCCTCGGGGTCGGTCGCGTCTAGAGCCTTTCCCGATCACCCGTGAGCGGGAAATGCTCGCAATCTATTGAAGATAGAGCAGACTCACGCGAGCAGATGGAATCATCTGCTCGCGATCTGCTCTAGGTGTCCCGCGTGGCGCGCAACACCGCCTGGAAGCCGAACAGCAGCAGGATGATGCCCAGCACGATCTGCACCGCCACCACGGCCCGTACCGCATAGGTCAGCGGAACGATGTCTCCATACCCCACCGTGGAGAGCGTGACGATGGAGAAGTAGAGGCTTTCGGCGAAGCCGATGTCGCGGGCCAAGCCGGAGAAGCTGAAGGTGTCGACGCCGTCCAGCCGGTCGATCAGCCGGTACAGGGCGGCGAAGACCACGGTGATCAGCGAATAGAAGGTCAGGAAGGCGAAGGCCGGTTTGATCAGCCGGGCCGCGGTTTCGTAAAAATCCTCGAACAGCAGGCCGGTATCGACCAGGAACACAGCCACGCTGTGCCCGGCGAAGAAGATCACCATGGCGATCACCGACATCGCCCCCAGCAGCCACGCCCCCCGCTGCTGCACATCCCAGTTCTCCAGCGGAACCAGGAAGTTCAGCACCCCGATCGCCGTCACCGGCAGCAGCCACAGAAACACCCGCCCGAACCGGGTTTCGATGCGGGGATGTTCGGACAGGATCACCGACCGGATGCCCTGGCGCCGGAGATAGACCGCCAGCGCGAAGCCCAGGATCGGCAGCAGGAAGGCGACCACCTCGATCAGCCGGCTGGTCGGCGCGAACCGCGCCTCCAAAAACGAGACATAGACGCAGGCATAGACGCTGATCGCGTTGGCGAAGGTGATCGAGAAGAACCGGCTGCCGGGCAGCAGGCGGTGCAGCAGGGCCACGACCACGGCGACCGTGATCAGCACCACGGTCGTAAGCTGCCAGTTCGCCCCGCCCGCCGACGTCGCCACCAGGACGAGCAGGATGACGGTTGCGATGGCGGGGGCCAGCCAGTGCGGGCGGTGGTCGTCGCTCGGTCTCATGGTGTTCTTTTGCCACCAACGCGGCGTCCGGTCACGGGTTCTGCCGTTTCCGGAATGCGCTCGGTCGGTTGCCTCTTTGCTGAGCAAGTCGTATCTGATGAATGACGGTTCATGCAGAGACGGGCACGGGGACTGCCATGAGTGACGCCGATACCGAAGCGCTGACGCTCGCTGCCGATTTCCCGGCGGCAGATCGCGAAGCCTGGCGCAAGCTGGCGGAAGCCGCACTGAAGGGCGCTCCGTTCGACAAGGCGCTGACAAGGCGCCTGGCCGAGGGCATCGTCACCGACCCGATCTATGCCGCCGATACCGGTCAGACGCCGGCCGATGCCGCGACCCGCAATGCCGGGGCGCTGGAGCGGGTGGCCCTGGGCTGGGATATCCGCCAGCTCCACGCCCATCCGGACCCCGAGGCGGTGAACAAGTCTGCGCTGGCCGACCTGGAACGCGGCGTCAATTCGGTGATCCTGCGCCTGGACAAGGCCGGCCGGCGCGGCGGCACGGCGGCGGACGATCCCGAGAACGCCGGTGTCGACGGCGTCCTTCTGCACTCCGTGGATGCCCTCGACACCGCCCTGAACGGCGTGTTCCTGGAAGCGGCCACGGTCTCGCTGCAGCCCGGCGGAGCCTTCGGAGCCACCGCCGCGATGATGCGGGCGCTGTGGGAGCGGCGCGGGATCGGCAAGGCGGAGGTGCTGGGCCATCTGGGCGCCGACCCGTTGGGTGCGCTTGCCGCCGAGGGCATGCTGCCGGAGCCCTTGGACGCCTCGCTGAACCGGATGGCCAAGCTGGCAACCGAGACGGCGAAGGCCTATCCGAAGGTCACGGCCGTCTCCGTCGACACCTCCGCCTATCATGGCGCCGGGGCGAACGAGGCGATGGATCTGGCTTACGCCCTGGCCACCGGTGTGGCCTATCTGCGGGCGATGGAAGCGGCGGGTCTGTCGGTGGAAGTTGCCGCCCGGCAGATCGAGTTTTCGCTCCCGGTGGGTGTGGACGTGTTCCTCGGCATCGCTAAGCTGCGCGCCGCCCGTCGGCTCTGGGCCGAGATCCTCGGCGCCTGCGGCGTGGCGCAGGACGCCCGAACGATGCGCCTGCACGTCGTGACGGCGCCGAATGCCTGGGCCGGCCGCGATCCCTGGGTGAACATGCTGCGGGCGACGGTCGCGACCTTCGCCGGCGCGGTCGGTGGGGCGGACAGCATCACCGTGCTGCCCTACAGCCATGCCTGCGGCCTGCCCGACGGCTTCGCCCGGCGCATCGCCCGCAACACCCAGATCATCCTGGCCGAGGAGAGCAATCTGGCGAAGGTCGGCGATCCGGCCGGCGGCAGCTGGTACGTGGAAAACCTGACCGACCAGCTCGCGGCCAAGGCCTGGGACCGGTTCCGCGCGATCGAGGCGGCCGGCGGCATGGCCAGGCACCTGACCTCCGGTGCCGCCGCGAAGGAGTGCGCGGAGGCCTGGGCCGAGCGCGAGCGGCGGATCGCCGGGCGGCGCGAGGAGCTGACCGGCGTCAACGCCTTCCCGAAGGTGGACGAGACGCCGGTCGATCTGGAGAGCGTGGACCGTAAGGCGCTGGTCGCGGCCGCCGCCCAGGGGCTGGCCGGCGATCAGACGCTGGACGGGCTGCTGGGAGCCGAGGGTGCGCCCGAAACGATCACCGCGCCAACCGCCCACCGCCTGGGCGAGGCGTTCGAGATCCTGCGCGATGCCGCCGACGCCGCCGCCAGACGGCCGACGGCCCTGCTGGTGCTGCTCGGCGGCCCTGCCATGTCGACGGCGCGCGCGACCTTCACGCGCAACCATCTGGGCACCGGCGGCGTCGCCTGTGTGGATGCGGACGGCGACACGGGCGACCTGAAAGCGGTCCTGGCCAAGGCCGGGACCGATTTGGCCGTGATCTGCTCCAGTGATAGCATCTATGCCGAGCGTGCGGCGGAGACCGCCAAAGCCCTGAAGGCCGCCGGCGCCCGCGAGGTGCTGCTGGCCGGGCGTCCCGGCGACCACGAGGCCGCCTGGGCCCAGGCTGGGATCGACGGCTACCTCTTTGCCGGCGACGACACGCTCGCCACGGTGCGCGGCGTGCTCAGCCGTCTCGGCGTTCTGAACGAGGGAGGCCAGTGATGAGCCGGATACCCGATTTCGCCAGCCTCGACCTGGGCCGCGGCGCCGCCGCTTCTGCCCCCGACGCCGAGCCCTGGGTGACCCCGGAAGGCATCGCGGTGAAGCCGTTCTACACGGCGGAGGACCTGGAAGGCCTCGACCACCTGAACACCTGGCCGGGCATTCCGCCGTTCCTGCGCGGCCCGTACCCGACCATGTATGTGACCAAGCCGTGGACGATCCGCCAATACGCGGGCTTCTCGACGGCGGAGGAGAGCAACGCCTTCTACCGCCGCAACCTGGCGGCCGGGCAGAAGGGCCTCTCCATCGCCTTCGACCTCGCCACCCACCGCGGCTACGACAGCGACCATCCGCGCGTCGCCGGCGATGTCGGCATGGCCGGCGTGGCGATCGACAGCATCATGGACATGCAGACCCTGTTCGGCGGCATCCCGCTGGACGAGATGAGCGTGTCGATGACCATGAACGGCGCGGTGCTGCCGGTGATGGCGCTCTACATCCTCGCCGCCGAGGAACAGGGTGTGGCGCCGGAGAAGCTGAGCGGGACCATCCAGAACGACATCCTCAAGGAGTTCATGGTCCGCAACACCTACATCTACCCGCCGATCCCCTCCATGCGGATCATCTCCGACATCTTCGCCTTCACCTCGGAGAAGATGCCGAAGTTCAACTCGATCTCGATCTCCGGCTATCACATGCAGGAGGCAGGGGCGACGGCGGACCTTGAGCTCGCCTACACCCTGGCGGACGGCGTGCAGTACATCCGCGCCGGCATGGATGCCGGGCTGGACGTGGACCGGTTCGCGCCGCGCCTGTCGTTCTTCTGGGCGATCGGCATGAACTTCTTCATGGAGGTCGCCAAGATGCGGGCCGCGCGCCTGCTCTGGGCCAAGCTTGTGAAGGAGTTCGGGGCGAAGTCCGACAAATCGCTGTCGCTGCGCACCCACTGCCAGACCTCCGGCTGGTCGCTGACGGCCCAGGACGTGTTCAACAACGTGACGCGCACCTGTGTGGAGGCGCTGGCCGCCACCCATGGGCATACTCAGTCGCTGCACACCAACGCCCTCGACGAGGCGCTGGCCCTGCCGACCGACTTCTCGGCGCGCATCGCCCGCAATACCCAGCTTCTCATCGCCCAGGAGACCGGGACGACCCGGGTGATCGACCCGTGGGGCGGCTCCTACTATGTGGAGCGACTGACCCGCGATCTGGCGGAGAAGGCCTGGGCGCATATCCAGGAAGTGGAAAGCTACGGCGGCATGGCCAAGGCGATCGAGGCCGGCATTCCGAAGATGCGCATCGAGGAGGCGGCCGCCCGCACCCAGGCGCGCATCGACAGCCGGCGCCAGACCATCGTCGGCGTGAACAAGTACCGGACCGACGATCCCGAGAACATCGAGATCTTGAAGGTCGACAACGCCAAGGTCCGCAAGGGCCAGCTCGAACAGCTCGCCCGCCTGCGGGCCGAGCGGGACCAGTCCAAGGTCGACGCCACCCTCGACGCGCTGACCAAGTCGGCGGAGACCGGGGAAGGCAACCTGCTGGCTCTGGCCGTCGACGCCGCCCGGGCCCGGGCGACGGTCGGCGAGATCTCCTTGGCGCTTGAGAAGGTCTGGGGCCGTCACGTCGCCGAGGTGAAGGCGATCTCGGGCGTCTATTCCAAGGAAGTGGGGGAGAGCGCCGTGGTGAACCAGGTCAAGCAGCTTGTCGCCGAGTTCGAGGAGCAGGAGGGCCGGCGCCCCCGCATCCTGATCGCCAAAATGGGCCAGGACGGCCACGACCGCGGCCAGAAGGTGATCGCTACGGCCTTCGCCGATCTGGGCTTCGACGTGGATATCGGCCCGCTGTTCCAGACCCCGGCCGAGGCAGCGCGCCAGGCGGTGGAGAACGATGTCCATGTGGTCGGCGCGTCGTCGCTGGCGGCGGGGCATCTGACGCTCGTGCCGGAACTGCGCGAGGAACTGGCCAAGCTGGGGCGCGAGGACATCATGGTCGTTGTCGGCGGCGTGGTGCCGCCGCAGGACTACGACGCGCTCTATGAGGCCGGCGCGGCGGCGATCTTCCCGCCGGGCACGGTGATCGCGGAGGCGGCCATCGACCTGCTGAAGAAGCTGCTCGACACCTTCGGCGACGAAACCCGCGCGGCCTGAGGGAAGCGCACACCCTCTTTCTCTTCACTCACTCCCCGGATTTATTCCGGGGCCCACCCGTCAGTTCGCTCGATCGTTGAAGGTGAGGCACGCTGGCGGGTAGGCCCCGGAATAAATCCGGGGAGTGATCAAGATACAGTTCATTCGAAGGATCCCATGACAGACGCCCCGGCCACATCGCCCCGCCGCCGTACCCTGTCGGTCGACGACTACGTCGCCGGCGTGCGGTCCGGCGACCGGGCGGTGATCGCCCGCGCCATCACCCTGGTGGAAAGCCGCAAGCCGGCCCACCGGGAGCTGGCGCAGGAAATGCTGGTCCGCCTGCTGCCCCATGCGGGGGCGGCCCACCGGGTCGGCATCACCGGTGTGCCGGGCGTGGGCAAATCCACCTTCATCGAGGCGCTCGGCAAGCACCTGACCGGCAGCGGCCACAAGGTCGCCGTCCTCGCCGTCGATCCGACCAGCGGGCGCTCCGGCGGCTCGATCCTGGGCGACAAGACGCGGATGACCGATCTCGGCCAGGACGAGAACGCCTTCATCCGTCCCTCGCCCTCGGCCGGCACCCTCGGCGGCGTCGCCCGCGCCACCCGGGAGACCATGGTGGTGGTGGAGGCCGCCGGCTTCGACGTGGTGCTGGTGGAGACCGTCGGCGTCGGCCAGAGCGAGGTCACCGTCGCCGACATGGTCGACATGTTCATGGTGCTGATGCTGCCGGGCGCCGGCGACGAGCTGCAGGGCATCAAGAAGGGCATCCTGGAGATCGCCGACATGCTGGTGATCAACAAGGCCGACGGCGACAACAAGGACCGCGCCCAGCGGGCGGCCCGTGAGTACAAGGGCGCCCTGCACATCCTGCAGCAGGCCGATCCCGACTGGTCGCCCCGCGTGCTGACCTGCTCGGCCCTGATCAAGCAGGGGATCGACGAGGTCTGGGGCACGGTGAAGGAGCACCGCCAGGCACTGGAGGCGGCAGGCTCCTTCGAGCGCAAGCGCGCCGGCCAGCAGGTCCGCTGGATGTGGGCCATGGTTCGCGACCGGCTTATCGGCGCCCTGGAGGGCCACCCGGAGGTGAAGGCCCTGGTGCCCGAGTTGGAGGCCGCCGTGGTCGATGGCGATACCACCCCGGCGGTGGCGGCGACCCGCATCCTGGAAGCGTTCGGGCTCGACCATGCCTGAGCACCCCACAACCATCGTCGTCTTGACCCCGCATCGCGCCGCTCTCTAAGGTTTCGCCACCCGGCGACAAGATCGGGGTTCCTGCGGGGAGGTACTCGTGACGGCAGACCCACGCGCGCCGCAGGCGGCGCGGAATCTCGATCTCGACCGGTTGCTCGCCCATCACAAGCTGATGTGGCGG
Source organism: Thalassobaculum salexigens DSM 19539 (assembly GCF_000423805.1). Classification (NCBI taxonomy): domain Bacteria; kingdom Pseudomonadati; phylum Pseudomonadota; class Alphaproteobacteria; order Rhodospirillales; family Thalassobaculaceae; genus Thalassobaculum; species Thalassobaculum salexigens. The sequence goes on from NZ_KE384093.1 coordinate 774,487, forward strand.
ATCCGCGCCTTCGAGGAGGCGGCACTCCGGGCCAATACCGATAAGCTGGTGCTGGGCGCCATCCATCCCTCCATCGGCCAGGAAGGCATTGCCGTCGGCGTCTGTTCGAACCTGCGCACCGACGACATCCTCGCCTCCACCCATCGCGGCCACGGCCACACCCTGGCGAAGGGCGCCGATCCAACCGCCATGATGCGCGAGCTGCTGGGCCGCGAGGGCGGGACCAGCCACGGCAAGGGCGGCTCCATGCACATCGCCGACTTCTCGGTTGGGATGCTGGGTGCCAACGGCGTTGTCGCCGCCAACATCCACATCACGGCGGGGGCCGCCCATGCGATCAAGCTGCGCGGCGAGGACCGGGTCGCCTGCTCGATCTTCGGCGACGGCGCGATCAACCGGGGACCGTTCCTCGAAGGGCTGAACTGGGCCAAGGTGTTCGAGCTGCCGGCGCTGTTCGTCTGCGAGGACAACGGCTACGCCTCGACCACCCGCACCGCCGACATGACCGCCGGCAAGGGCCCGGCCGCCCGGGCCGAGGCGATCGGCCTGCCGGCGATGGAGGTCGACGGCAACGACGTGGTCGCCCTGGACGAGGCGGTGCGCGACGCGGTCGCCGCAATCCGCGCCGGCGGCGGGCCGCGTTTCATCAACGCCAAGACCTACCGGTTGACCGGCCATACCGCCGCCGACCCGGACGGCTACCGCGCGCGCGACGACGTGGCCGCCGCCTGGAAGCGCTGCCCGATCACCCGCCTGGCCCAGACCCTGGCCGATGCCGGGGTACGCGGCGACCAGCTCGCCGCCCATGAGCGCGACGCCATCGAGGAGATGGACGCGGTCTATGACGACGCCAAGGCGGCCCCCTGGCCGCCGCTCTCCCGCGCCTTTGCCGATGTCCAGGACGTCGGCGATCCGCGCAACGGCGCCTATTGAGGAGGCCCCGCATATGGTGACGATGACCTACGGCGAGGCCGCCAAGAACGCCCTGCACGAGGAGATGCAGCGCGACCCCACCGTCTGGGCGCTGGGCGAGGACCTGCGCCGGGGCGGGGTGTTCGGCCAGTACAAGGGCCTGCCCGAAATCTACGGCCCCGACCGGATCTCCGACGCGCCGATCTCGGAGGCGGCGATCATGGGCGTGGCGGTGGGGGCCGCCCTGTCCGGCACGCGGCCGGTGGTGGAGATGCGCTTCGCCGATTTCGCGCTCTGCGCCGTCGACGAGCTGGTGAACCAGGCGGCCAAGGCGCGCTACATGTTCGGCGGCCAGGCCAAGGTGCCCATCGTCGTGCGCGAGCCCATGGGCATGTGGCGGTCGTCCGCCGCCCAGCACTCCCAGAGCCTGGAGAGCTGGTACACCCATATCCCGGGGCTGGTGGTGGTCTGCCCGTCCAGTCCGGTGGACAATTACGGCCTGCTGAAATCCGCCATCCGCTGCGACGACCCGGTCGTCTACATGGAGCACAAGAACCTCTGGGCGCTGGAGGGCGAGGTCGACAACAACGACCCGCTGCCGCTGGGCCGCTGCCGGTTCCTGCGCAAGGGAACGGACATCACCCTGGTGTCCTGGTCGGACACGGTCCACGAGACCATGGCGGCGGCGAAGACTTTGAACGATGCGGGTGCCTCGGTGGAGGTGATCGACCTGCGCACGCTGTGGCCCTGGGACAAGGAGCGGGTGTTCGACAGCGTGAAGAAAACCGGCCGGCTGATCGTGGCCCATGAGAGCGTGCAGGCCGGCGGGTTCGGCGCCGAGATCGCCGCGACCGTGTCCGATGTCTGCTTCCGCGACCTCAAGGCCCCGGTGAAGCGGCTGGGCGCGCCGCGGGTGCCCATCGCCTATGCCCCGCCGCTGGAGGACACGGTGCGGGTCACCGCCGCGATGATCGCGGAGACGGCGCGGAAGCTGATGAAGATGTGACGGACGGTTCTTCGACACGCCCCGGCCCCGCCCCATCCGTCGTCCTGACGCAAGTCAGGACCAAGCCACGAACGGCGGAGCCGGGGGAAAACGGAAGCGTCGATGGCGGAGCGTTGATCCTGACGTGCGTCAGGATGACGTGAGGGTGGCCACGAGCGGATACAACGACACAGACGTTCGTCAGGATGACGACATGAAATTGCAGGAGTGAGCGCATGACCACCAACGAGATGACCGGCGGCGAGGCTTTGGCGCGGATGCTGCAGGCCTTCGAGATCGGCCCGATGTTCGGGATGGGCGGCTTCCAGCTCCTGCCGTTCTACGACGCCGCCCGCCGCCTCGGGCTCAAGCACTACCTGATCAACGACGAGCGCTGCGGCGCCTTCGCGGCAGACGCCTATGCCAAGGTCACCGGCCGGGTGGGCGTGGTCGACGCCACCTTGGGCCCGGGTGCGACCAACCTGGTCACCGCCCTGGTCGAGAGCCTGAACGCCGGCATTCCCATCGTCGCCCTGATCGGCGACAGCCACCGGATGCATTCCTGGAAGAACATGACCCAGGAGTCCCGCCAGCTCGACATCCTGCGCCCCGCGGTGAAGGAGGTGCTGCGCGTCGAGTATATCGAGCGCATTCCCGAACTGGTCCGCCGCGCCTTCGCCGTCGCCACGTCCGGACGACCCGGCCCGGTCGTGCTCGACGTGCCGGAGGACATCTGCCACGGGACCTACGGCTTCGACGAGGAGGAGTTCGTCGTCGATCCGATCCACCGCGCCGCCCCGGCCCTGCGCAGCCGGCCGGACGCCACCGCGCTGGATACCGCCGTCGACATGCTGGCCTCGGCCGAGCGGCCTTTGATGCTCTGCGGCGGCGGAGTCCATATCAGCCGGGCCGCCGACAGCGTCACCGCCTTCGCCGAGGCGACCAACATGCCGGTGGCCCATACCATGTCCGGCAAGGGCGCCATCGCCTGCACCCATCCTCTCTCCGCCGGTCTGTTCGGCCGTTACGACCGGATCGCCAACAAGCTGATCGAGGAGGCCGACGTCCTGTTCGTGGTCGGCTGCAAGCTCGGCGAGATCGCCACCAAGCGCTACACCGTGCCGCCCAAGGGCAAGACCGTCATCCACCTGGACATCGTCGCCGAGGAGATGGGCCGCACCCTGATGCCGGCGCTCAGCCTGTGGGGCGACGCCAAGGCGACCTTGGACGAGCTGCGCGTCGCTCTGGGCAAACGCGGCCTGAAGGACAAGCTGGCCGACTGGGCCGCCGACGTGCCCAAGCGCATGGCCGCCTGGCGTCAGGACGTGGACGGCCGGCTGAACGACGAGTCCTCGCCGATCAACATGGCACGGCTGCTGAACGAGCTGAACAAGGCGCTGCCCGCCGATGCCACGTTGGTGGCCGATGGCGGCTTCGCGGCCCATTGGGGCGGGCTGGTCTACGACACCAAGCAGGCCGGGCGCGGCTTCGTGCCGGACCGCGGGTTCGCGTCCATCGGCTACGGCGTGCCCGGTGGGATCGGAGCGGCGCTGGGGGCGCAGCATGACGGGCTCGGCCCGGTGGTGGCGCTGACCGGCGATGGCGGCTTCAACATGGTGCTGGGCGAGCTGGAGACGGCCCGGCGCCTGGGGCTGGCCTTCACGGTGATCGTGGTGAACAACGCGGCGTCGGGCTACGTGAAGGCGCTGCAGCACCTGATGTACGGCGAGGGCAACTACCAGTCCTCCGACCTGGCGGAGACCAACTACGCCGAGGTGGTCAGCGCGTTCGGCTGCCAGGGCATCCGGGTGGAGACGCCGGACGAGATCGCCCCGGCGCTGGCCAAGGCCCTGGCGGAGACCGGCCGGCCGACGGTGCTCGACGTGGTGGTGACGCGCGACCCGGCGAAGATGCTGCCGGCGGTCGATAACCGCACCGTGCAGGTCAAGAAGGGCGACCGGGTGGCTTAACGAGCGGCCCGTCCGCCGGAGCCGAGCCTTCAGCCTCGGCAGGTATAGTAGCCGCTATATCCCGCCGTCAGCCCACGCTCCAGATTCAGCACGAGATCCGCCTCCACGGGCTCTCCCGGTCCCTCGGATGCGAGCTCGCCACCGTCTCTGCCGGAGACACGAAGGGTGATGCCAGGGGCTGACAGGACCGGGGCGTTTGCGGTGGAGCGCGCGTCCGGCGAGAGCCGCACGAGGTCGCCGCTGATCTTCAGGAGCGCGGCTGCGCTTCCCTGCTGGTTGCCCACGGCCAGGACCGGATGGCTGTCCCGGGTGTAGGTGAAGATACAGTCCGGTTGTCCGGCAAAGAGCTGACCCATCTCCTCATCCCGCATGAATTCCGGGTCCAGGACGGACACCTCCGCGGTGGATAGCGCCTCCTCAAGGGAGACGATCGTGGCTGGAGCCGGATCCGCCTCCGTGCCGTCGCCATTGCGGTCGATATCGGAGATCAGATACCGCATCTCGGCGATTTCCTTATCCTGGGCGAAGATGATCTCGTCGGCCAGTTTCCGGACCCGCGGGTCGGAGATGCCGGCACGTGTCGACGTCATGATCGCGATCGAATGGTGAGGGATCATCGCGCTCATGTACGACCGGTCCTGGACCGTTGCCTGCCCTCGGACCAGCCAGAGCGAGCCGCCAAAGAGCAGGGCCGCTCCGATGAAGATCGCGGCATTCGCGGCGCGGTTCGTGTACATGGAGAGCATGAACGCCAGCATGACAATGGCCATCGTCGCGCCCATGAGGATCGCCATATACGCACGCGTTTCCGACCAGAAGACATGACTGAAGAGGTAGGTGTTCAGATACATTAAGCCGAGCATCACCACAGTCGACGTGGCGATCATTGCGAAAAATCGGCGGTATTTCATGACAACCTCCTGATAGTGTCATGAAGTGCCAACGTCGTTACCGCCCTGGAAGGTTGCGTAATTCGTGAAATTTCTTACGGGCAATTAGACCTGGGGTGACCAGCGGCGAGGTGTTCCATCGCTGTTCAAATCTGTCCCCTCCCACGACGCGCGCACTGAGGTAGGGTGGCGGCCGCTCAGAAGAACCGACCGGGAGGCCGCCATGAAGCTCTACTACACCCCGAACTCGCCCTATGCCCGGATCTGCCGGATCACCGCGATCGAAGGCGGTTTGGGCGACCGGCTGGAGCTGGATTGGGTCGGGCTGCGCACGCCGGACAGCCCGGTCATTTCCATTTCGCCGCTCGGCCGGGTGCCGCTGCTGGAGGATGGCGACCTCGTCCTGTCGGAGGCCCGCCACATCTGCGCCTATCTCGACGAGAAATCCGGCAAGCGGACCGTCGCCCGCTACGGCGACTGGCACGCGGTGGCGGCCGAGGCCCAGTCGCTCGCCTTCCTCGACGTCGTCACCGTCTGGTCCCGCGAGACCCGGCGCCAGGAGGAGGACCGCTCGAAGTTCATGCTCGACGTGGCCGACATCCAGGTCCGGCGCGGACTCGCCCACCTGAACAAGACCGTGACGGTCCCCGAGGGCGCCCCGCCGATCAGCTTCGACGCGCTCTGCCTCGTCGCCGGGATCGGCATGATGGAGTTCTACGAGCTGGTGCCGGACTGGCGCGAGACCTATCCGACCCTCGCCGCCTGGTCGGACGCCTACGACACCGTCGAATCCATCGCCACCAGCAAGCCCAGTCAGGACGCGCTGCGGCCTCTGACCCGCTGAACAGCTCACCCAGACCCGCATACGAGGCCTCCATGTCCGCCCTTCCGCTCGACGGCGTCCGCATCTTCGATCTGACGCGCATCCTTGCCGGCCCCACCGCCACCCAGCTTCTCGGCGATCTCGGCGCCGACGTGATCAAGATCGAGCGGCCGGGCCAGGGCGACGACACGCGCAAGTGGGGCCCGCCCTATGTGAAGGGCCCGGACGGCGAGGACACTTCCGAGAGCGCCTATTACCTCTGCGCCAACCGGTCCAAGCGCTCGATCACCATCGACCTCGCCAGCGTCGACGGCATCGCGTTGGCGAAGCGGCTGATCGGCGAATGCGATGTGCTGGTGGAGAACTTCAAGGTCGGCTCGCTCGCCAAGCTCGGCCTCGGCTACGACCAGCTCAAGGACGAGTTCCCCGGCCTGGTCTACTGCTCCGTCACCGGCTTCGGGCAGACCGGCCCCTATGCCGAGCGGGCGGGCTACGACTTCCTGGCCCAGGGCATGGGCGGGATCATGTCGGTCACCGGCACGCCGGGGGTGGAGCCCGTGAAGGTCGGGGTCGGCATCGCCGACGTGATGACGGGCATGTACGCCGCCACCAACATCCTGGCCGCCCTGCGCCACCGCGACCGCACCGGCAAGGGCCAGCATATCGACGTCTGTCTGCTGGACACCCAGGTCGCCTGGCTGGTGAACGAGGGGACCAACTACCTGGTCTCCGGCGAGGTGCCGAAGCCGCTGGGCAACGAGCATCCGAACATCGTGCCCTACAAGGTGTTCCCCACCGCCGACGGTCACGTGATCCTGGCCTGCGGCAACGACCGGCAGTTCCAGGGCTGGTGCGACGTGGCCGGGGCGGACGAGCTGAAGAACAATCCCGACTACGCGACCAACCCGCTGCGCCTGAAGAACCGGGTCGCGCTATATGCCGCCATGCCAGACTACATGATGACCAAGACCACCGACGAATGGGTCGCGGCGCTGGAGGCGGCCAAGGTGCCGTGCGGGCCGGTGAACACGATCGACCGTGCCTTCGCCGACCCGCAGGTGCAGGCCCGAGGGATGCGCATCGACCTGCCGCATCCGCTGGCCGGCGAGGGGACGGTGCCGCTGATCGCCAACCCGGTGAAGCTGTCCGGCACCCCGGTGCGCTACCGCTACGCGCCGCCGACCCTGGGCCAGCATACCGACGAGGTGCTGGCGGAGATCCTCGGCCTGTCCGAGGCGGAGATCGCCGCCGAAAGGGACAAGGGTGCCGTCTGACCTGACGATTGAGCAGGTTTCCGCGCGCCGCCGGCTGACGGTCGCCGCCCTGTTCATGACCGGGGCGGCCTCGCTGGTGGCCGCCACCACGCTGATGGCCAAGGTGCTGGGCCAGGATCTGCTGGGACCGCCGCTGCCGGGCTTCATGGTCAGCGCAGGGCGCTTCCTGTTCGCCTGGATGGCGCTGGTGCCGGTGATCCTGGTGATGCGGCCCGGCTTCCAGGGCACGCGCTGGCGCCTGCACGCGGCCCGCTCGGTGGCGGGATGGGCGACGGTGACCTGCATCTTCACCGCTGCCGCCCTCATGCCGCTGGGGGATGCGACGGCGATCTCCTTCCTCAACCCGCTGATCGCCATGGTTCTGGCGATCCCGCTGCTGGGCGAGCGCGTGGGGCCGTGGCGCTGGGGCGCGGCGGGCATGGCGGTGCTCGGCGCGCTGGTTCTGATCCGGCCCGGCATGGCGGCGTTCCAGCCGGCGGCGCTGATCGCGCTCGGCGCGGCGCTGTTCGGGGCGTTCGAGGTGATCTTCATCAAGATGCTGACCGGCAAGGCGGAAGGCGGTGGCGAGCCCGCCATCCGCATCCTGTTCGTCAACAACACGATCGGTGCCACCGTGGCGCTCTGCGTGGCCCTGAGCGTCTGGCAGTGGCCGACACCGCAGCAGTGGCTGCTGTTGGTCGCCATCGGATTGGTCATGGTCACGGCGCAGAGCCTGTTCATCCAGGCGATGAAGCGGGCGGATGCGAGCTATGTGATCCCGTTCTTCTACGCCGCCCTGGTCTTCGCCGCCCTGTACGACGCGGCGGTGTTCGGCGTGATCCCGGTGCCGCTCTCCATTGCCGGCGCGGCGCTGATCGTCACCGGCGCGATCGTGCTGGTCTGGCGCGAGCGGGTGAATCGCGTGGCGGAGAGCTAACCGCCTCAAAACACTCCCCGGATTTATTCCGGGGCCCACGGTTCAACCTGCGTTTCGCTTCAAGGGATCGTGCGACCCTGGGCGTGGACCCCGGAATAAATCCGGGGAGTGTGAAGGGGAGGGGGGCGGCTCACCCCAACTCCAGCGTCATGAACACGCTGTACGGGTCCTCCCGGTAATCCCCGAACGGGCCGCACTCGGTGAAGCCGTAGCGCGCGTACAGCGTCCGCGCCGCCGCGAAGCCGTCGGGCGATCCGGTCTCCAGGCTGAGCCGCGTGTAGCCCCGCGCCTTGGCCGTCGCGATGGCGTGCTCGACGATCTTCCCCGCCACGCCCTTGCCGCGATGGGCGGCGGCGGTGTGCATCGACTTGATCTCGCCATGCTCGGACGACAGCTCCTTCAGCGCGCCGCAGCCGATCAGGGCGTCGCCCTCCCACACGCTCCAGAACGTCACCTCGGCCACCCGCAGGCCGCTCAGGTCAAGCGCATGGCGGCTTTCCGCCGGCGAGTGCAGCGCCATGGTGTCGAGATGGGTCTGCAGCAGGGCGTGGACCTCGGCCAGGTCCAGGCCGCCCTCGCGAATCTCGGGCAGGGCCGTCATCGTCACTCTCCCCTAAGGGCGCGCGCGGCCTCGGCGATCTCCGTCGGTATGGACGAGGGGCGCCGGGCGTTCATGTCCAGATGCACGCCGAACTGGGACAGCTCGGCCACCAGGTCGCCGGTATCGGCCCGGATCATCCGGTGCACCATGCGCATGGAGGAGCGGCCGATGGCGCCGATGGTGGACTCGGTGTCCAGCGGCACGCCGACCCAGGGCAGGGCGCCGAGCGTCATCTGGAACTCGAAGGTGGAGTAGCCGACCCGGTTGTCGCGCATATGGCTGGCGGTCCAGCCGATGGCGTTCAGCAGGTGTCCGCCGGCCGCGGTGAAACGGTGGACCATGGCGTCGAGGGTCAGGCGTCCGGCCGCGTCCACGTCCTTGGGCAGCACCACATCGGTGGCGGCCGGGACCCAGGTGGCCCCGGCGCCGACCGCCGGCCGTGCCTCGCGGACCTCGCCGTCCCAGTCGGCATAGCCGTCGAGGGAGACCGGGCTGTCCAGGGCGAAGGTCTGCTCGGTCGTCGCGGCGACGGCGTCCGCCTCCATGTCGATCAGCTTGTGGCCGATGGTCAGGCCGCCGCCCCAGCCGCCGCCGGCATCGCCGCCGGTGGCGCGGATCGGGGCGGAGACGATTCGGTAGGTGTCGCCGGCCCGCAGCTCCTTCTTGTAGCGGGTGTAGCAGGAGGTGGTCCGCGCCTCCTTGGCCAGCACGCCCAGGCCGAGCAGGGCGCGGTCGCCGGCGGCGCGGAACTTCTCGTAGTAATAGGCCACCGTGAAATGCTCGACGATGTCGCATTCCCAGGGCGGGACGGCGGATCGGAAGGTCTCGTGGAAATCGGTCACGCGGTCGTCCCCCAAAGGCTCGTGGCAATCTCAGCTGGTGGCAATCTCAGACGGTGGCAGTCACAGACGATAGAAGCGGGTGGCGGTGTCGTGGAAGACCGCGTCCAGCTCCGGCCGGGTCAGGCCGGACAGGATGTCGAGGAAGCCCTCCAGCTGGTCGCGGAAGCCGACGCGCAGGCTGGCCGGCGGGAAGTTGGAGGCCCACATGCAGCGCTCCGGGCCGAAGATCTCCAGCGCCTCCAGCACCACGGCCCGGTTGCTCTCAACGCTCCAGGGCGCATCCTTCAGCCCGAGTTCCGACAGCTTCAGGTGAACCCAGGGGATCCGGGCGATGCGCTTCATCTCGACCCGCCAGGCGGCGAGTCCCTCCGGCGAGCGGTCCCAGGGGAAACCGGTATGGTTCACCACCACCGGGATCTCCTGATGCTTCTCGATCAGCTCTGCGGCCTCGCCCAGATGCCAGAACGGCACCCGCAGGTCGTAGCTGAGGCCGTATCGTCCGAGCGCTTCGTAGCCGCGGCGCCAGGCCGGGTCGGTGAGGCTGCGCGGCCCGTCCGGACGGGGGGCGTCGAGTGTCGCTGACGTCACCGGTTTGGAACGGATGCCGCGCATCAGCGGCGAGCGGCAATGGCCCTCCAGCTTTGCTTCCACATCGGGGTCGTCCAGCCAGACATGGCCGACGATGGCGTTCGGCATTCCGTCGCGTGCGGCGAGGCCCGTCAGCCATTCGGTCTCGGCGACCTGATTGTCCCGATCCCACTCGGCTTCGCAGTGCACGGTCTTGACGATGTTGAAACCGACCGCATCTCGCTTGTAGTCCTCTGGAAGATAGTTGCGTTTCAACGCACTGTAGTCGCCGAGGAAGAAATGCGGTTCCGGGCGGTCGCTGAGCCAGGGGTAATAGTTCGCCTCCAGGTCCCAGAGATGGTGGTGGGAGTCGACAATCTTCAGGTCGGTCATGCGGCGGGTCCGGCTCAATCCTGTTGATCAAGCATGGCACGGGCCGGCGCCGCGGGCCAAGGGATGCACCGGTAACATGAGCGAGGAACAGGCATGACCAAACGGATTGCGGTACTGACGAGCGGCGGCGACTGCGCCGGCCTGAACGCCGCGATCCGCGCGGTCGTCCTGCACGCCAATACGATCTACGGCTGGGAGGTGATCGGAATCGAGGATGGGACCCGCGGCGTGATGGAGCGTCCGATGCGGGTCCATCCGCTCGCCCCGTCCAATTTCGACGGTCACCTGCTGCGCCGCGCGGGCACGATGCTGGGCAGCGTGAGCACCGGCGACCCCTTCGCCTTCCCCTCGCCGCACGGGCCGGTCGACCGCTCGGAGGAGATCGTGACCGGGCTGAAGGATCTCGGCATCGACGGGCTGATCGGCATCGGCGGTGACGGCAGCATGCAGATCCTGGACAAGATCATGCAGCGCGCCGATCTGCCGTTCATCGGGATTCCCAAGACCATCGACAACGACGTCTTCGGCACCGACACGACCATCGGCTTCGACACCGCGGTTACCGTGGCGGTGGAGGCGCTGGACCGGCTGCATCCGACGGCGCAGAGCCACAACCGGGTGATGATCCTGGAGGTCATGGGCCGCGACGCCGGCCATATCGCCACCCATGCGGCGGTCGCCGGCGGCGCCGATGTCTGTCTGATCCCGGAGTTCCGCTATTCCATCGACGGCGTGGTCGAGGCGATCCAGAGCGTGGGCCATCACGGCCGCCGCTTCTCGCTGATCGTGGTGGCCGAGGCGACGCCGAAATCGGACGGCACCCAGGCCATGCGGCCGCGTCCCGGCGGCGGCGAGCGTTATGGCGGCATCGGCGAGTGGATCGGCGACGAGCTGGAGAAGCGGATCGGCGCCGACGTGCGGGTGACCACGCTCGGCCATGTCCAGCGCGGGGCCGAGCCGAACGCCGCCGACCGGGTGCTGGCCAGCGCGCTGGGCGTGCATGCGGTCGACCTGATGGCCAAGGGCAAGACCGGCCGGGTCGCGGTCTGGCGCAACCGGGGCGTGGGCGACGTGTCCATCGAGGACGTGGTGTCGAACAAGCGCCCGGTCTCGGCCGACGACATCGTCGTGCGGACGGCCCTGGGGCTGGGGATCTACCTCGGGGACGTGCCGTTGGCGCACCAGCCCTGAAACGGTCCGGACGGAGAGACGGCCCTACGTGACGTAGTCGACGAATGCCGAGACGTCGGAGACCGATACGCCGACCAGCTTGATGGTGGTGCCCGAGGTCAGACCGACATAGGTCGCGTCGGTTACGGGAGAAATGGAGGTGATCGAGACCGATCCGACGAGTTGCAGGCGGTCCTGTGTCACGTCGAAATCGACGATGTAATCGAACCCTTCGTTGGCGTCGGTAAAGACGAAGATGTCGGCGCCGCGATTGCCGTACATGTCGTCCTGGCCCAGTCCGCCGAAGATGCTGTCGTCGTCCTGTCCGCCGTAGATGGAATCCCACCCGTCGCCGCCGACGAGGACGTCGCTACCCATATTTCCGTAGATCACGTCGTTGCCGTCGCCGCCGCTCAGAGTATCCCAGCCGTCGCGCTGGGCGAGCGGGGCGCCTCTCGGTGTTCCGTCGTTCTGTCCGCCGTAGAGGGTGTCTGCGCCTGCGCCGCCCAAAATGTGATCCGTGCCACGGTTGCCGTAGAGGAGATCGCCGGCCCATCCGCCGGACAGGGTGTCCTGACCGCTGCCACCCCAGAGCGTGTCGCGGGCTCCTGTACCGACGAGGATGTCGGCCACGTCCGTGCCGGTTTGCTGGGTGACGATGGTCCCGCCGGCACCGTAGATCGACTGGATCACCTCAATGTCGTAGGCGGTCAGCTCCTCCTGCCCGTCGGCGAAGGTCGACATGATCGAGGGCGTATGGTCGATATGGCCGAGTCCGAGGGCGTGCCCCACCTCGTGCACCGCCGTCGCGTAGAAGATCCAGGTGTCGTTCGGGTCCATGGCGATCTGCGAGAACTCGAACTCGGAGGAGCCGAGAATGCCGTCGCTGTCGTAGTCATAGTTGGCAGCCCATCCGAGCACGCCGAGATAGCCATCGGAAAATGGGTCCCAGCCGATGATCCAGTCGGCAGTCCAGGGGTCCGAAATCTCCTGGTATGTGATATTGGCGACGGCCGACCATTGCGACATCGCCGCCTCGAACAGGGACCGGTAGGACGCCGAGAACTCGGAGGCTCCGGTCGCGCCGACGTTGAAGGAGTAGGTGATCGGCTGTCCCACTTCCCAGTGGGCGTCGAGATAATCGGAAGCTTGTGGCATGGCTCGATACGGCTCCGGTTGGCGGGGACAGGGCGTCCGACTGCGCATCGACGACAAGCAAAATCTGGACCAGTCCAGCCTAGACATTCCAGCGCACCGGGCATTTCCGATGGCGCGTGCAGAAACACCCGGTGACGTCCCATCCGGCTGTGTTTACGCTCCCCCCATGCCGCTCGACACCGTCCCCTCCGTCTGCCCGCACGACTGCCCCAGCGCCTGCGCCCTGGAGGTGGAGCGGATCGACCGTTCGACGATCGGACGGATCCGCGGGGCCGCGGCGAACGACTACACGGCCGGGGTGATCTGCGCCAAGGTCGCGCGCTATGCCGAGCGGGTGCACCATCCCGACCGGCTGATGAAGCCGCTGCTGCGCACCGGGCCGAAGGGCTCCACCCAGTTCAAGGAAATCGCCTGGGACGAGGCGCTGGACCGGGTCGCCGGCGCCTTCGCCGAGGCTACGGCAAAGCACGGTGCCGAGACGGTCTGGCCGTACTATTTCGCCGGGACCATGGGCCTGGTGAACCGCGACGGGATCAACCGCCTGCGCAACGTCATGGGCTACTCCCGCCAGGACGCGAACATCTGCACCACGGTCGTGCGCGCCGGGTGGATCGCCGGGATGGGCGACGTGAAGGGCACGGACCCGCGCGAGATGGCCAAGGCGGACCTGATCATCATGTGGGGCGGCAACCCGGTCTCCACCCAGGTCAACGTGATGACCCATGTCGCCCGCGCCCGAAAGGAGCGCGGCGCCCATTTCGTAGTGGTCGATCCCTACCGCACGCCCAGCGCTGAGGCGGCGGACGAGCATGTGATGGTGCGGCCCGGCACCGACGGGGCGGTGGCCGCCGCGATGATGCATGTGCTGTTCCGCGATGGCTACGCCGACCGGGCCTACATGGCCCGCTTCGCCGAGAACGTGGCAGAGCTGGAAGCGCATCTGAAGCCCCGCACCCCGCAATGGGCCGAGGCGATCAGCGGCGTGCCGGCCGCCCAGATCGAGGCGCTGGCCAAACGCTATGGCGAAACCCAGCGGGCCTATATCCGGGTCGGCTACGGCTTCGCGCGCTCGCGCAACGGGCCGATGCAGGTCCACGCCGTCGCCTGCCTGCCGACCGTCGGCGGCAAATGGCAGTACGAGGGCGGCGGGGCGCTGTGGAAGGTCGACGGCTACTACAAGGTCGACAAGTCGCTGATCGAGGCGACCGACCGGCTCGACCCGTCGACCCGGGTGCTCGACATGTCGCGCATCGGCCCGGTGCTCACCGGCGAGGACGCGGTCGTGTGCCAGGGCCCGCCGGTCACCGCCATGCTGATCCAGAACACCAATCCGGTCGCCGTGGCACCGGATACCGGCCGGGTGCTGAAGGGCTTCAACCGCGACGATCTGTTCGTCGCCGTGCACGAGCAGTTTCTCACCGAGACCGCCCGCCATGCCGACGTGGTGTTGCCGGCGACCACATTCCTGGAGCATGCCGATCTCTACACCGCCGGCGGGCACCCGCACCTGGAGGTGCACGACGCGGTGATCGACGCGCCCGGGGAGTGCCGCAGCAACCACCGGCTGCTGAACGAGCTGACCCTGAAGCTCGGCGGCGACCATCCGTCCTGCCACATGAGCGAGGCCGAGCTGCTGGACGCCACGCTGAGGAAATCCGGCTATCCGGGCTTCGCCGAGATGGTCGAGCGGCGCTGGCTCGATGTCGGGCCGAAGGAGGAGGCCGACAGGCGCTTCGCCAACGGCTTCCCGACGCCCTCGGGGAAATTCCGGTTCCGCGCCGACTGGTCCGCCCTGGGGCCGAGCGGTGCGGGGATCGAGGGATTCCCCGATCATGTGGACATCGTCGACCGGGCGACCGGGGACAAGCCGTTCCGCATGGTCACGGCCCCCGCCCGCAACTACCTGAACACCTCCTTCACCGAGACGGCGACCAGCAAAAAGCGCGAAGGGCGGCCGACGGTGATGCTGCATCCCGATGCCGCCGCCGAGCTGGACGTGGAGGAGGGCGCACGGGTGCGGCTCGGCAACGGGCAGGGCTCCGTGGTGCTGCACGCAAGGCTGTTCGATGGGGTGCAGAAGGGCACGGTGATCGTCGAATCGGTCTGGCCGAACGCGGCCTTCGAGGAGGGGGTGGGCATCAACCTGCTGACCTCCGCCGACAGCCCACCGCCGATGGGTGGGGCGGTGTTCCACGACACCGCGGTCTGGGTGCGGAAGGCTTAGGCGCTCGCCCCCACCCCCAACCGTCTCCCCGGCCCCGCGCCGGGGCCTAGAGAGGCCATCGCCGACTCATCCCGACCCCTCCAGCAGTTCTTGTTCTGGATCCCGGCGCGGGGCCGGGAAGACGAGAAGGCGGAACGGGGTCCACCCCCGTCCACCGCACCCCACGCTTGCGCCGAACCCTTTCCGCCTGTAACGAGTCATAGTGATGAAATCGCATGGAATAAAATCGCCGTGGCCGATACAGCCGTAGACTCGACCCCCGCCAACGACGCCCTGCCGGGCGAGCCGGCGCACGTCATCGTCGTCGGCTGCGAGAAGGGCGGGTCCGGCAAATCCACCACCTCCATGCACCTGACGGTGGCCCTGCTGCGGCTCGGCTACGCGGTCGGCACCATCGATCTGGACGCGCGCCAGTGGACGCTGACCCGCTACCTGTCGAACCGGGCGACCACGATCCAGCGCGAGAAACGCAAGCTGCCGATGCCCCGGCACTTCTTCCTGGCCCCGTCCGAGCAGCCGGTGCGCGACGAGGCTCGGGCCGAGGACCGGGCCCGGTTCGAGGCGATCCTGGAGAAGCTGCGCGGCCTGGTCGATTACGTGGTCATCGACTGCGCCGGCACCGACAGCTACCTCGCCCGCGTCGCCCATTCCTATGCCGACACCCTGGTCACCCCGGTGAACGACAGCTTCATCGACCTGGACGTGGTCGCCCACGTGGACGGCCAGACTGGCGAGATGGCCCGGCCCAGCGTCTACGCGGAAATGGTCTGGGATCAGCGCAAGGCACGGGCCCAGCGTGACGGCGGCTCGATCGACTGGATCGTGATGCGCAACCGTCTGTCCACGCTGGAGGCGAACAACAAGAAGGAAATGGCCGACGTGTTGCAGCGCCTGGCGCGCCGCATCGGCTTCCGCATGGCGCCGGGCTTCAGCGAGCGGGTGATCTTCCGAGAGCTGTTCCTGCAGGGGCTGACCATGCTGGACATGTTCGACGACAAGGCCCGCCCGGACGCCGCGCGCCCGCGCATGTCCCATGTCGCCGCCCGTCAGGAGGTGCGCGCGCTGATCAATGCGCTGCAGCTTCCCGAGCGCCGGCCGCGGGCCCGCCAGACCGGCTGACCTCTCCGCCCGCGGTGCGGATCGCCGCGACCAGTTTCGTCATTTCCTCCGCGTTGTGCGCCATGCGGCGGATCATCTCGGTGATCGAGGCCCGTGCTTCGGCGGAGAGCACCCAGCCGAGCGGCGGCTCGATCTCGAACGTGTCCTCGCAGCCCGCCATCTGCCGGCCGTCAGGATAGAGGCGAGCGCCAGGAACAGCACCGGGGCCGAGCCCACCGCGAAGCCATAGGCGACCGGGTCGGCCAGTGCGAAGACCCCGCCGACGGCCGCGGTGAGCAGCGACAGTCCGACCGTCACCGGCACGATCAGGCCGAGGCTTCCCCGTCCCTTCCAGTTGGCCCCGGTCTGAAACCGCGGATTGCCGATGGCCGTACGCTTCCAGACGGCGACCAGGTAGACCGCCGCAAGGGCGACCGCGACCAGTGTCAGCCAGTCGGCGACCCCGTGGGTGGTCGCCAGGATCGAGATGGCGCAGAGATAGGCGATCAGGCCGAGCAGGCGCCGATACCAGGAGACCACCCGGCGCTCGCCGGGAGAGAGGGGCGGTGACACCGCCTCCGCCTCGACGGTCTCGGCACCCCCCGGCGCCGGTCCAGGCCGCGGGTGATCAGGATTTAGCGCGCCCAGAACCAGCTCTGCCAGGCCCACAGGCCCAGCCCGAAATAGAACAGCCCGATCTCCTGCGCCACGCCGCGCGACAGGCCGAGGACGATGTCCGCTCCCTGACCGGCGCCGATCAGGAAGAAGGCACCGGCGGCGATGACCAGAAGTCGGACGCCATGGAAACCTCCCTCCAGCGATATCTGTCGCGGGAAAGAGTATCCTGTTATGTAGGTATAGATTAGTGAAATTTCCCGCTATGAGAGAGTGATCCGTGCCATTGCCGCGTCCGCCAGCTCGAAATCCGCAGCGGCATAGCGGCGGGCGCCGATCGCTTCGTAGAAGGCGATCGCCTCGACGTTGCGCGGATGCGCCTGCCAGGTCACCCAGTCGCCGTCGCGCGCTCGGGTGGCGCGGGCCACGGCGGCGAGCAGGGCGCGGGCGATTCCCCGCCGCCGGTGGCCACGGTCCACGTACAGATCCATCAGCACGCTTCCCGGTCGGGCCCGGCCGATATGAAAACTCTCGTGGAACAGGGCATAGCCCACGGCCTTGGCGCGCCGCTCGGCGACCAGGGCGGCGAACCGGGCGTCCGGCCCCAATCCCCAGCGGACGAGCGAGGCGGCGTCAATCGGCGGCGGCGGCGCGCCCTCATGGGCGGACAGGGCAGCGATCATGGCGATGACCCGATCGGCGTCATCCGCGTCCATGGGCCGGATGGAGAAATCCGGGCGGTCGGCCTGCTCCTGCATCGCTTCCTCTCCCCGGTCGCCGCGTTCTTGGCGCTATAGTGTTGGCATCGGACGCCGGAGCACCGATCTTAAGGGGACGGACCCCTGTAAGGGAACGCACGGCCCCGTATAGGCGGCGGTCAGACTCGCGAAACGGGCATGTGATGGGTACCAAGGAAGACCGCGACCGCAAACTCCCGGTGGAGCCTGGACAGGCCGGCGGAGAGATCTCCACCAGATCGGAGGTCGACGCCTTCCTGTCCACCGTCCGGTCCATGCCGAAGCAGGAGTCGACCGGCCGGCGCGGCCGGCTGGTCTTCGCGCTCGACGCCACCGCCAGCCGCGAGCCGACCTGGGATCGGGCCTGCCACATCCAGGCGGAGATGTTCCACCAGACCGCCGCCCTGGGCGGGCTCGACGTGCAGCTCGTGTTCTATCGCGGCTTCGGCGAGTGCAAGGCGTCCAAGTGGCATTCCGACCCCAAGGCGCTGGGCAAGGTGATGACCGGCGTGCGCTGTCTCGGCGGGCAGACCCAGATCGCCAAGATCCTGAAACACGCGATCAAGGAGACCAAGCGCGAGAAGGTCGGGGCGCTGATCTTCGTCGGCGACGCGTTCGAGGAGGATATCGACGCGGTGTGTAATTCGGCCGGCGAGTTGGGGGTCCTGGGCGTGCCGGTCTTCGCCTTTCACGAGGGCGGGAACCCGGTGGTCGCGCGCGCCTTCCAGCAGATCGCCACCCTGACACGCGGCGCCTACTGCCCGTTCGACCTGTCCAGCGCCGACCGGCTGAAGGAACTGCTGGCGGCCGTCGCCGTCTATGCCGCCGGCGGGCGCCGGGCGTTGCTGAGCTACGGCGAGGGGCGGGGCGAGGCGGTGAAGCTGCTGACCCGCCAGGTCGGGGGCTGACCGGTGCAGTATGTGGTTCTGGCGCTCTGTGTGGTCGTCGGCCTCACGCTCATGGGCCGATGGCTGCTGAACGCCGAGCCGCGTCATGTCCTGCGGGCGGCCAAATGGCTCGGCCTCGTCGTCGTGGCCGGCGTCGCCGGGTTCATGCTGTTCCGCGTCGGCCTGCAGGGTCTGGCCATCGCCGTGCCACCGCTCCTGGTGTTCCTGTTCCGTGGGCGGCGCATCTGGCAGGCGCTGCGCAATGCCGCCAAGGCGGCGCGCGGGCCGACGCCGGGGCAGAGCACCGGGGTCCGCACGCGCTGGCTCGCCATGACCCTCGACCACGACACCGGCGCCATGGACGGGGAGATCCTGCAGGGCCCCTTCGCCGGACGGTGGCTCTCCGAGCTTTCTCCGCAGGAGCTGTCGGCCCTGGCGGATGAGCTGGACGGCGATACCGAGTCCCGCCAGGTGTTCGACGCATGGCTCGACCGGATGGGCCCGGAGACCGGGGATGCCGGGCCGGACGCGCCGCCGCCGCCCGGGAGCGACGACGAGTCGGTGATGACCGCCGCGCGCGCCCGCGAAATCCTCGGGGTCGGGCCCGATGCGGACGACAAGGAGATCCGCGAGGCCCATCGTCGGCTGATGCTGGCAAATCACCCCGATCACGGCGGATCCTCGTGGCTCGCGACCCAGATCAACCTCGCCAAGGACGTCCTGCTGCGCCCGGGTTCATAGAGCGTTCACAGGGGCGCGCTTGCGCGAGACCTTGGCATTGCGCGATAACCCCCCAACTCATAGGCACATCCCGTCTAACTGATACCCGGATTGTGAGGAGACGATGCCTGTACCCGTCCGCAAGGCCATTTTTCCTGTTGGTGGCCTCGGTACCCGCTTTCTGCCGGCAACCAAATCCATGCCGAAGGAGATGCTCACCGTTGTCGACAAGCCGCTGATCCAATACGCGGTGGAGGAGGCGCGCGAGGCCGGTATCGAGGAACTGATCTTCGTGACGGGACGCGGCAAGAGCGCCATCGAGGACCATTTCGACGTCGCCTACGAGCTCGAGGACATGCTGACCTCGCGTCAGAAGCATGACGCGCTCAAGCTTCTCAGCGCCACCATTCCCGCGCCGGGCAGCACCGCCTTCACCCGCCAGCAGGAGCCCCTGGGCCTCGGCCACGCGGTGTGGTGCGGCCGCAACTTCGTCGGCTCCGAGCCGGTCGCCGTTCTGCTGGCCGACGACCTCATCCTGTCGGAGCCCGGCTGCCTGAAGCAGATGATCGAGGCCTATAACGAGGTCGGCGGCAACATGGTCGCGCTGATGGAAGTCGAGCGCGACGCGATCTCCGCCTATGGCGTGGTCACGCCGGGCGAGGTCACCGGCAATCTGGTCGAGGTCCGCGGCATGGTTGAGAAGCCGAAGCCGGAAGAGGCGCCGTCCAACTACGCCGTGATCGGCCGCTACATCCTGCAGCCGAAGGTGTTCGAGGATCTGGGCCGCATGGAGAAGGGGGCCGGCGGCGAGATTCAGCTCACCGACGCGATGGCCCGCCAGCTCGGCCTGCAGCCGTTCAACGGCGTGCTGTTCGAGGGCCGGCGTTTCGACTGCGGCAACAAGGTCGGCTTCCTGGAGGCCAACCTCGCCTTCGCCCTGGCGCGCGACGATATGCGCGATGACATCAAGGCGTTCCTCAAAGAGTACGTCTAGCGTCTGCTGACAGAGTTGCGGAGGGTTCGGCATGAGCGGCCGGGCCCGGGGACAGGGAGACATCGATGCGCATCGCGATGATCGGCACGGGCTATGTTGGCCTTGTCACCGGCGCATGCTTTTCAGAATTCGGCGTGGACGTTGTCTGCGTCGATAAGGACGAAGAGAAGATCCGCCGGCTGAAGGCCGGGGAGATCCCGATCTTCGAGCCCGGCCTGGACGATCTCGTCGCCAATAACGTCAAGGCCGGCCGCCTGTCCTTCACCACCGACCTCGCCGAGGGGATGAAGGGCTGCGACGCGGTGTTCATCGCCGTCGGCACGCCGAGCCGGCGCGGCGACGGCCATGCCGATCTCAGCTACGTCTACGCCGCGGCGGCCGAGATCGCCGACAACATGGACCGCTATACGGTCGTCGTGACCAAGTCGACGGTGCCGGTCGGTACCGGCCGCGAGGTCGAGCGCATCATCCGCCAGCGTCGGCCCGACGGCGATTTCGACGTCTGCTCGAACCCGGAATTCCTGCGCGAGGGCGCGGCGATCAACGACTTCATGCGCCCCGACCGGGTGGTGATCGGCGCCGGCAGCGACCGCTCCCGCGAGGTGATGCGCCAGCTCTACCGGCCCCTGTTCCTGATCGAGACCCCGATCGTCTTCACCGAGCTGGAGACGAGCGAGATGATCAAGTACGCCGCCAACACCTTCCTGGCGACCAAGATCACCTTCATCAACGAGATCGCCGACCTGTGCGAGCGGGTGGGCGCGGACGTGCACGACGTGGCCAAGGGCATCGGCCTCGACGGCCGGATCGGCCGCAAGTTCCTCCATCCCGGTCCCGGCTATGGCGGCTCGTGCTTCCCGAAGGACACCCTGGCGCTGGTCAAGACGGCTCAGGACTACGGCTCGCCCCTGCGGATCATCGAGACCGTCGTCGACGTGAATGACAGGCGCAAGCGGGCGATGGCCGAGCGCATCGTCGCCGCCTGCGGCGGGTCGGTCGACGGCAAGACGGTCGCCCTGCTCGGCCTGACCTTCAAGCCGAACACCGATGACATGCGCGACAGCCCGTCGCTCGACATCGTGCCCGAATTGATCAGGGCCGGTGCAACGGTGCGCGGGTACGACCCCGAGGGCATGGACGAGGCGGCCAAGCTGCTGCCCGACATCAAGTATTGCCAGAGCGCCTACGAGGCGATGGACGGGGCTGACGCGGTCGCCATCGTCACCGAGTGGAACGAGTTCCGCGCCCTCGACATCAACCGGATCAAGACCTTTCTGAAGGCGCCGGTGATGATTGACCTGCGCAATGTCTACGACCCGCAGGAGATGCGGGCCGCCGGCTTCGCCTATACCTGCATCGGGCGCGGTACCGAGCGGACCGGCGGCGCCGCCAGCGAGGCGGCCCAGTAAAGGGCCGGAGCGATGGCGGAGTCGGTATCGTCTTCTCACCGGTTCGACCCGACCATCCTGCGCGAGTACGACGTGCGCGGAATTGTCGGAAGCACTCTGCACGCGGCCGATGCCCATGCGCTTGGTCATGCCTTCGGCACGATCGTCGCGGAAGGCGGTGGGCGCCGGGTCGCCGTCGGCCGTGACGGCCGGATCTCGTCGCCGGAGATCGCCGCCGCCACCATCGAGGGACTGCGGGCCGCCGGAATCGACGTCCTGGACGTCGGCGGATGTCCCACCCCGGCGCTGTATTTCGCCGTTCACCATCTGGCGGCGGATGGCGGGATCATGATCACCGGCTCCCACAACCCGCCGGACTACAACGGCTTCAAGATGATGCTGGGGACCGCCCCGTTCTTCGGGGCCGACATCCAGCGGCTCGGCGAGATCGCGGGCACCGGGAGCTTCGCCACGGGGCAGGGGGCGGTCGAGGCGGCCCCGGTGCTGGATGCCTATGTCGCCCGCCTGCTGCGGGATCACCGGCCGGGGCGAGCGCTGTCGGTGGTGTGGGACTGCGGCAACGGGGCGACCGGTCCGGTGATCACGGCGCTGGCCGAGGCACTGCCGGGCACCCACAAGGTTCTGTATCCCGAGGTCGACGGCACCTTCCCGAACCATCACCCCGACCCCACCGTGCCGGAGACCCTGGAGGGCCTACGGGCCGCCGTGGCGGATGCCGGTGCCGACCTGGGCATCGCCTTCGACGGCGACGGCGACCGCATCGGCGTGATCGACGAGACCGGGCGGGTGATCTGGGGCGACCAGTTGGTGGCGATCTATGCCACCGAGATCCTTGCCGCGCAGCCGGGCGCGACGGTGATCGCCGACGTGAAGGCCAGCCAGGTGCTGTTCGACCGGATCGCCGAGCTGGGCGGGGTGCCGCTGATGTGGCGCACCGGCCATTCGCTGATCAAGACCAAGATGGCCGAGACCGGCGCGCCCCTGGCCGGCGAGATGAGCGGGCATCTTTTCTTCAAGGACCGGTACTACGGCTTCGACGACGCCCCCTACGCGGCGGTTCGGCTGCTGGCGCTGATCGGCGCCTCGGACCGGCCGGTCTCCGCCTGGCGCGACGACCTGCCCACCGTCCTGAACACGCCGGAGCTCCGCTTCCCCTGTGCGGAGGAGCGCAAGTTCGGGGCGATCGCCGAGGTGAAGGCCGCGCTCGACGGCCGGACCGATGTCTCGGTGAACGACATCGACGGGGTGCGGGTCAGCTCGGAGGACGGCTGGTGGCTGCTGCGCGCGTCGAACACCCAGGACGTGCTGGTGGCGCGCTGCGAGGCGCAGAGTGCCGTGGCTCTGGAGCGGCTGAAGGATCAGGTGCGCGACGCGGTCCGCGCCGTCGGCCTGGACGTTCCCGACTTCTGAGAAGCCAAATTCCGAGAGAACGGCGCCCGAGAGATCGGTGCCAGAGAGACTGGCGCTAGAGAGACTGGCGCCTGAGAGACCGGCTGGCGTTCAGCCGCCGGCCGGTACCGGCACGCAGGGGAGCTTGCGGCGCTTCAGATCGAGACAGACCGACCGGGCATCCTTTTCCAGCAGGCCGATGAGGCGGGCCCGGTAGATCGGGATGTCGCGGTTGGTCAGCGGCTCGACCTTGCCTTCGGTCTCGTTCAGCAGGCTGGGCAGCAGGCCGCGGGCGGTAGCGATGGAGCGTTGGGCGCGGACCTCGGTGGAGTAGGCGCCGACCTGCACGCCCCAGGCGCCGGAATCGTCGCGGGAGCCGACCTCCTCCTCGGGATTGTCGCGGGCGGCGACGTCGTCCTCGCGGGCGTCGCTGAGCGCGGCGACCAGCCGCGGCGCGGGCGCCGGTGTCGGCGCGACGGCCGCGGCCATGATGGTCGGGCGGGCGACCGGCAGGGGCGGCTTGAAGGACGCGATCCGGATCTTCTCGGCCTGCCTGAACCCGTCGGTCAGAATATCCTTCATGTGGGCGTTGCGCCGGGTGCCGGAGCGACCGCCGAAGACCACGCCGATCAGCCGGCTTCCGTCGCGCACGACCGAGGCGACGAGGTTGAAGCCGGAGGCGTTGATGTACCCGGTCTTGATGCCGTCCGTACCCTCGTAGTGGCCGAGCAGCTTGTTGTGGTTGCTGTAGGTCCGACCCTTGTAGGTGAAGCTCCGGGTCGAGAACTCGCCGTAGTAGCCCGGAAAATCGCGGCGGATGGCGATGGCCAGCCGGGCCATGTCCCGCGCGGTCGTCACCTGCCGGCTGTCGTGCAGGCCGGACGCGTTCATGAACCGGGTCGAGGTCATGCCCAGTTCCCGCGCCCGCTCCGTCATGGAGACGGCGAAGCGGTACTCGGTGCCGCCCAGCGCCTCGGCCACCGTGACGGCGACGTCGTTGGCGGACTTGGTCACCAGGGCCTTGATGGCGTCGCGGACCTGAATGGTGTCGCCTCGGCGCAGACCGAGACAGGAGCAGGCCTGCCCCTCGGCGCGGGCGGAGGCGGTCAGACGCTGGTTCAGCGACAGTTTGCCTTTCTCCAGGGCCTCGAACACCATGTAGAGGGTCATGATCTTGGTAAGCGACGCCGGATGGCGCTTGGCGTCCGCATGGCGGGCGAACAGCACCTTGCCGCTCTCGACGTCGAGAACGAGGGCCGCGTATTTCGTGGCTGCATTGGCCGGGGCCGTCGTCAACCCGGCCAACAGACCGAGGACGAGGAACGGTATTGCCAAGACCGGACCGATCCGCCGCATGCGTGCACTCCATTGCCGTTTGGGCTGGGGCTCGAACGGAACTGGGGTCGACGCTGCGACCACCGAATCAACAGACGATACCCTAGACGTCGCATGAGCTTCTGTCCATAACCGATTGATTCAGGATCACGAGTTTGCCGAGGCCCCGGGTCATTGGATCTCCTGTTCTGCTGCACTGCGGGGGTTTATTGTGCGGTGCACAAAAAATCCCTTGACCCTTTCGCCGGATTTCCTACATATCGGTCATGTTGCGATGCACAATTCCGGATCCCGTATCCGGATCGCGACGCGCCATCGACCGAATGGAGAGACAGATGACCACGAAGAAAACCACTGCACGCAGTGCCACGCCGGTCGACGCAGCCGTCGCCGCTGGTAAGGAGACCATGGAAAAGATGACCAAGCTGACTCAAGAGACCGGCCAGAAGAATTTCGACCAGGCCGTGACCGTCGCCAAGGAGAACATGGAGAAGGCCTCGGCCGCCGCGTTCAAGGGTTACGATCAGTACGCGACCTACTCCCAGGCGAACTACGATGCGATCACCAAGTCCTTCGGCATCATGACCAAGGGCTTCGAGGACGTCTCCAAGGCCTGGTTCACCTACACCCAGACCTCCGTCGACGCCGGCGTCGACTTCTCGAAGAAGGTGATGGGCGCGAAGAGCGTCAACGAGATCGTCGAAATGCAGAGCGATTTCGCCAAGTCGTCCTTCGACAGCTTCGTCGCCGAGAGCACCAAGCTCTCCGAGATGTCGGTGAAGACCGCCAACGAGGCGATCGAGCCGATCAAGGCCCGGGTCGATGAGACCGTGGTCAGCATCTCGAAGGTTGCCGCCTAAGACGGCCGGTGCGCGCTGCGGCGCGCCCGCCACAGCCATTGAGCATCAGAGGCCCGGGCGGTTATCGCCCGGGCCTCTGCGCGTTCTGGCCGGTGCTGCCGGCGAATTGACCCAAGTGCCACTGCGCCCCCTTCCCCCGGGGCGGATGAATCTCATATTCTCAAGGGAGCGGCGCCGCCTGCGCGGTTCCACGGCCGCGCACCTTTCGGCGGCCGGGGGCTGCCGAACGCCGGGGATATCACCAGACGCCCACGGGTTTAGAATGAGTGACGACGATCGCGGAAACGGCAACGGCACCAACACCGGCGTGGTCGTTAAGACGCGTCCGAAGACCAAGAAACCGTCGATGTACAAGGTCATCATGCTGAACGACGATTACACTCCGATGGAGTTCGTCGTTCACGTGTTGGAAAGATTCTTCAATAAGAATCGTGAAGAAGCGACCCGCATCATGCTGCACGTACACCAGCGCGGGGTGGGGGTGTGCGGGGTCTTCACCTACGAGGTGGCCGAGACCAAGGTCACGCAGGTCATGGACTTCGCGCGTCAGCATCACCATCCTTTGCAGTGCACCTTGGAGAAAGATTGACGACATGCTGTCGAAGAACCTCGAAGAGAGCCTGCACCGCGCCCTCGGCCTTGCGAACGAGAAGCGCCATGAGTACGCCACGCTGGAGCACCTGCTGCTCTCGCTGACGGACGATCAGGATGCGCTCGCCGTTCTCAAGGCCTGCGGTGTGGACGTCACCAAATTGCGTGACGACCTGATCACCTACATCGACACCGAGCTCAACGGCCTGGTCGGCAGTGCGCTCGAGGAAGCCAAGCCGACCGCCGGGTTCCAGCGCGTGGTCCAGCGCGCGGTGATCCATGTGCAGTCGTCCGGCCGCGAGGAGGTCACCGGCGCCAATGTGCTGGTCGCCCTTCTGTCCGAGCGCGAGAGCCATGCGGTGTTCTTCCTGCAGGAGCAGGAGATGACCCGCTTCGACGCGGTCAGCTACATCAGCCACGGCATCGCCAAGGTCCACGGCCAGCAGCAGGCCGAGCCCAAGCGCTCGGTCGACGGGGCTGACGAGGAGTCCAAGGGCGAGCAGGTCAACAAGCAGGGCCACGAGGCGCTGGACGCCTATTGCGTCGACCTGAACAAGAAGGCCGCGTCCGGCAAGATCGACCCGCTGATCGGCCGCGAGCACGAGGTCGAGCGCACGATCCAGATCCTGTGCCGCCGTACCAAGAACAACCCGCTCTATGTGGGCGATCCGGGCGTCGGCAAGACTGCCATCGCCGAGGGTCTGGCCAAGCGCATCGTCGACGGCGACGTGCCGGAAGTGCTGATCGACGCCCAGATCTTCTCGCTCGACATGGGCGCGCTGCTCGCCGGCACCCGCTACCGCGGCGATTTCGAGGAGCGGCTGAAGGCCGTCGTCAACGAGTTGGAGCAGAACCCGCAGGCGGTGCTGTTCATCGACGAGATCCACACGGTGATCGGCGCCGGGGCGACCAGCGGCGGGGCGATGGACGCCTCCAACCTGCTGAAGCCTGCGCTGCAGTCGGGCGGCCTGCGCTGCATCGGCTCGACCACCTACAAGGAGTACCGCAGCTACTTCGAGAAGGACCGCGCCCTGGTGCGCCGGTTCCAGAAGATCGACGTCAACGAGCCGTCGATCCCGGACGCGATCAAGATCCTCAAGGGCCTGAAGCCCTACTACGAGGAGCACCACAAGGTCCGCTACACCAACGACGCGCTGAAGACCGCGGTGGAGCTGTCGGCCAAGTACATCGGCGACCGCAAGCTGCCGGACAAGGCGATCGACGTGATCGACGAGGTCGGTGCCGCGCAGATGCTGGTCTCGCCGTCGAAGCGCCGCAAGACCATCGGCGTGAAGGAGGTCGAGGACATCGTCGCCAAGATCGCCCGCATCCCGCCGAAGAGCGTGTCGACCGACGACAAGACCGTGCTCGCCAACCTGGAGCGCGATCTGAAGACGGTGGTGTTCGGCCAGGACGAGGCGATCTCGTCCCTGTCCACGGCGATCAAGCTGGCCCGTGCCGGTCTGCGCGAAGCCGACAAACCGATCGGCAACTACCTGTTCTCCGGCCCGACCGGCGTCGGCAAGACCGAGGTGGCACGCCAGCTCGCCCTGATCATGGGCGTGGAGCTGATCCGCTTCGACATGTCGGAGTACATGGAGCGGCACTCGGTCAGCCGCCTGATCGGCGCGCCTCCGGGCTATGTCGGCTTCGACCAGGGCGGCCTGCTGACCGACCAGATCGACCAGCATCCGCACTGCGTGCTGCTGCTCGACGAGATCGAGAAGGCGCATCCCGACCTGTTCAACGTGCTGCTGCAGGTCATGGATCACGGCAAGCTGACCGACCACAACGGCAAGAACGTCGATTTCCGCAACGTGATCCTGATCATGACCACGAACGCGGGCGCCGCCGATCTCGCCAAGGAAGCCATCGGCTTCGCACGGTCGCAGCGCGAGGGCGACGACACCGAGGCGATCAACCGGATGTTCACGCCGGAATTCCGCAACCGCCTCGACGCCATCGTCGGCTTCAAGGCCCTGGGACCGGAGGTGATCAGCCGGGTCGTGGACAAGTTCCTGATCCAGCTGGAGGCCCAGCTTGCCGATCGCGGCGTGACGATCGAGGCGAGTCAGCAGGCCCGTGCCTGGCTCGGCGAGAAGGGGTACGACCGGCTCTATGGGGCGCGGCCGCTGTCGCGGATCATCCAGGAGCACATCAAGAAGCCCCTGGCCGAGGAACTGCTGTTCGGCCGCCTGGTCAAGGGCGGGGTGGTCCGCATCGGCCTGGTCGACGGCAAGCTGGCCTTCGACTTCGACGACGACCCGACCCCGGAGAAGCCGGAAAAGCCGACCAAGACCAAGGGCCGCAAGGGCGGTGGCGGCGGCAAGGACACCGGCAAGGTCGAGGAACTGGTCGACTAGGCCGGGTTCTCCCGACACCAAGTTCGCGGCCCTCTCCCCCACGGGAGGGGGCCGTTTCGATTGACCAGCTCCCCTGGTCATCCTGACGTGCGTCAGGACGACGGGGACGGTCAGGGAAGGGGGTAAGCTGCTACCGGATCCAGCCGCTCTCCAGCGCGCTGGCCCAGGCCTTGTTGCCCCGCTCGGCCGCCAGGCGGGACATCGCCTGATTGTCGTAGGGCACCTGGCGGAAGGTCACGCTCCAGCGGTCGCCGGCCTCCTCGAGGATCGCATAGGCGGCATCGGGGGTGCCGGCCTGCATGACATGCGGATTGGGCGGTGTGGGGTCTTCGTAGCCGGGGCAGCCGACGCTGCCGGGGTTCACCACCAACCGCCCGTCCGACAGGCGCACCGCCCGTGGGATGTGGCTATGGGCGCAGAGCAGCAGCGGGACGTCGATCCCCGACGCCGCCGCCTCGATCGCGTCGATCCGGTTCATGGCCATGCCGCCGTCCAGCACCCGCTCCAGCCAATAGGCGGTGTCGTCGGTCGGGGTGCCGTGGCACAGGAAGATCCGACCCTCCACGGTCCGGGTCGCGGGCAGGGCGGCGAGCCAGGTCTTGTGCGCCTCGGTGAGCTGATCATGCGCCCAGCGATCCGACGCTCCCATCTGCTGCGGCGTCTTCTCCAGGATCCAGCGGTCGTGGTTGCCGCGGATCGAGATCATGTCGGTCGCCAACAGCAGGTCGGCGGTCTTGCCCGCCTCCAGCGGCGCACTCAGGTGGTCGCCCAGATTGACCGTCAGATCGACCCCGACCCGCGCGATATCGGCCAGCACGGCCTGGAGCGCCAAGTGGTTCCCGTGAATGTCGGCAATGGCCGCAATGCGCATGCATCTTTCCTCAACCGTCGGTTCGATCGACCGATCTTCGATTGGAGAGAGCCGGCTGGCAATCCGCGGAAGGGGGCGGCCGGGGAAGGTCGCTCAGCCCCAGCGGGCGGCGGCAGTATCGTCGGCTTCGCGGGCATCGACCCAGCGCGCGCCGTCCGGTGTGTCCTCGCGCTTCCAGAACGGCGCCCTGGTCTTCAGCCAGTCAATGAGAAAGCCGGTGGCGTCCAGGGCGGCCTGGCGGTGGGCGGAGGCGCAGGCGACCAGCACGATGTTGTCGCCGGGGGCCAGGTCGCCGACCCGGTGGATGATCAGGCTCGCGTCCAGCGGCCAGCGGGCATGGGCCTCGCGCTCGATCTCCTCGAGCTGCCGCTCGGTCATGCCGGGATAGTGCTCCAGCGACATGGCACTCACCGACTGGCCGCCGGCGATGTCGCGCACCAGGCCGACGAACACGCCGAGGCCGCCGATGGCGTGATTGCCGGCGGTCAGCGCGGCCAGCTCGCGGCCGATGTCGAAATCCTCCTCCTGGACGCGGACGGCCATGGTCAGCCTCCGGTCACCGGCGGGAAGAAGGCGACCTCGTCGCCCGCCGCCACCGGGTGGGTCGGCTCGACATATTCCTGGTTCACCGCGTAACGGATGGCGCGGGTGTCCTTGAACGCCTCCGCGTAACCGGGGCCGCGGGTCTTCAGCCAGGCGACCAGACCCTCCACCGTGGCCGCCTCGGCCGGGGCCTCGACGGTCTCGCTCGCGGCGCCGATGCGCTGGCGCACCCAGGCGAAATACATCAGTTTCATCGCATCACCTCGTTGAACGGCAGATAGGCGGCCGTCTCCCCCTTCGCCAGCCCCTCGGAGTCCTCGCCCAGGTCGATCAGCCCGTCGGCGGCGGCCAGGGCGGACAGAATACCGGAGCCGTCCGGGCCGGCCTTCACCGCGACCGGCGGCCGGCCCAGCTCCAGGCCCGGCTCCAGGCGCACCCGCAGGAACTCGCGGCGTCCGGGCTTTTTCGCATGGCTGAAGCCGGCCGTCACGGGGTAGCGGGCTGGTGCCGCGATCCGCGCGCCTGCCAGCGCCAGCAGCACCGGCCGGGCCAAGGTCACAAAAGCGACGACGGCGGCGACCGGATTGCCCGGCAGGCCGATGAAGGCGCGGCCGCCGATCACGCCGAGGGCGACCGGCCGGCCCGGCTTCACCGACAGCCGCCAGGCGTC
The DNA here is from genome assembly GCF_000423805.1 of Thalassobaculum salexigens DSM 19539. Classification (NCBI taxonomy): domain Bacteria; kingdom Pseudomonadati; phylum Pseudomonadota; class Alphaproteobacteria; order Rhodospirillales; family Thalassobaculaceae; genus Thalassobaculum; species Thalassobaculum salexigens. The sequence goes on from NZ_KE384093.1 coordinate 804,294, forward strand.
GATCCGGCCATGGGCGGCGACGGCGGCGCGGACGTGATCCTCCTCGCCGGTCGATACCCCGCCGGAGGTCATCACCACGTCGTGGTCTTCCGCCGCCGCCGCCAGCAACCGGGCAATGGTGCCGGCGTCGTCCTCCAGGATGCCGAGATCGGTGACGGCGCAGCCGAGCCGGGCGAGCAGGGCCTTCACCGTGTGGCGGTTGGCGTCGAAGACGGCGCCGGGGCGCAGGTCCTCGCCCGGCTCGGTGACCTCGTCGCCGGTCGAGGCGACGGCCACCCGCAGGCGCTTGCGCACCGTCAGCGCGGTGCGGCCGATCGAGGCCGCGAGGCCGAGATCACCCGGGCCGAGCCGTCGTCCGGCGGCAAGCGATACCGCGCCGCGTCGCACATCCTCGCCCCGCAGCCGGACATTGGCCCCGGGGCGCAGGCCGACCGGCAGCCGCACCCGGCCGTCGCTCTCCCAGCAGTCCTCCTGCATGACCACCGTGTCGAATCCCTCGGGAACGGGCGCGCCGGTGAAGATCCGCAGCGCCGCCCCGGCCGAGGGCGTCCGGTCCAGCGGATGCCCCGCCGCCACCCGCCCGGCCACCGCCATCTCGCCGCCGCCGGGCGCGAGGTCGGCGGACCGCACCGCGTAGCCGTCGACCGCCGCATTGTCGTGGGGCGGGACGTCGATCGGCGACACCACGTCCTCGGCCAGCACCCGGTCCAGGCCGGCGTCCAGGGGCACGGTCTCGGTGCCGGTCACCGCCTGCAGCCGGTCGCGGATCCGCTCCAGCGCCGCCTCCACCGTCAGCGGGACGGGATCGGCGGCGAAGCAGTCGTCGGCCAGCCGCGTCATTGAGTCGCTTCCATTTCTGCGGCCCTGTCGAGCACCATGGCGGCGATCGAGGCGATGTCATCAAGACCGAAGACGGGGCGCTCGCAGTTCGGCAGGGGGACATCGGCGGCGATGGCGACGATATGGGGCTCGCCCGGCCAGATCGGCGGCTTGCCGAGGGCGGGGCGATGAACTTCAAGTTTGGGCACGGGGTCGAACTTGAAGCCTTCGACCAGCACGATGTCGACCGGCCCCAGCCGGTCGACGAGTTCGGCCAGGGTCGGTTCCGGCGCGTCGCGCAGCTCGTGCATCAGCGCGAAACGGTGGCCGGAACTGATCATCACCTCGTGGGCACCGGCGGTGCGGTGCAGGTAGCTGTCCTTGCCCGGCCGATCGATGTCGAAATCGTGATGTGCGTGCTTGATCGTAGACACGGTAACCCCACCTTCGCAGAGAGCCGGAATGAGCGCCCGAAGCAGGGTCGTTTTCCCACTGCCGGACCAGCCGGCAATCCCAAACACGCGTTTCATCGTACCGGATTTACGAGTTCGACATAAATGCTTGGATAAGGTTGTTTCGAGCGGATCGCAAATATAGGTTCGCCAGCGTTGTTGGTTCCGGGGTGAGGCGCGTGCGGCGATTGCAGATCAGAATGGTGGGCAAGATCCTGCGTCAGTGGCGCAGGACCAGCATGTCTCCCGGTGTGATCTCGCGATCCATGTGCATGGGCATGGCGGTCGGCTTTTCCCCGACCGTCGGGCTGCAGGCGGTGCTGTGCTTCGTGATCGCGCTGGTCTGCAACCGGTTCTGGCGCCCGGCGATGTTCGACTGGGTGATCGCCCTGGTCGGGTCGCTGGTGGTCAACCCGCTGACCATGGTGCCGACCTATACCTTCTACTACTGGATCGGCTGCCAGGCGATGACCTGCTCCAGCTTGGTCGAGTTCAAGGACGCCGAGCATATCAAGGACTTCATTTTCGCGCTCGGTGAGGGCACCGGCGCCATTCTGCTCGGCTCTGTGCCCTTCATGGTCGCCGGCCTGCCCGCCGGCTACTTTCTCGGTCGGGTGATCGAGCGGCTGCTGGAGGCCCGCGCGCAGCGCCGTCGGGTCCGTCTGCTGGAGCTCGCCCGCCGGCGCCGGGAGCAGGAACTGCGCGCCGCCCAGTCCATCCAATCCGCCCAATAGGTCACGCGGAGAGCAGCCGGACCTCGCGAATCGGCCAGTGCAGCACGGCCGAGAGAACGCCAAGCGCGACGCTGAGCTGCCACATCACGTCGTAGGACTGGAAGACGTCGAAGGCTACACCGCCGATCCAGGCGCCGAGAAAGCTGCCGATCTGGTGGCCGACAAAGACCAGCCCGAACATCATCGACATATAGCGGATGCCGAAGATCGTGCCGACCAGCCCGCTGGTGAGCGGGACCGTGCCGAGCCAGGTCAGCCCCAGCAGTCCGGCGAGCACCAGAACCATGGCAGGGGTCATCGGCAGGATCAGGAAGCCGGCGAAGACGGCGGCGCGGATCAGGTACAGGACGGCCAGCACGTTCTTCTTCATGTACCGATCGCCCAGGGCGCCGCAGACGTAGCTGCCGATGATGTTGGCGAAGCCGATGACGGTCAGGGCCGCCGCTCCTAGCCAGTGCTCGAAGCCGCGGTCGGACAGATAGGCCGGCAGATGGATGGCGACGAACGCCAGGTGGAAGCCGCAGACGAAGAAACCGCTGTTCAGCAGCCAGAAATCCCGGGACGCCAGGCCCTGTGAGAAGGCGTCGCCCATGCTCTGGCCGCTCTCGGTCTGGCCATCCAGGCTCTGGCCGTCCGGGCTCTCGGCTGGCCGGCCGGCGGTGCCGAGCGCCAGGGGGACGATCAGCAGGGCCGAGGCGGCCAAGATCAGCAGGCTGGTCTGCCAACCGGTGCCGTCGATCAGGAAATGGACATAGGGCAGGGCGAGGAACTGGCCCAGGGATCCGCCCATCGCCGCCAGACCGAGCGCCTTGCCGCGCTGCTCCGGCGGTGCCGCCCGTCCGACCGCACCGAGCAGGACCGTGAAGCCGCTGCCGCTGAGCCCGAGCCCGATGAGCACGCCGCCTGCCAGCAGCCCGTCCGCGCCGCCGATAACCATCAGCCAGAGCCCGAGCGCGTAGGCGAGGCCGCCGGCCGCCGCCACCCGACCCGGCCCGTAGCGGTCGGCAATCGCACCGGCGATGGGCGCCCCGAGCCCCCAGCACAGGTTCATCAGGCCCATGGCCAGCGCGAAGGTCTCCCGCCCGCCGAACTCATCGCTGAGGAAGGGCAGGTAGAGGCCAAGCCCCTGCCGGAAGCCGATGGCGATGCCCATGATGCTGCCGGCACACAGGACGAGGATCAGAAGTCTGAGGGCCATCGCATGGCGCTCCGATCAGTTTGTGTAGGCGAGACGGTAGCGACCGGTCTACCATTCCAGAAGCGAATTAATCTGATGGATTCATCATGAAAACTGATGTGAAAATCCAGCCCGAGGCTCAGGTACAGGAACAGGGGCTTGGGGTTTCCCTGCGCAGCCTGGATCTCGATGTCCTGCGCGCCTTCGTCATGGTGGCCGAGACCCGCAGCTTCACCCGGGCGGCGGAGCGGCTGAACCGGGGCCAGTCCGCCGTCAGTATGCAAATGAAACGGCTGGAGGATCTCACGGGCTGCCAGATCCTGTCGCGAGCCCGGCGCCGGGTGGAGTTGACCGCCGACGGCGCGCATCTGCTGTCCTATGCCCGCCGGCTGCTGCGGCTGAACGACGAGGCGCTGGGCTCGCTCGATCGGGGCGCGCGCACCGGGCGGGTGCGTGTCGGGGTGACCGACACCTCGATGATCTATGTCAGCCGGATCCTGCGGGCCTTCGCCGAACGCTGCCCGCTCGTCCAGGTGGAGATGACCTGCGGACGCAGCTGGGAGGCGCTGGCGGATCTGGAGGCGGGCAAGATCGACCTCGCCCTGGTCACCCAGCCCTGCGACCATGAGGGCGGGCGGTTGCTGTGGCGCGAGCCGCTGGTCTGGGTTGCTTCGGTCGATGCGGAGGCCGAGGCGCGCGAGCCCCTGCCGCTTGCCCTGTTCGCCCCGGGCTGCATCTATCGCGACGCAGTGCTGCAGCAGCTTGACGCGAATGGGCGGGACTATCGGCTGGTCTACAGCAGCGCCAACTCCCTGGGGTTGAGCGCGGCGGTGACGGCGGGTATCGCGGTCACCGTCATGCCGGTCAGCGCCGTCGGGCATGGACTTCGGATGGTCGGCGACGCGGCTTCCCTGCCGGACCTGCCGCAGCTCGATCTGCTGCTCTACTGCCCCGAGCCGCCGTCGGCCGGACCCGGCGCCTTCGCCGACACCTTGTGGGATCTGTTCACCTGAGGTTTCGGTGGCATAAGGTGCACACCGGATCGCCCATTTCCTTCGCCTGCATGCTATGGCGTAATGCCACTTCAGAGGCCGTTCGGCCATAGGGCCGACAGACTTAACCGCCTGAAACGGCGGATTGGATCGAAATGCTAGCCCAATTGCCCAATCTGCTGACGATTTCCCGCATCCTGGCGGTTGTCCCGGTGGTCGTCTGCCTGTGGTTCGGTGGCGAGACATTGCGGTGGGTGGCGCTCGGCTTCTACGCCTTCGCCAGCATCACCGACTACCTGGACGGTTATCTCGCCCGGGCCATGCAGGTGCAGTCCGGTTTGGGCCGGCTGCTCGACCCGATCGCCGACAAGCTTCTGGTGGGGGCCTCGCTGCTGATCCTGGTGGCGCTGGACCATATCTCCGGGCTGACGGTGCTGGCGGCCCTGGTGATCCTGCTGCGCGAGATCCTGGTGTCGGGCCTGCGCGAGTTCCTGGCGGAGCTGCGGGTCAGCATGCCGGTCAGCCGGCTCGCCAAGTGGAAGACGACGGTGCAGCTCCTGGCCATCGGCTTCCTGATCATCGGCGACGATTCGCCCGCGTGGATCGATTCCCGCCTGGTGGGCGAGATCGGATTGTGGATCGGGGCCGTGCTCACGCTCTATACCGGCTGGGACTACCTGCTGGCCGGCCTGCGCCAGGTCTCCGCCCAGGCGGATCGCGCGCCGGGGGAGTAGGGGCTCCCAATACCCCACCGATCTTCCTTCCGTCTCCCCGGCCTCGCGCCGGGGCCTAGAATAAGCGCAGCGCGTTCATCGAACCGTTCCGGCAAGCGGCGCCCTCGGTCCCGGCGCAGGGCCGGGAAGAGAGGGGAGGTGGAAGTACACTGCTCCTTCCTCTTCTTTCACTTCCCGGATTCATTCCGGGGCAAGCGTTGAGGCTGGCGCGAGGCCTATCCAGGACGCAGCGAGCTTGAGGGTGGGCCCCGGAATAAATCCGGGGAGTGACCAGGGAGAGGAAGCGAATGCCCCTCAACCGTCCTCGTGGAAGTGGTCGTAGACCTTGCGGGCCACCGCCTTGCTGATCCCTTCCACCGCCTCCAGATCGCCGAGCCCGGCGCGGGAGACGCCGCGGGCGGAGCCGAAATGGTGCATCAGCGCCTTCTTGCGCTTGGCGCCGATGCCGGCGATCTCGTCCAGCGGGTTGGCGCCGATCGCCTTAGTTCGTTTGGCCCGGTGGGTTTCGATGGCGAAGCGGTGGGCCTCGTCGCGCAGCCGTTGCAGGAAGTAGAGCACAGGGTCGCGCCGCTCCATCAGGAACGGCTCGCGGCCGGGCATGAAGAACCGCTCGCGCCCGGCGTCGCGGTCCGGCCCCTTGGCGACGCCGACCACCGCCACGTCGTCGATGCCGAGTTCCGCGAAGACCTCGGTGGCCACGGTGAGCTGGCCCTGGCCGCCATCGACCAGGATCAGGTCGGGCCAGACCCCGGTCGCGCGCTCGGGATCCTCCTTCAGGGCCCGGCCGAACCGCCGGGTCAGCACCTGGCGCATCATCGCGTAGTCGTCGCCCGCCTCGACCTCGGCCAGGCCTTCCTGCGCCGTGCTCTCGCGGCCGGTGACGTTGCGGATGTTGAACTTGCGGTACGCGCTCTTCATCAGCCCGTCGGGGCCGGCGACGATCATCGCGCCGACCGCGTTGGAGCCCTGGATGTGGGAGTTGTCGTAGACCTCGATCCGCTCCGGCGTGGTGTCCAGGCCGAAGGCGGCGGCGACCCCCTCCAGCAGCTTGCGCTGGGAGGCGCTCTCGGCCATGCGGCGGCCCAGGGCCTCGCGGGCGTTGGTCAGCGCGTGGTCCATCAGCTTGCGCCGGCCGCCGCGCTGCGGACGCGACAGCTCGACCTTGCGGTCCGCCCGGGTCGACAGCGCCTCGGCGACCAGGTCCTGCTCCGGAATGTCCTGGCTGATCAGCACCAGCCGGGGCGGCACCTTGTCGTCGTAGAACTGGCCGATGAAGGCGGCGAGCACGTCCTCCGGCTCGGTCTGCTTGTCGTGGGCCGGAAAATAGGCGCGGTTGCCGAAGTTACTGCCTGCCCTGAAGAAGAACACCTGAATGCAGGTGTTGCCGCCTTCGCCGTACATGGCGATGACATCGGCCTCCTCCAGTCCTTCGACGTTGATGTCCTGGTTCGCCTGCACGGCGGTGAGCGCGCGGATCCTGTTGCGGTAGATCGCGGCGGTCTCGAACTCCAGTTGCTCGGCCGCCTCCTGCATGCGGGCGGCGAACTCGCGCTGGATCTGGTTGCTCTGGCCGGTCAGGAAACGGGTCGCGTCCTCGACCTGGCGGGCGTATTCGGCCTCGGTCACATAGCCCACACAGGGGGCCGAGCAGCGCTTGATCTGGTACTGCAGGCAAGGGCGCTGGCGGTTGGAGAACATGCTGTCGGTGCAGTTGCGCAGCAGGAAGCCGCGCTGCAGGGCGGTGATCGTGCGGTTGACCGACCCGGCCGAGGCGAACGGGCCGAAATACTGGCCCTTCCGCTTGCGCGCGCCGCGATGCTTGGTGATCTGCGGGTAGGGGTGGTCGCCGGTCAGCAGGATGTGCGGGAACGACTTGTCGTCGCGGAGCAGCACGTTGAAGCGCGGTTTCAGGCGCTTGATCATGTTGCTCTCGAGCAGCAGCGCCTCCACCTCGGTGTGGGTGCGCACGATCTCCATGGACGCGGTCTCGCTGACCATGCGGAAGATCCGGTGCTCGAGTTTCGCGGCGTGGGTGTAGTTCACCACGCGCTTCTTCAGGCTGCGTGCCTTACCGACATAGAGGACGTCGCCGTTCTCATCGAGCATGCGATACACACCGGGAGCATTTGGCAGCGTGCGTACCTGATTTCGGATGACGGAGACCCCGCGTTCGATATCCGGAACGGTCTTCCGGCCGCGCCGTGCCCGCTCGGTGCCCGAGGGGGGATCGCTAATATCGGTGTCTTCCAAGGACTTGGTCATGGACTCTTCAACGCGCTCTTCAAAGTGAATTCCAGGCCTGCCTGAACACGCACAACGTGCGGCTTCGTAATCCACTGTTCCTGTGGAAAACTGGGTGGAAAAGCCAGGAGGAGCCATCTGGAAACCGCAGACTCCGTGGCCCAACACCCGAATGCCTAAATTTTGGGCATCAAAATAACTCCTTGTATTTAAACGAATTTATTTGTCGTGCCCGGCCCTGCGTCATCTCTGTACGAAACTTCCATTACAGCTAGGTTACGCGCCTTCCCCGGACCAGTCCGTGTGAACAAGTGTCGGGGTGGACTTGGCCGCTATCGCAGTCCGTACAAGATCTTAACGAAAGGTATCTTGTCGGTTATTTCACGAAATCGAGTGGAAGATTAAACGATCGCCGGGACCGCCGCGCCACCTTTGTCCCGGGGGACGGTCGGATCAGTCGCGCGGCGTGTCCGGTCCGGGCGGCGCCCAGCCCAGATGCTGCCCGCCGTCGACGGCGATCATCTGGCCGGTGACCGACTGCGCCGCGGCCAGGAACACCACCGCCGCGGCGACCTCGTCCGGGCTGGCGCCGTGCTGCAGCGGTGTCGCCCGCGCCTGGCTGTCGAACCGGTCCTGGTCCTGGTGGACGCTCGGCAGGATCGGACCGGGGCCGACCCCGTTCACCCGGATCCTAGGCGCCAGTTCCAGGGCCAGGGTCCGCGTCGCCCCCCACAGCCCGACCTTCGACATCGTATAGGACAGGAAGTCCTCGTTCAGGTTCCAGACCCGCTGGTCGATGATGTTCACCACCGCCCCGTCATTGCCCTGCGGCAGGCGCGCGGCGAAGTCCTGCATCAGGACCAGCGGCGCCCACAGGTTCGGGTCGATGTGCCGGTCCCAGGACGCGCGCGTGGCCGTCGCCAGGCTGTCGCGCTCGAAGGTGGAGGCATTGTTGACCAGCAGCCCGACCGGGCCGAGTGCGGCCTCGCACCGTTCGATCAGGCTGCGGAGGTCGGTCTCGTCGGAAAGGTCGGCGCCGATCGCCTCGGCACGCACGCCCAGGGCCTGCAGCTCCCGGGCCGTCTCCTGTGCCGCATCGCCGGACGCGCCGTAATGAACGGCCACGTTCCAGCCGTCGCCCGCCAGAGCCAGGGCGATCGCCCGGCCAACCCGGCGCGCCGCCCCGGTCACCAGCGCTGTTTTCGGAACGGGCTGCGGGACGCGCTGTGCCATGGCGATACTCGACAGTAGCGGAACTCAGTAGGACGCGAAGTTCAAGGTGTCGACCGGGACGAACTGATTGGTAATGAATGCCACATAGGTGGCGAAGAAGACCAGCGCCCAGGGCCGGCTGAACGACGGCAGCTTGATCGCCATGGCGACGAACACGATGGTCACGCCAAGCATGAACCACAGGTCCAGGGACATCACCTCCGGCGGTATCGGCAGCGGGCTGACCAACGCAACCGTCCCTAGAATCCCCAGCGTATTAAAAATGTTCGACCCGATGATATTGCCCAGGGCCACGTCGCTGTGCCGGCGCAGCGCCGCGACCAGTGTCGTGGCCAGCTCCGGAAGCGACGTGCCGACGGCGACGACGGTGATGCCGATCACCGTCTCGGAAATGCCGGCCCGGTTCGCGACCTCCACGGCGCCGTCCACCAGCAGGCGGGCGCCGACCAGGACGCCGATCAGGCCGCCCACCGTATAAAGGACGCTGCGCCAGGTGCTGGTCGGCAGGGCATCGAACTCCTCGACCTCCTTGGCGTGGACGCTGTCCGGGCGCCGACGCTCCTCGAAATAGCAGTAGAGGAGATAGGCGACGAGCAGCGCCAGCATCACCGCGCCGTGCCAGCGCTCGATGATGCCGTGGAGCCCGACGCCGACGAACAGGATCGTACCCAGCACCAGGGCAAGCCCGTCACGGCGCAGGGGCGCACCGCCGCAGACAAAGGGCGAGATCACGCCGACTGTGCCGATCATCAGCAGGATGTTGGCGATGTTGGAGCCGATGACGTTGCCGATGGCGATGCCGGGCGACCCGTTCATCGCCGCCTTGAGGCTGACGAAGAGCTCGGGGGCCGAGGTGCCGAAGGCGATGACTGTCAGGCCGATGACGTGGGGACTGATGTTCAGGCGCCGGGCGATGGCCACGGCGCCGCGGATCATCGTCTCCGCGCCGACCAGAAGCAGGACCAGTCCGGCAAAAATCAACCCTGCCGATATCATGCCGCCCTCCAGGAACAATCGCCGGTCGAGTGCATTCGGACTTCTCTGTCTTGGCACGTCGGGGCGGTCTGGCGGGCTGGCGATCGGGTCATGTAAATCTGAGGGTTAGTGGCGGGATCGTGGCGCGCGTGACCCATAGGAATGGGGAGCGGCGACGAAATTTCAATGATTGTATACGCAGAGATTTCGTGGTGCCGGTAGCCCGTTCCGGAACGATTGTCTAGGATCGCTCCGCCGGTCGCCGGGACCGGCATTGTGCCGAGACCCATTTGGAGAAAAGTCGTTGGAAAGCCTGCTGGACGCCTTCGACACCATGCAGTCGAGCGGCCATGGCAGCCCGATTGGCGATGCTCTGATCTTTCTGGCGGCGGCGGTCCTATTCGCCCCGTTGCTGCGCCGCCTGAAGTTCAGTCTGGTTCTGGGATATCTCGCGGCCGGTGCGATGATCGGCCCGCACGGGCTGTCGATCATCGACGACGTCACCGAGACCCGCGAGCTGGCCGAGATCGGTGTCGTCTTCCTGCTGTTCACCATCGGCCTGGAGCTGTCCTTCGCCCGCCTGAAGGTCATGCGCCGCCTGGTCTTCGGGTTCGGCACCGCCCAGGTGGTGCTGACCGGCTTTCTGGTCGCCGTCATATCCCTGTTCATGGGCCAGACCTACGGGGCGGCGGTGACCATCGGCGCCGCCCTGGCCCTGTCCTCCACCGCCTTCGTGCTGCAGCTGATGAACGAGCGCGGCGAGCTCGCGACCCGTCACGGCCGCGCGGCGTTCTCCGCCCTGCTGTTCCAGGACCTCGCCGTGGTGCCGATCGTCATCGTCGTCCCGCTCCTGGGGCGCGAGATGGACGGGCTAACGATCCTTCTGGAACTGCTCAAGGTCACCGGCACCGCCTTCGTGGCTCTGGCGGTCATCGTCGTCGCCGGCCGCCAGCTCCTGCGGCCGCTGTATCATGTCATCGCGTCGGCCGGCGCGCCGGAGCTGTTCACCGCCATGACGCTGCTGGTGGTGCTCGGCATCGGCTGGGCGACCCAGCAGGTCGGGCTCTCCATGGCCCTGGGGGCGTTCCTCGCCGGCCTGCTGCTGTCGGAAAGCGAGTTCCGGCACCAGGTGGAGGCCGATATCGAGCCGTTCCGCGGGATCCTGCTCGGCCTGTTCTTCATGACCATCGGCATGTCGATCGACCTGGGCCTGGCGTTCCGCGAAGTGTTCACGGTGCTGGGCTATCTCGGCGGACTGGTCGCGCTGAAGTTCGTGGTGGTGCTGGGACTGGCGATGGCCTTCCGGATGCCCTTCGCGGTCAGCCTGCGCAGCGCGGCCCTGCTGGCCCAGGGCGGCGAGTTCGCCTTCGTCATTCTCGGCATCGCCGCCGCGTCCTCGGTGGTCGCCGACGATACCGTCAATCTCATGTTCCTGGTGGTCGCCATTTCGATGGCCGTCACCCCCGTGATCGTCTGGGCGATCGGCAAGGCGGCCGTGCTCTTCGAGAACCATGAGAACGCCCAGCTGTCGGCCGATTTCGACGGCGGTCATGAGATGCACGACCACGTGGTGATCGCCGGGTTCGGGCGGGTCGGCCACACCATCGCCCGCCTGCTCGACGCCAAGATGGTCCCCTATGTGGCCGTTGATACCGACGCCCAGAACGTACGCGACGGCCGGCGCGACGGGCACAGCGTCTATTACGGCGATGCCAGTCGGCCGGAGGTGCTGCACAAGCTCGGCGGCGAGAACGCCCGGGCGGTCGTCCTGACCATGTCCACGGGCGGTCATGCGGTCGAACGCACGGTACAGCATCTCGTCAGCCGCCTGCCCGACCTGCCGATCTTTGCCAGAGCCCGCGATCCGCTGCATGCCCGCCGGCTGGAAGAGCTCGGCGCCGCCGGCACCGTGGTGGAGACGATGGAGGCCAGCCTTCAGCTCGGCGGCGCGGTCCTGCGGCAGACCGGCACCGAATGGGGGGAGATCGAGGATCTCATCAAGAGCCTGCGCATGGTGGACGGCATCGGCCGCAAGATCGGCGAGCGCCCGGACGGCGACTCCGGGGCCGCGGCCCCGCCGGAGGATCCGCTGCTGGCGGCTGCCCTGTGGGCGGAGGAGGAAGAGGAGAAGGCGCGCAACCGCAAGCCCGACGCCTCCATGCCGGCGACCACGCCCGAGGTGGAGGCGTCCCAAAGTGCTCCCTCAAAGCAGGACGAGGCGATCGGCGACCCGCGGCTGACGGACGAGACGTCCGACGCCGACCGCTCCCGCGGCGCCGAGGCCGGGGACAGCGAAGCGACGGCAGCCCCGGTGCGTGACGACGCCGCAGAGAGACGCTCGCGGGATTGATCTTGGTCAAGGACCCGCCCACCTGACCCTCATAGCGTCACCGCATCACGACGCGAGAAGGGACACACCATGACAACGGATCTGCATCACGACATCGGCACGGAATTCCCGGAGCTGAAGGACAAGATCCACGTACTCAAGACCGAGAACGCGCATTTCGCAAAACTGTTCGACGCCTATCACGAGGTCGACCGCGAGGTCGCGCGCATCGAGGCGGAGGTCGCGCCGGCTTCCGACGCCTATGCCGAGGAGTGCAAGAAGAAGCGTCTGGCCCTGAAGGACGAGATCTTCTCCATGCTGAAGGCCGGCTGATCCCCGACGGCGGAAAGCGAGGGTCGGGAACCCGGCGACAGATCGCGCGTTCCCCAGAGCGTTCTCATAAAACAGGAACCCTGGGCGAATGCGCGTCCTGCTCATCATCTTGGGCGGCCTTGTGGTGGTCGTCACTGCCGCGCTCGCCACGGGAATGTGGTGGCTGACCACCGACGGCGGTCGCGACTGGGCCGCCGGTCAGGTGAGCGAGCGCGTCGGCCGCGACATCATCGTCGAAGACATGCGCATCGACTGGGGCTGGCGTCCTGAGGTCGAGGTGACCGGGCTGCGGCTCGCCAATGCCGACTGGGCCCGCGCCGACGACCTGATCCGTGCCGAGCGCGTTGCGTTCCAGATCCATCCCTGGCCGCTGCTGCGCGGCGACATCGTGCTCGACTACCTCACCCTGCAGGCTCCGCGGATCGATCTCGAGCGCAACGCCGAGGGCCGGGCGAACTGGAGCTTCGGCGAGAACCCGGTTGCCGGGGCCGCGGCGGAGAGCGTCTCCCCGGAGGACCGCGACGATGCCCCGCGGATCGGCCGCCTGGAGATACGCGACGGGCGTCTGGCCTATCGCGATCCCGCACGCGGGATCGAGGTGGAAGGCACCGTGGCGACCGGCAGCGGCGAGATGGACGCCCCGGAACCGCTGGCCCTGAAGCTGGAGGGAACGCTGCAGGACCGGCCGCTCGCCATCGATTTCACCGGCGGTTCCATCCTGGAGCTGCGCGACGGCGACGAGCCCTATCCCGTCGAGCTGAAGATCCTCGCCGGCGGCACCGACTTCGCCCTGACGGGCACCTTCGCCGATCCGATCGCCCTGGAAGGCGCCGATGTGGCGATCGATTTCAGCGGCCCGAACCTGGCCGACCTCTTCCTGCTGTTCGGCGTGCCGACCCCGCCGACCCCGCCCTACTCGCTGGCCGGCCGGGTAACCCGCGACGGTAAGGTCTGGCAGGTGACGAACCTGGACGGACGGATCGGCGACAGCGATATCGCCGGCTCCGCCACTCTCGACTATCGACCCGAGCGGCCGATGCTGACGGCCGATCTGGTGTCGCAGAAGCTGGATTTCGACGATCTGGGTCCCCTGGTCGGCGCCACGCCGGCCTATGGCGAGGGCGAGACGGCGTCGCCGGACCAGGAGCGCATCGGCCGCAGGCTCGTGGAAGAAGGCAAGCTGTTCCCGGACATTCCCATCGCCGTCGAGCGCCTGCGGTTGATGGACATGAACGTCACCTTCGACGCGCCCAACGTGCTCTCCAGCACCGAGCTCGCCATCACCTCCCTGCAGGCGACGGTGACGCTGGATAACGGACGGGCAGTGGCGAATCCCTTCCGGATGGGCGTGGCCGATGGCGTGCTCTCCGGCGAGTTGGTGCTGAACGCCCGCGACGAGGTGCCGTCCGCCGACGCCGATGTGACCTTCCAGGACCTGGCGCTCGCGGCGTTCTTCGAGGACAGCAAGTATTTCGAGACCATGGGCGGCACCCTGTCCGGCGCGCTGTACATCATCGGCAGCGGACGGTCGCTGGCCGATATCATGGCGACGGCCGATGGCGACGGGGTGATCGAGGTGTCCAAGGGCGCCTTCAGCGGCCTGCTGATCGAGGCGGCCAGCGTCGATCTGGTGGAGACGCTGATCCTGTTCGTCGGCGACGACGCACGGGTTCCGATCCGCTGCGGCGCCGGACGGGCGGTGGTCAGGGACGGGGTGGCGCAGTTCGACAGGGTGGTGGTGGATACCGCCGACTCCGTGCTGTACGCCCGGGGCGGGGTGAATCTGCTGGACCAGACGGTGGATCTCTACATCACCGCCGACGCCAAGGATTTCAGCCTGATCGACCTGGAGGCGCCGGTCCGGGTCAGGGGCCCGCTCGGCAGTCCGGAGACCAGCATCGAGCCGGACAAGCCGGATCTGCCGTTCTTCGAGATGGGCGAGGCCCAGGACGTCGACTGCGGCGCCCTGCGCCAGCAGGTGATGCAGGGCGAGTGATGGAGCGCGGGTAATAGAACTCGGCTGAGGGCTCTCAGCGCCCCCGACGCTTCCGCGTCTTGCCCTTGCCGCCGCTGCCCTTCTCCGGCGGGCGGCCGCTGGGCGGCTGGATGGCGATCTTCAGGCGCACCACGCCGCCGCGGGGCAGGGGCTTGCCGTCGGTGGTCACGCCCAGTTCCGCCGCTTCGAGGCGCTTGAGTTCGTCGCGGATGCGGGCCGCCTCCTCGAATTCCAGGTCCGCGGCGGCCGCCTTCATGCGGACCTCCAGCTCCTCGATGATCTGGCGGATCGGCTTGTCGATCAGCTCGCCTTCGCCGGTACCGGTGTCGACCGACACGTGGTCGCCGCGCTCGTAGACGCTCTGCAGGATGTCGCCGATGTTCTTCTTCACGCTTTCCGGCGTGATGCCGTGCTCGGTGTTGTATTCGATCTGGCGCTGCCGCCGGCGCTCGGTCTCGCTCAGCGCGTATTCCAGGCTGGCGGTGATGGTGTCGGCGTAGAGCAGCACCCGGCCGTCCACGTTCCGCGCCGCCCGGCCGATGGTCTGCACCAGGGACGTCTTGGAGCGCAGGTACCCCTCCTTGTCGGCGTCGAGGATGCAGACCAGGGCGCATTCCGGGATATCCAACCCCTCGCGCAGCAGGTTGATGCCGATCAGCACGTCGAAGATGCCGAGCCGCAGGTCGCGGATGATCTCGATGCGCTCCAGCGTGTCCACGTCGGAGTGGATGTAGCGCACCTTGATGCCGGCCTCGTTCATGTACTCGGTCAGCGCCTCGGCCATCTTCTTGGTCAGGACGGTGATCAGCACCCGGTGGCCGCGAGCGGCGGCGTCCTGGCATTCGGCGATGCAGTCGTCGACCTGGCTCTTGGTCGGGCGGATCTCGCAGACCGGATCGATCAGGCCGGTCGGCCGCACGAGCTGCTCGGTGAACACGCCGCCGGTCCGCTCCAGCTCCCACGGGCCGGGGGTGGCCGAGACGAACACCGTCTGCGGCCGCATGTCCTCCCACTCCTCGAACTTGAGCGGGCGGTTGTCCATGCAGGACGGCAGGCGGAAGCCGTATTCCGACAGGGTGTACTTGCGGGCGTAGTCGCCCTTGAACATGCCGCCGATCTGCGGAACCGTCACATGGCTCTCGTCGACGATCAGCATGGCGTTTTCGGGCAGGTATTCGAACAGGGTCGGCGGCGGCTCGCCCGGATTGCGGCCGGAGAGATAGCGCGAGTAGTTCTCGATCCCGGCGCAGGAGCCGGTCGCCTCGATCATCTCCATGTCGAAAGTGGTGCGCTGCTCCAGCCGCTGGGCCTCCAGCAGCTTGCCGGCCCGGTTCAACTCGTCGAGCCGCACCTTCAACTCCTGCTTGATCAGGCGCACCGCCTGCTGCAGCGTCGGCTTCGGCGTCACGTAGTGCGAGTTGGCGAAGACGCGCACCTGATCGAGGGCCGAGGTCTTCTCGCCTGTCAGCGGGTCGAATTCCTGGATCGCCTCCAGCTCGTCGCCGAACAGGGACAGCCGCCAGGCGCGGTCCTCCAAGTGGGCCGGGAAGATCTCCAGGCTGTCGCCGCGCACCCGGAAGGTGCCGCGGTGGAAGCTGGCATCGTTGCGCTTGTACTGCAGCTCGACCAGCCGGCGCATGGTGGCCGTGCGGTCGACCCGCTCGCCGACCTTCAGCTTCAGGATCATGTTGCCGTAGGTCTCGACCGCGCCGATGCCGTAGATGCAAGACACCGAGGCGACGATGATCACGTCCTCGCGCTCCAGCAGGGCGCGGGTGGCGGCGTGGCGCATCCGGTCGATCTGCTCGTTCACCGAGGATTCCTTCTCCACGAAGGTGTCGGTGCGCGGCACATAGGCTTCCGGCTGGTAGTAGTCGTAATAGGAGACGAAATACTCCACCGCGTTATGCGGGAAGAAGCTCTTCATCTCGCCGTAGAGCTGGGCGGCCAGCGTCTTGTTCGGCGCCAGGATCAGCGCCGGGCGCTTCACCTCCTGGATGACGTGGGCCATGGTGAAGGTCTTGCCCGAGCCGGTCACCCCGAGCAGGATCTGATCCAGCTCCTCGGCATGGATGCCCTTGATCAGTTCCTGTATCGCCTGGGGCTGGTCGCCGGCCGGCGTGTACTCGGACACCACCTGAAACGGCACCCCGGCGTCCTGGGCGGCGACATCGGCCTTGATCTCGGCGGTGATCGCACGGTTCGTGGCCGTCACCTCCTGACGCATGCCGCGGAGATGCTCAAGCTGGGCTTCGATCAGGTCTGTGCTCATGGGGGGAAGATAGGGCCGGGGGTACGAAAAGGGAACACCTTTGCGGCCTGTCTAAGGGCGGATCAGATCGGCAGCCGGATCACCGCCCTGAGCCCTCCGAGCGGCGAGTCCTCCAGGGTCAGGTCGCCGCCGTGGCTGCGCACGATGTCGCGGCTGATGGTCAGGCCCAGGCCGGTGCCGCCGGTCTCCTGGTTGCGCGAGGGCTCCAGGCGCTTGAACGGTTGGAACGCCTCCTCCCGCCGGTCCTCCGGAATGCCGGTGCCGTCGTCGTCGACGGTGATCTCGACGATCTCGCCGGCGCGTACCACCGCCACGTTGACCCGCGAGCCGTAGCGTGCCGCGTTCTGGATCAGGTTGGCCACCGCCCGGCGCAGGGCGTCATGGCGGGCCGGCAGCACCGCCGCGCCGTCGTCCGGCTGCTCGTAGACGATGCGGGTGCCGCCGCGCCGCTCGTTGGCGATCAGGTCGTTCACCAGAATGCCGACATCGATCTCGACCGGCACCTCCGCCCCCTCGCCGCGGGCGAAGGCGAGGTAGCCCTCGACCATGCGCTCCATCTCGGTCACGTCCGCCTTCAACTCGGCGATGTCCTCGTTGTCGCCGAGCATGGCCAGTTCCAGCTTCATTCGGGTGAGCGGCGTGCGCAGGTCGTGGCTCACGCCGGCCAGCATCTCGGTGCGCTGCGAAAGCTGCCGGTTGATGCGGTCGCGCATCTGCAGGAAGGCGGCCGAGGCCTGCCGCACCTCGGTCGCGCCCTCGGGCTTGAAGCCGGTGACGTCCCGGCCGAGGCCGAAGGCCCGGGCGGCGATCGACAGCCGGCGGATCGGGCGGATCTGGTTGCGCATGAAGACGATGGCGATGGCGAACAGCACCAGCGACGAGCCGATCATCCACAGCATGAAGACGTAGGTGGTCGAGGTGAACAGCCGCTTCTTGTGGGCGAGGACCTGAAGGACGCCGGAGGGGAGCTGCACCAGGATCTCGATGCGCCTGTCGATCAGGTCCGTGTTCATGATGTAGGGACGGTGGACCTTGGTCTCCATCGCGTCCTTCATCGCCTCCTGGGTCTGGTCGAAGACCGAGTAGCTCGGCTGGTTCGGCAGGATCGCTTCGGGCTGCCAATGCAGCTCGATGTCGAAATGCCGGTCGGCGCGTTCCGACAGTTCCGCCACCCATTCCTGGCTGATCGGCGGCCTCAGTTCCTCGATCAGGAAGGCGATGTCGCCGGCCAGGCTGTGCACCAGACGCCGGGTCATGATCTCCCAGTGGCGCTCGTAGAAGACGTAGGTCGAGATGACCTGCATCAGCACCAGCGGGGTGACGATGATCAGCAGCGCCCGGCCGAACAGCGTCTTCGGCAGGTAGCGCTTCAGCCGCTTCTTCGCCGAACCGGGCGGGTCGGCGGCGCGTGGCCGGCTCAGCGAGGCCTCGTCGGTCCGTGCGCCGGGAAGGGAGGGGCCGTCTCGGGTGATCTCCGCCATGGGACAGATGCTCCGGGCCTGGGCGTTGTCACTCGACGTGACACCTGGGCGTTGTCACTCGGCCCGATAATAGCAGGTCTGCGACCGTCTCGCGCGTGCGACGAATGTGATCAGGGGTCGACCCGGAGCCGCCCCGGAGCCGTCATGTGCAGTGGCGGGCGGTCAGCCGAAGTTCTGACCGCCGTCCACGGCCACGGTCTGACCGGTGACCCAGCCCGCCGCGTCGGAGACCAGGAAGGCGGCGACCCGGGCGACCTCGTCCGGGGTGCCCATGCGGCCGAACGGGATCTTGTCGCGGGTGGCGAAATACTTGCTCGGGTCGTTGTAGCGCCGCCACTCCCAGCTTCCGCCGGGGAACTCGATCGAGCCCGGTGCGATGCAGTTCACCCGGATGCGCTGCGGGGCATAGTGCAGGGCATGGGACTGGGTGAGCTGGATCACCGCCGCCTTCACCGCGCCATAGGGGATCGACCCGCTCGGGCCGATGCCGGAAATGGACGAGATGTTCAGCACGCTGCCGCCGGTCTTCTCCAGATGCGGGGCGGCGGCCCAGGTGGCGCGCACCACGCCCATCAGGTCGACATCGATGCCCTTCTTCCAGCCGTCCTCGTTGTCGGTCGCGCCGAAGCCGGAGGGGTTGTTGACCAGCGCATAGAGACCGCCCAGGGCCCCGGCCGCCGCGTCGACATAGGCGGCAAGCGCCTCGGCGGCGCCGACGTCGCAGATGGCGCCGTGGGCTCCTTCCCCTAGCTCGGCCAGGGCGGCATCCAGCGACTCCCGGCTGCGGCCGCAGATCGAGACCGTCGCCCCTTCCGCCAGGCAGGCCCTGGCGATGGCGAGGCCGATACCCCGTGTGCCGCCGGTCACGATGACGCCCTTGCCCGCAAGTCCGAGATCCATATCCGTCTCCTGAAAACGATGAGCGGTGACTTTAGGTGCGGTGCAAGGCAGCGCCAAGACACCCAATGCCCCTCCGCGCGATCGGCCGCAGGTCGGCGAAGAGCCGGTCTTGCCGAAACCGCCGCCCCCTGCTTCGATAGCGTTCCAACCGCTTGCCGAGAACCGACGATGACCGATTCACGCGCTGCCTCCTCCGGTGCCACTGCCGGGGTGGCGTTGCCCTATCGACTACGCCTCCCGGGGCCGACCGCAGTGCCCGAGCGTGTGCTGAAGGCGGCGTCGCGGCCGATGGTCGCCCATCGCGGGCCCGAGTTCCTGGACCGGTTCCAGGCGATCCAGCGCCGGCTGCAGCCGATCCTGGGGCGCAGCGGCGTGCCGCCCTTCCTCTTCGCGTCCACCGGCATCGGCGCTATGGAATCCGCCATGGTCAACGTCGCCGGGCCGGGCGCCAGGGTGCTGATCACCACCAACGGCCAATGGGGCCCGGTGTTCCGCCGGCTCGCCGAGGCGATCGGCGCCGAGGTCGACGAGGTCGTGTCCGACCGGGGCGCGCCGATCGACCTGGACGGCGTGCGTCGGGCGCTGAAGGACAAGCGCTACGACGCGGTCTTCACCGTGCACAGCGAAAGCTCCACCGGCGCGCTGACCGACCTGAAGGCGCTGGGCGCCATCGTCGCGGAGAGCGAGGCCGTCTTGGCCTGCGACAGTGTCAGCGGTCTGGGCGGGGCCGAGATGCGGGCCGACGAATGGGGCGTGGACGTGGTCGTCTCGGCGTCGCAGAAGGCGCTGATGTGCCCGCCGGGCCTCGGCATCGCCAGCATCAGCGAGAAGGCCTGGGATCTCATCAACCGCGACGACCGGGGGCCGCGCAGCTATTTCGACTACCGCCGCTTCCGGCCCATGGCGGAGAAGGGGGAGCCGACCTACACCGCCCCCGTCGCCATGCTGAATGCCCTGGACGAGGCGCTGACCATGATCGGCGAGGAGGGGATCGAGGCGGCGATTGCCCGGCACGCACGGCTGAACGCCGCGCTGACGGCGGGGCTGGAGGCCCTGGGCTTTTCCGTGTTCCCCACCGGCACGCCGAGCCCGACCCTGGTGGTGGCCAAGACCCCGGAAGGTCTGTCGGCGCCGGCTCTGATCGAGCGGCTGTCCGACGGCTACAACGCCATGATCGCCGGCACCCGCTTCGAGGACCTGAAGGACCGGCTGGTGCGCATCGGGACGATGGGATACGTCACCGACGGCGAAATCCTGACCGATATCCACCAGATCTCCCAGGCGATGACCGATCTCGGCCGCAATGCCGACGAGGGCGGCGCGATGGCCGCGACCGCCGCCAAGCTGTCGGCCTGACCCGTCGGCGCCCGTGCGGTGGATTTTTCGCCGGACGTGAACATTTTGATGCCGCTGTGATATAGGCATCGAAACGGTCAAAGCGCGGGTGATTAATGGACGAATTCGAGAAAATCCTGGATCGCAATCGCCAGTGGGCGGATCGGATCAAGGCGGCCAATCCCGACTATTTCGCCAAGCTGTCGCTGCAGCAGGCGCCGGACATCCTGTGGATCGGCTGCGCCGACAGCCGCGTCCCGGCTAACCAGATCCTGGACCTGCCGCCGGGCGAGGTCTTCGTTCACCGCAACATCGCCAACGTCGTGGTGCCGTCGGACCTGAACTGCCTCTCCGTCCTGCAGTTCGCCGTCGAGGTCCTGGGCGTCAGCCATATCCTGGTTTGCGGCCATTACGGCTGCGGCGGCGTGCGGGCGGCGATGGCCGAGGACGACAACGGCCTGATCGACAACTGGCTGAACCACATCCGGCTCGTCCACCGTCTGCATGCGCGCGACCTGCCCGAGGACATGCTGCAGGAGGAGGCGCTCGACCGCCTCTGCGAGCTCAATGTCGTCGAGCAGGTGGACAATGTCTGCCGCACCACCATCGTCCGCGACGCCTGGGCGAAGGGCAGCAAGCTGCAGGTGCACGGAGTCGTCTACAGCCTGAAAGATGGCATTCTGAACGAGCTTTGCCTGCGCCAGTCGTGACCGGAACGGGCGTGATCCCGAGACCCGGAAAGGATTTGTTAACCAGTTAAGCGCTAGTCTGAGCGGAAGAGTGAAGACGCATGCCGGCAGATGGGTTGGGGGCCCGCCGGTATTGTGAACCAGGGGGATGCATGTACGGCTTGCAGCTTGAGGCGTCGTCGCCGGACCTTACCGAAGGTTGGGCGCGGGCCGCATATGGGCGGGTGTCCGCCGATACACTCGACCCGGACAACCCGGTTCGGCAATTCGACCGCTATTACCGGTCCTTGGCCGGGGGCGGGCTGCCGCGCTGGGATCAGTTCGACATCTGCTCCGTCCCCTCGCATGTCGTGGCCCATATCGCCCTGGGCCAGCCGGCCTATGAAGCCGAAGATGCGCCGACGCCCGACCATTTCGTCTACACGCTGCAAGGTGGTGCGGTGCGCGCCCTGCTGGGCACCTCGGTGATCGGCCAGAAGGTCGGTCACGTCCTGCAGTACAACATCACCTACACCCTGCGCGCCGAGATTGCGGAGGCGGTGGACAGCGGACGCGCCATCCTGTCCCGCTCTGACATCGCCAAGGGGGATTGGCCCGCGATTCAGATCACCCGCGGGCTGTTCCTGTTCTCCGGGGTCGAACGGCCGATCGGAAAGCTCGTGCTGGTGCTGAACAAGCGGTACACCGCCGACTCAGCGCCCTGACGCGCTATCCCCGCAGCTCGGCGATCCGGGCGAGTACGGCGGCGTTCGAGCGGATGCCGTTGTGGAAGCATACCAGCTCGAACTTCTCGTTCGGCGAGTGCACCCGGTCGTCGGCCAGCCCGAAGCCGAGCAGGATCGATTCGATCCCGAGATACCGCTTGATCGAACCGACCGCCGGGATCGAGCCGCCGGAGCCGATCAGGTAGGCGTCGCGCTCGAACACGTCCTTCAGCCCGGCCTGAGCCGCCTGCAGGAACGGGGAATCGGTCGGCACGCGGATCGCCGGCGCCTCACCCAGCTCGACGAAGGAGGCGGTGTATTCCTCCGGCAGCCGGTCGGTGATGAATTTCTTCAGGTTGTCGAGCACGGCACGCGGATCCTGGTCCGGGACCAGGCGGCAGGAGATCTTCACCATGGCCTCGCGGGCGATCACGGTCTTCGCCCCGTCGCCCACATAGCCGCCGAGGATGCCGTTCACATCGCAGGTGGGGCGGCCCCACTGCCGCTCCAGCGCGCCGACCCCGGCCTCGCCGCCGGCCGTCTTAAGTCCGACCTCGCCGAGGAACCCGGCCTCGTCGAAGCCCAGCGCCTCCCACTGGGCGCGCTCGTTCTCGCCGACCGGAATGACGTCGTCGTAGAAATGCGGGATCTGGATGCGGCCCTTCTCGTCGTGCAGTTCGCCGACGATGCGGCCGATCAGGTTCAGCGGGTTGACCATGGTGCCGCCGAACAGGCCGGAATGCAGGTCGCGGTCCGGTCCCTTGATCGTCGCCTGCAGATAGGCGAGGCCGCGCAGGCTGTAGGTGATCGCCGGCTGGGCGACATCCCACATGCCGGTGTCGCAGACGATGCAGGCATCGGCCTTCAGCTCGTCGGCATTGGCCTTGATGAAGGCGTCGAGCGACGGGCTGCCGGTCTCCTCTTCGCCTTCGAGCAGCACGGTGATGCGGCAGGGCAGGGTGCCGTGCACGGCGATCCAGGCGCGGAACGCCTCGATCCAGGTCATGACCTGTCCCTTGTCGTCCACCGCGCCGCGGGCGACGATCCGCTTGCCGCGCTCGGCATCGACCAGCACCGGATCGAACGGACCGGACTCCCAGAGTTCCAGCGGATCGGCCGGCTGCACGTCGTAATGGCCGTAATACAGGATATGCGGCGCGTCGCCGCCCGGACCGGCGTGATGGGCGACCACCATCGGATGACCCTTGGTCTCGCGCACCGAGGCCTCGAAGCCGAGCCCGCTCAGGGTGTCGGCCATCCACTGGGCACCGCGTTGCACCTCGGCGGCGAAGGCCGGATCGGTCGACACGCTCGGGATCCGCAGAACGTCGAACAGCCGCTCCACCGACGCGTCCAGGTTGGCATCCACATGCTCCAGAACCTTCGCGGTCGGCAGGGCGGTCATGTCGCGGTCTCCAGATGGGTTTGCTTGACCGCGGCCAGGAAGGCGCGGATCCGTTCGGGGCTCTTCACACCGGGCTTGTCCTCCACACCGGACGACGTGTCGACGCCGGGCGCGCCGGTCAGGCGGATGGCTTCGGCCACGTTGTCGGCCGTCAGGCCGCCGGACAGCATCCAGGGCATGTCGATCTTCAGGCCGTCCAGCAGGGTCCAGTCGAAGGTCAGGCCGTTGCCGCCGGGCAACGCACCCTTCATGTCCTTCGGCGCCTTGGCATCGAACAGCAGGTGATCGGCCGCCCCGAAAAAGGCCTCGGCCTCGCGGATATCCTCTTTCGTGGCGACCCGCAGCGCCTTCATCACCGGCAGGCCGGTGCGCGCCTTCAATTCGGCCACCCGTGCCGGGTCCTCCTTGCCGTGAACCTGGATCATGTCGATCACACCGGTCGCCGTGATCGCGTCGATTTCCGCATCCGTGGCGTCGACGACGATGGCGACCCGGGTGACGCCGGTCACTTCCTCCCCCAGCGCCTGGGCCAGATCGGGCGTCACCGCGCGGCGGCTGCGCGCGTAGAACATGAAGCCGATCATGTCGGCCCCGGCATCGACGGCGGCGTCGACGACGGTAAGCGTGTTCAGGCCGCAGATCTTCACCAGCGGCTGGGTCGTTTTGCGGGAACGGGTCACAACAGGCTCTCGGCGATCGCTTTGGCGGCGGCGGCGGGGTCGGCGGCCTGGGTGATCGGCCTGCCGATGACGATATAGTCGGCCCCGGCGGCGACCGCATCGGCGGGGGTCATCTTTCGCTTCTGGTCGTCCTCGGCCGCGTCGGCCGGCCGGATGCCGGGCACCACCAGCGTGAAGTCGTCGCCGCAGGCGGCATGCAGCGCCGCGATCTCGTGCGGCGAGCAGACCACCCCGTCGCAGCCCGCCGCCTTGGCCAGCAGGGCGAGGCGCTTGACCTGGTCGCCGGACGGCGTGGCCTGGCCGACCGCGTCCAGATCGCTGTCGTCGATGCTGGTCAGCACGGTGACGGCGATCATCAGCGGCGGTTCGATGCCGATCTTCTCCGCCGCCTCTTTGTTGGCGACGACGGCGGCCCGCATCATCGCCGGTCCGCCCGACGCGTGGATGTTGATGATCCTCGGCCGGCAGGTGGTGACGGCGGAGCGAATCGCGCCCGCCACCGTGTTCGGGATGTCGTGATATTTCAGGTCGAGGAACAGCGGCGTGTCCCCGGCGATCTCGCGCACGCCCTCGGGGCCATTGGCGTTATGGAACTCCATGCCCAGCTTGATGCCGCCCACATGCGCGCGCACCCTGGCGGCGAGCGCCCGGGCCGTCGCCATGTCGGGGGTGTCGATGGCGACCAGGATTCTCTCGTGGGGCTGCATCAGCTCGCTCGTTTGTCGACCAGGGCGGGACGCTTCGGCGAAGCGGGCACCTGAGCCCGGATCTCCTCCTCGCGAATCCGCATCACCGCCAGCTCGCGCTCCAGATCCTCGGCGCGTTTCTCGGCCCGGTTCGCCCGCATCTTGTGGCCGAGCTCCCCGCTCCAGGCGATCACCGCGCCCAGGATGAAGCCGGCGACGACCGCCAGCAGGAAGATCAGCGACAGCGGCGCGTCCAGCGCTCCCGGCAGCGGCCAGAGCTCCATCGACACCGGCTTCCAGTTCGACACGGCGAACAGCACGACCACGACGGTGATCGGAAGCTTGATGCAGAAGGAGATCAGGGCAGTTGCCCAGTTGCGATGCCCCATGGCGTACCTCGACGGTTACGGTGGCCACAATCTAGCGACGCTGCGCCGCTAGGACAACGCTACAGGGGGACGCGGGTTTCGAAATGGGGATGCGCGGTGGGGCCGGTGTGGCCGGATGGAGGTCCCGAACTCGTTTCGGGACCTCGCCTTGCACAGAACAGCGGAGGCTGACGCTCAGCCCTCCATGATCTCCGCAACTGCGATATTCCCCACATCGCCGCGGCCACGCAGACCCTTCACCGCTCCGGCGATGTCCTCGGGCTTCTTGTTCTGGGCCATCTTCGACTTGGCCTCCAGCCGCTCGACCGGCAGTTCGAAGGCCAGCACGCCCTTGATCATCCGCGCCATCAGACCGTCGCGCATCTTCCCGTGGGTCCATGGCCGTTTCGGCGCCAGCGGGGTCTCATGCTCGGCCGAGAGATCGGCGAGCAGGGCGGTCGTGTCCTCCGCCGCCGGCACGGCCTGCAGCCGTCCGCCGGCATGCACGGCCACGTAGTTCCAGGTCGGCACCTGATCCGCGCTGGCGTACCAGTCCGGCGAGATATAGGCGTGCGGTCCGCTGAACACGGCGGTGGCCGACGCCCCTGCCTCGATCAGGGCGACGATCGGATTGGCCCGGGCGACGTGGCCGCGGATGACCAGGTCCGCGCCGCGTTCCTCGACCATCAACGGCAGATGGCTGATCTCCACCGTCTCGCCCCGATGGGCGACCAGCACGGCGAAGGCGTTGTCGCGCATCACCTCGACGATGGCGTCGCGGTCCTCGAGGCGGAAGGCGGGAGGGATGTACATGGCGCGGCTCCGGTCCGTTGGTTGGGTTGTCTACCGCTCTTTTGGTCGTATGATATGCACCAAAGTCCGTTTCGATATGGGTCCAAGAGATGGCCGATGCCTTGCCCGTCTGGGGCGTGTTCCAGCCCGACCGGGGCGATCCGACGCCGCTGCAGGAGCAGATCGCCGGTTTCTTCCGTCGCTCGATCGCCGAGGGCCGGCTGGCGCCCGGCGCCCGCCTGCCGTCGAGCCGCCAGCTCGCCGAGCAGCTCGTGGTCGCCCGCAACACGGTCAGCCTTGCCTATGAGCGGCTGACCGCGGAGGGCTATGTGGTCGGCCGGCGCGGTGGCGGTACCCGGGTCGCCCACGACCTGCCGGACCTGAAGCCGCCGGTGCCGGCGCAACCGGCCCCGGCCGTGCCTCAGGCACCGGTCCGGCTGTCGGGGGCGGCGCAGAAGATGATGGCAGAGCGGGTCGGAATCGGCGCGGTGGACGGACCGCTGCAGCCGGGGCGCCCCGGCCTCGACGCCTTTCCGGGCCGGATCTGGGCGCGGCTGGCCGGACGGTTCTGGCGCGAGACGCCGGCGACCGCCTTCGGCTATGGCGATCCGGCCGGCTTCATCGATCTGCGGCTTGCGATCTCGCGCTATCTCGGGGCCTTCCGCGGACTGATCGTCGATCCCGATGCCCTGATCGTCACGTCGGGCGCGCAGCAGGCCATCGACCTGATCTCACGCGCCCTGCTCGACCCGGACGATACCGCAGTGATCGAGGAGCCCTGCTATCCCGGACTGCGCGGCCCGATGGTCGCCACCGGCGCCCGCCTGGTCACCGTACCGGTGGATGCCGACGGGCTGGATGTGGCCCGCGCCCGGTCGCTCGCCCCTGATGCGCGGCTGGTGACGGTCACCCCGACCCACCAGTTTCCGCTGGGCGTCACCCTGTCCCTGTCGCGGCGCCGCGCCCTGGTGGACTGGGCCATGGGCGACCTGGCCAGCGGCGGCGGCCCCTTCGTGCTGGAGGACGATTACGACGGCGAGTTCCGCTATGCCGGCAAGCCGGTGCCGCCGTTGAAGGCGCTCGATGGCGCCGACCGGGTGCTCTATGTCGGCACCGTGTCGAAGGCGCTGGCGCCGTCCCTGCGCATCGGCTTCATCGCCGCCCCGCAGCGGCTGGTCGACCCGCTGGTGCGGCTGCGCGGCCATTTCGACCGGCAGCCGGCGCTCGACACCCAGGCGGTGCTGGCCCGGTTCCTGGACGAGGGGCACATGGCCGGCCACCTGCGGCGGATGCGGACCCTCTATCGCGAACGCCGCGACGCCCTGGCGGATGCCCTGGAGGCGGTGCTGGACAGCCGCTTCACCGTGGAGCGGCCGGAGACCGGGATCAATCTGGTGGTGTCGCTGGAGGGCGGACCCGAGGATCGGGCGGTGGTGGAGAAGGCCATGGCGCTCGGCGTGCGGCCGGCGCCGATCTCCACCTATTTCCGCGATCCGACCCGGCGCAATGGCCTGCTGGTCGGCTTTGCGTCGCTGCCCCGGGCGCGGGCGCGCTGGGCGGCGGGCTGCGTGAAGGCCGCGATCGATGCCGCCCGGACGTGACGGAACCCATGCGGGATCGCCTGCGGGCGGTCGTATAGGGAGATTGGGGGAGAGGGAGGCCCTATCGCGGGCCTTTCAGGAGGATCAGTCGCTGTTCAGCTTTTCGCGGAGCAGCTTGCCGGTCTTGAAGAACGGAACGGATTTGCTGTCCACCTTCACGGACTCGCCGGTACGGGGATTGCGCCCGACCCGCGCTTCACGCTGCTTGACGGAGAACGCTCCGAAGCCGCGCAGTTCGACCCGATCACCCCGCGCCAGGGCCTCGGCAATCTCTTCGAACACAGTCGAGACGATCCGCTCGATGTCCCGCTGAAAAAGATGCGGATTTGCTTCCGCAAGGCGCGCAATCAGTTCGGACTTGGTCATGATTCCGAGCCTCCGCGAGGTCAAATCGCGGAGCGGCCGGTACGTACCAAGTCGACGCACCTTTCCGCCCCATCGAAAATGTGCCAGCGCGTCCCGGTAGCGTCAAGTCTAAGTATCTCTAATAGAACCATTTTCGCCTACTCAGTTAGAACGCGCCCAAAAAGAGAGGCCGCCCGCGGTGCGGACGGCCTCAATTTTAGGGGTTTCTAAGCGAAAGGAGACTTATTCGTCGCCCTTAGCCGCCTCTTCGCGCTGCTTCAGCGCGGCACCCAGGATGTCGCCCAGGCTGGCACCGCTATCGGACGAACCGAACTCCTGCATCGCCTTCTTCTCCTCCTCGACCTCACGGGCCTTGATGGAGAGGGTCAGCTTGCGAGTCTTGTTGTCGATATTGGTGACCTTGGCGTCGACCTTCTCGTCCACGGCGAAACGCTCGGGGCGCTGCTCGGACCGGTCACGCGACAGCTCGGCCTTCCGGATGAACCCGGTCATGCCTTCGCCGACGCTGACCTCGATGCCGCCATCGGTGATCTGGGTCACCGTGCAGGTCACGACAGCGCCCTTGCGGACGCCGGCCGAGCCGGCTTCGAACGGATCGGTGGTCAGCTGCTTGATGCCGAGCGAGATGCGCTCCTTCTCGACATCGACGTCCAGGACCTTCGCGCGAACCATGTCGCCCTTCTTGTAGGTCTGGATCGCCTCCTCGCCCGGGGTATCCCAGTCGATGTCGGAGAGATGCACCATGCCGTCGATCTCGCCGGGCAGGCCGATGAACAGGCCGAACTCGGTGATGTTCTTGACCTCGCCCTCGAGCTCGGTGCCCGCCGGGTACTTCTCGACGAAGTCCTCCCACGGGTTGCCGAGGCACTGCTTGAGGCCAAGCGAGATGCGGCGCTTGTTCGGATCGACGTCCAGGATCATCACCTCGACCTCCTGGGAGGTGGAGACGATCTTGCCCGGATGCACGTTCTTCTTGGTCCAGCTCATCTCGGAGACGTGGACAAGACCCTCGATCCCCGGCTGCAGCTCCACGAAGGCGCCGTAGTCGGTGATGTTGGTGACGCGACCGGTGAACTTGGTGCCGACCGGGTAGCGCAGCTCCACGCCTTCCCACGGATCCGCCTCGAGCTGCTTCATGCCGAGGGAGATACGCTGGGTTTCCGGGTTGAAGCGGATCACCTGGACCTTCACGGTCTGGCCGATCTGCAGGGCCTCGGTCGGGTGGTTGATGCGGCGCCACGCGATGTCGGTGACGTGCAGCAGCCCGTCGACGCCGCCCAGGTCAACGAACGCACCGTAGTCGGTGATGTTCTTGACCACGCCCTGAAGGACCATGCCCTCCTTGAGCGAGGCGACCAGTTCGCTGCGGGCCTCGGCACGGCTCTCTTCGAGCACGGCGCGACGGGACACAACGATGTTGCCGCGGCGGCGATCCATCTTGAGGATCTGGAACGGCTGCGGGGTGCCCATGAGCGGACCGATGTCGCGCACCGGGCGGATGTCCACCTGGGAGCCCGGCAGGAACGCCACCGCACCCGACAGGTCGACGGTGAAGCCGCCCTTGACGCGCGAGAAGATCACGCCGGTGACCCGCTCGTTGTCGTTGAACGCCCGCTCCAGCGCGGCCCAGGCCTCTTCGCGGCGGGCCTTGTCGCGGCTCAGCATCGCCTCGCCGTTGCGGTCCTCGAGGCGCTCGACATAGACCTCGACTTCGTCGCCCGGCTTCAGTTCGGCCTTCTGGCCCGGGGCGGCAAATTCCTTCAGCGCGACGCGGCCCTCGGACTTGAGGCCGACATCGATCAGTGCGTGGTCGTTCTCCACCTCGACGACGATGCCTTTGACGACACTGCCTTCGATCGAGGTGACCTGGCCGAACGACTCCTCCAGCATGGATTCGAATTCGTCGGCGTAAGCGGCTTCAGCCATTAGTTCTCCTCAGAAACACGTATACGGACCATGGCCCAAGGCTTCGGGCGGCATGTCCGGTTAGCGGCGGCTTGCGATGTCTGGATCGAATCTCCGTCCGAGGCTGTTTCGGCCATCGGGAAGATAATGTGCCCGATCCTTCGCGGGCGGCCCGACTCTCCTGTGTCGGGCATCGACCGAATTCCGCGGCCGCCGGGTTGGTTGACATATGCCGGTCCTCCATCTCGGAGGCGGTCGGCGCCTTAGCTCGTTCCTGCCGCCTCGATAACGGCGAGCGCACGCTTGAAAACGTCCGACGGCGAGAGATCCGAGGTATCGATCTCGACGGCATCGTCGGCCTTGCGCATCGGAGCATCCGCTCGACCCGCATCGCGTGCGTCCCGCGCCTCAATATCGGCGAGAACGCGCGCATATATACTGGCCTCGCCCCGCTCCTGCAACTCCTGATGCCGGCGCTGCGCCCGCACCGCCGCCGAGGCGGTCACGAACAGCTTCGCCTCGGCCTCAGGGACGACCACGGTTCCGACGTCGCGACCGTCCAGCACGGCCCCGGGCGGGCGGTGGGCGAAATCGCGCTGGAAATCCAGCAGGGCGGCCCGCACGGCGGGGATGGCGGCGACCTTGGAGGAGGCGGCGCCGACCTCGGCCGAGCGCAGGTCGGGGCTGTCCAGGATGGCGGTGTCGAGGGAGCGGGCGGCCCGTTCGGCCGCGGCCGGATCGTCGGGGTCGCCGCCGGCCCGCAGCACGGCGAGCGCCGTCGCCCGGTAGAGCGCGCCGGTATCCAGGTGCGGGTAGCCGAGATGGGCGGCGAGCGATTTGGCGAGCGTGCCCTTGCCCGCGCCGGCCGGACCGTCGATGGCGACGATCATGCGCCGGTCCCGATGGCGGCACCCGCCCCGTTCATCAGCTCCCTGAAGCCGGGGAAGGAGGTGGCGATGGCGGCCTCGTCGTCGATGGCGACCGCATCGGCCGAGACCATGCCCAGCACCAGGAACGCCATGGCGATGCGGTGGTCGAGATCGACCGGGATGGTGGTCCCGCCGGCCACCCCGTTGTCGGCGCCGTGCACCGTCAGGTCGTCGCCGTCCACCTCGACCCGGGCGCCGCAGGCGGCCATGCCGTTGGCGGTGGCCGCGAGGCGGTCGCTCTCCTTCACCCGCAGCTCGTCCAACCCGCGCATGATCGTGGTGCCCTCCGCATGGGCGGCGGCCACGGCCAGGATCGGGTATTCGTCGATCATCGACGGCGCACGCTCCGCCGGAACCTCGATGCCCTTCAGACGGGAGTGCCGCACGACAAGGTCCGCCACCGGCTCGCCGGCCTCGATGCGTTTGTTGGTCAGCTCGATATCGGCTCCCATCTCCAGCAGCGTCTCGAACAGGCCGAAGCGCAGCGGGTTGGTGCCGACACCCGGCAGCAGCAGCTCGGAGCCCTCCACCAGCAGCGCGGCGACGGCCGGGAAGGCGGCGGAGGAAGGGTCGGCTGGGACCACCACCGGTCGGCCGGTCAGCTCCGGCTCGCCGACCACGGTGATGCGGCGGCCCTCGGCGGTGTCCTCCACCCGGACCTCGGCGCCGAAATGGCGCAGCATGGTCTCGGTGTGATCGCGGGTCCATTTCGGCTCGATCACGGTGGTCTCGCCCGGTGCCGCGAGCCCGGCCAGCAGGATCGCCGACTTCACCTGGGCGGAGGCGACAGGCAGGGTGTAGGTGATCGGGGTCAGGGTCTCCGGCCCGGTGACGGCCAGCGGTGGGCGGCCACCCTCGCGGGCGACGATCCTCACGCCCATCTGCGCCAGCGGCGCACCGACCCGACCCATGGGACGGCGGCGCAGGGAGCCGTCGCCGGTGAAGAAGGTGGTGATCGGCTGGCCCGCGGCCGTGCCCATGAGCAGGCGCATGCCGGTGCCGGCGTTGCCGCAGTCGATCACGTCGGCCGGCTCGTCCAGCCCGCCGACGCCGCGGCCGACGACGCGCCAACTTCCCGGACCGAGATGCTCGACGGTGGCGCCGAAGGCGCGCATGGCGGCGGCGGTGGCGAGCACGTCCTCACCTTCCAGCAGCCCCTCGATCCTGGTCTCGCCGACGGAAAGCCCGCCGAGGATCAGCGAGCGGTGGGAAATCGACTTGTCACCGGGAATGCGCAGGGTCCCCGTCAGCGGACGGGCGCGCGACGAGATCAGCGGCTGCGGCATGGGTAGTCTCCGGCGGGCGGTTGGGTCGGAACGGTTCAACTGCGGCCGGTCATATCACGCCCGATTGTCCATCGCGAGCGGCTGCGCGTCCGTCCGGCGTCTCGGCAAAATGGACGCGTTTGGTGCGACGGGGTGCACAGGCCGGCCTTTATGCATTAAACGGAGGGCGGCCTCGGCTTTCCCGGTGTGATCCGGGCGGGTTTTGCGGGCTGCTGTGAAGGCGCATTTGCATCGGTCCGGTCCCGGGCCGGCAAATTTGCCTTTGACATGGTTTGGCTATCGTGGATATTCCCGCGCCACACCGTAAAGGTAGGTTTCTGATGAAGCGACGCGGAGTTGACCGTGGCGAAGCCTGAATGGGGAATCAAGCGGGTCTGTCAGTCCTGCGGCGCTCGGTACTATGACCTTGAGCGTCTGCCGATCGTCTGCCCGGCCTGTGACACGCCATATGATCCGGAAGCGGTTCTGAAGAGCCGTCGCACCCGATCCCTCCCGCCTGAGGAGAAGCCGAAGAAGCGTCCGGTGGACGAAGAGGCGGAAGATCAGGAGACGGAGGACGAGGAGGACGTCGAAGAAGAGGAGGAGGAAGACCTTCTCGACGACGACGTTCCCGTCGATGACGAGGAGGAGGAAAGCGACGTCGTGAAGAAGCGTCCGGTCGTCGATCCGCTCGCCGACGACGATGATGACGACGAGCTCCTCCCGGATGACGACGACGATGAAGAGCTGCCGATCGACGGCGAGAATGACGACGAAACTAAATGATTTTTTGTGCCGCTAACCTCTTGATCATCGAAGACCGAGGGGATAGATAAGCGGCCTCCGGCGGCACCCAGAGCCGCCAGCGAGATACGGGGCCATAGCTCAGCTGGGAGAGCGCTACAATGGCATTGTAGAGGTCAGGAGTTCGATCCTCCTTGGCTCCACCAACCGGGGCCCCTTGGGAAACCAAGGGGCCCCGACTCGTTTCTTTGCCCAGGTTCTCTTTTCATCGTCATCCCGGCGAACGACGGGCTCGACCCGGAGGTCGACCGGGACCCGGTTGACCGTGCAGGCAGGTAGGTCCCGGCCCGGCCCCGGATCAAGTCCGGGCCCGTCCGGGATGACGGTTTAGAGAAGGGGGAGTGAGCGGACCGCTACCGCCGGGCGTGGGCGACCAGTGCCTCGCGGGCGCCGATATGCTTGGGGTCCAGGGCCAGACACTGGCGCCAGCACACTTCGGCGTCCCCGATGCTGTCCAGCTCCTCGAAGGCGCGGCCCAGCCCGTACCAGGCCTCTGGGTTCACCGGGTCCACGTAGATCGCCCGGCGCAAAGCATCGACGCAGTGGCTCCACCACCCGGCCTTGGCGCAGACCTTGGCCAGGTGGAAGAGATAGGCGTATTCCGCCGGTTCGATGACCAGGGCGCGGCCGATCAGCTCGGCCGCCTCGTTCGGCCGGTCGTTGTCCAGCGCCATCACGGATTTGACGTTCAGCGTGCGCGCGCCGTCGGGCGTGTCGGCGGTGACCCGGTTGTAGAGCCCCTCCAGCCGCCCGATTCCGTCGCCACGTCCCGCCATGACCGCTCAGCCCTTCAGCACGCGTCCGGCGACCGCGTCCAGCTTGGCGACCATCTCCGGGTCGCGCGCCTCGGGATGGGTGATCAGCGCGAACTCCAGGGCGTGATCGCCGCCCTGCGCGTCGACCAACGGCCGGTCGTAGATCTTCGGCGCCACGGTCTTGACCAGGGAGCGGGCGTTGTCCGCGTTGGCGGTCAGCACCTTGACCACGGCCTCGACGGTGACGTGATCGTGGTCCGGGTGCCAGCAGTCGTAGTCGGTGACCATGGCGACGGTGGCGTAGGGGATCTCCGCCTCGCGGGCGAGCTTCGCCTCCGGCATGTTGGTCATGCCGATCACGTCGGCTCCCCACGACCGGTACAGGAACGACTCGGCCTGGGTGGAGAACTGCGGGCCCTCCATGGTCACGTAGGTCCCGCCGCGGGCATAGGGGAGGCCGAGCTGCTTGCAGGAAGCCTCCAGGGCATCCATGAGGCGGGTGGAGACCGGATGGGCCATCGACACGTGGGCTACGCAGCCGGTGCCGAAGAAGGTCTTCTCGCGGGCGAAGGTGCGGTCGATGAACTGGTCGATCAGCACGAAATGGCCGGGCGCGTATTCCTCCTTCAGCGAGCCGACGGCGGAGACCGAGATGATGTCGGTCACGCCGGCGCGCTTCAGGGCGTCGATATTGGCGCGGTAGTTGATCGTCGTCGGACTTAACCGGTGACCGCGGCCGTGGCGCGGCAGGAAGACCAGCGGCTGGCCGTCGAGCTCGCCGAACAGGAGCTCGTCCGACGGCTCGCCGAAGGACGAGGTGACGGTCTGCCAGCGGGCGTTCTCAAGGCCGTCGATATTGTAGACGCCGCTGCCGCCGATGACCGCGACGAGGGCCTTGCGTGTTTGACTGCTCATGTCCGTCCCGTTCCGAATGTCTGTGCCACAGGTATACCGCGCCGGGCCCGGAACGCGAAAGGCCGCGGACGAACCGCGGCCTCTGCAATTGCCTGATTGTGCCGGCGCTTAGTGGACGTCGGCCCAGATCTTCCGCTTGGTGGCGTAGAGCAGGCCGGTGAAGACCAGCAGGAACAGCAGCGTCATGACGCCCGCCCGCTTGCGCTCATCCATCTCCGGCTCCGAAGCCCAGGCGAGGAAGGCGGCGACGTCCGCCGCCTCCTGCTCGATCGTGCTCGGGGTGCCGTCCTCGTAGGTCACGTCGTCGCCGTAAAGCGGCTTGGCCATGGCGATCTGGTGACCCGGGAAGTAGGCGTTGTAGTTCATACCGGCCATCAGGTTGAAGTCGGCCGGCGGCTCGGTATAGCCGATCAGCAGGGCACGCACGTAGTTGGCGCCGTCCGGACGGGCCTTGACGATCAGCGACAGATCCGGCGGATAGGCGCCGCCATTGGCCGCGCGGGCCGCCTGCTCGTTCGGGAACGGCGAGGCGAACCTGTCGGACGGCTTGCCCGGCCGCTCGAACATCTCTCCGTCGTCGTTCGGGCCGTCGGTCACGCTGGCTTCGGCCGCGATCGCCTTGACCTCGTCCTCGTTGTAGCCGAGGTCCTCGAGGTTGCGGTACGCGACGTAGCTGAGTGCGTGGCAGCCGGCGCAGACGTTCTTGTAGACCTGGAAGCCACGCTGCAGCGCGCCGCGGTCATATGTGCCGAACGGGCCGCTGAACGACCAGTCGTGCTGCGGCAGATCGATCGCCTCTCCCGCGGCCGAAGCCGGGGTGGAGAGAGCGAAGGACCAGGCGCCGGCCGCGATCGCGACGGCCGCGATGGTGGTGGTGAGACGCGCGATCATCAGACTTTCTCCCTCGGTGCGGCGGTGGCTGCAGCGAATCCGCCCCCGGCGCCAAGCACCGGCTCGCTGATCGACTTCGGCAGCGGCTTGGGCGTCTCGAAGATGCTCAGGGCCGGCAGAATGATCAGGAAGTGGATGAAGTAGTAGGCCGTGGCGATCCGGGAGAGGATCACGTAGATGCCCTCCGCCGGCTTGCCGCCGAGATAGGTCAGCGCCACCACGTCGACCACCAGGATCCAGAAGAAGATCTTGAAGATCGGGCGGAACTGGCCGCTGCGCACCGGCGAGCGGTCGAGCCACGGCAGCACGAACAGCACGGCGATGGCGCCGAACATGAACAGCACGCCGCCGAGCTTGTCGGGGATCGCACGCAGGATCGCGTAGAACGGCAGGAAATACCACTCGGGCACGATATGCGCCGGCGTCACCAACGGATTGGCCGGGATGTAGTTGTCCGGGTGGCCCAGGAAGTTCGGCGCGAAGAAGATGAAGGCCGAGAAGAAGATCAGGAACACACCCAGTCCGAACGCGTCCTTGATCGTGTAGTACGGATGGAACGGGATCTGATCCTTCGGGCCCTTCACGTCGATGCCCAGCGGGTTGTTCGACCCGAAGCGGTGCAGCGCGACGATGTGCAGCACGACCACGCCGACGATCACGAACGGCAGCAGGAAGTGCAGCGAGAAGAACCGGTTCAGGGTCGCGTTGTCGACCGAGAATCCGCCCCACAGCCAGGTGACGATCGACTCGCCCACCAGCGGGATCGCCGAGAACAGGTTGGTGATCACAGTGGCGCCCCAGAAGCTCATCTGGCCCCACGGCAGCACGTAACCCATGAACGCCGTCGCCATCATCAGC
Organism: Thalassobaculum salexigens DSM 19539; assembly: GCF_000423805.1. Lineage (NCBI taxonomy): Bacteria > Pseudomonadati > Pseudomonadota > Alphaproteobacteria > Rhodospirillales > Thalassobaculaceae > Thalassobaculum > Thalassobaculum salexigens. Next base: position 839,910 of record NZ_KE384093.1, read on the forward strand.
AGCAGGATGACCACGCCGAGCATCCAGAGGATCTCGCGCGGCGCCTTGTAGGAGCCGAAATACAGGCCCCGGAAGATGTGGATGTAGACGACGATGAAGAAGAAGCTGGCGCCGTTCATGTGGATGTAGCGGATCAGCCAGCCGTAATTCACGTCGCGCATGATGCGCTCGACGCTGGCGAAGGCGTAGTCCACGTGCGGCGTGTAGTGCATCGCCAGCGTGATGCCGGTGACGATCATGATCACCAGGGCGATACCGGCCAGCGACCCGAAGTTCCACCAATAGCTCAGGTTCTTCGGGGTGGGGTACTCATGCAGCTCGTGGTGCATGAAGGTGAAGACGGGGAGGCGGTGGTCGATCCACCGCACCACCGGATTTGAGAAATTCGCAGCCATGCTCCGGCGCTCCCTCTTAACCGATACGGACGACGGTGTCGGAAATGTACTGATATTCCGGCACGGCGAGGTTCAGAGGCGCCGGGCCTCGGCGAATGCGGCCCGACGTGTCGTAGTGCGAGCCGTGGCACGGGCAGAACCAGCCGCCGAAATCGCCCTTGGGGTCGGACACGCTCTGGCCGAGCGGCACGCAACCGAGGTGCGTGCAGACGCCGACCATCACCAGATACTCGGGCTTCTCGGCACGCTCGGCGTCGGTCTGCGGATCGCGCAGGTCGTCGAGCGGAACCTCGCGCGCCTCCTCGATCTCCGCGGGCGTGCGATGCCGCACGAACACGGGCTTGCCGCGCCAGGTCAGCGTGACCGACTGGCCTTCCGCGACTGTCGAGACGTCAAATTCGATGCTGGCGAGCGCCAGGGTGTCAGCGGCCGGGTTCATCTGGTCGATGAACGGCCAGGCGACGCAAGCCGCGCCCACCGCGCCTACGGCGGTGGTCGTGATAATCAGGAAGTCGCGGCGGGAGTCGCCTTCGTGGGTTTCGGCCATGGTTCTCCACTCGTCTTATGTGGCGCTCGACGGGTTTCCGGCCCGCGTGCCGGATCGTCAGGCACTATCGACCAATGGCGCAGGAACGCAACGCGACCCGCTGTCGCAAATACCTCCGCCCCGATCCGGCATGCGTATAGCGCAGAGGTTTGCCTTTTGCAAAGCATCGCGAGGCGTTTAGATGCGGCTATGCGCCTCGTCCTGTACCAGCCCGACATCCCCCAGAACGCCGGAACGATCCTTCGGCTTGCCGCCTGCCTCGGTGTCGGCGTGGATGTGATCGAGCCCTGCGGCTTCGTATGGTCGGAGGGCCGGATGCGCCGTGCCGGCATGGATTACCTGGAATTCGCCGCGGTGCGACGGCACAGCTCGTGGGACGCGTTCCTGGCCGCGCGGGAACCGGGACGGCTGGTCCTGGCGACCACGAAGGGCGCGGTGACGCTCCCCGACGCGCGGTTCGACGCGGAGGATCATCTTATCCTCGGCCGCGAGAGCGCCGGCGTGCCCGACGACGTGCACGCGGCGGCCGATCTGGCGGTGAAGGTGCCGATGGTGGCTGGTGCGCGGTCGCTCAACGTGGCGGTGAGTGCGGGGATCCTGCTGTCCGAAGGCCTGCGTCAGACCGGCGGTTGGCCGGGGTAGGGGCACGGTCCCGGCCCGCCCCCGGATCAAGTCCGGGGCTGTCCGGGATGACGATGCGGGGAAGACGCGGATCCCAAACCCGTCATCCCGGTCGCTCCCCGGACTTGATCCGGGGGCGGACCGGGACCCGGTGCCCCGGTCCGCCGACGTTACGTCACTTTCCCGGGAAACCCTCGCCCAGGTCCCAGAACAGGCCGGTCATCATCTCCAGCCCCTCGCGCATCAGATGCGGCAGCACATGCTCGTTCGGGGCGTGCTGGGAGCAGCCGGTATAGCTGTGCGGCACCCAGATCGTCGGCATGCCGATGCCGTTGAGGAAGATGTCGTTCGGCAGGGAGCCGCCGGCGTTGGGGATCACCGTGACCGCCTTGCCGGTGGTCTTCTCCATCGACGCGACCGCCCACGGCACCGCCGGGTGGTCCGGATCGAGCCGCGAGGCGCGCAGCATCGACATGCGGGCCGGCTCCACGGTGATGTCGCCAAAGCCGTTGGCTGCCAGATGCTCGCGGATCGTCGGCAGGAAGACGTCCGGGTCGGTGTCGACCACGAAGCGGATCTGGCAGATCGCCTCGGCGAAGGGCGGCACGGCGTTCTGCGGCTTCTCCGGGTCGCCGGTGATGAAGGACAGCACCTCGAAGGTGTTCCAGCCGAACACCTTCTCCGCCAGGGTCAGCCCCGGCTCGCCCCACCACGGGTCGATCTCGGGATCGTCGGGACCGGAGACGACCTTCACGTGGCCGAGTGCGTCGCGCACAGAGTTCTTGATCTGCGCCGGCTTCAGGTCCGGCAGCAGGATCTTGCCCTCGCGGCCGACGATGCCGGTCAGCGCGTGCATCAGCACGATCGCCGGGTTGGCCAGCAGGCCGCCCCAGTTGCCGGAATGGTGGCCGCCCTCGCGGTATTCCAGGCGGAAGCGGATGTTCAGCCCGCCGCGGGTGCCGAGCTTGATGTCCGGCCCGTCCGTCGAGAAGCGCGGCCCGTCCGACGCGATCAGCAGGTCGGCGGCGAGCATCTCCTTGTTGTCGCGGCAGAATTCCGCCAAGCCCGGCGAGCCCATCTCCTCGGCCATCTCGATCAGGAAGGTGACGTTGTAGCCGAGCTTGCCCCGGGTCTCGAGGACGTGGCGCATCGCCTCCATGTTGATGGCGTGCTGGCCCTTGTTGTCGGCGGTGCCGCGGCCGTACCAGCGCTCACCGGACGGCGTGTCTGCCACCTCAAGGCGCCATGGGTTGCGGTCGTCGGCCCAGCGGCCTTCCTCGCCCGGTACCGTGTCGCCGTGGCCGTAGCAGAACAGGGTCGGCAGGCTCGGATCCTCGATCCGCTTGGCGACCAGGAACGGCGCGCGGTCGAGCAGCGTGTTCTGATGGATCTCGACGCTGAAGCCCATCGCCTCGAAGCGCTGGCGCATCAGCCGGTCCAGATAATCCATCAGATCGGCGCGATGCTCCTCCTCGCGGCTCGATGTCTGAACGGCCACCCGTTCGGTCAGTTCGGTGCGGAAACCGCCCGTGTCGAAATACTCCCGCACCGCATCGAGCGCGGCTTCACGCGTAGTCATAGGGACTCACCTCTGCATTGGATAAACGCCCTAGTCGGGGCTTGGGTGTGAGCATAAGCGTCGCGGCGGGTGCACGGAATACGCAGTCGCGCTACATCATGTCCCGCCATGGAGTTCTCCGATCTCAGCCAGGCCGCCGTCGCGGTCCTCCGAACCGCCGATGCCCGGGCGAAGGCCGAGCTCGGCCGTCGCGCCGCGGCAGCCTGGCGGTCCGGCGCGCTGCCCTTTGCCTATTCCGTCTTTCCGCCGGACCGGCCGGGTCGGCCTGAGGAGCCGCCGTTGCTGCCGCCCAGGCGGGTTAAGAAGCGCAAGATCACTGCCGAGACGCGCGGCCGGGTGGCCCTGCTGCACGCGCTGGCGCATATCGAGCTGAACGCCATCGATCTCGCCTGGGACGCGGTCGCGCGGTTTCCCGACGCCGGCTTCCCGCGCGCCTATGCGGACGACTGGGTGCGTGTGGGGGACGAGGAGTCGAAGCATTTCCTGCTGATCGCGGACCGCCTGGAGGCGCTGGGATCGCGCTATGGTGCCCTGCCGGCCCATGACGGGCTGTGGCAGGCGGCGGTGGAGACGGCGGACGACCCCCTGGCCCGCCAGGCGGTGGTGCCGCTGGTTTTGGAGGCGCGCGGCCTGGACGTCACCCCGCCGATGATCGCCAAGCTGCGCGAGGTCGGCGACGATCCCTCTGCCGACATCCTGCAGGTCATCCATGACGACGAGATCGGCCATGTGGCCGTCGGCAAGCGCTGGTTCGACCATCTGTGCGCGGAACGCAAGCTGGAGCCGGTCGCCACCTGGCAGGCGATCGTGCGCGCCCGGTTCCGCGGCGGGGTGAAGCCACCGTTCAACATCCCGTCGCGCGAGGCGGCTGGGTTCGACGCGGCCTTCTACGGTCCGCTCGGCGATGAGTATCTCGACAGCCAGCGGGGCGCCGCCGAGTGAGGAGAGGCCCGTGAAGAGCCATTCGCCCATGAAAAGCCACACGATTGTGTGGGAGTTCGATCAGCCGCCGGACGTGATATGGCCGCTGTTCGCCGATACCGGGCGTATCAACGAGGCGGCGGGTCTTCCCAAGCATCGGATCCGCGAGGTCGAACAGGCCGACGGCACGGTCCGGTTCTTCGCGGAGGCCAAGGCCGGTCCGTTCACCCTGGCCTGGGAGGAGATTCCGGTCGAATGGGTGACCGATCGCTGGTTCCGGCACGAACGGCGGTTCTCCCGCGGCCCCCTGGCCGTGCTGATCGCAACCGCCGAGTTCGAACCGACGCCGGGTGGATGCCGCTGCATCTACCGCATGGAAGCGGCGCCGGCCAATCTGATCGGCCGCCTGTTGCTGGCGACCCGCTTCTTTGACGACGCCGGGAAGAATTTCGACAGGCTTGTGGACGATCTTCGCCGGTTCGCGGCGGGAGCCAGCAAGCGCCCCTTTCTGACCAAGCGGGTGGCGTTGGACCAGGCGCGTGCGCTGCGCCTGGAGCGGATTGTCGCCGAGATCAATGCCAGCCCGAACGGGCACGGCCTGGGGACCCGGCTGGCCGACTACGTTCTCGACGCGCAGGAAATGGATCTGATCCGGATGCGTCCGCGCCGGCTCGCCCGGGAGTGGGGAGAGGAGGACCTGCCGGTCATCGAACTCTGCCTGGAGGCGGTCCGGGACGGGTTGCTGGAATCGCGCTGGGACCTGCTCTGTCCGCGCTGCCGCGGCGCCAAGCTCTCCGCCTCGTCGCTCGATCAGGTTCCCGAGACCGCCCATTGCGACTCCTGCAACATCACTTACGACCGCGACTTCTCCCGCAACGTCGAGCTCAGCTTCCAGCCGGCCCCGGCGGTCCGGCCGGTACAGGACGGCGAGTTCTGCCTGTTCGGGCCGATGTCGATGCCGCATGTGATCCTGCAGGTCGCCCTGGACCCGGGGGAGAGCCGGACCGTCCCGGCCGATCTTGCGCCCGGCGCCTACCGGTACCGCACACTGGAAACCGGCGGACAGTGCGACGTGGCGATCGACGGGCCGGCGCCGCAGGTGATCGTGAACGGGGCGGTCGTCCAGGCCGGCGAGCCGTCGGCGCCCGGCACCGTGACGCTGGAGAATCAGGGCGACGCGCGCCGCACCCTGGTGGTGGAGTCCCGCGCCTGGGTGGCCGACGCGCTGACGGCGCACGAGGTCACCACCCTGCAGGCGTTCCGGGACCTGTTCTCCAACGCCGTCCTGCATCCGGGCGATCAGGTGTCGATCGCCCAGATTGCCCTGATGTTCACCGATCTGAAGGGATCCACCGCGCTGTACGAACGGATCGGCGACGCCAGCGCCTACCATCTGGTCCGCGAGCACTTCGCCTATCTCGGCCGCATCGTGCGCGGCCACCGGGGGGCCATCGTCAAGACGATCGGCGACTCGGTGATGGCCGCCTTCGCCGAGCCGGCGGATGCGGTGCGTGCCGCGCTTGACGTGCAGCAGGGTACCGAGGCGTTCAACCGGGACCAGGGCGGCGAGGCGATCTCCATCAAGATCGGCGTTCATGCCGGCGCCAGCATTGCTGTCACGCTGAACGACCGTCTGGACTATTTCGGCTCCATGGTGAATCTGGCCGCCCGGGTCCAGGGGCTCGCCGCCGGCGGAGAGGTGGTGGTGAGCGGCCAGCTCGCCCAGGACCCGTCCGTCGCCCCGCTGGTGGCGGAGGGTCGGCGCGAGCGCGCACGGGTGCGGGGCATCGCCGAGCCGGTCGAGGTCGTGAGGCTTCCCGGCGATCCAGTTGTTGAGGAGAAGACGAATGGCGGATAAGCCGCTGATGCTGCTGTGGACCGACGGCGCGCCGATCTATGTGGAGGCGCTCGCCGCCGCGGGGTTGGGCGACCGGCTCCGGCTGGAAGGGATCGACCGGTCCAAGGCACCGAGCGACGCGCACAAGGCGGAGGCCGAGATGATGCTGGCCTGGGGCGCGCCGGCCGGGCTGCTGGCCGAGATGCCGAAACTGCGCTGGGTGCAGACCACCACCGCCGGTGTGGAGGCCTGGCTGTCCCGCCCGGACCTGTCCGATGGCCTGCTGCTGACCGCGGCCAAGGGCGTGCACCGGGTGCAGATGCCGGAGAACATCCTGGCCGCCCTGTTCCATGCGACAAAGCCCATCGCCGCCGCCGCCATCGACCAGCTTTCGTCGACCTGGACCCGCCGGGTCGCCGTGCCGCTGGCCGGCCAGACCCTGGGCATCCTCGGCCTCGGCACCATCGGCGCGGAGCTGGCCCGCAAGGCGGCCGCGCTGGAGCTGCGGGTGGTCGGTGTGCGCCGCTCGCCGGGCGAGGTCGAGCATGTCGACACCGTCTACGCGCCGCAGGACATCGACCGGATGCTGGCGGAGTCCGATTTCGTGCTGAACCTGCTGCCGGTGACGCCGGAGACCGTGGACTTCATGAACGCCGAGCGTTTCGCGGCGATGAAGCCGGGGGCGTGGTTCCTCAATTTCGGGCGCGGCGCGACGGTGGTCGATGCCGACCTGATCGCCGCCGTGACCGGCGGTGCCATAGCCGGGGCGGTGCTCGACGTGTTCCGGCAGGAGCCGCTGCCGAGCGACGACCCGTTCTGGACCACGCCGGGGATCAGCGTATGGCCGCATGTGGGCGGCCTGCATCCGGACCGCGACGCCATCGTCGCCGGGCTGGTGGTGGAGAACACGGCCAGATATCTCGACGGCCGCGCGCTGCTGCACCAGGTCGACCGCGAGCGGGGGTACTGAGGCGCTCGATCCTCTCCATGTCGTCTTCCCGGCCCTGAGCCGGGACCGAGCCCAAAGCGTGTTGGAGCGTTTCAGGATGATCCCCAACGCTCCATCATATCCCTTGCCGGGACCCCGGCGCACGGCCGGGGAGACGAGAGGAGGGAGCTGTTTCGGTATTTACGCGAGCACCTTGATCAAACTCGCCCCCAGGCTCGCCACCGCGATGGCCGAGAGGACCTTCCGCAGTACCCCGTACCAGGCCGGGAACCACCCCAGCGCCGTGGCCGAGCGGTCGACCATGAACGCCGCGACCAGCCCGCCGATCAGGATCACGAGCGCCAGGTCCGGCTTGGCGAAGGCGGCGACCCAGGCCAGCAGGCAGGGCGTCACGCTCCAGGCCAGCGGCCGCCACAGCGCCTCGCCCTCCATGCCGCCCTCTATCCCGCCGCCCAGCGCCCGGCCCCAATGCACCGCGCCGAGGAAGGAGAGGATCACGCAGCCGTAATAGACCTGCGCGTTCAGCACGACCCAGTCCCAGGGCGTCTCCAGCACCCAGACGCCGGCCGCCCCGGCGATAAAGGGCAGGGCGCCCGCGAACCCGAGTGTTCGGGCGGGGGTCGGGATATCGCTCAGGGTCGCCATGGGGTCTGGGTCTCCATCTCATGCGGCGTGGCTCGTGCGGTCCGCCGCGATCTGATATCACCGGTGCCGCGTGAACAGATAGACCGCGACCGGAGGAAGACGATGGATCTCAAGGGCAAGGGCGCATTGGTGACGGGCGGCGGCAGCGGCCTCGGGGCGGCGACGGCGCGGGCGCTGGCGGCGCGCGGGGCCAAGGTGGCGCTGCTCGACGTGAACCTGGATGCCGCCAAGGCTCTGGCCGACGAGATCGGCGGGCTGGCGCTGTCCTGCGACGTCGCCGACGCGGCCTCGGCCGAAGCGGCGGTGGCGCAGGCGGGCGAGGCCCATGGTGCGCCCCTCGTGCTGGTGAACTGCGCCGGCATCGCGCCCGCCAAGCGTATCGTCGGCCGCGACGGGCCGATGGGTCTGGCCGATTTCAAGAAGGTGATCGACGTCAACCTGGTCGGCAGCTTCAACCTGATCCGCCTCGCCGGCGCGGCCATGGCCGGCAACGAGCCGGACGGCGACGGCCAGCGCGGGGTCATCGTGTCGACCGCCAGCGTGGCCGCCTTCGAGGGGCAGATCGGCCAGTCGGCCTATGCCGCGTCCAAGGGGGGCGTGCATTCGCTGACCCTGGTGGCGGCCCGCGAGTTCGCCCGCACCGGCATCCGGGTCTGCGCCATCGCGCCGGGGATCTTCGGCACGCCGATGGTGCTCGGCATGCCGCAGGAGGTGCAGGACAGCCTCGCCGCCCAGATCCCGTTCCCCTCGCGCCTCGGCAAGCCGGAGGAGTTCGCCCGGCTGGTGGAGAGCATCGTCGACAACCCGATGCTCAACGGCGAGACGATTCGGCTGGATGGGGCGATCCGCATGGGGGCGAAGTAGGGGCGCCGCGCCTCCACCCATCCCGTCATCCTGACGCATGTCAGGATCTGGGCTCGGTCCGTCGGCGTGGGCGGCTTGATCCTGAAGCGAGTTCAGGACGACGGGTATTTATGCCCGCCCGGCCGGGGCATTGGTCTCTTCCTCTTCGGCCAAGCGCTCCAGCTCTTCCATCTCGCTGTCGCTGTAGCCGTAGTGGTGGCCGATCTCGTGGATCAGGACGTGGCGCACCACCGAGTAGAGGTCGTCGCCGCTCTCGATCCAGTAGTCGAGGATCGAGCGGCGGAACAGGAACACCCGGTCGAGATCGGCCGGCGTCTCCCCCGTCGAGCGGTGACCCAGCGGCACCCCCTGGTACAGGCCGAGCAGGTCGAACGGCGTCTCCAGGTCCATGGCCTCGCAGATCTCCTCGTCGGGGAAGTCCTCGACAAGGATCGCGAGCCCGGAGAGCGGCTTTAGCAGCTCCTGGGGAACGTTCGACAGGGCGTCTTCCGCCAGCGCCGCCATCTGGTCGATGGTGGGGGCGAGGATTCCAGGACGGGCTTTCTGTGCGCACATGAGCGCAGCTATAACCGCTTCCGCGGCACAGGGAAAGTTTGCCGCACCGCGGGGACGGGCTGATAGGGTTGTACCCGTGCCGAAGCGTCTCAATTTGTGCGGTGCAACGTATTCTCGGCCGGCCCAATCCGCCGTCCCACGAACCAGAGGAAAATCGACATGAGCCTCAAGGGTAAATCCGCCGTCGTCACCGGATCGACCAGCGGCATCGGTCTCGGAATCGCCAGGGCGCTCGCCGGCGCCGGCGCCGACATCATGCTCAACGGTTTCGGCGATGCGGGGGAGATCGAGCAGATCCGCGCCGGCCTGGAGACCGAGTTCGGTGTGAAAGCCGCCTTCAGCGGCGTGGACCTGACCAAGGGCGACCAGGCGAAGAAGCTGGTCACCGACGCGGAGGCCGCGTTCGGCAAGGTCGACATCCTGGTGAACAACGCCGGTATCCAGACGGTGGCGCCGGTCGACGAGTTCCCCGAGGACCGCTGGGAGCTGATCGTCGCCCTCAACCTGTCGTCCAACTTCTACACCACCAAGGCCGCCCTGCCGGGGATGAAGCAGCGCGGCTGGGGCCGGATCATCAACATCGCCTCGGCCCACGGTCTGGTCGCCTCTCCGTACAAGGCCGCCTATGTCGCCGCCAAGCACGGGGTCGTCGGCTTCACCAAGGTGGTGGCGCTGGAGACCGCCGAGCAGGGCATCACCTGCAACGCGATCTGCCCGGGCTTTGTGAAGACTCCGCTGGTGGAAGGCCAGATCGGCGAGCAGGCCAAGGCCAACAACATGACCGAGGAACAGGTCGTACGTGAGGTCATCCTGGCCAGCCAGCCGACCAAGAAATTCGTCGAGGTCGACGATCTGGGCGCGCTGTCGGTGTTTTTGGCCGGCGATCATGCGGGCTCGATCACCGGGGCCGCTCTGCAGGTCGATGGCGGCTGGGTCGCCCGCTGATGGCTCCCCGCCCCAAATCCCCGGGGCGCAGGTCGGACGGAAAGGACGATCCCGCCCGCCACGAGGCCAAGGTTCCGGCCCGGCTCCGCGCGGAGGCGGAGGCGGCCGTCGAGCCGAAGCGGCCCCGCTCGAAGGCCGGCCCGCAGGTCAAGCGGATCAACCTGGCGCTCCAGGGCGGCGGCTCGCACGGGGCCTTCACCTGGGGCGTGCTCGATGCGCTGCTGGAAGACCCGCGGGTTACCTTCGACGCCATCTCGGGCACCAGTGCCGGTGCGATGAACGCCGTCGTCCTTGCGGCCGGCTGGGCGGAGAACGGGCGGCAGGGGGCCCGCGACAAGCTTGACGCCTTCTGGGAGGCGGTCGCCGACGCCGGCCGGTTCAGCCCGATCCAGCGTACCTGGACGGACCGGCTGCTGGGCAACTGGCGGGTGGACAGCTCGCCCGGCTACCTGACGCTGGATTTCCTCAGCCGGTTCCTGTCACCGTACCAGACTAATCCGCTGAAGATAAATCCGCTGCGCGATGTGCTGGTGGATCTGGTCGATATCGACAAGGCCAGGCACGAGGCCGACATCAAGCTGTTCATCAGCGCCACCAACGTGCGCTCGGGCAAGATCCGGGTGTTCGAGAATCACGAGCTGTCGATCGACGCGGTCATGGCCTCGGCCTGCCTGCCGACCATGTTCCAGGCGGTGGAGGTGGAGGGCGAGCACTATTACGACGGCGGGTATATGGGGAATCCGGCCCTGTATCCGCTGATCTACAATTCCGAATGCCGCGACATCGTCATCGTGCAGATCAACCCGATGTACCGTGACACCGTCCCCACGGACGCGCGGGAGATCATGGACCGGGTGAACGAGATCTCATTCAACTCCACCCTGATGCGGGAGATGCGGGCGATCCATTTCGTGAACCGGCTGATCGCCGCCGGCAAGCTCGACCCGGAGGCGTACCGGGTGACCCGCATCCACATGATCGAGGCGTCGGAGGAGATGCAGGACATGCATGCGTCCTCCAAGCTCAACGCGGAGCGGGCGTTCCTCCACCATCTGCGCGACATCGGCCGCACCGTCGCGACCACCTGGCTGGAGGAGAGCTTCGGCTGCGTCGGCACCCAGTCCTCGATCGACGTGCGGGGCACGTTTCTGTAGGCGCGACCTGCGGCCGGCACCTTGCATCGCGGTGACCTGCCCCAACCTTGACGGGGACGGGGCCGCTTCCGGTCCCGCGCCAATCCAACACCCAACCGGACGGGAGACGACACCGCAATGGCCGAGAAACTCACCGCCGACGACCGCACCGCCCAACTCGCCGCCATGGATGGATGGGCCGAGGCGCAGGACGGCAAGGCGATCACCAAGACCTTCAAGTTCGACGGCTTCGAGGCCGCCTGGGGCTTCATGACCCGGGTGGCGATCAGGGCGCAGAGCATGGACCACCACCCGGACTGGTCGAACGCCTACAACAAGGTTGTGGTCGAGCTCAGCAGCCATGACGTGGGCGGGGTCACGACGCTGGATATCGAACTGGCCGAGTACATGGACGTGGCGGCCTCGCAGACCGGGGCGAAGTAGCGGCCGGGGCGCTACCCCGCCGCCGCCATGTGATGCTCCACCACCTTGTCGGCCAGCCGGCCGGTCAGCTCCTGCAGGTGGTCGAAGGTCCAGGTGAAGGAGGCCAGCCCCTGGCTCTGGGCCCGCAGATCCAGGATCAGGTCGTGCATCTCCGCCTCCGGCAGATAGGCCGTTACCGCGTCCCAGCCGGGCCAGCCGTCCTTGGCGTCGAAGCCCAGGATCTGCCCGCGCCGGGACGACAGGATGCCGTGCACCTTGCTGGTCGCCTCCGACGGCACGGCGATGGTCACCTGATGGATCGGCTCCAGCAGCACCGGGCCGGCCTTGGCCAACGCATCCTGAAGACCTGAGCGGGCGGCGATCTTGAACGCCATGTCAGAACTGTCGACGGAGTGATGCTGGCCGTCGGTCAGGGTCACCTTCACGTCCACCACCGGGAAGCCGAGCGGGCCGCGTTTGCAGCCCTCGCGGCAGCCTTCCTCCACCGCCGGGATGTAGTTCTTCGGCACCGAGCCGCCGACCACCTTCTCGGCGAAGGCGAAGCCCGATCCACGGGAAGTGGGCTCCACGCTGATGCGGATATCGGCGAACTGGCCGTGGCCGCCCGACTGCTTCTTGTGGCGGGCGTGCTCGTCCACCGGATTGCGGATGCTCTCGCGGTAGGCGACCGCCGGCTCGCTCAGGCTCACATCCAGCTTGAAGCGCGATTTCAGCCGTTCCGCCGTCACCCGCAGATGGGTCTCGCCCTGACCCCAGATCGTCAGCTCGCCCAGCTCCTGGTCCTGGCGCACCAGCAGCGACGGGTCCTCCTCGGCCAGTTTGGCCAGCGCGCCGGACAGTTTCACCTCGTCGTTGCGCTCCGACACGCTCAACGCCCGGGCGAAGACCGGCTGCGGCACCTCCGGCCAGCCGAGGCCGCTATCCGGCATGCCGCCGCTCGGCGTCAGCACGTCGCCGGTCTGGATCGGGTCCATGCGGCCCAGCGCCACCACGTCGCCGGGGGCGGCCGAGGGGCGCTTGTCCAGCTTGCCGCCGCTGGCGGCATAGATGCCGGAGACTTTCGCGCCGTTCAGGGTGTCGCCGTCCTTCACCGTGCCGCGCCAGATTCGGACATGGGACAGCTTGCCCATATGCGGCGCGTGGATGGTCTTGAACACCTGCGCCATCGGCACCTCGCCGTCGCCGAGGCCGCGTCGCTCGACCGTGGCGGTGTGGTCCGGGGTCTCGTGGCGCAGCAGTTTCAGCAGGCGCTGCACGCCATGGTCATGCTCGCCGGCGCCCAGCAGGACCGGTACGAGCTTGTCGGCGCTCAGGGTCTCGGCCAGATGGGCGTAGACCTCCTGCTTGTCGAGATCCATCTCCTCCAGCAGCTGCTCCAGCAGGTGGTCGTCGAAATCCGCCAGGGTCTCCAGCAGCTCGTTGCGGGCCTCGGCCTCGCGGCCGGCAACGGAGCCGGGCAGCTCGATCAGGGCGGAAGGTTCGCCCTCGCGGTACCGGTAGGCCCGCTCGCTCACCAGATCGACATAGCCGGTCACCTTCTCGCCGTCGCGGATCGGCACCTGGCGCAGCGCCAGCGGGCGGGATGAGAAGCCCTGCAAGGCGGCGAGGATGTCGCGCACACTCTCGGACGCCTGATCCATCTTGTTGATCAGCACCACGTGCGGGATGTCGTGGTCGTCGAGGAACTTCAGGATCGGGCCGGCGGCCGCGGCCTTGGCCGCCTCGGGCTCGACAACGACGACGGCGACGTCGGCGATCATGCAGGCGTGGCGGGAATCCAGGGTGAATTCGATGCCGCCGGGCGTGTCGATGAAGGTCCAGCTGTCGCCCAGATAGGTGCCGTGGCCGATCGACAGCTCCGTGCTCGCCCCGCGCTCCCGCGCCTCGGGGGCCGTGTCGCCGACCGTGTTGCCGTCCTTGACCGTGCCTTTGCGCTCCACGGTGCCGGCGGCGTGGAGCAGGGCCTCGAGGAGGCTGGTCTTGCCGGACTGGTAGGGGCCGAGGATCGCGGCGCAGCGGGTCGCGCCGCCACCTTCTCTGCCGCGTTCTGTCGCTCCGGGTGTGCCGTTGGGATTGGAGGCCATGCTGTCTCTCCCTTCGCTCGCCCGGGTGGAGATCCCCGAGGGAGGCCTGGGAAAGGCGCTAAACGGGGGTGTCCCGGGTCATGTGCCCGAGGCCGCCCCGAGGGCCCGATGGCAAGCGCCGGGACGACCGGCGTCTATGTCCGGGTATTGAAGGACTCCCAAGGCGAGGGTGCAAGCCGATTCGCCCGCCCGTCGGCTCGCCCCGCGGCCCGTCAGCCGGATGGCGCCATCCGGCTGGCCTTCGGCATGGTGCGCGACAGCACGAAGCCCAGTCCCGCGAGCCCGCCGAGCACGACGACCGTTGTCGCGACGCTTGTCGCCTCGGTGACGATGCCGAGCCCCATGAAGCCGATGGCGACGATCCCGGCGGCGGTGTTGGAGAAGGCGATATAGAGCGGCCGCTCGTCCTCCGGGGCGCCGTCGGCCAGATAGGTCTTGCGCCCGAGCCGAACCCCGGCCACCGCCACGCCCAGCACCAGGAACACGCCCGCGAATGCCCAATGCCGGATCTCTTCGGGCACCAGCGCCGGCAGCGCCAGGGCGGCGGCCGCGGCGACCACGCCGAGCGCCGCGCTGGTGGTCATCACCTTGCGGGCGGAGTCGTCGGAGAAGGCACCCCAGAACGGGCTCGACAGCACCGCCGCCAGACCGGTCGCCACCATGTAGAACCCGAGGTCGTCGAGGGTTGCGCCCGCGTGTTCCTGCGCGAACAGGACGAAGATCGGCGTCGCCACCTCGATCGACAGCAGCGCCGAGCGAGCGGCGAGGAAACGGCGGAAGCCGGTGACCTGGCGCATCAGGGCGAGGCCGCGGCGCATCTCCTCCAGCGGGTCGCGTCCCTCGCCGGGCTCGCTCTTCTCCTCCGGGATCGCGGCGAACAGGATGGCAGCGGCGGCCCAGAGCACGGCCGCGGCTCCGATCAGGGTCAGCAGCGGGGCCAGCGCGTCGGTGCCCTTGACGCCGGTGGAGAGCCAGATGCCGGTCGCCAGCGCGAAGGCGCCGCCGATGGCCGACCGGTTCGCCAGCATCCGGCCGCGCGCGCCCGACGGAACGGTCTTCGGCGTCACATCCTGGAAAGAGACCGAACCGCAGCCACTGGCGATGCTGAAGGCGAGCAGGAGGCCGGCGATACTCCACCCGGCCGATGCGGCGGGTAGCCAGAGGGCGGCCGCGACCATCGCGGTCAGGCAGAGCGCCTGGAAGGCACCGGCGGCGACCCAGACCCACTTGCGCCGCGGGCGGGTGCGGATCCAGCCGGAGATCATGAGCTGCGGCAGCAGGGAGCCCGACTGCTTGGCCGGCATCAGCATGGCGGCGATCCCGGACGGCGCGCCGATCGCGCCCAGCAGCCACGGCAGCACCAGGTCTGGCCCGGCCAGTTTCTCCGCCAGTTTCGTACAGGCGCCATTGGCCACGTTGAGCAGATAGGCGCGTGTCGCCTTCGGCTGCGCGGCCAGGGAGTCGGCCGCGTCTCCGGCGAGCAGATGGATCAGTTTCGAGGGGGCGGGGGCGGGCGTGTCGGTCGTCATTCCGTCAAACATGGACTGCGGCCGCGAAAAGGCAAAGGCCCTGCGACTGGGGAAAGCCTCTCACCCCGAGTTGATTTGGCGTGCGCGACGCCGCGCGCTACCTGTCTGATACGAATGCGACAAGGGAGTGCGTGACCATGCTGATCAAGCGGCCCAAGGGGTGGGAACTGCCGGAACGCCTCGCCACGCCGGAGAGCGTGTACATGAACCGCCGCGCGCTGCTGCGCGGCCTCGGCATCGGCACGGTGCTGGCCGGGACCGGCGCACTGGCCGCCTGCGGCGACGAGGCGTCCGCCGACAACGAGGCCGTCCAACTGGCCGACCTGCCGCCGGATCCCTCCGCCGGTCTTTATCCGGTGAAACGCAACGCGCGCTACACGGTCGACCGGCCGATCACCGAGGAGGATCTGGCGACCACCTACAACAATTTCTATGAGTTCGGCTCGTCCAAGAACATCTGGCGCGCCGCGCAGGATCTGCCGATCCGCCCCTGGACCGTGACCCTGGACGGCATGGTCGAGCAGGAGCGCACCGTCGCCATCGACGATCTACTGGCCGCCATGCCCTTGGAGGAGCGGGTCTACCGCCACCGCTGCGTGGAGGCGTGGTCGATGACCGTGCCGTGGTCGGGCTTCGCCCTGAGGTCGCTGGTCGAGTACGCCAAGCCGCTGTCCTCGGCCAAATACGTGGTCATGCAGACCTTCCAGAATTCCGACATCGCCCCGGGGCAGAAGCAGGTCTGGTATCCCTGGCCCTATGTGGAGGGGCTGACGATCGAGGAGGCCACCAACGAGCTGGCCTTCATCGCCACCGGCCTCTACGGCAAGCCGATCCCGCGCCAGAACGGGGCGCCCCTGCGGCTGGCGGTGCCCTGGAAATACGGCTTCAAGTCGGTCAAGTCGATCGTCCGCTTCACCTTCACCGACAAGCGCCCGGTCTCGTTCTGGGAGGAGCTTCAGGCCAGCGAGTACGGGTTCTGGGCCAACGTGAACCCCGAGGTCTCCCATCCGCGCTGGAGCCAGGCGTCCGAACGGGTGCTGGGATCCGGCGATAAGGTGCCGACGCTCCTGTACAACGGCTACGGGGAGTATGTGGCCGACCTGTATAAGGGGCTGGAGGGCGAGAGCCTCTATATGTGATCCTCCCCGGCAACGGGGCGCGCTGAACCGATAGGGCCGGGACCGCCGTGCGGTGCCGGCTTTGTCGTCTTCGGCGCCCCGACCGAAAAAGCAGGGAGGGAAAGACATGGGCAGGCTCGACGGAAAGATCGCGATCATCACCGGGGCGGCGGCCGGCATCGGCAAGGCCTCGGCGGCGCTGTTCGCCCGCGAGGGGGCGACGGTGGTGATGGCCGACGTCAAGGCCGATCTCGGCGAGACCGCCGCCGCCGCGATCCGAGATGCCGGTGGGACGGCCGAGTTCGTGACCACCGACGTCTCCAAGGAGGATGACGTCCGCGCCCTGATCGACGGCACGGTGGAACGCCACGGCCGGATCGACGTGCTCTACAACAATGCCGGCGGCGCCACGCCGAAGGACGGCAAGGTGACCGAGATGCCGCTGGACGAGTTCTGGCGCACCATCTCCGTCGACCTGTTCGGCCCGTTCCTGGGCTGCCGCTTCGCCATTCCGCATATGGAGCGGGGCGGCGGCGGCTCGATCATCAACACCACGTCGATCCGCGCGCTCACCGGCACCGCCGGGGCGGATGCCTATTCCTCGGCCAAGGGCGGGGTGATCGCCCTGACCAAGGCGCTGGCCATGCAGTGGCACACGGCGGGCATCCGGGTGAACGCCATCGGGCCGGGCATGGTGCTGACCGAGCGGGTGGCGGCGATGCTGGACCCGGAAACCAACCCGATCGCCATCAAATCCCTGATGGGTCCGATGGAACCGGATGACATCGCCTATCTGGCGCTGTATCTCGCCAGCGACGAGTCACGAAAGATCACCGGCGCGATCTATCCGGCCGAGAGCGGGGCGAGCGCGCACTGACACCAGCCCCGACGTAAGATCGCGAAGGCCGCCTCATGATCCTGCCCGCCATCCCGTTCCCGGTGATCGATCCGGTCGCGGTCGCCATCGGACCCTTCGCGATCCGCTGGTACGCGCTCGCCTATATCGCCGGGATCCTGCTGGGCTGGAAATACGCGGTCTGGCTGGCCAGGCGGCGGCCGGTCTTCTTCGAGGCCAAGCTGATCGACGACCTGGTGTTCTACGCCACCCTCGGCATCGTGCTCGGCGGGCGGCTCGGCTACGTGCTGTTCTACAATCCCGGCTACTACCTGTCCCATCCGCTGGAGATCGTCATGGTCTGGCAGGGGGGCATGTCGTTCCACGGCGGCTTCCTCGGCGTGGTCGCCGCCACCGCCCTGTTCGCCCGCAAGGTGGGGGCGCCCGTGCTGGCGATCGGCGATCTCGTCGCCGCCGCCGCGCCCATCGGGATCTTCTTCGGGCGGATCGCCAATTTCATCAATGGCGAGCTGTTCGGCCGGGCGGCCCCCGAGGTGCCCTGGGCCATGGTGTTTCCCCATGGCGGGCCGATCCCGCGACACCCGTCCCAGCTCTACGAGGCGGCGCTGGAAGGGCTGGTGCTGCTCGTGGTGCTGTTCCTGCTGGCCCGGCGCGAGAGCATCCGGCGGAGGCCGGGCATCGTCATCGGCGCCTTCTTCGCCGGCTACGGAATCGCCCGGACGATCTGCGAGTTCTTCCGCGAACCCGACGTGCAACTCGGCTTCATCCTGCCGCATGTGACCATGGGGCAGATCCTCAGCCTGCCGATGATCGTCGTCGGGACCGCGATCATTCTGTGGGCGGCGCGGCGGGACCCCGTCGTCTCGAAGTGACCGGCCGCCAATGAGCCTGCTCGATCATCTGCGCCGGCGGGTCTCGTCCGAAGGGCCGCTCTCCGTTGCCGACGTCATGGCGGATGCCCTGACCCATCCGCGCTTCGGCTACTACGCGACCCGCGATCCGTTCGGCGCGGCCGGCGATTTCGTCACCGCGCCCGAGGTCAGCCAGATGTTCGGCGAGCTGATCGGACTATGGGCGGCGGTGGTCTGGCAGCAGATGGGGTCGCCCGGCCGGGTGCATCTGGTCGAGCTCGGCCCCGGACGTGGCACGCTGATGGCCGACGCCCTGCGCGCCACCCGCTCGGTTCCGGGCTTCCATGCGGCGGCCGATCTCCATCTGGTGGAGGCGAGTCGGACCCTGCGGGAGATGCAGGACCGCGCGCTCTCCGGCTACGCGCCGCGTTGGCATGACGACATTTCCGGCGTGCCGGACGGCCCGGCCATTGTCATCGCCAATGAGTTCTTCGACGCGCTGCCGATCGTCCAACTCATGCGCACGGGCGCCGGATGGCACGAGCGGCGCCTGGCCTTCGATCCGGAGGGCGGTGCGCCGATCTGGACCCTGACGCCGGGGATCACCCCCTTGGCGGCGCTGCTGCATCCCAGCGTGCTGATGAGCGCCCGGCCCGGGGAGATCGTGGAGGTATCGCCGACCTCCCTGTCGGTGGCCGATGCTCTGGCCCGGCGGGTCGTGCGCGAGGGCGGGGCGGCGCTGGTGATCGACTACGGTCACGGCGAGAGCGCCGCCGGCGACACCCTGCAGGCGGTCAAGGCGCACGAGCCGGTGGACGTGCTGTCGACCCTGGGCGAGGCGGATGTGACCGCCCATGTGGACTTCGCCGCCCTGGCGCGGGCGGTGACCCAGGCGGGTGGGGTGGCCCATGGTCCGCTCCCCCAGGGCGTCTTCCTCTCCGCCCTCGGCATCGTCCAGCGGGCCGAGGCACTGGCCGCACGGGCGACACCGGCACAGGCACGCGATATCGAGGCGGCGAAGGTCCGCTTGATCGACCCCGGCGAAATGGGCACCCTGTTCAAGGTCGCAGCCTGGACCGGTCCGGCGGCCAGCCCCCCGCCCGGGTTCGAGGCTTAGGCCCCGGCCCGACACCAGGATCGGCCGACAGCGAGACACGGTTCTTGTTCCAGATCGACGGTTTCGACGAAAACGGCATCGCCCACGCTTTCTTCTCGCGCCGCGGCGGGGTGAGCCGTGGTCTGTACACCTCCCTGAACTGCGGGCGTGGGTCGCGCGACGATCCCAAGGCGGTGGAAGCGAACCGGGCGCGGGCCGCCTCGGCCCTGGACATGCCGCCGGGCACCCTGTTCACCAACCACCAGATCCATTCCAACAAGGTCGTCGTCATCGACGAGACCGGCGAGCCGGATGCCAAGCGCGAGGCCGATGCCCTGGTCACCAACCGACCGGGCATCGTGATCGGGGCGCTCGCCGCCGACTGCGCGCCGGTACTGTTCGCCGCCCCTGGCGACCGGGTGATCGGCGCCGCCCATGCCGGCTGGCGCGGCGCGCTGGACGGGGTCTGCGACGCGACGGTCGACGCGATGATCGACCTCGGCGTGCGTGCCGACGGGATCAAGGCGGCGGTCGGCCCGTGCATCGGCGTGGAGTCCTACGAGGTCGGCCCGGAATTCCCGGCCCCCTTCCTGGAGCAGGATTCGGCCAACGGACGGTTCTTCGAGAAGGCGGAGCGCGACGGGCATTTCCTGTTCGACCTGTCCGGCTATCTGGTGCATCGGCTCTCGCGCCTCGGCCTCGGCGAGGTCGTGCGCATGGCCTCGGACACCTGCCGGGACGAGGCGAACTTCTTCAGCTACCGCCGGTCCCGCCACCGGGGCGAGCCGGATTACGGGCGGCAGCTCGCCGCCATCACGCTGGGCGTCTGATCGCCCGTTCCCAGGGGGGCACAATGGCATTGCATTTCACCCGCGCCGAGTTCGACGCGCGCAAGACCCAGACTTTGGCGGCGATGGAGAAGGCCGGCCTCGACGGGCTGCTGATGTTCCGCCAGGAGAGCATGTTCTGGCTCGCCGGCTACGACACCTTCGGGTTCTGCTTCTTCCAGTGCCTGTATCTCGGGTCTGACGGCAGGGTCGTGCTGCTGACCCGCGCGCCGGACCTGCGCCAGGCGCAGAACACCTCCACGATCGAGGACATCCGCATCTGGGTCGATCGCGATGGGGCGACCCCGGCCGACGACCTGCGCGAGGTGCTGGCGGAGGTCGGCGCGCGCGGCAAGCGTCTGGGGGTGGAGTACGACGCCTATGGCCTGAACGCCCGCAACGGCAAGCGGCTGGACGCCGCCCTGGACGGTTTCGCCGCCCTGGAGGACGCCTCGGAGCTGGTGTCGCTGCTGCGGTTGGTGAAGTCGCCGGCGGAGCTGGAGTATGTCCGCCGCGCCGGCGTGCTGGCCGACGACGCCCTGAAGGAGGCGCATCGGCTGACCGGGCCGGGGGTGGACGAAGGCGAGATCCTGGCCGCCATGCAGGGGGCGGTGTTCAAGGGCGGCGGGGACTACCCGGGCAACGAGTTCATCATCGGTAGCGGCGGCGATGCCCTGCTGTGCCGCTACTTCACCGGCCGTAAGACCCTGGCGGCGCAGGACCAACTCACTTTGGAGTTCGCCGGGGCATACCGGCACTACCACGCCTGTATGATGCGCACGATCCCGGTCGGACCGGTGCCGGATCACCAGGTCCATATGTTCAACGCCTGCGCCGAGGCGCTGGAGGCCTGCAAGGCCGCGCTGCGCCCCGGCCGGCCGATCGGCGAGGTGTTCGACGCCCATGCCCAGGTGATGGACGCCAACGGCCTGCGCCATGCCCGGCTGAACGCCTGCGGCTATTCCCTGGGGGCGGTGTTCGCGCCGATCTGGATGGACTTCCCGATGTTCTATCACGGCAATCCGGTGGAGGCGGCACCGGGCATGGTGTTCTTCCTGCACATGATCCTGATGGACAGCGATGCCCAGCTCGCCATGTCCCTGGGCGAGACGGTCATCGTCACCGACGGCGCGCCGGAACGGCTGTCGGCCATGCCGCTCGAACTCGTGACCAAGTAGCTCTTGGCAAGACCGGGTGCGGCGCGGCATACCACCGCCATGCCGCATCTGTGGATCTTTCTCGGTTTCCTGTTTCTGGGCCTGCTGGTGAGCTGCGTCATCGTATGATCGTGCGTCTGCTCTTCCTGCTGTTCGCGCTCGTCGTCCTGGCCGGTTGCGGGCAACTGCCGCAGCCCTTTTCCAAGGACGAGGCGAACCTCGCCAAAGCGCCGTTCCTGATCGCTCCGGCGACCGAGGGCGTGCTCGTGTGGCCGATGGTCGGCGTCCCCGACGACACCGCCGAACTGATCACCGAGATGACCGTCGACGCGCTGCAGAAGCGGGGGGTGGCGGCGAGCTCCAACGCGTCGAACCGGTCCAGCCTGATGCTCAGCACGTCGGGCGAGCGGCAGGCCGACGGGGCCTTGAAGATCATCTGGACCCTGAGCCGACCGAACGGCGAGATCGTCGGCACCCGGGTGGACGCCATCGCCAGCGACCCCCGCTTCGAGCAGGCGGTGACCCAGGTCGCGCGCTGGATCGTACCGAATGCCCGGCGCATGGATATCGAGCCGCCGCCGTTCTCCGTGACGGTCTACGAGGTCGGCGGCGCGCCGGGCAACGGCAACGACATGTTGCGCCGGGCCATGGCTTTCGCCCTGAAGCGGGCGGATGTCGCGGTCGCCGACTTCCCGCCGCCCGACGGGTTCGTTGTCCAGGGTTACGTGTCGATCGAGCCGAAGGAGCTCGGCGGCGATCTGGTGAAGATCTCCTGGACGGTGATGGACGGCATCGGGCGGGAGCTCGGTACGATCGACCAGTCCAACACGGTCGCGTCCGGGGCCCTGGACACGGACTGGGGGCCGGTGGCTTCGCCGATCGCCAAGGCGGCGGTGCCCGGGATCGTGACCCTGATCGAGCGTCATCTCGAGCTCATTTCAAGCCAGTAGATCAACCGGTTTCCGGCCGAACGCCGCGGCTATCGCCCTGCTCGGCGCCTGCAGTTGCGCAATTTATGCTGCAGTGCACAAAATTCGATTGACTCTGGTCCGCACCGGTCCCATTTATCTGTGGTGATTGTGCAGTGCAGCAACGACTGCGCCGGCTGGGCCTGCCTCCCGCAAGTTCCCAGCCGTTCAAAGAGGAGAGTGGAAATGGCCGAGTTCAAGAACCCCTTCATGGACTTTGACGTTCAGAAGATGATGGGCGAGTTCAAGATCCCGAACGTGGATGTCGACGGCATCGTCGCCGCCCACAAGAAGAATTTCGATGCGATCGCGCAGGCGAACCAGATCGCCGCCGAGGGCATGCAGGCGATCATGAAGCGCCAGAGCGAGATCGCTCAGGCCGCCATCGTCGAGGTTCAGTCGAACCTGCAGGCGATCGCCACCCAGGGCGCGCCGGAAGAGAAGCTGGCGCAGCAGGCCTCGATCGCCAAGTCGACCCTCGAGCAGGCGCTGGGCAACCTGAAGGAGCTTCAGGAGATGGTCGCGAAGTCCAACGCCGAGGCGTCGGGCATCATCAACAAGCGCATCATGGAGTCGCTCGACGAGGTCAAGACCGCGATCGAGAAGACCAAGTCGTAATCACGCGATACTCAAGCCCTGTCCCGAGGGGCGCGAGGTGCAGGGGCCGTCCGAGTGATCGGGCGGCCCCTTTTCGTTTCTAGAGCCAAATCCGACCATATTGAATCATTTTATGATTCAATATGGTCGGTGAATTTGTCTCTAAACCAATAAGATAGAGCAGATTCACGCACGCTGACGCGATCACGAAGTGATCTCGCCACCGCACGATCCGCTCTAGCAGGACTGCGGGCGGCGCCGCATGGTTGCGGTCGGACGGTGGCGCGTGCTACCGGCACTGCCTGTGGCAGCCAATCAGTCGGGAGCGAACATGGCGGACGCGCGGGCACCGGAGATCACCTACGACGATTTCCTGAAGGTCGACATCCGGGTTGGGACGGTCGTCGAGGCGCAGCCGTTTCCGGAGGCGCGCAAGCCGGCGATCAAGCTGTGGATCGATTTCGGCGAGGAGATCGGGGTGAAGAAGACCTCGGCCCAGATCACCGTGCATTACACCCCGGAGGAACTGGTCGGTCGGCAGATCGCCGCGGTCGTCAACTTTCCGCCGCGCCAGATCGGCCCGTTCATGAGCGAGGTGCTGACCCTCGGTTTCATGGACGAGGAGGGTGCGGTGGTTCTGGTCTCCCCGACCACCAAGGTCCCGAACGGCGGTCGCCTGCACTGAGCGGCGGGGCGAACGGGCATTTCCGACCCAGATGACTCCCCCGGCCCTGGGCCGGGGAATGGGGTGAGGGTGGTTGGAGCGCCTCAGATCTTGGCGAACTTGGCCAGCGCCTCGCGGAAGGTGAGGCCGTTGTCCATTTCCTTCATCGCCTGGGCGTCGTCGTCGGCGTAGCGCCGGGTCATCTCCAGGATCTCGGCGGCCCGGTCGATCGGGATCACGCAGATGCCGGACCCGTCGGCGACGATCAGGTCGCCCGGCCGGATCAGCACGCCCTCGATGGTGATCGGCTCGCCGATGGCTTCCACCTTCAGGCGGGTCTTGCCGGGCGTCGGCACCATGTGGCGGGCGAAGATCGGAAAGCGGAACTCCTGCTGCTCCTCCCAGTCGCGCACGCCGCCCTCGACCAGCAGGCCTTCGATGCCCTGGATCTTGGCCGCGTAACTCGCCATGCCGCCCCAGGTCGAGACCGGATTGCCGCCGTTGTCGACGACGATCACGTCGCCCGCACCGGCCGCTTCGATCATGTGACCGACCTTGAAGTCCTCCACCGGGAAGGTGCCCTTGGCGCCGGTCTGCTGGCGCACGGTGACGGCGGGGCCGACGGCCTTGGTCCCCGGAACCACGGCGTTCAGGCCGGTGATCACGCCGTTCAGGTCGAGCTCGTCGAGGGCGTTGGCGATGGTGGGGGTTGCGATGTCGCGGAATCCGGCGACCAGCGAGGCAATATCCGTCATTCTTCCAGTCCAGGCGGGGGAAACGCATCGAAGTAGAGCACGCCGATGGTCATATCGACCGTGCGACCGTCCGTCGCGAGCGGACAGTGGACACTATCGAAGCTGCGCCAGGATCCGTCCACCGGCCATTGCACCCAGCCGCAGCGGAAGACCGGTCGGCGCTGGAGGACGGGATTGCGGAAGGTGGCGACCATGGACTCTCGGGATTCGCCGAAGCTGCATTCCGAAATCCACTTGCCGGTGTAGTCGCGATCCCGGAAGGCGGTGATGTCGGTCCCGATCATCCGGTAGCGGAAATCCTCGGCATCCGGTCCGACATCCATGATCAGCACATGGCCGAACCAGCGCTTCAGATCCTCCACCGGAAAATCCCCGCGCGACGGCAGGCAGGCACCCTGGCGCCTGGAACCCCAGAGCGCCGCGAAATCGGCGACACCGTCGTGCCGCGGCCGCTCCTGAACCTCCAGGCTGTCGTAGGTCGCGTCGTACCGACGCCGCTCTATATCCGGCGGCACGCCGTCGTTGCCAGGCACCACTGTGACGGTCCAGGCGGTCGACAGCGACGGCAGGCCCACCAGACGGCCCGACGTCGTCACATCGGCATCCACAACGGGAGAGCTCTTGGAAGGGGACACGCTCTTCACCTAGATCGCCGCAGAGAAGACAATTTCACGATGTCGGGCA
Source organism: Thalassobaculum salexigens DSM 19539 (assembly GCF_000423805.1). NCBI lineage: Bacteria > Pseudomonadati > Pseudomonadota > Alphaproteobacteria > Rhodospirillales > Thalassobaculaceae > Thalassobaculum > Thalassobaculum salexigens. The sequence continues at coordinate 864,531 of NZ_KE384093.1, forward strand.
TGATTCGTCAAGTAATTGGGGCGAATTTACCTCAACTTGATCGGATGCGCTGCAGGAAGCCGGACACCTCTCGTTCCAGGGTTTGCATTTCGGCCTCCAGGACATTGCAGGTGCTGAGAACCTCACCGGCGCTCTGTCCGGTTTCGCGCGACGCTTCGCTGACTTCGGCGATCTCGGAAGAGACCTTGGAGGTCTGAGCCGCGGCCTCCTGGCTGTTGCCGGCGATTGTCGAGGTGGTCGCCGCCTGTTCCTCGACGGCCGCGGCCACGGCGGCGTTCATGTCGTCCAGCCCGGCGACCGCCCGGGCGACGGTATCGATCGCCTTGACGGCCTCGCCGCTGGCGCCCTGCATCTGCTCGATCTGCTGGCGAATATCGTCGGTCGCCTTGGCGGTCTGGGTGGCGAGGTTCTTCACCTCCGAGGCGACGACCGCGAAGCCCTTGCCGGCATCGCCGGCGCGCGCCGCCTCGATCGTGGCATTGAGGGCCAGCAGGTTGGTCTGTTCGGCGATCTCCTGAATCAGGGCGATCACCGCACCGATCCGGGTCGCGGTCTCCGCCAGGGCGGCGATCCGCTCGTTGCCGATGCCGGCCTGGGTGCTCGCGCCCCGGGCCATCTCGGCGGCGCGGGCCACCTGGGACCCGATCTCCGAGGAGGCGGCGGCCAGTTCGTCGGCCGCCTCGGAGACGGCCTGCACGTTGGCGGTCGACTGCTCGGAAGACGCCGCCACCGCATCGGCGCGCGACAGCGAGGCGTTCGAGGACGTGGCCATGGCCTCCGCCCGGGCGCGGACATCCGCCACCTGGGCGGTCAGGCCCGCCACCAGCGTGCCCACGGACTGCTCGAAGCTCGCGGCCAGGGCTTCCAGCGACCGGCGCTTCTCGGCCTCGGCGCGGGCGTCCGCCTCTTCCTGCTCCTGCTCCAGGCGCCGGACCCGCTGGGCGTTGTCCTTGAACACCTGCACGCAGCGCGCGATGTCGGCGATCTCGTCCTTGCGGTTCACGCCGGGGATCTCGACGTCCAGGTCGTTATCCGCCAACCGCTCCATGGCCTGGGTGATCGCCCGCAGCGGGCTGGTGATCCCGCGGCCCAGGAACAGGGCCAGGATCACGGCCAGCACCGCGGCCGCGGCGGTTCCGGCCAGGATCAGCAGGGTCGACAGCAGCTTGTCGTCGGTGCGGGTGACGATGGAGGCGGCGACGCTGGCCTCGACCTGCTCGGCCACGGCCGCGGCCGCGGCCGTCATCTCCTCGGCCGCCGCCGTCCGGGTCTGCAGGGCGGTCACCAGGGTGTCGAATTTCTTCTTCGCGGTGACCACCATGTCGCTGAACTGATCGATGGACGATCCCTCCGGCAGGCTGCCGGCGAGGGCGCGAATGGTGTTCTCGAGGGCTCCGAAGGCGAAGACCTGCGCCATGGCAGCGGCACCTTGGCCGTTGGCGGCGACAACCTCTTTGGTGTTCGCGTCGATCTTCTTGACCGCCGTCAGCAGATCGGCGGCCTGGGTGGCGATGTCGGACGCCGCCTGGGCCTCCGCCGTCGCCGCCTGGGCCGCGGCACGGGCCTTTGCATAGGCGGCGGTCTCCTTGCGGGCCAGGGCGGTCGCGAAGGCGTTGATCTTCTTCGACACGCTCTCGAGTTCGGCCACGACCTCCGTTTCGTCCTGACCCGCCTCGACGGCGGCGAACATCGCCTCCAATGCCTTGCGGTACCCGCCGACCGCCGCGGCCAGCAGGGCCACGGGCTTCTCGTCGTCGGTCCCTGCGGTGAGCTTTTTCAGTTTGATCGCCGTCAGGAACATGTCCTTGGTGCCCTCCCGCGCGGCGGCGGCGTCCTCCGCGGACCGGGTCCGCAGATAGACCGCCTCGTCGCGGCGCGCGCTGAGCGTCGCCATGATCAGCGTGCGGGTCAGTTCCTCGATCTGCAGCTTCTCGTTCTGCTCGGCCAGGGCGGCGTCGCGCTGCGTGCTCAGCGCGGTGCGGCGGTTGTCCTGATCCCGGCGGATATTGGTGGCCACCCGCTCGAACTCGACATTGTTCGACTGGATCTCGGCGATCAGCTGGTCGGCGCTTGCGCGGGCGGCTACCAGGGTGTCGAACTGCCGGCGGTATTCAAGGATTGTCCCCGCCGTGTCCTGCTCGCCGACGGCCTCAGCCAGAGCGGCGGCCTGCTCCAGATGGGCAAGCGTCGCGTCCCGCGCGGCCTGCTCCCCGGACAGGCGATAGGCGCTGGCCGAGATCTGCGCGCTTCGGATCAGCCGCTGGATGTCGGCGACCCGGTCCGCCTGGGAGACCTGGTCGGAATACCGCTCCAGTGCCAGCCACCCCGTGGCGCCGAGAACCAGGGTTAATGCGACGACCCCAGCGAAACCTGCTCCGATCCGAAATCCAATGCGCATGTGATGCCCCTTCACGCTGTGCGACGGTTAACGGTATTCGCGTATCGTTAAGAAGACGTTTATTAAAGTATATTGCTTTTCTGTCTCACTCTTTCGGGGCTTTTAGTTTTTATTAACACCTTTGAGTGCAGTTTCGGAAGTGAAGTCGGGCTTCCATGGAAACGAGTGTTCCTTTGTCCGTCTCGAAGCTACGTCCGCTGACAGCCCGTCAGAGAATGTGGCAGGCGAAATAAAGAGATAAGGGAGAAACCTAGATGACCTTGGGTCGATATCTGAAAACGCTGGGTGTGGTGGCGACGGTCGTGGCCTTTAGTGCCGGAGCAGCGTCCGCCAATGATTTCGCATCGCAGATTACTGACGTTCTGAGCAAACAGGTGAGGCCCTGGTTGAGCGATCCGACGGTCATCGAGGCCGTGAAGGCGCAGAACGCCGAGACCGCCGGCCTCTCGGAGGCCGAGATCGATGCCCTCGACAAGCAGTGGCGCGCCGAGGCCGAAGCCGGCAGCGGGCCGCTGATCGACAAGGTGCTCGCCGGCAAGCTCTCCGCCTTCCTCAAGGAGAAGAAGGCCGCTTCCAACGGCCTGTATTCGGAAGTCTTCGTCATGGACGCGAAGGGCCTGAACGTGGGTCAGAGCGACGTCACCTCCGACTACATGCAGGGTGACGAGGACAAGTGGCAGAAGACCTATCCGGTGGGTCCGGACGCGGTGTTCATCGACGAGGTCGAGTTCGACGATTCCAGCGGCCAGTTCCAGAGCCAGGTCAATGCCACCGTCGTCGATCCGGCGACCGGTCAGGCGATCGGCGCCATCACCATCGGCATCAACGTCGAGAAACTGGACTGAACGCAGCGACGCATGCCCGACGGGGAGAGGCGTCTCCCCGATCCCTCCCGGGTGCTCCCTCGGGCCGGTTTCCCAACCGGCCCGTTTTTTTGTCTCCGGGACGCCCGGCTACCTTGCTTTGCGAATAGGTCGGGCGTAGCGTGCCCGGCATTCCGCGAACCGCGAATTCCTGGGAGTTTTCGAGAGATGGGCATCCTTGCCGAGCGGCTGAGCCGCGTGAAGCCGTCGCCGACGATCGCCGTCAGCACCAAGGCCATGGAACTGAAAGCGGCGGGTCACGACGTGATCGGCCTGGGCGCCGGCGAGCCGGATTTCCCCACGCCCCAGCACATCAAGGATGCCGGTAAGGCGGCGATCGACAACAACAACACCAAATACACCGCCGTCGGCGGCACGCCGGAGCTGAAGGACGCCATCGCGCTGAAGTTCAAGCGCGACAACGGGCTTGAGTACGCCCGCAACCAGATCGTCGTCGGCACCGGCGGCAAGCAGGTCCTGTACAACGCCTTCATGGCGACCCTGGATCCGGGCGACGAGGTGATCATCCCCGCCCCCTACTGGGTCAGCTATCCGGACATGGCGATCCTGGCCGAGGGCAAGCCGGTCTTCATCGACTGCCCGCAGGAACAGGGTTTCAAGCTGCAGCCGGAGGACCTCGAGAAGGCGATCACCCCGAAGACCAAATGGGTGGTGCTGAACTCCCCGTCCAACCCGACCGGCGCCGGCTATACCCGCGCGGACATGAAGAAGATCACCGACGTGCTGATGAAGCATCCGCATGTCTGGGTGATGACCGACGACATGTACGAGCATCTCGTCTACGACGATTTCGAGTTCTGCACCCCGGCCCAGGTCGAGCCCGGCCTGTACGACCGCACCCTGACGGTCAACGGCGTGTCCAAGGCCTATTGCATGACCGGCTGGCGCATCGGCTTCGCCGGCGGCCCGGCGGACCTGATCAAGGCGATGACCGACATCCAGTCGCAGTCGACCTCCAACCCGTGCTCGGTCAGCCAGGCGGCCTCCGTGGCGGCGCTGACCGGCGATCACGGCTTCATCGCCGAGAACAACAAGGTCTTCAAGGAGCGCCGAGACCTGGTGGTCTCCATGCTGAACCAGGCGGCCGGCATCACCTGCCCGACCCCGGACGGCGCGTTCTATGTCTACCCGTCGGTGAAGGGCTGCATCGGCAAGAAGACGCCGGACGGCAAGGTGATCGAGAGCGACAGCGACTTCGTCACCGCGCTGCTGGAGAGCGAGGGCGTGGCCGCCGTGCAGGGCGAGGCCTTCGGCCTGAGCCCGCATTTCCGGATCTCCTACGCGACCTCGACCAAGGTGCTTGAGGAAGCCTGCGAGCGCATCCAGCGGTTCTGCGGCTCGCTGAGCTGAGCTTTACAACTGTCGTATTCCTGACGCCGGCGCGGGTCTCTCGCGCCGGCGTTTGCCTGCCTTGACCCAGGCGCCCGACACAGCGCACCCTTCCGCTCGCCGGCCTCCAAGAATTCCATCAAAAAGGGCCGGTATAGTCGCTCGACCGGAGGAAATGCGCGATGACCGACCGTCCCGATCCCATGAAGGGCAAACGCCGCTCGTCACAGTGGTATGGCAAGATCGACAAGGACGGGTATGCCCACCGGTCCTGGATGAAGAACCAGGGCTTTCCGGCCGAGGTCTTCGATGGCCGGCCGATCATCGGCATCGCCAACACGTTCAGCGAGTTCAATCCCTGCCACGGCCATTTCCGCAAGATCTGCGAGCATGTGAAGCGCGGCGTGTGGGAGGCGGGCGGCTTCCCGCTCGAATTCCCGGTCTTCTCCAATTCCGAGAGCCAGCTCCGGCCGACCTCGATGCTGTACCGCAACCTCGCGTCCATGGACGTGGAGGAGGCGATCCGAGGCCTGCCGATGGACGGCGTGGTGCTGCTGGTCGGCTGCGACAAGACCACGCCGGCCCTGCTGATGGGCGCGTCGAGCTGCGACCTGCCGACCATCTGCGTATCCGGCGGCCCGATGCTCAACGGCTATTACAAGGGCGAGAAGATCGGTTCCGGCACCCATGTCTGGAAGTTCTCCGAGGCCGTCCGCGCCGGCGAGATGTCGATCGAAGCCTTCATGAGCGCGGAGCAGGACAATCACCGTTCCGCCGGTCACTGCATGACCATGGGTACCGCCTCGACCATGGCGTCGATGGTGGAGAGCCTGGGCGTGTCCCTGCCGGCCAACGCCGCGATCCCGGCCGTGGACAGCCGCCGCTACGTGCTGGCCCACATGTCCGGCAAGCGCATCGTCGACATGGTGATCGAGGATCTGCGCCTGTCGAAGATCCTGACCAAGGACGCGTTCGAGAACGCCATGGTGACCAACGGTGCCATCGGCGGGTCGACCAACGCGGTCATCCACCTGCAGGCCATCGCCGGCCGTCTCGGCGTCGACATCGGCCTCGACGACTGGGACCGGCTGGGCAAGGACATGCCCTGCCTGGTCAACCTGATGCCGTCGGGCGAGCACCTGATGGAGGATTTCTACTACGCCGGCGGCCTGCCGGCGGTGCTGCGGGAGATCGGCGACTCCCTGCACAAGGACGCCGTCACCGCCAACGGCAAGACCATCTGGGAGAACGTGAAGGACGCGGAATGCTACAACCGCGACGTCATCTTCCCGCTGAAGGAGCCGTTCAAGCCGAATGGCGGCATCGCGGTGCTGCGCGGCAACATGACGCCCGACGGCGCCATCCTGAAGCCGTCGGCCGCAACGCCGGAGCTGATGGTGCATACCGGCCGGGCCGTGGTGTTCGAGGATATCGACGACTACAAGGCGCGGATCGACGACGAGGATCTCGATATCGACGAGACCTGCATCATGGTGCTGAAGAACTGCGGTCCGATCGGCTATCCGGGCATGGCGGAGGTCGGCAACATGGGTCTGCCGCCGAAGGTGCTGCGCAAGGGCATCACCGACATGATCCGCATCTCCGACGCCCGCATGTCCGGCACCGCCTACGGCACGGTGATCCTGCACGGCGCGCCCGAGGCGGCGGCCGGCGGACCGCTGTCCCTGGTGCAGAGCGGCGACATGATCGAGGTCGACGTGCCGAACCGGCGCCTGCACCTGGACGTGTCGGACGCCGAGCTGGAGAAGCGCCGGGCCACCCGGGCAGCCTTCAAGAGCCCTTACGACCGCGGCTATTCCAAGCTCTATGTCGAGACCGTCAACCAGGCGGACAAGGGCGCGGATCTGGACTTCCTGGTCGGTAATTCCGGCACCCCGCTGATGCGCGAGAGCCATTGAGGCGGGCCATTGCGGTGAGCCATTGGGGCGAGGAGCCGGTGCTCCTCCCCCGTCGTCCTGACGCATGTCAGGACCCGCGCATGGACGGTCGACCTGCGGCAGCGGCTTGATCCTGACGTGCGTCAGGATGACGGGATGGGTGGAGGGCGCCGGGCCTGACGGCCGGCTCCAGCGGCTGGGTTCAAGGTTCGGATCTAACAGCCGGGTGCGACAGCCGGATCATGGGCAGCGGCGCGCTCGGATCCGCTTGATCTCGGCTTTGGCTCTTGGTTGCGCTACACATCAGTCCTATCCGGCCCGTTCCGGTGCCGGATTTCCCACCTTTGCCGTCATCCTGATGCACGTCAGGACCCAACCGGCCTGCCCACCTTCCAACCGCCACGGATACCATGAGCTCCGCCCCGCCAGCCGCTTCGCGTCCGACCCCGACCCCATCCCGCACCCTGCTCGGGATCGGCTGGTTCCTGTGCGCGCTGTTCTTCTTCTACGCCTTCGTCCAGCGGGTCGCGCCCTCGGTCATGGTCGACGAGCTGATGCGCGACTTCGCGGTCGGCGGGGCGTTGGTGGGGAATCTCTCGGCCTTCTACTACTACGCCTATGCCGGCTCGCAGATCCCGGTCGGGGTGATGCTCGACCGCTTCGGGCCGCGCCGGTTGATCACCGTGGCCGTCGGCCTGGTGGCGGTCGGCAGCTTCGTCTTCGCCGGGGCCGAGACCCTGTGGATGGCCTATCTCGGCCGGATGCTGATCGGCTTCGGCTGCGCATTCAGCTTCGCCGGCGCCCTGAACTATGCGGCGATCTGGATGCCGGCCCACCGCTTCGCCACGCTCAGCGGCGGCGCCCAGATGCTCGGCGTGATCGGCGGCATCACCGGTCAGGCGCCCCTCGGCGCGGCGGTGGAGGCGTTCGGCTGGCGGCCGATGATGCTGGTGGTCGCCGTGTTCGGCGCCGCCCTGGCGATCGCCTGCGGCTTCATCCTGCGCGACCGTCCGCGTGTCGACGGTGCGGCGCCGCGGCCGCGCCTGCTGGCCGGGCTGAAGCGGGCGGCGGGCAGCGGCCAGGTCTGGCTGGCGGCCATGTTCGGGCTGGCCATGACCAGCGCCATGCTGGCCTTCGGCGGCCTCTGGGGCGTGCCCTATGTCATGCAGGCCTACGACCATCCCAAGGCCGAAGCCGCGCTGCTGGTGAGCTGCCTGTTCATCGGCTGGGGCGTGGGCGCGCCGCTGTTCGGCTGGCTCGCCGACCGCTATCGCCGGCGCAAGCCCTTCATGATCCTCGGCGCGATCCTGTCCACCGCCGGCATCGCCGCGGCCGTCTACCTGCCCCATGTCAGCGACGTCACCCTGGCCGCTGCGTTGATCGTGCAGGGGCTGGGGGCCTCCTCCATGGTGCTGTCCTTCTCGGTCGGCCGCGAGAACACGCCGCTCTGGGCGGCCGGGGCCACGATCGGGATCATCAACGGCTGCGTGGTCGGCTCCGGTGCCGTGCTGCAGCCGCTGCTCGGCTGGGTGCTCGACCTCGCCTGGGACGGCACGATGCTGGAGGGTGCCCGGGTCTACACCGCCGCCGCCTATGAGCGCGCCTTCCTGGTCCTGCCGGTGATCGGCGTTTTCGGTCTGCTGGTCGCCCTGGTGGTGCGCGAAACCCACGGCAAGTCGGTCGAGTCCTAAAGCAACCCCTTCGCGCGGAAGCTGGCATGGCCGTGCCGGGCGACGATCAGGTGGTCGTGCAGCACGATGCCCAGGGTCGCCGCCGCCTCCTTGAGTTGGGCCGTGGTGGAGATGTCCGCCTGGGACGGCGTCGGGTCGCCCGTGGGGTGGTTGTGCACCACGATCAGCGCCGAGGCACCCAGGTCCAGCGCCCGCTTCACCACCTCGCGCGGATAGAGCGGGGTGTGGTCGATGGTGCCGCGGCCCTGCAACTCGTCCTGGATCAGCCGGTTGCGCTTGTCGAGATAGAGCACGCGCACGACCTCCACCGGCTCGTGCGCCATGGCGGCGTGACAGTAGTCGAGAAGCTGTTTCCAGCCGGACAGCACCGGCCGTTTCAGCAGCGGTTCGCCCAGCAGCCGGTCGGCCGCCGCCTTGGCGGTCTTCAGCGCGGCGACCGAGGCCTCGCCCATGCCGTCCACCTTCGCCAGTTCCCGAGGCTCGGCGCTGATCGTCTCGGCGAAGGACCCGAACCGGGCGATCAGCCGCTTGGCCAGCGGCTTGACGTCACCGCGCGGCTTGGCCAGGAACAGCAGAAGTTCGATGAGTTCGTAATCCGCAAGCGCATCCGCCCCAGCGGCGAGGAACCGCCTGCGTAACCGTTGCCGGTGGCCCTCCGGCCCGGGATCCTGCACTTCGCCCAACCCGTCATACACGCCCGACCTCCCTGGCTCGCGGTCACGGCCGGGCTATGGAAGGGGCGGGGGCGGAATGGGACGGCACTCAGCCTTCCCCCGTCGTACTGACGCACGTCAGGATCACGACTCGAACGCCCGCAGCTCGGTCCTGACGTGCGTCGGGACGACGGGGGAGTTCTCAAATGTACGGCGGCTTCGTATAGCCCTTGGGCGACAGGGTGAAGATCTCGAACCCGGTCTCGGTCACGCCGATCGAGTGCTCGAACTGGGCCGACAGCGACCGGTCACGGGTCACCGCCGTCCAGCCGTCCTCCAGGATCTTCACCGCGAACTTGCCGGCATTGATCATCGGCTCGACGGTGAAGAACATGCCCGGCTCCAGCATCGGGCCGTCGGTCGGGTGGCCGTAATGCAGCACGCTCGGCGGCGCGTGGAAGGTGCGGCCCAGGCCATGGCCGCAGAAGTCGCGCACCACCGAGAAGCGCTGCGCCTCGGCGAAGGTCTGGATGCGGTGGCCGATGGCGCCCAGATGCACGCCCGGACGGATCACATCGATGCCCAGCATCATGGCGTCGTAGGTCACCTCCACCAGCCGCTTGGCCTTCACCGGGATCTTGTCGCCGACGAGGTACATGCGGCTGCTGTCGCCGTGCCAGCCGTCGAGGATCACGGTCACGTCGATGTTGACGATCTCGCCTTCCACCAGCTTGCGGTCGCCCGGAATGCCGTGACAGACCACGTGGTTGATGGAGGTGCAGATCGACTTCGGGAAGCCCTTGTAGCCGAGCGGCGCCGGGGTGGCGCCATTGGCCAGCGTCATCTCGTGGCAGAGCCGGTCCAGCTCGTCGGTGGTCACGCCGGGGGCGACATGGTCGGTGATCATGTCGAGGATCTCAGCCGCGAGGCGTCCGGCCTTGCGCATACCCTCGAAATCCTCAGGCCCATGGCGCACGATCTGGCGCGCTTCGGCGAGCTGCTGCATCGCGATCTTCCTTGCTTCGTAACGTGGCTGCAATCTGCTGCCACCGGGCGGGAAGGTCAAGGTTCGGGGCTTATCCCGACACCGGCACCGGGCGGTTCAGCACCACGCGGCCCAGCGTCACGTCGCATTCCCACGCCAGCGCCTCCACCCCGGCGGCGCGGGCCCGGTCGAAGGCGAGGCCGTATTTCGGGTCGATGTCGCGGGCCAGTGCCAGTCGGTCGCCGTCCATGCGCTGGATGCAGAACAGCGTCACCGCCCGGTGTCCCGCCGCGACCATGGCCGCCAGCTCGTCCAGGTGCTTCGCCCCGCGGGCGGTCACGCTGTCGGGAAACTCGTGGGCGCCGGGATTGGGGCCGTCCGGGCGGACCAGATGCACGTTCTTCACTTCCACATAGCAGGGCGGCCGGCCCGGAGCTTCCAGCAGCATGTCGATGCGGCTGTTCACCCCGTACTTCACCTCGCGGCGCAGGGTCTCGTAGCCGGCCAGCTCCGGGATCAGCCCGGCGGCGATGGCCTCGGCGACGATGGCGTTCGGCCGCCCGGTATGGATGCCGACCAGCCCGCCTTCGGTCTCGACCAGCTCCAGGGTGTAGGGCAGCTTGCGCTTGGGATCGGGCGAGCGCGACAGCCAGACCCGCAGACCCGGATCCTTCAGCCCGGTCATCGCACCCGGGTTCGGGCAATGGGCGGTCACCACCGCGCCGTCGAGATCGATATCGGCGAGGAAGCGCTTGTAGCGCCTGATCAGGCGGCCTTCGTGCAGGGGAGTGGGCAGGTCCATCGCCGGACGCTAGCCGGGCGCCGGGTCGATGTCATCCCTTCCGCCCCGCGCCGGTTCGTGGTTAGACGGAACGATGACCGACCATGCCGTGATCCTGCAGGCCTCCGTCGACCTCCGCGACCCGCACGACTGTACCGACAGCGGCGATGCCCTCGCCCTGTTGGAGGCGGTGTTCGATGCCCCGGTCCGCCGGCGGGCCGACGGGGGCTACGCGCCGGCGCTGGCCGAGAGCTGGACCGTCTCCGATGACGCCCGCACGTGGACCCTGACGCTCCGCGCGGCGCTGACATTCCATGACGGACGTCCGCTGGATGCCGTCGCCATGGCGGCCTCCATCGCGCGGATGAAGCGGCCGGATGTCGGGGCCACCCTGGGGGCGCCGGCGGTTTGGGGCCAGTACCTCGCGGGTGCGGCGATCCAGGCGGTCGATGCGCGGACGGTCTCGATCACCGCCACGGAGCCACTGGCCGATCTGCTGGACATTCTCGCCTCCGCCTATGCCGTCCCGCCGGAGGTGGACGACCCGGACTTCCGGCGAAACCCGATCGGCACCGGCGCCTACCGGGTCGAGTCGTCGCGTCCGGGCGAGGGGGTCCGGATGGCCGCCAATCCGCACTGGTGGGGCGGGCCGGTCGAGAACGCCGGACTGGTCTTCCGCTGCGAGCCGGACGCGGATCGGCGGGCGGCGGCCGTCGCGTCGGGACAGGTCGCCCTGGCGACCCGGATACGGGCCTCGCCGCAGCGGCCGGCGGTCGAGCGCGCGGGCCGGTTCTGGTCCGGGTACACCGATCCCACATCGATCATCTACCTGCTGAACGCCGCGCACGGTCCCTGCGCCGATGCCCGCGTCCGGCGGGCGCTGACGCTGGCGGTCGACCGGCCCCGGCTGATCGACACGGTGCTCGCAGGCGACGGCGACAGGCTGGAGGGTTTCGTCAGCGCCGCCCATTTCGGTGCGCCGACGCCGTCGGGCGATGGGGCGCAGGGGGATGGGGCGCCGGGTGGGCTGTTCGATCCGCAGACGGCGCGGACCTTGCTGGCGGAGGCCGGGCATGGCGCGGGACTGGTTCTCACGGTGGACACGCCGACCCGTCTGCCCGACGAGGCGCAGGCGCTGACCGCCGCGCTGGGCGAGCAACTCGCCGCGGTCGGCATCACCCTGCAGCCCCGCGTGACCGAGGACCGCGTCGCCTATGCCGAACGGGTGCGCGACAAGCGCATCGGCGACCTCTGCGTCTTCGACTCCAGCCCGATGAGCACCTTCCGGGTGCTCTACGAGAAGATCGACAGCCGGGTCGCCGGTTCCTGGTGGCAGGGCTATGCCAATCCGACGGTGGAGCGCCTGCTCGACCAGGCCCGCCGGACGGTGGAGGACGGTGCGCGGGGCCGGCTCTACGGCGATGCCTACCGTGCCCTGCAGGCGGACCCGGCCTGGCTGCCGCTCTATCATCATCGCCTCGGCGTGGCGTCCACCGTGGCGCTGGACACCTGCCCGGTGCGCGGCGACGGCGTTCTCGACGTAACATTGCTGCCGGCCCTTACGGGCGGAGAGGGAGAACGGACATGACGCAGAAGGTGGCCATCGTGACCGGCGCGGCGCGCGGTATCGGGCTGGCGGTGACCAGGCGGTTCCTGGCCGAGGGCTGGCGGGTCGTCATGGTCGATATCGAGGTCGAGGCGCTGCTCGCCGCTGAGGCCGATCTCGACAGCGGGGACGCGGTGGCCCAGGCCTGCGACGTGTCCGACCCGGTGCAGGTGCGCCGTGTCGCCGGCGTCGCCATAGAGCGGTTCGGGCGGATCGACGCGGTGGTGAACAACGCCGGGATCGCCGTCTTCAAGCCGCTGCTCGACACCAGCTACGACGAGTGGTCGCGGGTGCTGGCGGTCAACCTGAACGGCCCGTTCCTGATGGTACAGGAGACCGCCCGGCTGATGGCGGAGACCGGCGGCGGGGCGGTGGTGAATATCGGCTCGATCTCCGGCCTGCGCGCCAGCACCCTGCGGGTCGCCTATGGCACGTCGAAGGCGGCGCTCATGCACCTGACCAAGCAGCAGGCGACCGAACTCGGCGAGATCGGCGTGCGGGTCAACCTGATCGCCCCCGGGCCCGTCGACACCGCCATGGCCAAGGAGGTCCACACCCCGGCGATCCGGGCCGACTATCACGACGCGATCCCGCTGAACCGCTACGGGCTGGAGGAGGAGATCGCCAACGCGGTGTTCTTCCTGTGCAGCGACCGGGCGAGCTACATCACCGGCCAGACCCTGGCGGTCGATGGCGGCTTCGACGCGGCCGGCATCGGCCTGCCGACCTTACGGCAGGACGGCTGAGCAATTCGGGTCGATCCGGGGTCGGCGCGCGCTGGTCCCTTGCTGTCGGCGGGTCGCTGCACCATCCTCTGTCGCCCTACCGTCCGCCTGGAGCCCGCAATGACCGACCCATCGCCCCCGACCATCACCGCCGCCATGCTGATCATCGGCAACGAGATCCTGTCGGGGCGCACCAAGGACAAGAATGTCGGCTACATCGCCGAGGAACTGACGGCGATGGGCATCCGGCTGTCGGAGGTGCGCGTGGTGCGCGACGACGAGGCGGCGATCATCGAGGCGGTGACGGTGCTGTCGGAGCGCTACACCTACGTCTTCACCTCCGGCGGCATCGGCCCGACCCATGACGACATCACCACCGCCTGCATCGCCAAGGCCTTCGGCGCCGCGGTGGAGCGCAACCCCGAGGCGATGCGCAGGCTGACCGCGCACTACGCCAACAGCGGGGTGGAGTTCAACGCCGCCCGGCAGAAGATGGCGGAGATCCCGGTCGGCGCCGATCTGATCGACAATCCGGTCTCGGCGGCGCCGGGGTTCATCCTGAAGAACGTCCATGTCATGGCCGGGGTGCCGCGCATCCTGCAGGCGATGTTCGAGGGGCTGAAGCCGATGCTGACCGGCGGCGCCGAGATGCTGTCGCGGACCGTGGCCTGCACGGTCGGCGAGGGCACCGTGGCCGGCGGACTGGGCCAGATCCAGGTCGGATTCCCCGATATCGAGATCGGCAGCTATCCGTATTTCCGCGCCGGCGCCTTCGGCACGAGCCTGGTCCTGCGCGGCACCGACGAGGCCCGGCTGGAGGCGGCGACCGAGGAGGTGCGCAAGCTGGTCCGCTCGCTGGGCGGCGAGCCGATCGACATCGACGACGGGTCGGAGAAAGGGGTCGAGGAGGCCGCGTCGTGAGCCACGTCCGCGTCGAACGCTACGAGCATGTCGCCCGCGTCACCCTGGACCGGTCGGCCAAGCGCAATGCGATGAGCAGCGATGTCGCCGCCGAGCTGACGGCGGCGTTCCTCGCCCTGGCCGATGCCGACGACCTGCGGGTGGTGGTGCTGTCCGGGGAAGGGCCGAGCTTCTGCGGTGGCGCCGATGTGAAGGAACTGGCCGCGCTCACGCCTGAGACGGCCGACTCGTTCATCCGCGGTCTGCACGCGGCCATCGCCGCCGCCATGACCTGTCCGGTGCCGGTCATCGCCGCGATCCGTGGTGCCTGTGTCGGCGCCGGGCTGGAGCTGGTGGCGGGCTGCGACATGCGGATCGCGACCTACGACGCGCATTTCTCCATGCCCGAGGTGAAGATCGGGGTGCCCTCGGTAATCGAGGCGGCGCTGCTGCCGCGTTTGATGGGCCGGGGCAAGGCGGCGAGGATGGTGCTCACCGGCGAGACCATCGACGCGCAGACGGCGTTCAATTGGGGGCTGGTCGAGGAACTGGTCTCCGCCGACGATCTGATGTTCCGCGCCGGCGCCCTGGCCGCCGAGATCGCCGAGGCCGACCCGCTGGCGATCCGGGCCCAGAAGCGGCTGATCCGCGCCTGGGACGACATGACCATCGAGCAAGCGGTGGAGGCGAGCGTCCGCGAATTCGCCGACAGCTACCGGACCAGCGCGCCGCGCGACCGGCTGGCGGCGGCGATGGCCGGCCGGAAATGAACTGGGCGGAAACGATCTGGGCGGAAATGATCTGGGCGGACGTGATCCGGCGGAAAACGACCGGCCTGGCCGCGGTCCTGGCGCTGGCACTGTTGCCGGGGACGGCCGCCGCGGCGGCGTCGCTCGACGGCATCTGGGGGATGGACCGGGGCGGCACGGTGGACTGCGCCACCCTGGTCATGGTGCTGCGCGACGGCACCTACGCCAAGGCCATGCTCGATGTCGGCACGACCCAGGGCAAGCGCGACAGCGTCGCCGGGACCTCGACCTACGCCGTTGCCGGCGACCGGGTCGAGATCGCGCCGACCCTGTCCTTCGCCCGGCCGGAGCCGCGTCAGGTGTTCCATTGGGATCCGGTGGCCGATGTGCTGCTGCGCCTGGAGCCGGCACCCCGGCTCACCTACAGGCGCTGCCCCGACCGGCCGCTGAACCCGATGACCCGGTAGGCGTCTACCTGCCCTCTTCCTTGCCTTCGAAGAACGGCTGCAGATAGGCCAGGATGTCCTCGGCCTCCTTCTCGTTCTTCAGGCCGGGAAAGGTCATCTTGGTCCGCGCCTTGTCCTTGCCGATCACCGAGCCGATGTAGCCGTTCGGATCGACGATGTACTGCCTGAAGTGGTCCGCGTCCCACGGGTCGATCGTGTCGCCGGCGGCGGCCATGTCGTCGGAATGGTTGAAGCCCGGGAAGCTGCCCGCCTTGCGATTGAACAGATTGTAGAGGGACGGCCCCACCTTGCGCTTGCCGTCCGCCAGCGAATGGCAGGCCTGGCATTTCACGAACAGCTTCTTGCCGGCATCGGCGTCGCCCGCCGCATGGGCGGCGCCGGGCAGGGCAAGACTGATCAGGAGGGCGGCGGCAGTCGATACTCGAACTAGCACGATTATACTCCCTTAAGTCGATTTATCGCGTCGACCTATCTGTTCCGCCGACTTCGAGTGTCAAGCCTACGCGACACGTCCGCCGGCGGGCAAGGCCTGCCGTTTGTGTGACTCGCGCAAACGCCGCCGTCATAAATTCCCTGGTTTCCGCGCTTGTGATCAATCGCACTACGCGACATCATGGAATCTATGGCGCCTTTGTATCCCTTCAGTGCGATCGTCGGACAGTCGGAGATGCTGCTCGGCTTGACAGTTGCATCTGTCGATCCGAGCGTCGGCGGCGTGCTGATCTTCGGCGAGCGCGGGACGGGAAAATCGACCGCGATCCGGGCCCTGGCCCATCTCCTGCCGACGATGAAGGTCGTCGACGGCTGCCGCTTCAACTGCGACCCGGCCAAGCCCGCCGACCTCTGCGGCCACGCCTGCGGCAAGCAGGGCGGACGGCCGAAGACCGGCGAGATACCGATTCCGGTGGTCGACCTGCCGCTCGGTGCGACCGAGGACCGGGTGGTCGGCGCCCTTGACCTGGAAGTGGCCCTCAGCCGTGGCGAGAAGCGGTTCGAACCCGGATTGCTCGCCCGCGCGCATCGCGGTTTCCTGTACATCGACGAGGTCAACCTGCTGGAGGACCATCTGGTCGACCTGCTGCTGGACGTCGCCGCCTCCGGCGAGAACGTGGTCGAGCGCGAGGGGCTGAGCGTGCGTCATCCGGCGCGCTTCGTTCTCGTGGGCAGCGGCAATCCGGAGGAGGGCGAGCTGCGCCCGCAGCTGCTCGACCGCTTCGGTCTGTCGGTGGAGGTGACGACGCCGAAGGACCTGAAGGACCGGGTGGAGGTGGTGCGCCGCCGCGAGGCGTTCGAGCGGGACAGGGACGGCTTCGTCGCCGCCTGGACCGGCAAGGAAGCCGCGATCCGGCGCAAGATCGTCCGTGCCCGGCGCCTGCTCTCCCAGATCGAGATGCCGGACAGCGTGGTGCAGCGGGCGGCGGAGATCTGTCTGGCGCTGGGCACCGATGGACTGCGGGGCGAGCTGATCCTGATCCGCGCGGCCCGGGCCGTGGCGGCGCTGGAGGGTGCCAAGGTGGCCTCCGTCGATCACCTGCGCCGGGTCGCCCCCATGACCCTGCGCCATCGCTTGCGGCGCGACCCGCTGGACGATGTCGGTGCCAGTGTTCGGGTCGAGCGGGTGCTCGACGAATGCTACGCGGCGTGAACGCGCCGGCGCCACCGCCCCTCTGCGATGCCGCGCTGGCGGCGGTGCTGCTCGCGGTCGATCCGGCCGCATTGGGCGGTATCTGGGTGCGGGCGCGGGTCGGACCGGCGCTGGATGGGTGGACGGCGTTCCTGCGCGCCTGCCTGCCGGACGAGACGCCGGTGCGCCGGTTGCCGATCCATGTGGCCGACGACAGGCTGATCGGCGGGATCGACCTCGCCGCCACTCTGCGCAGCGGCCGGACCGTGGTCGAACGCGGCCTGTTGGCGGCGTGCGACGGCGGCGTGCTGATCGTGCCGATGGCGGAACGCATGACCGGCGCCACCGCCTCCCGGCTCGCCGCCACGCTGGACACCGCGACGGTGGTCGCCGAGCGCGAGGGGATCAGCGCCGTCTGGCCCGCTCGGCTCGCCGTGGTCGCGATCGACGAGGGACGGGACGATGACGAGCCGGTGCCCGCCGCCCTGCTCGACCGTCTGGCGCTCGCCGTCGACCTCGCCGCCGCGCCGGATGAGTATCCCGGGGCGATGCCCGACGCCGTCGACCGGGCACGGCGCGGTCTTGCCGGAGTCCGGGTCGAAGAGCGGGAGCGCGAAGCCCTCTGTGCCGCCGGTCTGGCGCTGGGGGTCGACTCCATGCGCATGGCCGTGGCCGCCCTGAGAACCGCCCGGGCGCATGCCGCCTGGGTCGGACGGCAGACGGTCGAGGGCGCGGATCTCGAGGCCGCGGTGCGGCTCGTCTTCGCCCTGCGGGCGACCCGGATGCCGGCGGAGCCGGAAGAGGCGGCCGCCGAGGATGCCGACCCGCCGCCCAGCGCGCCGAACGAAACCGACCAATCCCCCGATCACGCCGATAGCGACCCGGCCGGTGACCGTCTGGTGGAGGTGGCCCGTGCCGTCCTGCCGCCAGATCTCCTGGCCCGGCTGGCCGCCGGCCTCGCGCCGCGGCGGCCGGGAAACACCGCCGGGCGTCGGGGCGAGGGGGCGGCCTCGCGGCGCCGCGGCCGACCGCTGGGCAGCGTGCCCGGCGATCCCCGGCGCGGCGACCGTCTGAACCTCGCGGACACCCTGCGGGCGGCGGCGCCCTGGCAGCGGCTGCGCGGACGGCAGGGAGCGGCGGTCATCGTCCGGCCGGAGGATTTCCGCGTCGTGCGCTACCGCCACCGCAGCGAGAGCGTGACCGTGTTCGTGGTCGACGCCTCCGGCTCCTCGGCGCTGCACCGCCTCGCCGAGGCCAAGGGCGCGGTCGAACTGCTGCTGGCGGAATGCTACGTGCGCCGCGATCAGGTGGCGTTGCTGGCGTTCCGTGGAGAGGCGGCCGACCTTCTGCTGCCGCCGACCCGTTCGCTCGTGCGCGCCAAGCGGATGCTGGCCGGGCTGCCCGGCGGCGGGGGCACGCCGCTGGCCTCGGGCCTCGACATGGCGGCGGGGCTGGCGCGGGCGATCCGGCGCGAGGGGCGGTCGCCCTCCCTGGTCGTGCTGACCGATGGGCGGGCGAATATCGGCCGCGACGGTGCGCCCGGCCGCGAGGCCGCCAGCCGTGACGCCACCGATGCGGCCCGGCGGATCGCCGGCGAGAGCCTGCCCGCCCTGGTGCTGGACACCAGCCCGCGGCCCCGGCCGGAAGCGGCCGACCTCGCCCGCGCCATGGCCGGGCTCTATCTGCCGCTGCCCCAGGCGGATGCGGCCGCCGTGTCCCGGGCGGTGATCGCCGCGCGCGGCGGCTAGGCCGGATGCATGACCTCCGGCCGCGACCTCGACTGGAACCGGGACGGCCCCGACTGGCCGAACGTCGTCCACAGCCGGTTCGTGCGTGCGGGCCGGCTGTGCTGGCATGTGCAGGTGGCCGGCGCCGGCCCGGGTCTGCTGCTGCTGCACGGTACCGGCGCCTCGACCCATAGCTGGGCCGGCATGGTCGAGGAGCTGGCGCGGGATTTCACCGTGGTCGCCCCCGACCTGCCCGGCCACGGCTTTACCGGGGCCGCGTCCCAGTATGGTCTCTCCCTGCCGGGCATGGCCCACGGGATCGCCGAGCTGGTCGACGCCCTGGAGGTGCGGCCGGCCATGGGCGTCGGCCATTCGGCGGGCGCGGCCATCCTCGCCCGCTGCACGTTGGATCGTCGGCCGTCGCTCCGGGCGCTGGTCAGCCTGAACGGTGCGCTGGTGCCGTTCGCCGGGGTCGCCGGACGCCTGTTTTCCCCCCTGGCCAAACTGATGGCGATCAACCCGGTGACGCCGGGCTTCCTGTCCTGGCGCTTGTCCCGACCGGAGGCGTTCGGGCGGCTCATCGCTAGCACGGGGTCCAGCGTCGATCCGTCCAGCGCGGCGCTCTATCGGCGTCTGGCGTCCAGTCCGCGGCATGTGGCGGGCGCTCTGGGGATGATGGCCAACTGGGACCTGCGGCGCCTCGCGCGGGAACTGCCGGAACTGGGCATCCCCTTGCTGCTGGTGGCGGCGGCCGGCGACCGGACCGTTCCGCCGGGCCAGGCCGCCGACCTCGCCGGCCGCATCCCGTCCGCCAGGCTGGAGACCCTGCCCTGGGGCGGCCATCTCGCCCATGAGGAACGGCCGGCGGAGATCGCCGCCCTGATCCGCCGCGTCGCCCGCGAGTCCGGCGTTCTGCCCGCGCCGGGCGATATGGCCGCTTCGTGCTTGGAAAATAAAATGGACACACGTACTGTAAATTAATGGATACACTCGATCTCCCGATGGGGCGTGTTGACCGGCAGCGGCCCCCGACGCGGGTGCCCGACCGGCCGGGCGATCCACGGCCTCATGCGGTGGTGATCGGCGCGGGGTTCGGCGGACTGGCCGCTGCCGTCCGACTCGGCGCGCGGGGCTATCGGGTCACCGTCCTGGAAAAGCTCGACGCCCCCGGCGGCCGGGCGTTCGTCTTCCGACAGGACGGTTTCACCTTCGACGCCGGTCCGACCATCATCACCGTGCCCCATGTCTTCGAGGAACTCTGGACCCTGGCCGACCGCCGGATGTCCGACGACATCGACCTGCGCGAACTCGATCCGTTCTATCGCATCAGCCTTGCCGATGGCCGGTTCATCGACGTCTGCCGCGACGAGGACGAGATGCGGGCCCGTGTGGAGGCGCTGTTCCCGGGAGAGGGGGCGGGCTTCGTGCGGTTCCAGGCGGAATGCCGGCGGCTCTGCGATCTCGCCTTTCTCGGCCAGGGCGACCGGCCGATGCACGACCCGCTGGGCATGGCCAAGCTGGCCCCGGACCTGCTGACCCACGGCGCGCTGCGCTCGGTGCACGGGCTGGCGGCGAAATACGTCCGCGATCCCGGCCTGCGGGCGATCCTCAGCTTCCATCCCCTGCTGATCGGCGGCAATCCCTTCGCCACCACCGCGGTCTATGCCCTGATCCCGGAGCTGGAGCGACGCTGGGGGGTGCATTTCGCCATGGGCGGAACGGGCGCGCTGGTCAAAGGCCTGGCGGGCCTGATCGCGGGGCAGGGCGGGACGCTGTGCTGCGGCACCGAGGTCGACGAGATCGTCACCAGCGGCCGCCGTGCCGTCGGCGTGCGGCTGGCGTCCGGCGAGACGGTCGCGGCCGATCTGGTCGTCTCCAACGCCGATCCGGGCTGGACCTACGGGCATCTGCTGCGGCGCACGGCCCGGCGGCGCTGGACCGACCGGCGGGTCGCCCGGGCCCGGTATTCCATGAGCCTGTTCGTCTGGTATTTCGGCACCGACCGGCGCTACGAGGACGTGCCCCATCACAGCATCCTGCTCGGTCCGCGCTATCGCGGCCTGCTGGAGGACATTTTCCGGCGCGGCGTGCTGGCCGACGATTTCAGCCTGTATCTGCACCGGCCGACCGCCACCGACCCGGCCCTGGCACCGCCGGGTCACGACGCCTTCTACGTGCTGTCGCCGGTGCCCAACCTGGCCGCCGGCATCGACTGGGAGGCGGCGGCCGAGCCCTATCGGCGGCGCATCGAGGCGCATCTGTCGGCGACCGTCCTGCCCGGTCTGGAGCGGTCGGTGGTGACCTCGCGCGTGGTCACGCCGCCGTATTTCCGCGACAGTCTGAATACGCCGCTGGGCGCCGGGTTCTCGCTGCAGCCGCTGCTGACCCAGAGCGCCTGGTTCCGGCCGCACAACCGTTCGGAGGAACTGGAACGCCTGTATCTGGTGGGTGCGGGTACCCATCCCGGCGCCGGCGTGCCCGGCGTGCTGTGTTCGGCCAAGATTCTCGACGCGGTGGTGCCCCATGCCGATGCGATCCGCTGACATGATGCGAGAGGCGGCGGACCGCGAGGCCTGCCGGGCGCTGATCGCCCAGGGGTCGCGCAGCTTCCATGCCGCCTCGCGCCTGCTGCCGGCCGCGGTCGCCGAACCGGCCCTGGCGCTTTACGCCTTCTGCCGGACCGCCGACGACGCAGTGGACGAGGCCGAGCCAGGACAGGTGGAGGCGGCGGTGGAGTCGGTGCGGCGGCGCCTCGACCGGATCTATGCCGGACAGGCGGATGGCGACCCGGTCGACCGCGCCTTTACCCGGGTGGTGGAGCGCTTCGCCCTGCCGCGGGCGCTGCCCGATGCGCTGGTGGACGGTTTCGCCTGGGACGCGCTCGGTCGGGACTACGAGACAATCGGCGAACTGCGCGCCTATGCCGCCCGGGTGGCCGGCAGTGTCGGCGCGATGATGACGGTGCTGATGGGCGCCCGCGCCGGGCCTGTCATCGCCCGCGCGGCGGATCTGGGCGTCGCCATGCAGCTCACCAACATCGCCCGTGATGTCGGCGCCGATGCGCGGCTCGGACGGCTCTACCTGCCGAAGGCGTGGATGCGCGAGGTCGGACTCGACCCTGAGGTCTGGCGCGCCGCCCCACGGCACGATGCGGCCCTCGGCCATGTGGTGCGCCGGCTGCTGGACGAGGCGGACCGGCTCTACGTCCGCTCCCATGCCGGCATCGGCCAATTGCCGATCGGCTGTCGGACCGGCGTGCGGGCGGCGCATCTGCTCTATGCCGAGATCGGCCGCGAGGTGGCCCGGCGCGGTTATAACGGCGTGGACGGCCGCGCGGTGGTCGGACGGCAACGCAAACTCGCCCTCCTGGCCCGCGCCATACTGACCGGGCAGCGCATCATGCCCGGCCTGCGCGACGAGCCCCTGGCGGAGAACCGGTTCCTGGTGGCGGCGGTGGAGGCCGGTCCGGCCCCGCGTCCGCAGCCCGGCCGCAGCTTCGGCGAGCGCGCCGTGTGGACCGCCGATCTGGTCATGCGCCTGGAACTCAACGATCGAAGGCCTAGATCGGTGTCGGGTGGAGCATCGCTCGGCCAGGCCTGAGGGAGATAGTCTTGTTCGATCCGGCCCTGATCGTTTTCATCGTCGCCTGCACGGCGGCCGCGCTGACCGGCGTGCTGTTCAAGCCCGGCCAGTGGTACGAGCAGCTCGCCAAGCCGTGGTGGCGGCCGCCGAACTGGCTGTTCGGTCCGGCCTGGACGATCCTCTACGCCATGATCGCCATTTCGGGCTGGCTGGTCTGGAAAGCCTCGTCCTGGCCGGCCATGGCGCCGGCACTGACGATCTACGGGGTGCAGCTTCTGCTGAACGCCGGCTGGAGCCCGCTGTTCTTCGGACTGCGCCGGCCGGATCTGGCGTTCTACGAGCTGCTGCTGCTGTGGACGTCGATCCTGGCGACCATCATCGCCTTCCTGCCGATCTCGCCGCTCGCGGCCGGGCTGCTGGTTCCCTACCTCGCCTGGGTGACCTTCGCCGGGGCGCTCAATCTCAGCATCGTCCGGTTGAATCCGGTCGAAGCCAGGGGGTAGGGCCGTGTCGTCGGACATGCTGGCGCTGATCGAGCCGCTGTTCATCGTGGTGGTCGCATTCGGGCTCGGCTTCTGGCAGCTGCGGGAGCTGAACCAGTTGAAGCGGGAGCGCGAGCGCCGCGAGCGCGAGGCGGCGCGCGAGAAAGAGACGGAGCCGTGCTGAGCGGTCAGGGCAGACCGGCGGTCCAGCGCGGCATGCGGAACGGCAGCATCAGCCTGACCACCGGGTGGGCGAAGCGGTCCAGGTCCAGACTTTCGTGGATCGCCACCGATTCCGTGCCGTCCAGGCGCAGGTCCAGCATCTCGCGGGTGTAGAACGGGCTGTCCTCCAGCACCCGGCGGATGACCGCGCCGTTGGTGGTATCCGCCCGGGTCTTCCGGCGCACGCCCCAGAACCCATCGGGCAGGCAGATCTGCGGCGGCGGCACGAAATCCTCCACCGCGCCGTCGGGATCGAAGCGCAGGGCCATGCGCAGGTCGCTGCCGTCCCGGCGCTCGGCGTCGTAGAGAACGACGGCGCCGTCGCCTCGGCGCAGCCGCGACCAGTCCCACCGGCGAAAGCCGTCTTCCAGAGGCTCCTCGCCCCGGTTCGCGTCCAGATAGGCGTGGCCCTGCCACCGAGTGCGCGGGCTGTCGAGCGCGACGGTCACCCGGGCCAGCGGCGCGATCGGCCGCCAGACGTGACGGCCCTCGGGGTCGAGCGGGTACTGGCGGCCGGGCAGGACCTCCGGGGTCAGGGTGACGGTGCCGCGGATCGGGGTCAGATGCGGTGTGGCCCGTTCATCGAGCTCGATGACCAGCTCGGTGCCGGTCCAGTGCAGCGAGGAGCCGGCGAGGGTGAAGTGGTTCGTCGTCCGGCCGAGGGCGCCGCGGCCACGCTCGGTCATCGCCCAGCGATCCGACCGGGCGCCGTACAGCGCCACGTTGATCGCGCAGTGATCCTCCGGCTCGCGGCGGCCGGCCCAGGCGTAATAGGGCGAGAACACGCTGCCGACGAACGCGATGATCGTCAGTCCGCAGGTCCCGTCGTCGCTGATCGCATCGACATACCACCAGGCATAGCCACCCGGCGGGACCGGTTGCGCGAAGTCAGGTCCGTCAGGATCCGCTCGGCCGCGCGCCGGCCCGACAGCGCCGCCATCGCGATTCCCGGCCCCGGATGCACGCTGCCCCCCGCCAGGTACAGCCCCGGCAGCCGGGTCTGCGCCCCGTTCCTCTCGAACGCCGCCTTCCACCCGTGTCCCGCCGGTCCGTAGATCGCGCCCCCCGTGCCGGGAAACCGGCGCGCGAAATCCGCCGGACTCGTCACCACCCTCTGCGCCGGGTTGCCGGCGAGGGTGAGGCCGCAGCGCGCCATCAGGGCCATCGCGCTCTCTGTGCATCGCTGTGTCTCCTCGTCCTCGAAGGTCTCGGTGTCGCCGGTGGCGGGGGCATTGATGATGGCGAACAGTCGCTCCGGCCCGGTTGTGCGGTCACCCTCGCCGTCCCCGGCATCCTGGTCCTGGGCGCAGAGATAGACGGTGGGCCGGTGCGGCAGGCGGCGGTGCCGGAACAGGTCCTCGAACTCGCCGCGATAGTCGTCGCCGAAGAAGACGTTGTGCCGGACCAGGGGGAACCCGTCGGTCTCGGCCACCATCGACAGGGTGAGGGCGGATAGGGAGCGCCTGCCCGGTGCGGTGGCCGTCGCGGCACCGCGCACCGCCTCGCCCAATAGGCCGCTACCCAGCGCGCTGACATCGCCGCAGAACAGCACGGCGTCGGCGCGCAGGGTTTCGCCGTCGTCCAGCCGAACGCCGGTCGTCCGTCCGCCGTCGGTCAGGATCGTCTCCGCACCGGTAGCGAACCGGAACGCGGCGCCGTGGGATGCCGCGACGGCCGTCAGGGCCTCCGGCAGGCGCGTCATGCCGCCGTCGATGGTCCACACGCCGGACTGCTCCACATGGGCGATCAGCATCAGCGTCGCCGGCGCCGCGAAGGGCGAGGCGCCGCAATAGGTGGCATAGCGGGCATAGAGCTGGCGCAGCCGCGGGTCGCGGAACCGTCGGCCGAGCGCGTCCCACAGGGTGGCGAAGGGCTGGGCGGCGGCGAGGTCGCGCGCGCCCGACAATCCCCCGGCCAGGGAAAGGCCGATCGGCGTGGGCCGCGGCCCGCGGATGAACGGCGCTTCCATGCTGCGGTAGACCCGCGCCGCGTGGTCGCAGAAGTCCCGGTACCGGTCGGCTTCCGCGATCCCGGCGAAATCGGCGATCGCCGCGGCCGAGCGTTCGGGATCGGCGAACAGGTCCAGGCGTTCGTCCCGGCTCCAGGCATGGCGGGCCAGGATCTCCGCCGGCCGCAGTGTCAGATGATCGTCCAGCCGGGTTCCGGCGTCGTCGAACAGCTCCTCGAAGGCCCAGCGCATGGTCACCACGGTCGGGCCGGAATCCACTGGCCGGCCGGCGACCGGAACCGCCCGGATCTTGCCGCCGGCATGATCCGCCGCTTCCACCACCGTGACCGCGAGGCCGCGCGCCGCCAGCAGCACGGCGGCGGACAGGCCCGCCATTCCCGCGCCCACGATGATCACCCGGTCGCTCGTCGGGGCCGGCTCGTGGGAGATGCGCTTCCGGTCCGATCGGATCATGGGGTCGCAATCGTTCGTTGCCGGGGAATTCAACGTGTGTATAAAATAATTGACACATTAAAATGTCCAATAAGAAATACACAGAAAAACACGAGGGAGGCGGAGATGGACATCAGGCTCAGGATCGAGCAGGCCCTCGAGGCGGCAGTGTCGGCGGGAGAGACCCAGGAGGCTCCTCCCGGACTGGCGGCCGCCATCCGTTATGCTGTGTTCCCCGCCGGGCACCGGATCCGACCGCGGATCCTTCTCGGTGTTGCCGCCGCCTGCGACGACGACGCGCCGGAGGTGAGCGACGCGGCGGCCGCGGCGATCGAGCTGCTGCACTGCGCGTCCCTCGCTCACGATGACCTGCCCGCCTTCGACGGCGCCTCGACGCGGCGGGGCAAGCCGTCGCTGCACCGCGCCTATGGCGAGCCGCTTGCCGTGCTGACCGGCGACGCCCTGATCGTGATGGCCTTCGAGACCCTGGCGCGGGGCGCGGGCGGGCGGCCGGAGCGTCTCGGCCCCTTGGTCGCGGCCGTGGGCCGCGCGGTGGGCACACCGGGCGGCATCTGCGCCGGTCAGGCCTGGGAAGGCGAGGCCAAGGTGGATCTGTCGGCCTATCAGCGGGCCAAGACCGGCGCCCTGTTCGCCGGCGCCGCCGCCGCCGGGGCGATCGCCGCCGGTCGCGTTGGAGAGCCCTGGATGGCCTTCGGCAACGGCCTGGGCGAAGCGTATCAGGTGGCGGACGATATCTGCGACCTGATCGCCGACCCGGAGGTGATCGGCAAGCCGGTCGGACAGGACCAGGCGCATGCCCGTCCCAACGCCGCCCGAGAGCTTGGGCTGGAGGGGGCGAAGAAGCGGCTGGCGACACTGATGCGCCGGGCCGTCGAGTCGATCCCCGACTGTCCCGGCCGTGACGGCCTGTGCGCGATGGTCATGGCCGAGGGCGGCAAGATCCTTCCCAAGGGCGCGGTCCGCCACGCCGCCTGACGGCGGCACCGGCCATGGCCGATCACGCGACCCCGATCCATCCCCCTGCGGCCCGCTCCTGGCGGGATCGGTGGCAGAATTTCCGGATACGGCTGATCGCCGATCCCACCTTCCAGCGCTTCGCCGCGGGGTTTCCGCCGACCCGCTGGATCGCCCGGCGCAAGGGGCGGGCGCTGTTCGACCTCTGCGCCGGCTTCGTCTACTCCCAGATCCTTGTCGCCTTCGTGCGGCTCCGTGTGGCGGAACATCTGGCCGGCGGTCCCCGCCCGGTGGTGGCGCTTGCCCGCGACCTGTCGCTCGATGCCGACGCGGTGGAGCGGCTGCTGCGGGCGTCCACCGCCCTCGGCCTGACCCGTCGCTGCGGGGAGGGGGTCTACGGGCTGGCCGACCTCGGCGCGGCCCTGCTGGGCAATGCCGGCGTGGCCGAGATGATCGAGCATCACGCCGCCCTCTACGCCGACCTCGCCGATCCGACCGCCCTGCTGCGCGGCGGTTCGGGGGAAAGGGCGCTGGAACACTATTGGGGCTACGCCACCGCCGAGGCGGCGTCGGGGCTGAGCGGCGACCGGGTCGCGGCCTATAGCGAGCTGATGGCGGCCTCGGTGCCGATGGTCGCCGAGGACGTTCTGGATGCCCATCCCCTGGACGGCCGCAGGCTGCTCATGGACGTGGGCGGCGGGTCGGGCCGCTTCGTCGCCGCCGCTCTCCATCGCCACCCCGGACTGCACGCCGTCGTCGCCGATCTGCCGTCGGTCGCGGAGCTGGCGCGGGACCGGTTCGCGGCCGAGGGGCTCGAGGGGCGGGCGCAGGTCGCCGGACTGGATTTCCATCGCGATCCGCTGCCCGTGGGGGCGGATGTCGCGACCCTGATCCGGGTGTGCTTCGACCACGACGACGCGCGTGTCGCCCGCCTGCTCGGCCAGGTGCGCGCGGCCCTGGCGCCGGGTGGCCGGCTGCTGCTGGCCGAGGTGATGACCGACGCTGAGAGGCCCGAGCCGATCGGCGACGCGTATTTCGGATTCTATCTCCTGGCCATGGGGCGAGGGCGCTGCCGGAGCGTCGAGAAACTGCGGGACATGCTGCGCAAGGCGGGCTTCCGGGCGGTCCGCGAGGTGCCCACCCGCCGGCCGATGCTGGCCCGTCTTCTGACGGCCGAGGTGTAAGGCAATTGGTTAAGAAAAGATGTCAAAAAGATTTGACACTCTAAAATGTAAAGCTAGACTGACAACACTAGATAGAGCGGACCCAAGCCGCCGACCCGGAGGAACCCGTCTGATGATCTCCGCTACCGCCATCGTCCTCGAACAGCCCGAGCGCCTGTCGCTCCGCGCGGTCGATCTGACCGAGCCCGGCCCGGACGACGTGGTGGTGAACATCGACTGGACCGGGGTCAGCACCGGGACCGAGCGCTTGCTGTATTCCGGCCAGATGCCGGCCTTCCCGGGCATGGGATATCCGCTGGTTCCGGGGTACGAAACGGTCGGTCGGATCGCCGGTGGTGCCCGATCGGGCGAGCGGGTTTTCGTTCCAGGCGCCCAGTGTTTCGGTGAGATCCGCGGCCTGTTCGGCGGCTCCGCCTCGCGCTTGGTGGTGCCCTCGGCCCGGGCCGTGCGGATCGACGACGGACTGGGCGAGCGCGGTACGCTGATGGCGCTGGCCGCCACCGCCTACCACGCCCTCGCCGCGCCCGAGGCGCGCCTGCCGGAGCTCATCGTCGGGCACGGCGTGCTGGGTCGCCTGATCGCCCGGATCACGACGGTTCTCGCCGCCGAACGCGGCACACCCGCACCGGTGGTGTGGGAGACCAACGCCGGCCGCCGGTCCGGCGCCGTCGGCTACGAGGTCGTGCATCCGATGGATGATGACCGCCGGAACTACCCGGTGATCTGCGACGTCAGCGGCGACTCCGAGATTCTGGACACCGTCATCGCCTGCCTCGCCCCGGGTGGCGAGATCGTGCTGGCGGGGTTCTACAGCAAGCCCCTGGGCTTCGCCTTTCCGCCGGCCTTCATCCGCGAGGCGCGCATCCGCATCGCCGCGGAGTGGAAGCCGGCCGATCTCACGGCCGTGATCGCGCTGATCGACGAGGGTCGGCTGTCGCTGGACGGCCTGATCACCCACCGCGTCGATGCCGCCCAGGCCGAGGGTGCGTACCGCACCGCCTTCGAGGATGCCGACTGTCTCAAGATGATCATGGATTGGAGAGCGTTCTCATGACGCCGACCCTGACAGCTCACGCCACGCTCGCTACCGACACCGACATCGAGCATGCGCCGGCCAAGAAGACCGAGGTCATCGCGATCTACGGCAAGGGCGGGATCGGCAAGAGCTTCACGCTCGCCAACCTCAGTTACATGATGGCCCAGCAGGGCAAGCGGGTGCTGCTGATCGGCTGCGATCCGAAGAGCGACACCACCTCGCTGCTGTTCGGCGGGCGGAGTTGCCCGACGATCATCGAGACGTCCTCGAAGAAGAAGGCGGCCGGCGAGACTGTCGAGATCGGCGACGTCTGCTTCATGCGGGACGGCGTCTTCGCCATGGAGCTCGGCGGTCCCGAGGTCGGGCGCGGCTGCGGCGGACGCGGAATCATCCACGGCTTCGAACTGCTGGAGAAGCTCGGCTTCCACGACTGGGACTTCGACTACGTCCTGCTCGACTTCCTGGGCGACGTGGTGTGCGGCGGCTTCGGTCTGCCGATCGCCCGCGACATGTGCCAGAAGGTCATCGTCGTCGGCTCGAACGACCTGCAGTCGCTCTATGTCGCCAACAACGTCTGCTCGGCGGTCGACTACTTCCGCAATCTCGGGGGCAATGTCGGCGTCGCCGGGCTGATGATCAACAAGGACGACGGCACCGGCGAGGCCCAGGCCTTCGCCAAGGCGGTCGGCATCCCGGTCCTGGCCGAAATCCCGGCCCACGAGGACATCCGCCGCAAGAGCGCCAACTACGAGATCATCGGCCGGCCCGGCACCGAATGGGCCTCCCTGTTCGAAGGTCTCGCGGCCCGTGCCGCCGAGGCGCCGCCGGTGCGTCCGACCCCGCTCAGCCACGACGACCTGCTCGGCCTGTTCAAGGGCGACGCGGTCGGGCGCGGCGTGACCCTGCAGCCGGCGTCCCTCGCCGACATGTGCGGGGCCGCCTACGCCCCGCGGCCGTCCCTCGAAGTCGTCTACGAAGGCGTGTGAGGGCAGTCGAGATGCAAGATATCGGTCCCGATCCCCGCAAGGCTTCAGCGCCTTCCGCCGCCAAGAAGAAGGCGGAGAAGGCCCTGCTCGGCTGCCATGCCGGCCCCGGCGTGATGGAAGACGCGGCCCGGTCGGCCGGCAAGAGCGACACCCTCGACCAGCTCGCCGCCGATTATCCCAAGGGCCCGCACGATCAGCCGCAATCCATGTGTCCGGCCTTCGGCGCCCTGCGCGTCGGCCTGCGGATGCGACGCACCGCGACGATCCTGTCCGGCTCTGCCTGCTGCGTGTACGGCCTGACCTTCACCTCGCATTTCTACGGTGCGCGACGCACGGTCGGCTACGTCCCGTTCAATTCGGAGACCCTGGTCACCGGCCAGCTCTACGAGGACATCCGCGACGCCACCAAGGAAATCGCGGATCCGGAGAAGTACGACGCGGTCGTGGTCATCAACCTGTGTGTGCCGACGGCGTCGGGCGTCCCGCTCGACCGGTTGCCGCCGCAGATCGACGGCGTGCGGATCATCGGCATCGACGTCCCCGGTTTCGGCGTACCGACCCATGCGGAAGCCAAGGACGTGCTGGCCGGCGCGATGCTGCGCTATGCCCGCAAGGAAATCGAAGCCGGGCCCGTTGCCCGCCCGCGCTCGCTCAAGGACGACCGGCCGACCGTCACCCTGATCGGCGAGCTGTTCCCGGCCGATCCGGTCGGCATCGGCGCGCTGCTGGATCCCATGGGCCTGTCGGTGGCGCCGCAGCTTCCCTCGCGGGAATGGCGCGACCTCTATGCCTGCCTGGACAGCCGCGTGGCCGCCGCCGTGCATCCCTTCTATATCGCCAGCGTGCGCGAGTTCGCGACCGCCGGTCGGCCGGTGGTCGGCTCCGGCCCGGTCGGGGTCGACGGCACGGCCGCCTGGCTGGAAAAGATCGGTGCCGCCGCCGGCGTGTCCGAGAAGCAGATCGATGCCGCTAAGTCCGCCGCCCTGCCGGCGATCCGCGGCGCGCTGGCCGGCAATCCGGTGAAGGCGACGGTGACGGTCTCCGGCTACGAGGGCTCCGAGCTGCTGGTCGCCCGCCTGCTGATCGAGGCCGGCGCGCGGGTGCCTTATGTCGGCACCGCCTGCCCGAAGACCGAGTGGAGCAAGGACGACCGCGAGTGGCTGGAGGCCAAGGGCTGCCACGTGCAGTACCGCGCCTCGCTCGAGCAGGACCTCGCCGCGATGAAGGACGTCAAACCCGACCTCGCATTGGGGACCACGCCTCTGGTGCAGGCTGCCAAGGAGCAAGGAACGCCGGCGGTCTACTTCACGAACATGGTCTCCGCCCGGCCCCTGTTCGGTCCCGCCGGTGCGGCCTCAATGGCCGGCATCGTGGCGGCACAGACCGGGGGACGGGCCCGCTTCGCCGACATGGTCGACTTCTTCGACGGTGTCGGCACCGGCGAGACCGCCGGCTACACCGTGCCGTCCCGCGCGGCGGCGTCACCGATGTCGGCGGGAGACTGAGCCATGCTGGTCCTCGATCACGATCGCGCGGGCGGCTACTGGGGGGCGGTCTATGCCTTCACCGCCATCAAGGGTCTGCGCTGCGTCATCGACGGCCCGGTAGGCTGCGAGAACCTGCCGGTCACCGCCGTCCTGCACTACACCGACGGCCTGCCGCCGCACGAGCTTCCGGTCACCGTCACCGGCCTGTCCGAGGACGAGCTGTCGATGAACGGCACCGAGCAGGCGCTGCGCCGCGCCAGTGCCACCCAGGACGAGAGCATCCCGGCGGTGGTCGTCACCGGCAGCATCGCCGAGATGATCGGCGGCGGCGTGACGCCGGAAGGCTCCAATATCCGCCGCTTCCTGCCGCGCACTATCGACGAGGACCAGTGGCAGAGTGCGGACCGCGCCCTGTACTGGCTGTGGACCGAGTTCGGCCCGAAGAAGGTGCCGGCCCGTGCCGAGATGAAGAAGAAGGAGGGGGCCAAGCCGCGCGTGAACATCATCGGCGCGATCTACGGCACCTTCAACATGCCCTCGGACCTGGCGGAGATCAGCCGGCTGGTGGAAGGCATCGGCTGCGAGATCAACATGGTCTTCCCGCTGGGCAGCCATCTGAAGGACATCAAGAAGCTCCCCGACGCGGATGTGAACATCTGCCTGTACCGGGAGTTCGGCCGCAATCTCTGCGAGGAGATGGACCGGCCCTATCTGCAGGCGCCCATCGGGATGCACGCCACCACGAATTTCCTGCGCAAGCTGGGCGAGCTGACCGGCCTGGATCCGGAGCCGTTCATCGCCCGCGAGAAGCAGACGACGCTGAAGCCGATCTGGGACCTGTGGCGCAGCGTCACCCAGGACTTCTTCCCGACCGCGTCCTACGCCGTCGTGGCGACCGACACCTATACCCGCGGCCTCACCCAGTTCCTGACCGAGGAACTCGGCATCCCCTGCGCCTTCTCGGTATCGCGCACGGCCGGCACCAAGTCGGACAACGTCGCCGTGAAGGACGCGCTGGCCAAGACCCCGCCGCTGGTGCTGTTCGGCTCCTACAACGAGCGGCTCTACGCCGCCGAGTTGGGCTGCCGGGCGCAGTACATTCCGGCCTCGTTCCCGGGCGCGATCATCCGACGGTCCACCGGCACGCCGTTCATGGGCTACGCCGGGGCGACCTACGTGGTGCAGGAATACTGCAACGCCCTGTTCGACGCCCTGTTCCACATCCTGCCTTTGTCGGTCGACATGGACCGGGTCGACGCGACGCCGGTCAAGGCGGCCCACGCGTCCACGCGTCCCTGGGACGCCGACGCGCAGGGGATGCTCGACCGGCATGTGGAGGCCGTCCCCTTCCTGGTCCGGATCTCCGCCACCAAGCAGCTGCGCGATCGCGTCGAACGCGACGCCCAGGCGGCCGGCGAGGACCGGATCACGGTGCAAAGAGTCACTCAGGCGCTGTTCGCCATGAAGGAGGGACGGGCGGCCTGACGATCGTAAGACAAGACGGGAGGAATAGCAGATGCACACGCACAAGCCTCCGCGGCGAAGCGGCCACGGCACGGACGACCGGGACTACCGGCTGCTCTTCGTCCTCACTCTGCCCTTGTTCCTGTCGGCTGCCATCGTCGCGAAGGTCCTACCTGCGCGCTGGCGTCCCTGGCCGCCATCCGACCAGTCCACCCGCTCCATCTTCGCGGAGGCACGCGCCGCTGCCGGCGCTTACCTGCCCTACGCGATGATGGGCTAGCGGGTCCCGAGGTTCGTCCGGTTCCGGCCGGACGGACATCCGCCGAGATTGATCGGGCCTAGCCCGGCATCGACGGATTCTCTGCCGTGCGGGAGAAGCGCGGTAACGCATACGAGAAAGAATCCGAAGGGAAACAAAATGGTAGATTCCAATCGGGCCGACTCTCTTTCGGGACTCACCGAAGGTGAGGCGCAGGAATTCCATCGCTTCTATATGCAGGGGTTCCTGATCTTCACGGCGATCGCGGTGGTCGCTCACATCCTGGTGTGGATGTGGCGCCCCTGGATCCCTGGTCCTGACGGCTATGCGCAGTCGATGATCGACGGCGTCAAGGTCGCAGCGACTTCTTTGGTCAACCTGGTCTAGGGAGGGACGGGCAATGTGGAGAGTTTGGCTAATCATGGATCCGAGACGGGTGCTCGTAGGGCAGTTCGTCTTCCTGGGGATCCTGGCCTTCTTGATCCATTTCATCCTGTTGAGCACAGATCGCTTCAACTGGCTGGGTGGCTGACGACGGCTATGCCGGGACGATCGTGATCGGAGGCTCAGACAATGAACCTGCCGATCCAGACGCCCGGCACCCAATTCGGGAACGGACGGTGCGCCTCAACAGCCCCGTCCGTCCCCAAAACCGCGGGACTCCTTCGGCCGCTGACCGACCCTTTTCCCTGCGGAGTGACAACAAGGCGGCCATGCGAGGAGCGCGACAATGGCTTTGCTCAGTTTCGAACGCAAATATCGGGTCCGCGGCGGAACGCTGATCGGTGGTGACCTCTTCGACTTCTGGTTTGGTCCCTT
The DNA here is from genome assembly GCF_000423805.1 of Thalassobaculum salexigens DSM 19539. NCBI lineage: Bacteria > Pseudomonadati > Pseudomonadota > Alphaproteobacteria > Rhodospirillales > Thalassobaculaceae > Thalassobaculum > Thalassobaculum salexigens. The sequence continues at coordinate 897,845 of NZ_KE384093.1, forward strand.
CTATGTAGGATTCTTCGGCGTCCTGACGATCTTCTTCTCGGTGCTCGGCACCGCCCTGATCTTCTGGGGGGCGGCCCTGGGCCCGACCTGGAATCCCTGGCTCATCTCCATCGCGCCGCCGGACATCAGTTACGGCCTGGCGCTGGCGCCGCTGGCCGAGGGCGGGCTCTGGCAGATCATCACCATGTGCGCCATCGGCGCCTTCGTGTCCTGGGCCCTGCGCGAGGTCGAGATCTGCCGCAAGCTCGGCATCGGCTATCACGTGCCGATCGCCTTCGGCGTCGCGATCTTCGCCTATGTGACGCTGGTGGTGATCCGGCCGTTCCTGCTGGGGGCCTGGGGACACGGTTTTCCCTACGGCATCTTCAGCCACCTCGATTGGGTGTCGAACGTCGGCTACCAGTTCCTGCACTTCCACTACAACCCGGCGCACATGCTGGCGGTGTCGTTCTTCTTCACCACCTGCCTGCTGCTGTCGCTGCACGGGGCCGTGGTCCTGTCGTCGGTCAACCCGCAACCGGGGGAGACCATCAAGACGCCGGAACACGAGGACACCTATGTCCGCGACACGATCGGCTACTCGGTCGGCACGCTGGGAATTCACCGGCTCGGCCTCTTCGTGGCGCTGAACGCCGGGTTCTGGAGTGCGGTCTGCATCGTCATCAGCGGGCCCTTCTGGACCCGCGGCTGGCCCGAATGGTGGAACTGGTGGCTCGACCTGCCGGTCTGGGGCTAGTCGGGGGAGGAGGGAGAAATGGCTCATTATCAGAATATCTTCACACGCGTCCGGGTTGAGGGACATCCGCACTACGGTGTCCCGCTACCCGCCGGCGACGAGCCGAGGATCGGTACGCCGATCGTCGCCCCGTTCCTCGGATGGATCGGCAACGCGCAGATCGGGCCGATCTATCTGGGGTCGCTGGGCCTCGCCTCGCTCGCCTTCGGACTGACGGCCTTCGTCACCATCGGGCTCAACATGTGGGCCTCGGTGGACTGGAACCCGATCGAGTTCGTCCGACAGCTTCCCTGGCTCGCCCTGGAGCCGCCGTCGCCGGAATACGGGCTCTCCATCCCACCGATGAACGAGGGCGGCTGGTGGCTGTTCACCGGGTTCATGCTGACCACCTCGATCATGCTCTGGTGGATGCGCATGTACTCCCGGGCCCGCGCGCTCGGCATGGGCACCCATGTGGCCTGGGCCTTCGCCGCGGCGATCTGGCTGTACCTGGTGCTCGGCTTCATCCGGCCGCTGCTGATGGGGAGCTGGTCGGAGGCGGTACCGTTCGGGATCTTCCCGCACCTGGATTGGACGGCGGCCTTCTCGATCCGGTATGGCAACCTGTTCTACAACCCGTTCCACGCCCTCTCGATCGTCTTCCTGTACGGCTCGGCCCTGCTGTTCGCCATGCACGGCGCGACGATCCTGGCCGTGGGCCGCTACGGCGGCGAGCGCGAGATCGAACAGATCGTCGACCGCGGTACGGCTTCGGAGCGTGCCGCCCTGTTCTGGCGCTGGACCATGGGCTTCAACGCCTCGATGGAATCGATCCACCGCTGGGCCTGGTGGTTCGCGGTGCTGTGTCCGCTGACCGGCGGCATCGGCATCCTGCTCACCGGGACGGTGGTCGATAACTGGTACCTGTGGGCGGTGAAGCACGACTTTGCGCCGGCCTATCCGGAAATGTGGGCGCCCACCCCGGATCCGACCCAGTAAGGAGGGCCTGTGTGATGAAAAACTTCGGCATCTTAGCGGCCATCCTGCCCTTCGCGGCCCTCCTGGTGATCGCCTTCCTCTTCACCGTGGGCTGGGAGCGTCCGCCGATCGGCTACGAGCAGACCGGGTACCGCGGTACCGGCATGCAGGAGCCCAACAACCCTCGGGAACAGGCCATGCTGGCCGCGCTGAACGCGATCCCGGAGGAGATCTATCCGCTCGACAGCCCGGCCGACCTGGCCCAGGCGGACAAGGCGGGCGATGTCTACGAGAACGTCCAGGTGCTGGGCGATCTTCCGGAGCCGCAGTTCATCCGCCTGATGACGGCGATCACCGAGTGGGTCTCGCCGGAGCAGGGATGCAACTACTGCCACAACCCGGACAACCTGGCGGATGACTCGGTCTACACCAAGGTGGTCGCCCGCCGGATGATCCAGATGACCCGTGACGTGAACGCCAACTGGCAGGACCACGTCAAGGAGACCGGCGTGACCTGCTACACCTGCCACCGGGGCAATCCGGTGCCGGAGAACGTCTGGTTCGACGAGGAGCCGCAGCGCTATGCCGGCAAGGGCATGCTGGGGTGGAACCACGACCAGAACCGTCCGTCGGCGCAGAACGGCTATACCTCGCTGCCGGCGACCTCCCTGGCCAGCTATCTGGCGGGGGACGGCAACATCCGGGTCCAGGCCACGGCGGCCCTGCCGACCGATGCCGGTGGCGCCTCGATCAAGCAGACCGAGGAGACCTACGGGCTGATGATGCACATGTCCAGCAGCCTCGGGGTCGGGTGCACCTACTGCCACAACACCCAGGCGATCGGGAGCTGGGAGATGAGCCCGCCGACCCGCACCACCGCCTGGCACGGGATCCGCATGGTCCGCGGCATCAACGCCGACTACCTGGCGCCGTTGCAGGGCACGTTCCCGGAGAACCGTCTGGGCCCGACCGGCGACGTGGCCAAGGCGAACTGCGCCACCTGCCACCAGGGTGTCTTCAAGCCGTTCTACGGCGCGACGATGCTCGACAAGTACCCGTCACTCGCCCCTATGAAGTGACGGCGTCCGGGAAGAGCGCCAATCCAAGCCGGCGCCCTTCTCATCCCTCTCCTTGGGCCGGATCCAGCGTACCGCTGACCGGCCCAATTTTTTTGCCCGGTGCAGCCGACCCTCGCCGCCTCCCGCTCTCTCCCCGGATTTATTCCGGGGCCCACTGGTCCGCAACACGGACGCTGGCGGTTGCGCGGTGAGTTCACTGCCGCAGAAATGCGTGGGCCCCGGACTAAATCCGGGGAGTGCGCGGGTGGGGGAGGGTGGGAGAAGGGGTGAGGCAGATGTTCAGGTTATCGGATCAGCCCATCAGGTCGGGACGGCGGTCGGCATAGATCCGGAACCACGGCGCGAACCGCGAGGCGTCGCTCCCCAGCTCGCCGCGCAGCTCCTCGACGCCGATCCAGCGCGTGTCGGAGACCTCTTCCGGATCCGGGTCGAGCGTCAGGGCGTCCGGGGCCGCGCCATGGAACAGGTGGACATGCTCGTGCTCGACCAGCCCGCCGCCGACATCGGCCCGATAGGCGAGTTCCCCCATGGGGCTGAGCGTGACACCGGTGATGCCGAGTTCCTCGGCGAGGCGCCGGCGGGCCGCATCGGCCGCCGTCTCGCGCCAGTGGGGGTGGCTGCAGCAGGTATTCGCCCACAGCCCGCCACAATGGTATTTCGACAGGGCGCGGCGCTGGATCAGCAGCCGTCCCCGACAGGTCACGAAGATCGATACCGCCAAGTGCAGGACGCCCTGGCGGTGCGCCGCCATCTTGCCGATCGGGTAGAGCGAGCCGTCGGCGGCGACCGCCGGGATTTTCGGGTCCTGTACGGCCGCCGTGCCCATGCCGCTCAGGCCACCATCCGGCTCCGGCCGCAGCGCGCCCAGACCTTGCCCAGCGACGTCAGCAGATGGTCGATGTCGGCGTCGGAGTGGATCGGCGACGGGGTGATGCGCAGCCGTTCCGTGCCGCGGGGCACGGTGGGATAGTTGATCGGCTGGACGTAGATTCCGAACTCGTCGAGCAGGGTGTCGCTGATCTGCTTGCAGTGCACCGGATCGCCCACCATCACCGGCACGATATGGCTCGGGTTGGCGAGATGGGGAATGCCGGCGGCATCGAGGCCGGCGCGCACCTTCGCCACCCGGTCGCGCTGGCGCTCCCGCTCCACCTGGCTGGTCTTCAGGTGGCGGATGCTGGTGGCGGCGCCGGCGGCGACCGCCGGCGGCAGGGCGGTGGTGAAGATGAAGCCGGAGGCGAAGCTGCGCACGAAGTCGCACAAGGCGTCCGAGGCCGCGATGTAGCCGCCCATGACGCCGAACGCCTTGCCGAGCGTGCCCTCGATCACCGTCAGCCGATGGGCCAGGCCCTCGCGCTCCGAGATGCCGCCGCCGCGCGGACCGTACAGGCCGACCGCATGGACCTCGTCCAGATAGGTCATGGCCCCGTGGGCCTCGGCCACGTCGCAGAGCTCGGCGATCGGCGCGATGTCGCCGTCCATCGAATAGACGCTCTCGAAGGCCACCAGCTTCGGCCGGTCCGCCGGCAGGGCCGCCAGCCTGCGGTTCAGATCCTCCGGATCGTTATGGGCGAACAGGATCTTCTCGGCCCGGCTGTGGCGGATGCCCTCGATCATGGAGGCGTGGTTCGACTCGTCGGACAGCACCGCGCAGTTCGGGATCCGCGCCGCCAGCGTGCTGAGCGCCGCCCAGTTGGACACGTAGCCGGAGGTGAAGAGCAGGGCGGCCTCCTTGCCGTGCAGATCGGCCAGCTCGCGCTCCAGCAGCACGTGGTGGTGGTTGGTGCCGGAGATGTTCCGCGTCCCGCCCGCGCCGGCGCCGCACTGGTCGAGCGCGGCGTGCATCGCTTCGAGCACCGGCGGGAACTGGCCCATGCCCAGATAGTCGTTCGAGCACCAGACCGTCACATCGCAGGGGTCGGATCCGTCCTCGGCATGGCGGCGTGCCCGGGGGAAGGCACCCCGGTGGCGCTCGATATCGGTGAAAACCCGGTATCTGCCCTCGGCCCGCAAGGCCTCCAACTGGCCTTCGAAGAAGGATTCGTAGTTCATGGTCACCTCCTGTGTCGTCGCGGTGCCGGGCTCATCCAGAGCCGGTCGCCGGGGTCGGGCGTGGTTCGAAACGGGTCGTGTCCGGGTCGATCGATGCCGGCGCCGTCGGCGCGGTCCGCCCGGCGGCCCAGCGCCAAAGGGCGGCGTCGCGGATCGGCAGCACCATGAACCAGTGCTCGACCGCGCCCAGCAGCAGCAGGCCGGCGATACAGATCAGCCCGGCCACCGCAACGGGCGCGGTGCCGGGATGCCAGGCAGCGGCCAGAGTCAGGGCGGCGGCCGCGGTGATCGCGGTCACCGACAGGGGAAACAGCGGGTTGATGGCCCGCACGGCGAAATAGCTGCGCAGATGCAGCAGGTGGTCGGGCATCAGCTCGTCGGCGAAATGCGGGACCCCCAGGAACAGGTTCAGCTTGGCGCTCAGCCGGCTGGCGAACAGGGCGAGGAAGGTCCAGGCCGCAACCTGGTTCTCCGCCCCCCAGGTCAACACGAACAGCAGGCCGGCCGTCGCCGCCAGGGCGACCTCGTGATAGGCGATGGCGGCGGTGGCCTGGCGGAACCGTTCGGCGCCGGTCGCACCGGGCCGAAGGGCCGTCTTGCGCGGCCCGGTAACGAGCCCAAGCAGGAAGACCAGCTCGTGCCAGCCCCACACCGCCAGGGCCGCCGCGAAGCCGTGGTAACCGGCAGCGGCAGCGGTATCGTCGGCGGTCCGCACGATGGCGATCAGGGCGACCGCCAGCACCGTGGTCGCACCGGTCAGGACGACCGGTCGGTGGTGCCGCGGCAGCCGGACCAGCCACAGGATCAGCCCGGTGCTGAACCACCACAGCCCCAGCGCGAACAGCAGGGGCAGGGCGTATGTGGCGAGGTCCGGCACCGCCGCCTACCAGGTCGGGGCCAGACGGATCGAGGCGGGCACCTCGTGGTCGCGCACCGGATGCAGATACAGCCGCAGCAGGGTTGCCCCGGCCGCCGCCGTCAGGCCGATCCGGCGCAGGCCGCCCATGAGGCCGCCTTCCGCCCGGGCCTCGGCGATGCCGTCGGCGATCCGCCGCAGCCGCTCCAGCCCGGCGCGGAACGCCGGGGCGTCGGTCTGCAGGGTGAAGGGGAAGACCTGCTTGGAGATCTCCGAGGTGACCCGGAACACCTGCAGATCGTACTCGGTCGGATCCAGGCCGAGGGCGGCGTGGAAGTGCGGGCGGTTGTGGTCGCGCACGTACATGGTGGCGTAGACCGCCAGCAGGAAGAAGCGGATCCACAGCTTGTTGCGGCCCTTGAGCAGGTGCGGATTGGCCCGCATCAGCAGGGCGAAGGCCTCGCCGTGCCGGAACTCGTCGTTGCACCACTCCTTGAACCATTTGAAGATCGGGTGGATCCGGTTCTCCGGGTGCTTTTCGAGCTCGCGGTAGATCGTGATATAGCGGGCGTAGCCGATCTTCTCCGACAGGTAGACCGCGTAGAAGATAAATTTCGGGCTGAAATACTTGTACTTCTTGGACTTGGTCAGGAAACCGAGGTTCACGCCGATGCCGAAATCCTTCAGCGTGTCGTTGATGAAGCCGGCGTGGCGGGATTCATCCCGGGCCATGAAGCGGAACAGCCGCTTGATCTCCGGGTTGGCGACCCGCTTCTTGGTCTCGGCGTAGAGCACGCAGCCGGAAAATTCGGATGTGACCGAACTGACCAGGAAGTCGACCAGCTCGCGCTGCAGTTCCGGCGAGTAGCCGTCGAAATCGACCTCGCCCCATTCCTGCGTCCGCTTGAAATGGCCGCGGTTGTCGTCGGCCTGGAACTCCTCCATCAGGCGGTCCCAGTCGGCGCGTACCGGCTCCACGTCGATGCGGTCCAGGGCGTCGAAATCGGTGGTGTAGAAATGCGGGCTCAGCACGGTGTCTTCCCGCGCCATGCCCGTGGTGTCGTAGCGCGCGTCCAGCGCGTCGGCGACGGCGGCGTTCATAGATCCCTCCGTTCGGTAAAGCTGAGATCGTAGAGCTCGGTCAGTTCCAGATGGGCGGCGAGGCGGGTCCACTGCTGCTCGAGCCAGCCGGCCCGGGTCACGGTGGCCCGGCGGGTGATCTGCCGCTTCTCGCCATAGGGCACGGTGATCGGCTCGCCATGGACGAGCACCTGATCGCCGGGCTGGAGCGTGCGGTCGCCCTCGAACTCGACATGGGCGTGGAAGCTCTCGATCGAGCACTCCACGTCGATGGTGCAGTCGACGTCGAATACCTGACGGTCGACCAGGAACATCCCGATCATGGGCGTGCCTCCTTCATCTGGGCTGTGGTTCCTGCCGGGCCGGGCAGGAAGGTGGCGAATTCGTGCACGTTGGCGAAGCCGTAGGCCGCCAGATGCAGCACGCTGCCGGTGGCCGGGTCGCTCAGGGAATAGCGGCCGTCGGACCAGCGGGTCAGGGTGAACGGGATCTCGGCGCCCACCCCGTGGACGTAGCGGTCGCGCGAGAGACCTCGCAGCATGCCGCGCACGAAGCCGTGGGTGCCCGGGGCGAGGTCGGCGATCACCTCTCCGGAGGCGGCGTCCAGCACGGCGATACCGCGGTCCGTCCGGTCCTGGAAGATCAGCGCCCGGCTCTCGACCGTCTCGGCGGCGGGCGGCGCGATGGTGTGGCCGCCCTGCAGCCGGGTGGCGCCGGCCAGCGCGATGGAGAAGGCCACCAGGATGCCGGCGGCGATCAGCGCGCCCCTGGGAACGTCGTTATGAGGAGCGTCGTTTTGGGGCGCGTCGTCGCGGGGGGCGCCGCTGGCTGGGGGGGCTTGGGTGGCCATCGTCATCCTCCCTCGTCTCTCAGCCCGCCGCCGCGGCGACGGAGCCAGTGTCCCGTGCCGGCGCTTTGGCGGCCGACCCCTGCACCGACTCTTGGGCCGGCGCCTTGGTCGTCTGGCGGGCCAGCATCCGGCCGATCGTCTCGGCGACGGCCTCTGCGTCCGGCACGGCGCGCAGCGCGGCCTGAGGCCGGCTGAAGCACCAGGGGCGGGCATGCGGCCACAGCACCGAATAGGACAGGCGCTGCTCCGGCAGGACGCCGATCAGGATGTCGCCGCTACCGTCGGCGTTGCGCCGCAGGTCGATGGTGTCCACCAGGCCGACCGGGACGGTGACGGTCATCGGCATGGCCACGCCGATGCGCAGGACGATCCGCCGCGTCGTCACCGTGTAGCGGGTGCTCCGGGCGACCAGCCTGGCGTAGAGCGCCAGGAAGGCCAGGACCGGAGCCGCCAGGCACAGGGTCCAGGCGGCGGAAATCAGACCGGCGCCGGCACCCTGTCCCGCCACCAGATCGGCGGCGAAACGGGCGGCCATGATCACGGCGAAATACAGGGCGATGGTGCGGAGCTTCATCACCGACAGGGCGAAGCGCCGCCAGTCCGGCGCGCCCTGCCACACGATCCGCTCGTCGCCGGCCATGGCGGCCGGGGCGTCGGTTACCGGGCGGGAGTCGTCGAACTCGCCGAAGATCACCGCGCTGTTGCTCATAGCAGCGGCTCCTGCCGGCGCCAGTCGGCGTAGAGCAGCCCGGCGCCGAAATAGGCCATGATCCGCTCTTCCTCCAGCCGGGTGATCCGGTCCGGACCGGCGATGCCGGGGACGGCGGCGAACTGGGTGGACAGGATCGATGGCACCGAGACCCGGCCGCGCCCGACCTCGGCAAAGCCGGCGGGGAGCAGGACCTGGGTGGCCTCCTCGCCGGTACCGAGCCGGACCTCCAGGAAGCGGATCAGCACCTCGGCGGTATCGACCCAGAGCTCGGTGACCGTGCCGGCGACCTTGCCGTCACCGGCGACCACCGGCATGCCGCGCGGATCGGGATCGCCCTCTACCACGCCGAAATCGTCGACCGAGCGCATCGGCACGATCCGGGGGGCACCGTCGGCGGTGAGGTCGGGGATGTTCTTGCGCTCGGCCCAGGCGCCCGGACCGACACCGGCCAGCATGGCGTCGCCGACCGGGCGCAGCGGAGCGCCGGGGAAGCGGGCCACCGGTTCGGCATTCAGGGTGCGGGCCTCGCGCAGGTAGTTCGGCGCCTCGGCATAGCCGCCTTCCGGCAGGGCGAAGCGCTTGACCGGAGCCATCGTCAGCGCGCCGACCGGCCACATCTTGCCGGTGACCGCGTCTTCCAGGGGATAGCCCTCCCGGCGATCCTCGCGGCGCAGATAGTAGATCAGCCCCGCGAAGAAGATCCAGAAGGCGTAAAGGACGACCTGCGCCACATCGATATTGCCAATCACTGAGCCGATTTCCATGGCTTCCTCCCTCCCTTATCCGGGGAATTGCGCGAGCCCGAACTTCTGCCGTGACGGTCCCGGTTGTCCGCCGGCATAGCGGACGAGGGGACCGACGACGGCCAGGGTCGCGAACAACAAAACGATTTCGAGATGGTAGACCGCGCCGTATCCGGTGGCGGGGTGGTTCAGGGCGGTGCCCAGCAGGTCCCGCGCGGCCAGTTGCGAGACCAGATCGCGCAGCGCGCCGCCGACCATGATGCCGCCGCCGGCCGCGGTCGCCTGGACCGCGCCCCAGGCGCCCAGCGCCAGGCCGCCGCCGCCGGCTTCCGCCAGGGACATGGCGGCGACCAGCGTGCCGATGGCGAACATGCCGCCGCCCAGCCCGATCAGCACGGTGCCACCCTGGAACAGGGCGGCCGACTGCAGGGGCGAGGCGAAGACCAGGGCGGAGAAGGCGAAGACGCCGACGACGCAGCCGAAGGCGGCGAGCTTGCACGGATCGCCGCCCTGGGCCAGATCGCGGGCGGCGATGGCGAAGCCGGCCAGGGTACCGGCAGCGAACAGCGCGGTCAGCCGCGTGGTCTCGCCGACCGACATGGCCAGGATCTCGCCGCCATAGGGCTCCAGCAGGATGTCCTGCATGCTGAACGCGGCGGTGCCGAGGAACACGGTGAGCAGCAGCCGTCCGGCCCGGCCGCCGCGGACGAAGTCGGTCCAGGACTCCCCGAAGCTCGGCCGCGCCCGGTCGGGGCGGGTGCGCGACGGATCCCGCGCCTCCTGCTTCCACAGGGCGATCAGGTTCAGCACGATGGTCGCCACCGCCGTACCCTGGATCACCTTGATCAGCCGCAGCTGGCTGAAATCCTGCAGCAGCCCGCCGACCACCAGGGCCGACACGCCCATGCCGACCAGCAGCATCACGTAGAGCATCGCCACCACCCGCGGCCGGGACTCCTCGGTCGCAAGATCGCAGGCCAGCGCCAGACCGGCGGTCTGGGTGGTGTGCAGACCGATGCCGACCAGCAGGAAGGCCAGGGCGGAGGCGACATAGCCGACCCATTGCGGGCCGGTGGTGATGTCGCCGGACAGGATGATGAGCGCGAAGGGCATGATCGCCAGCCCGCCGAACTGCAGCAGCGAGCCCATCCACAGGAACGGCACCCGGCGCCATCCGAGCAGGGATCGGTAGGTGTCGCTGCGGTGGCCGACCAGCACGCGGAACGGCGCGAACAGCAGCGGCAGCGAGATCATCATCGCCACCAGCCAGGTCGGCACGCCCATTTCGACGATCATCACCCGGTTCAGGGTGCCGTTCAGCAGCACGATCGCCATGCCGACGGAGACCTGGAACAGCGACAGGCGCAGCAGCCGGCCGAGCGGCAGGTCGGGCGTCGCCGCGTCGGCGAAGGGCAGGAAGCGGGGACCCACCTCCATCCACAAGGCCGACAGCTTGCGACGCTTCTCCGTCATGACCGGGCGAGCTCCATGGCCTGGGAGATGTAGAAGCCGCTGTCGATCCGCTCGCTGCGGCAGGGACGCATGCCGGACACCCAGCCCTCGCGGTCGAGGGCCGCGCGCAGGCGGGCATGGGCGGTGGGCTGGATCGACGGGGCGCGGTCGCCCCGGGGGAACAGCCGGCCGGCCGTGTGCATGACCGTCAGCAGGGCGGTGCGCGGGGCGAAGGTGAAGACGATCGAGCCGGCGGTCCGCGGCGCCAGTCGGCCCAGAGCCTGCACGGCGTCCTCGGTGCGGTAGTGGATCAGGCTGTCCATCGCCACCACGTGGTCGAAGCTGCCGAGCGCCGGGTCCAGCATGTCGCCGACCAGGAATTCCACCCGTCCGGCGCCGAGGTCCTCGGGCGTCCGCTCGCGCGCGAGTTGGATCAGCGTCGGCGAGATGTCGATCGCCGTCACAAGGGCACCGCGGCGCGCCGCCTCGACCGCCAGGGAACCCGTGCCGCAACCGGCATCGAGGACTCGCCGGCCCGCGAGATCCTCGGGGAGCCACCCCAGCAGGAGGCGGCGCATCCGGTCCCGTCCGGCCCGCACGGTCGCCCGGATGCCGCTGACCGGTGCGTCGGAGGTCAGCCGCGCCCAGGCATCGGCGGCGGTGCGGTCGAAATAGGCTTCGACCTGTTGGCGGCGATCCGTGTAGGTGGCGCTCAGCATCAGTCGAATCCCAGGAGTTCGAAGAGGTCGCGGTCGCGCATTGCCGTGCCTTCCATCGGCTCGACACCGGCCCATAGGGCCGCGGCCAGCCGCAGGTATTCGGCACGAACCGCTTCCAGTTCCGGCGCGTCGTCCATCTCGAAGATCGTCGCCTTCTTCAGTCGGCTGCGGCGGATGGCGTCGAGGTCGGGGAAATGCGCCATGGTCTGCAGGCCGGCGACGGCGTTGTACTTGTCGACCTGGTCGGTGGCGTTGCTGCGGTTGCAGATCACCCCGCCGAGCCGGACATCGTAGTTCCGCGCCTTGGCCGTGATCGCCGTGACGATGCGGTTCATGGCGTAGATCGAGTCGAAATCGTTGGCGGTGACGATCAGCGCCCGGTCGGCATGCTGGAGCGGGGCGGCGAACCCGCCGCAGACCACGTCGCCTAGCACGTCGAAGATCACCACGTCGGTGTCGTCGAGCAGGTGATGCTCCTTGAGCAGCTTCACCGTCTGGCCGACCACGTAGCCGCCGCAGCCGGTGCCGGCCGGCGGACCGCCGGCCTCGACGCACATGACGCCGTTGTAGCCCTCGTAGACGAAGTCCTCGACCCGCAGCTCCTCGGGGTGGAAGTCCACGCTCTCCAGCACGTCGATGACCGTGGGCACCAGCCGCTTGGTCAGGGTGAAGGTGCTGTCGTGCTTGGGATCGCAGCCGATCTGCAGCACCCGCTTGCCGAGCTTGGAGAAGGCGACCGACAGGTTGGATGAGGTCGTGCTCTTGCCGATCCCGCCCTTGCCGTAGACCGCGAAGACCTTGGCTTTGCCGATGTCGAGCGCCGGGTCCATCTTGACCTGGACGCTGCCTTCGCCGTCCTGGCGGGGGCCGGTTCCGGTGATGCCGTCTGGCGGTGTCATGGTGATGTCCTTTCCGTGCCTCATGCTGCGGCCGTCCCGGTGGTGATGCCCTCGAGCCGGTCTTCCAGCTCATCCCCCGCCTCGCGCAGGGCGGACAGGGTGTCGGGATCCGGTGACCAGTAGTGACGCTCGTGGGCTTCGAGCAGGCGGTTGGCGACCCGGGCCGAGGCCTTCGGGTTCAGGGTGGCGAGCCGTTCGCGCATGGCGGCGTCGAGCACGAAGGTCTCGGTGATCTTCTCGTAGACCCAGGGGGCGACCTGTCCGGTCGTCGCCGACCAGCCCATGGTGTTGGTGACCTGGGCCTCGATGTTGCGGACACCCTCGTAGCCGTGCTCGAGCATGCTCTCGTACCATTTCGGATTCAGGACCCGGGTGCGGCTCTCCAGGGCGACCTGCTCGCCAAGGCTGCGCACCAGGCCGGCGCCGCGGGTCTGGTCGCCGATATAGACCGGCACCTCCGACCCCCGGGCGCGGCGCACCGCGCGTCCGATCCCGCCCAGCGTGTCGAAGTAATGGTCGACCGTGGTCACGCCGAGCTCGACCGATTCCAGATTCTGGTAGGCGAGCTGGACGTCGCCGAGCACCCGCTCCAGCAGGTCGTGCTGGCGCTGCTGGCGGCCGGAGCGGCCGTAGGCGTAGCACTTGCGGTTGGTATAGGTCTCCGCCAGCTCGTCCTCGTCCTGCCAGGCGCCGTTGTCGATCATCAGGTTGACGTTGGCGCCGTAGGCGCCGTCGGCATTGCTGAAGACCCGCAGGGCGGCGGTCTCGAAGTCGCAGCCCTGGGCCGCCTGATAGGCCAGCGCGTGCTTGCGCACGAAATTCATGTCGGCCGGCTCGTCCTCGGCCGCCGCCGCCTCGTAGGCGGCCTCGGCCAGCAGCTTGGTCTGCAGCGGCAGCAGGTCGCGGAAGATGCCGGACAGGGTCATCATCACGTCGATCCGGGGCCGGCCCAGTTCCTCCAGCGGGATCAGGTCGGCGCCGCAGAGCCGGCCGTAGCTGTCGAAGCGCGGCCGGGTGCCGAGCAGGGCCAGGGCCTGGCCGATCGGCGCACCGGCGGATTTCAGGTTGTCGGTGCCCCACAGCACGATGGCGATGGTCTCGGGCAGGGCGTTGCCGTCCTCGATATGGCGGGCGATCAGCCGCTCCGCCTGAGCAGCGCCGTCCGCGACGGCGAAGGCGCTGGGCAGCCGGTAGGGATCGAAGCCGTGGACGTTGCGGCCGGTCGGCAGGATCGACGGGGTGCGCAGCAGGTCGCCGCCGGCCACGGGGCGGATGTAGCGGCCGTCCAGCGCCCGCAGCAGGGCATCGATCTCGACGCATTCCTGCAGCTTGGCGTTCATGTCGGCGAGCAGGGCCAACTCCTCCCGGAGCGCCGGTGTCTGCGCGTGAGCCGCGGCATCGGATGCGGCACCGGCGACCACCGCACGGACCAGGGCGGGGTCGGGCTCGACACCGGTGCGGGCCTCGCTGACGGCCATCAGCAGGTCGAACCGCTCCTCCGGGCCGGTCGGCTTGCCCACGATATGCAGGCCGTGCGGGATCAGGGTGCGCTCCAGTTCCGTCACTTGGTCGGCGAGCCGGAGGATGTTCTGCTCGGCCTCGGCGTCGCTCCAGGCCGGCTCGGCCTCGGCCATCTCGAATCCGGCGGCCTGGGCTTGGATCACCGGGGCGAGGCGGGCGCGTTCGGTCTCCGCGTCGGGCGGCAGCTGGCGCCACGTCGTCACCGCCTCCTTGAGATCGATCAGGCCCTTGTAGAGCCCGGCATTGGTCACCGGCGGGGTGAGGTAGCTGACCAGGGTCGCCGCCGCCCGGCGCTTGGCGATCGTGCCCTCCGACGGGTTGTTGGCGGCGTAGAGATAGATGTTCGGCAGGTCGCCGATCAGCCGCTCGGGCCAGCAGGCGCCGGACACGCCGGTCTGCTTGCCGGGCATGAATTCAAGCGCGCCGTGGGTTCCGAAATGCAGCACCGCATGGGCGGCGAAATCCTCGCGCAGCCAGCGGTAGAAGGCGGAGAAGGCATGGGTCGGCGCCAGACCCTTCTCGAACAGCATCCGCATCGGGTCGCCCTCGTAGCCGAAGGCCGGCTGGACTCCGACTATGACGTTTCCGAAGGCGGCGCCCAGGACCTGGATCGCGCGACCGTCCGTCTGATGCCGGCCCGGGGCCCGGCCCCAGACCGCCTCGATCTCGCTCAGATACCGCTCGCCGCGCACATGGTCGTCGGCCGGGATGCGGGCGAGCACGTTGGCGTCGGCCCCGAACTGGGCGGCGTTGCCGGTCAGGATGCGCTGGCGGAGATCCTCCACGTCGGCCGGCAGCTCGACGTGGTATCCGGCGGCGGCCATGCCCTTGAGCACCCGGAACAGGGATTCGAAGACAGAGAGATAGGCGGCGGTGCCCGTCGCCCCGCTGTTGGGCGGGAAGTTGAACAGGACGACCGCGACCTTGCGGTCGTCGATCGGCGTATGGCGCAGAGCCACCAGCTTCTCCACCCTGCTGGCGAGGCTGTGCACCCGCTCCATGTCCGGGCACATGGCCCGCGCGCCTTCCCGGTTGGCGCAGAAGCTCGGGTCGCAGTCGGCGCAGCGGGTCGTGGTCCCCGTGCGGCCGCCGAACACGGTCGGGGCGATCGCGCCGTCGAGCTCGGGGATCGCCACCATGATGGTGCTTTCCACCGGCAGCAGGCCCCGGTCGTCGGCGCGCCACTGCTCCAGGGTCTGGAACTCCACCGCCTGGGCGATCAGGTAGGGCACGTCGAGCCGCGCCAGCATGTCCTCGGCCGCGGCGGCGTCGTTATAGGCGGGGCCGCCGACCAGGGAGAAGCTGGTGAGGGACAGGACCGCGTCCACCGTGGCCTTGCCGTCCTTCATGAAGAACGCTTCGACCGCCGGGCGGCAGTCCAGCCCGCTGGCGAAGGCCGGCACGACCTCCAGACCCCGGGCTTCCAGGGTCTGAAGCATGGCGTCGTAGTGCCCGGTGTCGCCGGCCAGCACATAGGAGCGCAGGACCAGCACGCCGACCCGGCCCTTCGCCCCCTTGCGGCGCGGAAGCTGGTCCAGTCGCTCGGCGATCCGGCCCTCGATCGTCGGGTGGTAGAGGCCCACATCGGGATAGTCGATCGGCGCGCCGACCTTCAGGCTGCCGCGCAGGACGCGCCGGGGCCCGTCCGCATAGCGGTCGACCAGCAGCCGGACCATGTTGGCGACGTTGACGTCGGAGCCGGCGAGCCAGAACTGCAGGCTGAGGAAATAGGCCCGCATGTCCTGGGCGGTGCCGGGAATGAAGCGCAGGATCCGCGGCAGCCGGCGCAGCATGGCCATCTGGCCGGCGCCGCTGCTGGACTTCGAGTTCTTCGACCCGCGCAGCTTCTTCAGCAGCGCCAGCGGTCCCTTCTGGCTGCCGTCCATCTTGAAGCTGCCGAGGCGGGTGAGGCGGACGACCTCGCCCTCGGACAGGCAGCACACCATGGCGTCGCAGTGGTCGCGGCGCGCCCGCAGATCCTCCAGGATCGGTTTGATGTGTTCCTCGATGAACAGCATCGTCACGATGACGATGTCGCCCACCGCGATGTCCGCCTTGCAGCGTTCCAGGGCGCTCGGATTGTCGCCCCAGTCCGAGGCGGCGTGATAGTCGATCCGAAGGCCCGGCAGGTCGCGGCGCAGCTCGGCGCCGGCCCGCAGCACGACATTGGCCAGATGGCTGTCCATCGTGACGACCACCACCCGCACGGGCGGGGCGGCCCTATCTCGCGAAATGGGCTTTGGCATCGTACAGCGTCTCGATGGTGATGGTGTCGAACCCGCGCTCCCGCGCGAAGGTCTCGGTGTTCCGGCGGGCCTTGCCGCGCACGAAGAAGGGGATCTTGCGCAGCTCGCGGTCGGCGTCCTGGCTCCAGTGCGGGCCGTCGGCGTCGTTCGCCGGCTGCTCCGGCTCCGGCTCGGGCGCCGGCTCGGCCGGGCGGGCGGTGGCGGCGGCGCCGTGGTGCGAGGCACCGGCGTCGTCGTGGAACTCGAAATCGCCCCGGAACATCCCGAGCAGGTGTTCCTCCAGCCCCATCATCAGCGGATGGACCCAGGTGTCCCACAGCACGTTGGCACCCTCGAACCCCATCTGCGGCGAGCGGCGGGCCGGGTAATCCTGCACATGCACCGGGGCGGAGATCACGGCGCAGCCGATGCCGAGCCGCTTGGCGATGTGGCGCTCCATCTGGGTACCCAGCACCAGCTCCGGCCGCAGCTCGGCGATCCGGTCTTCCACTTCCAGGTAGTCGTCGGTGATCAGCGCCTCGGTGCCGAGTTCCTCGGCGACCGCGCGGACATCCCGGGCGAAGCTGCGGTCGTAGGTGCCGACCCCGACCACCTCGAAACCGAATTCGTGGGCCGCGACCCGGGCGGCGGCAACCGCATGGGTCGCGTCGGCGAAGATGAAGACCCGCTTGCCGGTCAGGTAGGTACTGTCGATCGAGCGCGAGTACCACGGCAGGCGGGACTGCTCCCGGTCGAGCTCGGCCGACGGATCGATGCCGGCGAGCTCGGCCACCTCCCGGATGAAGGCCCGGGTGGCGCCGATGCCGATGGGCACCGTCTGGGTGCGCGGCTGACCGAAGGTCTTCTCCAGCCAGCGCGCCGTCGCCTCGCCGGTCTCCGGATAGAGCACCACGTTGAAATCCGCCTCCCCCAGCCGGGCCAGGTCGGCGGGCGACGCGCCCCGCGGGGCGGTGACGCGCACCTCCACGCCGAGGCGCTGGAGCAGAAGCGTGATCTCGTCCACGTCGTCGCGGTGGCGGAAGCCGAGCGCCGTCGGGCCGAGGATGTTGCAGCTCGGGCGGGCGGCCGGATCGCGCGGCGGACGGTGCGTCCCCGGCTCCGGCGCGTTCGCCCCGGCGAAGGCGCGGACGAGCTGGTACAGCGTCTCCGACGCGCCCCAGTTCTCCTTGCGCTGATACGAGGGCAGTTCCAGGGGCACCACCGGCACCGGAAGGCCGAGGGTGCGCCCGAGTCCGCCGGGATCGTCCTGGATCAGTTCCGCCGTGCAGGAGGCGCCGACCATGATGGCCTGCGGCTTGAAGCGCTCGTAGGCGTCGCCCAGCGTGCGCTTGAACAACTCGGCGGTGTCGCTGCCCAGGTCGCGGGCCTGGAAGGTGGTGTAGGTCACCGGCGGCCGGTGCGGCAGCCGCTCGATCATGGTGAACAGCAGGTCGGCATAGGTGTCGCCCTGGGGCGCGTGCAGGACGTAGTGCAACCCGTGCATCGCCGTCGCGACCCGCATCGCGCCGACATGGGGCGGTCCTTCGTAGGTCCAGACCGCGAGCTTCATGGTCAGACCTCCAGCCGCGTGCGGCGGTCCAGCGGGCGCGAGAACAGACCGGCGAGGTCGCCCGCCTGCTCGTAGCCCTGGACCGGGGTGAAGACGAGCTCGATCGACCACTTGGTGGCCATACCCTCGGCCTCCAGCGGATTGGCGAGGCCCAGGCCGCAGACCACGAGGTCGGGCGCGTCGGCGCGGCAGCGGGCGAGCTGGCGGTCGACATCCTGGCCCTCGGACAGCCGTGTGCCGTGCGGCAGCAGCGCCAGTTCGGGATCCATGATGCCCCTGTGCAGATAGGGCGTGCCGACCTCGACCGGCCGCATCCCCAGTTCCTGCGACAGGAAGCGGGCCAGCGGGATCTCGAGCTGGCTGTCCGGGAAGAAGAAGATCGAGCGTCCTTCGAGTGCCGCGCGGTGATGCTGCAGGGCGGCCACGGCCCGCGCCCGGGGGCGCTTGGTGACCGCCTGGAACCGCTCTTCAGAGACGCCGAAGGCATCGGCCGCGGCCCGCAGCCACTCGGTGGTGCCGTCGGCGCCGAGCGGGAAGGGAGCCGCCAGCCGCGTGGCGCCACGCGCCTCCAGCAGGCGGGCGGTTTCCGGCAGATAGGGCTGGGCCAGCAGGAACCGGGTGCCGGGGCCGACCCGCGGTTGATCGCCGGCCCGTCGCGCCGGGAGGAACGCGGGGGCCGGCATGCCCAGCCCTTCGAACAGGCGACAGAGCTGGTCTTCGACAACATCGGCGATGGTCCCGGCCACCAGAAGCGACGGCGTGTCGGCGTCCGCCTCCGGAAGCGTCGGCACCAGGGAGGCGAGGCAGTTGTCCTCGCCCTGGGTGAAGGTCGTCTCGATGCCGCTGCCCGAGTAGTTCAGAATCCGCACGTCTGGCGTATAACGCTGCGACAGGCGCGCCGCGGCCCGCGACAGGTCGAGCTTGATCACTTCCGACGGGCAGGATCCGACCAGGAACAGCAGCTTGATGTCGGGCCGCCGGGCCAGCAGCCGTTCGACCACCCGGTCGAGCTCGTCATTGGCGTCGGACAGCCCGGCCAGGTCGCGATCCTCGATGATCGCGGTGGCGAAGCGGGGCTCGGCGAAGATCATCACGCCGGCGGCCGACTGCATCAGATGGGCGCAGGTGCGCGAGCCGACGATCAGGAAGAACGCGTCCTGGATCTTGCGGTGCAGCCAGATGATCCCGGTCAGACCGCAGAACACCTCACGCTGGCCGCGCTCCCGCAGGATCGGGGCGTCGAGACAGCCGGACGCGGCCGGCGAGCCGGGTTTCAGCGCGACGGTCATCGTGCCATCTCCAGCGCCGAAGCGGATCGGATCTCTGAGGACCCGGCCTCCGAGGACCCGGCTCGGCCGGGGACCTGGCGCCGGGCGGCGCGGAGCTTCAGGAGGAACTGGCCGGCGTTCACGACATACGTGGCGTAGGCGGCGAGCGCGATCAGCATCTGCGCGGTCGTCGACCCCCAGCCGGCGATCAGGGCCACGACATAGGCGGTGTGCAGGGCGATCACCACCATGCTGACCGCATCCTCCCAGAAGAAGGCCGGTACGAAGAGGTAGTTGCCGAACACCGCCTTTTCCCAGAGCGAGCCGGTCACCATGATGGCGTAGAGAAACAGGGTCTTCACGACGATGGAGGCGGCGGCCAGCCCGGCGCCTTCGCCGGTGGCGAGAAACCGCAGCACCAGGGCCAGGCTGATCAGGAAAACCAGGAACTGCGCCGGGGCGAGGATTCCCTGTACCAGGGTCCATCGGGTTTCGTCCCGCCGCCGCCGTTGCTCCGCCGTGTAGATCGGGCGGACGGGTCGGCTCGGAGTCCTGGATACAGACATCGTCCATCTCCCTTAGAGGCCTGCCGGGATTGCCTCCCGGTCTCCTTATGCAAACACTGTAAGAGCGATTTAACGGGAGTGTCAAACAAACTTGACGTCAAATAATTTGTACATTCACGCTTGAATCTGACGTAATCTGCTGCAGCAAGCGGTGTGTGCTGGCGCGAGTACGGGAGATGGCAGGGAAATAGCGAGCCGATGCGGGTGTCCGAAGATTTGGACTTACACCCGTGTCAAACCGGTGTACCGTTAAGAAAAGCTCGATAAAAAACTACGGGGGGTTGCATACCATGCCGGAGATTCGAGCAGCTGTAGATGGCCTGTATCGTGCGATAGACCATGCTCTGCTGACAGCAAGCCGTGAGCCGCCGAAGCGGGATCGAAGCCCGCCCTCTGCCGGCCGTCTCATGCGGACCATAGAAAGCGAGGTCATTCCCCGCCTTCTGTTGATCCACGGCGTCAGCCCGGCCGAGCCGCGGTCCCGGTCGGGGGTGACGGCGGCCGATGTCGAGTTGCTGGCGTCGCATCTGCTGGCGCGCTCCGACAACTTCGTCGACGCGTTCGTGCTGGAGATCGAGGCGCGCGGGGTCGACCTGGAGACTCTGCTGCTGGATCTGCTGGCACCGAGTGCCCGGTTGCTGGGGGTGATGTGGGAAGAGGATCTGTGCGACTTCACCGACGTGACGATCGCGCTGGCCCGGCTGCAACGTCTGCTGCGCACGGTGTCGGGCCGATTCGAGATGACGGAGGAGTGGAATCCGAGTGGCCCGACGGTCCTGCTGGCGGTGACGCCGGGCGAACAGCACACCTTCGGACTGACGCTGGTCAGCGAGTTCTTCCGGCGCGCCGGATGGTCGGTGTTCGACGAGATTCCGGAGACCGAGACCGAGGTCGTTCAGCGGGTTCGCCAGCAATGGTTTTCGGTGGTCGGATTCTCGCTCAGCGGCGAACTGTTGCGAGACAGATTGGCCTCGGTTATCAAAAGCGTACGAATGTCTTCGCGAAACCGGAAGGTTGGAGTCATTGTCGGCGGAGCGATGTTTCAGGAGCACCCGGAGTGGGTCAGCCTTGTCGGTGCCGACGCATCGGCGAATGACGGTCTGGAGGCTGTTGTCCAATCGCAAAGCCTGTCGCGGCTCAAGGGAGAATAGAGCCGCTGACCGACACGGACGGCTAGAAACTACGGGGTTTTAGAACTCAGGCCGCCGGCCCGCGGCTTGTCATTGAAAAAGCTGAGTGAGTCGCGAGTGGTCATTAACCTACCTACGCTAGCCGAAGTGTTGAACCCTTTCAAATCGCCGCGCAAGTCCATCGGCGACCTCGATGCGGACATCGCAGCGATGGCGATCGGCATGGCCGCGGATATCGCTCTGATCGTCGACCACGAGGGCGTGGTCAGCGACATCGCGTTCAGCAATTCCGATCTCGAGGGCCGAAAGTTCGATCAGTGGATCGGGCGCCGCTGGGGCGAGACCGTCACCAAGGAAAGCCGGGACAAGGTCGCCGAACTGCTGGCCGAAGCCGCGACGGGAACGGCGACGCGCTGGCGCCAGGTGAACCATCCGTCGCCCACCGGCATCGACATGCCGGTCCGCTACGTGGCGCTGCGCATGAGCGACGAACGCATCCTCGTTCTCGGCCGCGACTTGAGCGCGATGGCCGACCTGCAGCAGCGGCTGATCGACGCCCAGACCACGATGGAGCGGGAATACGCCAAGCTTCGGCATGCCGAGACCCGCTACCGGCTGCTGTTCCAGGTCGCCTCCGAGGCGGTGGTCATCCTGCACGTCACCAGCCGCAAGATCGTCGAGGTCAATCCGGCCGCCGCGCGCCTGCTCAACCAGGACGCCAAGGCGCTGAGCGGACGGTCGCTGAAGGACCTGATCGCCGAGGGCAGCCACGACGACATGAATGCCCTGCTCGGTTCGGTCGGGGCGACCGGCCGCGCGGGCGCCACGTCGGTGCTGGTGGCAGGGCAGGACCTGAAGCTGGAAATGGGTGCCTCGATCTTCCGTCAGGGCAACGACGCGCATTTCCTGCTGCGCTTCGGCCGGACGGATTCTGTGGCGCCGGTCGAGGCCGAGGATCAGGTCCGGGCGTCCCTGCTGCGGGCGATTTCGGAAATTCCCGACGGGTTCGTCGTCACCGACATGGATCAGCGGATCATTGCCGCGAATTCCGCATTCCTGGATCTGGCGCAGCTGGCGACGGAGGAACAGGCGTTGGGCGAACCGCTGAGCCGCTGGCTCGGCCGCTCCGTCGACGTCAACGTCATCTCGGCGAACCTGCGCAAGCAGGGATCGCTGCGCCAGTTCGCGACGGTCATCAATGGCGAGTTCGGCGCCCGCGAGCCGATCGAGCTGTCGGCGGTGTCCGTGTCCGGCAACGACGACGCCTGCCTCGGTTTCGCCATGCGCCCCGTCCGCAGCCGCATCGACATCATCGGCGGCGAGCCGACCGCGCTGCCGCGCGACGCGTCGCAGCTCACCGCGCTGGTTGGCCGGGTGACCCTGAAGGATCTGGTGCGCGAGACCACCGACGTCATCGAGCGGTTGTGCATCGAGACGGCGCTGAAGCTGACCGGCGACAACCGGGCCTCGGCGGCGGAGATGCTGGGGATGAGCCGGCAGAGCCTGTATTCCAAGCTCCGCCGCTACGGCTTCTCCGACCTGGATTCCCCCGAAGACTGATTTCCGGACCGATCTCAGGTCTGGTCTCAGGGCGATACCTGCCCCACGCCTCCGATAGATCACCGGCGGCGCTTTCTCGTATTTCGAGTGTAAAGATAAATTGACATTCCAAAGTGTCAATTTTAACGTTTTCTCCATGGTCGATACGCTCTCATCCCGGGCTACGCAGTCCCGCCATCCGGCGCCGGGAGCGCTGCTGGAACTGCTCAAGCCGATCACCTGGTTCGCGCCCATGTGGGCCTTCATGTGCGGCGTGGTCTCCTCCGGCGTGCCCATCCTTGATGCCTGGCCCATGCTGATCCTTGGGGCGCTGCTGGCAGGGCCGCTGGTCTGCGGTACCAGCCAGGCGGTCAACGACTGGTTCGACCGCCATGTGGACGCCATCAACGAGCCGAACCGTCCGATCCCCTCGGGCCGGGTGCCAGGCCGGTGGGGCCTCTATGTCGGCATCGTCTGGTCCGCCGTCTCCTTGGCCGTCGCGACGCTGCTCGGCGTGTGGGTGGTGGCCGCGGTGTGCGTGGGCTTGGTACTCGCCTGGCTGTACAGCGCGCCGCCGATCCGTCTGAAGGGCAATGGCTGGTTCGGCTGCCTCGCCGTCGGTCTGTGTTACGAGGGGCTGCCCTGGTTCACCGGCACGGCGGCGATGATCGGCGGCCTGCCGGACACGCCGGTCCTCCTGCTCGCCGGGCTCTACAGCCTCGGGGCGTTCGGTATCATGACCCTCAACGATTTCAAGGCGGTGGAGGGCGATCAGGCGCTCGGCATCCGCTCCCTGCCGGTGCAGCTCGGCGTGCGGCCCGCCGCCTGGCTCGCCTGCGTGGTGATGGCGCTGCCGCAGGTCGCCGTCAGCCTCCTGCTGTTCTCCTGGGGCGCGGCCCTGGCGGGCGCGTTGGTCGCCGCCCTGCTGGCCGTCCAGGTCGTGCTGATGGTGCGGCTACTGGAAGACCCGCGCGCCTATGCCTCCTGGTACAACGCGACCGGCACCACGCTCTACGTCCTCGGCATGCTGGCCGGCGCCGTGGCGCTGCGCGGGCTCTAGGGGGTGGGCGCGATGGCACCGGCGCTGGGATGGATCGGCATTCTGCGGCTGGGCCTGGTGCAGACGGCTCTGGGGGCCGTCGTGGTGATCTCCACCTCGACGCTGAACCGGGTGATGGTGGTGGAGCTTGCCCTGCCGGCCATGGTGCCGGGGCTGCTGGTTGCCGCCCATTACGCGGTGCAGATCCTGCGTCCGCGCTGGGGGTACGGCTCCGATGCCGGAGGCCGGCGCACCCCTTGGATCATTGGGGGCATGGCCTTGCTCAGCCTCGGCGGGGCGGGGGCGGCGCTGGCCACGGCCTGGATGTCGGTGGATCCCGTGCTCGGCTTGGTGGCCGCCGCAGTCGCCTTCCTGATGATCGGGGCCGGTGTCGGCGCGGCCGGAACGTCGCTGCTGGTGCTGCTGGCCACCGAGGTGACGCCCGAGCGGCGTCCCGCCGCGGCCACCGTGGTGTGGCTGATGATGATCGCCGGCTTCGCCCTCACCGCCGGTACCCTGGGCGCACTGCTCGATCCCTATTCGCCGGAACGGCTGGTCGGGCTCGTCGCGGCGGCCTCCGCCATCGCCTTCGCGGTCGCCACCCTGTCGGTCTGGGGGGTGGAGCGCGCACGCCGCATGCCGGTGGACGAGGCCCCGGCGCCGCCGTTCCGCGCCGCCCTGAGCGAGGCCTGGCAGGATGCGACGGTCCGCCGGTTCGCGGTGTTCGTGTTTCTCTCCATGCTCGCCTACAGCGCCCAGGACCTGATCCTGGAGCCCTATGCCGGGCTGGTGTTCGGCTTCACGCCCGGCCAGTCGACCGCGCTTTCGGGCGTTCATCACGGCGGCGTGCTGCTGGGTATGCTGGCGGTCGGTGCGGTCTGCACGCTGCTCGGCCGGCGACGGGAGGGATCCCTGGGACTCTGGGTCGTCGGCGGCTGTCTGTGCTCCGGCGTGGCGATGCTCGGACTGGCCCTGGCCGGCGGTGCCGCCGCGTGGTGGCCGCTGCGGGCCAACGTCTTCGTGCTGGGCGTGTCTAACGGCGCCTTCGCCGTCGCCGCCATCGCCATGATGATGTCGATCGCCGCCGGCGGCAGGACGCGGCGGGAGGGCACCCGCATGGGCGTCTTCGGTGCCGCCCAGGCCATCGCCTTCGGCCTCGGCGGCTTCCTGGGCGCGGTCTCCGTGGACCTGGCCCGGCTCGTCCTCGATTCAATTCCCGCAGCCTACGGCACCGTCTTCGCCGTCGAGGCCGGGCTGTTCGTGATCTCCGGTCTGCTGGCCCTGCGTCTGGGGCGGACCGGCGACGCAGCGACGCAAGGGATCGACCGCCTCACTCTCGGGCGCGGCGTGATCGCCGGTGTGGTCCGATAGGAGGGCGGGAGATGGCTGAGCGGAAAGTTTATGATGCGGTGGTGGTCGGCGGCGGGCCGTCGGGCTCGACGGCGGCGGAGACGCTGGTGCGCGCCGGCCGTTCCGTCGTGCTGCTGGACCGGGCCGGCCGGATCAAGCCCTGTGGCGGCGCGATACCGCCCCGGCTCGTGCGCGATTTCGCGATCCCCGACACGCTCATCGTCGCCAGGGCGCGCGGGGCGCGGATCATCGCCCCATCGTCACGCACCGTGGATATGCCGATCGAGGATGGCTACGTGGGCATGGTCGACCGCGAGCATTTCGACGAGGCCCTGCGCCGGCGCGCGGCGCGGGCCGGGGCCGAGCGCCGGACCGGCACCTACGATCACATCACCCGGCGCGGCGACGGCACGGTCACCGTGCAGTACCGCTGCGGCGAGGCGGGCGACCTTCTCTCGGTCGATGCCCGGGTCGTCATCGGTGCCGACGGCGCCCGCTCCCAGGTGGCGCGCCAGGAGGTCCCGGGCGGCGGCAAGGTGAAATGCGTCTTCGCCTATCACGAGATCATCGACACGCCGGACGGCATCGCCGAGGACCGCTGCGACGTCTATTACCAGCGCGACCTGTCCCCCGATTTCTACGCCTGGATCTTTCCCCATGGCCGCACCGCCAGCGTCGGCACCGGCAGCATGCGGAAGGGTTTCCCGCTGCGTCAGGCGACGGCCGCCCTGCGCGCCCGCGCCGGGCTCGACGGGGCGACGACCATACGCTGCGAGGGCGCGCCGATCCCGCTGAAGCCGCTGAAGCGGTGGGACAACGGCCGCGACGTGGTGCTGGCGGGGGATGCCGCCGGCACGGTGGCCCCGGCCTCCGGCGAGGGGATCTACTACGCCATGGCCGGCGGACAGATGGCGGCCGACGCCGCGCTGGCGTTCCTGGAGAGCGGCGACGCCCGGGCCCTGGCCGGTGCGCGGAAGACCTTCATGAAGGCCCATGGCCGGGTGTTCTGGGTGCTCGGGATCCTGCAGTCCTTCTGGTACACGACAGACCGCCGGCGCGAGCGGTTCGTCAGCATCTGCGCCGATCCGGACGTCCAGCGCCTGACCTGGCAGTCCTACATGAACAAGGAGCTGGTCCGGTCCGACCCGCTCGCCCATCTGCGGATCTTCCTGAAGGACTCGGCCCATCTGCTGGGCCTGGCCCGGGTTCGGTGAGGGCGGGCGATGGTCGAGGCGCTGTTCATCGACGGGCGGATCTACGACCTGATCCTTCTGGTCCTGGCGCTGGAGGGCGGCCTGCTGTGGTGGCACTGGCGGCGTACCGGGCTCGGTGAGCGGCCGTCGCGGCTGCTGCCCTTCCTGCTGTCCGGCGGCGCGCTGGTGGCGGCATTCCGGGCGTCGTCCCTCGACGCGCCCTGGCCCTGGATCGCCGGGTTCCTGGCCTGCGCCTTCGCCGCCCACGCGCTGGAACTGCATCACCGCTGGCGCAGACGCGCCTAGCGCGCGACCCGCCCAACCGAGGAGAGTGACATGGCCGATACGCGAACCCCGCTTCTGGACCGGGTCACCCTCCCTGGGGATCTGCGCACGTTCAGCCCGGCCGAACTCAAACAGCTCGCCGACGAGCTGCGCCAGGAGACGGTGGACGCGGTCTCGGTCACGGGCGGCCATCTGGGGGCCGGTCTCGGCGTCGTCGAGCTGACGGTGGCGTTGCACCACGTCTTCGACACGCCCAACGACAAGGTTATCTGGGACGTGGGCCATCAGGCCTATCCGCACAAGATTCTCACCGGCCGGCGCGACCGCATCCGCACCCTGCGCCAGGGGGGAGGCCTGTCCGGCTTCACCAGACGCTCCGAAAGCGACTACGACCCGTTCGGGGCGGCCCACTGCTCGACCTCGATCTCCGCCGGTCTCGGCATGGCGACGGCGCGGGATCTGCGCGGCGACGATTTCGACGTGGTCGCGGTGATCGGCGACGGCTCGATGAGCGCCGGCATGGCCTACGAGGCGATGAACAACGCCGGCGCCTCGGACAGCCGGATGCTGGTGATCCTGAACGACAACGACATGTCGATCGCCCCGCCGGTCGGCGCGATGAGCGCCTATCTCTCGCAGATCGTCGCCTCGCGCTCCTACTGCTCGCTGCGCGAACTGGCCAAGCAGATGGCCAAGCGCTTCCCGCGGGCGCTGGAGAAGACGGCGGCCCGGGCCGAGGAATTCGCCCGCGGTCTGGTCACCGGCGGCACCCTGTTCGAGGAGCTGGGATTCTTCTACGTGGGGCCCGTCGACGGCCACAATCTCGACCACCTGCTGCCGATCCTGCGCAAGCTGCGCGGGCGGCGCCACGGGCCGGTGTTGCTGCACGTGATCACCGAGAAGGGGCGCGGCCATCCGTTCCCCGAGGCCCATGCCGAGAAGTACCACGCCGTCGCCAAGTTCGACGTCGTGACCGGTGTCCAGTCCAAGCCCCAGGCCAACGCGCCGACCTATACCCGGGTCTTCGCCGACAGCCTGATCGCCGAGGCTGAAGCGGACGAAAGCATCGTGGCGGTCACCGCGGCCATGCCGTCGGGCACCGGCCTCGACCTCTTCGCCAAGCGATACCCGGAGCGCTGCTTCGACGTGGGCATCGCCGAGCAGCACGCGGTGACCTTCGCCGCCGGAATGGCGACGGAGGGGCTCAAACCCTTCGTGGCGATCTACTCCACCTTCCTGCAGCGCGCCTACGACCAGGTGGTGCACGACGTTGCGCTGCAGAACCTGCCGGTACGGTTCGCCCTGGATCGGGCCGGGCTGGTCGGTGCCGATGGCGCCACCCATGCCGGCGCCTTTGACCTCGCCTATCTCGGCTGCCTGCCCGGTTTCGTGATCATGGCCCCGTCCGACGAGGCGGAGCTGCGGCACATGGTGGCGACGGCGGCGGCGATCGACGACGGCCCGTCCGCCGTGCGGTTTCCCCGCGGCGAGGGCGTCGGCGTCGAACTGCCGGCGCGCGGTGTGCCGCTGGAGATCGGCCGGGGGCGGATCGTGCGGGAGGGGACGACGATCGCCCTGCTGTCGCTCGGCGGCCGGCTCGAGGAATGTCTGAAGGCGGCCGACGCCCTGGCCGCGCGCGGGTTGTCCACCACGGTGGCCGATGCCCGCTTCGCCAAGCCGATCGATAGCGACCTGGTCCGGCGCCTGGCGCGGGAGCACGCGGTGCTGATCACGGTGGAGGAAGGGTCGACCGGCGGCTTCGCCTCCCAGGTGCTGCACGACCTGGCCACCGGAGGTCTGCTCGACCGAGGGTTGGTGGTACGGCCGATGACCCTGCCGGACCGGTTCATCGACCACGACAAGCCGGAGCTGCAATACGCCCAGGCCGGTCTCGACGCGTCCGCCATCGTGGCGACGGCGGTGTCGGCCCTGCCCGATATGCGCCAGGCGCGGCGCCTCGTGCCCGATTCAGCCGGCGACTGAGGATTGGCCCTCGGGTGCGGGGAAGCGCCACAGCTCCGCCGTGTTGTCGATCAGGATCCGGTCGCGCAGCCCCTCGTCCTCGCACCATTGGTCGAGCAGTGCCAGGAGCTGGCCTTCCGGCGGCCGCAGCCGGTCGCGGATCGGATCGGTGCCGACGAGGCGCGGCCAGTTGCTGCCCCAGACCAGCCGTTCCGGCGCGAAGCGGATCAACATGCGCGCCAGCCGCTCGGCATGGGGATAGCGCGGGTGCTGCGGATCGCTCTCCTCCGGCCCGGAAAGCGTCACCCAGACCTTGTCGGCGTCGATCAGGCGAAGCAGGGCGCGGAAGCCCGGATCTCGGTCGCTGACCGGGCCGAGGAAGCAGCCGATATGGTCGAGCACCACACGGCCCGGCCAGCTCCGGATCCGGTCCTCCACCTCCATCAGGAAGCGGCCGTCCATCTGCAGCCCGACATTCCAGTTCAGCAGATCGTGGACCCGCGCGGCGATGCGGCCGGTGTCGTTCCAGTCGATCCGGCGCCAGGGCTCGCGCATCTGGAAATGGGTGGCGACGCACCCGCCGGCATTCAGGTCGCGCAGCTCGGCGTCGCTGACATCGGAACCGACGGCGGCCACCCCCCGGCTCCGGTCGGCGCCGAGATGCTCCAGCGCGTCGAGCAGGGCGTCATGGTTGGTGCCGTAGATGCAGGACTGCACGACCACGGTCCGGTCGAGCCGCAGCCGGTCGCGCGTCCGCACGTAGTCCGCGACGGGGTGTTCGCCGGGGGTAAGGGCCGCGTCGGCGGCAGGGGAGAAGCGCTCGGGGTCCGGGAAGACCTGGATGTGGCTGTCGCAGGTCCCGGGGCGGGGCGGGGCGGTGTCCTCCGGCTCGCGGTCCTCCTCGTGCTGCTCGTTCTCCTCGGCGTCGCGCAGAGAGGACAGCCGCGCCTTAAAGCTGGGCGGCGGCTCGCTGCCCGGCGGCGGCGGCAGTTCATAGAAGGACGGATCGGATGGCAGGATCAGCGGCGTTTTGACCATGGCGGGACTATATAGGGCGCGGGTTCGTGTGTGTTTGACTATTTCGGCACGCGTTTTGCTTGTGTAGCGCCATGACGCTGTCGATTCGCACCAACCCGGAAGCTCTTGCCGCGCTCAGGAACCTGACCGTGGCGGGATCCCGTGTGGCCGAGGCCAGCCGTCAGGTTTCCACCGGCCTGAAGATCCGCGGTGCCAAGGATGACGCGTCGAACTTCGCGATTGCCCAGGGTCTGCGCTCCGAC
Source organism: Thalassobaculum salexigens DSM 19539 (assembly GCF_000423805.1). Classification (NCBI taxonomy): domain Bacteria; kingdom Pseudomonadati; phylum Pseudomonadota; class Alphaproteobacteria; order Rhodospirillales; family Thalassobaculaceae; genus Thalassobaculum; species Thalassobaculum salexigens. The sequence goes on from NZ_KE384093.1 coordinate 926,908, forward strand.
GTGCGGGCCCTCAACGCGGTGGTGCAGGGCCTGAACAACGCCAAGGGGATTGCCAAGGTCGCACTGGCCGGCGCGACGGCGGTGTCCGACCTGATGACGGACATCCGGCAGAAGATCACGGAAGGCGCGAACGAAGGCAACACCGCCCAGCAGCAGCAGATCCTGCAGAACGACTATGACGAGATGATTGCCCAGATGCGTCAGATCCTAGAGAACAGCGAATTCAATGGCGTCAACATCCTCATCGAGGTGGCCATCCCGTTCAACCTGGCGATCGGGACGGTACGTGACGTGGATGTGCTGTCCAATCTGGAGGGTGGAACGCTGACCTTGAACGGTCAGCGTCTTGACGTGACCTATGCCCGGCTGGCGAACGAGGACATCTCCTCGCCCGCCAACGCCCTCGTCGCCCTGAGCACCTTCGAAACGGAGGAGGAGAACGTCGCCACGGCGCTCGGCAGTCTCGGCGCCGACCTCCGCGCCCTGGATCTGCAGGTCAACCAGGTGCAGGCGACGCTGGACGAGATCGAGAAGGGGCTCGGCAATATCGTCGATGCCGACATGGCGCGCGCCTCGGCCGAACTGACGGCGGCCCAGGTCCGCCAGCAGCTTTCGGTCCAGACCCTGGGTGTGGCCAACAACGCGCCGCAGATCGCCCTGGGGCTGTTCCAGTAGGTCGTCTCAGGGCTCGAAGGCGTCGAAGGCGTCCTTGTAGGCAGGGTCCCATCGCGACAGCGGCGACCGGTTCTCGGTGATGTCGCCGGCGGCCCAGAGGATGCGCTTGCGGTCCATCTCCGTCGTCGTCTCGTTGTCCGGGCACAGAATGTAGAAGTCGCCGGCCTCCAGCCCCGTCAGCATGTGATCCACGACCTGTTCGGGCAGCCAGGCGCCGGGCTTGTGCTCGCGATCGCCGGTCGTCGTCCAGCCCGGGATCAGCAGATGGGCGCTCACCCGGCAGCCCGGTGTGTTGCGCAGGTCGTGCTGCAGGCCCTCGGTATAGGCCTTCACCGCCGCCTTGGTGACGTTGTAGGCGGTGTTGCCCGGCGGGTTGGTGATGCCCTGCTTGGAGCCGACAGTGACCACATGCGCCCTGGCCCCGGCCTCGATCATCGACGGCACGAAGCAGCGCACGCCGTTGATCAAGCCCCAGAGGTTCACCTCCACCGCCCGGTGCCAATCGGCCGACGGGTTCCAGATGCCGCCGCCGACCCGTGTGACGGCGTTGTTCATCAGGAAGGACGGGGCGGTGGACACGGCGGCGACCCGCTGGGCCGCCCGGCGCATCTCGGCCTCATCGGAGACGTCGCAGGGCAGGGCGACCACGTGATCCGGCTCGGACGCATGTTCGGCCACCGCGGCCCGCGCCGCGTCGAGCGCCGGGCCGGGCAGGTCGAGCAGGTAGACCCGCATGCCGGCCCCGGCGAGCCGGGAAGCCGCCGCCTTGCCGATGCCGCTGGCGGCCCCGGTGATGACGGCGGCCTTGTCCCGGGCGATGGCGGGATGGGGCATGGGCGGTTCCTCCTGCGCGCTGGTTGTCTTGCGCCAGTATGCCACAAACGAGAACGGGCCCCGATCCTGCGACCGGGGCCCGTCGGAACCGTCGTCGGCGGATGGAGGCTTACGCCGCCGCCGCCTTGTGGATCGCGCCGGCCGCGTCGTCGAGCGCCTTGGTCATCTTGTCGAACAGCTCGTTGATCTGGCTCTCGGTGATGATCAGCGGCGGGGTGAAGGCGATGCTGTCGCCGATGGCCCGCACGATCAGGCCGTGTTCGGTCGCCGCGGCACCGGCCTTGGCGCCGGCGCCGACCTTCGGGTCGTAGGACGCGCGCGTGCCCTTGTCGGCGACGATCTCCAGCGCGCCCATCAGGCCGCGGCCCCGGGTCTCGCCGACCAGCTCATGCTCGCTGAGCGCATGCAGACGCTCCTGGAACAGCGGAGAGACCGCCCGGACGTGGTCGAGGATGTTGTCTTCCTCGTAGATCTTCAGGGTCTCCAGCGCGACGGCGGCGCAGACCGGGTGGGCGGTGTAGGTGTAGCCGTGGCCCAGCACGCCGAGATCCTGGCTCTGGTCGGCGATCGGCTGGTACACGTCCTCGCTGATCATCACCGCCGAGATCGGCAGATAGCTGGAGGACAGGGCCTTCGCGCAGGTCAGGATGTCCGGCTTGATGCCGACGGTCTGGCTGCCCCAGAACTCGCCGGTCCGGCCGAAACCGCAGATCACCTCGTCGGCGATCATCAGCACGTCGTACTTCTTCAGGACCGCCTGGATCTTCTCGAAATAGGTCTCCGGCGGCACGATGACGCCGCCGGCACCCATGATCGGCTCGGCGATGAAGGCGGCGACCGTCTCCGGACCCTCCTCCAGGATCATGGTCTCCAGGTCCTGCGCCATCCGGGTGGCGAAATCGACTTCGCTCTCGCCGGACTGACCGAAGCGGTAGTAGTGCGGGTTGGAGGTGTGCTTCACGCCGGCGATCGGCAGGTCGAAGCCCGGATGGTTCACCGGGGTGCCGGTCAGCGAGGCCGAGGCGATGGTCACGCCGTGATAGCCCTTGATGCGGCTGATCATCTTCTTCTTGGCATGACGGCCGCGGGCGTTGTTGTAGTACCACACCAGCTTCATCGCGGTGTCGTTCGCCTCGGAGCCGGAGCCGGCGAAGAACACCTTGGACATCGGCACCGGCGCCAGGTTGATCAGCTTCTCGGCCAGATCGATCCCGGGCAGGTGCGCCTTATGGGCGAAGGTGTGGTAGTAGGGCAGGGTCTCGAGCTGCTTGGTCGCGGCCTTCACGAGACGGTTCTCGTTGAAGCCGAGGGACGCGCACCACAGGCCGGCCATCGCCTCCAGGTACTGCTTGCCGCCGTCATCGTACACGTAGACGCCGTCACCCTTGGTGATGATCATCGGACCGTTTTCTTCATGGGCCCGGGCGTTGGTGTAGGGGTGCAAGACGTAGGCAACGTCCCGCGCGGCCGGCGAGTTCGGCTGGAAGCTCATGGCGTCCTCCAAAAGGAAGCAGGGATTATCGTCGGAAATGACTTGGCAGAAGCATACCACGCTAATCCGGCGGCGAAAGGGGGCGAATCCCCGGCCGTTTGTCGTCAGAACACCGACCAGCCGGTCTCCCTTGCCAATTCCTCCAGCGCGATGGTGCCGGCGTGGGAGTTGCCGCTGTCGTTGAGGCCCGGCGACCAGACCGCGACCGCGGCGCGCCCGGGGGCGATGGCGAGGATGCCGCCGCCGACGCCGCTCTTGCCCGGCAGGCCGACGCGGAAGGCGAAGTCGCCCGAGGCGTCGTAATGCCCGCAGGTCATCATCAGCGCGTTGATCCGGCGCGCGCGGTAGTCGGCGACGACCCGTCGTCCGGTCACCGGATCGACGCCCCGGTTCGCCAGGAACAGCCCGGCCCGCGCCAGTTGGACACAGGACAGGGACAGGGCGCACTGGTGGAAGTACACATCCAGCGTGTCGGCGACCGGTCCGTCGATCGTGCCGAACGCCTTCATGAAGTTGGCCAGGCTGACATTGCGATAGCCGGTCTCCGCCTCCGAGGCGGCAACCTCCGCGTCGATCGCCACGGTGTCGTCGTCCGCGAGCCAGCGCAGGAAGGACAGGATCTCTGCGATCGTCTCCTTCGGCCGTCCGCCCGCCAGCAGGATGTCGCTGACGACGATGGCCCCGGGATTGATGAAGGGGTTGCGCGGGATTCCATGCTCCCGTTCGAGCTGGACGATGGAGTTGAAGGCCGAGCCCGACGGCTCCCGGCCGACCCGCTGCCACAGGTCGCTGCCGGCCCGTCCCAGCGCCAAGGCCAGCGTGAAGACCTTGGACACGCTCTGGATCGAGAAGGCCTCGTGGGCATCGCCGGCCGTGTACAGGTTGCCGTCCAGGGTGGCGACGGCAATGCCGATCTTCGACGGCTCGATCCGGGCCAGAGCGGGGATGTAGTCGGCGACCCGGCCCCGGCCGACCTCGGGGCCGATCCGGTCGAGAATGCTGGCAACCATGGCATCCAGGGACATGACGCTCCTCCTGTCGGTATGGGGCAGACGCGGTCCGGATGTCGGCTACAGGCGCCCGGCTACAGGTGAATCCCGCTACAGGTGAATAGTGTCGTCCGCGTCGTCGGCCATGATGTCCTCTGCCAGCTCCGCCACCGAGGCGTCGTCGTCGAGGATGCGGTTCAGGGCATCGCGCAGGGTGCGCAGGAGGTCGTCTGCGGCGCGGTCGTCGATGTGACGGAAGATCGCCTCGTAGTCCAGCAGCTCGCGGTCGAGCATGGCCTCGCGGTCGGTCTCATTGCCGGCGATGAGATGGTCGAGCTGGCGGCGCGCCTCGTCGACCAGTTCCACCGCCTCGTCCCGGCGCAGCACGCCCTTGGACACCAGGGCGCGCATGGTGTTGACCTGCAGGATGAAGGAGGCCATGGCGAAGGCCTCCGTCTTGATGTCGCGCTTGATCAAACGCCCGTGTCCTCCTGATGGCCGCTGGGCCGGCCCGCCCCGGCCAAGGCGTACCACAGAAGGCTGAGGATCTGCAGGGCCAGGATGCCCCCGAAAACCGCCTGATAGGCATCGGGCCGGTAGCCGCCGGTCGCCAGCGGCTCCCACAGGTCGATCGCCGCCCCCATCAGGTACTGCCCGGCGAAGGCGCCGAAGAACGCCAGGGTGTTGAGCCCGGTCGACGCCCGACCGGACAGCGCCAGCGGAAAATGCCCGTTGAGCAGCGGGTAGACCAGCGCCGCGCCGTTCGCCAGCAGTCCGAACGCCACCCAGGGCAGCACGCTGGTCGGGGCGAGTTCGAAGACGATGACCGCCTGGCTCGCCATGAACAGGGTGGTCAGCACCAGGATCACCCGCGACAGGGGGATGCCGCGCCGGGTGCAGCGGTCGGCGATCATGCCGGTAACCACGAAGCCGACCGTCATGGCGGCGGCGAGCCAGAGCAGCGCGTCGGCCGCCCCTTCGATGTCCATGCCGCCCACGTCGCGCAGCCACGGCCCGGCCCACAGGCCCTGGATCGCCAGGTTGGCCGCCATCGTGGTGACGGTCAGCGGGGCGACGCGCCAGAACAGCAGGTCGGCGAAGACCCGCTTCAATCCGGCGAGCTGCTCGCCCAAGGTGTCTCCGGCGCCGTGGATCGGACGCTCCGGCACCGCCAGACGGATGGTCAGGGCGACCAGCACGGTGACCACGGCGAGGCCGAGGAACACGCCGCGCCAGTCGGTCACGTGCAGCGCCATCTCCAGCGGCCTGGTGGCGGCGACGGCGCCGAGCCCGCCGATCGCCATGAAACAGCCGTTGATCAGCGGCCAGCGCTGCTTGGGGAACCACAGGGTGATCGCCTTGAACGACGCCATCAGCCCGCCGGCCACGCCGAGGCCGATGAAGCCGCGCGCCACGGCCAGCGCCACCAGGGAGTCGCCGAGCGCGAACAGGGTGGCGCCCAGCGCGGCGGACAGCAGCAGCACCGACTGCACCCGGCGCGGCCCGTACCGGTCGAGCAGCAGGCCGAGCGGCAACTGGAACCCGGCGAAGGCGAGGAAATAGGTGCTGGTCAGCAGTCCCAGATCGCCCGCGTCCAGTCCGATCTCGGCGATGAGCTGCGGCGCGATCACCGCGTTGGTCGAGCGGAACAGGTAGGACAGGAAATACCCGCCGGCGAACGGCATGAACACGACGAGCAGCAGACGGGCGACTGTCGGGTGGGCGGGGTGTGTGGTCCGGGTCATTGGCGGCCTCTTGTTTGGGCGAACCTTAGACCACGGACGGTCGCGGGGTGTCGAGATGGGTGGCGGGACCGGATCTGTTCGGGCGTGGGAGGCTTGGTCCTGACGCACGTCGGGACCAAGCCTGTGGCGCCGGTTTACCGCATGAACCGCACCGACACCCCGGTCAGCCGCTCCGCCGGGACCACCAGCGTGTCGGCCTCGCGCCGGGCCGCCGGGAGATGGGCGGCGGCGGCGTCCAGGTCCGCCACCCGGATCGTGATCTCCGGGAAGGCCGGCGCGCCCTCCTCCAGGGTGAGCGCGTCGCGGTCCAGGGCGATATGGGTGGTCCGCCGGCCGCCGGAGAAGGCGCGCAGGAAGGTGTCCGCCGCCTCCGGATCCGGACCCGTCACCTGAACCGAGGCGATGCGCTGGGCGCCGTTGGCATGGACCTGATAATCCGGCTTCCAGAACACCTCCGGGGTGTGCTGCTGGCAGGTGAAGAACCCCAGACCGGGCAGGGACGGCTCCGAGGCGAAGGCCAGCGAGAAGGCGACCCGCTGGCTACTCCCGTCGGGCTGTTTGGCCTGCCGCTCGAAATCGAACGGCTCGTAGACGCGCAGGCCCTGCGCCCGCCAGTCGGCGAGGTCGGCGTCGCGGTCGCCGCTGGCCAGCACCAGCATCGACATGCCCTCGCCACGCTGCGCCAGGAAGTCCCGGTTGTGGCCGGCGAAGGAGAAACGGTCGCCGGCCGCCTCCTCGATCCGGCTGGCGTCGTCGATCTCCAGCAGCTCGACGAAATTGCCCTGGAGCTGGATCAGCGAATTGGCCGTACCGAACGGATGCACCGCGCGCGGCGTGCAGGTGAAGCCGCAGGCGCTCCAGGCCGCCTGGGCGGCGGCGAGGTCGCGGGTCATGACCACGATGTGGTCGATATCGCGGGGCGTGGGCATCCGGCGTCTCCCTCTGTGCGTGACGGTCCTGTGGTTCTCGGGCCAACCCTGGAGTCGACGGCCCCAGGCTGGCAACGTAGAAATCCTGAGACGGTCCGTCAGCCCCTGTGGGGCGGGAGCCGGCGGTGCGCTGAACGCGGGGGTGACATGGCGCAGCTTCATTCCGGGATCGGGCTGCTGGCGATCTTCGCGATCGCCTGGGCGTTGAGCGAGGAGCGGCGGGCCGTCGGCTGGCGGGTGCCGCTGGTCGGCATCGTGCTGCAGATCGGCCTCGCGCTCGCCATGCTGAAGGTCGCGTTCCTGCGCGACGCGGTGGCGGCGCTGAACGACGCCTTCCTGGCGCTGCAGTCGGCGACGAAGGCCGGCACCTCCCTGGTATTCGGCTATCTCGGCGGCGCCCCGCTGCCGTTCGAGGAGAGCTATCCCGGTGCCGCCTTCGTGCTGGCGTTCCAGGCGCTGCCGCTGGTGATCGTGGTCAGCGCGCTCACCTCGGCGCTGATCCACCTGCGGATCCTGCCCTGGATCGTCCGCGGCTTCGCGGCGGCGCTGGAGCGGGCCTTCGGGGTCGGCGGGCCGGTCGGGCTGGCCTGCGCCGCCAACGTGTTCTTCGGCATGGTGGAGGCACCGGTTCTGGCGCGCGACTACCTGAGCAAGCTGGATCGGGGCGAGCTGTTCATCGTCATGACCACCGGCATGGCGACCATCGCCGGGACGGTCCTGGCGCTGTACGGCGGATTCGTCGCCCCGGTGATCGAGAACGGCATCGGACACCTGATCACGGCCTCGCTCATCAGCGTGCCGGCGGCCATCGCCATCGCCGCCATCATGGTGCCGCGCCGCGGTCCGCCGACACCGGGCGAGCTGGAGATCGTTTCGCCTGCGGCGAACCTCATGGACGCGATCACCCAGGGCACAGAACAGGGGCTGAAGCTGTTCCTGTCCATTCTCGCCATGCTGCTGGTGATGGTCGCCCTGGTCAGCCTGGTGGACACGGTGCTCGGCCTGCTGCCGGACGTCCAGGGGCAGCCGGTGTCGCTGGGCATGGTCTTCGGCTGGCTGTTCAGCCCGCTGGTCTGGCTGATCGGCATCCCCTGGGCGGAGGCCGGCGAGGCCGGGCGGCTGATGGGCATCAAGACCGCCCTGAACGAGCTGCTGGCCTATCTGGAACTGTCCAAGCTGCCGGAAGGCACGCTCAGCGAACGCTCGGAGCTGATCATGCTCTACGCTCTGTGCGGCTTCGCGAATTTCGGCAGCCTCGGCATCATGATCGGCGGCCTGGCGACGATCCTGCCCGCTCGGCGCGGGGAGATTGCCGGGCTGGCTCCCAAATCGCTCGTAGCGGGGACGCTCTCCACGCTCTCGACCGGCGCGGTTGTGGGGCTGATCTGAAACGCTGTAAGAAATGCGCAATCCGAACCAAAAGTGCTGCATGCGCGCATTGACGCGCTTGCTGTCCCCCGGTTAAGTCCCCCCGACGTGCCGGGCCGGGGGCCCGGCGCCAACGATGCGAACGTCGGCCTCACCGGTTCCGCTTCCGCCTTTTCGGATCGGCTATGTGTTGGACCGACGTCCATTGGCACACACGTGGGAGCTATTTGTAATGCGTAAAACTTTGCTGGCCGCCGCCGCGGCGGCGGCAGTTCTTGGGGCTTTTGGCGCCTCCTCGGCGGATGCCAAGACCTTCAAGTGGGCCTTCCAGGGCGATGCCCAGTCGCTCGATCCGTATTCGCTGAGCGAGACCTTCACCCTCAGCCTGCAGGGCAACATCTACGAAGGTCTGATCCGCATGGATCCGGACCTGCAGATCGAGCCGTCCCTGGCTGAGAGCTGGGAGATCGTCGAGCCGACCCGCTGGCGCTTCAAGCTGCGCCAGGGCGTGAAGTTCCATAACGGCAACGACTTCAACGCCGACGACGTGCTGTTCTCCGCCGAGCGCGTGCGCAAGGACGGCTCCGACCTCAAGGGCCGCCTGGCGGGCGTGGTCGATGTGGTCAAGGTCGACGACTACACCGTCGATTTCGTCACTGAAGTGCCGGTCCCGACCCTCGTGAACGAGTGGGGCACCTGGTACATCATGGACAAGGAGTGGTCCGAGGCGAACGGTGCCGAGGATCCCACGGACGTGACCGCCGGCAAGGAGAACTTCTCCACCCGGAACGCCAACGGCACCGGCCCGTTCATGATCCAGTCGCGCGAGACCGACGTGAAGACGGTCCTGGTCCCCTATGAGGGCTGGTGGGATGCCGCGAACAAGGAGCACAATCTGACCGAGGTGATCTTCACCCCGATCGGCTCCGATTCCACCCGCGTCGCCGCCCTGCTCTCGGGCGAGATCGACATGATGTATCCGGTCCCGGTTCAGGACATGAACCGTCTGGAGAACGACCCGAACACGGAAGTGCTGGGCGGTCCGGAGCTGCGCACGATCTTCCTGGGCATGGACCAGGAGCGCGACGAGCTTCTGCACTCCAGCGTCAAGGGCAAGAACCCGTTCAAGGACGTCCGCGTCCGCGAGGCGTTCTACCGTGCGATCGACGTCGAGCTGATCAAGAAGAAGGTGATGCGCGGCCTCTCGACCCCGTCGGCCCTGATGATCTCGCCGCTGCTGTTCAAGTATTCCGACGAGTTCAAGCGCCTGGAGCCCGACGCCAAGCTGGCCAAGGAACTGCTGGCCGAGGCGGGCTATCCGGACGGCTTCGAGATCACCCTGGACTGCCCGAACAACCGCTACGTCAACGACGAGGCGATCTGCCAGGCGGTCGTGGCGATGCTCGCTCGCATCGGCGTGAAGGTGAACCTGCTGGCTCAGCCGAAGGCCCAGTACTTCGCCAAGATCCTGGCGCCGAAGCGGGACACCAGCTTCTATCTGCTGGGCTGGACCCCGAGCTCGTTCGACAGCTGGAACGTGATGTTCAACATCATCGGCACTCCGGACCTCGAGAGCGGCCGCGGCAAGTTCAACAACGGCGGCTACTCCAACGCCCGGTTCGACGAGCTGACCGACCTGGTCCTGTCCGAGACCGATCAGGACAAGCGGAACGAGTACATCCGCGAGGCCTATCAGATCTTGCACGACGAGCGTGGTTACATCCCGCTGCACCAGCAGGCTCTGGCCTGGGGCAAGCGCAGCAACATTTCGCTTGTGCAGCGCGCCGACAACCAGTTCATGCTTAACTACGTCAAAGTGGACTGACGCGTCGGATACTAAACCGGTCCTGGTCCGCCTGAGGGCGGGCCGGGACCATAGATTTTGACCTTGTTCGGTTTCAGGTTGCGGGCCCTATGGTCGCTTTCATTCTAAGACGGTTGATCCAATCGCTCTTCGTCATGTTCTTCGTGGCGCTGGTGTCGTTTTCGATGTTCCGGTTCGTTGGCGATCCGGTGAACCAGATGGTCGGCATCGAAACCAGCATCGCCGAGCGCGAAGCGCTGCGCGAGCGGCTCGGCCTCAACGATCCGTTCATGGTCCAGTTCGGCCGCTACATCGGCAAGGCCGCGACCGGCGAGTTCGGCATCTCCTACCAGCACAAGCGCCCGGTGGCCGAAATGCTGGTGGAGCGGATGCCGGCGACCCTTGAGCTGGCGCTGGTATCGGCGGTGTTCTCGCTGCTCCTCGGCGTGCCCATGGGCGTGTACGCCGGCCTGAACAGAGACGGATTCATCTCCAAGGTCCTGCTGTCGGTATCCTTGGTCGGCATCAGCCTGCCGACCTTCCTGATCGGTATCCTGCTGATCTTCTTCTTCTCGGTTCAGCTCAATCTGCTGCCCTCCTTCGGGCGCGGCGGGCTGATCGATATCGGGCTGTGGAAGACCGGGCTTCTGACGATCGACGGCTGGAAGTCGCTGATCATGCCGTCGATCACGCTGGGGCTGTTCCAGCTCACCCTGATCATGCGTCTGGTGCGCTCCGAGATGCTCGAAGTGCTGCGCACCGACTACATCAAGTTCGCCCGGGCCCGGGGGCTGACCAACCGCGCCGTCCATTTCGGCCATGCGCTGAAGAACACGCTGGTCCCGGTGATCACCATCACCGGTCTGCAACTCGGCTCGATCATCGCCTTCGCGATCATCACCGAGACGGTGTTCCAGTGGCCGGGCATGGGCCAGATGTTCCTGCAGGCGGTGACCACCGTCGATATCCCGATCATGGCGGCCTACCTGATGCTGATCGCGTTCTTCTTCGTGGTGATCAACCTGATCGTCGACCTGCTCTACTACGTTGTGGACCCGCGCCTGCGCGTGGATACCGGAAAGGCCAGCGGCCATGGCTGACGCAAACATGACCTCGGGTTCCGGCTTCATGGACGGCATGCGCCGCTTCTTCGACGGCGACATCTGGTACAGCTTCACCCGCTCGCCGGTGACCATGGTCGCCGCGGCAATCACCTTCCTGTACTTCTTCATGGCGGCCTTCGGACCGCTGGTGGCGCCGCACAATCCGTTCGACCTGGCGTCGATCTCGCTGCTCGACGCCTCCCTGCCGCCGGCCTGGATGGAGGACGGCGATGCCCGCTTCCTGCTCGGCACCGACATCCAGGGCCGCGACGTGCTGTCGGCGATCATCTACGGCAGCCGGGTCTCGCTGCTGATCGGTTTCGCCAGCGTGATCCTGTCGCTGATCCTCGGCGTCGGCCTCGGCCTGATCTCCGGCTTCGTCGGCGGCGCGATCGACGCCTTCATCATGCGCGTGGCGGAGATCCAGCTCTCCTTCCCGTCGATCCTGATCGCTTTGCTGATCAACGGCGTGCTGCGCGGCGTGATCGAGCTGCAGAACCAGGCGGACCTGGCCTATGCGGTGCTGATCCTGTCGATCGGTCTGTCGAACTGGGTGCAGTACGCCCGTACCGTGCGCGGCTCCACCATGGTCGAGCGCAACAAGGAATACGTCCAGGCGGCCCACGTCATCGGCATCCGGCCGGTGCTGATCATGTGGCGCCACATCCTGCCGAACGTGCTCGGCCCGGTGCTGGTCATCGCCACGATCCAGCTCGCGCTGGCGATCATCGCCGAGGCGACGCTGTCCTTCCTCGGTGTCGGTCTGCCGCCGACCGAGCCGTCGCTCGGCACGCTGATCCGCGTCGGCAACGACTACCTGTTCTCCGGCGAGTGGTGGATCACGATCTTCCCCGGCGCCGCCCTCGCCATTCTGGTGCTCGCCGTCAACCTGTTGGGCGACTGGCTGCGTGACGCCCTGAACCCGAAGCTGCGCTGATCCGATGCCTCTGCTTGAAGTCGAAAACCTCGTCGTAGAGTTCCCCACCCGCCGGGGCACGCTCACCGCCGTCAACGACATCTCGCTGCACATCGACGAGGGCGAGGTGCTGGGCGTGGTCGGTGAGTCCGGCGCCGGCAAGTCCATGACCGGGGCTGCGATCATCGGCCTGCTGGAGCCCCCGGGCCGGGTCGCCAGCGGCCGGATCCTGCTCGAGGGCGAGCGGATCGACAATCTGCCCTACGAGAAGATGCGGCGGATCCGCGGCAAGCGGATCGGCGCGATCTTCCAGGATCCGCTGACCAGCCTGAACCCGCTCTATTCGGTCGGCCGACAGCTGGTGGAGACGATCCAGACCCACACCGACCTGTCGCCGACCCAGGCGCGGGCCCGGGCGATCGAGCTGCTGACCGAGGTCGGCATCCCGGCACCGGAGCGCCGGGTCGACCAGTATCCGCACCAGTTCTCCGGCGGCATGCGCCAGCGCGTGGTGATCGCCTTGGCGCTCTGCGTGAACCCGCGGCTGATCATCGCCGACGAGCCGACCACCGCGCTCGACGTGTCGATCCAGGCGCAGATCATCGCACTGCTGAAACGTCTGTGCCGCGAGCACGGCACGGCGGTGATGCTGGTCACCCACGACATGGGCGTGATCGCCGAGACCGCCGACCGGGTGGCGGTGATGTATGCCGGCCGGATCGCCGAGATCGGCCCTGTCCGCGAGGTGATCAAGAACGCCAAGCATCCCTATACCCACGGCCTGATGGGCTCGATCCCGTCGATCGGCCACGACAGCGAACGCCTGGAGCAGATCCCCGGCTCGATGCCGCGGCTGACCGACATCCCGACCGGCTGCGCCTTCAACCCGCGCTGTCCGCACGCCTTCGACAAGTGCCGCACCGTGCGGCCGGACCTGCTGCCGATCGAGGACAGCTGGACCGCCTGCTGGCTCTATGACGGCGAGGACGGGCGCAACAAGGAAGCCTCGAAGAAACTGGTGGCCGAGACCAAGGCGGACGCGGTGCTGGAGAGAAACAATGGCTGAAGCAGTCGCCAAGAAGCGCGAGGCCCGGGCGAAGATCCGCGATGCCGGCGGCCACGAGGTCGCCATGCTCAAGGTGCAGGGGCTGAAGCGGTATTTCGACGTGTCCGCCCCCTGGCTGAACCGGATGATCGAGCGCCAGCCCAAGCAGATCCTGCGGGCAGTGGACGGAATCGATTTCGAGATCGGCCAGGGCGAGACCTTCGGCCTCGTGGGAGAGTCCGGCTGCGGCAAGTCCACGGTGGCGCGGCTGATCGTCGGTCTTTACGGCCCGACCGAAGGCTCCATCGAGTTGGAGGGCCGGGACATCGCCGGCCTGAGCCGGCAGCAGATGGCGCCGATGCGTCGCCGGCTGCAGATGATCTTCCAGGACCCCTATGCCAGCCTGAATCCGCGCTGGCGGGTGCGTGACATCATTGCCGAGCCGATCCGCGCCTTCGATCTGGCCAAGGGACAGGCGGCGATCGACGCCCGGGTCGGCGATCTCCTGGAAACGGTGAAGCTGAACGCCCGCGACGGCGAGAAGTACCCGCACGAGTTCTCCGGCGGCCAGCGCCAGCGCATCTCCATCGCCCGCGCGCTCGCTTCGGAGCCCGAGTTCCTGGTCTGCGACGAGCCGACCTCGGCGCTGGACGTCTCGGTGCAGGCGCAGATCCTGAACCTGATGAAGGACCTGCAGCGCGAGTTCGGGCTGACCTATCTGTTCATCAGCCACAACCTGGCGGTGGTCTATCACATCAGCGACCGCGTCGGCGTGATGTATCTCGGCAAGCTGGTCGAGGTGGCGCCGGCGAAGACACTGTTCAGCACGCCGCGCCACCCGTATACGCGGCTGCTGCTGGACACGATTCCGGACCTGGACATGAGCGGGCGCGAGCGGACGCCGGTGGCCGGCGAGGTGCCGAACCCGATCACCCCGCCGCCGGGCTGCACGTTCCATCCGCGCTGTCCCTTCGCCAACGAGCGCTGCCGCGCGGAGATTCCCATGCCGCGTCCACTGAGCGACGGCGCCATCGTCGCCTGCCACGGCATCGAGGAAGGCCGCATCCCTGACGGCCCGATGCTGACGCCACCGGCAAGGCCGGAAGGGCTGGCCTGACAACGACGGCGCCTTCGGGCGCCGTTTTCTTTTGCGCGGGACCGGCGGACTGGCCACCGTCTGCGGGCCGGTGCCACCATGGCACAGCAACGAACCCGCACAAGGCTCGGACATGATCACCGTCTTCGGCTCCCTCAACGTCGACCTGCTGTTCAATCTCGACCGGCTGCCTGCCCCCGGCGAGACCGTGCTGACCCGGGAGATCGTTCAGCTTCCCGGCGGCAAGGGCGCGAACCAGGCCACCGCCGCGGCCAAGGCAGGCGCGTCGACGCGGTTCGTCGGTTGTGTCGGAGAGGACGGGCTGGGCGCCCCGGTTCTGGCGTCCCTGACGGCGGCCGGCTGCGACGTCTCCGGCGTGCGCGAGGTAGCGGGCGCCACGGGGACGGCGGTGGTCATGGTCGAGCGCTCGGGCGAGAACCAGATCGTCGTCGGCAGCGGCGCCAACATGGCGGTGGCGGCCTCGATGCTGGAGAGCGCCGCCCTCGGCCCCGGCGACACGCTGGTCTGCCAGATGGAGATCCCGCCCGAGGCCACGGCGGCGGCGCTGGCGGCGGCCCGCCGGGCGGGTGCGCGCACGATCCTCAACCTGGCGCCGGCCCGGCCGCTGCCGCCGGAGGTGCTGGCCGATCTCGATGTGCTTGTCCTCAACGAGGGCGAGGCGGCCGTGCTGGCCGGGAGTGCTGCGCCGCCCCTGGAGACCGCGCGCGGCCTCGCCGCGGCCCATGGCCTGACCTGCGTCGTCACCCTGGGGGGCGACGGCGCCCTCGCGGTGACGCCGGACGGCCGGGGCTGCCGGGTGGGCACGCTGGCGGTACAGGCGGTCGATACCGTCGGCGCCGGCGACGCGTTCGTCGGCGTCCTGGCGGCTTCGCTCGATGTCGGGATGGGGCTGCCGGATGCCCTGCACAGGGCCTCGGTCGCGGCCGGTCTCACCTGCACCCGGCCGGGCGCGGCGGCGGCTCTGCCGGACGCGGCAGAGATCGACGGCCGGTTGTCAGCCCTGGCCCGGCCGGTGGATCTCGGTGACGGTTAGCGGGAACGCACTGCCCCAGAACGCCTGTTGAAGCCGGCCGGCGTTGATCCGGAAGGCGGTGACCGGCGCGCCGGCGGCCTCACCCTCGAACAGGGCGCGGACCTCCTGCGGTGTGGTCATGAGCGGCGAAACCGGGAAGCCGGCGCCGAGCTGGCCGGGCACCAGCCGGTGGATCTGCTCGCTACCATCGGCCCGGCGCAGGGTGATGGTGAGCTGCGGCGGCTTGAACGCGAGCCCGAAGGCGCGGCCGAGCAGGGTCGGACGGATCCCGCCCTTGACCTGAAGGATGGTGCCCGGAGCGGGAGCGGGCAGCTCGATCCAGCTGTTGTAGCGGTTCTTGCCGTCAACCAGCTTGCGGGTCTCGAGCGTCAGCGGCTCGGCCCGGCGCTCGATCACGAGGCCGAGGGGGACCTGGTCCACCGGGTTGTAGAGCGACAGGAACTCCGGCCAGAGATGGCCGCCATCGGCGAGGGGCGGGCGGTTGTCGATGCTGCCGACCTGCAGGACATAGACCTCCGCGCCCGTGCGGCGGACCTCCTTCACGTCCCGGTCGGCCAGCGCCGGCATATAGGACTGGTAGGACTGGATCACCGGCCGGGGGTGGTACGGCAGGCCGGCCAGGATCGGCGGAGCGATCATGTAGGAATAGACATCGACCGAGGCGGCCGACGCGATCCGGGGATGCGGGCCGCCCAGAAGCGCGCGCGACTTGTCGGCGTAGTCACGGTAGTGCGCCGCCTTGCCCTGCTGCGACAGCAGATCGTTGGCGATCCCCAGCAGCAGCGCCGGCGCATGGACGACGCGACTGGCGATCTGCCGGTCGATCGTGTGCTCGCTGGGCGTCAGGCGCGTATGTGCGACCGACAGCCAGCCGACGGCGCCGACCAGGACCAGCGTCTGCAGGGCGAAGAGCTGCCCGGTGCCGCGATGCGGCGGCAGGCCATGCGCAACGACGAGGGCGGCGGCGACCACGGCCATCTCGAAGGGGAAGACCGCGTGGCCGTCATGGCGCACGAAGCCGGCCTTGGCCACGAACATGAACAGCGCTAGCCAGCCCAGCACGACGATGGCCTTCACCGCCAAGGCGGACTGGGTCCGGAACCCGACCCAGACCCCCAGCAGCAGGAGCACGACGAGCGCGCCGTAGACCGCGAGGTCATATCGGTTGCTGGTCAGGGACATGGCGGCCGCGTAGCCGCTGCCGACCTCGAACGACACGCGCACCCAGTCGGCGAATCCGGACAGTTCCTGGCCGGCACCGATCCACAGCAGCACGATCGCGGCGACATAGAGCGGGATGGCCAGCAGCGCCATGGGGTCGCGGCGGAAGGCGGCGGCGACGGTCCAGGCGATCAGGGCGGTCACCCCCATCACCAGGAAGGAGAACTTGGCCAGGGTGGCGAGCGCGATCGCCGCCACCAGGAGCACGATCAGCAGCGGCGGCGCCCTGCGGTCGTCCACGGCGAGGCCGATCAGCAGGAAGGAGGCCAGCATCCAGATCCCGTCGGGACCGGGCACCAGGGCGGCGGCCGCCAGCAGGGCGAGGCCGCAGGCCAGGACCCGCCATCCCAGACCGGGGCCGGCGACCACCCGCAGCGTCCAGACCAGGGCCACCGCCAGGACCACCGCATGGGACAGGCGTATCGCGTACCACAGGCCGACGAGATCGGGATGGTAGAGCTGAGCGTAGAAGGCGCCGTAGGGGCCGTGCGGGAAGACGATGTCCCGGCCGACCTGAAGATCGTGCAGCCAGGCGAACTGAAGCGCCGCCTGCCAGGCCCCGTCGAGGGACTCCGGCGGCGTTGCGTGGAACGCGCCGAGCTTCAGCATCAGGATGAAGCTTCCGATCGCGGCGACGGTCGCCAGCGTCCAGTCGACCGCCTTCGAAGCCATCCCGGTGGAAGCAGGTGTGTCATTGCTCACAGTGAGGCTCCGCGGACCGGTGCAGATTGAGGAAGGCGAGAGATCGCCCGCTCACTGTGTATAGACGTTAGACGAATATCGTCGCCAGAGCCACGCGCTTGTCTGCGGCCGCCGATCGAAGCGGACGTGCGGGCTTGTGGTGGCCTGCGGCGATCGGATAAGCGGGGGCAGCAACCCATCAACAGGAGAGCCCTGAATGGCCACCTTGTACTCCGGCGGACGCGTCATCGACGGCGCCGGCAATGTCCACGACGACCACGGCGTACTGGTCGAGGGGGCGAAGATCACGCGGTTCGCCCCGCTCGCCGAGTTCGCCGGCTTCTCGGGCGACCGGGTCGACACCTCCGGCGGCACGCTGCTCCCGGGCCTCGTCGACTGCCACGTCCATCTCTGCTACGGCGCCGAGGGCAATCCGTGGGCCTCGATGATCGCCCTGCGCGAGAGCCAGCTCACCATGAAGGCGCTGGACAATGCCCAGACCTCCCTGCGCGGCGGCATCACCGCGGTGCGCGACTGCGGCGGCAAGGACTATCTGGAATTCGCCGTCCGTGACGCGTGCAACACCGGCCGGCAGCTCGGCCCGACCATCCGCGCCTCCGGCAAGGTCGTGTGCATGACCGGCGGCCACGGCCACCGCAACGGCCGAATCGCCGACGGCGTCGATGAGGTGATCAAGGCGGTGCGCGAGCAGATCCATGCCGGCTCCGACCTGATCAAGATCATGGCCACCGGCGGCGTGATGACCCCGGGCGTGAATCCGGAGGACGCCCACTACACGGCCGAGGAGATGAAGGCCGGCATCTCCGAAGGCCATCGTTTCCACCGCACCTGCGCCAGCCATGCCCAGGGCTCGGAGGGCATCCTCAACGCGGTGCGCGGCGGTGTGGACTCGATCGAGCACGGCATCTTCATGACCGACGAGTGCGTGGAGGAGATGCTGTCCCACGGCACCTATCTCGTCCCGACCCTGGCGGCGGTGAAGAACATCCTGGCCAACAAGGACCACGGCGTGCCGGCCTATGCGGTGGAGAAATGCGAGCGGGTCGTCGTGCACCACGTCGCCTCGATCAAGAAGTTCTACGAGGCCGGCGGTAAGATCGCCATGGGGACCGACGCGGGCACCCCGTACAACAAGCACGGCGAGAACGCGCTGGAGCTGGAGTACATGGTGGCGGAAACCGGGATCAGCCCGATGGACGCGATCACCGTCTCCACCCGCAACGGCTGCGACCTGATGCGTCTTGAGGACCGCGGCACCATCGCCGACGGCAAGGCCGCCGACCTGCTGATCGTCGACGGCGACCCGCTGGCCGATATCACCAAGGTCGCGCGCCGGGCCAACCACCGCATGGTGGTGAAGAACGGCGTGGCGGTGACCGGTGCCGCGACCGAACGGCCGGCTCTCGGCCCGACCATGACGCCGTGACGTCGCCCTTCGGGACGGCTCGACCGGATCGCCGGTCAGCCGTCCTGAAGGACTGCAAGCCGGTCGTGCAGATCGGTCAGGATGCCGGCGGCCACCGCGTCGGAGGTCGACGACTCGTCCTCCAGGGCGACCTGCAGGGTCCGCAGGATCTCGGCGATCTGTTCGTGGCTGATCGACGGAGAGTCCAGCCGGCAGCTGGGACCGTTGCAGAGACCGGCATCGGTCAGCATTTCCGAGACGCAGCGGGTGATCGTCCGCATCGTGTTCCGGTGCGGTTGGCCTCCGTCTCTCGGACATGTCGGGATTAGGTTTTGCAAGGCACTCAAAAGCTTGGCGGCCGCTTCTGCGGCGCACCAGGTCGTGTCGACGGACACAGGCAACTCCTTTAACAAACCGGAGAAGCCCTTCTCGCCGGCCGGCAGCGCGCAGTTCTGATGCCTTTTCCCCGGCCCCCTAGAGCACGTCCGGGATTCCGCGTGCGGTGCACCCTTTACGGCGATTTCGCGCTTCGGTCGTGCGCTGAATCCGCGCCCCAGCCTTTCGCGCAATGCATGACTTTGTTGCCTCGCAGCATGGATGACACCGGCAGCGTGCAGGCCTAGTCTGGCGGCAACGACATCCGGAGCGCAGCCATGCCCATCATCAACCGAATCGCCGATTTCCACGCCGACATGACCGAGTGGCGCCGGTACCTGCACGAGAACCCGGAACTGTGCTTCGAGGAGGTCCTGACCTCCGACTTCGTCGCCAAGAAACTGGAGGAGTTCGGCGTCGAGGTGCATCGGGGCCTGGCGAAGACCGGTGTGGTCGGCAAGCTGATGGGCAAGACCGACAGCGGCCGGGCGATCGCCCTGCGCGCCGACATGGACGCGCTGCCGGTCTACGAGACGAACGACATCCCCTACAAGTCGAAGACCGAGGGCAAGATGCACGCCTGCGGCCATGACGGGCACACCACCATGCTGCTCGGCGCCGCCAAGTATCTGTCGGAAACCCGGAACTTCGACGGCACCGTCTATTTCATCTTCCAGCCGGCCGAAGAAGGCGGCGGCGGCGGCCGGGTGATGATCGAGGAAGGCCTGTTCAAGGACTTCCCGGTCGAGAGTGTGTGGGGCATGCATAACTGGCCGGGTCTGGAAGTCGGCAAGCTCGCGGTGATGCCGGGGCCGATGATGGCGGGCACCGGCGTGTTCGACATCACGATCCACGGCAAGGGCGGCCATGCCGCCATGCCGCATCAGACGGTCGATCCGATCGTCGTGGCCTCCCAGGTGGTCGGTGCGCTGCAGTCGATCGCCAGCCGCAATACCCATCCGGTGGACAGCCTCGTGGTCTCGGTCACCCAGATCCATGCCGGCGACGCCTACAACGTGATCCCGCCCTCGGTTGTGCTGCGCGGGACCGTGCGGACCTATTCCGAGGAGGTCATGAAGATGGCGGAGGAGCGGATGCGCGCGATCGTCGAGGGTATCCCGGCGGCCAATGGCGGCAGCGGCGAGTTGAACTTCCGCTACGGCTATCCGGCGACCGTGAACAGCGAGGCGGAGTCCGTTGTGGCCGCTGACGTCGCCGCCGGCCTGATGGGCGCGGACAACGTGGTCGGCGACCTGCTGCCGAGCATGGGCGGCGAGGACTTCGCCTACATGCTGCAGGAGAAGCCGGGCGCCTATGTCTGGATCGGCAACGGTCCGGCCGGCCCGGGCGAGGGCCTGCACAACCCGGGCTACGACTTCAACGACGAGGTCCTGACCTGGGGAGCGAGCTACTGGACCGAACTGGTCGAGACCGTGCTCGGCGACAAGGCGGCGTAAACGCTCCCGCAGCCCGTCTTCCCGGCCTTGCGCCGGGATCCAGGCATCTGCGCGCTGGAGCGCTATCGCCAGTTGGTCTGACTTTCCAGCGGCTCGTTTCCTGGGCTCCGGCTCAGGGCCGGGGAGACGGGAGGGGTAACTGGGGACGCGCTACCGGCAGGTGGCGGAATAGGTGAACCCGTCGCCGTTCGGCCGGGCGAAGATCTCGATCGCCTCGTCCACCGTGGTGTAGCAGCTGAAGATCGGCATGGTGACGAAGTTGGTCACCACCAGCGTCACCGTGTAGTTCCCGAAGGTCGTCCCGTTCAGGCACAGCCTGGTGGTCTCGTTGCGGGCCAGCCGGAAGGTGGCGCGGTTGTTGTTCTTCAGTTCGATCCGACCGGTGATGGTGAACGGTGCGCGGTTGCGGACCACCGCGCAGAGATCGCCGGTATAGTCCGGCCCCTTCGGCGGAAGGCCGGCCCGGTGGTTCTGCGGGCCAGTCGCCGTCGGCTCCTCCTCGCAGGCGGCGAGGCCGAGGGTCAGCACGAAGACGGCGAGCAGGGTAAGGGTGCGAATCATACCTGCAGAGTGGTCAGCGGGTCGGCATTCGTCAACGCACACGCTCGGGTGTCGCCGCGGCCCTCGCCGACGGGCGCCGGGCTGTCCTCGGATCGAGCCGGTCGCGCAGCGCATCGCCCAGCAGATTGACGCTGACCACCGTGGCGAAGATCAGGACGCCGGGCCAGATCGCCAGCCGCGGCGCCTCCCAGATCAGTTCCTGCGCACCGGTCAGCATGTTGCCCCAGCTCGGGGTCGGCGGCCGCACGCCGAGGCCGAGGAAGGACAGCACGCTCTCGAACAGCACCACATTGCCGACCGACAGGGTGGCCGCCACCAGAATGGGGCCGAGCGCATTGGGCAGCACGTGACGCAGGGCGATCCGCCAGGACGAGAAGCCCAGCGCGCGCGCCGCCTCCACGAACTCCCGCTTGCGCAGGCTGAGGGTCGAGGCGCGGACCAGCCGGGCGGTCACCGGCCAGCCGACCAGGGAGACCAGCACCACCAGCCGCACCAGCGACGCGGTCTCGGACTGCGCCATGTCGGCGGGCAGGCCGAGCTTGGAGAGGTCGACGGCGGCCAGGACGATCAGCAGCGGCAGCAGCGGCAGGGCGATCACCCCGTCGGCGGTCCGCATCAACACCGCGTCCAGCCGACCGCCGATATAGCCTGCTGCCAACCCGATCAGCGTGCCGATCGCCGACGCCACCAGGGCGGCAGAGAGGCCGACGGACAGGGACACCCGCCCGCCCTCCAGCAGGCGCAGCAGCAGGTCGCGGCCGAGCTCGTCGGTGCCCAGCGGATGCGCCGGCGAGGGTGGGGCGAGGCGGTTGAACAGGTCGACCGCCTCGGCATCCAGGCCCATGGCCGCCTCGATCAGCGGCGCGAAGACCGCCGCCAGGGCCAGCGCGACCAGAATCAGCAGGGCGAGCAGGGCCAGGGGATCGCGCAGCATCCGTCTCATGCGCCCGGCTCCGCGCGGTAGACGATGCGGGGATCGAGCTTCGCATAGGCGATATCGGCGCCCAGATTGCCGATCAGGGTCGCCGCCGCCGCGGTCAGCAACCCGACCAGGGCGAGGTTGTAGTCGTTGCCCATCACCGCGTCGTAAATCGTCTTGCCCATGCCAAGCTGGGAGAACATGGTCTCGGTGATCAGCGCGCCGGACACCAGCGAGCCGAGGTCGAGGCCGATCAGCGTGACCACCGGCAGCAACGCATTGCGAAGCGCGTGACGGGTCATCACCCGGCGCTCCGGCACGCCCTTGGCCCGGGCGGTGCGGATGAAGTCCTCGCCCAGCACCTCGATCAGGGCCGAGCGCAGGTGGCGGGTATAGGCGGCCACCGTCGCCGCCGACAGGGTGAGCACCGGCAGGATCAGGTGGCGGGCGCGGTCGAGGATGCCCCCGTCGCCGCTGGACGAGGACATCCCGCCGGCCGGCAGCCAGCCCAGCGTCACCGCGAACAGGATGATCAGCAGCAGGGCAAGCCAGAACGGCGGCACCGACACCCCGGCGAAGCACAGCAGGTTGATCGTCCGGTCCACCAGCCCGCCCGGGCGGCGCGCCGCGACGATGGCGGCCGGCAGGGCAATCGTGAGGGCGACGCCGAGCGACAGGCCGATCAGCAGGATGGTGGTCGGCAGCCGGTCGGCGACGATGTCCAGCACCGGGCGGGCGTAGAGGCGGGAATAGCCGAAATCGCCCTGCAGCGCCGAGGACAGCCAGGTCAGATAGCGCTCCCAGATCGGCCGGTCGACCCCATAGAGCGCCTTGAGTCGGGCGATGTCGGCGGGGGTGACGTCCGGGTCGGCACCGGCCATGAGGTCGACCGGATCGCCCGGCATCAGCCCCAGCAGCCCGTAGGTCGCCGCCGACAGAAGCAGCAGGACGAGGATCGTCTGCAGCAGGCGGCCGACCAGAAAGCGGCTCATTGCGCCGCCGCGGCCCCCGCCTCGCCGAGCAGGACGGCGAAGGCCGCCGCGCTCTCCGGCCCCGGCCGGTTGAAGCCCATGGCCTGCTGCCGGTCGCGCAGGTCGAGGCGATGGGCGTATTCCTCGGGCATCAGCCGGTTGGCGCCGGGCACGCCCAGCGCCTTGGCCGCGTGGGCCGCCCAATCGGCGTTCCAGATGAACTCGCGGGCGATGGCGATGATGTCGGCGCGCTCGCGGACCAGAATATCCTCGGCATGGCGCGGGTCGGTGATCATACCGACGGCGACCACCGGCAGGCCGGTGGCGGCGCGGATACGCTCGGCGAAGGGGACGTGATAGCCCGGCGTGCGCGGCAGGGCCGGCATGTCGGTCTCTCCGCCGATGCCGCCCGACGAGATGTCGAGCACGTCGACGTCGCGCTCCTTCAGCGCCTGGGCCAACGCCAGACTGTCCTCCAGGCCCCAGACCCCGCCCTTGCCGTCGACCACGGAGAAGCGGACGAAGACCGGCCGGTCCTTCGGCCAGACCGCCCGCACCCGCTCGGTCACTTCCAGCAGCAGGCGCATCCGCCCCGCCCGGTCGCCCCCATAGCCGTCGGTGCGCCTGTTGGTGATCGGCGACAGGAACTGATGCAGCAGGTAGCCGTGGGCGCCATGCACGTCGATGATGTCGTAGCCGGCATCGACCGCACGCCGCGCCGCCTCGCCGAAGGCGTCGATCACCTCGCGGATGTCGTCGGTGTCCATCTCCTTCGGCGCCATGAATCCGGGGCCGTAGGGGATCGGGCTCGGCGCCAGGCCCTGCCACGGCGGACGCCCCTCGGCGGCATCGGCCTCGGTCAGCGGCGCCCAGTCCTTCACGGCACCGTGGCAGCCGGCCTTGCGCCCGCAATGGCCGATCTGGATCGCCGGCACCGCGCCCTGCTGGCGGATGAACTCGGTCAGGCGGGCGTAATGCGGGATCTGGGCGTCGTCCCATAGGCCGGCGCACTCATGGGTCTTGCGGCCACGCGCCTCGACGGCGGTCTCCTCGCCGAACAGGATGCCCGCTCCGCCGACCGCGAGCCGGCCCAGATGCATCATGTGCCAGTCGGTCGGCGATCCATTCACCGAGTGGTACTGGCACATCGGCGAGACCATGACCCGGTTGCGCGCCGTCACCCCGCGCAGGGTGATCGGCTGGAACAGTTTCGGCAGCGCGGCCGCGGCGTCCGGGGCGGGACGGTCGGTCATGGGGAACCCTCCGGTTGGTGGCCCACGCTACCGCCTGGGCGGCGGCTCGGGCAACCGGCCGCGCGTGCGTCGGCAGCGGTCCGAGCAATAGCGCACCCGCTCCCAGTCGCGGGCCCATTTACGGCGCCAGGCGAAAGGGCGGCCGCAGGCGGCGCAGATCTTGGTCGGCAGGGACGGTTTGCTATGGGCCATCGGAGGGTAAGATGGTCGCGACAACCGGCCCGTCAAACGGCGAGGCAGTTCTTATACGCCTTCACGACGCCGTCCAGCCCCATCCACAGCGCCTCGCCGATCAGGTGGTGGCCGATGGAGACCTCGTCGATCCACGGCACCGCCTGGGCCAGGGTCGGCAGGTTTTCCAGGGTGAGGTCGTGGCCGGCATTGATGCCGAGCCCCAACGCGCGCGCGGCTTCCGAGGTCTCTACGATCGCTTTCAGGATCGCCGCGTTCTCCGGCGTGCCGAAGGTCTCGAAATAGGGGCCGGTATAGATCTCGATCCGGTCGGCCCCGGTCTTGGCCATGGCCTCGGCGATCGCCGGCTCGGCATCGGCGAACAGCGAGACCCGGCAGCCCATGTCCTTTAGATCGGCCACGATCGGGGCGAGGAAATTGTGCTGGGCCGGCAGGTCCCAGCCATGGTCGGAGGTCGCCTGATCGGGGGCGTCGGGCACCAGCGTCACCTGATCCGGCTTCACCCGGCGAATGAGCGCCAGGAACCGCTCGTCCGGATAGCCCTCGATGTTGAACTCGCGGCCGGCATAGGCCGCCTCCTTCATCACATCCGCCAGGTCGAGGACGTCCTGTTCGCGAATGTGGCGGGCGTCCGGGCGCGGATGCACGGTCACACCGGCGGCACCGGCATCCAGCACCGTGCGGGCGGCGCGCACCACGGACGGGTCGTCATGCGGACGCGTGTTGCGGAGGGTGGCGACCTTGTTGAGGTTGACGCTGAGGGCGATCATTCGAGGCTCCGGGGAAGGCTCCAGGCTTTTGGCTTGGTCATTGTAGCAAGAATGATCAGGCGGGTGGGGCCATCAGCGCGCGAAGGCTTTTGGTCCAAGGCGCTCAGCGATGCTCCGGGATGGTCCGCAGCGCGTTACCGAGCGCTCCGAGAATGGCCAATCCGATTGCCGGCAGCAAGGCGAGATAGGTCCAGCGCGCCGCCGCCTCGATCACCGGCGCGTCCGGCGTGCCGGACAGCCCGACCCGGTCGCCGACCACGCCGACCGCGGCGGCGCCGAAGGCGAGGCCCAGGGACTGCATCGTCGGCATGGCCGAGCCGACCCGGTCGCGGTCGGCCTCGCCGGCGGCGTCGAATACCCGTTTGGCCACATGGCCCCAGGCGGTGCCGATGCCGAAGCCGAGCAGGCCGATGGAGGCGATGGCAAGGGGCAGCGGCCCCTGAGGCAGGAACAGCAGCGTTCCGAGGCATCCGGCGGCGGTCAGGATCGGCCCGGCGACAATGGCGATCCGCGCCCGCCGTCCTGCAAGGCCGGAGAACAGGATGGCCGCCGTCGTCCAGCAGAGCGACTGGACCGTGACGGTATAGCCGGCGACCAGCGGCTGCACGCCGTGCAGGAGTTGGAGGAAATAGGGGCCGTAGACCCCGGTCGCCACGGTACCGAGGGAGACGAAAAAGAAGTAGCTGACACCGGCGCCCAGCGGGGTGGACGGCCGGAACATGTCGCGCGGAAAGATCGGCGTCGCCGAGCGCCGCTCCCACACGATGGCGGTGATCAGCACGACCAGGGCGCAGACGGCGAGCGCGATCTCCTCATGGGCGTGGGCGCCCTTGCCGGTGGCGCCGACCAGCAGCGCGGCAAGGCCGATCAGGCCGAGACGGAAGACCGGAGCCAGCCCGGCGCGTTCCTCATGCGGACGGTCGGTGACCGTGCGCAGGACCATCGCCAGAAACACCGCGCAGACCGGCACCATGGCGAAGAAGCCCCAGCGCCAGTCCTGCAACTCGGCGAAGATACCGCCGATCAACGGGCCGGACAGCGCGGCGATGCCCCAGGCGCCGGAGATGGCGGCGAACAGGCGGGCCCAGCTCTTGGCCGGGAACAGGTCGCGGATCAGCCCGTGGGAATTGGCGACCAGCAACCCGGCGCCGAGCCCCTGCAGCGCACGGGCGGCGAGCAGCCATTCCATGGTCGGCGCCAGGCCGATCCCGGTCGAGCCGGCGGCGAAGCCGAAGATCGAGATGGTCAGGGCCCGCCGGGCGCCGATATGGGCGCGCACCAGGCCGCCCGCGGCGGTCGATACGATGGAACAGACCACGTAGAGCGTGGTCGCCCAGGGCAGCAGCTCCAGTCCGCCGATGTCGCGCACGACGCTCGGCGCGAGGGAGGAGAAGACGAAGAAATTGACCGCATTGAGCAGGATGCCGAGGGCGATCATCACTGTGGCGACCCGGTAGCGCGGCCCCAGCAGCTCGCCCCAGCGCAACAGTCGGTCGTCCGAATGATCGGTCATGCGTCCCGCCCCAGGATTATAGCAAGCGTATTATAGCAATGTTTTGCTTGTTATAATTCTGGGGCGGGACCGGCGAAAGTGTTTTTCGTGGACGCCTGCCGGACGCCGGATCAGGCCACCTTCCTGGACTTCAGTTCCTTGATCTCGTTGCGCACGGTCGTCGAGGCGGTATCCGCGATCTGGATCGACGCGCGGATCTCGTTGATGCCGTTATCGATCTGGCTCACCGCTTCGGAGGTGGCCTGCATGTTCTGGGAAATCTCCCGGGTCACGGCGGCCTGTTCCTCGACCGCACCGCCGACGCCGGTCACGCTGGACTCGATCTCGGCGATCGAGGTCTTGATGACCGCCAGCGCCCTTACCACCGCGTCCGACACGGACTGCATGGTGTCGATCTCCGTGGAGATCCGATCCGTGGCGGTGGCGACCTGGCTGGCCAGCGACTTCACCTCGCCGGCGACCACGGCGAAGCCCTTGCCGGCTTCTCCGGCGCGGGCGGACTCGATGGTGGCGTTCAGGGCGAGCAGGTTGATCTGGGCGGCGATGTCCTGGATCAGTTCGATGATGCCGCCCATGGCGTCCGCCGATTTCGCCAGGTCGGAGACGGCGCTGTCGGCCGAGCCGGTCTGTTGGATCGCCCTGGCTACCTGCTCGGTGGACATGGCGGTGCTGCGGGCGATCTCCTGTACCGAGCTGTCGAGTTCCTCGGCGCCGGAGGCGACCTGCTGCACCGTGGCGGATACCTCGTGCGAGGCCTCGGCCGTGGTGGTGAACTTCGCGTTGGCGACCTGAACGGCGTCGCCGATGTTCTCCATGTTCTCCAGAACGAGGGCGGCGAGCTTTTCGTTCTGCTGCCGGGCGCGCACTGCTTCGGTGATGTCCACGGCGAACTTCACGACCTTGAACGGCTTGCCGTTCATGTCGAGGATCGGGTTGTAGGTCGCCTGGATCCAGACCTCGCGCCCGCCCTTGCCGAAGCGCTTGAACTCGGCCTGCTGGAATTCGCCGAGCCGTAGGGCCGACCAGAAGGACTGGTAGGCCGGGCTCTCGCCGTAGCTGTCCTCGAGGAACATCCGGTGGTGCTTGCCCACGATCTCGTCGAGCCGGTAGCCCATCGCGTTCAGGAACAGATCGTTCGCATGGAGGATGGTGCCATCCATGTCGAATTCGATGGTCGCCTGGGACTTGCCGATCGCCGCCAGCTGGCCGGCAATTTCGGCATCCTTCAGCTTGCGCTCGGTCACGTCGGTGGCGAACTTGATCACCCGGTAGACCTTGCCCGACCCGTCCAGCAGCGGGTTGTAGGTGGCCTGGATCCAGACCTCCTCGCCGGACTTGCCGAAGCGGCGGAACTCGGCCTGCTGAAACTGGCCCTTGCGCAGCGAGTCCCAGAAGGCCGAGTACCGGGGACTCTCGGCTTCGGCCCGGTCGACGAAGATCCGGTGGTGCTTGCCGCGGAGCTCTCCGATGGAATAGCCCATCGCCGAGCAGAAATTTTCGTTTGCATCCAGGATGGTGCCGTCCGGCGCGAACTGGATGACCGCCTGGGACATGTTCAACGCCTGATAGATCGCCTTCAGGTCGGCCGATGAGGCTCTGTGAGCCTTTTTACCCCAGAAATTCCAGCTCATACGGGCTCCCCGCTGGAGAAATTTGGTTAAGGCAGAATTCCACGAGTTCAATAACATCCGGTTAATTTGTGGTTGTCGTGCCGACAAAATTTCGCCGCCTGGAAATCTCCGACCAGAGTCGCTATTTACAAGGGTGAACTTGGCTAAACGAGTGAACGAGATGTCCGAGACGACGGTAGATCGCATCCTGTTCCGCCTGAAGACGCGGGGCCCGGAGAGCATCGCCGACCTCAGCGCCGCGTTCGGCGTGACCAGCGAGGCGGTGCGGCAGCTTCTGGTTAAACTGGACGCCGATGGTCTGGTCGCTTTTGAGGACCAGCGCGTCGGACGGGGCCGCCCGAGACGGTTGTGGCGCCTGACCGCGACCGGTCATGCCAGATTTCCCGACCGCCACTCAGACCTCTCTGTCGCGCTGCTCGACGCGATCCGAGAGGAGTTTGGCGATGCAGGGCTCGACCGTCTGATCGCGCGGCGCGAGACCGAGCAGCGCCAGATCTACGTGCAGGCCACTGCCGGGGCCGGCAGTCTGGAGCAGCGGGTGGCCCGTCTCGCCGATTTGCGTGATCGCGAGGGCTACATGGCCGAATGGCGGCGCGAGGAGGACGGGTCGCTGCTGCTGATCGAGAACCACTGCCCGATCTGCGCCGCCGCTGCCGCCTGCCAGAATCTGTGCCGCTCCGAGCTCAGCGTGTTCCGCGAGGCGCTCGGCCGCGACGCCGTGGTGGAGCGGGTGGACCACGTGCTCGCCGGCGGGCGGCGTTGCGCCTATCGGGTGACCGCCGCCTGAGCCACACTCGGCGGATTGCCGCCGCTCAAGCCAAGACAAACAAGCATCATCAGGGAGAAAGACATGCGCGCCGTGCTGTGCAAGGCCTATGGCTCGATCGACGATCTCGTGGTCGAGGAGGTGGGATCCGCACCACTGGAGGCCGGGCAGGTCCGCCTCAAGGTCGCCGCCTGCGGGGTGAACTTTCCGGACGTCCTGATCACCCAGGGCAAATACCAGTTCAAGCCGGAACCGCCGTTCTCTCCCGGCGGCGAGGTCGCCGGCACGGTGGTCGAGGTGGCGTCGGACGTGACCGAGTTCGCGGTGGGCGATCCGGTGATCGCCACGACGACCTGGGGCGGTTTCGCCGAGGAGATCGTCACCACTCCGGACCGGCTGCTGCGGCGTCCGGAGAGCATGGACGAGGTCACGGCGGCCGGTTTCGCCATCACCTACGGCACGTCCTATCACGCGCTGGTGCAGCGCGCGGCGATCCAGCCGGGCGAGACCCTGCTGGTGCTCGGCGCGTCGGGCGGGGTCGGCGTGGCGGCGATCCAGATCGCCAAGGCGCTGGGGGCGAAGGTGATCGCCGCGGCCAGCACGGCCGAGAAGCTCGCCGTGGCCCAGGCGCAGGGCGCCGACGAGGTCGTGAACTATGCCAAGGAGGGCTTCCGCGACCGGCTGAAGGAGATCACCGGCGGACGCGGGGTCGACGTGGTCTACGACCCGGTCGGCGGCGACCTGCTGCAGCCGAGCTTGCGTTCGATGGCGTGGAACGGGCGCTATCTGGTGGTGGGATTCGCCAGCGGCGAGATTCCGCAGGTGCCGGCGAACCTGACCCTACTGAAGGGCTGTGCTGTGGTCGGCGTGTTCTGGGGCCAGTTCCGCCGCAACGAGCCGGACGTGGACGCGGCCAATTTCAAGGCGCTGTTCGACCTGCACGCGGCGGGGAAGATCAAGCCGCTGGTGAGCGAGACCTATCCGCTGGAGAAGGCCCGCGACGCCCTGGCGGCACTGTCGGCCCGCTCGGTGACCGGCAAGCTGGTGCTGAAGGTTTAGGGGCCTTACCCCAAACCACCAGCCATAACGCACTCCCCGGAATAAATCCGGGGAGTGCTCTGAGGATGATGGGAGGGTCAGAGCAGGAGGGAACTCACCCCCCCCCCTCAGGTCGGGCGCGGCGCGCCTTCCGGGCGGAACATCTCGAACACCTCGGTCACCGTGGCGTAGTCGTAATAGCCCAGCCGCGAGACCGGCTGCCACTTGGTGACGTCCGCCTTGCCGTCGACCACCACGTCCTCGGACACGTGGATTCCGATCACCGTGCCGATCAGCATGTAGTTCTTATGGGAGGCGTCCCAGCATTCCATCTCGATCGTCTGCCGGTAGACGCATTCGAACGCGATCGGCGCCTTGGCGACCCAGAGCGGCTTGACCAGGCGCGAGGCGGCACCCTCGATTCCGGCCGTCTCGAACTCGCTCTCGCCATGGGGCAGGGCGGCCGAACTGGCGTTCATGTCGTCCTTCAGCGCATGGCCGACGATGCTGAGGGTGAACTGCCCGGTCTGCTCGATGTTGAGCTGGCTGTCCTTCTTGCTGCCGTCAGGCCGGCTGCCGGTACCGAACACCACCTGGGGCGGGTTCGAGGCCATGGCGTTGAAGAAACTGTAGGGCGCGAGGTTGGTGCGGCCCTGATCGTCGATCGAACCGATCCAGCCGATCGGGCGCGGGCTGACGAAGGCCTTGAACGGATCGTGGCTGAACCCGTGCTCTTTGTGCTGTCCCGGCTCGTAGAAGATCATGCGCCTCTCCTGATGTGTCTTATTGGTTGCCGCACAGGTGCCGCAGCCGCCGGCGTTTGACAAGGGGCCGCGCGGAACGGCAGTCGTGCCCGGAGGCGCGGGTCATCTTGCAGGTGCGAAGGCGATGGCGTGACGGCGCCCCCCGGCTCCGCTACATAACACCGATTGCCCGGTCACGGGCCACCCGCACCGGAGACGCCCCGCTTGATCCTGCTCGACCTACTCGCGCTCGTCTCACCGGTTTTCGCCTGCGCGGCGATCGGCTGGGTCTGGCGGCGCATGGACCGGCCGTTCGACAGCGAGACGGTGACGGGGCTCACGGTCAATATCGGCACGCCCTGCATCGTGTTCGACACCCTGACGCGGCTGGATGTGTCGCTGGGCGATTTCGGGCTGATGGCGGCGGCCTCCCTGACGGCGATCGCCGGTTTCGCGGTGGTCGGGCTGATCTGGCTGATGATCGCCGGGTTCTCCAAGGCGGCCTTCCTGCCGGCGCTGATGTTTCCCAACTGCGGCAATATCGGCCTGCCGGTCTGCCTGTTCGCGTTCGGAGAGGCGGGGCTGGCGTCGGCGGTGTCGTTCTTCGCGGTGATGATCGTCCTGCAGTTCACCGTCGGCGTGGCGATCGCCGCCGGCAAGGCGTCGTTCCGCCTGCTGCTGACCTCGCCGGTGGCCTATGCGCTGGTCCTGGCCCTGATGGTCATGAGCTTCGAGATCACCGTGCCGGAGCCGATCGCCAAGACCACGCAGCTGCTGTCCGGCGTGACCATTCCGGTGATGCTGATCGCGCTCGGCGTGTCCATCGCCCAACTGCGGATCTCCTCGCTCGGCGAGAGCCTGGCGGTGGCGGTGACCCGCATGGTGATGGGATTCGGCATCGGCACGGCGACCGCCTGGGCCTTCGACCTGCCGCCGGTCATGGCCGGGGTGCTGATCATCCAGTCGTCCCTGCCGGTGGCGGTGTTCACCTACCTGTTCGCTTTGCGTTACGGTCGCTCGCCGGAAACCTTGGCCGGGGCGGTGGTGCTGTCCACCCTGTTCAGCTTCGTCTCGCTGCCGCTGGTGCTGTACCTGGTGATGCCGGGAACCTGAGCGAGGAAGTGTGACCGCGATGCGTAAGCTGCTGCTGTGCCTGTTGGGACTTTGGCTCGGACTAGGAGCGGCGGCCGCCGTTGCCGACGACCGGGGGGTGGCCCATAACCGGACGTTCCTGGAGGCCTTCCTGACCCGCTGCATGCCGGCCGCCCATAACCAGACCCCGATCGTCACCGAGGGCATGATCGAACTGCCGGACGAGCTGGCCGAGCAGTGGCTGCAGGGCCAGCCGGGCCGGGTATGGAAGTACAACACCCAGCACGACGTGCTGGTCGCCTCGGACCGGCCGGACCATTGCTTCGTGGTCTCTAAGTACAACGACATCGATAACCTGCGCGACCAGGTCGGATTCTGGTTCTCCAAGGACGCCCTCGGCTTCACTCAGGATCTTTTCGAGACCAAGCAGAGCGGGGAGTTCCGCGCCTCCTACTCGCTCGACCAGGGCGACGGCTGGCGCCGCCGGATCCTGATCCAGGCCCGCCCGGTGCCGGACAGCGGCGGCATCGCCATCATGGGCACCGCCGGGTTCGTGCCGGGGAAGTGATCCGCCCGCTTACGCGAACTCCAGCGCCAGGTAGCTGTTGAAGATCCGGGTCATCTGATCCTGTTCCATGTCGCGGGCGATGATCACCAGCTTGGAGCGGCGGTCGTCGTCGGGCCAGGCGTCGAGCTTGGCCGGCGGGTGGAACAGGTGCTGCACCGCGTGCACCACCACCGGCTGGTCGATCTCCACGACGTTCAGAATGCCCTTCATCCGCAGCAGGTTGGCGCCGTGGGTCTGGACCAGCATGTCCAGGGCCGGCGCGATCTTATTCCACGGAAACGGCTCGTCGAAGGTCAGGCAGAACGCCCGGATGTGGTCGTCGTGCCGGTTCACGTCGTGATGGTGATGGCCGTGGGCATGGTCGTGGCTATGGTCGTGCCCGTGATCATGATGATGGTGTCCGTCCTCGGACTCTTGTTCCCCGGGGCGGTGATAGACGTGGCCCTCGGTGTCCCGATAGGCCTCCTCCTTCAGCCAGCGCTGCACATCGGAGGATTTGGTCATCGGGTTGTACAGGCCGGCGTTGAACAGCTCGGCGGGGTCGATGTCGCCGCTGATCACCCGCAGCACCGGGGCGGCGGGATTGATCGCCGTGATCCGCTGCTCGACCGCCTGGGCGGCCTCCTCGGGGATCAGGTCGGTCTTGGTCAGCACAACCCGGTCGGCGACCGCCGCCTGTTTCACGCTCTCGAACTGGCGATCGAACTGGGTCATGGCGTTGACCGCGTCGACCACGGTGACCACCCCGTCCAGGGTGAAGCGGGTGACCAGGAAGCCGTCGGACATCATGGTATGCAGGATCGGCGCCGGATCGGCCAGGCCGGTCGTCTCGATCACGATCCGGTCGAAATCCGCCACCTCGCCCTTGGCCCGGCGCTTGTACAGCGACTTCATGGTGTCCAGCAGGTCGCCGCGCACGGTGCAGCACAGGCAGCCCGAATTCAGCAGGATGGCGTCCTCGTCCACGCTCTCGATCAGCGTGTGGTCGAGGCCGATCTCGCCGAACTCGTTGATGATCACCGCCACCCGGTTCATCCCCGGATGGGCCAGCAGCGCCTTCAGCAGGGTGGTCTTACCGCTGCCGAGAAAGCCGGTGAGGATGGAGACCGGCATCCGCTCCAGCGGGGAGGGAGGGGCTGTATCGTCGGGCATGGGAGGCTCCCGTGAGAGGCTTGTTGTCTGGTCGTGGGCTTGTCTAGGCGGTGGCCGGCTCGCGGCAATCCGCGCAGAGCCCGGCCACCTCGATGGTGATCCGCTTGACCTGGAAATCCAGACCGTCGGCGTAGTTCCGCAGTTCCCGGTCCAGCGCGCCGCCGGCCAGCTCATGCGCGGCGCCGCAGCTCTGGCAGATCAGGAAGTAGCCGCGATGCGGCCGCTCGGGCTCCGCGCAGCCGACGAAGGCGTTCAGGCTTTCGATCCGATGGACCAGCCCCTGCTCGATGAGGAATTCCAGGGCGCGGTACACGGTCGGCGGCGCGACGCGGCCGTCCGCGCCGTCATCGGCGCGGGCCCGGCTTAGCTTGTCGATCAGGTCATAGGCGCCGATCGGCGCGTGGCTGTCCCAGATCAGCTCCAGCACCCGGCGGCGCAGGTCCGTCAGCCGGGCACCGCGCTGCATGCACACGATCTCGGCCGAGGACAGGGCATCGGCGACGCAGCGGTCGTGATCATGGTCGCTATGGGGAAAGCTGCTCACCGGCCTCGGATCCGTTCGTGTGTCTGCTCCCCAAGATATAGCGCAGCGCCCCCCATCCCACCACCCGGGCAACCGTCACACGGGTGATCCGTTCCTTGCCGCGTACCGTAGACAGGCGCGAAGCCAGGGGGCGCAGACCGGCAAAGAGATCAGCATGAGCGGCACTATCTCCCGTCCACATACCCATCGGCCGTTTTCTCGGCGGCCGTTCTCCCGCCGCGCGGTCCTCGGTGGCTTGGCGGCCACCGGGGCGGCGACGCTCTGGGGTGGGTCCGATGCGATGGCGGCGCCGTCGCTCGCCTCCGCCTATCCCAGCATCCTCAAGTTCCAGGTGACGCGCGACGGCAACCCGATCGGCCATGTGATGGAGCGCTACCGCCCCGTGGGGCAGGACCTGCAGGTCGATGTCTTCATCGGGTTCATGGTGTCGTTGGCCTTCATCCCCGTCTACCGCTACGAGCACCGGTCCCGCGAGACCTGGCGCGACGGCCGTCTGGTGCGGCTCGAGACGGTGACCAACGACAACGGCGACGCGCAGCAGGTCAAAGGCCGTGCCGTGCCGGGCGGCTTCGACGTGGAGGGGATGGAGGGGCCGGTGACGGCGCCGGCGGACATCCTGCCGTCGAGCTACTGGCACCCGCGCTTCACGGACTCCTCCCGCATGCTGGACAGCCAGCTCGGACGGATCCTGGAATTCGACATCGCCAAGGTCGGCAGCGAACGGATCGAGGCGATGGGCCGGCCGGTGGAGGCCGACCGCTTCGCCATGCGCGGAGATATCGACCTGGACTTCTGGTACGACGCGGACCGGGTCTGGCAGAAGATGGCCTTCACCATCAAGGGCGGCTTCATGGAGTACACACGGGTCGCGCCGGCGCCGGAGGACGAGGGGCAGTTCGGCTCGCCCCTGTCGACCGGCATCGCGCTGCCGCCGCCGGGGACCGCGTGACGGTCCTGCGCTTCGTCCTCGGCGACCAGCTTGACCGGGCACTCTCCAGCCTGACGGATCTCGACCCGGACGCGGACGTGGTTCTGATGGTGGAGGTGGCGGACGAGGCGACCTATGTCCCGCACCACCCCAAGAAGATCGCCCTGATCCTCTCCGCCATGCGTCATTTCGCGGCCGGGCTGGAGGCAGACGGCGTGGCGGTCGACTACGTGCGCCTCGATGATCGGGACAACACCGGCAGCTTCACCGGCGAACTCGCCCGGGCGGTCAAACGCCATGGGCCCGACCGTGTCGTGGTGACGGAACCGGGCGAATGGCGGGTCGAGCAGGACATGAAGGCCTGGGAGACGGCGCTGGGCGTGGCGGTGGAGATCCGGGCCGACGATCGCTTCCTGTGTTCCCGCGACACCTTCTCCGCCTGGGCCGAGGGGCGCAAGACCTTCCGCATGGAGCATTTCTATCGCGAGATGCGCAAGCGCACCGGCATCCTGATGGACGGTAGGGCTCCGGCCGGCGGGGAATGGAACTTCGACAAGGAGAACCGCAAGTCGCTGCCGAAGGGGCTGCGGGCGCCGGGCTTCGAGGGGTATGCGCCGGATGCGGTCACCGAGGAGGTTCTTGCCCTGGTCGCCGACCGGTTCGCGGATAATTTCGGCGATCTGGACGGCTTTCGCTTTCCGGTCACCCGCGAGCAGGCGCTCGACCTGCTCGACCGGTTCGTGGAGCACGGACTCGCGCGGTTCGGCGACTATCAGGACGCCATGGCGGTGGGCGAGCCGTTTCTGTTCCATTCGCTGATCTCGCCGGCCTTGAACATCGGATTGCTGCGGCCGCGCGAGGTGATCGAACGGGTCGAGGCGGCCTATCGCGACGGTGCGGCTCCCCTGAACGCGGCGGAAGGGTTCATCCGCCAGATCCTCGGCTGGCGGGAATACGTGCGCGGCATCTACTGGCACGCCATGCCGGACTACGCCGACACGAACGCCTTCAGTGCCGACCGGCCACTGCCGGGCTTCTACTGGAGCGGCGAGACCGACATGCGCTGTCTTGCCGAGGTGATCGGCCAGACCCGGCGCGAGGCCTATGCCCATCACATCCAACGGCTGATGGTGACCGGCTGCTTCGCGCTGCTGATCGGCGCCGACCCGGTCGAGGTGAACGACTGGTACCTTGCGGTCTACGCCGACGCGTTCGAGTGGGTGCAGCTTCCCAACACCCATGGAATGGTGCTGCATGCCGATGGCGGCATGCTCGGCTCCAAGCCCTATGCGGCGTCGGGCAAGTACATCGACCGGATGTCCGATTACTGCCGGCACTGCCGTTTCGACGTGACGGAGACGGAAGGGGAGAACGCGTGCCCCTTCAATGCGTTGTACTGGCGGTTTCTGCATCGCCACGGCGACCGCCTGCGGGACAACCGGCGGATGGCGATGATCTACCGCACCTGGGATCGGTTCGACGCCGAGAGGCGCGACGCGATCCTGGAGCGCGCCGAGACATTTCTTGAGACCTTGAGCTGAAAGGCGGATGCGATGAGCGAACGGACAGTCTGGATCACCGGCGCCAGTTCCGGCATCGGCCGGGCGGTTGCCCTGCAGATGGCACGCGACGGCTGGCGCGTTGTCGGCTCCGCGCGGCGGCAGGAGGCGCTGGACGAACTGGCGGCTGAGGGACCGGCCGGACGGATCACCGGCGTCGCGGTCGACGTCACCGACCCGGAGGCGACAAGGGCGGCCGTGGCCCGTATCGAAGCCGAGATCGGGCCGATCGACCGGGCAATCCTGGCCGCGGGCACCCACATCCCGACCTCGGCCGACGACTTCAAACCGGAGGATTTCCGCACCCTGGTGGAAGTCAACCTGATGGGCGTGGTCCATGCCACGGCGGCCGTCCTGCCGGGCTTCAAGCAGCGCCGCGCCGGCCATCTGGTGGTTGTCGCCAGCGTCGCCGGCTATGGTGGACTGCCGACCGCCGCCGGCTATGGCGCGACCAAGGCCGGGCTGATCAACTTCACGGAGTCCATGAAGTTCGATCTGGACGAATGGGGCGTGAAGACGCAGCTCGTCTGCCCCGGATTCGTGCGCACGCCGCTGACCGACCGGAACGAGTTTTCCATGCCTTTCCTGATGAAGGTGGAGGATGCGGCCGAGGCGATGGTGAAGGGCATGGAGGGCGGCGGTTTCGAGATCACCTTCCCCAAGCGTTTCACCTGGCTGGTCAAGGCCATGTCGGCTCTGCCCTATGCGCTGTATTTCCCGATGGTCCGCAAGGGAACCCGGAAATGAGGGGGGTTCGGGGATGATCGACGGCCGACGCAACCTGGATGCCTATCTTGCCGCCTATGAGCTGATGGGGCCGGACCGGCTCGACGTGTTCGACGATGTCTGCGACCCGGATGTGCGGTTCGTGGACCCCTTCAACGACCTGCATGGCCTGGAGAGGTTCAAGGACGTGTACCGGCACATGTACGCGACCCTTGAGAACCCGCGCTTCACCATCCTCGACCGGGCCGCGGGAGACATGGCGGGCTATATCCGCTGGCGGTTCGATTTCGGTCTGCGCGGGCGGGCGATGACGATCGACGGGATGTCGGAGGTCGTCTTCGGACCGGACGGGCGTGTGGTGGCCCATATCGATCACTGGGACGCCGGCTCTCAGGTCTATGCGCGCGTACCGGTGCTGGGCGCGCTGATCCGCTGGGTGCGGGGCAGGCTGGCGGTTTAGCTCTCTTCCTCCGCCGGGATGACGAGGAGGGCTAGATATTAAGCCGCCTCCCGGTCCTCGTCGGTATCGGCCTTCTGGGCGTTCCGCTTCTGGAAGAACAGGGTCACGGTGCCGAGTTCGATGCCGAATTTCGTGACATGGGCCCGGTTCACCATCACGCCGTCCGGCTGCAGGAACATCCAGTCGTCGAACCGGACCTTCACGTCATGGCCCTGGATGTTGAGTTCCATCTCGTAGGTCCAGCTGAAGGCCGACCCCTCGGTCTGTCCCTCCGCGGTGCCGATGACGTCGCTGGCCCGCCCGACATAGCTGTTCTCGCCGACCTTCTCGATCCGCCAGACCCGCTGGTCCTTCTCGCCGTCGGCGTAGTCGAAGCGCTCGTCCAGCGTGAGCGTTGTTCCGTCCCATTCGCCCGTGATGTCCACGACGAACTGGCGCCGCAGATTGCCGAACCGGTCCTCGAAGATGCCCCAGGCCTTGGTCTTGCCCGCGAAATACTCCTCCAGAACAAGCGTCGGCGTGGTTCCTTTGAAATCGTCGATCTGCATTGACTGACACCCCCCCAATATCAGGAGAACCGATACTGCATACGCGATTCGGTGGAACATGGATCAGCCTCCAGCCTTATTTTCAGTCTCTTTACGCAGGATCTCGATGCGCAGATGAGCATGGGCGTCGCGATCGAGGGGGAAGCGCCACATCAGGGCGATCGCCACCGCCTTGAGCAGCACCGGCAGTCCGCCATAGAGCAGGGCCAGGACCAGCAGCGGCCCCTCCGCGTTGGTTCCGGCCGCCTCGAAGCCGGCGACGTCCAGCAGGCCGAACGCGATGCCCACCGCCAGCGCCAGGGCCAGCTTCGTCGCCATGCCCCAGAAGGCGAAGTAAAGCCCGGTCCGCCGGCCGCCGCCCCGTGCGGTGTCCACGTCCACCACGTCCGCCTGGATCGCGCTCGGCAGGGTCAGGTCGGCGCCGAGGCAGAGGCCGGTCGCCACGCAGATCGCCAGAAAGATTGTCGCGTCGCCGGCGCCGAGCAGCGGGACGAAGGCGAAGATGGCCGCGTTCAGGATCATGGCGGTGCACCAGGTCCTGTGCTTGCCCAGCCGGCGTGCCACAAGCAGCCAGAAGGGGACGCCGAGGATGCCGCACAGGAAGTAGACGAAGAGCAGCAGTCCCTGTTTCTCCGGCGCGGCCAGCACGTGCTCGACGAAGAGCAGGAACAGGGTCGCGGGCAGGCCGTTGGCGAGCCCGTTGATCAAATAGGCCACGATCAGCCGCAGGAACGGGCGGTTGCGCAGCAGCAGGCGCCGGGATTCCGACCAGGGAAGCGGATTCGGCGCGGCGGTTCGATGGTCGGGCACGACGGAGGCCGCGGCGGCGATGGTTGCCGGCAGCACCAGCATCAGCGCGATGGCGAGGGCGCCCAGCGCCGTCCCCGGGCGCACGTCGCCGTCGATTCCCAGGAACACCGGCGTGCCGGCGGCAAGCAGCGTGCCGATGACCACGCAGGCCTCGCGGGATCCGGCGATGCGGCTGCGCTCGTCGTAGTCGTCGGACAGCTCGGCCCCCCAGGCGCCGTGGGGTAGTTGGATCATGGTCCAGCCGAGATAGAGCGCCAGGCTCCAGCCCAGCAGATGCCAGGCGCCGGCGTCCTCCGGCGGGCGGAACACCATCCAGACCGCCAGCATGACCAGCGGGACGGCGGCGATCATCCAGGGCCGGCGCCGTCCGAACCGGCTCCGCGTGCGGTCCGACAGCGCGCCGATCACCGGATCGGTCACCACGTCCCACAACCGCGCGGCCAGCAGGATGGTCCCCACCGTCGCCAGGGAGAGGCCGACCTCCTGGGAGTAGAAGGTCGGCAGGAAGATGAAGAGCGGCACGCCGAGCGCGCCGACCGGCAGTCCCGGCAGGCCATAGGCGATCAACCGGGCGGGCGACAGGCTCCCGCCGACGCCCGCGGGCCGGGCGTCATCAGCCACGCTGGAACGCGAAATGCCGGACGTCGATGTTTCCGGAGCGGAACCCGCCCTCGCAATAGGCGAGGTAGTAGAGCCACATCCGCTTGAAACGCTCGTCGAAGCCGAGACCGGCGATCTCCGGCCAGGTGTTCAGGAACCGGTCGCGCCACTCGGCCAGGGTACGGGCGTAGTCCAGCCCGAACGCCCGCTCGTCCTGCGGGGTCAGCCCAACCTGGGCGGCATGGTCGATCACGTGCTCGCGGGTCGGCAGCATGCCGCCTGGGAAGATGTAGCGCTGGATGAAATCCGGGTTGCGCCGGTAGTCGTCGAAGGAGTCCGGTTCGATGGTGATGATCTGCAGCGCCGCCCGGCCGCCGGCCGTCAACCGGTTCGTCACGGTCTGGAAGAAGGCCGGCCAGTATTTCTCGCCGACCGCCTCGAACATCTCGATGGAGGCGACCGCGTCGTAGCTACCCCGCACGTCGCGGTAGTCGCACAGCTCGACGGTGATCCGATCGCTGAGCCCGGCCGCGGCCGCGCGATCGCGTGCATAGGCGAGCTGCTCGGTCGACAGGGTGACGCCGTGGACCCGCGCGCCGTAGTCGCGGGCCGCCACCTCGGCGAACCCGCCCCAGCCGCAGCCGATCTCCAGCACGCTCTGACCGGGCTGCAGGTCGAGGTCCCGGGCCAGCCGGTGGTACTTGGCCTGCTGCGCCGCCTCCAGGTCCTGCTGGGTGCCGTCGAACAGGGCGGCGGAGTAGGTCATGCTGGGGTCGAGCCAGCGCTCGTAGAACGCGTTGCCCAGGTCGTAGTGGTAGCTGATGTTGCGCCGCGCGCCGCTGCGGGAGTTCCGGTTCAGCACATGGATGGCCCGGCGCAGCAGCTTGGCCAGCGGGTGGGCGCGGGTGTGATGCTCGATCGCCGCCTTGTTACGGCAGAACAGCTCGACCAGGGCGGTCAGGTCGGGGCTCTCGGCCTCGTCCTCGATGAAGGCCTCGGCGAAGCCCAGGTCGCCGCCCATCATGAACCGGCGGACCACGCCGGTGTCCTTCAGGCGGACCGTGGCCGAGGGACCCGGCTCGCGGCCCTCGAAGGTGAGCTGCCGGCCGTCCGGGAACTGGACGGTCAGCCGGCCGACGGCAAGGCGGGTCAGCAGGGACATGCCACGGCGGGTCCAGGCATCGAGCCCGCTGAGGTCGAACTGAGCAAGCGGTGTGGACACGGCGGTGTCGGACATCGGTGCGACTTCCCTCTTGTCTGGCGCTGTTGCTTCTAGGCGGCCTTCGCCGGCCGCGCGTGTGTGTGCCGCGCGGTGCCGCGCGACACGGGGTCATCCGGCGGCGCCGGTCGGGAATGAAACTTCGCCTTTTTCGACCAGAGCCGAAGCGCTTCCCAATGAATCCCGGCGATCACCTTGATCGTATTCAGCGGATGCGTGATTAACGTGGCCAACAGGGCGCCGTCGTTCAAGGCGCGGCGCTCGGCCCTGTGGGTCGCGATCATACGGTCGGCGCCGTCCGGGCCGACGAGGCGGATCAGCAGCCCCAGAGTGTCCGACGGCTCGCCGGTGCGGAAACGGTAGCCGCCGGCAACGTCGAAGAACGGCGAGACATAGAGCAGCTTCTCCGCCTCCTGGACCAGCGGTTCGCCGGGCACGTGGTCCGGCCCGGCGGGCACGAAGTAGCAGTGCTGGTCGCCGAAGGTGTTCTTCACCTCGTAGAGCACCCCGGCGAGCGATCCGTCGGCCCGGTAGCCCCAGTACACCGTCAGCGGATTGAAGGCGTAGCCCAGGGTGCGGGGGATGCAGAAGCACAGCACCCGGCCGCCGGGAATGGCGCTGCCCTGGTCGGCGAAGACGGCCTCGACCCACGGCTTGAGCGCGGCGCCGTCGCGCGGACCGTGGTCGCGCTGATGGAAGGAGAACAGGTTCGCGCGATCCACCGAGAAGACCCGCAGGCCCCGGTCCAGATCCGCAAGCTCGTCCAGATCGACCAGCAGCGAGGCGACCCGGTATCGGAAACGGTGACGCTTCGGGGCGAGGCGACAATGCATCACCTTGCCGAGATAGAGGGCGGAGCGGCGAGCGGTCATCGCGTGTCCTCAGTCGGCGGCTTCGACGGACCGGGGCGTCGCGGACAGCGGCATGCCGTCCGCCGGCTCGACCGTCTCCGCCCAGGGCGGCGTGCTGCCGAGCGCCTTGGCCACCGCGATGCCGGCCCGCAGGCCGTCCTCGTGGAAGCCCCAGCCGCAATAGCTGCCGCAGAACCAGGTCCGGTGCCGGCCCTGGATCTCCGGCAGAAGTCCCTGGGCGCCGATCGCGGCGGTGTCGAAGACCGGATGGTCGTACTCGACCCGGGCGAAGACGCTGGCCGGATCCGGCTCGGTCAACGGGTTGAGGCTGACGAAGAGCGGATACCGCCGGTCGATGTTCTGCAACCGGTTCATCCAGTAGGAGACGGCGACGTCTCGCCCGCCGTCGCTACTCGCCGACAGGTAGTTCCAGGACGCCCAGAGCCGCTTGCGCCGCGGCATCAGCGCCGCGTCGCGGTGCAGGATCGCGGTGTTCTTCTGGTAGGAGAAGCAGCCGAGGATCGAGCGTTCCCGGGGATCGGGCTGATCCAGCATGGCCAGGGCGGCGTCGCCATGGGTGGCGATCACCACCTCGTCGAAGCGCTCGCTTCCGCTGTCGGTCACCACGTCGACGCCGAAGCTGTCCCGCCGGATCCGCCGCACCGGCGTGGACAGCCGGATCCGTGACGCGAAGGGTTCGGAGATCCGCCGCACATACTCCCGCGACCCGCCGGTCACCGTGTGCCATTGCGGTCGGGCGGCGAAGTCGAGCAGGCCGTGATTGCAGAAGAACCGCACGAAGGAGCGCGCCGGAAAGGTCAGCATCGTCTCCACCGGGCAGGACCAGATCGCGGCGGCCATGGGCAGCAGGTGGTCCTCGATGAAGCCGGGGCCGTAGCCTTCCCGCGTCAGGTATTCGCCAAGGGTGGGGGAGTCGTCGTTCGCCGGCCCCAGAAGCAGGGACGGGGCGGTGCGGTAGAACCGGACCAGGTCGCGGATCATCCGCCAGTAGCGCGCGCTCATCAGGTTGGCCGGCTGGGCGGTGAAACCGGCGAAGGAGCCTTCGTATTCGAGCCTGCCCCCATCCACCGAGACGGCAAAGGACATGTCGCTCCTCTCGGTGGCGACACCGAGCTCGGCGAACAGTGCGATCAGGTTCGGATAGGTGCGCTCGTTATAGACGATGAAGCCGGTATCCACCGGAATCGGGGTGCCGTCATAGTCGACTTCGACGGTGTTGCTATGGCCTCCGAGCCGGTCAGCGGCCTCGAACACGGTGACCTCGTGATCGCGGTTCAGCAGCCAGGCGGCGGAAAGACCCGAAATTCCGGACCCGATGACGGCGATGCGCATAGGCTGTCTCTCTCCCTTGGTGGCTCCCATCATACGAGCCGGAGCGGAGCCCGGATCAGGGAGGCGGCGCGATCACCGCTTCTTGATCGTCTCCAGCGCCTCCAGCGCCCGCTTCCGCGCGCCCGCATGATCGACGATCGGACGCGGGTAGGTCTTGCCCAGGGTAACGCCGGCCTCCGACAGCTCCATCGGTTTCGCCTCCCATGGCTTATGGATCACCGCGTCGGGAAGCTTCGCCAGTTCCGGAACCCAGCGCCGGACATAGGCGCCGTCGCCGTCGAACTTCTCGCCCTGGAGCACCGGGTTGAAGATCCGGAAATAGGGGGCGGCATCCGCCCCGCAGCCGGCGACCCACTGCCAGCTCGCGGCATTGTTGGCGAGGTCGGCATCGACCAGGGTGTCCCAGAACCAGGCTTCGCCCTCGCGCCAGTGTATCAGCAGGTCTTTGATCAGAAACGAGGCGGCGATCATCCGGACCCGGTTATGCATCCAGCCGGTATGCCAGAGCTCGCGCATGCCGGCATCGACGATGGGATAGCCGGTCCGTCCCCGCTGCCACGCCGTCAGGCCGTCGGGATCGTCGCGCCAGGGAAAGTCCTCGAACTCGCGCTTCAGCGAGACCTCCGGCAGGTCGGGATTGTGGAACAGCAGGTTGTAGGAGAACTCGCGCCAGCAGATCTCCGACAGGAAGCTCGCCGTGCCGCGATCCATCGGCTCGTTGCTGCGGGCCTCGCTGGCCAGCCGGGCGGCGTGCCAGATCCGTCGGGGCGAGATCTCGCCGAAATGCAGATGCGGCGAGAGGGCGGAGGTGGCCGCGGTGCCGGGGATATCGCGCTTGGCCTTGTAGTCGGGAACGGCCTCGTCGAGGAACCGCTCCAGGCGCTCAGCCGCCCCGGCTTCGCCCGGCGTCCAGGTCGCGCGGAGGCCGCCGGCCCAGTCAGGCCGCGTCGGCAGCAGGGACCAGTCGTCGAGCCCCTCGCTGCCCGTGGCCGTCGCCGGCGCGCGGAGCATCTTCGGCGCGGCCAGCGGCGCGGCCGGGTCGCCCTTGGCCTGCACCGCCCGCCAGAACGGCGAGAAGACCTTCAGCGGCGTACCCTGTTTGGAGACGATCTCCCAGGGCTCGTAGAGCAGGCTGCCGTTGAAGCTCTGCACCTCGATGTCGCGCTTCTTCAGGGCCGTCTTGATCCGGCCGTCGCGCTCGGTCGCCCAGGGCTCGTACCGCCGGTTCCAGTAGACGGCGTCGGCGCCGGTCTCCTGAATGACGGCATCGATCACGTCGGCGGCCTTCCCGCGCCGCAGGATCAGCGGGCTGCCAGCCTTCGACAGGGCCTTGGCGAGGTCCTTCAGCGCGTGGTGCAGCCACCAGCGCGACGCACCGCCTGGACGCCAGTCGCCCGCGTCGTCATCGTCGAGAACGAACAGCGGGATCACCGGCCCGCCGCGCGTCACGGCGGCGGCGAGGGCGGGATTGTCGTCCAGGCGCAGGTCGCGTCGGAACCAGAGAAGGGTCGGGGCGGTTTCAGGCATGAAAGGCTTGGGCCGGTTGCGGTCGGTAACATGAGGTACGCGGCCGCGCGTGCGCCGGATCAGGCCGACGCCCGGTCTGGAGACGGCTAGCGCCGTTGGGAGCGGGGTTTCCGGCCATGGGGCGCTGTCGTCGTGGGCTTTTCGGCCGCGACCGGGTGGCTGAGACGGGCATCCACGCCCCATCCCTGGACCAGATGGATGCCGAGGGCCAGCGCGGTCTCGATCGCGGCCTCGTCCGGGCAGTGGTGCAGAACGATACGGTCACGGCCGATGCGGTCCAGCATCTCGGTCAGCCGGGTGCGGGCGTCACCGTCGAGGCTCGCCAGGTCCGGTGCCCATTCGACCTT
Organism: Thalassobaculum salexigens DSM 19539; assembly: GCF_000423805.1. Taxonomy (NCBI): domain Bacteria; kingdom Pseudomonadati; phylum Pseudomonadota; class Alphaproteobacteria; order Rhodospirillales; family Thalassobaculaceae; genus Thalassobaculum; species Thalassobaculum salexigens. The sequence continues at coordinate 971,759 of NZ_KE384093.1, forward strand.
GATAAACCGAATATCGGACGAAGCCTCGGCCATGTGCGCCAAGGACGTCCAAGGTACGGCGTCCACCGCGACCGTCGCCTCGAGATCGGTGAAGCGGCGAAGGGCCGCGGCGAACCGATCCGGCGCGTCGATCATCTCGATATGGGACAGCTCGAAGATCAGATGCCGGCGCCAGTCGAAGCGCTGGTCGAGCAGGAAGGTCTCGAAGCTGTCGGACAGGACCGTGGACAGATGGATGTTGATCGACAGCCGCCGGTCGGTCTGGGCGCGGTCGCGCGAGAGGTGGAGCAGCATGCGCCGGTCCAGGATCTCGGTGACCCGGTCGAAAAGCCAGGGATTGCGGGTCAGCGGGATGCCGTAGAGCGTCTGGACCGCCTGAATGGAGGTGAAGATCTCGATCGCCAGGATCGACGGCGCTGCCGGGTCCGACAGATCGACGATCGCCTGTTCGCGCAGCAGGTTCGAGATATCGGCTGCGGCGAGATTGCGCTCGATCGCCAGGAACGCGGCCAGGGCCCTGCCGTCGTCGTCCTCGGCTCGGAAATCCGGGCGGTTCTCGACCGCCTTGGCCATCTCCCGGCAGGCGGTCAGGAACGGCTCGGGGCGGGTCTGCAGGGCGAACCTGGTCTCTTGGATAGGCGGTTTGCCGTGGGCCACCAGGAGGGACGAGAGCGATTTCACGGCGGTCTCAAGCGTCGCAGCGTCGCTGGTGCGGACAACGAAGCAGATCCGGTGGTCCGCCAGATCGAAGCGCTGGGCATCGAGCTGTCGGGCGCGCTCCTGCAGCCGGCCGACCAGGACGCGGAAGAACGCCGGATCGTCGATATGCGGCACGTGGGACAGGTCGACGAGCAGCGCGGTCGCATCGGGGTGCTCCTCGGCGGCCTTCACGGCCAGGGCCAGCAGGTCCGCCTCGCGCGTTCTCATCGCACGCTCTCTCGCCGTTCCACGGGCGTGCCGATCTGCGCCGGCGGTGGGGACAGAAGCTCGGAGGAGGGAACGCGCCAGACCCGTCCCGACTGCAGCAGCGCCACCTCGAACCGGCGCGCGAACAGCCGGCGCAGATCCGGCGCGCACACATCGAGGCCGCCGGTATAGGCACCGAATGCCGGCAGGATCAGCCGCGCGCCGTCATTCACGAAGCAGCGTCCGGAGACGGTGCGGCCCTTGATCCGCAGCCGGGCCACGGGGTGGTAGTGGCCGGAGATCTCGCCCGGGCCGCCGGTGTCCCTGGCCTCGTGACGGAAGGTCAGCGGGCCGTCCACCAGCCCGTCGGTGACGATGCCGCCGAGGCCGCTCGGCGGGCCCGGGTCATGATTGCCGGTGATCCAGATCCACGCCACCGTCTCGACCAGGCGGTCCAGCGCGGCGCGGTCCATGTCGTCGAGCCGGGCGGATCCGGCCGCGTCGTGAAAGCTGTCGCCGACGCAGATCACCCGGCGCGGCCGATGGGTTTCGATGGCGGCGGCCAGCCGGGCGACGGTCGCCCGGGTGTCGTAGGGCGGCAGCAGCGTGCCCTTGCGCGCCAGGCTCGAGCCCTTCTCCAGATGCAGGTCGGCCACGATCAGCGTTTCGCGCGCCGGCCAGATCAGCACGCCGCCGGGATCGGCCAGCAGTTCGACACCGTTCAGGATCAGGGAGACGGGTTTGGTCATCCGTTGACGGTAGCGGCGGGATGCGGCCGGTCAAGCGCCACGTGGCCGCCCCTGGACGCCGGTCTCAGGGCCAGCGCACTTCCGGCGGCAGGCTCATCAGAATCGCCTCCACGTTGCCGCCGGTCTTTAGCCCGAAGATCGTGCCGCGGTCGTAGAGCAGGTTGAACTCCACGTAGCGGCCGCGCCGCACGAGCTGGTGCTCGCGCTCGGCTGGCGTCCAGTCCTCGTTCATCCGCCGGGCGGCGATCTTCGGGTAGGTCTCCAGGAAGGCCAGCCCGACATCCTTGGTGAAGGCGAAGGCGCTGTCGAAATCCTGGTCCAGGTAGTCGTAGAAGATGCCGCCGATGCCGCGCGGCTCGTCGCGGTGCTTCAGGTGAAAGTACTCGTCGCACCATTCCTTGAACCTCGGATAGTACGCCGGGTCGTGCTTGTCGCAGGCGGCCTTGAGGCCGGCATGGAAGGCGTCGGTATCGACCTGCTCCGGCACCATCGGCGTCAGGTCGGCGCCGCCGCCGAACCAGCTCTTGGTGGTGGCGATGTGCCGGGTGTTCATATGCACGGCCGGCACCTTGGGCGACTGCATATGGGCGACCAGGGAGATGCCGGTGGCGAAGAACCGCGGGTCCTCGTCGGCGCCGGGGATCTGCTTGCGGAACTCCTCGGAGAACTCGCCGTGGACCGTGGAGATGTTGACCCCGACCTTCTCGAAGACCCGGCCCTTCATCACGGACATCACCCCGCCGCCACCGCCGTCCCGCTCCCAGGGCTTGCGTTCGAACCGGCCCGGCGCGCGGTCCCTCAGCGGGCCGTCGTAGCTGTCCTCCAGCGCTTCGAATGCGGCGCAGATCCTGTCGCGCAGTTCCTCGAACCAGCTCTGGGCGGTGGTGCGCTGATCGTCGGACGAGAGGTACATGGCGCCGCTCCTGCCGGGCTTCGGGACTGAGCAGAGAGAAGCACCGCCGACCGCACAGGGCAAGCACCTGCGCGCCGCCGGTCAGTGTCCCTTGTGCCGGGGCCGGGTGGCGTAGAGGGCGGAGAAGGCGAGGCGCTCCTCGAACAGTCCGGTGGGCTCCAGGGCAAGCAGGCGGGAGCGGGCATCTATCGCGAAGCTGTCGACCCGCGTTCCGAGACGCTTGGGATTGAAATACGAGGTGGAGAACATGTGACCGATCGCGTCGTCCACGGTCCACCGCCGCGCCACCGGATACAGTACCCGCTCGACCTCGCTGAAGGTGGAGGCGTGCAGGAACTCTTCATGATGGCCGCGGCTGGCCGCGCCGGGGATGCCGTCCGGGCACCAGTCCCGCTTCAGGGCCTCGACCACCTGTCCGATCCGCGTCTCCGATCGGGTCCTGGTATCCTCATGCACGATTACCACGCCGCCGCCGGGCTCGAGCACCCGCTCCAGGCGTGCCAGGACCAGCGCCCGGTCGGTCCAGTGGAACGACCGGCCGAACAGGGCGACCCGCGCCGGGCCGTCCTCCGGCCCGACCGCCTCGGCGGTCTTGTTGGCGAAGAGGATGTCGGCGCCGAGTTCCGCCGCCTTGCGTTGGGCGGCGGCCAGCATGGCGCTGTTCGGCTCGATCCCGGTCACCGTCACCCCCAGATCATGCAGCCCGAAGGTCAGGGACCCGGGACCGCAGCCGATGTCGAGGACCCGGCCGATGCCGTCCTCCAGGGTGAAGCGCCTGACGATGTCGGCGATCATCTCCGGCGGATAGGCGAGGCGGTGGCGGACGTAGTGATCGACGGCGCTGTCGAAGAGAGTGGTGGTGTCGACCATGACGGGGCGGGCCGTAGGATGGTGAGGGAACCGCGAGCATACCCGATCCGCATGACGGATCGAGGTGCGGATCGACCGTCGCCCGCGCGGGCACCGGTTCCGTCATTGCCCCTTGGGCGTGCCCCATTGCCCCTTGGGCGTACCCAGGGCCCCCTGTACTCTGGCGCCAACCGATCCATGTGATCGGGGTGACAATCCATCGATGCAGGAGGACTCCATGACCAAGGCCTATGCAGAAATCACCGAGCTGATGCAGCGCTACTTCGACGGCTTCTACAACGGCGACGTGGAACTCCTGAAGACGGTGTTCCATCCGAGCTGCCATCTGCTGTCGGCCCGCGACGGCTCGCTCACCGATGACGACATGGACGCGGTCTACGCGCGGGTCGCCGGTCGTGCGGCCCCGGCCGCCAACGGCGAGACCAATCGCGACCGTATCCTGTCGATCGACCTCGCCAACCCTGAACTGGCCCTGGCCAAGGTGCAGATCGCCATCGGCCAGAAGCTGTTCACGGACTACCTGAACTGCATTCGGATCGGCGGCGAGTGGAAGATCATCTCCAAGGTCTTCACCTACGACCTGATGGATCAGGCCACCGTGAGCGCTCAGGCTGCCGAATAGGCGCGGTGACGGCCGTCACCGTGGCAGCGGTGAAGGATTTGGGGTGAAAGTCTCGGGGTGTAAGACACCGGGGTGAAGGTCTCGGGCGGTTGAGGGAAGTGTCGCTTTCCTCGACCTTCCCGTCTTCCCGGGCCTGCCCCGGGACCGAGACATCGGCGTGATGGAGCGCCGGAGACTGTTCCCTTGCCGTTCCAGCGGTTCCGATCCTCGGTCCCGGCGCGAGGCCGGGAAGACGGTTGAGAGCGGGGGAAACTCGCCGGCCGGGTAGCGCATCCAGCCTTAGGGAAAGTTCCCCTTAGAGACCGACTCCCCACGTTCTGCCGATGTTTCTACCTGCCGATGCTTCTGCGGGATGCTTTTTGTTTTTCAATTTATTAATGCTCTAAATGCAGAGGTTGCATCCATCACGGCGCCGTGTGAACTGGCTCGTTGACCGAAACTTTTTCTAGTTGTGACGTCCTGCTGGCGGGGCCCGAAGACGACGAAGGCCCGCTCCAGGCGGGCCTTCTCTCTTTCGGTCATGTCTGCCGCATCGGACCCGGGGCGTGTCAGGCCGGGGTTGCGTCCGGCGACGGGCCGTCTGGGCGGGACCGGCGCTGGGACATGAACTGGTCGAACTCGGCCTTGTCCTTGGCCCGGCGGAGCTGCTCCAGGAAATCCTGGAACTCCTGCTGCTCTTCCTCGAGCCGGCGCAGGGTCTCGGCCTTGTAGTCGTCGAAGGCGGCATTGCCGCTCGATCCGCTGGCGCGGGACTCTGACTTCCACCACTGACCGCGGCTACGCTTGAAACAACCCATCCGTCCACTCCACATCATGTAACCCAGGATCGCGAGGCCGATCGGCCAGAAAACGACGAAGCCGGCGACCATCAGCCCGATCCAGGCCGGTTTGCCGTATTCATCGAGCTTGTGAACCAGCTCCATAGAACCTCCAATGTTAATGTTTATAACATTTACATAAGAGATCGCGCCGGGCGTATCAAGAAGGACGAGCGGAAAAATTCGTGTGAGAAATCCCGCAATCGTCGGCGCGTCGTCAGCGCTGGTGGACCGGCAGTCCCAGGCCCTGCAGATAGACCAGCACGCCGGCCTCCAGCAGCTCTTCCGGCGTCATCGGCAGGGACCGTGAACCGCCGGCGTTGCGGGTGAACAGGGAGGCGACCCCGTGGGCCAGGCTCCAGACATGCAGGGCGACCATCAGGGCCGGCGGTCGTTCGCCCTCCGGCGCCAGTGCACATAGGGTGTCGGCGGCCCGGCGCAAGACCGAGAAGGCCTCGTCCGAGGCGCGGCGCAGCTCCGGCGTGGCGTTGCGGTCGATCCCGGCCTCGAACATCGCCGAATAGTGGGACGGCTCCTCGCGGGCGAAGGCGAGATAGGCCTGACCGGCGCGTTCGAAGGCGGCGAAGGGATCGGGCTTGCCGTCGTCCCAGGCCGCCGCGAGCTTGTCGGCGAACAGGGTGAAGCCGCGCTCGGCCACATCGGCGAGCAGGGCGTCGCGGTCGCGGAAATGCCGGTAGGGGGCGGCCGGGCTGACCCCGGCGGAGCGGGCCGCATCGGCGAAGCTGAAGCCACCGGCGCCCTTTTCGGCAATCAGGTTCAGGGCGGCCTGTATCAGGGCCTCCTTCAGATTGCCGTGGTGATAGCCGCGCCGCGGGCCACCGGATCCGTCTCTCGACCAGCTCATGAACGCCTAATTAGGCCATCGTCCGGGGGAATGCAGCCGCAATCGTCGCCCGGATGGTTGACGGGGGCGGTTGACGCGGGAGCGGGGCGATAGCATTGCTGTGCCATCGACTGATCCGCTGCCGAGGGCGCGATGGCCACCATCCTGAACTGCTTTCCGCTGACCGTGTACAAGGACCGGCTGGGCCTCGACCAGGCCTATCGCCGCCAGATCGGCGACGCGGTGATCAACGCCTACCGCACCGGCTCCAAGGCGGGGGTGTCCAAGACCAGCGCCTGGACCGGCGACCGCAACGGCCGCGAGTTCCTGCACTTGGAACCGGCGATGGCGCCGATGTTCAAGGGAGTGCATGCCCGGATGGTGGACTATCTGCGGGCGCTGAAGATCGACCCGTCGAAGCTCGACCTGCACTACACCCGGTCCTGGGGCACGGTGAGCGAGCCGGGCCAGTCGATCCGTCGTCACCGCCACAACCAGAGCCACATCTCGGTGGTGTACTACCCGGTCAAGGATGCCGGCACCGGCAACCTGGTGTTCCACCTGCCGGACCCGCTGAACGAATTCTCCCCCGGCCTGTTCGAGCAGCATTCCCGCGACATGGGGTTGATCACCGAGAGCAACATCCTGAATTCCGAGATGGTCGACCTGCCGGTGGAGGAGGACGACATCGTCATCTTCCCGTCGAAGACCTATCACGGCACCGAGCCCAACAACACGCCGGGCACCCGGATCTCCATCGCCATCGACGTGGTGATCACCCTGAAGGACAGCGGCGGCGTGGAATACCTGATGCCGCCGGCGGAGAAGTGGCGGAAATCCCAGGACGTGTGATCCGTCCCGGCCTCAGTGACTGTTGAGGACCTCGGGATGCAGGGACTCGACGCTGAACAGTTCCGTCGGCGTGGCGGTGAGATCGACGGCGAGCTTGAGGCTGACCGCCAGCACCATCAGGGCCAGCAGGCCGCGGAGCTGTTCGCCGCGCAGGTTGGCGCCGAGCCGGGTGCCGATCTGGGCGCCGACCACGCCGCCGATCAGCAGCACGATGGCCAGAACCACGTCCACGGTCTGTGTATTGATCGCCTGCAGGAAGACGACGTTGGCGGTCACGAAGATGATCTGGAACAGCGAGGTGCCGACGACCACGCTGGTCGGCATGCCGAGCAGGTAGATCATCGCCGGCACCAGGATGAAGCCGCCGCCCACGCCCATCATCGCCGTCAGCGTGCCGATCACCACGCCCACGCCCAGCGGCAGCAGCACGCTGATATACAGCTTCGACTTGCGGAACCGCATCTTGAACGGCAGGCCGTGCAGCCAGGTGTGCTGATGGATCTTGCGTCGCCGCGGCGTGGCCGAGCGGGTGCGCCGGATCGAGCGAATGCTCTCGTTCAGCATCAGCCCGCCGATGCTGCCCAGCAGGATCACGTAGCTGAGCCGGATGACCAGATCGATCTGGCCGATCGAGCGCAGCGCGTTGAACAGCACGACGCCGATCGTCGAGCCGAGAATGCCGCCCAGCAGCAGGACCGTGCCCATGCGCAGGTCGACATTGCCGCGCCGCCAGTGGGCGAGCACGCCGGATACCGAGGCGCCGACGATCTGGTTGGCGCTGGTCGCCACCGCCACCGCCGGCGGAATGCCGATGAAGATCAGCAGCGGGGTCATCAGGAAGCCGCCGCCGACGCCGAACAGTCCGGAGAGGATGCCGATCGCGCCACCCAGCCCAAGGATCACCAGAAGGTTCACGGAAACCTCGGCGATCGGCAGGTAGACGTGCATGGCGTGCTGCCCGGTTTGAGAAGCGGATCGTATCTTATGCGCCCGTTCCCGTGGGGCCTGTCAATGACCCGACGTCATTCGCCGCGACTCTGGCAAAGATTTTCAGGTCGCAGAGACCGGTGGGTCTCAGTCGGGGATGCCGGCGCCGATATCGAGAAACCGTCGGTCGAGCACCTCGGTGACCGTCGCCACCCCGTCATTGCCGAAATCGAAATCCGGCTCCTGCGACGGCTCGGTCGTCGAACAGGAGTAGAACCAGCGCACGCCGGTGTCGTCGCGCACCGGAAAGCCGAGCGAGATCCGCTCCATGGTCAGCCCGCGCCAGGCGACCGAGCGCATGCGCGTGTACATGCCGCAGGGCGTCGCGCAGGCAGCGAAGAACGGCCGGGCGGCGGCCTTGCGGCGCTCCGCGGGCACCATGTCGAGATAGTTGCGGCCGGTGATCTCCTCGTCATAGGCGCGCCCGATCACCGTGCCCACGATCCGCAGGCGGATGTCTGTGGGCGAGATCAGCTCGTGCACCACCATATGGGCCAGCGCACGGCCAAGCCGCTCGGGGTGGAAGTCGCGCCGATGGGGGACGAGGCCGGTCTTCGGCAGGGCGGCCCAGTGGTCGGCGAACGTCTGCAGGGTGGGATTGAGGCCGAGATCCGTCACGCCGTAACCTCCTCGACGCGCAATGGCGCGCGCCGCGGGACGTGGGCACCGTTCAATCGTTGAACTCCGGCACGCCTGCCCCGATGTCGATATAGCGCCGATCGAGAACGTTCATCACCTTCAACGCGTCGCGGGCGTCGACATAGGTCTTCCGCTCCACCGCCGGGTTGGAGCAGAAATAGACGAGCTTCGCCGTGCCGTGGTCGTCGCGCATGGGAAAGGCGATGGACTCCCGGGTGAGAACGGTGCCGTTGGCGGCGGTCGAGCACAGGTGCACCAGCATGGCGGCCGGCTGTTCGCAGACCAGGAAAATCGCCCGCGAGGCCTTTTCCCGCCGGGCCTCGTCGACGAAATCGAGATAGTTCCGGCCGGTGATCTCCTGGCCGTAATCGTCGACCACCGCCGTGCCGACCAGCCGCAGCTTCAGGTGCTCGGGCGAGACCAGTTCGTGAATCACCAAGTTGGCCAGCAGCCCGGGGATGCGTTCCGGCTCGAAATGCCGGCGGCTGGGGATCAGGTCGACGGACGGCAGGGACAGCCAGTAGCGGGCGAACGCGACGGACAATTCCGTCGCGTTCTCTAGGTTGGCCATGATCTGGTCGTCTCGCGACATGCCCGCTCCCCTTTCGAGGATGGGCCAGATGCCTGACGCCTATCCCCTGTTCATCCGGTTTTCGACCAGGTCATCGACCACGGCCGGATCTGCCAGGGTGGAGGTATCGCCGAGCTGATCATGCTCGTTTGCGGCGATTTTCCGCAGGATCCGTCGCATGATCTTGCCCGATCGGGTCTTTGGCAACCCCGGTGCCCATTGGATGAGGTCCGGCGAGGCGATGGGTCCGATTTCCTTGCGCACCCACTGGACCAGTTCCTTGCGCAGCTCCTCGCTCGGCTCCTCGCCGGCGTTAAGGGTGACATAGGCGTAGATGCCCTGACCCTTGAGGTCGTGCGGATAGCCGACCACGGCGGATTCCGCGACCTTGGAATGGGCGACCAGCGCACTCTCGACCTCGGCGGTCCCCATCCGGTGGCCCGAGACGTTGATCACGTCGTCGACGCGGCCGGTGATCCAGTAATAGCCGTCGGCATCGCGCCGGCAGCCGTCGCCGGAGAAATAGCGGCCCGGGAAGGTTGTGAAATAGGTCTGGATGAAGCGCTCGTGGTCGCCGTAGACCGTGCGCATCTGACCCGGCCAACTGTCCTCGATGCAGAGGTTGCCCTCGGTCGCCCCCTCCAGGTCGTTGTGCTCGTTGTCGACCACGACCGGCTTGATGCCGAAGAACGGCAGGGTGGCGGAGCCGGGCTTCAGTGAGGTGGCGCCGGGCAGCGGCGAAATCAGGATGCCGCCGGTCTCGGTCTGCCACCAGGTGTCGACCACCGGGCAGCGCTCGTCGCCGACCACGCGGTGATACCACAGCCAGGCTTCCGGGTTGATCGGCTCGCCCACGGAGCCGAGCAGGCGCAGCGACGAACGGTCGGTCTTCTTTACCGGGTCCTCGCCCTCGCGCATCAGCGCGCGGATGGCGGTCGGGGCGGTGTAGAAGGTGTTCACCTTGTGCTTGTCGACCACGTCCCAGAACCGGCTGGTGTTGGGATAGTTCGGCACACCTTCGAACATCAGCGTCGTCGCCCCGTTGGCCAGCGGGCCGTAGAGGATGTAGCTGTGGCCGGTAACCCAGCCGACATCGGCGGTGCACCAGTAGACCTCGCCCGGCTTGTAGTCGAAGACGTATTCGTGGGTCATCGACGCATAGACCAAATAGCCGCCCGAGGTGTGCAGGACGCCCTTGGGCTTACCGGTCGAGCCCGAGGTGTAGAGGATGAACAGCGGGTCTTCCGCGCCGATCTCCTCCGGCGGGCAGTCCGGCGAGGCCGCGGCGGTGACGTCGTGGTACCAGTGGTCGCGACCCTCGACCATGGTGACGTCGTCGCCGGTGTGCTGGACGACGATCACGGTCTTGCAGTTCGGGCAGTGCTCGAGCGCCTCGTCGGCGTTCTTCTTCAGCGGGATGTGACGGCCGCCGCGCATGCCGGCATCGGAGGTGATCAGCACCGTGCTGTCGCAATCCTCGATGCGGCCGTGCAGACTCTCCGGCGAGAAGCCGCCGAACACCACGGAGTGAATCGCGCCGATCCGCGCGCAGGCCAGCATCGCGTAGGCGGCCTCGGGGATCATCGGCATGTAGATGGTGACCCGGTCGCCCTTCTTGACGCCCAGATCCTTCATCGCGTTGGCCAGGCGGCAGACCTGCTCGTGGAGTTCGCGATAGGTGATCGTCTTGCTGACGTTCGGCTCGTCGCCTTCCCAGATGATGGCGGCCTGGTCGGCCTTGTCGGCGAGATGGCGGTCGATGCAGTTCGCTGCCACGTTCAGCGTGCCGTCCTCGTACCAGCGGATGTGCAGGTCGCTGGCGTCGTAGGAGACGTCCTTCACCTTGGTATACGGCTTGATCCAGTCGATCCGCTTGCCGTGCTCGCCCCAGAACCCTTCGGGGTCCTCGATCGAGCGCTTGTACATCTCCTGGTACTTGGCGGTATCGACCAGGGCGTTGGCGGCGAACTCCGCTGGTACCTCAAGGATGTCTGTGGACATGCGATCGCTCCCTCTGCCCTCTGCTTTTCTACCCCTGTCCGGGGAGGTTTTCAGACCGCAGTATCTGCATCGGGCGCGTGGTTAACAAGATGCGGGTCCGAAGTTTCCCGACGACAGGACGGATTATGTCAAGGAACGCGAAACCTTGCGGCCGGTTCTGTCAAAGGATTTACAACACGGTTTACAGCGTATCGCCGCGCATCGCCTCCTCCAGCGCGTCCGCGTCTTCCAGGTCCAGGACCCGCCGGGCGATATCGAGGGAGAAGCCGGCGCGGGCCAGCGCGGCCATGTCCCGGTCCCGGCGGTCCTCCCGTTCCTCCGGAGCGCGCAGCGGCCCGAGCCGGCGCCGTCGAGCGAAGCGGCAGGCGGCGGCGATCTCGGCTGCCTCGCTGTCCTCGCCGTCCTGCTCCTCCAGCACCGTGTCGATCAGCTCGCCGTCGACACCCTTCTCGCGCAGCTTGAGCGCGATCCGGCGGGCGGAGTCGCCGCGGCGGCGCAGGCTGGCGGCCTTGCCTTCGGCGAAGCTGCGGTCGTCGACCAGGCCCGAGGCGGCGTAGCGCGCGACGACGTCCTCGACCCAGGGCGTCGCCTCGGCCGGATCGCAGCGTTCCTCCCACGCCGCCTTGTCGACACGGCGCATCAGGACGCGGCGCAGGCCTTCCACGGAGCTGGCATAGCGTTCCAGATAGTGCAGGGCGGCGCGCTCCAGATAGGCCTTGGTCAGCGGGCCGCGCTTCTTTCCACGAGGGGGCTGTCTCATGGGGCGAGACTAGCACGCCTGGCCCTTCGATACGCCCCTGGGGGCGCGTAGGGCGAGGGGGCTCTCCCATTCGAAAATCCCGTCATCCCGGACGCCTCCGGACCCGATCCGGGGGCGGGCCGGGACCCGGTGGTGGCGCTCGGGTTCGCCGGGATGACCGCATGTCTTTAACAGGGGCTCGAACTCGCTCGAGAGGAACTCGAGGATCGGGTGCCGTGAATACACCTGTAAATATTAATCGAACGATCACGCGGTTCACGTTGACAAGCGCCGGACGCATACTGAGTATCGCCGTTTTCGCCGGTCCGGGGGCGATTCGCGCAGACCCGGCGGCAACAAGTGAGGAGTAAGTGTCGTGGTGACTAGCGTGATGCCGACCTATGGCCGGATCGACATCGCCTTCGAGCGGGGCGAGGGACCCTACTTGTATAGCACCGACGGCCGACGATTCCTCGACTTCGCGACCGGCATCGCCACCAACTCCCTGGGCCATGCCCATCCGAAGCTGGCCAAGGCGATCGCCGATCAGGCCGCCAAGCTGATGCACGTGTCCAACCTGTACCGGATTCCGGAGCAGGAGGCGCTGGCCGACAAGCTGGTGGCGACGTCCTTCGCCGACACCGTGTTCTTCTGCAACTCCGGTGCCGAGGCCCTGGAAGGCTCGATCAAGGTGGCGCGCCGCTACCAGTTCCATGTGGGCCAGCCGCATCGGACCAAGGTGATCTGCTGCAACCACGCCTTCCACGGCCGGACCCTGGGCACCCTGTCGGCGACCGACAAGGAAGCCTATCGCGAGGGCTTCGGCCCGCGGGTGCAGGGCTTCACCCATGTCGCCTTCGGCAATCTGAACGAGATGCGCGACGCCGCCGCTGCCGACGATGCGGCCGCCATCCTGGTGGAGCCGGTGCAGGGCGAGGGCGGTATCTTCGTCGCCCCGCCGGAATACCTGCAGGCGCTGCGCGAGATCGCCGACGAGTTCGGCCTGATGCTGGTGTTCGACGAGGTCCAGTGCGGCATGGGCCGGACCGGCAAGCTGTGGGCCCATGAGTGGTCGGGCATCGTTCCCGACATCATGGCGACGGCCAAGGGTCTCGGCGGCGGCTTCCCGGTCGGCGCGGTGATGGCCAGCGAGAAGGCGGCCTCCGGCATGAAGCCGGGGCTGCACGGTTCGACCTATGGCGGCAACCCGCTGGCCATGGTCGCGGCCAAGACGGTGGTCGACATCGTCTCCGAGCCGTCCTTCCTGGAGCACGTGGTCAAGACGTCGGAGTCGCTGCGCGATCAGCTGAAGAAGCTGGTGGCGAAGCATCCCGGCGTGATCGAGGAGGTGCGCGGCTCCGGCTTCCTGATGGGCCTGAAATGCGTCGTCCCTGCCGGCGATCTGCAGACCGCGCTGCGCGAGAAGGGCCTGCTGACCGTGGGTGCCGGCGAGAACGTGCTGCGGGTCCTGCCGCCGCTGACCATCGAGGAGAGCCATGTGTCTGAGGCGGTCGGACTGATCGACGCGGCCTGCGCCGGGCTGGCCCGTCATGCCGCTTGACCGGGCAGGCGAACCGATGACCGGGGGGGTGAAGCACTTCCTCGATCTCGATCAGGTCGATGCCTCGACCCTGCGTGGGATGATCGAGCAGGCGAAGGACTTCAAGCGCGGCGACGGGTTGGCCGAGCGTCCGCTGGACGGCAAGGTGCTGGCCCTGATCTTCGAGAAGCCCTCGACCCGCACGCGCGTCTCCTTCGAGGCCGGCATGAAGCGCCTCGGCGGTGAGGTGGTGGTGCTGAACGGGGCGGATCTCCAGCTTGGCCGCGGGGAGTCCGTGGCCGATACCGCCCGTGTGCTGTCGCGCTATGTCGACTGCATCATGATCCGGACCTTCGCGGAGACCACGCTGATCGAGCTGGCGGAGAACGCCACGGTGCCGGTGATCAACGGGCTGACCGACCGCACCCACCCTTGCCAGCTCATGGCCGACGTGATGGCGTTCGAGGAGCATCGCGGGCCGATCAAGGATCGGGTGATCGCCTGGTCCGGTGACGGCAACAACATGGCGGCCTCCTGGATCCAGGCGGCGGTGCAGTTCGACTTCGTGCTGCGCATCGCCTGTCCGCCGGAACTCATGCCGCCGCAGGACGTGGTCGACTGGGCCCGGGCCCAGGGCGGCCGGGTGGAGATCACCCACGACCCGCAGGCGGCGGTGTCCGGTGCCGACGCTGTGGTGACCGACACCTGGGTCTCCATGGGCGACGCGGATTCCAACCGTCACAACCTCCTGGCACCCTATCGGGTGGACAGCGCGCTGATGGCGAAGGCCAGGCCGGAGGCGGTGTTCATGCACTGCCTGCCGGCCCATCGCGGCGAGGAGGTCACGGCGGAGGTGATCGACGGCCCTCAGTCCATCGTGTTCGACGAGGCCGAGAACCGCATGCACAGTCAGATGGCCATCCTGCACTGGTGCCTATCGGAGACGAGATGAGAGAACGCGAAGCGCTGTTCGAGAACACCGGTCGCGACGACATCATCCTGCCTTTCCAGATCGACCCCTACGGACTGCGCGGCCGCGTGGTCCGACTCGGGTCGGTCATTGACGGGATTCTGGGCCGCCACGCCTATCCGGAAGCGGTGTCGGTGATGCTTGGGGAGACGGCGGCGCTGGCCGCCTGTCTCGCCGGGTCGCTGAAGTACGAGGGCGTGTTCACCCTGCAGACCAAGGGCGACGGCCCCATCGGCGTGCTGATGGCCGACGTGACCACGGCCGGCGCGGTGCGCGCCTATGCGACCTTCGACGCCGATCGGGTGGCGCAGCTCGACCCCGCCGACGTGGCGGCGCGGTCCGTGCCGCGCCTGCTCGGCGGCGGCTACATCGCCTTCACCGTCGACCAGGGCGCCAACACCGACCGCTATCAGGGCATCGTGGAGCTGTCCGGCCGGACGCTGTCGGAATGCACCCATGCCTATTTCCAGCAGTCGGAGCAGCTCGATGCCGGCGTCCTGATCGCCGCGGGCCGCCGCGACGACGGCTGGCGCGCGGGCGGCATCATGGTTCAGCGCCTGCCCTATTCCCGCGACCTGCCCGGGCGGCCCAGCGAGGACGAGTACGACGACCTGTGGCGCACGGCGGTCACCCTGATGAGCAGCGCCCGCGCCCAGGAACTTCTCGCCGCCGACCTCGCGCCGGACCAGTTGCTCTACCGGCTGTTCCACCAGGAGGGCGTGCGGGCCTACGAGGCCCAGCCGATGACTGATTCCTGCCGCTGCTCGCGGGAGCGGGTGGAGCGCGTCCTGCTGTCCTTGAATCGGGACGAGATCGAGGACATGAAGGTCGACGGCGCGCTGATCGTTAACTGTGAATTCTGCAAGCGCGAATGGCGCTATGATGACGAGGCGCTCGAGGCGTTGCGCAAATCGGCCGCGTCTCCGGGTTTCTGATATTCCACCGATCGAGAAGAGGACACGCCCCCATGCGCCTCGACCGCCGTACTCTGATGATTTCCGCCCTGGCCGCCGCCGGCGTCGGCTCGCTGCCGGCCTGCACCACGCCGAACCCGACCCCGGTCTATCCGGACCTGACCTTCGTGAACCGGCAGCCGATCCGGCTGAATGTGGGCACCCTGCAGATCGTCGACGAGGTGGTGCCGCCGATGACGGCGCCGAATGTCGAACATCTGGCCCCCGTCGCCCCGGCCGCCGCGATGGAGCGGTGGGCGCGTGACGTGCTCCAGGCCGGCGGCAGCGCCGGCCGGGCGGTCATGGCGATCCGCCAGGGCAGCATCGTGGAGGAGCGGCTGAAGACCACCACCGGTCTGAAGGGCGCTTTCACCACCGATCAGTCCGAGCGCTATACCGTGGCGATGGCGGGCAAGCTCGACCTGTTCGACGGGGCGGGCATCCGCCTGGGTCAGGCGCTGGCCGAAGCGGAACGCTCCAAGACCATCGCCGAGAACGCGTCGCTGAACGACCGCGAGCGGCTCTGGTACGATCTTGTCGAGGCGACCGCACGCGATTTCGCCACCGCCATGGAACGCGCGATCAAGCGCGAGCTCGCCGCCTACGTCTATTAAGGCCGTATTTGATCCAGCGGCAGTTCCGGGCATGAAAAAGGCCGGCTCCCTCGGGAGCCGGCCTCGTTCGTCAGAGGCGGGGCGCCGGTCAGGCGGCCTGCGTGCCCTCCAGGCGCTTGGTCGACACGCCGCTGGCGATCTCGACCTTGCGCGGCTTCTTCTCCTCCGGAACCTCGTGGACGAGGTCGACGTGCAGGAGGCCGTTCTCGACACTGGCGCCGACCACCTTGATGGTCTCGGCGAGCTGGAAGCGGCGCTCGAACGCGCGGGTGGCGATACCGCGATGCAGGAAGCTGCGGTTGGCCTCCTCCTCGGTCTTCTCCACCTTGCCGGAGATCACCAGCGTGGTGTCTTCCACGGTGATGTCGAGGTCGCCCTCACCGAAGCCGGCGACCGCCATGGTGATGCGGTAGTCGTCCTCACCGAGCTTTTCGATGTTGTAGGGCGGGTAGGCCGGAACGTTGGCGGCATCGCCGGCACGCATCATGTCATCCATGAGCCGCGCCATGCGGTCGAAGCCGACCGTGGACCGGAAAACGGGGGTAAAATCAATCGTACGCATGCCACATCCTCCTCAGAAGCGAAGTGGTTTCAGACCCATGCCCGCCATACTGGCCGGGCGGTTCACTGCCGGGACCCGATCATCGGCGCCCCGGCGACTATCCAGATAGGCACAGCATAATTTCAGTTCAAGAGGGGTATCTCGGGTTGGACATCCACTCGGCCTGCCCCATACTTGTTTTGATGACGCAACAAATTAACCAAAGGACCGCGGTTGCTGCGGTCGTGGTCCTCGACGGCCCGTATCGGGAGGTCATGGACCTTTTGGAGCAGGCCCGAAGCCACGCCGAGCGCAGCCGCAGAACCGGTTATCCCCGTCGGATGCCGCCCTCGCGCGGCCGCACGCGGGCGAGTTGCGAGGCGCTGCGGGTCACCACCCGGTTGTCGCAATGTCTGGCCTGGCTGATGGTGCAGAAGGCGATCCATGCCGGCGAGCTGCCGCCGGAGGCCGCCCGCGACCCGGGCAACCGGCTCGACGGGCATGACGTCTGCTCCGTGACGGATGCCGAGCAGGACCCCGAGATCTCGGACGAGCTGCGCAGCCTGCTGACCCGCAGCCGCCGCCTGTTCGAGCGGGTGTCGCGCCTGGACGACCGCATCGGCGGCGGCCGCCGATCATGATCAAGTCCTGAAAACGAAAACGGCGGCCCGAAGGCCGCCGTCCGTAAACCGTCGTTCCGTATGGATCAGATGCCGAGGCCGGCGAAGCGCTTGTTGAAGCGCGCG
The DNA here is from genome assembly GCF_000423805.1 of Thalassobaculum salexigens DSM 19539. Lineage (NCBI taxonomy): Bacteria > Pseudomonadati > Pseudomonadota > Alphaproteobacteria > Rhodospirillales > Thalassobaculaceae > Thalassobaculum > Thalassobaculum salexigens. The sequence continues at coordinate 988,634 of NZ_KE384093.1, forward strand.
ACCTGACCGCCGCTGTCGACGATGCGGTGCTGGCCGGTCCAGGCCGGATGCGACTTGGAGTCGATTTCCAGCTTCAGCACGTCGCCCGGCTTCCCGTAGGTGGAGCGGGTCATGTACTCGGTGCCGTCGGTCATGACGACCTTGATCTCGTGGTAGTCCGGATGGATATCGGCTTTCATCGGGTCTCTCCCGTCACGTCGTCGAGGCGCCCCAACGGTCGCCGGTGCATTTCAGAACGCGGGTAATTACCCGAGAGGGTGGGTTTGCGCAAGGGGCAGTCGGCAATTTCTTCTAACGTTGGGTCAGTTTCAGCTCGATGCGCCGGTTGCGGTTGATGTTCTCGGTGTCGATCGGCTGGAACTCGCCGTATCCGGTGGCCGACAGACGGCTCGCCGGAATGCCCTGTTCGATCAGGAACTCGACCACCGAGATCGCCCGGGCGGCGGACAGCTCCCAGTTGTTGGCGAACTGCTCGTTGTAGATCGGCACGGTGTCCGTATGACCCTCGATCTGCAGGATCCAGTTGATGTCGTCGGGAATCCGCCCGGCGATCTCCTGCAGGGTGCTGGCGAGCTGGGCGAGGGACTCGCGGCCGTTCTCGCCGATCTCGGCCGAGCCGGACTCGAACAGCACCTCCGACTGGAAGACGAAGCGGTCGCCGACGATGCGGATGTCCTGACGGCCGGACAGCACCTCGCGCAGGCGGCCGAAGAACTCGCTGCGGAACCGCGCCAGCTCCTGCACCTTCGTGGCCAGCGCGGCGTTCAGGCGCTTGCCGAGGTCGACGATGCGCGACCGCTTCTCCTCGTTCTCCTGTTCGGAGATCTCCAGCGCCTTCTCGATCCGGGCGAGCTGCTGGCGCAGGGCGGCGATCTGGGCGTTCAGGAGTTCGACCTGCTGCTGGGCCTCGCTCGAGACCTCCTCCTCGGCACTCAGCGCGCTGCGGGTCTGGACCAGGGTCTCCTGGGTCGCGCTCAGCTCGCTGAACAGCTCCTCCAGACGGATATCGCGCTGCTCGATCTCGCGCTGGGCGAGCAGGGTGCGCTCGGTCTGGTCGGCGAGCTTCGCCTCCAGGGCCTTGGTCCTGTCGCGCTCGGCGCCGAGGTTCTGGTCGAGCTCGGCGATCCTGTTGGCGGCGGCGGCAAGCTCCTCGCGCAGGGCCTGGCGGGTGGCCTCCAGTGCCGCGCGCTCGGCGCGCAGCTCCTCCGCGGTCTTCTGCTCCACCTCCAGATCCGATTGCAGGGCCTCGACCGACTGCTCGGCGGTGTCGAGATCGGCTTGCAGCCGCTCGCGCAGGGCGGCGAGGCTGGAGACCTGATTCTCCAGGTCGTCGCGGGTCTTGCGCAGGGCGGCCAGATCCCGGCGCAGGCGCTCCAGGTCCTTGAGCTGCAGCTCTATGGTCTCGCGGTTGGCCTGAACCACCTCCAGCGCCCGGTCGAGATCGGTGGCGATGGCGTCGCGCTCGGAGGTGGCGATACGCTCCTTCTGCTCGGTCTCGGCCAGCTTGCCCAGCAGGGCGTCGCGCTCCTTCAGCACCTCCAGCAGCCGCGCGTCGACGCCGGTGCGTCCCGCCTCCAGGCTGTCGATGCGGCCCTGCAGGACGGCCCGCTCGCGGGTAAGCTCCGCCAGCCGGCTCTCCAGGGTCGACTGGGCCGCGGTCAGGCGATCGACCTGGGCGCTGAGCCGGTCGCGGGTGGACAGTGAGGTCTGCAATTCGGCGGAGAGTTGGGCGACGGTCACGCGCAGTTCCGCGTTGGCCTCGCGCTCCAGCGACAGCAGGTCGGACAGCTCGGAGATCTGCTGGTTCAGCCGCGCCAGGGTCTCGTCCTTACCGGACAGGATCTGAGTGAGGTAGAACTGGGCGACGATGAAGATCATCAGGACGAAGATGATCACCATCAGCAGCGACGCGAGCGCGTCGACGAAGCCGGGCCACGTGTTGGTATCCCGATTGCGTCGGCGGGACAGCGCGGACATGGATCAGTCCCGCCGTTCTTCCTCGGCCAGTGCCGCGATGGTACGCGCCACGAGCCGGATCTCTCCCCGCAGTTCCTCGGTCATCTGCGCCCGGCCGTTGCCGCTGTCCTCCAGCATCCGCGCCATATAGGCCTCGATGTTGCGCAGGTGGCTGCGCACGATCTCGTCGCGTCCGCCGCCGCTGGCATCGGCCAGCCGTGACAGCACCGGCCGCAGGTCGTCCTGGGCGGAGACCATCCGGTGCAGCATGTCCCGGTCGGTGTCCAGCTTGTCGGTCAACTCGCGGAGCTGTTCGACCAGGGCGACCATGATGGCGTTGTTGCTGCGCCGGTCGTCCTCGCCGCGCGACATGATGCGCTGCAGCTTGTCGAGGGACTCCGCCGTCTGCTCCATCAGCGCCTGCTGGTAGGCGGTGGCGGAATGCTCGCCGTCGCCGATGATCGAGGAGCCGCCCAGGCGGGTGAAGCTCGACAGCCACTCCTCCAGCTCGTTGTAGAACCGGTTCTGCGCCTTGCCGAGCTGCAGGTCGAGGAAGCCCAGTACCAGCGAGCCGGCGAGGCCGAACAGGGAGGAGGCGAAGGCGGTGCCCATGCCGGACAGCGGCGACTGCAGGCCGGCCTTCATGTCCGAGAACACCGTGCCGAGATCGCCGCTTTCGATCGACAGGCCGTTGATCACCTCGCTCACCGCGCCCACCGTGCGCAGCAGGCCCCAGAACGTGCCGAGCAGGCCGAGAAAGATCAGCAGGCCGATCAGATAGCGCGAGATGTCCCGCGACTCCTCCAGACGCACGCTGATGCTGTCCAGCAGGGAGCGCAGCGACATGGCCGAGAGTGTGCTCTGCCGGCCGCTCGACTGGCGCTCGTTCAGCAGGGTCGCCACCGGCGCCAGCAGCACCGGATCGCGCTGCATCGACATGTTGTTGCGGAAGCTGTCGATCCAGGAGGCTTCCGGGGCCAGCAGGAAGACCTGCTGAAAGACGAAGAGGATGCCGATCAGCGCCACACCCAGGATCACGCCGTTCAGGGCCGGGTTGGCCATGAAGGCGTCGATCAGCGCTCCGAACAGCACGCCCGCCACGACCAGAACCGCGACGAGGAAGATGATCATGCGGACCAGATAGCGACGCGGATCGGTCACGAGGCGGTACGTCCTTTTCTTCGTCGGCCCCCGGGGACGGAGCCGGTGGCGGTCAGGCCATCGATCAGCGGTTTATGACGACGAGATCGACCCGGTCGGCCGGACCGTCATCGGCCCGATTGCCGAGGGCGCGGACATCCATGCGCGTGCTGGCGATGTCGTTGTCGATGAGATACGCGCGGACGGCCAGAGCCCTGGACAGGGACAGACGGCGGGCCTTGTTGGCGCCGTCCTGATCGCCGTTGGCATAAGCCATGAGCTGCAGGCGCAGCCCGCTGTCCTCTTTCAGCTTGGCGATGACCGGATCGAGCTTGGCCGCGGCGTCGCCGGGAAGCTGGGACTGGCCGCCGGGGAAGGCGATGCGGGTGGTGTCGCCGCTGGCGCTCTGCGACGACGGCTGCGGCGCCGGGCTCGAGGTCGTGGCCACCGGGGCCGAGGCGGGCGTTGCCTCCTGCCGCTTCGGCACGGCCGGTGGCGGAGGCGGTGGGGCCGCGGAGGCGCTACGGGTCGGCTTCGGCTCGCTCGGCGGCGGGGGTGGCGGCGTGGCGCCGGCGCTGCTGCTAGCCGAGGGCGCCGCCGGCGGCGGCGGCGGTGTCGGCGCGGCCGATGCGCTCTGCTGCGGTTGCGGCTTCGGCGTGACCGGTTTCGGCACGGCGGTGTTCGACGCGGCGGTCGAGGAACTGGACGGGCGCGGCGTGGGCTGGCGCAGCTCCGGCGCCTGGGTGGGCGCCGGGGTAGAGGCGGAGGCCCGCGGCACGGCGGCGACCGAGCGCGACGGTGCGCTGCCGCTGCGGCCCTGGATCAGCGCCTGGACCGCCGGGGGCGGGGCCGCGTAGCGCGGCGCATCCGGCCGCACCAGGAATGTGGGGACGTTGTTCGGCGCCCCGGTCGTCACGCCCGGCGTCGGATAGGCGCCCGGAGACGGCATCGGCGGCGCGTAGCCCGGCATGGTTCCGGCGGACCCGCCATAGCCGTCGAGTACGCTCAGATCGACCGTAACGTTCGGATTGGTCTCTATGTATGGGCTCGTGACCGTCTGCGCCCGCAGCGGAGCGGACCCGCCCGTGGCGGCGATGGCGGCGGCGATAAGCGTCAGTGCGACGTGCGCGCGATGTCCCCGCATCGTTCCTCCCGAACCAGCGATTGCCCGCCGGTTATACCAGAGGTGGGGAGTCCGACAACAGCGCCGCCGAGTCGCAGCGGCGGCTAAATCACTATAAATGGCAGGGGGACGCGCTTTATGCGGACTTCGCGCCGCGCAGAAGCTTCAACAGAGGCGCGTGCAGCGCGTCGTTGGCGGCAACAACATCGCCCGATTCGAGGACTTCGGTGCGGCCGGCGAAGTCGCTGACGTATCCGCCAGCCTCCTTCACCAGGAGGATGCCGGCGGCGATGTCCCACGGATTCAGCTTGTGTTCCCAGTACCCGTCGAAGCGGCCCGAGGCGACCCAGGCCAGGTCCAGGGCGGCGGCCCCGAACCGGCGCACGCCGGCGGTCGCTCCCATCACCGCAAGCTGCTGGGCGATGAAGGTATTGTGGTCGCCGCCGAGCCCGGTGACCGGAATGCCGGTGGCCATCACGGATTCCTGCATGTTGCGGCGTCCGGAGACCCGCAGGCGGCGGTCGTTGAGATAGGCGCCGGCGCCCTTCTCGGCCCAGTAGAACTCGTCGGTCAGCGGTTGGTAGACGGCGCCGGCGATGATCTCGCCCTTTTCCTCCAGGGCGACCGAGATGGCGAAATGCGGAATGCCGTGCAGGAAGTTCAGGGTTCCGTCCAGCGGGTCGATGATCCAGCGCTGCTTGTTGGGATCGGTGCCCTCGACGGTGCCGGACTCCTCCATCAGGAAGCCGTATTTCGGCCGGGCGTGCTTCAGCTCCTCGTACAGCAGCTTCTCGGCCTGCTTGTCGGCGGTCGACACGAAGTCGGCCGGTCCCTTCTTGGAGACCTGCAGGTTCTCGACCTCGCCGAAGTCGCGGCGCAGGCTGCGGGCTGCCTTCTGGCAGGCCTTGAAGACGACGTTGTACAGGGCCGAGCGGACGGCCATGGGCAGATCCTCGATGGTTGGATGCGGGACCCGGTCCGGCCGGGCCGCCGATACTCAGTCTTTCGCGCGCTCGACGTAGGTGGAGTCTTCCGGCTTCACCACGATCCGGGTGCCGGACTCGATGTGCGGCGGCACCATGACCCGCACGCCGTTCTCCAGAACGGCCGGCTTGTAGGAGGAGGAGGCGGTCTGCCCCTTCACCACGGCGTCGGCCTCGACGATCTGCATCACGACGGTGTCGGGCAGGGTCACCGAGAGCGGCTCTTCCTCGTAGGACTCGATGGTCACGGCCATGCCGTCCTGCAGGAAGGCCTTCTGCTCGCCGACCATCTCGGTCTTGACCATGATCTGCTCGTAGGTCTCGCCGTCCATGAAATGCAGGTTGTCGTCATCGGCATACAGGAAGGTCGCCTGACGCTGTTCGAGGCGCACGCGCTCGACCTGCTCGTCGGCGCGGAAGCGCTCGTTCAGCTTGGTGCCGCTGCGAATGTCCTTCATCTCGACCTGGTTGAAGGCGCCGCCCTTGCCGGGCTTCACCGCCTGCGTCTTGGTGACGACCCAGAGCCGGTTCTGGTGCTCGACCACATTGCCGATACGCACCGCGTTGCCGTTGATCTTCATTGAAGTCCCGTCCGCGAAAAGAAGTGCCGGAAATCGCGGCGGCTTGTATCAGGCGGGGCGCGCGGTGTCCACGCTTTGCCCCCCGCCGCGGGCGTCTCCCGGAACCAGGAAGGGATCGCCGGTCGACCTTCGGGTTGACCGGGCATGGATCACAAATACGTGTCGGGCCGACAAAGTGTGGAGTCTCAGATGTTTGCTGCGAATACTCGGTTGTAGGTGTACACTTGATATCAACTCGACCCGGTGATTTGGGAGGCTCCCACCCATGGCCCGTGCGCCCGGTAAGACCGATAGGCTCGACAACAGTACCCGCCGCAGCCTGACCGTGCTGGCCGACGCCACCGCGGAGGTGGTCGGCCGCAACGACGTCTACGAGGCGATCGCCAAGGTCGCCGAGGAAGGCGGGGGCGGCGACTATGAGACGGCCCGCGACAAGTTCGACCACATGAATGTGGACGACCGGGCGCGCATCCGCTCCCAGGCGATCGAGACGCTCGAAGGCAGCGAGAAGCACCAGGACAAGGATGCGCCGGCCAAGGCCGAGGAGCCGGAACAGCTCGACTGGGCCAAGCAGATGATGGGCAACTTCCCTAAATTGTCCGAGGGCCTGGACGGAGATAAGGGCGAGAAGTAGGGCCTCAGCCCTTCAGCACCGCCTCGAACGCTCTCACCCCGGCGGCCGGACCGTCCGGGTATCCCCAGACCGCATTGATCACCGCCAGGAAATCCGCTCCGGCCTCGACCAGCGGGGCGCAGTTCTGCTGGGTGATGCCGCCGATGGCGACGCAGGGCACGGTCATCATCTCCGCCCACCACTCCAGAACCTCAACCGAGGCCATGGTGGTCTCGTCCTTGGAGGAGGAGGGGAAGAAGGCGCCGAAGGCGACGTAGTCGGCCCCGGCCTCGCCGGCTTCCATGGCCAGGTGCCGGCTGTTCTTGCAGGTCACGCCGATCTGCGCGCCCGGGCCCATCAGCTTGCGCGCCTGGGCATAGGGCGTGTCCGACTGGCCCACATGGCAGCCGTCGCAGCCCGACGTGATCGCCAGATCCGGGCGGTCGTTCATCAGCAGCGGCACGCCGCGCTGGTGGCAGACCGGCAGGATCGCGTCGGCGGCGCGCAGGATGGCGTCGTCCTCCACGTCCTTCAGACGGAGCTGCAGGCAGGCGACCGGGCCGGCGTCGAGTGCGGCCGCCAGGTCCTCGCAAAACGCCGCCACGTCGGGAAGACGCGGCGGCGTGATCAGGTACAGTTCGGATGCCATTGAGGCTTGGCTCACTTGCCTTTGTAGATGTCGATGATCTGGTCGAGCATCGCCAGGGCCTCGTCGCGCGGGCGCTGGAAGGTGTTGCGGCCGATGATCGAGCCGTTGGCGCCGCCCTCGTACAGGCCGCGGACCTCTTCCATCAGGCCGTCCAGGCCCTTGGCGTCGCCGCCGGAGAACACCACGATGCGGCGGCCGTTGAAGCTCGCCTGCATGACGTGCTTGATCCGCTCGGCCAGGGTCGAGGTCGGGATGCCGTTGCTCTCATAGGCCTTGCGGGCGGCCTCCAGGCCAATGCCATCCTTCGGCGGCTTGACCTTGATGATGTGCGCGCCCATCAGTGCCGCCATGTGGGCGGCATAGGCGCAGACATCGACCGAGGTCTCGGCTTCCTTCGAGAGGTCGCCGCCGCGCGGGTAGGACCACATGACGACGGCGAGGCCGAAAGCCTTCGCCTCTTCGGCCATCTCGCGGATCTGGCCCATCATCTCGAACTGGGAGTCCGAGCCCGGGTAGATCGTGAAGCCGATGGCCGAGCAGCCCAGACGCAGGGCGTCGCCGACCGAGCCGGTGATGGCCTGGGACGGGCCTTCCTTGTCGCGGGCGAGGCTGTTGGAGGAGTTGACCTTCAGGATGGTCGGGATCGCCCCGGCGAAGCTGTCGGCTCCGGCCTCCAGCATGCCCAGCGGCGCGGCGTAGGCGTTCAGGCCCGCGTCGATCGCCAGCTTGTAGTGGTAGTGCGGGTCGTAGCCTTCCGGGTTCGGCGCGAAGCTGCGCGCCGGGCCGTGCTCGAAGCCCTGGTCGACCGGCAGGATCACGACCTTGCCGGTGCCGCCGAGCTTACCCTGCATCAGGATGCGGGCGAGGTTGGCCTTGGTCCCGGGATTGTCGCTCTCGTAGCAATCCAGGATCTTCTTGACCTTCTGGGTGATCTTCATGGGTGCTCTCCTCGGATCGCTCGTGTCTTAGAGGGTTTTCGCCAGCGCAGCGGTGGTGTCCAGCATGCGGTTGGAGAAGCCCCACTCGTTGTCGTACCAGGACAGCACGCGGACCATCTTGCCCTCGATCACCTGGGTCTGGCCCAGATCGAAGGTCGAGGAGTGGCTGTCGTGGTTGAAGTCGGTGGACACCAGCGGCTCGTCATTGATGCCGAGGATCCCCTTCAGCGGACCGTTGGCAGCATCGGAGATCGCCTTGTTGACCTCTTCGATGCTGGTGTCGCGCTTCGGCACGAACTTGAAGTCGATCAGGCTGACATTCGCGGTCGGGACGCGCACCGAGGTACCGTCCAGCTTGCCGGCCAGCTCTGGCAGCACCAGGCCGACGGCCTTGGCCGCACCGGTGGAGGTCGGGATCATCGACTGGGCCGCGGCGCGGGCGCGGTGCAGGTCCTTGTGCAGCGTGTCCAGGGTCGGCTGGTCGCCGGTATAGGCGTGGATCGTGGTCATGTAGCCACGCTCGATGCCGATGGCGTTGTTCAGCACGAAGGCCACCGGGGCGAGGCAGTTGGTGGTGCACGACGCGTTGGAGATGACCTCGTGCTCGGCGGTGAGCTGGTCGTGGTTCACGCCATAGACGACGGTCAGGTCGGCGCCGGTCGCCGGGGCGGAGATGACGACCTTCTTGGCGCCCGCCTCGAGGTGCTTGGCGGCCTGCTCGCGCTTGGTGAAGATGCCGGTGCAGTCCAGCGCGATGTCGACGCCGAGATCCTTGTGCGGCAGGTTGGCCGGGTCGCGCTCGGCGGTCACCTTGATCTTGCCGAGGCCGATATCCATCCAGTCCTCGCCGGTGGTCACCTTGCCCGGGAAGCGGCCGTGCACGGTGTCGTAGCGGAACAGGTGGGCGTTGCTCTCCACCGGGCCCAGATCGTTCACCAGAACAACCTCGATATCGTCGCGCTTCGATTCGTACAGCGCGCGCAACACGAGGCGGCCGATCCGTCCAAACCCGTTGATCGCAACCTTCGTGGCCATCGTCTCTCTCCTCCGAGTGTCGTCACATAACTGATTGTCAGGTGGGGATATGGGTCAGATCGACGCCAATAACACCACTAGATCCGTGCCTTTACCGCACCGGCGACGTCGCCGGCCGTGATCCGGAAGTGCGCGTACAGCTCCTGATAGGGGCCGGACTCGCCGAAACCGGACATGCCGATGAAGACGCCGTTCTCGCCGAGCAGGCGGTCCCAGCACTGCCGCACACCGGCTTCCACCACCACGCGTACGCCGGAGCCGAGCACCTCCTTGGTATAGGACGGATCCTGAGCGGCAAAAAGTTCAAGCGACGGCATCGAAACCACCGCGGTCGGCACGCCCTCGGCGTCGAGCTGGGCCTTGGCGGCCATGGCGATCTCGATTTCGCTGCCGGTGGCGATCAGGGTCGCCTTGCGGGCGCCCTCGGCCTCGGCCAGCACGTAGCCGCCCTTGGCCGACAGGTTGGCCTCGGAATGCTCGGAGCGCACCGTCGGCACGTTCTGACGGGTCAGCGCCAGGACGCTCGGGCCGGAGACCCGTTGCAGGGCAAGCTGCCAGGCCTCGGCGGTCTCCACCGCGTCGGCCGGACGGAACACCGCCAGGTTCGGGATCGCGCGCAGGGCGGCCAGATGCTCCACCGGTTGGTGGGTCGGGCCGTCCTCGCCCAGGCCGATGCTGTCGTGGGTCATGACGAAGATGCAGCGGATGCCCATCAGGGCGGCCAGCCGGATCGACGGGCGGCAATAGTCGGTGAACACCAGGAAGGTGCCGCCATAGGGGATGACGCCGCCATGCAGCGCCATGCCGTTCATCGCCGCGGCCATGGCGTGCTCGCGCACCCCGTAATGCAGGTAGCGGCCGCCGTAGTTCGACTTGTCCAGGATCTCCTGGGAGCCGACCTTGGTGTTGTTCGAGCCCGACAGGTCGGCCGAGCCGCCCAGCAGCTCCGGCACCACCTCGGCGATCACTTCCAGCGCCTTCTGCGACGACACGCGGGTGGCCAGCTTCGGCTGCTCGGCGCTCAGGCTTTTCTTGTGGGCGTTGATCGCCTCGGCCAGTTCCTTCGGCAGGGCGCCGGACAGGGCGCGCTCGAAATCGTCCTTCTTGCCCGACTTGGCGAGGTGAGCGGTCCAGGAATCGTAGGCGTCCGCACCGCGGTCGCCCAGCGACAGGCCGAGCTCGGTGACCGCGTCGGGTATCTCGAAGGGGCCGTGCGGCCAGTTGATGGCGGCGCGGGTGCCGGCGATCTCCTCCGCACCCAGGGGCGAGCCGTGGGAGGAGGACTTGCCGGCCTTGGTCGGGGCGCCGAAGCCGATGGTGGTGCGGCAGGCGATCAGCGACGGGCGCGGATCGGCCGCGGCCTCGGCCATGGCGGCGGCCAGCGCCTTCGGATCATGACCGTCGCAGGACACCACGTGCCAGCCGTAGGACACGAACCGCGCCGGCACGTCGTCGGACAGGGTCAGGTCGGTCGGACCGTCGATGGAGATCTTGTTGTCGTCCCACAGGACGTTCATGCGGCCGAGGCCCAGATGGCCGGCCAGCGAGGCGGCCTCGTGGCTCACGCCCTCCATCAGGCAGCCGTCGCCGGCGATGACCCAGACCCGGTGGTCGATCAGGTCGTCGCCGAAGCGGGCGTTCAGGTGGCGCTCGGCGACCGCCATGCCGACGGCGTTGGCAAAGCCCTGGCCGAGCGGGCCGGTCGTGGTCTCGATGCCGGCGGCGGCGCCGTATTCCGGGTGGCCCGCGGTCTTGGAGCCGAGCTGGCGGAATTTCTTCAGCTCCTCCAGCGGCATGTCGCCATAGCCGGTCAGGTGCAGCAGCGAGTACAGCAGCATCGAGCCGTGGCCGGCCGACAGGACGAACCGGTCGCGGTCGGCCCAGTCCGGATGGCGGGGATCGAAGCGCAGGAACTGCGAGAACAGGACGACGGCGGCGTCGGCCATGCCCATCGGCATGCCCGGGTGCCCCGACTTCGCCTGTTCGACGGCATCCATGGAAAGCGCGCGGATGGCGCTGGCGAGGCTGGCGTGGTCACCGTCCGAGAGGGCGGCGCCGGAAATCGGTGCGGAAGCGGTCATGGTACGGTTCGCGGGCTTTTGGCGGGCGTCCAGCGACCGCCGGCGCCTCGGTGGCGCGGAACATGCCGAGGCATCGACGCTCCGTCAAGCGGGCCGGGGGCTCCGAGGCGCAATATATGCGGGGTGCGGAACCCCACATGCCGGTTCGATTGACGGTAGGTGGGACCGGCGGATATCATACGGCACCTCAAGGACGGGACTTAACTCCTTCGTTTCAGGGGGTACATCGCGGGTTTCGGGCGACGAATCGCCGGCGGTGGACGGGATTGGCGGACCAGGACGGCGGGAATGTCTCGGCTGAATGCGGCACGTGAACGGCTGGACAAGGCGGTCTCCCGTCTTGAAAAGGCGCTCGAAGGACTCGACGAATCCGGTGGAGACGGCTCCGCGGTGACGGGCGAGTTGTCCGAAGTGCGTCGGGATTACGCCAAACTCTCCAAGGCGGCCGATCAGGTCGAGCAGCGGCTCGACAAGGCGATCGGTCAGCTCAAACTCGTGTTGGAGCCCTGATCCTTGGCCCAGGTCGATATCAGCATCAACGGCAAGTCCTACCGCATCGCCTGCGAGGACGGCCAGGAGAAGCGGCTCGGCGAGCTGGCCCAGATGGTCGACGCCCATGTGGCCGACATGGTGGAACAGGTCGGCCAGGTCGGCGACACCCGCCTGCTGGTGATGGCCAGCCTGCTGGTGGCCGACGAGCTCATGGACCTGCGCGATGCCGCCAACGAGGTCGACGAGGGGGACGAGGAGTTCTCGCCCAACGAGCTGGAGGACATGTCGCTCGCCATCGAGGGTCTGGCCGAGCGGATCGAGCGGATCGCCGGCCGCCTGGAAGGCGCCTGAACCGCCGTTTCGTGGCCTTCCCCCGGTGCCGTCTTCGATGCCGACCGCACTGACAGCTACATCTTCGCTTGAATTTGCCGGGTCCGGGTTTACGTTGGGATCAGCGACGGGGCGGCGCGGTTTGTCAGGCCGCACTTTACCCCTGGGGCTATAATCTCTCTGAGGGAGCTGCCTCTTTCGGGACCGTGGTCTCGGAATCGCGGCGCCCACCTGCTATGCAGGCCACAGAGGGTATGCAAATGCCAACGGCCGAGGCGGCTCCGTCGCACTGAACTTCCTAGGGCATGTGCCCAGCGGGCCGCGTGTCTTCAGAGGCCGTGCGGCTGCGGGAATCCTTTCGACCTGACCCTAGAGCCGTGATGACCGATCCCATTCTCGACCCCGAAGAACTCAGCCGCGCCAAAGCCGAGCTGCGTCAGCGCATGGCCCGCCAGCGCGAGGCGCTGGCCGCCGACACGGCCGACGCGGCCAACCGGCTGGCGATGCATCTTTCCGGTGCGGTTGCGCCGTCTTCCGGGACCGTGGTCTCCGGCTACTGGCCGATGCGCGACGAGATCGACCCGCGGCCCTGCCTGACCGCGCTCTGGTCGGCCGGCTGCCGCATCGCCCTGCCTGTCGTGCCGGACGACAAGCAGGCGCTGATCTTCCGCGCCTGGGAGCCGGACGAGGAGCTGGTGCCCGGCCCCTACGGCACCTCGGAGCCGGGGCCCGAGGCCGAAGTGGTCTACCCGACCCTGCTGCTGGTGCCGCTGCTGGCCTTCGACCGAAGGGGACGGCGCCTGGGCTATGGCGGCGGCTATTACGACCGCACGCTCGCGGCCCTGCGCGAATGGCAGACGATCCAGGCGATCGGCGTCGCCTTCGCCGGCCAGGAGGTCGACGCGGTGCCCGCCGGGGCGCATGACGCCTTGCTGAACGGCTTCGTGACCGAGGCCGGCTTCATCGATATTTCGGAGTAGAACGTGCGCCTGTTGTTCCTCGGCGACATCGTCGGACGGTCCGGCCGCGAGGCGGTCATCCATCATCTCCCCGCGCTGATGCGGGACCTCAAGACCGACTTCGTGGTGGTCAACGGCGAGAACTCGGCCCACGGTTTCGGCATCACCGCCAAGATCTGCGGCGAGCTCTACGACGTCGGCGTCGACGTGATCACCACCGGAAACCACGTCTGGGACCAGCGCGAGATCCTCGACGCCATCGCCGACGACGACCGTCTGGTGCGCCCGATCAACTTCCCGCCGGGCACGCCGGGCAAGGGCGCGGTGGTGCACGAGACCCGCGACGGCCGCCGGGTGCTGGTGATCAACGCCATGTGCCGGCTGTTCATGGATCCGCTCGACGACCCCTTCGCCGCGGTTGAGAAGGCGATCGACGGCACCGCGCTGGGCGGCGACGTGGATTTCATCCTGCTCGACATCCACGGCGAGGCGACCAGCGAGAAGATGGCCTTCGGCCACGCCTTCGACGGCCGGGTGTCGCTGGTGGTCGGCACCCACACCCATGTGCCGACGGCCGACGTCATGGTGCTGGCCAACGGCACGGCGTATCAGAGCGACGCCGGCATGTGCGGCGACTACGACAGCGTGATCGGGATGAAGAAGGAATACCCGGTCAAACGCTTCACCACCAAGCTGCCGACCCCGCGGCTCGAGGCGGCGGACGGCGAGGCGACGGTCTGCGGGATTTTCGTGGTGACCGACGACCGCACCGGCCTGGCGATCAGCGCCGAACCGGTGCGGGTCGGCGGGCTGCTGGCGGAGACGATGCCGGTGGGGTGAGGGGGCACGTCCTCTATCCAACTACCACGTCATCCCGGACGAGACCGGACATGATCCGGGCTCGGGCCGGGACCCAGCCCGTCCGGTCGAGTGCTCGGTCCCGGCCTTGCCCCGGATCAAATCCGGGCCAAACCGGGATGACGGACGTGAGAAAAACGCGAGGCAGTTCACCCCACACCCCCGCCTGTGCTACACCCCCGCGCGGCGCCGCGTCGGTGCCGGGGCGACAGGGCTGAAGCCGTGCGTCGAACCCCTACATCTGGTATAGAGAAGCGATTCGCGCCACGAACGGTCGCGGACGGGAGCGTTTGGAAATGGCCGGTCATTCCCAGTTCAAGAACATCATGTACCGCAAGGGCGCGCAGGATAAGAAGCGCGCCAAGATCTTCACCCGCCTGACCCGCGAGATTCAGGTCGCGGCGAAGACCGGCGGCGACGATCCGGCATCGAACCCGGCGCTGCGCACCGCGATCGCGGCCGCGCGCAAGGAGAATATGCCCAAGGACAATATCGAGCGCGCGATCAAGAAGGGCTCGGGCGGCGGCGACGACACCAACTGGGAGGACGTGCGCTACGAGGGCTACGGCCCCGGCGGCGTGGCCATGATCGTCGACGCGCTGACCGACAACCGCAACCGCACCGCCTCGGAAGTCCGCGCCGCCTTCTCCAAGTTCGGCGGCAACCTGGGGGAGACCAACTCGGTGTCCTTCATGTTCAACCGGGTCGGCCAGATCATCTACCCGGCCGAGGTCGGCAGCGCCGACGACGTGCTGGAGGCGGCGATCGAAGCCGGCGCCGAAAACGCCGAGAGCACCGAGGCGGAGCACGAGATCACCTGCCCGGTGGAGGACTTCAACACCGTGCGCGAGGCGCTGGAAGCCACGCTGGGCGAGCCGCAATCGGCCGGTCTGACCTGGAAGCCGCTGAACACCGTCGCGGTGGACGAGGACCAGGCCGGCACGCTGATCAAGCTGTTCGACACCCTGGAAGACAATGACGACGTGCAGCAGGTCTCGGCGAATTTCGACATCGCCGACGACGTCATGGCGAAACTGTCCGCCTGATCCCGGAATCGGGTTGCAGGAGGCGGCATCACGGAGACGCGCATGCGGCTGATCGGGCTCGACCCCGGCCTCAGGAATACCGGGTGGGGGGTGATCGAGACCGACGGCGTGCGCCTGCGTCACGTCGCCGACGGCACCGTGCATTCCGACGGCAGCGCCGATATCGCCACCCGCCTGGTGCAGCTCTATGACGGCATCCTGGACCTGATCGACCGCTTCAAGCCGGACGAGGCGGCGGTCGAGGAGACCTTCGTCAACCGTAACCCGGAGAGCACCTTGAAGCTCGGGCTGGCCCGGGGCGTCGTGCTGCTCGCCCCGGCCAAGGCCGGGCTGCGGGTCGCCGAATACGCGCCCAAGCGGGTCAAGAAGGCGGTGGTCGGCACCGGCAACGCGGCCAAGGAACAGGTGCAGGCGATGATCGCCACCCTGCTGCCCGGTGCCGCCATCAAGAGCCCGGACGCCGCCGATGCCCTCGCCGTGGCGGTCTGCCACGCCCATTACGTCCAGTCGCGCGCCTCCTTCGGTCAGTCGGCCGGGGTGGCGGCGCGCAAGACCGGGGCGGTCACCGACATGGCGCCGGGGCTGGAGCGGGCGATCGCGGCGGCGCTGGCCAAGGAAGCGGCCGCCAAGGAACCGGTGGGAGGAGGCGGCTCATGATCGCGCGCCTGAAGGGCATTCTCGACGGCTCCGGCGACGGTCAGGCGGTGATCGATGTCAACGGCGTCGGCTACCTGATCTTCTGCTCCGGCCGCACGCTGAGTGCGCTCGGAAATGTGGGCGAGGCGGTGAAGGTCGAGGTGGAGACCCATGTCCGCGAGGACCACATCCACCTCTACGGCTTCTCCAGCGGCTCGGAGAAGGCGTCGTTCCGTATGCTGCAGACGGTGCAGGGGGTGGGCGCCAAGCATGCGCTGTCGATCCTGACCGTGCTGTCGCCGGACGAGTTGTTCACCGCTATCGCCGCCCAGGACCGCACCCTGCTGACCCGCGCCGACGGGGTCGGCCCGAAGCTGGCGACGCGCATCGTCAACGAGCTCAAGGACAAGACCGTCAACGTGGCGCTGGGGATCGCCGCCGATGCGCCGGCCGCGGCCCGCAACGCGGCGGTCAAGGCCGCCGGCGGCGACACCCTGAACGACGCCGTCTCCGCCCTGGTCAATCTCGGTTACGGCCGGGCCGAGGCCTATGGCGCGGTGCAGGTGGCCCAGGCGGCGCTCGGCGCCGACGCGGCCCTCGACCGGCTGATCACCGGCGGGCTGAAGGAACTGGCCGGATGAGCGGCGACTGGGACGAGGAAGCGGAGGACGCCGCGCTTGAGGATGGCGACCGCCTGATCGACGGCGACCGGCTGCCGGAGGATATGGCGGAGACTACGCTGCGCCCGCAGACCCTCGACGACTTCACCGGCCAGAAAAAGCTGCGCGAGAACCTCAAGGTCTTCATCGATGCCGCGCGGGGGCGCAGCGAGGCGCTGGACCATGTCCTGCTGTTCGGCCCGCCGGGGCTGGGCAAGACCACCCTGGCGCAGATCGTGGCGCGCGAGCTCGGCGTGAACTTCCGCGCAACCTCCGGCCCGGTGATCGCCAAGGCCGGCGATCTCGCGGCCCTTCTGACCAACCTGCAGCCGCGCGATGTCCTGTTTATTGACGAAATACATCGCCTTAATCCTGCCGTAGAGGAAGTGCTGTATCCCGCCATGGAGGATTTTCAGCTCGACCTCATCATTGGCGAAGGGCCAGCCGCGCGATCGATCCGCATCGATCTGGCGCCGTTCACGCTCGTCGCCGCGACGACCCGGTCGGGCCTGATCACCACGCCCCTGCGCGAGCGCTTCGGCATTCCCCTGCGCCTGCAGTTCTACGAGCCGGAAGAACTGACCCGGATCGTCAAGCGCGGGGCCGATCTGCTGTCCTTCGGCCTGACCGAGGACGGAGCCGGCGAGATCGCCCGGCGCGCCCGTGGTACGCCGCGCGTGGCCGGCCGGCTGCTGCGCCGGGTGCGGGACTTCGCCGCTGTCGCCGGCAAGAAGGTCGTCGACGCGGTCCTGGCCGATGCCGCTCTGACCCGGCTCGACATCGACAAGCGCGGTCTCGACGCCATGGACCGGCGCTACATGGGCTGCATCGCCGAGAACTACGGCGGCGGCCCGGTGGGGGCGGAGACCCTGGGGGCGGCGCTGGGCGAACAGCGCGACGTGATCGAGGAGGTCATCGAGCCGTATCTGATGCAGCAGGGGCTGATCCAGCGCACGCCGCGCGGTCGTATCCTGTCGGCGGCGGGCTGGCGCTATCTCGGCCTCACGCCGCCGAAGGCGATCGAGCCGCAACTCGACCTGCTCGGCCGAGGGGAGGACGATGTCTGATCCCTTCCGGTTCCCCGTGCGTGTCTATTACGAGGATACGGATGCGGGCGGGGTGGTCTACCACGCCAATTATCTGCGGTATGCCGAGCGGGCGCGGACGGAATTCCTCCGCGCCGGCGGGGTCGAACAGCGTGAGATGCGCGAGCAGGAGGATTTCGCCTTCGTGGTGCGGCGCTGCACCGTCGACTACCGCGCACCGGCGGTGCTCGACGATGCCCTGGAAGTCGTCACCCGGATCACCGGGGTGCGCGGCGCGGCGCTGGAGGCGGTGCAGGAAGTGGTCCGCCAGGGCGAGTCCGAGCCCCTGGTGGTGCTGGACCTGGTGATCGCCGGGGTGAACAAGCGGGGGCGGCCGGTACGGCTGCCCCAGAGAATACGGGATCTGGTCGGCGGCGGTGCCCCGGCCTGAGGTTACGGACTTGACGGCCGGGCATCGGCAGCGAGGAAGAGGAAGTCGATGGAGCAACTTGCACAAGCGGTGGTCGATACGACCCAGAACGCGGCCTCGGGTCTGGCGACGCCGGGACTTGCGGCGCCCGCCGTGGCCCTGTCCCACGAGATGAGCATGTGGGGCCTGTTCATGCAGGCCGACCCTGTGGTCAAGGTGGTGATGCTGCTCCTTGTCGTGGCGTCGATCTGGAGCTGGGCGATCATCTTCGAGAAGATCCTGAAGATGCGCCGCATGCGCCGCCGCGCCCATGAGTTCGAGGACGCATTCTGGTCCGGCGGTTCGCTGGAGGACCTGTACGACCGCATGGGCAGCCACCCGGCCGACCCGATGTCGTCGATCTTCTCCTCGGCCATGCGCGAGTGGCGCCGCTCGGCGGCCAAGGGCCTGACCCAGCGGTCCAACGACCTGCGCGCCAGCTTGCGCGACCGGCTCGACCAGATCATGAATCTGACCATAAACCGGGAGATGGAGGCGCTGGAGAAGCGCATGACCTTCCTCGCCTCGGTCGGGTCCACGGCGCCGTTCGTCGGTCTGTTCGGCACGGTCTGGGGCATCATGAACAGTTTCCAGGCGATCGCCGCCTCCAAGAACACCAGCCTCGCGGTCGTAGCACCGGGCATCGCGGAAGCGCTGTTCGCCACCGCCCTCGGCCTGGTCGCGGCCATCCCGGCGGTCGTCGCCTACAACAAGCTGTCCAGCGATCTGGCCCGGTATTCCGGCCGGCTGGAGGGATTCGCCACCGAGTTCGGCTCGATCCTGTCGCGGCAGCTGGACGAGGGACGGTAGGACGTGGCCGGCGGACTCATCAAACGGGGAACCGGGCACGGCTCCCGCCGTCGCCGGAACCCGCCGCTGAGCGAGATCAACGTCACGCCGTTCGTCGACGTGATGCTGGTTCTGCTGATCGTGTTCATGGTGACGGCACCGCTGCTGACCGTCGGCGTGCCGGTGGACCTGCCCAAGACCAAAGCGGCCCAGCTGACCGACGAGGTCGAGCCGCTGGTGGTGACCGTCCGGGCCGATGGCAGCCTGTACCTGCAGGAGACCGCCATTTCCCGCGACGAGCTGGTCCCGAAGCTGATGGCGGTGTCGGGTGCGAATCCCGATCTCAGAATTTTTGTCCGTGGCGACAAGTCTATTGCCTACGGATCCGTCATGGAGGTCATGGGCCAGATCAGTTCTGCCGGGTTCTCCCGGGTCGCTCTTCTGGCGGAGCTTCCGGAGGAGTCGGCGGGCGCCAATTGACGGCCGGATCGCAGGGTCCGCGGATGGACCTTGTCGTGCCGGACCGGTGACGGCCCAACGAGGAGCGTGACGAGCGAACATGAACGTGGCTCTGATCTTTTCGATCCTGCTGCACGCCGGAGTGCTGGCGCTGGCCGTCTTCGGCCTGCCGAAGCTTGCCCGCGAGGAGCTGATCGAGAACCGTCTGGTGGTCGTCGACGTGGTGACCGTCGCTGAGGTCACGAACGCGCCGCCGCCGGTGGAGAAGACCACGCCGGACAAGACGCCGCCGCCGCCGCCGGACTCCGCGTCCCAGCCGGATCGCACCCCGCCGCCGCCACCCCCGCCGGCGGCCAAGCCGACACCGCCGCCGCCGCCGGCCCCGAAGGAGACCGCGAAGCCCGCACCTGCCCCGGCGCCGACCCAGGCCGCCAAGGCCGCGCCGCCGCCCGAGCCGGCCCCGGCGGTGAAGGCCGAACCCGTGCCCGTACCGTCGACCAAGCCGGAGCCGCCGAAGCCCGAGCCGGAAAAGCCGGAACCCATCCCCGTGGAGAAGCCCGAGCCGGACGTGCCCAAGCCGGAGGTGCCGAAGCCCGAGCAGCCCGAAGTCGCGAAGGTCGAGCGCGTCGAGGACCAGGCGCCGGCACCGGTCCCGGTCACCCGGCCGACCCCGCCGGAGCGCCCGAAGCAGGTCGCCGAGAAGGAAGCGCCGAAGACTCCTGAGAAGGAGGAGCCGGAGAAGAAGGCGGACAACTTCCTCAACGTGTTGAAGACGGTTCAGAACCTGAAGAAGGACGCGCCGAAGCCGGCGGCCGAGTCGCCGCCGTCGCCGATGCCCGACTCGAAGACGACCGCACGCAATTCCAGCTTCGATCCGAACCAGAAGCTCTCGGTCTCGGAGATGGACGCGATCCGCCAGCAGATCAGCAGCTGCTGGCTGGTGCCGGCCGGCGCCAAGAACGCCGCCAACCTGGTGGTCGAGATCGAAGTCACGATGAATCCGGACCGCACCGTGCGGTCCTCCAAGGTGGTGGATACGTCGCGGATGCAGAACGATCCGTTCTACCGGTCCGCCGCCGAGTCCGCCCTGCGGGCACTGAAATCGCCGAACTGTTCCCCGCTGCAACTTCCGCCGGAGAAGTACGACACATGGAAAAACTTCACGATCACCTTCGATCCGAAGGACATGCTGTCATGACCGACAGCTCCGACGCCGCCCTGGCCGCGGCTCCCCTGTCGTCCGAACCGGTGACCGCGCCGCGTCCGCCGCGCCCGACCGTCGACGTCTCCATGTCACGGCGCGATCTGGCCCGCCTGTCGCTGGCCGGTCTGGTCGGCGCGGCCGGCGTCGGCGGGTTCGCCGCTCCGGCGCGCAGCGAGCTGCGGATCGACATCACACAGGGCCGGGTCGACCCGCTGCCCGTCGCCATCGCCGACTTCAAGGGCGAGGGCGTGGAGGCCACCCGGGTCGGCCGGACCATGACCGAGATCATCTCCTCGAATCTGGAGCGCTCGGGCCTGTTCAAGCCGATCAACCCCAAGGCGTTCATCCAGAGCGATCTCGATTTCGACACGCCGCCGCGATTTGGCGACTGGCGTCAGATCAGCGCACAGGCCCTGGTTCACGGCCGGGTGACGATCCCCTCTCCGGGACAATATAGGATAGAATTTCGCCTATGGGATGTGTTCGCCGAACAATACATGACCGGCACTTCGCTGACGGCGATCGAGGAATCCCTGCGCCGGGCGGCGCACATCGTGTCGGACATGATCTACAAGCGGATCACCGGCGAGGACGGCTATTTCGACACCCGCTTCGTCTACATCGCCGAGAGCGGCCCGCAGAACCGGCGCAAGAAGCAGCTCGCCATCATGGATCAGGACGGGGCGAACCATAAGTTCCTGACCGATGGCAACACCCTGGTGCTGACCCCGCGCTTCTCGCCGACGGTGCAGGAGATCACCTATCTCGCCTATTACCAGAACCGGCCGCGGGTCTACATCTTCAACCTGGATTCCGGACAGCAGGAGGTCCTGGGCGACTTCCCGGGCATGACCTTCGCGCCGCGCTTCTCGCCGGACGGAAACCGGGTGATCATGAGCCTGGCCAAGGACGGCGTGACCGACATCCACACCATGGACCTGCGCACCCGACGGGTGGCGCAGCTCACCAACACCCGCTCGATCGACACGTCGCCGACCTACGCGCCGGACGCCAGCCAGATCGTGTTCAACTCCGACCGCGGCGGCTCGCAGCAGCTCTACACGATGGCGGCCGACGGCTCGAACGTGAAGCGGATCAGCTTCGGCGACGGCCGCTATGCCACCCCGGTCTGGTCGCCGCGTGGCGATCTGATCGCGTTCACCAAGATCACCGGCGGCACCTTTCACATCGGTGTGATGCGGCCCGACGGGTCCGGCGAGCGTCTGCTCAGCCAGGGCTTCCTCGTGGAGGCGCCGAGCTGGTCGCCGAACGGGCGCGTTCTGGTGTATTTCAAGCAGACGCCGTCCGACCGGAGCGGCCGCGGTGGCACCTCAAAGTTGTACACGATCGACCTTACCGGCTATAACGAACGGGAGGTGATCACCCCCCTGGATGCATCCGATCCGGCGTGGAGCCCCTTGCTTCGCTAATCAATTAGAAGCTATAAGGAAAAACGCTCGTGGTCGGCTGTCGGGAAACTGTGCAGTCCGGCTCGACGAGTCCGGGCCCGGACAGGCCGGGTCATTTGGACCACGAGGGGGGCGGGGCGCCCGGCACCACAGAATTCTCCAGAGGGACACACCTATCATGCGCATCAAGTTTCTCAGCGTATTTGCTGCCGTCGCGCTGCTCGCCGCTTGCGAGACCGCACCCGACGAGTCGGCAAATACCGGTTCGGGCGGCAACGTGCAGCCGACCAGTTCCACCACGGCGACGGCCCCGACCGGTCCGGCTCCGGGTAGCGCCGAAGATTTTGTCGTCAATGTTGGCGATCGCGTCTTCTTCGACTTCGACAGCTCCGCTCTTGACGGCGAGGCCCGCACGACGCTTGAGCGTCAGGCGTTCTTCCTGCGCAAGTATCCGAGCACGTCGGTCACCATCGAGGGCCATTGCGACGAGCGTGGCACCCGCGAGTACAACCTGGCGCTTGGCGAGCGTCGCGCCTCCGCCGTCAAGGATTACATGGTTTCCCTCGGCATCGACCCGAGCCGTCTGAACACCATCTCCTACGGCAAGGAGCGTCCGGTGAACCCGGCGTCGACCGAGCAGGCCTGGGCCGAGAACCGCCGCGGCGTCACCGTCCTCAACTGACGGTTCGCGATCGCGTAATGGACGGCGGTGCCCAGACAGGGCGCCGCCGTTCTTTTTTGACCGGTTCGTTTTGGCGGAGCGGTTGCGGCGGCATTCTGGCCACCGCGCCATAATTCCGCCGCGAGCATCCTGGAGACTGGGACCATGATGCGCTTCGTAGTGTTGATCCTCCTCTTGTCCGCCGCCGTTCCGACGGTCGCCTCCGCGCAGCAGGACGTCAGCGGCCTGCTCAACCGGATGGCACGGCTTGAGCGGGAACTGGCCGATCTCCAGCGGTCGGTCTATGCCGGCGGCCAGCCGCCCGCCTCGGTCACGGCGAACCAGACCACCCAGCTCTCCCAGCCCGACGGTGTCGGCGGCTCGCCGCTGGCGCGGATCGAGATTCGGCTGCAGCAGATCGAGGCCGATCTGCGCCGGGTCACCGGCCGGGTCGAGGAACTGGGCTATCAGGTTCAGAACGTCTCCGACCGCATGGACCGAATGCAGACCGACACCGACAT
The DNA here is from genome assembly GCF_000423805.1 of Thalassobaculum salexigens DSM 19539. NCBI lineage: Bacteria > Pseudomonadati > Pseudomonadota > Alphaproteobacteria > Rhodospirillales > Thalassobaculaceae > Thalassobaculum > Thalassobaculum salexigens. Next base: position 1,011,250 of record NZ_KE384093.1, read on the forward strand.
CCGCTTCCGCGAGTTGAGCGGCGATGCCGGTGCGGCATCCGGTCAGCAGGACGCCACCGGCCAGACTGGCCCGCGCACCGAGGCGACGCCGCCCGCCACTACCGGCGGATCGACGACGGGGCCGACCACCGGTGCGAAGCCGCAGGATCTCGGAACGCTCACGGGCAACGATCTCTCCACCCTGAAGGCGACCACGCCGCCGCCGAGCGACACGGCGGCCACCCAGACGGCGCTGCTGCCGGCGGACGCGTCCGTCGAGGACCAGTACAAGGCCGCCTTCGACCATCTCGTGAAACACGATCTGCCGACCGCCGAAGCGGCCTTCAAGGCGTTCCTTGAGGCCCATCCGGACGATCCCCTTGCCGGGAACGCCCAGTACTGGCTCGGCGAGACGTACTACGCGCGCGAACGCTACGAAGAGGCGGCCGTCGCGTTTCTGGGGGGCTACCAGAGCTATCCGAAAAGCCCAAAGGCGGCCGATAATCTTCTGAAGCTCGGCATGGCCTTGGCCCGGATCGACCGCAAGGAGGAGGCGTGCACGACCTTCGCCAAGCTCAACGAGGACTTCCCCAAGGCGCCCACCAACATCAAGCGCCGCATGATCAACGAGACCAAGGCGCTGAACTGCGGCGGATAGTCTCGGCCGCCGGGGAGGAGACGGACCGGGCCGACGCCCCGCTGGATGAGCGGGACGGGATAGCCCTGCTGGACGCCGTCCTGCACGAGCAGCCGGATGCCTCGGACCGCCATGGACCGGTCGCGCTGGCCGTATCCGGCGGGCCCGACAGCACCGCCTTGCTGTATTTCGCCGATCGGTGGTCGCGGCTCCGGCAGCGGCCGCTGCTGGTCCTGACCGTGGACCATGGCCTGCGCCCCGAGGCGACGGCGGAGGCCGCCGAGGTTGCCCGACGGGCGGCCGAGCTGGGGCATTCCCATCGGATACTCGCCTGGAACGGCCGCAAGCCCAGGGCGGGCCTTCAGGCCGCGGCCCGGGAGGCGCGGCTGGCGCTGCTGACGGAGGCCTGCCACGGCGCCGGTGCGGCGACCCTGCTGCTGGCCCATCATCGCGACGACCAGGCCGAGACCGTGCTGCACCGCATAGACCGCGATACCGGTCCCGAGGGGCTGGCCGGCATGGCGCCGGTGACGTGGCGGGGAGGGATCAGGCTCGTCCGCCCGTTCCTGACGCTGCCGAAGGAACGTCTGGTCGCGACCTGCCGCGTCGCCGGCCTCGCCTATGCCGAGGACCCCTCCAATGCCGACCCTCGGTTCACGCGGGCCGACCTGCGGCGGCTGCGGCCGGCCCTGGACGCGGTCGGCCTGACGGCGGACCGGCTGGCCCGTCTGGCGGAGGCCATGGGCTGTGCGCGCCGGGCCATGGACCGGGAGGTGCGAGGCTGGCTCGTGCGCCATGCCGTGATCCATCCCTGTGGCACCTGCAGGCTCGACCGCGCTGCCCTGGACGCGGCGCCGCCGGACTTCACCGCTGCGATACTGCGCGCCGTGCTGCGGATAGCGGGCGCGGCGGGGTATCCGCCCGGCACGGCGGCGATGGCCGGGCTCATGGACTGGCTGGCGGACGGGGCAGCCGCCCGGCGTCGGACCCTGCGGGGATGCCTGCTCCAGATCGACGGCGACACCCTCACCGTGATGCGCGAGGAAGTGGCCTGCGCGCCGCCGCTGTGCATACCGGGCGGACAGACGGCCTGTTGGGACGGTCGCTTCCTCATACGCAACAAAACGGCGGCGCCGATAAATGTCGGACCCTGCGGGGCGGAGGGCTGGCGGCGGATCAAGCGTTTAGGTCTGGACGCGCGGCTTCCGGACGCCGCGCGCGCCCTCCCGCACCCGGCCAGACTCGCCTGGCCGATTGTGACTGACCTTGACGGGGTGGTTGCGCTCCCCCACCTTGTGCTTGGCGAACGGAGGGCGCCCGACTCGCATCAATTTGGGGTGGTGATCCACCTGCTGGCGACGCGTGAGCGACGGATCGATGGGCCGATGGCCAATGGAAGGCTGAAGACGTGAACAATTTCGGCAAGAATCTTGCTCTCTGGATCATTATCGGCGTCCTGCTCGTGGCGCTGTTCAATCTGTTCCAGGGATCCTCCCCGCGTACCGGCCTGCGCAGTCTCGCCTATTCGGACTTCCTGTCCGAAGTCGAGAGCGGGCGCGTGAACCAGGTCACCATCCAGGGCCAGCAGATCTCCGGCCGCTTCTCCGACGGCAGCACCTTCCAGACCTATGCGCCGCAGGATGCCGAACTGGTCCCGAAACTGAACACCTCCGGCGTACGCATCTCCGCGGCCCCGCCGGAAGAGGGCACCTCCGGGCTGTTCCAGATCCTGCTGAGCTGGTTCCCCATGCTGCTGTTCATCGCGGTGTGGATCTTCTTCATGCGCCAGATGCAGGGCGGCGGCGGCAAGGCCATGGGTTTCGGCAAGAGCCGCGCCCGGCTGCTGACCGAGAAGACCGGGCGAGTCACCTTCGACGACGTTGCCGGCATCGACGAGGCGAAATCCGAGCTGGAAGAGATCGTCGAGTTCCTGAAGGACCCGCAGCGCTTCCAGCGTCTGGGTGGCAAGATCCCCAAGGGCTGTCTGCTGGTGGGCCCTCCGGGTACCGGTAAGACGCTGCTGGCCCGCGCCATCGCCGGCGAAGCCAATGTGCCGTTCTTCACCATCTCGGGCTCCGATTTCGTCGAGATGTTCGTCGGCGTCGGCGCCAGTCGTGTCCGCGACATGTTCGAGCAGGGCAAGAAGAACGCCCCCTGCATCATCTTCATCGACGAGATCGATGCGGTCGGCCGCCATCGCGGCGCCGGCCTCGGCGGCGGCAACGACGAGCGCGAGCAGACCCTGAACCAGCTCCTGGTCGAGATGGACGGTTTCGAGGCGAACGAGGGCGTGATCCTGATCGCCGCGACCAACCGTCCGGACGTGCTCGACCCGGCGCTGCTGCGTCCGGGCCGCTTCGACCGCCAGATCGTCGTGCCGAACCCGGATATCCTGGGCCGCGAGAAGATCCTGAAGGTGCATATGCGCAAGGTGCCGCTCGGCCCCGACGTGGACGCGCGCACCATCGGCCGCGGCACCCCCGGTTTCTCCGGCGCCGACCTCGCCAACCTAGTCAACGAGGCCGCGCTGCTCGCCGCCCGCAAGGGCAAGCGCGTGGTCGGCATGGCCGAGTTCGAGGAAGCCAAGGACAAGGTCATGATGGGCTCGGAGCGCCGCTCCATGGTCATGACCGACGAGGAGAAGAAGCTGACCGCCTATCACGAGGCCGGTCACGCCATCGTCGCGCTGCACTGCCCGGACAGCGACCCGATCCACAAGGCGACCATCATCCCGCGCGGCCGTGCCCTGGGCATGGTCATGCGCCTGCCGGAAGGCGACCGGATCTCGCTCTCCAAGGCGAAGCTGGAAGCCGACCTGCGGGTCGGTTGTGGCGGCCGGATTGCCGAGGATCTGATCTTCGGTGCGGAGCGGATCACCACCGGTGCCTCCTCCGATATCCGCATGGTGACGGAAATGTCGCGCCGGATGATCACGGAATGGGGCATGAGCGACAAGCTCGGCTTCCTGGCCTACTCCGCCGATCAGCAGGAGGTGTTCCTGGGCCATTCGGTGACCCAGCAGAAGAACGTCTCCGACGCGACCGCCAATGTGATCGACGAGGAGATCCGCCGGGTGACCGACGAGGCGTATGACGACGCCCGCCGGATCCTGGAAGAGAACATGGACGACCTGCACACCCTGGCGAAGGGCCTGCTGGAATACGAAAGCCTGTCGGGCGACGACATTCAGGAACTGCTGGCCAGCGGGACGATCGATCGCGGCGGCCGCGACGAGCCGTCCAAGCCGAGCGGCCCCGGCCGGCGCGCCTCGGTGCCGACCGGCGGCACCGCGCCCGGTGGCGGCATGGAGCCCGATCCGCAACCCGGCGACTGACCTGCCCGGCTAGGGTCTGCCCACCGGAGAGGGTCTCTCCCATGACACTGCCCATCATTTTCGAGCCCGCGCCCAGGCGCGGGCTCTCGGTATCTGCCCTTCCACAGCCTGGATATGCCCGCCCCGCGGACCTGGTCTACGGCGCTTCCGCCGAGGCTGCGGTGGCGGCCGGCGACGGCCTGCCCTTGGCGGGCGGACCCATTGCCTTCCGGTCGCTCGATCTGATCCGGCGGGATGTCGACGCGGTGCGGCTGCAGACCGTGCCGGTGGCCGATCTCGATCCGGATATCCTGCCGTCCGGACTGCTTGACCGCCTGACCGCGCCGCGTGACCCCGTCTGGAGCACGGACGGGCCGGCGATCATGGGGATCGTCAACGTCACCCCGGACAGCTTCTCCGACGGTGGCCGCTTCGCCTCGCGGGACGCCGCCATCGGCCAGGGCCGCCGGCTCGCCGAAGAAGGGGCGCGGATCCTCGACATCGGCGGGGAGTCCACCCGTCCGGGCGCGGCCGAGGTGTCGATCGACCAGGAGATCGACCGGGTCGTGCCGGTGATCGAGGTGCTGGCGGGCGAGGGGCATTGCGTGTCCGTCGATACCCGAAAGGCGCCGGTGATGCGGGCGGCACTGGACGCCGGAGCCTCGATCGTCAACGACGTCTCCGCGCTGACCCACGATCCCGACGCTCCGGCGCTGCTGGCCGCCCGGAACTGTCCGGTCATTCTGATGCATATGCGCGGCGAGCCGGGAACGATGCAGGCCGACCCGCGTTACGAGTGCGCGCCGCTGGAGGTCTATGACGAGCTCCGCGCCCGTCTGGCGGCGGCGGAGGCGGCGGGGATCGCCCGGGAGCGGCTTGTCGTCGATCCGGGCTTCGGGTTCGCCAAGACCGCGATCCACAACATACAGGTGACGGCCTGGCTGGCCCTGCTGCACGGGATCGGGAGGCCCGTATTGTTCGGTGGATCGCGCAAGAGCTCCATCGCGGTCCTGTCCCGCGGCGAGCCGGCCGATGACCGCTTGCCCGGGTCGCTGGCCCTGGCCCTGGCGGGCGCCGACCTGGGCGCCCAGACGGTGCGGGTACACGATGCGGCGGAGACGGCACAGGCCTTCGCTCTGCGGCGGGCGATCCTGCGGGAATGTTGAGCCCGACGCGTTAATCCCCTTTAAAGATGCAATACGTTATAAATGTCGAAACGATCGAAAGATTCTGAAGCGCCCATGGCCCGTACACTCTTTGGAACAGATGGCATCCGCGGCCGCGCCAATGCCGAGCCGATGACACCGGCGACCGCCATGGCCGTAGCCATGGCCGCCGGCGCCCGGTTCCGATCCGACCACGGCCGCCGCAACCTGGTTCTCATCGGCAAGGACACCCGGCTGTCGGGCTACATGATCGAGCCGGCGATGGTGGCGGGCTTTACCTCCATCGGTATGGACGTGGTGCTGGTCGGCCCGATGCCGACCCCGGCGGTGGCGATGCTGGTCCAGTCCATGCGGGCGGATCTCGGCGTCATGATCTCCGCCTCGCACAATCCGTACTACGACAACGGCATCAAGCTGTTCGGCCCCGACGGCTACAAGCTGTCCGATGCGGTCGAGGCCGAGATCGAGGAGATGGTGGCCCGCTGGCAGACCCTGCCGCTGGCCGGTTCCGACGCGCTCGGCCGGGCCCGGCGCCTGGAAGACGAGCAGGGCCGCTACATCGAGGTGGTGAAGTCGACCTTCCCCCGCGATCTGCGCCTGGACGGCGTGAAGGTTGTGATCGACTGCGCCAACGGTGCTGCCTACCGGGCGGCCCCCCGCGTGCTGTTCGAACTCGGCGCCGAGGTCATCCCCATGGGAGTGTCGCCGGACGGCTTCAACATCAACGACGGCTGCGGCGCCACCGCGCCGGAAGCGATGATGGCCCGGGTCGAGGCCGAGGGCGCCGATGTGGGCATCGCCCTGGACGGCGACGCCGACCGGCTGATCCTGGCCGACGAGACCGGCCACAAGCTGGACGGCGACCAGATCCTCGGCCTGATCGGCGGCTCGTGGCTGGTGGACGGACGTCTCAGCGGCGGCGGCGTGGTCGCCACGGTGATGTCCAATCTCGGGCTGGAGCGCTATCTGAACGGCATCGGGCTGGAGCTGGTGCGCGCTAAGGTCGGCGACCGCTACGTGCTCGAGGCGATGCGCGAGGGCGGCTACAACGTCGGCGGCGAGCAGTCCGGGCATATGATCCTGTCGGACCACGGCACCACCGGCGACGGCCTCGCGGCGGCGCTGCAGGTGCTGGCCGCCATGAAGCGCGCGGACAAGCCGCTGTCCCAGGTCGCCCGCGTGTTCGAGCCGATGCCGCAGATCCTGCGCAACGTGCGTTTCGCCGGCGGCGATCCGCTGGCCACCGATCCGGTGAAGGCGGCGATCGAGGCGAGCAAGACGAAGCTGGGCGATGCCGGACGTCTGGTGATCCGCAAGTCGGGTACGGAGCCGCTTATCCGGGTCATGGCCCAGGGCGACGACGAAGGTGAAGTGGTGGCCGCGGTCGATCGGGTCGTGGACGCAATCGAGCAAACTGGAACCAGAGCGGCGGAGTGACAGCGGTCATGCCAAGGTCGATGCGAGGGCGTGTTCTGATTGCCGCCGGGTCCGATTCCGGCGGTGGGGCGGGTATTCAGGCGGATATCAAGGCGGTGACCGCGCTCGGCGGTTACGCGATGACCGCCGTCACGGCGCTGACCGCGCAGAACACGAAGGGTGTCTTCGGTGTCCATCCGGTGCCGATCCCGTTCCTGCGTCAGCAGCTCGACCTGCTGTTCGACGACCTCGGCGCCGATGTGATCAAGACCGGGATGCTGCATTCCGGGCCGGTGATCGACACGATCGTTGACGTGATCGAAGAGAAGGCCATGCATGTCCCGCTGGTGGTCGACCCGGTGATGGTCGCCAAGGGCGGCCATTCGCTGCTCGATCCGGATGCCATGCAGGTACTGAAGGCTCGGCTCATCCTGCGCGCCCATCTCCTGACGCCGAACCTGCCGGAGGCGGAGCTGCTGACCGGCATGACGATCAAGGACGTGGACGACATGCACCACGCCGCCGAGATGCTGCTGTCGCTCGGCCCGCCGGCGGTCCTGCTCAAGGGCGGGCATCTGTCGTCGGATACGGTGGTCGACCTGCTGGCGACGGAAGACGGCGTGCGCGCGTTCAAGAGCCCGCGTATCGCCGGCACCAGCACCCATGGCACCGGCTGCACCCTGGCCTCGGCCATCGCCACCGGCCTGGCGCAGGGTCTGGCGGTGGAGAAGGCGGTGGAACGGGCGCGCAAATACGTGACCACGGCGATCGCCACGGCACCGGGCTACGGCGCGGGGCACGGTCCGCTGAACCACGTCCATACGGTCAAGGAAAGCGCCTGAGCCGGTCGGAAGCCCGGCGCCGACGTATCTATTCGGCGGCGGCGGACTTCTTGTGGCTGACCGGCCGTCCGGCGCGGCTCTCCGCCAGTTCTTCGAAGCGTTGCATCGTATGCTGTGACCACTGCACGATGTCGTAGTGGCTCACGTTGCGGCGCATCATCTGCATGCGGGCGCGCTGCTCCTCCGGTTTCATGTCCAGCGCCTGGTCGATGGCGGCATCCATGAAACGCTCGGAATAGGGATTGGTCATCACCGCGTAGGGGAGCTGCACGGCGGCGCCCATGAACTCGGAGATCACCAGGCAGCCCTGCTCGTCGATCCGGGCGGCGCAGTACTCCTTGCAGACCAGGTTCAGCCCGTCGCGCAGCGGCGTCAGCCAGCACACGTCGGCGGCGCGGAAATAGGCGATCAGGTCCTCCAGCGGTACCGCACCGGTGAACAGCATGATCGGCGTCCATTCGAAGGTGCCGAAGCGGCCGTTGATGCGGCCCACCAGGCCCTCGATCTCCTCCTGCACCCGGCGATAGACGGCCATGTTCTGGTTCGCCAGCACAGAGACGCACATCAGGCGGATCTCGCCGTGCAGATCCTCGCGGCGCTCCAGCAACCGCTCGAAGGACTCCAGCATCTCCTTGGTGCCCTTGGTGTAGTCGGTGCGGGCCACGGAGACGATCAGGCGCTTGCCGGCGAGTTCTTCCTTGATCTCCGCCAGCTTGGTCTCGGTCGCCTCCGAGCGGGCGACCTCCTCGATGTAGTTGACGTTGGTGCCGACCGGGAAGGCGTCGATGTTCACGTGCTGGTCGTGATACTTGAGGCGCGTGATGATCGTCGGCTCGGACAGGGCCATGCCGCGGGGCGACATCCCGTCCTCCACCTCGATCTCCTCCTCGACGGAGACCTCGAACAGGGTGCGGGCGGCATTGGCGAAGTTCACCGCATAGCGCGGTATGTGGAAGCCCACCTGATCGCAATGCAGCAGGCTGTCCATGATCTCGTTGCGCCAGGGCAGGATGTTGAACACGTCGGGCGAGGGGAACGGCGTGTGGTGGAAGAACGAGATCCGCGCGTTCGGCTTCATCTGCCGCAGGTAGACCGGGACGAGCCACAGATTGTAGTCGTGAATCCAGATGATGGCGTCGTCGGCGGCCTGCTCGGCGGCGGCCTGGGCGAACAGGAAGTTCACCTCCTGGAAGGTCGGCCAGTCCACCGGGCCGTAATCGTAGGCGTCGACGAAGGAGTGCAGAATCGGCCAGAGCGCCTCCTTGGAGGTGACGGCGTAGAAGCTGTTCACCTGATCCGCGGTCAGGGCGAGGCGCGAGACGCTGTAGTCGCCGAAATCGTCGCTGATGGTGACCACCTGCTCCCAATCCGCCATCTCGCCGTATTCGCGGAGCTTCCAGGCGATCCAGGACCCATGAGAGACCTCGCCGAAGAAGCTCTTCAGGGTCGGCACGATCCCGTTCGGGCTCTTGTTCGGCCGGAGTTCGATCTTTCCGTCGACCTCGACTTCCTCGTAAGGCTGACGATGGTAGACGATGACCAGATCGGATTTCATGCCGCTGCCCCCCGAAGGCTTGTCAGTGTTTCGATCACCTCATGAATACCGGCGGCGCCATTGCCGCGGCTGATTGTGGTGTTCTCCAAGGACCTAACGCGCGAGACGAGGTCCGGTTCGCTGTTCGCGACCGCGACGCCGCGCAGCCCGGTCTCGAACAGCGACAGGTCGTTCATGGTGTCGCCGGCGACCAGCACGCGGTCCGGATCGATGTTCAGATGATCCACCAGCCGCAGCAGGGTCGGACCCTTGCTCACGCCCTTGGGCAGCACGTCCAGATAGGTGCCGGCCGAGGTCAGGCAGTCGAAGCCCGCCGCCTCGATGCGCTCGGCCACCGCCGGGTCGTACCGGTCCGGATCGTAGTAGTAGCTGACGCGGTAGCGGAACGGTGTCGGCTGCAGGTCCAGCCAGTCCACATCGGCCAGCATCTCGCGGACCCGGTCGCCGGCATCGCCCCAGCGCCGGGCGATATCGGCCTCCAGTTCGGGCACGGTATCGAAATCCGCACCCTGGACGATGGTGGTGCCCACATCGCCGATCACGAAGTCCGGCTTCGGCACCCAGCCGTCGCCGGTCAGTTCGCGGATGAAGGGGATGTCGCGGCCGGTGACGAAGACCAGGGACACCCGATCGCGGTTCGCGTCGATCGTGGCGTAGAGCCTGGACCGCTCCTCGTCGGTGCCGCCGAGGAAGGTGCCGTCCAGATCTGTCGCCAGGACGACGTCCGCCTTGCTGGGGTCGGTCCGGGTCATGGCAGCATCTCCGATACGTAGTCCTCGACGTCGTCTTCGTTCCCGTGCGGGATGGTGATGTTCATCGCCGCCGGCTCGGCCTTGAGCGGACGTTCCATCAGGCGGCCGATGGCCTCGGAAATCTCCACGCCGTCGGCGACGATGGAGCGCACCGCCTCGCAGATCGGCATCTCCACGCCCAGCTTGCGGGCGAGGTCGGTGACGGACACGGCGTTGACCACGCCTTCCACCACGCTGCGGCGGTTGCTGAGCAGATCCTCCTGACGCTGGCGCTCGCCGAGCGCCTTGCCGAAGGACATGTTGCGCGACTGTTCCGAAGAGCAGGTCAGCGCGAGGTCGCCCATGCCGGACAGGCCGGTGACGGTCTCCCGCCGGCCGCCCAGGGCCTGGGCCAGGGTCTTCATCTCGTCCAGGCCGCGGGTGATCAGCGCGGCCCAGGTATTGGCACCGAAGCCCGACCCGCTGGCGATGCCGCAGGCGATGGCGATCACGTTCTTCACCGCGCCGCCGACCTCGACGCCGATCAGGTCGTCGGAGATGTAGGGGCGGAAGGAGGGGGTGGCCAGGGCCAGGGACAGCCGTGTGGCGAGACCGTCCTGCGGGTTCTCCGCGGCATCGGCCGAGGCGATGGTCACCGCCGTCGGATGGCCGCCGGCGACCTCGGAGGCGAAACTGGGACCGGAGAGCACGGCGATCGGCCGGCCGGGCATGGCCTCGGCCACCACGGTGGTCATCAGCTTGCCGCTCTCGCGTTCCACGCCCTTGCTGGCCAGGACCACGGGGACGCCCGGGGCGGCAACGGCATGCACGCGCTCGCCGATATCGCGAATGGCCTGGGAGGGAACGACCAGCAGGATCGCGTCGGCACCGGCCACGGCCTCGGCCATGTCGGAGGTCGCGCTCACCGCGTCGGGGATGTCGTAGCCCGGCAGCAGCTGGGCGTTGATACGGTCGCGGTTGATGGCGGCGGACAGGGCCGGATCGCGGGCCCAGAGAGTGACCTCGGCGCCGGCGCGGGCGGCGGTGATGGCAAGCGCGGTGCCCCAGGCACCGGCGCCGATCACGGCGAATTTCTTGATCGCCAGGGCGTCGTTCTTGTCGGAGGGGAACGCGTTCATATCGGGTATGGGGGCATCTCCAAGGATATCATTCAACCCTTCTAACATGCACCGCAGCGCGGAATGATCAAGGGTTGACGCCTGGTTTCGGCTCCCCAGTTGCTGCGGTGCAGCACTGTCCGGGTTGATCCCCCGGCACTCTCCCGGTTAGCACTATGCTGGTCCAGCGGGGCATCCTTACCACTTTGAAGAGGAAGGAATCGCGATGACGACCGCGGTCACTCAGAACGAAGAACGGACACGGGAGCTGGTGGCGTGGTGCCGCAACGCGCTCGACACCTCGGCCACCCATTTCGATGCCGGTCTTCAGATCGCCCGCGGTCTCGGCGCCCACAAACGCGACGGCCTCTGCGAAGTCGGATTCTGGGCGCCGGAGCTGCTCGACCGCCGGGTTCCGGACGGCGACATCTTCCTGGAGGTGCTGGAGCCGGAGGAGCCGGTCGACCTGACCGTCTCGCGCCAGACCCTGAGGATGCAGCGCCAGCTCGTTCCGATCGGCCGCTGCGAGGCGTTCTGTTTCGCCGCGGTGGAGGGCATGCGGGCCGGCACGCGCGACGAGATCGGCTCGTTCTACGCGCTCGCCTGGCGCGACGACGACGGCTGGCACCGCATCCTCGACCCGCTGGCCGCCTCGCTGCCGTTCGGCGTCTTTGCGCCGGCCGAGTACTATGACATCGAGGCGATGCAGGCGCAGCGCGGCGACCGGGCCTATTTCGAAAGCCTGCCGGAGGGCGACCCGGTCAAGCTCGGGCCTCCGGTGAACATCCTGCAGATCCACGTGGCCACGGCGACGGCCGGTGGCACCCTGGCCAGCCTGACCCGTCGGTACGAACATCTCGCCGAGCGCGTGCGCATGAAGCTGCCGGTGGAACCGGCGGACCGGATCTTCCTCGGCTATGATGGGGTTCAGCTGCTCCCGGTGGAGCCGACCACGGTGTTCGAGACCGGTCCGGACTTCTGGGAGGAGATCGCGGACGCGGATCCCGACGACGACAGCGTCACCGTCGAGCTGCACCGTCCGAACACCACCAACTGGGGCTACGACATCGTCATCGCCGGCATGGGAGCGGTGAACCCGGCGATCCTGGAGACCGGACGGCCGGACGAACTGGTCGACCTCGCCGCCGTGCTGCACACCTTCCCGGGCGGGCCGAAGAAGCTGGTCTTCGACGTGGTCTTCGGCCACAGCGACAACCAGGGTCTGAAGGCGCTGAACCACCACTATTTCGCCGGCCCGAACATGTACGGGCAGAATCTCAACTACCGCAACGGCATCGTGCGCGCCGTGCTGCTGGAGATGCAGCGGCGCAAGGCGAATTTCGGCGCCGACGGCATCCGGGTCGACGGCGCCCAGGACTTCACCTACTGGGACAGCAATACCGAGCAGGTCGTGCATGACGACGAGTACCTGCAGTCCATGTCCGACGTGGTGCAGGAGGTGGCGGGGCGCCGCTACCGGCCCTGGTTCGTGTTCGAGGATGGTCGTCCCTGGCCGCAGGAGGACTGGGAGCTGTCCTCGACCTACCGCGCGGTGATCGACGCCCAGCGCGACGACGACGTGTTCCAGTGGGGGCCGCTGACCTTCGCCCACAACACGCCGTTCCTGTACACGTTCTGGCTGTCCAAGTGGTGGCGGATCCGCGAGATCATGGAGCATGGCGCGCACTGGATCTCGGGGTGCGCCAACCACGACACCCTGCGCCGCGGCACCCAGATCAACCCCAAGCTCAACGTCAATACCCGCCTGGGCGACACGCGGATGGAGATCCTCGACAAGGCCTATGACAATCCGGCCGTCTCGCTGATCACCTACGGCGTGTTCCCCGGCGTGCCGATGGACTTTCTCAACGCGTCGGCGCGGGCGAGCTGGGGCTTCATCCGCAACCAGGACGACCAGTACGGGGTCAAGGTGGTGGCCGAGGAGGCGATCTCGCTGAAATGGCAGGTCGACAACTACTCCTACTCGGTGCCGATGGCGTTCCGCCGGCTGAAGGCCATGGGCTTCGAGGACCGGGACAGCCTGGTGCGCTTCATGGAGTTCCTGCCCGCCCTGGTCGAGGTCACCGGCTACGACCTGGACGTCATCGCCACGCTGCTGAACCAGGTCGACCCGCCGCTCGCCGGCCCGGCGCCGTTCACCGTGCCGATCCTGAAGGAGATCGCCCGGGCCTGGATGGACGACATGCACGACTACTGCAACGTGTCGGGCTACGAGGCGGCGCTGAGCGAGAGCCAGACCGCGTTCAACCTGGGTCTTCGGGCGTTCCGTCATGCCCGCCCGTGGCTGCGCGACAATCTGCGGCCCGAGGATGTCTACGAGTATCGCGAACCGGTGGACGGCCGGGTGCTGTTCGGCACGCTGCGCCATGGCCCGGACGGCGAGCAGGTCTTCGCCATCGCCCATCTGGAAGGCGGGGCGATGGAGGATTTCGACCCGCTCACCCTGCCGATCAAAGGTCTGGAGGGAGACGGTTGGAACGTCGCCCTGCGCACCCCGCCGATCGGCGGGGACTACATCGGCGGGCCGATCACCCTGTCGGACAGCATGGGCGTGCTCTATACCCGCAGCGCCGACCGGCGCTGACGGAGGCGATCAGGCGGATTCCGACCGGTCTTCGCTGTCCTCGTCGCCGGGCTCCCAGGGCTTGGGCACCCGCGGCGGGATGGCGAAGGTCGGGGTCTCCTGATCCAGGCTGAGGTTCGGATTGAAATAGGGGTCGGCGTCGAGCGCGTCGCCCCATTTGTTCCGCATCCACATCATCTCGCCGCGGAAGCGGTCGCGCTTCTCGGCGGTGTCCTCCAGGCCGCGCGACACCGACTCGTGGTGGTACAGCTCGGCATAGGGGGTGAGCACGATGCGATGCCCGGCGGCGCGGATCTTCAGGCAGAAGTCCACGTCGTTGAACGCCACCTTCAGCTCGTTCTCGTTCATGCCACCGATCTGCCTGTAGATCTTCTTGGTGGTCAGTAGGCAGGCGGCCGTGGCGGCGGTGACGTTGTGGATCAGCTGGGCGCGGCTGAAATAGCCGGGGGCCTCGCGCGGCAGGTGCTTGTCGAAATGCCCGGCGACGCCGCCGATGCCGGTGGTCACGCCCATATGCTGGACGGTGTCGTTGGGATAGTAGAGCTTCGCGCCGACCGCGCCGACGCCCGGCCGTTGGATCTGGCGCACCATCTCCTCCAGCCAGCCGTCGTCGATCGGCTCGATGTCGTTGTTCAGCAGCAGCAGCAGCGGGCCCTTGGCCTGCTCGGCGGCGCGGTTGTTCAGCCGGGAGAAGTTGAACGGCTCGTCGTCGCGCAGGACGGTGATCCGGTCGTCCTTCTGAATCTCGGCGAAGTATTCCAGCGTCTCCGCCTTCTGCGAGCCGTTGTCGACGACGATCAGGTCCCAGTTCGGATAGCCGGTCTTCTCCAGCAGCCCGGTGACGACCATCCGCATCATGTCGACCCGGTCGCGGGTCGGCACGATGACGGTGACGTGGGGCTTGCGGGTCGGCAGGGCCGGGCGCACCCGGTGGCTCAGCCCGTCGCGGCCGGCGACGACCTCGGCCTTCACGCCGCTGCGCTCCAGATGTTCGGCGATCGCCTTGCGGGCCCGCTCGTAGGGATAGGTCTTCTCGCCGGTGCCCAGCGCCACGCTGCCGGCAACCATGCGCCAGTGGTACAGCACCGCCGGAACATGGCGCACCCGCTCCGGACTGGTCTGCTCCAGCACCCGCAGGGCCAGATCGTAGTCCTGGCTGCCCTCGAAGCCTTCGCGGAAGCGGCCGGCCTTCTCGACCAGCGTGCGGCGGTAGACCCCGAGATGGTTGAGCATGTTCTGCGACAGGAACAGTTCCGGCGACCAGTCGGGCTTGAAGTAGGGATCGGAGACCCGTCCTTCCTCGTCGATCTTGTCCTCGTCGGAGTACAGGATGTCGGCGTCGGGATCGGCCTCCAGGCTCGCGGCCATCCAGTACAGCGCGTCCTCGGTCAGCTCGTCGTCATGGTCGAGCAGGGCGATCCATTCGCCGGTGGCGACCTCCAGGGCGGAGTTGCTGGCGGCCGAGATATGGCCGTTGGTCTCGCGGAAGACGACCTTGATGCGCGGGTCCTGCGCGGCATAGCGCTCCAGCATTGCCCGGGTTTCCGGGCTCTTCGAACCGTCATCGGCGATGCACAGCTCCCAGGCGTCGTAGAGCTGCGCCTTCACGCTTTCGATCGCCTTCTCCAGCAGGGCCGGCGGCGTCTCGTAGGTCGGCATGACCACGGAGAAGACCGGCCTGGTCGCCATACGCGCGACATGGGCCCGGATCGCCGCCAGGTCGCTGTCGGTGAGCGCGTAGAACATGTCGCGCCAGTCGTCATAGGTCTCGATCGGCTTGGGCAGCTTCTTGATCAGGAATTCCTTGAGTCCCTGGACGCCGCCGCGGCGCAGGTTGCCGAAGATCGGGCGGATGCCCTCCTGGGAATAGGCGTTGGCGATCAGCACCCGCAGCAGTTCCAGGCGGCTGATCTCCCGCGCCCGGATCGGCCCCATCTCGAACCGGCCCTTCCAGCTGATCGGGTCGAGGCGCAGGCCCTTCACGTCGTCGGGCAGCCGCACGAAGCAGGTGACCGTCTCGCCCTTGGTCACCGGCAGCCGCTTGCGGTCGATCTCCGAGGTGCCGGCTCCGAGATCCGCGAACAGGGACGGGGCGGCGATCTTGTCGGCCTTGATGCAGTAAGTGAGTTCGACCCACCCGCTCGGCATCCGGCCGCGGCTGGAGCGCAGCACCATGATCGAGAACGTGTCGGTCGCTTCCCAGACATCGCCCTCGACATGGTCCATGCGAAACAGCTCGCCGGGGGTGAGCGTGTGGGTCACACGGCGCAGACGTCGCACCCAGTTGCCGACCTTGCGCATCGGCGCGGTGATGCGCCAGGACGTGGAGCCTTCCAGGGCGGCGATATGGTCCTGAAGCTCAGTGCGGGCGGCCGCCAGATTGTGGATGTGGCCGTCGCGGGTCTTCACCTCCTGCTGAAGGTCGTCGATGTCGTCGCGCAGTTCGTCGATCGTTCCGTTGAGGCTCTCGATCACATCGTTGCGGTCGATGATCGTCCGGTCGCGCTCGGCGATCTGGCGTTCGCGCTCGGCGATCCTGAAATCGCGTTCGGCCACCCGGCCGTCGCGTTCCTGCACGCTGTCGTCGAGCAGTCGGATGCGGCCGTCGCGGGTCTCGATCTCTTCGCGCAGGCGCAGTTCGCGCCCCGCCCAGTCGGCGAAGGTGTCGTCGAAATAGTACGAGGCGCGGTCGATCTCGTCCTGAACCTCCCGGGCCGCCGCCAGGGCGGTCTCCCGGTCGCCGTCATCGGCCAGGCGCACCGCGTCGTAGACCCGGCCGACCCAGGCGGCGAGTGCCGGCTCGGTCTTCAGAACATCGTCGTCCAGCGCATGATGACGCAGCCCGACATCGAGGAACCCGTCGATCTCGGCGCCGACGCCGTCCATTCGCCCGGCGAAGCCCAGGTGCAGGTCGCCGTCCACCCGGTTCATCTCGTCGCGCCAGCCGGCCATCAGCCGGTCGAAGCTGGCCCAGGACTGGCGCGCGCCGTCGCTGGCGGTCAGGGCCTCGATCTGATGGCGCAGCCACAGCATCAGCGCCCGGCCGCGGGGCATGGCGTCGCGGCGCTCCAGGGAGCGGGCGATTTCCAGCGGGTGCCGCAGCATGTGCAGCACGGTCATCCGCACCCCTCGCGCCGCCAGCATCTCGCGCCAGAGAGGCAGCAGGCGGCACATGCGGGGATCCTTCACCCCCCACAGCGCCGCACCGGAGAACTCGGCGTCCAGAATCGCTTCCAGGTCGGTGCGGGCGGCCAGGGTCGCCGGATGCGTCAGCCAGTCCCGAGGCATGGCGCGCGGGTCGTCCCATCGCATTTCCAGATCGGCCAGCAGCCGGTCGTGGCGGGTGACGACGCCCTGATGTTCCCAGAATCCGCGTTCGTTGTTGCCTTCGGCCGCCTCCATGAGGTCGGTGCCCAGCTCGACGCCGAGGAGATTGACCACACGCGTCAGGGCGGAGGTGCCGCTGCGGTGCATGCCGAGAACCAGCAGGGCGGTTGAAGCGACCTTGTCATGTCGGGGAGTATTCCCGCTCTCCTCATCGGCGGCGGGCGTGTGGGGTGTTGAAGGCATCGGCGATCCGGACAATTGGCTTCCAGTCTCCGTCGGGCGACTGAGGATTTGCAACAATTCCCGTTTCGTAACACACTCCGGAGCGGGCGTGGGGATGACAATTCCCTTTTAATGGATGTGCTGGTTTGGCTATAAGCCAAGACAGCCAAATCGGCCCCCATCCATGATGCGGCCACCATAGCGATTGCGGACGACACAATGGGTAAATATCTCGACGATCTTTGGAACGACCTGGAGAAGACCTGGGATCTCGCCATGGAGATCAACGACCTTCCCGAGGCGGACCGGAGCGATGTTGCTGCCGCTTGGGAGAAGTTCAAAGGCTCGGACCTGGTCGACGCCGCCCGAACCGAGACTGAATCCGGCGAGACCAAGCCGCCGGTCAAGGTGTTCTGCACGAACATCTACGGCATTCAGTACAACAGCGAGACGAAGTACTGGATCCCCTTCCGGCATGGCGATATCGATCTCGCGAAGTTTACGGAAGATTGAATATAGGGAGACCCCTGCTGGCGGGGTCGGCCGGCGGTACTCTTTCGGGCGCTAAAGCCCCCGCCTCAACGAGGCCGGAAACGTCGGTGCCGCGATGAAGAAGCAAGAACCAGTATCCGTCCACAATCTGCTGAAGGCCTGTTACACGGCCTTCTTCGCCTGTGGCATTTTCAGCTTCTTCGTCAATCTCCTGATGCTGACCATGCCGCTGTTCATGTTCCAGGTCTTCGACCGGGTGCTGGCCAGCCGAAGCGAGTCGACGCTCTTCCTGCTGCTGATGATCGCCGCCTGCGCGCTGGCCGTTCAGGCGGCACTCGACAGCGTGCGATCCTTCGCCTTCGTGCGGATCTCGCGTTGGATCGACCGACGGATCGCGCCTCTGTTGCTGTCGTCCGCCGTGGCCGAGGCCCTGGACCGCTCGAAGACGGCCAACAGCAATGCCCTGCGCCAGCTCTCCGTCCTGCGGAACTTCCTGACCGGACCGGCGATGCTGACGGTGCTCGACGTTCCCTGGGTGCCGATCTTCCTGCTGCTGATCCTCTACCTGAACCTGCCGATGGGGTTGGCCGCGGTCGGTGGGGCGCTCGTGATGCTGGCGCTCGGCCTGACCAACGATCACCTGACGCGCCCGGCCCTGAACGAGGCCCAGGCCTATTCCAACCGGGCCTATGCCGCCGCCGACGCCGCGGTACGCAACGCCTCGGTGGTCGAGAGCATGGGCATGCGCCAGTCGGTCATCCGGCGCTTCCTCACTGAGAACGAGGCCGTGTTGGCGCTGCAGAGCCGGGCGAGCGACCGCGCCGCGATCTTCCTGGCGATCTCCAAGTCGACCCGCATGCTGATCCAGATGCTGATCATGACGGTGGCGGCGACCCAGATCATCGATCCGCATACGCCGATGACCGGCGGCATGATGATCGCCAGCGTGCTGATCCTCGGACGCGCGCTGCAGCCGATCGAGCAGGGCGTGGCCCAGGCCCGCGGCATGGTCGAGGCCTTCACCGCCTACCGGCAGATCGAGCAGACCCTGCTTACCGCCCAGGACCAGCCGGAACGCATGCGGCTGCCGGATCCGGAAGGCCGGATCACGGCGGAGAACCTGTTCTATCAGCCCCAGGGCCTGGCCAAACCGATCCTGCAGCGTATCCAGTTCGAGGTCGAACCGGGGGAGACGCTCGGTATCGTCGGCCCGTCGGCCGCCGGCAAGTCGACCCTGGCGCGGCTGCTTGTTGGCGTGCAGCAGCCGACCGTCGGCTCGGTGCGGCTCGACGGCGCGGATATCTATTCCTGGGACAACGAGGCGCTGGGCGCACATATCGGCTACATGCCCCAGGACGTGGAGCTGTTCTCTGGCACGGTGGCGCAGAACATCGGCCGGCTGCAGGAGAACCCCGACCCCGAAGAGGTCGTCAAGGCGGCGAAGCTCGCCGGCTTGCACGACCTGATCCTGCGCCTGCCGGACGGCTACGACACCGAGATCGGCTGGGGCGGCCAGCTCCTGTCTGGGGGACAGCGTCAGCGCGTGGCCCTGGCCCGCGCCCTGTTCGGTGGGCCGAAGGTGGTCGTACTCGACGAGCCCAACGCCAATCTCGACAGCCAGGGCGACGACGCGCTGGTTCAGGCCCTCAAGGCGATGAAGGCGGCGAAGGTCACGGTGATCCTGATCACCCACCGGCCGTCGACCCTGGCGCTGATGGACAAGATCCTGGTGCTGAACGGCGGTACGGTGCAGCGCTTCGGCCCGCGCGACGAGACCCTGTCCTTCCTGCAGCAGGGCCGACGTCCGGCGCTGGAGGGACCGGCCTCGCAGATTACCGACGGGCGAGAGCAGCGCCCGCGTCCGTCCGAGCCGGAGCGGCGGCCTTCCGAGTCGGGTCCCACCGTCGCGGCCGAGCCCGACGTCGAGCGTCTGGAGGAGACGCCCCGGGCGACATCCCAGAACGCTGAAGGACCGACGGAAATCCAGGAGCCGCCGACCCCCGAGGACGACGCCCCCGACGCGCCGAAGGGCCCGCGGGGCCGCGGCGCCGTGGTCCGTCCGCCGTCGTCCTACAAGGCCCGGGCGACCTCCTTGCAGGTGCAGAGCGTTCGAGCCATTTCGGCCGATCCGACCAAGGACTGAGCGAGGAGCGACGTCATGGCGATGGTGCGTAGCGAGGAGTCGAGGGACCTGACCCGGTGGGACGACCCGCTGGGCCACGATACCGAGCGCAACCCCATGTCCTGGCGCTTCGTCCTGTGGGTCGGGTACGCGATCCTGTTCCTGTTCTTCGGGGTGTTCGGCGTCTGGGCGGCCTTCGCGCCGTTGGGATCGGGCGCCATCGCCACCGGTCAGGTCCAGGTCGCGGGCAGCCAGAAGGTCGTGCAGCATCTGGAAGGCGGGATCATCAAGGAGATCCGTGTCCGGGAGGGCGACACGGTCCGGGAGGGCGATGTCCTGATGGTCCTCCAGGGCACCCAGGCCACGGTCAATCAGGGCCGGCTGGTCCAGCGCATGTTTGCGCTGATGGGCGAGGAGGCCCGCCTGATCGCCGAACGGGACGATCTGCCGACGGTCGACTTCCCCGACGCGCTCACGAGCAAATCCGACGACCCGTATGTCCAGTCCATCCTGGAAGGCGAACGCCGCCTGTTCGAGGGGCGCGGTGCCGCGTTCGAAGGGCAGCAGGGGCTGCTCGACAAGCGGGTGGCCAAGAGTCGCGAGGAGATTGTTGCCCTCAAGGCGCAGCAACGCTCGGATATCCGCCAGCTCGCCATCATCGAGGAAGAGATCTCGGGCGTGCGCGAGCTGTTCGAGAAGGGGCTGGAGCGCAAGCCGCGCCTGTTGGCCCTACAACGCGAGCAGGCCGCCCTGCAGGGGTCGATCGATAACCGCGAAGCTCTGATGGCCCGCGCGGAACAGACCATTGCCGAGACGGAATACCAGCGGCTGACCCTGCGGGAGCAGAACCGCTCGGACATCGAAACCGATCTGCGAGAGACGCAGACCCAGCTGCGCGATTTGCGCGAGCAACTCGTTTCGGCCGACGATTCGATCGCCCGCAACACGGTGCGCGCGCCGATCGGCGGCAAGGTCTACGGGCTGCGCTTCCATACCGAGGGCGGGGTGATCGGGCCGGCCGAACCGCTGATGAACATCGCGCCGGAGAACGACGAGTTGATCGTCCGTGCCCAGCTTCAGCCAACGGATATCGACGTGGTTCAGGTCGGCGCTCCCGCCACCGTCCGCCTGACCGCGTACAGCCAGCGTACCGCCAAGCCGATCGACGGCCGGGTGATCGACATCTCCCCCGATGTGATGCAGGCCCAGGAGGGTGGCCAGCCCTATTACGAGGCCCGCGTCCGGCTGAGCAAAGAGATGATGCGCCAGCACGGCGTGGAGCTGGTCCCGGGCATGCAGGCGATGGTGATCATCTCCACCGGCGACCAGACGCTGCTGGAATACCTGATCTCGCCGCTGACCCGGTCGCTGGAGACCGCCCTGCGCGAGCAATGACCCCCTCAGAGCAATGACCCCCCTGCGGGAGCAATAACCCGATGAGCGTTCCGCCGCCCTTCCTGCCCTACGGCCGCCAGTGCATCGACGAGGCCGATATCGCGGCGGTGGCGGAGGTGCTGCGCGGCGACTTTCTGACCACCGGCCCGACGGTCGACGCCTTCGAGACGGCCTTCGCCGCCGCCGTCGCCGCGCCCTTCGCCGTCGCCTGTTCCAGCGGGACCGCCGGCCTGCACCTCGCGATGATGGCGCTGGGGGTCGGCCCGGGCGACGCGGTGGTGGTCCCGACGGTGACCTTCCTCGCCAGCGCCAACTGCGCGGTCTATGTCGGGGCGCAGCCTGTCTTCGCCGATGTGGACCCGGAGACCGGGCTGACCACGCTCGAGGCGATCGCCGAGGCGGTGGCGCGGGCCGGCCGGGAGCGGGTGAAGGCGATCGTCGCCGTCCACCTGAACGGCCACTGCGTCGACGTGGCGGGCCTGGCGAAGGCGTTTCCGGAGATCCCGATCGTCGAGGATGCCTGCCACGCACTCGGGGCGACGAATGGCGGGGAGACGGTCGGGGCCTGCACCCGGTCCGCCATCGCCATGTTCTCCACCCACCCGGTCAAGACCGTGGCGAGCGGCGAGGGCGGGGTGCTCTGCACCCGCGACCCGGTACTGGACGAACGCATGCGCCGCTACCGCAACCACGGCATGGTCCGCGACCCGGCCCGGTTCGCCGACCGCGAGGCCGGATTCGACGCGTCGGGAGAGCCGAACCCCTGGTACTACGAGATGCCGGAGCCGGGATACAACTACCGGCTCTCCGACATCCATGCCGCCCTCGGCCTGTCCCAGGTCGGCCGGCTGGCCGGCTTTGTCGAGCGCCGCCGTCATCTGCGCGGTCTCTACCAGGCGGCCCTGGCGCGGTGCGGACCGCATGTCCGGGCCCTGCCGGTGGCGCCGGGCTGCGATCCGTCCTGGCACCTGTCGGTGGCGCTGATCGACTTCGCAGCCCTGGAGGTGGAGCGCGGCACCGTCATGCGCCGGCTGCGCGACGACGGGGTGGGAACCCAGGTCCATTACCACCCGGTCCACCGCCAGCCCTATTACCGCAAGACCGCCCCGAGCCCGGAGCTACCGGGCGCCGACCGCTACTACGCCCGCTGCCTGTCCCTGCCGCTGTTCCCGGCGATGGCGGACGCGGATGTGGAGCATGTCGTCTCGGCGCTGAGGCGCGCCGTCGGAAACGGCGGCGACATCGGCGATGGCGCCGTGTGACGCCCAACTTGCCGCCGGGGCCGCTGAGCGGGACAATACGGGGTGATTCGCGCTTCCCCTGAAGGGGATAGGGTGCGGGATCGAGGCGGGAGGGCCGCATGCGGCAGTTCGATCAGAACTTCATCGATTTGAACGGCAAGACGGTGCTGGTCACCGGCGGCACCGGGTCGTTCGGCAAGCAGTTCATCCGGACCGTGCTGGCGAACTTCAAGACGCGGCGCTGCATCGTCTTCTCCCGCGACGAGCAGAAGCAGTACGAGATGGGCCTCGAGATCCCGGTCGAGAAGCATCCGGAGATGCGCTACTTCCTCGGCGATGTGCGCGACGTGGACCGGCTGGAGATGGCCATGCGCGACGTCGACTACGTGATCCACGCCGCCGCGATCAAGCACGTGCCGACGGCCGAGTACAACCCGTTCGAATGCGTGATGACCAACATCCACGGTGCTGAGAACATCGTCAAAGCGGCGATCCGCAGCAACGTGAAGCGGGTGATCGCGCTCTCCACCGACAAGGCGGCCAACCCGATCAACCTGTATGGCGCCACCAAGCTCGCCTCGGACAAGATCTTCATCGCCGCCAACAATCTGTCGGGGGCCGGAGGCTGCATCTTCTCGGTGGTGCGCTATGGCAACGTGATCGGCTCGCGCGGCAGCGTGATCCCGTTCTTCAAGCAGCTCATCGCCGACAAGAAGGACCATCTGCCGATCACCGACGACCGGATGACCCGGTTCTGGATCACCCTGCAGCAGGGCGTGAACTTCGTGCTCAGCAGCCTGGAGATGATGAAGGGCGGGGAGATCTTCGTGCCGAAGATCGCGTCGATGAAGATCGTCGACGTCGCCTCCTGCCTCGGCCCGGGCCTCCCGCACAAGGTGGTCGGCATCCGCCCCGGCGAGAAGCTGCACGAGGTCATGGTGCCGGAGGACGACGCCCGCACCACGGTGGAGATCGACGACCGCTACATCATCCTGCCGGCCTTCACCGACGGCCCGCGCGCGATCTGGACCAGGGCGGGCGCGAAGCCCGTCGACCCGGAGTTCCGCTATGCCAGCGACAGCAACGACGAATGGCTGTCGGCAAGCGATCTTGAGGGTATGGTCGAGGTGGTCTAGGGGCGTACTCCTCTGACCGCCCTCCGCTCTCCCTGTATTTAATCCGGGGAGTGCGTGGAGTGGCAGGAAGGAGCGGAAATCCGCCCTCAATCCTCCGGCGGGATCGGCAACCGCGCCTGGATCTCGGTCGACGACACCCCGTCCACGCACCACTGCACCACCTTGAACCCGGTCAGACCGAGGCCGTGGAATGATTTGCCCGCGCCCTCGGCACGGATCAGGGCCACCTCATGGCCGGCGGCCGCCACCGCCTGTGCATAGTCCTGCTGGGTGAAGAACGGCGTGTTGCGGTCGCGCGGATCGCCGACCACGACGATGCGGCGGCGCGGGTCGGGCAGGATCTCGGACACGTGCTCGATTGGGTCGAAGTAGTCCCGGTATCCGGTGATGTCCCGATCCCAACCGTGATGGCGCGCGCGCTGGGCGACGGACACGACGCCCGAGGTGATCACCGCGCAGTCGATATCGTCGCGCCGGGTCAGCAGGGAGGCGACCACATGCCCGCCGCCCGACTGGCCGCTGACGGCCAACCGGTCGATCCGGTAACGGGCCTTCAGGATATCCAGGGCGGCGTCGAGGATGTCGGCTTCTCGCGGCCGCCGACGCTGCTTGTGAAAGCCGGAGGACCCATAGGTCCCGGGGCGGGAGACCCGGAGATAGGGCAGGCCATACGTCTGGTTCTCGCGTATTGCGAAGGCCTTCAGGGTCCCGGGCGTGAGGGTTTCATAGCCGCTGAACCAGCCGCTGCGGCCATCCAGGTACTGCCACATCACATCGCCGTGGAAATGTACCGACACGATCGGATTGGCGGCGCTGTCGAGCCCGGCCAGGACATAGCGGATACAGGTCCCATCCTGCGGGTCCCAGTCGGGATCGAGGGCAACCCAGACCGTCCCGGCGCCGGCCCAGGCCTCGTCGGCGGCGGTGCAGGCTTCCCGGTCCATCACGCTGCCGGACAGCATGCGCTGCGGCTCCATCGTGTCGGCATTGCGCATGACCGGCGTGACGCAGCCGGCCAGGGACAGCACGGCCCACAGAAGGCAGAAGAGGCGCGGCATCGGCGGGGTCCTCCGGAGGCCATGCGGCGATGGCGGTTCGGGGATTGTTCCCGATTTTTTCGTTGTATGCGAGTGTCGGTAGGGGACAAGAAGAAATTCTCAGCCTTGCTGGGAGCCGTCATCCTTACGTGCCCAGCCGATGACGGAGACCGCAGGCCAGATCCAGACGATTCCGGTCACGACGTAGTAGAGCGTCTCGGCCAGCACATGGTCCGGCACCAATTCGGCGAGCGTGACCACGGCGACGACGTAAAGCACGAGCCCGGCGATGATCGCCAGGCCGGCAAGGGGGGATCTCCAGCGCATGGCCGCGACATAGCGCGGCGGACGGGAGACGGCAAGCGTTGCTCCTAAACCCTCCCGATTTCGCCGGATCTGTCGCTCCTGAGAGAGCGTCTGTCATAATCCCATGCTACCCGCACCGGAGCATTGACTCTACCGGAGCATTGACTCTGACGCGCGGCTGAGAGACCTCCTCAGACGTCTGGAACACAGGCGCCCCACTGCCGGTCGAGCTCGGCCGCCCTGCCAGACCCGACCCGCGCCCCGACTTACGGCGCGGTCCATCCCGGAAAGGCCACGCCCATGCCCGCCCTCTCCCCCGCCGTGGTCGCCCTGCTGCTCAGCGTGGTCCTGCTGCAGATGGCCAACGGGATGTTCTCATCATTGCTGGGCGTGCGGCTCGGGATGGAGCCGGAGATCAACTCCCAGGTCGCCGGTCTCGTCATGTCCGGGTATTTCGTCGGCATGGTGCTGGGCTGTCTCGCCGTGCCGCGGATCATCGAGCAGGTCGGGCATGTGCGCACCTTCGCCGCCCTGGTGTCGATCATGTCGGCGGCGTCCATCTCCCACGCCTTCTATGTTGACCCCTGGTACTGGTTCATCCTGCGGGTGATCTACGGGGTCTGCGTGGCCGGTGCCTACATGGTCGCGGAATCCTGGCTCAACGGGGCCGCCAGCAACAACCAGCGCGGCTCGCTGCTCTCGATATACATGGTGGCCCAGTACCTGGCGATGACCGGTGCCCAGTTCCTGCTGAACCTGGCGCCGCCGTCGAGCTTCATCCTCTATGCGCTGGTGTCGATCCTGTTCAGCCTGGCCCTGGTGCCGCTGACCCTGTCGCGCTCGGCGGCGTCGTCCTCGGTCACCCGCTCGGCGTTGAGCTTCCGCCAGCTCTACCGGATCTCGCCGCTGGGCATGGTCGCCAGCTTCGGCAGCGGCATCCTGAGCGGTGCGCTGTTCGGCGCGTCCTCGGTCTATGCCACGGCGATCGGCTTCTCGGTGCCGGAGGTGGCGATCTTCGTCTCCGCCGTGCTGGGGGGCGGGTTGGTCATGCAGTGGCCGGTGGGCAAGATGTCCGACCTGATGGACCGGCGCACGGTGATCGCGGGAACCCTGATGCTGTCCGCGGTGCTCGGGCTGCTGCTTGCCTTCCTGCCGTTCCCCGGCTTCTGGGTCTTTGTGACCATGGCCGGGCTCTATGGCGGACTGTGCATGACCGTGTATTCGCTCGCCATCGCCCATACCAACGACTACGTGGAGTCGACCGACCTGGTGGCGGCGAGCGCCGGGTTGCTGCTGGCCTTCGGCATCGGCGCGGTCGCCGGGCCGATCGCCGCCACCTCGGCGATGCAGTGGGTCGGCAACTGGGGCTATTATGGCTTCGGCGCGCTGACCGCCGGGTTGCTCGCCCTGTTCACCGTCTGGCGGATGGTGCAGCGCACCGCCCTGCCGGTGGAGGAGCAGGGGCCGTGGGTCTCGGTCTCCCGGACCACGCCGATGGCCGCCGAGCTCGATCCGCGCTGGGAGCCGGAGGAGGAGACCGGCGGGGACGATCCGAAGCCGACCCCGGCCGCGGGGTGAGGGATACGCCCTGAACGCAAATGAGCGTCTTCCCGGCCTCGCGCCGGGACCCAGCCATCCGGGCGTAGGAGCGCCGGCGATCGTTCTTCGGCGCTCCAGCAGACGGCGCCCTCGGTCCCGGCGCAAGGCCGGGAAGACGTGAGGATGTTTGTGGAAGGAGGTGCCCTAAGCCGCTTCCGCGCCGTAGTAGGTCGTCACCACGTGGGTCGCCTGGGCGAAGAACAGCCAGCGTTCCACGACCACCCCGAGCGAGCCGCACAGGGCGGCCAGCAGGGCCGGTATCCAGCCGCCGGCCGTCCCCATGATCCCCGCCACCATCAGCAGGGCGAAGGGAACCACCAGGCCTGCGACGGCGGCGATCATCCGCAGCTTGTGGACGTGCTTGCGGGCGACCCGGTAGCCCATCTCGCGCATGACGAAATTCTTCGAGGTGGAGGGGCCGTCCAGCATCCGGACTTTCCCGAGATGACCGAGACCGGTGGCCGTGCCCGCCGTGGTGACCGGGGCATCGGTGTCGATCTTCGACCAGTAGGTCCATTTTACTGCCGCCGCGGCCGCGCCGGCGACGATGGTCGTCCAGATCAGAAACGTGACGTCGCCGCCGAAGGCACAGACCAGTACCGCCATCCACAGCCCGCCGGTATAGAGCGAGAACAGCAGGTAGCCGGGCAGCACCAGCGGGTGGTGCCACTGGCGGATCGTCCGCAGCGAGGCGTAGATCATGCCGGTGCACACCACGGTGACGACCGCGCCGGCGCTGGCCAGGATGCCGAACACACCCCAGAACCCGCGGGCCTCGCCGGCGAAGATCCAGCCGAGCGCGTAGATGCCGGCCGGCAGGTAGGTCACGATCGCAGCCATGCCCTCGCGCGACAGCCAGGAGGAGCGCCACTGGGACATCGCCCGCCAGGCCCGCTCGGGGTGGCCGAGATGGAAGGTGGAGGCGAGCAGGCCGGCGGTGATCAGTCCGAAGGCGAGGGCGAAGCCGACCAGCCCGGACCACAGCCCGGCGGGCATCAGACCGGCGGCACCGGCGAGGCCCATCAGGAACAGCAGGCCGTAGCCGGCACCGGACGCGGTGGTGAAGAAGATGACGGAGGAAGCGGGATGCATCTCTGGTCCCTCCCTCAGCGCGACAGCATGGCGTCGACCCACGCCAGGAAGCCGTTGCCTCCGGCGTTGGACGGCACGGCGTCGGCGGCCTCGGCGGCCAGCGCTTCCAGCTTCGTCGGCGCGCCGGTGTCGCCGGCGTTGGTCTTGCGCGGACGCGGCGGCAGGTACTTGTTGGTCGGCTTGTAGCCCATCTCCGGCATCAGGTCGTAGCCGCCGCGCTCGGACACGAGCTTGGAGACCGCACTGCCGGGATCGCCGAGATCGCCGAAATGACGCGCGCTGGCAGGGCAGGTCGAGACACAGGCCGGCACCCGATCAACCTCTTCCAGATTCTCGTTGTAGATCTTGTCGATGCACAGGGTGCATTTCTTCATCACCCCGTCGGTGTAGTCGTACTCGCGCGCGCCGTACGGACAGGCCCAGGAGCACAGCTTGCAGCCGATGCAGGTGTCCGGGTTGACGAGGACGATGCCGTCCTCCTCGCGCTTGTAGCTCGCCCCCGTCGGGCAGACGGTGACGCAGGCCGGCTCCTCGCAGTGCAGGCAGGAGCGCGGGAAGTGGACGGTGCGGCTCTCCGGCGCGTCGCCGACCTCGTAGGTGTGGACCCGGTTGAACCACACGCCCCAGGCGCCGGCATCGTCGCCGTCCTCGCTCTCGGTGCCGGAATAGGCGTTCCAGTCGGTCATCGGCGCGGAGTGTCCGCCCGAGTTCCATTCCTTGCAGTTCACCGCGCAGGCATGACAGCCCACACAGATGTCCAGGTCGATGACGAGGCCGAGCTTCTTCGTCGGCGCTTTGGTGGGAAGCGAGGTCATTCCGCGGCCTCCCCTTTGATCTTGGCGCCGTAGCGCAGGGTGCCGGGACCCGCTTTGCCGCCCGGCGGTTTGGGCAGCGGGGCGAAGCGCGGCTCGGCCTCGCTACCCGGCGCGTCGGCCTCGGCCCGCTCGATACGGACCCGCAGGTCGTACCAGGCGGCCTGGCCGGTGACCGGGTCGGCATTGGCGTAGCGGTATCCTCCCCCCTTGGGCGGCAGCAGCTCGGAGATCAGATGGTTTAGCAGGAAACCCTTGTTGGCCTCCGGTGCCTTGGGGTCGAGGCCCCAGGCACCCTTGCGCTTGCCGATGGCGTTCCAGGTCCAAACGGTGTCCGGGTTCACGCCTTCCATGAGCTGAACCTGCGCCTTGATGCGGCCGTGGTGGGAGGTCACATGGACCCAGTCGTCCTCGCCGATGCCCATCTCGGTGGCCCGCTGCCGGCTCATGTACAGCCGGTTCAGGCCGTGGATCTGCCGCAGCCAGGCGTTCATCGAGCCCCAGGAGTGATACATGGCGGCCGGGCGCTGGGTGATGGCGTGCATCGGGAAGCTGTCCTGTTCGTCAAGCATCTCGCCCTCGAACGGCGCGTACCAGAACGGCAGGGGATCGAAATAGGTCTTCACCCGCTCGCGGTGGTGTTCCGGCGGCACCACGGGGCCATGGCCCTCGGCGGCGAGGCGGAAGGTCTGCAGCGGCTCGGAATAGATCTGGTGGATGATCGGGTTGGCCGCCCCGATCAGGCCGAGCGACACCGCCTTCTCCAGATACTCCTTGTTGGCGTGCTTGAAGTAGCGCTCCGACGGCGCGAACTCGTGGCGCCAGAAGCACTGATTGTCGACATAGCGCTGGAGCTGGTCCGGGTTCGGCTCGCCCTTGCCTTCCTTGGTGCCGTCGACCCCGCGGAAGCCGGCGAGCGGGCCGACGCCGGGCGCGCGCTCGTGGTTGGCCAGGTAGTCCGGATAGCCGCCGGGATATTTCGCCGTGCCGTCATCCTTGGTCAGGCCGGGCAGGCCGAGGCGCACGCCGATCTCGATCAGCGCGTCCTGGAACGGTCGCACGTCGCGATCCGGCTGCACCACCGGCTGGCGGATCGAGTCCGCCGCCCCGTCGGCATCGCAGATCGGCCGATCGAGCAGGGAGATGCAGTCCCAGCGCTCCAGATACGTGGTGTCCGGCAGGATCAGGTCGGCATAGGACACCATCTCCGAGGCATAGGCGTCGGAGTAGATGATCTTCGGGATCTTGTATTCGCCGGTCTGCGGATCCTTGTCCGTCAGCATCTTCATGGTGCCCGACGAATTCATCGACGAGTTCCAGCTCATGTTCGCCATGTACATGAACAGCACGTCGATCGGGTACGGATCACCGGCCCAGGCGTTCTGGATCACCATGTGCATCATGCCATGGGCGGCGACCGGCGCGTCCCAGGAATAGGCCTTGTCGATGCGGCGCGGCGTGCCGTCGGCCTCCACCAGCAGATCTTCCGGCGAGGTCGGGAAGCCGAGCGGCGGGCCTGCCATCGGTTTGCCGGGTTCGATCTGGCCTGCCTTGCCCGCGGGCTTCAGCGGCGGCGGCACCGGACGCGGGAAGGGCGGCTTGTAGCGGAAGCCGCCCGGCGCATCGATCGAGCCGAGCAGCAACTGCAGCAGGTGCAGCGCGCGGCAGGTGTGGAAGCCGTTGGAATGGGCGGAGATGCCGCGCATGGCGTGCATCGCCACGGGGCGGCCGATCATCTTCTCGTGGCGCCGTCCGGCCCAGTCGGTCCAGGGCTGGTCGATCACCACCTCCTTCTCGAAGGCGGCGTGGGCCAGCTCGGCGGCGATGCGCCGGATGCGGTCGGCGTCGAGGCCGCAGCGCTCGGCCACCGCGTCGGGGGCGTACTCGTCGGCGGTGTAGCGGTCGTAGAGAAGCTGGAACGCCGGCACCGCCTTGCGGCCGTCGGCCAGGGTGTGCTCCCCGACCAGGGCCGGGGCGACCTCGGCGGTCATGGCGTTGGCCAGCGCGCCGGCCTTCTTGTCGAAGCACAGTGGCGCGCCCTCGGCATCGCGGGCGAACAGGCCGTGATCGGCGGCACCCGGATCCTGGATCACCAGCCAGGGCGCGTTGGTGTAGCGCACCAGATAGTCGAGATCGACGCGGCGTGCCTTCAGCAGCTCGTGCATCAGCGCCATGACGAACAGGCCGTCGGTGCCCGGCCGGATGCCGACCCACTCGTCGGCGATGGCGGAATAGCCGGTCTTGACCGGATTGACCGAGACGAACTTGGCGCCCCGGGTCTTGATCGTGCCGAGGCCCATCTTGATCGGGTTGCTGTCATGGTCCTCGGCGACGCCGAACATCATGAAGTATTCGGTGTGCTCCCAGTCCGGCTCGCCGAACTCCCAGAACGAGCCGCCGATCGTATATAACCCGGCCGCCGCCATGTTGACCGAACAGAACCCGCCATGGGCGGCGTGGTTCGGAGTGCCGAACTGGCTCGCCCACCAACCGGTCAGCGACTGCGACTGGTCGCGCCCGGTGAAGAAGGCGAGTTTCCGCGGATCGGTTTTGCGCACATCGCCCAGCCATTGGGCGGCGGTGGACAGCGCTTCCTCCCATTCGATCTCCTGGAACTCGCCCGATCCGCGCGGGCCGACCCGCTTCAGCGGCTTGGTCAGCCGCGCCGGCGAGTAGTGCTGCATGATCCCGGCGGACCCCTTGGCGCAGAGCACGCCCTTGTTCACCGGGTGGTTTCGGTTGCCCTCGATGTAACGGATCTTGCCGTCCTTGAGGTGAACCTTGATCCCGCACCGGCAGGCGCACATGTAGCAGGTCGTGTAGGCGACTGAATCGGAGACGGCCGGCGAGGTTTCTACGACCTCGCTCACGGTCTCCAGGGGATTTGAAAACATTGCCTCATCCGGGCTGGGAAAGCATGGCACCGGAGCATCGCAGTCCGCGGCACGGCCGGTCAAGCTGTGGCCCGGCGCCCAAATGCCTGCCGCCGGCCGGCCCTGCCCGCATCCGATGTATATCCCGACGGGCCTGCCCGCGGCTGTGGACGGTGCCGCCCGCCGCTCAGGTCAGCGCGTCGATCTCGGCGTCGGTGAGGGAGCCCGGAACGATCGTGATCGGTATCCGCAGGCGTGAGGCCGCCTTGGTCATCAGGTGACTGACCAGGGGGCCGGGATTGTCGGATTTCGGAGCCGCCGCCAGCACGAGAATGGAGATCGTCGGCTCCTCCTCGATCAGCTTCAGCAGTTCGTCGCGGGCCGTCCCCTCGCGGATATAGACGACCGGGATCGATCCGGAGAGGTCGATGACCTGCTGGCTGACCCGCTCGAGCAGCGTCTCGGCCTCCTGCCGCGCCTCCTCGCGCATCAGTTCGCCCACGCCCATCCAGTGCTGGAACTCCACGGGCTCGACGCTGCGGAACAGCGCCAGACGGCCGCCGGTGTGACGGGCGCGCTGGCACGCGAAGCGCAGCGCCACATTCAGCTCCTCGCTGTCGTCAACGACGACGAGGAATACACGTTGACTGTCGTCCGACGTCTCGCTCATGTCCGCTCGACCCTGACCCCACGAGCCTGATCGCTCACCCGACCTTACGACCGATCCATGCCGCGAGCCAACCCGCAGCAATGGCGATGATGATCGCCAGGACACCATAGGCGGCGGAGTTGCCGTGGGCGAACAGGAAAATATCGGCCCCGATGCCGGTCTTGGAGACCACCAGCGGTGTGGTCTGGGCGTGGACGGCGGAACCGTCGCGCAGGAAATAGACGGCGACCGTATAGGTGCCGGTCACCACATTCGCCGGCAGATGGATGCGGGTGCGGAACAGCCGGTTGGACAGCACGGTGATCGGCAGGACCTCGCCGGCGTACAGGCCGACGGCCTGCTTGTTGCGGATCAGGCCGGCCCGGAAGATCGCCGCCGTGCCCGGATCGATCTCCGGATCCTCGGGCCGAAGAAACAGGTTCTCGATCCCGATTTCCTGGCGCTGGCGGATGTCGGCGCTCGCGACGTTCTCCAGCGGCTCGGTGGACGCGACCGCGTAGAAGGAGGGCGTATTGGCGAAGGTCACCGCTTCCACGTTGGCCCAGACCCCGGCGACACGCTCCTGGCGGCGCACGGTGACGTCGGTGCGCGGGCCGGTGACCGTGACGACGATCTCGCCCTCGCCCTCCACCGCGCCGAACAGCAGGACGTCGGCTCCGGTGAAGCCGGTGGTGATGGCGACCAGGTGATCGCTGAGATCGGCGACCAGATCCTGCTGCGCGCGGGCGGGCATGTCGCCGAGCAGTCCGGCGGCAAGCGCCAGAAACAGGAGGATACGCCCGGTCATCGCCCGGACCCGCCATCTGTATCGGGGGTGCTCCGTCGCGGCCCCATCGATCCGCCCGCCCCCGGTACCGGGAACTCGATCACCGACAGCTCGGCGAGGGGCAGAAAGATGATGCATCAGGCGCCCGATCCGTGGAGGACTGAAGTCCGACTGGGCCGACGACCGTTTCTGGCGATGGTTTCCGCCGGCTCAAACGAGATCGCGCCCCACCGTGAATGACGGGGGGCGACGAAATATCCCTACACCCATACGCCCGGTCTTGAAAGGTTTATTTATTTGAGGGCCTTAGCTCGGGTGTTTTCGGTCAGGCGCCGGGCTCGACCGTATGGCCGGACTGGACCCAGCCCAGGATGCCGCCCTGCAGCCGGTAGAACTGGCGGTCGCTGCCGTTGGCGATCATCCGGTCGGCCGCATGGCCGCAGCGCACGCCGCTCTTGCAGTGGAACACGACCTTCTTGTCGGCAGGCAGCTCGACCGCGTCCGGATCGAATCCGGACAGGGGAATCAGCCGGGAGCCGGGGATGCGCGCCTGGGCGAACTCCGCCTCTTCGCGCACGTCGATCAGGTCGACGGAGCCGTCGGCCAGCCAGGCGGCCAGGGTGTCGGCATCGATGAATTCGGGCGTCGCCATGGGGTATTCCTTGTTGCGGAGGGAACCGGGCGCATCCTGGCGCCGACATGCCGTCATCACAAGCCTTGGCAGGCCGATGGCGGGCGACTTAGGCTCACCGGACTGTCGACGGTGGGGGCTGGAAGATGTGGGACGCGCTCTGGATCGACATTGATATCGCCACCTGCGCGACGCCGGGTGCGTACGGGCGGATCGAGGACGCGGCGATCGGCGTCAAGGACGGGCGCATCGCCTGGATCGGTCCGCGCGGCGAGCTGCCGGGACCGGTGGAGAAGCTCGCCGCCGTGCTGCACCAGGGCGAACAGAACTGGGTCACGCCGGCGCTGATCGACTGCCACACGCACCTGGTCTATGGCGGCCAGCGGGCCGGCGAGTTCGAGAAGCGGCTCTCGGGCGTCAGCTACGCCGATATCTCCCGTGCCGGCGGCGGCATCCGCGCCACGGTCGCCTCGACCCGTGCGGCCAGCGAGGCGGAGCTCCTGCGCTCGGCCCTGCGGCGGCTGGCGCCGCTGATCGCCGAGGGGGTGACCGTGGTCGAGATCAAGTCGGGATACGGTCTCGACCTCGACACCGAGCTGAAGATGCTGCGCGTCGCCCGGGCCATCGAGCGCGAGGCGCCGGTCGAGGTGATCACCACCTTCCTCGGGGCCCATGCGGTGCCGCCCGAGTTCGAGGGCGATGCCGACGGCTATATCGACTTCGTCTGCGACGAGGTGCTGCCCGGCGCGGTGGAGCAGGGGCTGGTCGACCAGGTCGACGCCTTCTGCGAGACGATCGCCTTCTCGCCCGAGCAGGTTGAGCGGGTCTACGAGGCGGCGAAGCTGTTCAACCTGCCGGTCAAGCTGCATGCCGAGCAGCTCAGCGACACGGGCGGCGCCGGACTGGCCGCGGCATACGGCGCGCTCTCGGCCGACCATCTGGAGTACCTGTCGCCGGCCGGCGTGCGGGCGATGGCCGGGGCCGGAACCGTCGCGGTGCTGCTGCCGGGTGCGTTCTACATGCTGGGCGAGACCCAGGCGCCGCCGGTGGCTCGGCTGCGCGATGCCGGGGTGCCGATCGCGCTGGCCACCGACAGCAATCCCGGCTCATCGCCGGTGACGTCGCTGCTGACGACCATGAACATGGGCTGCGTGCTGTTCGGGCTGACGCCGGTCGAGGCGCTGGCCGGGGTGACCCGCAACGCGGCCCGGGCCCTCGGTCTCGGCGACCGGCGGGGTACCCTGGAGGTGGGCAAGGCCGCCGATTTCGTGATCTGGGACATCGAGGAACCGGCCGAGCTGGCCTACCGGGTCGGCTTCAATCCCTGCGTGGACGTCATCCGGGCAGGAGTTCCGACTCTCGTCGGCTGACATCCGTCTGGGACGCGGACGGCCGGCTCGCCGCCAGGGCCGCCTCCACCGCGCCGCGCGCCTCCATGAAGGCGGGCGACAGACGCAGGGCGTCGTCGCGCGGGTGGTCGAAGGGCACGGCCACCTCGGCCACCACCCGGCCCGGACGCGGCGACAGCACCACCACCCGGTCGGCCAGGAACAGCGCCTCCTCCACGTCGTGGGTCACCAGGATCACCGTCGCCGAGGTGCGCTGCCGCACCCGCTCCAGCAGGGCCTGCATGTCGCGCCGGGTCAGGCTGTCGAGCGCACCGAACGGCTCGTCCAGCAGCAGCAGGTCCGGCTCCGGCGCCAGCGCACGGGCCAGGGCGGCGCGCTGGGCCATGCCGCCGGACAGGGTGGCCGGCAGGGCCCTGGCGAAATCGGCGATGTCGACGGCGGCCAGCCAATCGGCCACCCGCCGGTTGCCCTCGGCCTTCGGCACGCCCTGCTCGTCCAGGCCGAAGCGGACATTGTCGGCGATATCGAGCCAGGGGAACAGCGCCGGCTGCTGGAACACCATGCCGCGCTTGGGATCGGGGCCGGTCACCGGCGTCCCGTCGACGACGATGCCGCCGCCGGTCGGGGCGACCAGCCCGGCGACCAGACGGAGCAGCGTTGACTTGCCGCAGCCGGACGGCCCCACCAGGGCGACGAACTCGCCGCGCGCCACGCTCAGCCCGAGCGGACCGAGCACACCGAGCGGGCCGAAACTATGCGAGACGTCGCGCAGGTCGACGGCGGCAAGGGGCGATGCAGGCATCTGGCAGTGTCCGGTCAATCGAGTTTCAGCACACCCTCGCACCGCGCGATCCAGTTTCCAACCGCCGGTCTGGTGCCGAGGTCGAACCCACCCTCCCCGGCAAGCCGCGTATAGGCCAGCAGCGCGATGTCGGCGATGGTCAGGTCCGCGCCGACCAGGAAGTCGCGGCCGGTCAGCACCCTGTCCATGGCATCCAGGGCGGCCTCGCCGCGCTCGACCCGCCAGGCCTCGCGGGTCTCCTTCGGCTGGCCCCTGTAGACCATGTGGAAGCGGCAGACGGCGATGTAGGGCTCATGGCTGTACTGCTCCCAGAACAGCCATTCCGCGACCCTCGCGCGGTCATAGGCGTCGGACGGCAGCAGCGCGGTGCCCTCGGCGAGGTACTGCAGGATGGCGTTGGACTGGCCGAGCGCACGGCCGTCGTCGAGCACGATCACCGGTACCTGGCCCATGGGGTGGAGGGCTAGGAACTCCGGCGTCCGGCTTTCGCCCTTCAGGATGTCGATATCGCTCCAGGCGTAGGGGAGCCCGAGATGGTCAGCCGCGTATTTGACCTTCAGGCAGTTGCCCGAGGCGGTGTCACCGAGAATGCGCATGGTCGGGGCTCCGGCGGAGGGGAGGGTCAGATTGGGGTGACTGTGGGGGCGGTGCGCTGGATGTGGCGGATCTTGTCGAGGCCGGGGACCATTTCGGCTAGCAGCCAGTCGGCGCGTTTGTTCGGGCTGCCGCTCTCGCCGGGGAAGTCCTCCTGCCAGCGGATCATCTTGACCGACAGGGCGCAGAGGATGCCGCCGATGGTGCGGTGGTTGCTGGTGACGAGTCTGCGAAGGTGGGCGTAGCGGTATTCCGACAGATCCTTCCAGAACTCCGCGCTGGCCTCGTCGAAGGCCTTGAAGCGCAGCATGGTGAAAGCGATCGCCTCCTCCATCTGGGCATCGACGATCTCGGTATAGCGCATCGCGTCCTTGTTGTGCCGCAGATGGGAGTTGCGGATGCCCTCGTCGGTCCAGGCCTTGAACCGCTCGAAGGTCGGCCGGATCTCTTCCAGGGTGCGCTTGAAGTAGGAGAGCGACAGGAAGATGTCGCCGTAATCCTCCAGGAAGCCGGGGATCTGGTCGACCTCGATGCCGAGGGCGTCGGAGATCGACCGGATCCGCTTCAGCGCCACGTCCCGGTCGACGCCGCGGAACATCTCGAAGATCTCCGTGGCCGAGGATACGTCCTTGGTATCGCTGCCGAAAACCTTCTGGATCAGCGGCCGGGTGAAGACCCGCATGTATTCGGTCAGCTTCTCCTGGGTCTGCGGCGACAGACGCAGGTGCTGGGCCTCGTCGACCTTGATGTTGTGGGACCGCAGAGCCAGGCGCAGGGAATAGACGTCGAAGCTGGGTTCCTGGGACAGCACCTCGACGATGGTGCGGTCTTCCTCGAAACTCGGCGCGGAGGTGTCGAAATAATCGCCGAGCGCGCGGATGTCGATCTGCCCGGAGCCGGCCCGGTTGTCCTTGAACAGCTCCACCACCGTGTCCAGCCGGGCGTTCTTCACAAGCCGGGTGCGGCGCATGCCCGGGGTGTGAAGAGGGATGATCGCGAGGGGGAGGATGTGCAGCGCATCCTTGTCCTCGGCGCTATATCCCTCTGTGTCGATCGCCTCCGTCGACATCAAGCCCCCTAAAATGCCGGTAAAATATCGCCAAACCGGCTTATCATTCGAACACTTATCAGAACCGTCGGTGGACGAACAACAATGGTGCACCGCGTAATCCACGGATCACGCATCGCGCGCAACGCGGTCCGACGGTACCATGTGATGTTGGAGGGTAAGATGTCGATTGTCACATGGATACGTGGAAAGCTTTCGAAATCAACGCCTGGCGAGGGCGATCGCCGTCGAAACGAGCGCTATCCGGTCAGTTCGGGCCTTGAAATCATCGTCGACGGGGTGGCGTCGGACTGCCGGGTCGACAACGTGTCCGCCGGCGGGGTGCGGGTGCTGCCGGCGGTGGCCGCGCCGCTGGGGGCAGTGGTCACCGTGCGCGACCCGGCCACCGGCATGAGCCTCGATGGCGAAGTCCTCGGTCACGAGGGCGGGGGGACGCGCCTGCGCTTCGCCTCCGAGGATGCCGGGATCATCGTCTCCACCTGGATGCGGATGGCCGCCGAGGACGGTCCGCGCCCAACGCCGGGCTGACGGCGCAACGCAAACGGGGCGGCACAGCCGCCCCGTCGTCGTCAGGTCAGTGGCAGGCAAGGCTCAGGGCACGTCCACCAGAACAATCTCGGCATCCTCGGTAGCCGCGATCTCCACGGTCTCCACGTCGGCGATGGCGACACCGTCGCGGGCCTGGGCCGCCACCCCGTTCACCTCGATGGCGCCCGCCGCGGCAACCAGATAGGCCTTGCGGCCCTTGGCCAGCGTATGGGTCACGCTCTGCCCGGCCTTGACCGTCGCGCCGAGCACGGCGGCATCCTGGTTGATGCTGAGCGCGTCGTTCCCGGCGTCCTGGGCGCGGCCCGAGGCCAGCACCACCAGATCGCCCGACCGGTCGCCCTTCGGGAACTGGCGGGCATCCCAGCGCGGCTCGAAGCCGCGCCCCGAGGGCTCGATCCAGATCTGGAAGATCTGGGTCTGGTCCGGCTCCTCGTTGTACTCGGCGTGGACGATGCCGGTTCCGGCCGACATCACCTGCACGTCGCCGGCCTCGGTCCGACCCTGGTTGCCCAGGCGGTCCTGGTGGGTGATCGCCCCTTTGCGGACATAGGTGATGATCTCCATGTCTCGGTGCGGGTGCGGATCGAACCCGGTGCCCGGCTCGATCGTGTCGTCGTTCCACACGCGCAGGGCGCCGAAGCCCATGCGCTTGGGGTCGACGTAATGGCCGAAACTGAAGTGATGGCTGGCATTCAGCCAGTCGATCCGGAACTTGCCGAGGGAATCGAATGGACGCAAGTCGATCATGGTCGCCTCCTGACGTCACGCCGCCTGAGACAGCACGGCGCGGGTGATGCGCCGCCTGTCTCCAGCGCGGCGCGGGATTACGCCTAGAGCAAATCACGATCAGATGGAAACATCTGATCGTGTGAATTTGCTCTATTTTAAATAGGTTAGAGGACGATTCACGGTTCAGATCGATTCGATCTGAACCGATCGTTCTCTAGCTCTTCAGCCCGGCGCTGACGCCCGCCGCGATCTTCGCGACATGGGCGCCCTGGAATTCCGCCAGGGCCAACTCGTTGGCCGACGGCTGGCGGCTGCCGTCCGAACCGGCGATTGTGCCGGCACCATAGGGCGATCCGCCCCGGAACTCCTCGATATTCAGCAGCTCCTTGGCGGAGTAGGGCAGACCGACGATCACCATGCCGTGGTGCAGCAGGGTGGTGTGGAAGGTGGTGGCGGTGGTCTCGTTGCCGCCGCCGGTGGCGGTGGAGACGAACACGCTGCCGACCTTGCCGATCAGCTTGCCGTTGGCCCACAGGCCTCCGGTCTGATCGAGGAAGTTGCGCATCTGCGCCGCCATGTTGCCGAATCGGGTCGGCGTGCCGAAGATGATGGCGTCGTAGTCGGCGAGCTCGTCCGGCGTGGCGATCGGCGCATCCTGGTCGAGCTTGACGCCGGCCTTCTTGGCCACGTCCTCGGGCATCAGTTCCGGCACGCGCTTCACCGTCACCTCGACGCCGGGCACGCTGCCTGCACCCTTGGCGACGGCGCCGGCCATGGTCTCGATATGGCCGTAGCTCGAATAATACAGCACCAGAACCTTGGTCATTCATCTCTCCTTCGCACCGCCTGCCATCTCTGTGGCACGGCCGGCGCTTGTTGATCCGTTGACGTCATATCTGGTGTTCTCCGGAGAGATATAAAACAGGATATATGGCAACGTATTGTTTCCTGCTGGGGATAATGAGGCATTCATGATCGATCATCTGACGGCCATGGCGGTTTTCGCCCGCGTGGCGGAATCCGGAGGCTTCTCGCGGGCGGCGGAGAGTCTGGGCATCTCGAAATCCGCAGTTTCCAAACAGGTCTCCCGCCTGGAGGACCGGTTCGGCACCCGGTTGCTCAACCGGACCACCCGGCGGATCAGCCTGACGGAGGCCGGTGAACGGGTGCTGGAGCACAGCCGCCGGGCGATCGCCGAGTTCGAGGCGGCCGAGGCGGAGGTCGGCGCCCAGCGGGACACCCCCTCCGGGCTGCTGCGGGTGAGCGCCGGCGTCTCCTTCGGTCAGACCGAACTGGCCCCGGAACTCGCCCGGTTCCTCGACGGCTGTCCCGACCTGTCCATCGACCTGGTGCTGAACGACCGCCGGGTCGACCTGGTGGAAGAGGGGTACGACGTCGCCCTGCGGATCGGCGAGCTGGAGGATTCCAGCATGATGGCCCGCCGCCTGGGCTCGGTGCGCAGCCTGACCGCCGCCGCCCCGTCCTATCTCGCGCGGCGCGGCCGACCGCAGACACCGGCCGACCTGTCGGCCCACGACTGTCTCGGTTACAGCTACCTGAACGGCGGCGGCCTCTGGGCGTTCGAGGGACCGCCCGGCCAGATCCGCCACAAGTTCAAGCCGCGCCTGATGTCCAACAACGGCACCGCCCTTGCCGCGGCGGCCGAACAGGGCCTCGGGGTGGTGCAGATGCCGGCGTTCATCATCGGGGATGCCGTGCGCGCGGGACGGCTGGAGGAGATCCTGGTCGAGTTCCGCAAGCCGGATGTGGGGATCTACGCGATCTATCCCGCGGGCCGGCCGCTGGCGGCCAAGGTGCGCGCCTTCATCGACTTCTCGGTGTCGGTGTTCGGCGACGGGGCAACCATTGGGGCCGGCCGATAGGCGCCGGCAAGGTCGTCACTCGGGGATATCGATCGCCAGGAAGACTTCATTGGCGAACTCCGCGCCGTCGGCATAGTCCTTGCGCTGCCAGTCGGCACCGTCCCAGACCTCAAGCACGACCGGACGCCGGACCGCCTTCAGGGCCATCATCAGCCCGTCCACGGTGCCCGGATCGACGCCGTCGGCCGCCAGCCGCACCCGCACGCCGCCGTCGTCCCAGGCGACGGCCGCATAGCCCAGATCTTTCAGGGCATACCAGATCGCCTGCTCGCCAGACTTATCGCGTATGATGTTACTCAGAGACAGTGTTCTGCCGGATTGATCGATCCAATGGTCAAAGATTCCGTCCATTGCATGCTCCCTCCCTCGGACCATGCGGGACTATTGCAACGCACGTATGCACGCGTCACGTCAAAATTCTGATCGGAATTGTGCGAATTGTTCTGAATGAGTATTCACTTATTTGATTGTGTGTGGTGATGCATTAGGCACCGCTTCGGTCAGTCGCCCTCGCGGCGCCACGCCAGAACCAGGGTGCCCAGCACCAGGACCAGCGCCAGACCGGCCGGCAGCGCGGGCAGGAGCGACACGCCGGCGACCACGTAGTCGCCGTTCTCCCGCAGCCCGATCCAACCGCGTCCGGAGGCCGTGCGGCCGGGCGACACGCGCCGCAGCGAGGGCGTGCCGGCCTCGGAGACCCAGGTGACCGAGCCGCCCGTCGCCTCGGCCATTGGGCCGAGATGGGCGTCGGTGGTCGCGACATCGGTGAACTCGACCGGGTTGAGGGCGCCGACCGCCACCAGCGCGTCCTGCTCCCCGTCGCTCAGGCGGTACAGACCCGGGCGGTCCACGTCGAGGGTGGCGCGGGCCCGCCCCGGCTGGGTGACCTCCAATTCGACCGATACTTCGCTGCCGTCCGGTCCGGTCACGCGGACCGGCGGCACGGTGTCGCCCAGGGTCCGGCGCTCGATTTCGATCGACCGGCCCCGGGAGATCGCCCGCAGGTCGTCCTCCTCCAGGTCCGGCTCCTCCATCAGCCAATGGGCGGTGCGGCGGAGCACCTCGGCCTGCGGCCCGCCGCCCTCGAAGCCACGGCTCCACAGCCAGATCTGGTCGGAGAGCAGATGGGCGACCCGGCCCTCGCCGACCCGGTCGAGCACCAGCAGAGGCCGGCCGCCGACACCGCTCATGACCGCGTTGCCGTTGGTGCCCTGGCCGTCGATCTGGCGGAACCAGCGGCCCCAGACCGGCTCGGTCGTTGGGCCGGCATTGGCGCCGGCCAGCGCGCTGGTGACCGGATGGCGCTGGCCGATATCGGTGACCTTCGGTCTGAAGCCCTGTTCGATCACCCCGCCGGTCGGGTTGACCGGCAGCACCTCGCCCAGCGGCGTGCGGGCGAGGCTGAGCCGGCCGGCGAAGGTGGGGCCGGAGGCTTCCAGCAGCGCGCCGCCGTCGCGGACATAATCGGCGATGTTCTTCAGGTAGAGGCGCGGCAACACGCCCCGCCGCCGGTAGCGGTCGAAGATGATCAGGTCGAACTCGTTCAGCTTCAGCTCGAACAGCTCGCGGAACGGGAAGGCGATCAGCGACAGCTCGCGGATCGGCGTACCGTCCTGCTTCTCCGGCGGCCGCAGGATGGTGAAGTGGACGAGGTCGACGGACGGGTCGGATTTCAAGATGTCGCGCCAGGTGCGCTCGCCGGCATGGGGCGCGCCGGAGACCAGCAGCACCCGCAGCCGGTCGCGCACGCCACCGACGCCGACCACGGCACGGTTGTTCTCCAGGGTCAGTTCCGCCGGGCCGGGCTCCACGGACAGCTCCACCACCGTCTGGCCGGCATGGTCGATCGGCAGCTCGATCTCGTGGCGGGTATTGGCCGGTATCGGCAGGTCCGGTCCGGGCTCGCCATCGATGGAGAGCCGCAGGGTGACAGGCTCGCCCTGGGGCGTGGCCGGATCGACGACCTCGACGGTCAGGGTCACCGTCTTGCCGACCATGCCGAAGCTCGGCGCCTGCACGACCCGCAGGCGGCGGTCCTGTTCCCCCTGATCGCCGGTCAGCAGCACATGCAGGGGCGCGTCGGTCAGGCCGGTCAGCCGCTCGGAATCGTGGACCTGGCCGTCGGTGACGGCGATCACGCCGGCGACCCGCGCCTCCGGCACGTCGCTCAGCGCCTCGCGGACGGCGGCGCCCAGACGGGTACCTTCCGTCGTCTCGCCGATGCCACCGTCGCGGACGGTGACCTGCTTCACCCGCAGTCCCATAAGACGGGCCAGCCGTTCCTCCAGGGCGCTCACCGCCGCGTCGGTGCGCTCGGTGCGCTCGCCGATGGACTGGCTGGTGGTGCGGTCGACGGCGAGCACGACCACGTCCTCGCGCGGCTCGCGGCGTTCGGCGATCAGGGTCGGGTTGGCCAGGGCCAGGGTCAGCACGGCGAGCGCGGCGGTGCGCCAGACGATGCCGTTGGCGCCCCGGATCCAGCCCAGCGCCAGCACGAGCAGCGCCAGGATGCCGAGCCCGATCACCAGGGCCCAGGGAACCAGGGGGGCGAAACTGACGGAGAGGGAATCCGCGATCATCGTATCCGCCTCACTGACCGAGCCGTTCGAGGATGGACGGCACGTGGACCTG
This sequence comes from Thalassobaculum salexigens DSM 19539, assembly GCF_000423805.1. Lineage (NCBI taxonomy): Bacteria > Pseudomonadati > Pseudomonadota > Alphaproteobacteria > Rhodospirillales > Thalassobaculaceae > Thalassobaculum > Thalassobaculum salexigens. The sequence continues at coordinate 1,053,939 of NZ_KE384093.1, forward strand.
ATCCGCCTTGTAGTTGCCGGTCAGGGCGTACATCACGAGGTTGATGCCGAACCGGGTCGCCATCTCGCGCTGCAGCTCGCCGCCGGGCACCACCGGGAAACGCGGGCGTCCCTGCTGGTCGCGGGCCCAGGCGCCGGCCCAGTCGTGGCTGCCGACCATCACCGGCGAGACCTCGGTGTCGGACGAGCGCACCCGTTCGTCCTCCAGCCACACCGTTCCACCGACATAGCGGCCGGGAAACGTGTCGAGCAGATAGAAGGCGCGGGTCAGCACGTGGTCCGGCGAGGCGGGGGCGAGCGGCGGGATGTCGAGGCTCTGGCTGAGCTGGGCCAGCCGGCGCAGGCCGGAGCCGCCGGCCGCGCCCGGCACGGTGACCTCGTACTGGTCGCGGGTGTCGAAGATGATGATCCCGCCGTTCCGCATGTAGTCGTTCACCCGCGCCACCGCGGTTCCGGACAGTTCCGGCTGTTCGCGGGTGATCGGCCAGTACAGCAGCGGGAAGAAGGCGAGCTCGTCGCTCTCGATATCGACGCCGAAGGGCGGGGCGGGCTCCACCGCCGTGCGCCGGGTCAGCTCATCGCTGAGACCGGCCAGCCCGTCATAGCTGATGCCGTCGATCCAGGTGTCGCCGGTCAGCACATAGGCCAGGCGCATCTCCGCGGCGGCCTGCAGGGCGAAGGCCTCCGGATCGGTCGGCTGCTGCGCCTGCTGGGCCTGTCCGCTGCCCGGCGCCAGCAAGGCGGCGGCCAGCAGGATCGCGGCGGCCCCCCGGCCGCCGGCCGTCAGGAACCGCCTGGTCAGCAATCCGCGCAGGGCGAGGCCGATCAGGGTGTCGATGATCGCCAGAAGCAGCGCGAGCGCCAGGGCCCAGCCCTGCAGTTCGGTGTCGCGCCCGGCCTCCAGCGGTTGGCGCGCCGCGCCGTCCGGCGTTCCCGAGGCGAGCGCCGCGCCGTCCAGCGACGGCCCCAGGTTCAGCGCCTCGCGTGCGCTCTCGTCGCCGTAGAAGCCCGGCGGATGGCGCGGGCCGATCGCCGGCATGCCAAGCTCCGCCCGGGCCGCCGCCGAGGGCAGGGGCTCGGTGCCGGAGACCGGGCCGCCGAGCGTGCCGAATCCGTCCAGCAGGGCGTAGGGCGGCATCGCCCGCTCGTTCGACCCTCCGATGCCCTGGCTCAGCGCCACGATCCGGCGCAGCATGGCCACGAACAGGCCGGAGAGCGGCAGGTTGCTCCAGTCCGCGTTGGCGGTGGTGTGGACCAGCACCAGCCAGCCCTCGCCCCGGCGTTCCGCCGTCACGATCGGCGTGCCGTCGAGCAGCCGGGCCCAGGTCTTCTCGCCTAGGTCGATCGACGGCTCGGCCAGCACCTGGCGCGACACCGTCACGTCGTCCGGGACCTCGAGCCCGGCGAAGGGGCTGTCGGCGTCGAACGGCGCCAGTGGCTCCGGCCGCGACCAGGACAGGGCCCCGCCCAGGGTGCGGTCGCCCCGGCGGACGCGCACCGGCAGCAGGGTGTCGGTACCCTCATCGGCCCCGGAGGCCGCCAGCCGCTCGCCGGCGAAACGCAGCACCACGCCGCCGGCCTCCAGAAAGCCCTCCAGCGTCTGGCGCTGCTCGAAGGTGATGCCCCCGGCATCGGCCAGGACGATCACCGCGAGGTCTCGCTCCAGCAGGGAATTGATGTCGCCGCGCCGCACCTCGGTGAACGGATCGAGCGCCCGGTCGAGGTAGTACAGATCGTCCAGCAGCGGCTGCGACCCCTCGAAATCCCGGGCCGAGACCAACCCGACCGGCCGGCGCTTGTAGCGCTCGTCCATCAGGAAGACGGACGCCGCGGTGTTCTCGTCCTCCACTTCCAGCCGGGCGACGTCGTTGCGCAGCTCGGTCGGCAGGTCGATGGCGACGGTGAGCCGATCCGTGTCGGCCTCGAAGGCGGCGCTCTGCCGGGTCAGCACGCGGCCGTCCTCGGCGATGGCGCGCACGCCGACCACCCGGTCGCCGACGCCGGTGCCGCGCCGCAGTTCCGCCGTCAGGGCCAGTTCGGCCGGATCCGGATCGTCGAGCCAGACCGGGCCGCTGTCGGTGTTGTCGATCACCACCACCGGACCGATCTGCGAAAGCCGGTCGCCGAAGGCGTCGGCACCCGGCGCCTCGATCGCCTCGCGCAGCCAGACCACGGTGGTGTCCGGTGCAAGGGTGGCGCCATCGAGCACCTCGCCCACCGCCGCCAGATTGCGGCCCCAGGGCTTGGGCTGCAGGGCGCCGAGGGTCGAGCGCAGGGCGCCGGCCGGAGACAGGTCGACCTCGCGGCGCTGGCCCGGCATCGGATCGGCGGTGGTCAGCAGGGCGACGGCACGGTTCTCGCGCTCGGCCTGGTCGAGGATGCGCAGGGCGCGGTCGCGCCGGGCCTCGAAATCGCGGGCCGAGGACCAGCCGTCGTCGAACACCAGCAGGATCGGGCCGCCGGCCGGGATCGCCGTGCCCGAGGGGATCAGCGGCCGGGCGATCGCCAGGATCACCAGGGCGGCGATAAGCAGCCGCAGCAGCAGCAGCCACCAGGGTGTGGAATGGGGCGTGTCCTCCTCCGGCCGCAGCCCTTCCAGCAGCCGGATCGCCGGAAAGCTGATGCGCTTGGGCGCCGGCGGGATCACCCGCAGCAGCCACCACAGGACGGGCAGGACGGCCAGGGCGGCGAGCGCCCAGGGAACGGCGAAGGCGAGGGGACCGAGGGTCAGCATCGCGGCACTCCCCTCAATCCGGCCGTTGGGCGATCACGGTGTACAGCGCGAGCAGCGCCGCCTCGGCCGGCCGGTCCGTGGTGTGATGGGCGAAGCTCCAGCCGGCGCGCCGGGCGATCTCCTCCAGACCGGCGCGGTGGGCGGCGAACCGGCTCGCATAGTCGTCGGCCACCCGCTCGGCCCGGCCGAGCAGTTGCGGCAGCTCGTGCTCCAGCCCCTCGAACCGCACGCGTCCGTGGAACGGGAAGCTCTCCTCCGCCGGGTCCGTCACCTGCAGAATGTGGCCGCGGATGCCTTCGGCGGACCAACGCTTCACCAGGGCGTCGACCTCGCTCAGGGGATCGAACAGGTCGCCCATCAGCACGGCGGTGCCATGGCGGGGCAGCGGCTCGTAGACCGGTAGAGACCCGGCCGCGTCGGACGTCATGGTGAGCAGGGCGGCCAGGGGCTCCAGTGCCGGCCGGCCGGTACGCGGCGAGATCTGCTCGCCCACCAGCCCGACCCGCTCGCCCGCCTCGATCAGCAGGACGGCCAGCGCCATCGTGAGCAGGGCCGCGCGCTCGCGCTTTTCCGGAAGGTTGCGGTCGGAGCGCCAGCGCATCGACGGCGAGGCGTCGCGCCAGAGGTAGACGGTCTGCGCCGTCGCCTGCTCGCGTTCCCGCACGAAGGTGGTCTGCCCCATGGCGGAGCGGCGCCAGTCGATGCTGCGCACGGAGTCGAACGACTGATAGGGACGGAACTGCCAGAAATCGTCGCCGAGCCCCGCCCGACGGCGGCCATGGGCGCCGGGCGCCACGGTATGGGCCACGCGCTGCGCCGCCACCAGAAGCGGGGGCAGGGTCGCAGCGAGGTCCTGGGCCTGTTGGCGCATCAAGGCTCCGTCAGCGGTAAGGGGCGCAGAGGCTGTCGATGACCGAGTCCAGGGACACGCCCTCGGCCCGGGCGGCGAAATTCAGGGCCATGCGATGGCGCAGCACCGGATAGGCCAGCTCCAGCACGTCGTCGATCGACGGCGCGAGCCTACCGTCCAGCACGGCGCGGGCACGGATCGCCAGCATCAGCGCCTGGCTGGCGCGGGGACCAGGGCCCCAGGAGACGTGACGGCGCACCGCCTCGATCTCGCTGCTGTCCGGACGGCCCGAACGCACGATGCCGAGGATCGCCTCGACCAGGCTCTCGCCCACCGGCAGGTAACGCAGGAGTTTCTGGGCAAACAGCAGGTCGGCAGCGCTCAGCACCTGTTTGGGCTTCGCCTCGTCGGACCCGGTGGTGGCCAGCAGCATCGCCCGCTCGGCGTCCATGTCGGGATAGCCGACGCTGACCTGCAGCAGGAAGCGGTCGAGCTGGGCCTCGGGCAGAGGATAGGTACCCTCCTGCTCGAGCGGGTTCTGGGTGGCCAGCACATGGAACGGGCTGGGCAGCGCGTGGGTGTGGCCGGCGACGGAGATGCTGTGCTCCTGCATTGCCTGCAGCAGCGCGGATTGGGTGCGCGGGCTGGCGCGGTTGATCTCGTCCGCCATCAGCAACTGGGCGAAGACCGGGCCTTCGACGAAGCGGAAGCTGCGTCTGCCCTCGGCATCCTCGTCCAGGATCTCCGAGCCCAGGATGTCGGACGGCATCAGGTCGGGCGTGCACTGGATGCGCTTGTCGTCGAGGCCGAGGACGATGCCCAGGGTCTCGACCAGCCGGGTCTTGGCCAGACCGGGAACGCCGATCAGCAGGGCATGACCGCCGGCCAGCACTGTGACCAGGGTCTGGTCGACCACTTCCTGCTGGCCGAAGATGATCTTCCCCACTCCGCTGCGCACGGTGGTGAGCGTGTCGGCGAGCGTCTCGATCTCCTTGATGAAGGCGGCACCGTCCTTCGGAATACCGTTCGCTCGGGGGTCAAGGGTGGTGGTATCGCTCATCGCGGCTATATTTCCTTTACAGGGGCGCGGCTTCCGGTCGCGTCCGACCCGAACCGGCCGACGGCGTCTGGAACGATCGCACCTTCAGGAACGATCAACGAGGAACGCGGCCGGGTCGATGCACGCCAGAAGCGGACATGAGAGACATGGGGCAAGACAGCGTTCGGTCCATCCATGACATTGAGCGTAGCGTGACCGGGGCTTCGCACAAGGGGCCATCCGACGATCACAACGAAACGTGTAGCGCGGCGGACACGGTTTCCGACGCGCCCCGAGAGTTCGGATTGCGGATCGGCCGGGACGGCACCTGGTACTATCTGAATTCGCCGATCCAACGCATGCCTCTCGTCAAACTGTTCGCCACGGTCCTGCGCCGGGACGACGAGGGCCGGTTCTGGCTCGTCACCCCGGTGGAGCGCGGGATCATCCATGTGGACGACGCGCCCTTCGTGGCGGTCGACGTGGATATCGATCCGCCGGAAGATGCCGCCGGACCCGACGCGACCCTGACTTTCCGGACCAATCTTGACGAAACCGTGGTCGCCGGTCCGGATCATCCGATTCGGCTCGACGTGGACCGGGAAACCGGCGAGCCCGCCCCGTACGTGATGGTGCGCGACCGGCTGGAAGCGCTGATCAACCGGGCGACCTACTACCGGCTCGCCGAGATGGCGGTCGAGAGCGCGGACGGCTCGGGTGTTCTCGGTGTATGGAGTGGTGGGGTGTTCTTTCCTCTGGGCAGGGCCGAGTGAGCGACGCAGCACAATTGGACATTCCGGACAGCCACGAAGGCTTCCGCCGACAGTTCCTGGGCGCCGCCGAGGGTCGCTTGACCGACGGACTGCCCCACGCGGTCTCCCCCATCGTCCATTACCGCGGCGACCATGACCTGAACCCGGGCATGGCGGTGCCCGCCGATCCGCGTCAGGCGGCGGTGCTGGTGCCGATCGTGCAGCGCGACGGACACCTGACCGTGCTGCTGACCCGCCGCTCCGACAACCTGCCGGTACACAAGGGCCAGATCAGCTTCCCCGGCGGCCGCGTCGAGGAGGAGGACGGCAGCCATATCGACACGGCCCTGCGCGAGAGCGAGGAGGAGATCGGCCTGGACCGCCGCGAGGTCGAGATCGTCGGCCGGCTGGACACCTACGTGACCCGCACCGGCTATTCCGTGACGCCGATCGTCGGCTTCCTGCGCCCGCCGCTGGCCCTCACGCCCTGCCCGGTGGAGGTGGCGGAAATCTTCGAGGTGCCGCTGTCCTTCCTGCTCGATCCCGCCAATCAGGAGCGGCACAGCCGCACCTGGCAGGGGACGACACGGCACTTTTTCGTGCTGCCCTACGAGCACTACTACATCTGGGGCGCCACGGCGGGCATGCTGGTGAACCTGTCCGACGTCATGCACGCCGCCTCGCAGCGCTGAGCGCAAATCTATGATAACGGGTCCATGAAACCGGCCGAGACCATCGCCGTCGCCGCGTGGATGCGCCATCCGGCGGCGACCGCCGTTCTGTCGGTCCTGGCGCAGGGCGGTCATCGCGGACGCTTCGTCGGCGGTGCTGTGCGCAACCATCTGCTCGGCCTGCCGGTCACCGATTTCGACATCGCCACCGACGCCAAGCCCGAACGCACGCTGGACCTCTGCGCGGCGGCCGGGCTCAAGGCGATCCCCACGGGCATCGAGCACGGCACCGTCACCGTCGTGGTCGACCGCGAGCCGGTGGAGGTCACCACCCTGCGCCGGGACGTGGAGACCGACGGCCGCCGTGCCGTGGTCGCCTTCACCGACGACTGGGCGGAGGACGCGGCCCGCCGGGACTTCACCCTGAACGCGCTGTATCTCGACGCCGACGGCACGCTGTACGACCCGACCGGGGCCGGGATTGCCGATGCCCGCGCCCGCCGGATCCGCTTCGTCGGCGAGCCCGAGACCCGGATCCGCGAAGACGTGCTGCGGATCCTGCGGTTCTTCCGTTTCCATGCCGCCTATGGCCGCGACGGGCTGGACACCGCCGGTCTGGCCGCCTGTTCCGCCCTGGCGCCGAGCATGGCGCGGCTGTCCGGAGAACGGATCTGGAAGGAGCTGTCCCGCCTGCTGGTTGCCGAGCGGGCGGCGGAGGTGCTGGTCGCCATGACCGAGGCCGGCGTGGCGCGGCATCTGTGGGACGGACCGGTCGATGCCGGCCGGGCGGTGGCGCTGACGAATCTGGAGCGGGCCCTGGGTCTGGCCGGCGATCCGCTGCGCCGCCTGGCCGCCCTGGTGGCCGAGCCGGACGGGGCGGAGACGGTGGCCGCGCGGCTGAAACTGTCGAATGCCGAGGCCAAGCGCCTGGCCGCCGCTCTGGCCACGCCGCCCGACGCGCCGGCGGATGCACGGGCGCGCCGGGCCGCGGTCTATCGCGTCGGCGCGGAGGCCTTCACCGATGCCCGATTGCTGCGCGCTGCCGAAACCGGCGAGGATGTCGCCGACGATCTCGACACCGCCCGGACCTGGACGCGTCCCGTCTTCCCGCTCGGCGGCGGCGACGTGACAGCGCTCGGCATCCCGCCGGGGCCGATTGTCGGAGATTTGCTGCGCCGTGTGGAAGCATGGTGGATCATGGGGGACTTCGCCGCAGACGCGGAGGCCTGCCGGTCGGAATTGCGCCGTCTGGCGTCAGAGGGAGGAATGAGAACATGACCAGCCCGTTCGCCGCCGCGATGATCGAGGCCCGCAGTGCCGGGTCGCGGATCACCCTGCCGCAGGATGTCCCGGCGGACCGTGCCGCCGCCTTCGCCGCCCAGGTGGAGACGCTGGGTGGCCTGGGTCTCGGCGTCGCCGGTTTCAAGGTCGGCGCCTCCGGCCGCACCGGTGAGCCGACGGCCGCTCCGCTGGCCACCGACACGGTGTTCCGCGACCACACCCGCATCGTGTCCACCGGCACCCGTCCGCTCTGGCTGGAGGCGGAGGTGGCCATGGTGGTCGGCCGAGACCTGCCCTGCGACCACGGCACCACCCAGGAGGAGGTGCTGGACGCCATGGAAGGCCTGGCCGCCGCCATCGAGATCGTCGAACCGCGCATCATCGAATGGCCGAACATCCCGCCGCTCGCCGCCATGGCCGACTTCCAGGCGAATGGCGGCACCGTGGTTTCCACCGTCGGCCGGTCGGCGACCGGGGTCGCTGTGGAAGACCTCAAGGTGATCTTCGAGATGGGCACGGTCCATGTGGAGGTGCCGGGCAAGAACTATCCGGGGCAGGACATGAACCGGCTGCCGACCTGGCTGGTCAACCACATGGCCGGCTGGGGCCCGGAGATGGCGGCGCGCGGCCTGAAGAAGGGCGACGTGATCATCACCGGCTCCTGGGTCGGCGTCATCCCGGCCGAGCCGGGCGAGACCGCGACGGTCACCGTTCCCGGCATCGGCTCGGTCAGCGTGGAGGTGGCGGCGGGGTAGGATCTCCTCGCGGCCCCCTCCTCTCCGACACCCGCAACCGCTCTTTTCAAACACTCCCCGGCCTTGTGCCGGGGCAATCCGCAGGGACAGGCGCGACCGACGACGCCCCGTCGCGCGGACGGGATCACCCCGGCACAAGGCCGGGGAGTGTGTAAACGGAGACTAAGGAGCGGGGAGAGCTTCCGACGGCTCGCCGTTCGCGACTGCCCCGCCGCCAACCCTCTTGAATTCCGCGACGACGGCGGTATATCGCGCCGTCGCGAGGCCACGTCCTCCCCCGCCTCGGGTCGAAGTCCGGGCACGGGTAGAAGTCCGGGACGGCCCGGCAGTCCACCGCGAGGAGGCTGCCATGCCCTGGATCATTCTCACCGTCGCCGGCCTGTTCGAAATCGTCTGGGCCTTTTCGATGAAGCAGTCGGCCGGGTTCACCCGGCTCGGCCCGTCGATCGTCACCCTGGCGGCCATGCTGGTGAGCTTCGGCCTGCTGGCCTGGGCCATGCGGTCGCTGCCGCTCGGGACGTCCTACATGGTCTGGACCGGGATCGGCGCGGTCGGCGCCTTCGTCGTCGGCATCGTGTTCCTGGGAGAGGCGGTGAGCCCGCTGCGCCTGGTCGCGGCCCTGCTGATCGTCTGCGGCCTGGTGCTGATGAAGCTGTCGAGCCCGGCCTAGAGGGTCAGCACGATCTTACCGATATAGCCCTTCTCACCGAACGCCCGCTGCGCCGCCTGGATCTCCGCCAGCGGATAGGTTTCGGCCACCAGCGGGCGGATCTCGCCCCGCTCGATCCGGCCGACCAGGTTGGCGAAGACTTCCGGCTCCAGCGCCGTACAGCCGAAGAAGCTGAGATCCTTGAGATACAGCGTGCGCAGGTCGAGCTCGACCAGCGGTCCGCCGACCGCGCCGGAGACGGCAAATCGGCCGCCCGGACGCAGCACGTCGAGCAGGGACGGCCATTTCGGACCGCCAACCAGGTCGACCACCGCATCGACGCTGTTCCGGCCGAGGGTTTTCACGAAATCGTCGTCGCGGCTCAGTATCCGTTCGCCGCCCAGTTCGGCGATGGACGAGGCCTTCGCGGCGCTGGTGACCGCCACGACACGGGCACCGCGCGCTCTGGCGAGCTGCACCGCGGCCGATCCCACGCCGCCGGAGGCGCCGGTGACCAGCACGGTCTCGCCGCTGGTCACACCGGCGCGGGTCAGCATGTTCTCGGCCGTCGAATAGGAGCAGGGGAAGGACGCCAGCTCGGCATCGCTCATCGTGCTGCGCACCGGATAGGCATGCCGTGCGGCGACGCGGGTGTATTGAGCGAAACCGCCGGGGCAGTCGGAGCCGAGAAACTTCGGCATGTCCAGGGTCCGGCCCCCGGCTTCGCGCAGGCAGGGCTCGATCAGCACGCGTTCGCCGATTCGGGCCGCATCAACGCCGTCGCCGACCGCGGCGATCCGGCCGCAGACATCGATCCCCTGGATCAGCGGAAAGGCGATCGCCGAGCCGCTCCAGCCTGCGTCCTCTTCCGGCGAGCCGCTCTTCGAGTACCAGCCGACCCGGGTGTTGATGTCGGTGTTGTTGACCCCGGCGGCGGCGACCTCGACGACGACGTCGCCCGGGCCCGGGACGGGGACCGGCAGGTCCTCGCGCCACTGCAGCATCTCCGGACCGCCATGCCCCGTCAGGACGACGCCGTTCATCTGGTCGGGCAGGGGCATCGGCTTCGCCTCGGTCGATGGCAATTGCGGATCTTCAGGTAGGGTGTTCCGGCCCGGGGTCAAACGGCCTCCCGAAGGGGCGGGCGTGCCGCGCCCGGCTATGCCAAAGGCCGGAACGCCTCCAGCCGGTGGAAGAACGGCCGGCACCCCACGGCCTGCCAGAACGCCTGTCCGGCCGGGTTGCTCTCCAGCACGTCCAGGGTCACCCGGCCGCCCGGCTCCAGCCGCATCTCCATGAACAGCTCGAAGGCGTCGCGGCCGAGACCGTGGCGGCGATAGGCGCGGTCGATGCAGAACTGGCGGATGAACCGCTCGGGGACCTGCGGATCCAGCGGGTAGGGGTTGAGGCCGTGCACGATGTAACCCACCACCACGCCATCGACCTCCAGGATGTCCTGGGTCCATTCGCCGGTACCGAGCCAGTCCCGGTGCCGGTCGACCAGGTCCGGCAGGGTGACCGGGGAGGGGTGGCCCTCGTCGTCGAGCAGCTGGCGGTTGAGCACGGCGAGCGTCTGCAGGTCGCCTTCGCCGGCCGGGCGCAGCTTCATGATGGACACGTCCAACTCCCCCCGATCGCGCTCTAACCCATTAAAGATAGAGCACATTCACACGAGCAGATGTTTCCATCAGATCGTGATTTGCTCTAGATCTGCAGGCTCCCCTGCATGTCGCCGCCGATCGCCTCCTCGATGAGGGTCTCCGCGAGGTCGTCCATCAGCGCCTCGATCGCCCCCCCGGCGACCTGTTCCTTGCCGACCTCCAGCAGGATCGGCACCGCCAGCGGCGACACCCGGTCGAGCCGGCGGTGGACGATCTTGCCCTGCACGCCGACCAGCAGGTCGGACAGCCGACGGATGTCGGTCAGCCCGCGCGCCGCATCCTCCCGGGTCGCCTGCAGCAGGATGTGATCCGGCTGGTGCTTGCGCAGGACATCGTAAATCAGGTCGGCATTGAACGTCACCTGACGCCCGGTCTTCTCGTGCCCCGGCAGCTTGCGCTCGATCAGTCCGGCGATGACCGCGACGTTGCGGAAGGTGCGCTTCAGCAGGGAGGATTCCGCCATCCATTCCTCCAGGTCGTCGCCCAGCATGTCCTGGTCGAACAGCGCGTCCACGTCCTCGCAGGCCTTCACCGACCACACCGCGATGACATAGTCGGTGGCGACGAATCCGAGCGGCCCCAGCCCCATGCGCTCCATCCGCCTTGTCAGCAGCATGCCCAGGGTCTGGTGGGCGTTGCGCCCGGCGAAGGTATAGGCGACCAGGTACTCCCGGTCGGCTCGCGGGAAGGTCTCCACCAGCAGGCTGTCGGCCTTGGGCAGGACCGAGCGCCAGCGTTGCAGTTCCAGCCATTCCTCTACCGGTCCCGGCAGGGTCGGCCAGGACGCGCTGTCCTCCAGCATGCCCCGCACCCGGTGGGCGAGCTGCGTGGTCAGCGGCAGCTTGCCGCCCATATAGGCCGGCACGGCGGGCTCGCCCTCGCCGCCGGGGGTGCAGTCGACAAAGTTCTCGCGCATCGCCTGGAAGGTCAGCAGCCGGCCGGCGAACAGGAAGGTGTCGCCCGGCCGAAGCCACTGGACGAAATACTCCTCGATCTCCCCCAGGATGCGGCCGCGCCCCATCCGCACCTTGACGGTCACCGCCTCGACGATGGTGCCCACGTTCATGCGGTAGGACTGGGCGACCCGCTTGTCCGCCACCTCCAGCCGTCCGTCGGCGTTCGGGCGGATGCGCTGGAACCGGTCATAGACCTTCAGCGCGTAGCCGCCGGTGCGCACGAACTCCACCACCGCATCGAAACTCTCGCGGTCGAGATCGGCGTAAGGCGCGGCGGTGATCACCTCGGCATAGAGGTCGGCCGGATCGAACGGGGCCGCGCAGGCGGTGCCGAGCACGTGCTGGGCCAGCACGTCGAGCCCGCCCGGACGCGGCGGATCGCCGTCCAACTCGCCCGCCCGCATGGCGTCGAGCGCGGCCTTGCATTCCAGCACCTCGAACCGGTTGGCGGGGACCAGCAGGGCGCGCGAGGGCTCGTCCAGCCGGTGGTTGGCCCGGCCGATCCGCTGCAGCAGCCGCGAGGTGCCCTTGGGGGCGCCCACCTGCAGCACCAGGTCGACCGCGGCCCAGTCGATGCCGAGATCCAGCGAGGAGGTGGCGACCACGGCGCGCAGGCCTCCTTTGGCCATAACCGCCTCCACCTTGCGCCGCTGCTCGGCGGCCAGGCTGCCGTGGTGTAGGGCGATGGGCAGGTGATCCTCGTTGGCATGCCACAGGGCCTGGAAGATCAGCTCCGCCTGGGCGCGGGTGTTCACGAAGACCAGGGTGGTCCTGTGCGCCTGGATCGCGGCGTAGATCCGGTCGATGGCGTAGAGCCCCATATGGCCGGACCAGGGCAGGCGGTCCTCGTCCTTTTCGCCGCCCGGCAGCAGGATTTTGACCTCGGCTTGAGCCGCTTCGCCGCCGCGCACGACGGTGACGTCCTCAGCGGGGGCGCGGCCGGTCTTCGACAGATACGCCTCCAATGCTGCCGGATGGGCGACGGTCGCCGACAGCCCGACCCGCCGGGCCTCGGGCGCCAGCGTGCCGAGCCGGGCCAGGGCCAGGGCCAGCAGCTCGCCCCGCTTGGTGCCGGCCAGCGCGTGCAGCTCGTCCACCACGACGCAGCGCAGGCCGGCGAAGATCTCCCCCGCATCCGGATAGGACAGCAGCAGGGCGAGGCTCTCCGGCGTGGTGAGCAGGATATGCGGCGGCTTGCGGCGCTGGCGCTGGCGTTTGGAGGCGGGGGTGTCGCCGGTGCGGGTCTCCGCGGTGACGGCGAGGCCCATCTCCTCGATCGGGGCGGTGAGGTTGCGGTGGATATCGACCGCCAGCGCCTTCAGCGGCGAGATGTACAGCGTGTGCAGCCCCGCCCGCGGATCCTCCGCCAGCTCGACCAGCGAGGCGAGAAACCCCGCCAGCGTCTTGCCGCCGCCGGTCGGCGCGATCAGCAACGCCGACCGCCCGGCCCGGGCGGCTGCGAGCATCTCAAGCTGATGCGGATGGGGCGCCCATCCCTTGGCCGCGAACCACGCCTGGAAGGCGGGCGGCAGGGTTGGCAGGGGTGGGGTGTGGTTCATGGCAGGAGTATGTGGGGCGGGGTGACGTGGGGGCAAACAGGGATAGCGCCTCCGCCGGGGCCGACCTCACGACAATTGACACGATGCCCCCACCGACCGACATCTGTGACCGCTTAACCAGCAGGAGACCCGATCATGAGCCTCGAAGTCGGCGACAAGGCCCCGGACTTCACCATGCCCACCGATGGCGGCGGCGAGGTGTCGCTGGCCAAGCTGAAGGGCAAGCCGGTGGTGCTTTATTTCTACCCGCGCGACGACACGCCGGGCTGCACCAAGGAGGCCTGCGGCTTCCGCGATGCGCTGCCCGACTTCTCCGGTGCCGGCGGGGTCGAGATCATCGGCGTCAGCCGCGACACGGTGGCCAAGCACGACAAGTTCAAGGCCAAGTACGACCTACCCTTCACCCTGGGCGCCGACGAGACCGGGGCGGTCACCGAGGCCTATGGGGTCTGGGTCGAGAAGTCCATGTACGGCCGGAAATCCATGGGGATCGAGCGCGCGACCTTCCTGATCGACGGCGACGGCGTGATCCGCGGCATCTGGCGCAAGGTCAAGGTGCCGGGCCATGTGGACGAGGTGCTGGCGGCGGCGAAGGACCTCTAGCCGCTCATTTCATCGCTTTCACCCGTCATCCCGGGCAGCACCGGACTTGATCCGGTGGTGGCCCGGGACCCAGCATCTCACCGTCTCTCGGTCCCGGCCCGTCCCCGGATCAAGTCCTGGACCGGCCGGGATGACGAGCGGAGATTTAGATACGAAAACGTTACGCCAAAGGGCTCCCGGCGTTACGCATATTTAACAAGAATCTCGGTCAGTTCCTCCGGCGCGTCGACCATGACGTCGTGGCCGCAATCGACCGCATAGGTGTCGTAGTCGTCGTCGCGGAACGCCTCCAGCGTCGCGTCGAACTGCGGCGCCGGATATCCCGCCGCGCGGATGTAGACCCGGGTCGTGATCGCGTCGATCGCGCCGGACAGGTAGAGCGGCTCGGTGAAGCAGGCGAGCGGCAGGTCGGTGCACTTGCTGTCGACCCAGGCCTGGTCCGCCTCGTTCACCATGAAGGTCGCGGCCGTGGTCGGCGGGATGCGCCAGCCGTTGCCCTTGGCCTTGGCGGCGGCATAGGCGGCCTCGACCTGCTCGGGGCGGCGGACGTCCATCGCGTTCTGGCCGTGGGCCGGCACCAGGGCGTCGAGATAGATCAGGGACTTCACCCGGCCGACGGCCCGGTCGGCGGCGCCGGTGATCACCACCCCGCCATAGGAATGGCCGACCAGCACCACGTCGGATAGCTCCTCCCACTCCAGCAGCCCGACCACGTCCTTGATGTGGGTCATCAGGCTGAGCGTCGGGCTCATCAGGTGGGAGCGGTCGGCGAGGCCGGTCAGCGTCGGCGTGAACACCGTGTGGCCGGCGGCGCGCAGCCGCTCGGCGACGCGGACCCAGCACCAGCCGCCATGCCATGCGCCGTGAACGAGAACGAAGGTGGTCATTGTCCAAGCCTCCCGAGGTCGCGGGACCAGTGATCCAGAATGGCCATCCCCACCGGGTGCGGGGCCTGGGCCGGGCCGCGGTCATGCACCTCGGAGAGCCCGATGCGCCGCGCGGCCAGGCGCTTTCCGTAGCACAGCAGATGGTCGATCGTATGCATCAGGAAATGCAGCAGCGGCAGAATCTCGCGGAACGCCCGGTCGGCATCGTCGGCGCGGCCGGCCATGTGGAGATCGTAGATCCGGCTCTCCACGTCGCAGGCCTCCACCCCGGGGATCAGCCCGGCGCAGCCGTGGCGCAGGCTGTCCAGCAGCTCGATGCCGTTGCGGCCGTTGAACAGGGTGAAGGCGCCGCCGGACTCCTCCGCCAGCCGGCCGATATACAGGCCGGTGCCCTCGGCCTTGAGGATGGAGATTGTAGGGTGTCGGCGGTTCAGTTCGATCAGCCCGGCATTGGACAGGCCGATGCCGATATACTCCGGCGCGTTCTGGATGCCGATCGGGATCGGCGAGGCGTCGGCGACCGCGCCGAAGAAGCGGATCAGCTCCTCCTCGCTCGCCGATTTCACCGGCGGCGGCTGCAGCACCGCCCAGGCGGCCCCGGCCTCGGCGGCGCGTTTGACGCTCTCGATCTGGCCGCCGACCGTGTTGTCGGAGACGGTGACGCTGACCGGCACCCGGCCGGAAGCCACCTTTGCCGCCGCCTCCAGGGTCCAGCGCGCGTGGTCCCGCCGTTCCTCCTCCGTGAGCTTGTTGCACTCGCTGGCGAGACCGCCGACCGCGAGCCCATGGACGCCGCCGGCGATGCAGGCCTCCACCTGGGCGTCGTTGGCGCCCCGGTCGAGCGAACCGTCGGCGGCGAACAGGGCATAGAGCATGGGATAGATGCCGCGGAACGGGCCCTGTCCTTGCGGGTCGGCCATGGGTCTCCTCCTGCATTTTCCTTGCGGGCGGCGCTCTTCGCCTGCGGCGGGCGCCTTGCGATGCAGGATGCACGGGGCCGGCCTGTGCTGGCAATGGCGGCGCTTGGCCCTTGCCGGAGGGCTTCCGATGGCCAACCTTGCTGGGATCAGTTGAGGAGGAACCCATGCCCGACGCCGGAACCAACCCCGCCCCGGGGTTCGTGAAGAAGCCCGAGCATCAGG
This sequence comes from Thalassobaculum salexigens DSM 19539, assembly GCF_000423805.1. Lineage (NCBI taxonomy): Bacteria > Pseudomonadati > Pseudomonadota > Alphaproteobacteria > Rhodospirillales > Thalassobaculaceae > Thalassobaculum > Thalassobaculum salexigens. The sequence continues at coordinate 1,069,477 of NZ_KE384093.1, forward strand.
TGCGCCTGACCCCGGCGGACAAGCGGGTGATGGTGATCCTGGGCGGCGAGACCGTGGCCGACAGCACCGCCGCGCTGCTGTGCGAGGAGACCGGGCACGACCCGGTCTACTATGTGCCGATGGTCGACACCCGGGCCGACGCCTTTACGCCGACCTCGCGCTCGACCTACTGCCCGTACAAGGGCACGGCGAGCTACTGGTCGATCGGCGCCGGCGGAACGAAGGCGGAGAACGCGGCCTGGTCCTACGACCTGCCCTATGACGAATGCGCCGCCCTGGCCAAGCACGTGGCGTTCTACGGCGACAAGGTGGAGGTGCGGGAGGCGTGACCGCGCCCCGTTCCCGTCTCCCTTAGGTCGCCTTCCCGGCCCCGCGCCGGGACCGAGGGTGACGCTTGCCGGAGCGTTCGGGCGAGGTTTCCGGCGTTCCGGCGGCTCCTTTCCTGGATCCCGGGGCGAGGCCGGGAAGACGGGAGGGGGACGGGGCGGTCGCGGGCCTACCCAGCCGCCTGACCCACCCCGCCGCGCAGCGCGCCCGGCCGGGTCGAGCCCCAGAGCACGTCGAAACCCTCCGGCAGCGCCCGGCTGTTGGCCACGCTGAGCCAGAGCCGCAGCAGGCAGCGCACCTGGCCCGAGGTCCGGTCGTCCGCATAGGCCGTGCGGCCGTGATAGACCACGTGGTTGTTCAGGAGCTGGATATCGCCCGGCGCGAAGGCCGAGTGCAGGCAGCTCTCCTCCGCCACCTCGGCCAGCATGTCCAAGGCCTCGTTCTGGGCCTCGGTCAGGCGCGGCACCGACGGGGTCTCCTGGGCCTGCTCCACATAGGTGCGGGAATACTGGCTGGTGATCTTGCCGTCGCGCACGCCGAAGACCGGCAGGGCGAAGACGTTGTCCTCGGTCTCGCCATCCTCGTCGGCCGGGCGCGAGCGCCAGTAGTCCTGCATCAGCAGCGCGTGCAGATCCGGACGGCGGGCCAGGATCGTGTTGTGGATATGCGGGATGCTGGCGAGCTTGCTCACCCCGCCGTCGATGCCGTTGGCGATGCAGAACAGGGTGATCACGTCGCAGCGATCGGTGTGGAAGCGCAGCGGGCCGGTGGAACGGGCCCGGGCGCGCGAGGCGAGCACCTTGTCGGAGCCGGTGCGGTGCTCGGCGAGCTGCTGGGTGACGCGCCCGTCGTCATGCGACTCGTCGCGCACCTCACCCAGAATCTCGCCGAACGCCGTCTGGTTCACCGGCGTGCCCAGATGCTGGCCGATGCCCCAGAAGATCAGCCGCAGCTCGTCCTCCTCGTAACGCTCGACCGGGAAGCCGGTGATGCGCACCGCACCGCGCCCGTCCTCCAACTCGTCGAGCACGTCGGCGAAGAAACCCTTCAGTCCCGGCAACGGGAAGTCGCCGGCGGTTACCTCGGTCAGTCCTTTGCCGCTCGCCTTGGCCCGGGCCAGGGCGGCGTCGATGGCGGGAAACGCGTCCTGCGGCCAGGTCCGCAGCCAGTCGCCGGTGGCTTCCAGTTCGGGGCCGGTCCATACGCACCGGCCTTTGATCGGTTCAGCCTGCATGATGTCCTCCTTCGAATATCGGCGAACTTTAGGAGCAATCGGCGCCCAGGTCACCGCAGGTTCTGCGGTCGAATGACGGTGCCGCCTGCCGGTCGCCGTGGGAGGGGACGATCGTCGCGGTATGGGAAAATCTTTTCTTAATCGTCTTGCGGGATACTGAAGCTGGAGATTCAGAAAATGCCCCCGCCGGTCGCGCAAGTCCGTCCGGAACCGTCATCCCAGGAGTCCGCGTGTCCAGTCTGCAAATCACCTTGGCCGTCGTGTTCCTGGTCGCGGCCGTTCTTGCCGCCGGTCTTGCCTCCTGGGGGATCTCCGGGCTGTTTCCGGGCGGCTCCAAGAAGGCGTCGGCCGACCCGGCCGAGCCCGAGGATTACGCGACCCTGCTGGAACGCAAGAACCTCGCGGCCAAGCGCACCCATAACGGCGACTGATCCGGCCGCGGTGCGGTCGGGCCCGGCGCGGTAAGGGTCAGCGGCGCGATACCACGTAGCGGTCGTAGGTCCGCATCACCACCGCGCTCATCTTCTCGATCACCCGTTCCAGGGTGTTGAAATCGATCGCCCGGCTGGTCTTGGCGAGCCGGGCCTTCAGCGCTTCCGGCGCGGTCTCAGGGTCGAACTCGTTGCCGACGGTCAGGCGCAGCAGGCCCTGGATGTTGCGCCAGATATGCACGGAGTTCGACAGGAAGGCGGCCTCGTCCTCGGGCAGGATCCCGGCCGCGCCCAGCTTGAGGAAGGCGTTGGCGGTATTGCCGTCGAGCACGTTGGGATGCTCGTGGGCATGCCGTAGCTGCAGGAACTGGGCGATGAACTCCAGGTCCAGCAGCCCGCCGCGCCAGTGCTTCACGGTCCAGGGACTGTCGGCCTTGTGCTCCTTGGCGGTGCGCTCGCGCATGTCGGCGACCTCGCCGGCCAGCGTCTTCGGGTCGCGCTTCTGGGTGAGGATGTGGCGGATGCAGTCCTCGATCCGGCCCTTGAAGCCCTCGGGCGCGGCGACGACCCGGGCGCGAGTCAGGGCCATGCGCTCCCAGGTCCAGGCATCCTCGTCGTGATATTTCTGGAAGGCCTCCATGCTGATGGCGACCGGGCCCTTGTTCCCGGTCGGGCGCAGCCGCATGTCGACCTCGTACAGCGCGCCTTCCGCCGTCTTGGCGCTCAGTGCGGAGATCAACCGCTGGCCGAGGCGGATCATGTAGGCCGAGGTGTAGAGCGGCTTGTCGCCGTCCGACTCGGTATCCAGCGGGGCGTCGTACAGAAACACCAGATCGAGGTCCGAGCCGTAGCTCAACTCCCGCCCGCCGTACTTGCCGAGTGCGATCACGGCCAGGGCCGGCGTCTCGACATCGGGCAGCCGGCCGTGGCGGCGGGCGAAATCCTTTTCCACCCAGGGCAGAAGCGCGTTGATGGTCGCGTCGGCGACATCGGAATAGGTCGTGCCGGCCCGGTCGGCGTCCAGGTGCGAACGGATGATCTGCACGCCGACCTGGAACCGCCGGTCGCCGGTCCAGCGGCGGGTGACGTCCAGCGCCAGCTCGTAATCGTCGGTCGCCTCCAGGTGCCGCACCAGCTCCTTGGTCATCGTCGCCGCATCGGGCAGCGGCTGCAGCACGTCATGGGTCAGGATGCCCTCGAACAGGGCGGGCTCGCGGCCGAGCTGGCCGGCGAGCGACGGCGCCATGCCCAGGATCTCGGCGACCACCTGGATCAGGTTCGGGTTGGCGTGGAACAGGCTGAAGATCTGCACGCCGGACGGCAGGGCGTCGAGGAACCGGTCGAGCCGGCGGAACGCCTGATCCGGCTGCGGCATGCGGCCGACGGCCTCCAGCAGGGAAGGGGTGATTTCGGTCAGGATCTGTCGCGCCCGTTCGCTGCGGGTGGCCCGGGTGCGGCCACGGTGCCAGCCGCGCACCGTCTCGGCCACCGCCGAGGGATCGGTGAAGCCGAGCTGTTTCAGGGTCTTCAGGGTATCGGGGTCGTCCTCGCTCCCGGTGAAGACGAGGCTGCCCGCCTCGCGGGTCGGAACGGACAAGGCCGGGGCCTCCTCGAACAGGCGGCCGTAATGATAGGCCACGGTGTGGAGATGGTGGGCGAGGTCGCCGCGGAACCCCTTGGGGTTCTCGTAGCCGAGAAAGGCGGCAAACCGGTCCAGGGCGGCGGGATCCTGCGGCAGTTCCTGGGTCTGCTTGTCCTCGATCATCTGCAGGCGGTGCTCGACCTTGCGCAGGAAGCGGTAGGACAGCTTCAGGTCGCTGGCGACCTCCTCGCGGACCCGGCCTGCCTCGACCAGGGCCTTCAGCGCGTCCTCGGTGCCGCGCACCCGTAGCCGGGCGTCGCGGCCGCCCCAGATCAGCTGCTGGGTCTGGGCGAAAAACTCGATCTCCCGAATGCCGCCGCGGCCGAGCTTCACGTTCTGCCCTTCCGCCTTCACCACCGCCGCCTTGCGATGGACGGCGATCTGCCGCTTGATCGAATGCACGTCCTGGATCGCCGCGAAATCGAGATGGCGGCGCCAGATGAACGGCGTCATGGCCGACGCGAAGTCCGCGGCCGACGGCCCGTCCGAGGCTACGGCCCGCGCCTTTATCATGGCGGCGCGCTCCCAGTTCTGGCCCATGCTCTCGTAATAGGTCTCCGCCGCCGTCAGTGAGATCGCCGGGGGCGTGGAGGACGGATCGGGGCGCAGGCGCAGGTCGGTGCGGAACACGTAGCCGTCGGCGGTGCGCTCCTCCATCAGCTTGACCATGGTCTGGGTCGCCTGCACGAAGGCGTGGCGCAGCTCCCAGTGGTCGGCATAGACCGGCAGCGTGTCGTCGAACAGCACGATCAGGTCGATGTCGCTGGAGTAATTCAGCTCCCGCGCGCCGAGCTTGCCCATGGCGAGACAGACCAGACCGGAGCCCTCGATCAGATCTCCCTCGTCGATGAGCGGCAGCTTCTTGCGCCGGATCGCCTCGGCGAGGGCGTGGCGCCAGGAGACGGCCAGGGTGCGTTCCGCGACCTCGGAGATCGCGCCGGTCACCTCGATCAGGTTCCACAGCCCGGCGATGTCGGCCAGCGCGATGGTCAGGGCGGCGCGGCGCTTGGCCACCCGCAGGGACTTCATGATCTGCGCGGTATCGCCGCGCGGGTCGACGGCGTCCAGGTCGCTCCAGATCCGCGCCATCGCCGCGTCGACCCCGTCGGCGAAGATCGCGCCGGTGAAGGCGAGCTCGCGGACGATCTCGCGGGTCAGATAGGGGGAATGGACGGCGATCCCCTCGATCAGGGATCGGCAGCCGGCATCGTCCAGCATGCCCGCGGCCCTGTCGGCCTCGGCGCTGTCGGTCAGGTCGGCAAGCCGTTCGTGGCAGCGCTCGAGCCCGATGCCGGCGGCCTCGGAATCAATGGCGATCGGGACGATCCGAGGAATGAGGGAATACGACACACCGGACTCTGGTCAAATCATGGAAACATCGTGAGAGTGCGGAGATCACGCGCCTGCGGTCAAGTCGCCCGGTCGAACAGTTCCAGCGTTCATGATAGGAAATTCATTGGTTCACGCGATCCGGACGGCCGGCTTTTGATAAGACGCACGACGGTCCTTTTCCTGGAAGTACTCATCGCCCTGGTGATCGTGGCGGTCGTAGGGATCGGTGCGTTCGCCTGGCGGCTGTCCGAGGGCCCGATCGAGATCGACTGGGCGCGCCCGCACCTGTCGGAGGCGTTGAGCGACCCCGCGTCCGGCATCACGACCCGCATCGGCAGCGCCAGTCTGCAGGTGAGCACCTGGGACCGGGCCTTCGATGTGGTGGCCGAGGATGTGGTCGTGCTCGGCCGAGACGGGGCGGTGCGGGCGCGGATCGGTGCCATCTCCGTGGCCCTGAGCCCGGAAGCGCTGCTGGCGGGCCGCCTCGCGCCCAAGCGGATCGACCTGCTCAACCCGACCGTGACCGTGGTCAAGGGGGCGGACGGCAACTGGACGCTGACGCCGAACGACCCGGATACCGGCGAGGCGCGCGATCCGGTCGATCTGGGAGCGGTGCTGCGTGCCATGCTGGACGATCGGTCGGGGGCCGGGACGCTTCGGTACCTGCGGGCTGCGGAGGTGCGCGGCGCCCGGGTCCGGCTGGTCGACGACGCACGCGCCCGGACCCAGACCCTGACAAACGTGTCCGGCGGGATCGAACTGGTCTCCAGCGGGATGAGCTTCCGCATGAGCGGCCGAGCGGAATGGCCCGACGCGGAGCCGACGCCGATTTCCCTGTCCGGCGACTACCGGCCGGAGACCGACCGTGTGAGCGCGGAGATCCGCTTCGAGGCCTTGCAGCCGGCGGCGGTGGCGGCGCTGGAGCCCCGGCTCGGCCGGCTGTCCGGCCTCGATCTGCCGCTGTCCGGCACGGTGGAGCTGGACTCGGCCCTGGACGGCAGTGGGCTGGGGGGCAAGGCCAGGCTCACGCTCGGTGCCGGTCGGGTGCGCGTTCCCGAGGTCAATCCCGAGCCGCTGACGGTCGCCGGCGGCAGCCTCACGGTGAACGTGGCGCCGGACGCGGAATGGATCTCCATGGACGGCTCGCTGGAGATCGAGAAGGCGCTGCTGGCACTGAAGGCGCGGGCGAGCCGCGACCGTGCCGGCTATGCGCTGATCGTCGATGCGGCGGTGACCAACTTCGCCGTCAACTCGATCGGCGACTTCTGGCCGGCCGACATCTCCGACGGAGCCCGCGAATGGGTGACTGAAAACCTCCTGGAGGGCCAGGTCACCAGTGCCACCTTGCGGGCCGAGGGCTGGGTCGACAGCACCGATCCGAGCATCCACGAACTGGACACCCTGACCGGTTCGATCGACTTCGAAGGTGTGGAAACCCACTACTTTCGGCCGTTGCCGCCGGTTCTGGATACCCACGGCACCGCCACCTTCGACGCGACGAGCATGCAAATCACCGTGCAGGGCGGGCATCTCGGCAATCTCCAGGTTCAACCGTCGGACATCGCCCTGGTCAATCTGGACCAGGACACCGGCGAGACGGCGCATGTCGAGGTCATGGTGCGGGGGCCGGCACGCGAGGCGCTGGAGCTGATCGACCGCAAGCCGCTCGGCTATCCCAGCGAGATCGGCCTGGAGGCGAAGAAGACCGCCGGTACGTTCGGCGCCCGGCTCAAGCTGGAGATCCCGCTGCTGCGGACCCTGGATGTGGAGGATATCGGCATCACCGTCTCCGCCAACCTGAAGAAGGCGGTGATACCCGACGTCCTGCGGGGCGAGCCGCTGACCGACGGGGATCTGGAGCTCGATCTCACCGCCGCCGGCATGTCGCTCTCCGGCAACGCGCAGCTCGGCGGCGTGCCGGTGCAGCTGACCCATGAGGAGCGGTTCCGACCGGACGGGCCGTTCCAGTCCCGCTCGAACCTGACGGCGACCGCCGATGTCTCGAGATTCGCCACCTTCGGTCTCGATCTCAGTGCCTACGCGGCCGGCCCGGTGGCGCTGGTGGCGTCGGTGACCACGGACGTCTCCGGCAATCTGACGGCGGTCATCGAAGGCGATCTGCAGGCAACCTCGGTGACGGTGCCCGATCTCGCCTGGTCCAAGCCGGCCAATACCGCCGGGGTCGCCCGGCTTGAGGTGACCCGCAGCAACGAGGACGTGCTGGCCATCCCCGGCTTCGAGTTTCGCGCCGGAACCCTCTACGCCGCCGGGGCGGTGGATTTCCCCGTCGGTGGCGGGTCGATCACCTCGCTCTCCACCTTCCGCCTGGGCCGCACGGAAGCCGCCGGCCGGGTCGAGAGCGAAGCGGATGGGAGCCTGCGGATCGCCATGGAGGGACCGGTCATCGACCTCGTGCCCCTTCTCGACGCCGAAGAGGAGGGCGGCACGGGCGGGCCGTCGGGCGACGCCCGGAAGGTGGAGGCGCGTTTCGTCGCAAACGAGCTGCACCTGCTGGAAGATATCAGCCTGACATCCGGCACCCTCGCGGTGCGTCAGACCGGAGCGCGGATCGAGGACCTCAGCGTGACCGGCACTCTGAACGGCGAGCCGATGCGCCTGATGGTTCAGCCGGCCCAGAACCGCCGTCTCGTCACCGTCGCCACCAACAACGCGGGCAGTTTCCTGCGGGCCTTCGGCATCGCCGACTCCATCCAGGGCGGTCGGCTGCGGGTGGACGGGGAACTGATCGGCGACGGACTCGACGACGCCATGGATCTGGCCGTGCGGATCGACGACTTCCGCATCGCGGACGCCCCGGTCTTCGCCCAGCTGCTGTCGGTCGCGTCCTTCACCGGCCTGTTCGACACCCTGTCCGGCGACGGTATCCGGTTCGCCCGGGCGACGGCCCATATCGCCCTGACGCGGGAGACCATCCGCATCGACAACGGCGTCGCCTACGGGCCCGGCCTCGGGTTGAAGATCAACGGCACCCTGGGGCGCAAGTCCGAGGTGGTCGACGTCGAGGGCCTGATCGCGCCGGCCTATTCCCTGTCCCGGCTGATCGACGTGGTGCCGGTGATCGGCGAACTGCTGACCGGCGGCGAGGGCGAGGGGTTGCTGGCGACCTCCTTCGCCGTCTCCGGCTCGCTCGAGAACCCGGAGATCAGGGTCAATCCGCTCACGGCGCTGGCGCCGGGCTTCCTGCGCGACATCCTCGACTCGGCCAGGCATCCGTCCGACGGCCCGGCCACCTGGACGCCGCCGCCCGGCACCGAGGTGGACGAGAGCCGAACCCGGTAGGCTCGGACCGTCGACTGTCGGTCAGACGGCCCGCAGCAGGGCGTGGCGCTTCTTGCCGGCGGAGAGCTTGATCACACCGTCATCGCTGAGCGCGTCGCCGCCGATCGTGGCCGCCTCGTCGGACACCGCCGCGTCGTTCACCCGGGCACCGCCGCCGCGGATCAGCCGCCGGGCCTCGCCCTTCGACGCCGCCAGCCCGGCCTGGACCAGCGCGTCCACCATGGCGAGACCGGCCTCGATCTCGCCGCGGGCGATTTCCACCGTCGGCAGTCCCTCGCTGGCCGCGCCGGCCTCGAAAGTCTGCTGGGCGGTCTGCGCCGCCGTCTCGGCCGCCTCGGCGCCGTGGCACAGTTTGGTGATCTCGGTGGCCAGGATCTTCTTGGCCTCGTTGATCTCGGCCCCGCCCAGCGCCTCCAGCCGGGCGATCTCGTCCAGCGGCAGCTCGGTGAACAGCTTCAGGAACCGGCCGACATCGCCGTCCTCGGTGTTGCGCCAGTACTGCCAGAAATCATAGACGCTGAGCCGGTCGGCGTTCAGCCAGATGGCTCCCTGGGCGGTCTTGCCCATCTTCGCGCCCGACGCGGTGGTGATCAGCGGTGAGGTCAGGCCGTAGATCGTCTGCTGGTCGACCCGGCGGGTCAGCTCCACACCGTTGACGATGTTGCCCCACTGGTCCGAGCCGCCCATCTGCAGCAGGCAGCCGTAGCGCCGGCGCAGCTCCAGGAAATCGTAAGCCTGCAGGATCATGTAGTTGAACTCGAGGAAGCTCAGCGACTGCTCGCGGTCCAGCCGCAGCTTGACCGAGTCGAAGCTGAGCATCCGGTTCACGGAGAAATGGGCGCCGTAGTCGCGCAGGAACTTGATGTACTCGAGCTTGTCGAGCCAGTCGGCGTTGTCGACCATCACCGCGTCGGTGGGGCCGTCGCCGAAGCTCAGGTACTTGTCGAAGATGGTCTGGATGCCGGCCTTGTTGCGGGCGATGTCCTCTTCGCTCAGCAGCTTGCGCGCCTCGTCCTTGAACGACGGATCGCCGACCTTGGAGGTGCCGCCGCCCATCAGCACGATCGGCTTTTGGCCGGTCTTCTGCAGCCAGCGCAGCATCATGATCTGCAGCAGCGACCCCACATGCAGGCTGTCGGCGGTGCAGTCGAAGCCGATATAGGCGGTGACCATGCCCTCGGTCAGATCGCGGTCCAGCGCTTCCAGGTCGGTGCACTGGTGGAAGAAGCCGCGCTCGATGAGCGCGTTCAGGAAATCCGATTTGGGCGTCGACATGGCTGGATCCGCCGATTGCGTGGGTTGCGGGCGAGGCGATGTAGCACAGCGGGGGGGAGGGATGAAGGGTGTGGGCACGGGCCGGGTGACATCTCGCCCCGACTCACCCAAAACTGCCGCCATGGACACGAATGACACCTACACCGCCATCGGCCTGATGAGCGGCACCTCCATGGACGGCGTCGATGCCGCGGTCCTAGTCACCGACGGGCGCGACCGGGTGGAGCAGGGGCCGGCGCTGACCATCCCCTATGACGACGCCTTCCGCGCCCGGCTGCGCGCTGCAATCGCCGGGACCGGCGACATGGATGCGGTCGAGGTGGAGATCACCGACCTGCACCGCGATGCCGTCCGGGTCCTGATGGAGCGGGCCGGTCTGTCGGCGGATCAGGTCGATATCGTCGGCTTCCACGGCCATACCGTCCTGCACGAGCCGGAGGTCGGCCGCACCCGGCAGATCGGGCTGAGCCAGCGGCTGGCCGATCATCTCGGTATCGACGTGGTCGGCGACCTGCGGCTGGCCGACATGGCCGCCGGCGGGCAGGGTGCCCCGGTCGCCCCGGTGTTCCACCGCGCTCTGGCGGGGCCGGAGGGGCGGCCGGTCGTCGTGCTGAACATGGGCGGGGTGGCCAACGTCACCTGGCTCGGCCCCGGCGAGGCAGACCTGCTCGGCTTCGACACCGGGCCCGGCAACGCACCGATCGACGACTGGTGCTGGCGCATGGTTGGGCGGATGTATGACGCCGACGGCGCACTGGCCAAGGCGGGAACGGTGGATCAGGCTCGGCTGGCCCGAATGCTGGCGGATCCGTATTTCGACCGAAAGCCGCCGAAATCCCTGGACCGCGATGCCTTCCATGAACGGGTCGCAGAGGCGGTCGACGGGCTGTCGCCGGAGGATGGCGCGGCCACGCTGGTGGCGTTCAGTGCGGAGACCATCGCCGGCTCGGCCCGCTGGTTTCCGGCACCGCCGATCCGCTGGATCGCCACCGGCGGCGGCCGGCACAATCCGGCGCTGATGGCGGCGATCGCCGAGGCGGTGCAGGGCGAGGTCGTCGATGCCGACGCTCTGGGCTGGGACGGCGACGCGCTGGAGGCGCAGGCCTTCGCCTATCTCGCCGTCCGCTCGATCCTGGGGCTCGACATCACCTTCCCGGGGACGACCGGCGTGGCCGAACCCCGGACCGGCGGCAAACGCTATTTCTCTTCGGTCTCGGCCGCCGGGACGTTGGCGTCGAGATAGCCGCCGACCATCCGGCTCAGATCGTCGATCTGCGGGCCGAAGAAGTGGTTGGCGCCCTTGATCACGTTGTGGGTGATCGTGATGCCCTTCTGGGTCGACAGCTTGTCGACCAGCTTCTTCACGGAATCGGCCGGGACGATCTCGTCCTTGTCGCCGTTGATCACCAGCCCGGAAGCCGGGCAGGGGGCGAGGAAGGTGAAGTCGAACAGGTTGGCCGGCGGGGCGATGGACACGAAGCCGCTGATCTCCGGGCGGCGCATCAGCAGCTGCATGCCGATCCAGGCGCCGAAGGAGAAGCCGGCGATCCAGCAGAACCGGGCGTTGGGGTTGTAGGTCTGCACCCAGTCCAGGGCGGAGGCGGCGTCGGACAACTCGCCCTCGCCGCCGGAATAGACGCCCTGGGAGCGCCCGACGCCGCGGAAGTTGAACCGCAGGGTCGAGAAGCCGCGGGCGACGAACGTCTGATACAGCGAGTACACCACCTTGTTGTTCATGGTGCCGCCGTGCTGCGGATGGGGGTGCAGCATCAGGGCGATCGGCGCGCCGGGGTCCTGGGCGTGTAGGTAACGCGCTTCGATGCGGCCTTCGGGGCCGTTGATCATGACCTCGGGCATTCTGGTGGAGTCCTCCGGATCGGCATTGAACCAGACCAAATAGCGCGGCCAGCGCTGCTTGTCTAATGCGCTGCTGCGTCTCGCCTCAAGCCGAGATCGGATCGCCCCCGCTCCGGATCAAGCCCGGGCCATTGCTATCCGCTTCGAACGAGTGCGGTGACGCGACGAGGGATCTTTGCGATTTCGCACGATATCATTGTGAAATCGTCCAGCATGTCTGATTTATCCTTGAATACCCGTACTAACCAAATTAGTTTTTTCTCGGCTCGGTAAGGCGACAGGAACGGGACCTCCTCTCGCCAATATCAATCTTGGGGTGACAACCGCGAGTATTTGCGGTTGCCAAGTGGAGAGGTCTGATCGTGAAACTCAGCACGAAGAGCCGGTACGCCGTGATGGCGATGTGTGATTTGGCGTCCAGTGCCCAGGGCCGGCCCATCTCGCTCGCCGAAATCGCCCTGCGCCAGGACATTTCCCTGTCTTATCTGGAGCAACTCTTTGCGCGCCTGCGTCGCGCCGGTCTGGTCAGCAGCGTGCGCGGCCCCGGCGGCGGGTATCTCCCGGGCAAGTCCCTGGGCGACATGCGGATCGCCGAGATCGTCCAGGCCGTCGACATCGATACGCCACGGGGCAGTTGCACCCCGGGCGCGCCCCATTGCTGTTCCGGCAAAGGCGCCACCTGCCAGACCCACGATCTGTGGGAACAGCTTGGCAAGCAGATGCTGTGGTTCCTGAACCGGGTCACCGTCGAGGACGTGCTGGCCGGTCGGGTGCCCGGCGCCACCACGACGAAAGATCCCAAGGCTCAGGCCGCGGCGGATTGAGGCGGACGCCGGTCGTTCGGGTCGCCGGCTGACCCGATCCCGACCGGCCGAACCGACCGTCCAGCGCTTACGGCCTGCGTTGACCGCGCCGGCCGGGACGCTTAAGCCTCTCGCTTGCCGCTGAACAGCGATGGCGAGATGACGACCTATCTCGATTACAATGCCACCGCGCCGATCCGGCCGCCGGTGATCGAGGCGATGACGGAGGCGGCGCGCTGCCACGGCAACCCGTCCTCGGTCCATGCCATGGGCCGGGCCGCCCGTCACCGCATCGAGGCCGCGCGGCGCGCCGTTGCCGCCCTGGTCGGCCGCGAAGACGTCGACGTCATCTTCACCTCCGGCGGGACGGAAGCCGATGCCCTGGCGGTCCGCGGGCTCGGGCGCGAGACGATCCTGGTCTCCGCCATCGAGCATGACGCCGTGCTCGCCGCCGCGCCGTCGGCCGCCCGCGTGCCGGTCACCGGTGACGGAATCGTCGATCTCCACGCCCTTCAGGACATGCTCGAGGACACGCAGTCCGGCCTGCTCTGTGTCATGTGGGCCAACAACGAGACCGGGGCGGTACAGCCGGTCGCCGAGATCGCGCGGCTTGCCCATGCCGCGGGCTGGCTGCTGCATGTGGATGCCGTCCAGGGGGCGGGGCGGCTCGACCCGGCGGATCTGGCCGAGGCCGATTCCATCGCCCTGTCGGCCCATAAGATCGGCGGCCCGCCGGGCGTGGGTGCCCTGCTGATCCGCGAGGGGCTCGCGGTGACCCCGATGATCGCCGGGGGCGGTCAGGAGCGGGGCCGGCGCTCGGGCACCGAGAACGATGTCGGCATCGCCGGCTTCGCCGTGGCCGCTGCAGCCGCCGCCGAGGAACGGGACGCCGAGGCGACGCGCCTCCGTGCCCTGCGCGACCGGATCGTGCAGGGCGCACGCGCGCGCGCGTCGGAGGCCCGCATCATGGCTGGGGCGGCCGAGCGGCTGTGCAACACGCTTTCGCTTGCGCTGCCCGGTGTCGCGGCGGAGACCCAGGTCATGGCCCTCGACCTCGCCGGCGTCGCCGTCAGTGCCGGCTCGGCCTGTTCCTCCGGCAAGGTGAAGCGCTCCCACGTCCTGGATGCCATGTTCCCGGACGATCCGATCGCCGGCCAGGCGATCCGCGTCAGCCTCGGCTGGGCCAGCACGGACGAGGATGCCGATCGCTTCTTGCATGCCTGGGGGGCGATGCGCGACCGTCTGTCTCCCGCGGTCCGCTGACACCCGACCACCCGACGTCCGATGACACCCGACGCCCGATGACACCTGACGAAAGACCCGCCCGATGACCGAGATCGTGCCCGCCGGCAGCTTCCTTGGCCGCCTGATCGACGCCTGCCCCGATGCCTGGTCGCGCTACACCGACCACCCCTTCGTGCGCGGCATGGCCGACGGCACCCTGCCCGAGGCGGCGTTCCGTCATTATCTCGCCCAGGATTATCTCTTCCTCATCCACTTCGCCCGGGCCTACGCCCTGGCGGTGTACAAGGCGGACGACCTGGCCGACATGCGGGCGGCGGCGGCCACGGTCAACGGCCTGCTGGACACCGAGATGAGCCTGCATGTCCAGTACTGCGCCGGCTGGGGGCTGACCGAGGCGGAGATGGCCGCCATCCCCGAGGATCCGGCCTGCGTGGCCTATACCCGCTACGTGCTGGACCGGGGCATGGCGGGAGACCTGCTCGACCTGCAGGCCGCGCTGGCGCCCTGCGTGGTCGGCTACGGCGTGATCGGCGCCCGGCTGGCGGCCGATCCGGCGACACTGCGCGGAGAGTCCAATCCCTACGAGGCCTGGATCGCCATGTATTCCGGCGAGGACTATCTGGACATTGTCCGCGCCTCGGTCGCCCACATCGACCGGCTGGCGGAAAAGCGGGGCGCCGCCGCCCGGTTCGCGTCGCTGGCCCGGACCTTCACCGCCGCCACCGAGCTGGAGGTCGATTTCTGGCAGATGGGACTGAACGCGGTCTGACGGCCGCCCGAGCGGCCGCCGGGCTTGCGATTCGGGCCGCTCGCCTGCATATCTCTGCCCCATGAGCGACGCTTTCCCCGATCTGGATCTCGGCCTGCCCGGCCCGCGCAGCGCGCGGCGCGTCGTCGTCGCCATGTCCGGCGGCGTCGACAGCTCGGTGACGGCGGCCCTGCTGAAGGAAGCCGGCTACGATGTGGTCGGCATCACCCTGCAGCTCTACGACCATGGCAGCGCCGTCGGCCGCAAGGGCGCCTGCTGCGCCGGCCAAGACATCTACGACGCCAGCGTGGTCGCCGAGCGGGCTGGCATCCCGCATTACGTCCTCGACTACGAAAGCCGGTTCCGCGAGAGCGTGATCGACGATTTCGCCGACAGCTATCTGCGCGGCGAGACGCCGATCCCGTGCGTGCGCTGCAATCAGACCGTCAAGTTCCGCGACCTGCTGGCGACGGCCCGCGATCTGGGCGCCGACGCGCTGGCGACCGGACACTATGTGCGCCGGGTGGTCGGGGAGGCCGGCCCGGAGCTGCACCGGGCGGTCGATCCGGGCAAGGACCAGAGCTATTTCCTGTTCGCCACCACGGCCGAGCAGCTCGATTTCCTGCGCTTCCCGCTGGGCGGGCTTACCAAGGAGCAGACCCGCGACCAGGCGCGGCGTCTCGGCCTGGAGGTCCAGGACAAGCCGGACAGCCAGGACATCTGTTTCGTGCCCAACGGCAACTACGCCGAGATCGTCAAGAAGCTGCGCCCTGGCGCGGCCGATCCCGGCGAGATCGTGCACATGGACGGCACGGTGATGGGACGGCATGACGGCATCGTGCACTACACCATCGGCCAGCGCCGCGGCCTCGGCATCGGCGGACGCAAGGGCGAGGACGGCGCGCCGGACACCGATCCGCTCTACGTGATCCGCCTGGAGCCGGAGACCCGCCGTGTCGTCGTAGGCCCCCGCGAGGCGCTGGGGGCCTACGAGGTGCGCGTCGGCCGGCTCAACTGGCTCGGCGATGCGACTCCGGCGGGGGGCAGCGGCGGCGACGGCATCCGCGTGGCGGCGAAGCTGCGTTCGGCCCAGGCCCCGGCGACCGGTACGCTGTATCGGGACGGCGCGGCGGCCCGGCTGGTCCTCGACGACCCGCAGTTCGGTATTTCCGCCGGCCAGGCCGCGGTTTTCTACGACCCGGAGGCCGGTACCCGCGTGCTCGGCGGCGGCTGGATCCTGGGGACGGGAGACCGAACGGGCGACGCCGGAAAAAACACAACGTCCCCGCGCTTGACACCGGCGATGCCCCCCCGTATATCGCCGGTCTCCGTGGCGGAGTAGCTCAGCTGGTTAGAGCAGTGGAATCATAATCCACGTGTCGGGGGTTCAAGTCCCTCCTCCGCTACCAACTTCCCCTACCATTTCGATGCGTTGCGAAACGTTGTGCCGCGTAAAGGGCGTACCGCGCTCGTTCGCTCGTGTGACGGTGTCTTTGACGCTGCGTGTTCCGTGCCCGACGCGGCGTTCCAAACCGCTGTCGGAGCGCATTGCTTTGCCGCCGAATGCGCTTGGGGGCGGGGGCCTGCCATCGACCCGCCGACCGGGATCGGGGGTCGCCAGTCGGTGGTCCATTTCCGTCGCCGACCGCCGGTGCGAGACGCGCAGCAGGTATCGGGTGCGAGAACAATCCTGTAACAGTTGCCGTCAGTCGGCGCACAGTCGCCAAGTGATCGCCATATGGGACTCATGATCGACAGACCGAAGCAGCATGCCGGCCAACTCCAGTCGGCCGCGGATCTCGACGACGACGTTCTCCTGGCGCGTCTGTTCGAGATCCAGATGGATCTCCGCGAGCTCCTGCTCCGATACCAGATCAAACCCACGACGTTCGTCGGCATGGCACGCCAGGCGCGCAAGGCGATCTCCAGCACGGAAACCCGAGCGGATCTGCTTGAACTGCTGATCGAGCTTCAGGAATTCGGCGCGGCGGCGAAGGACCGGGGGGTGATCGGCGAAGCCGCGATGACGGATGCGGGGAAACATACCTCCGGCGCTTCCGCGGCGACCGCCAAGCGTCGGGGCACGCCGGAGAGCCCGGGCCAGGCCAGCACGCCCGCGGAACCGGAGCCGGTGCCGTCGCGACAGGACCGAGCCGACATCAATCAGAGCCTCTCGGACGAATTCTTCAAGGGCCTTGGCGACAGAGACACCGAATAGGATCGGCTTGCGGGTAGGGGTGCGTCGGACGGCGGGCAGTCGGCCTCGGCGTTCCGTGCCCGACATTGTCCCGGCGGCTATGTCACGCTGACGGTCTTGATCTTCGGGCGAGGCCGGTTGGAGCGCCGGGCGATCTCGGCATCCTGCTCCTCCAGCGCTATGCGCGCCAGGTCGAGCAGGGAGTCGCCGAAGGACTGGTCGAGACGGTCATTGTCGACGCGCCGGTTCGAGGAGATCGAATCGTCCTCGTAGGTGACGGCGAAGGTCGTGAAGGCCGCGGCCTTCCGGGACTTGGTGCGCGCCATCGGGCTGCCTCTCTCCGGCTGTCTGTGGGTGTCAGGTGACGCGAATGGACGCGGCGCGGCCACAGGCATCGTGGAATCGAGGCGGAAATAGCGGTATCGGTAGGCGACCGACATCGGCGCAACGGGGCGTGTCTGAACGGTCCGAGAGCAAATCACGATCAGATGGAAACATCTGCTCGTGTGAATTTTGCGCCATCTTTAACGAGTTAGAGGGCGATTCACGGTACAGATCGTTTCGATCTGAACCGATCGCGCTCTAGCTGGAACCGGGCTCGCCAGAACCGGGCGCGTCGGACCCGTTGTCGTCGCTTTCGTTCGGAACGTCGGCGTCGCCGACGCTGTCCTGCCGGGAATCCTTCTTCGCGGCGGCGCGTTTGGCTTTCTTCTCAGCCTTCACGCGCTCGCGTTCTTTGCGTTCGAAGTTGTAGTTGGGTTGCCGTGCCATCGGGTTCCAGTCTTATGGGCGTGTACCCGTTTCGGGCAACGCGTGGCTCCGCGAGTGCGCGTTCGATAGGGAGCGGGTCGGAAACCGCCCCCGACCGAAATCGGGGGCGGTCCCAGCGTGATCAGTTGATCAGCGACAGGTTCTCGGCGGCAGCCTTGCCGTTGCGGCCGGTCTCGAGCTCGAACGAGACCTTCTGGCCTTCGTTCAGCGTCTGCAGGCCGGCCCGCTCGACGGCGGAGATGTGAACGAAGGCGTCGGCGCCACCGTTCTCAGGCTCGATGAAGCCGAAACCTTTGGTCGAATTGAACCACTTAACAGTACCTTTAGCCATGGAAGCTTCCTCCAACAGGGCATTACATAACAACGCGTCACGGCACGTGCCGGCGCGGACGGGTAGCGATCACATTGTCGGGGAAGGCAGAACGTAGCGGCGTACCGGTATGTCAGGCAGCACCAAACGATGAATCACGAGCCCATACATAGGATAGGTGCACGGTAAAGTCAACTGGAGCCGCTTTGACGGACCGGAGATCCGGCACCACCCCGCCGTCGCGGCGTCGACAGAGCCTTGGCTCTCTAACAAAGCATCAGCAAATTCAAGTGGATGAAAAAATGGAGAAAAATAAATATGGAAAACCGGTTTAAAAATTGACAATCGCCGATACAAAATATACTAATATAAGTAATAATTAAAAATAATATTCGGGGCTCGAATTTTAAGGGGTCTCGCGAGCAAGTCGGAATGGATCGCCTCCGTTCTCGGCGGTATTTCGATTTGTGCCGTCCTTGCTGCGGTGGTCGGTTGTATCTTGCCTGCAGAACCCGCACCGAGCTGACGTGTCGGCCTATGCCGCGCCCGGCTCGGGATGCGATGGGCGCCGCGCCGATCCCCATCCGGGTCGGCGCGGCTTCCCGTCATCCAGTCAATACGGCCGGCCAATACGCGGCGGCCAATACGCGGCAGTCTCCGTGTCGTTTCATCCGACCATCCGGTTCAAGGAGAAAAATCGTGAAGAAGGATAACCGTGGCATGGAATACGCGACGCTCACCGACGCCGAGGCCGATCTCTTGAGAAGCCACAATATTACGGCCGTCACGGTCACGAACTTCTCCGTGGGAGGCTACAAATACACCAATCTGCAGGACGCGGTCGCGGCGGCGAAGCGGCGCGACGCGGCAAACGACGGGGATCGACCCAGCGGGCACTGACCCGCCCGACCCCGACACATCGTCTTGATGGACACCAAACCGGGAAAAGAAATGCGGATCAGCATCGGATGCAGCATGACCTTCGACCTGCCTCAGGTGACGCCGATGGTCACGCTGCTGAACGTCCACTACTCGCGGGCCAGCGACCTTGAACAACCGGACATTCTGCTGACCGACCCCTCGGTTCAGGTGACCGGATACCGCGACCTGTTCGGAAACTGGTGCAGCCGTCTGGTCGCGCCGGCCGGCCGCTTCACCCTCGGCGCGGCGACGGTCATCCGCGACGATGGGGCGGCCGACCCCGCCGTCCCGGCCGATGCCGTTCAGCACATGGTGCAGGACCTTCCCGCGGAGACCCTCGTGTACCTGCAGGGAAGCCGATACTGCGACACCGACCATCTGTCGGACGAGGCGTGGCGCCGGTTCGGATCGACCCCGCTGGGCGCCGCACGTGTGCAAGCGATCTGCGACTTCGTGCACGGCCACATCGCGTTCGGATACGAAACGGCGCGGGCCACCCGGACCGCCTCGGAAGCCTTTGCCGAGCGCCAGGGGGTATGCCGCGACTACGCGCACCTGGCTGTCGCCTTTTGCCGGTGCCTCAACATCCCGGCGCGCTATTGCACCGGGTATCTGAGCGATATCGGCACGCCCGAGCCGCACGGCGTTCCGGATTTCGCCGCCTGGATGGAGGTTTATCTTGGCGGACGGTGGTGGGCGTTCGATCCACGCAACAACTCCCCCCGCGTCGGCCGTATCCTGATCGGTCAGGGCAGGGACGCGGCGGACGTGCCGTTGACACAGATCTTCGGCCCCGGCGTGCTGTCCGATTTCCGGGTTTGGACCTTCGACGCCGATGCCATCGATCCGGACGCCGCTCCCATCGGCCAGCCGCCGGCGACAAACGTCTGAACCCGGTCTCGGCATTCGAGCCGATCAATGGGCGCGCGGCCGCCGGGCATCGCCCTTCGGCCTGGTTGCGCGTGGGCGAAATAAAGCCAAGCGTGTTGTCTGGGGGTATTATAATATATTCCGCCTGTGTATTTGATTGATTATAAAATCATACGGCTGTAGTCTGTATAATTAAGTAATTGTCATGTAGGTGATAAAATGTCTTTCAAGTCTTTTTGGAAAAGCTCTGGCGACATCGGAAAGCCGAACGCTTCGACGGAGGCGGTCACGGACGCGGGGGCTGTGAAGGCACCGGCGTCCGTGTCTCCTGAGAAGGACGTCGCCGGCCCGGCGAACAAGGTTCCGCCGAAAGTCTGAACCGGATCGCGCGCGAGCCGACGTGCTCGACCGCGATCCCACGGGGGCGTGCGATGACCCTGAACTTTCCGAACGCGTCACGCAGCTTCGATCCGACGCATGATCGGGTTCGCTTCTGGGGCTACGATCGTGCTCTGGAGGTCTCTTTCTTCGTCGAGGCGTCCGCGTTGCTCAAATCGGCCCCCGACACCGAACATCGGGAAGCGGACCTGCTTCTCGCCTTCGATCGACTCATCGACCGAATACATGAGGCGGCGCGGGCGGCATATGCCCGCGACCGCTGTTTCGCCTACGTACTGACAGCGGAAGACCTTTGACCGGCCGCCGCCCGGAACCATGCCGCGTCACCCGCGGAGGACCGCTTCCGGCGCTTTGCCGCCGACCCGAAGGGATGACCGATGGATCGCCTGTTGGACCCTAACGAAGGCCTCCCAACGGGAGTCGTGGCCAGAGACGCGATCCTGCTGACGACGGTACGGCTGCACACCTTCGCTGGACAGATGCATCTCACCAATGCGAGCGGGTTCTTCTTCGAGCGCGATACCAGCCTCTTCCTGGTCACCAGCCGCCATGTCGTTCTCGACCGAGAAAACGACCACACCCCCGACCGCATCTCGATCGAGTTGCATACGGACCCGGAGAACCTCGCCAGATCGACGGGGTTCTCCATCCCGCTCTATCGCGACCGGTGTCCGCTCTGGCGGGACGGCACGGACGGGGGAGGCGGGGTCGACGTGGCCGTGATCCCCATCGATCGGGACGCCCTTCCGGAACCGAGCCTGTACAGGGCCTTCTGTGCCGACAACCTGGCCTGCGAGCGGGACGAGATCGAGATCGGCTCTCCGCTTCTGGTGGTCGGTTATCCGTTGGGGTTTCAGGACACGCTGCACCGGATGCCGGTCGTGCGCCATGCCGCGCTGGCCTCATCGTTCGGGCTGCGGTTCCAGGGCAAGGGCTACTTCCTCACCGACGCGCGGACCCATCGCGGGACCAGCGGCGCGCCCGTGGTGATGCCGATCGATCGCCGGCACACCGCGCGCAGATCCGCGTTGAAGGAGGTGCCGTGGCTGCTCCTCGGCGTGCATTCGTCTCGTCTCGATCTCGGGTCCCGCGACCTGGATCTGGACGAGGCGTTGGGGCTCAACTGCACCTGGTATGCGGACATCCTGATGACCCTGACAAAGCCATGACCCGGGCCACCCGCCTTGTGCGGGAGACCCCGGTCAGGGCCACGTGCTCGCTGCCAGGGTCGCGCCTGCCGGTGCTGCTCGGCGTCAGGCGATCAGGTCGGCCAGGTCCTGCATCGTCCGTACGGTGATGTCCGGCTGGTAGGGGGTCCGTTCGAACGGCCGCTCCCGGCGGTTGATGAAGGCGGTCTTCATGCCGGCCGCCTTGGCGCCGATGACGTCGAAAGCGTGGTTGGCGACGAACAGCACCTGCTCCATCGGTAGGCCGATCAGCTCCGCCGCCTTGGTGTAGGTGGCGACATGGGGCTTGAAGGAGTTGGCTTCGGCCACCGAGATGACCCGGTCGAACGGCACCTTGTGGTACCGCTTGGCGGCCTCCAGCATGTCCGGATCGCCGTTCGACAGAACCACGAGCTGGTAGCGGGTCTGCAGCTTCGCCAGCGCGGCCGGCACTTCGGGGAAGCATTCCAGCTTCTCGATCTCCGCGACCAGGTCGCGCACCTCCTCGTCGGTGTGCTCTATGCCGGCCCGGTTCAGCACCTGATCGACCGCCCGGAACCCGATCTCGCGATAGGGCGTGTGCTCCCTATGCAGCAGCGCGTCGATCATCGAGTTCTCGAAATGGGTCCGCCGCCACCAGGTCACGAAGGAGTTCGGGTTGCCGGTCCAGCCCTTCGCCTTGAGATAGGGGGTCGCGATCTTGGTCAGTCCGCCCTGCATGTCGACGACCGTGCCGTACTGGTCGAGCATGCAGGCCTTGATGGTGCTCTTCAGCGTGTCGATCTCGGGCATGTCCTCCGCCTCTCTTCTTTGTGTCGTTGATGCGCGACTGATTAGAGCCGCCCCGCGCGGGTTGACGCCACCCGGCATCGGTGGTGACTCCGTCCATCCCTTGACGCATTCCGTGGGCGGAGCGATGCCGCACTTCTTTTCGAACCGTCCGCGCGTGCATGCCCTGGTGCGTCGTGCCGGGAACAGGGTGCTGCATTTCCGCTGGGAGACCGTGAACGCGACGCTCTACACGGTCGGAGGCGTCCTCTTCATGGTGGGCAGCGTCCTGTTCCTCCCCGGCCTGTCCGCCTGGGAGAATGTCGGGGCCGGGGCCTTCCTCGTCGGGTCGCTGCTGTACCTTCTGGTCACCGGGCACGACATGTTCGAAGTGCTGGCCAACCACCGGGACCGGAGGCGTCGGCGCGCGGTCTGGCGGGTGCTGGAGTTCTGGGCGGCGGTCGCCTACCTGGTCGGTACGCTGCTGTTCGTGGCCGGCAGCGTGTTCTTCTTTTCCGCCTTCGACTGGATCGGCCCGGGGGCGTGGTGCTTTCTGATCGGATCGGTGCTGTTCCTGTTCGGGGCGGTGGTCAACGTGCTGGAGATCATCTTCGCCGCCACGCTGAAGACCCTGCAGCTTCTGAACCTGACGGCGATCAGCTTCATCGTCGGCTCCACGCTGTTCTGCGTCGCGTCCATCCCGTTCCTGTGGGAGCTGACCGCCGAGGCAGACCGGCTGCTGCTGGACACGTATCTCGCCTGGCTGTTTCTCGTGGGGAGTGTGCTGTTCCTCGCCGGCGGGCTGTTCAACTACTGGCGGGCCTGGCTGGTGGTTCGGAGCGGTCCCGCGCCGGATTCTTAGCCATCGGGCCAGGGCCTGCGGCCGAGCAGCTTCGGGAAGCCGGGCTCGTTGCCGACCAGCAGGCGGTCGATGCGGCCGGTGCCGTCTTCGCAGGGCAGGATCAGCCGCGCCCAGCAGGTCATGCCGTGGGCCGGCGGCGGCCGGTGATGGCAGAACAGGGGAGCGCCCGACCGCACCGCCGCGGCATAGGTGATCCGGAAATACGTGCGCATCTCCGGCGAGGAGATGGCCGCGGTGGTTTTGCCGGTCAGTTCCAATCCGCTGATGGTGGCGATCTCGCTGCCATACAAACGGTAGATAAACTCGTAAGGGTCGTCGGTGGTCTCCAACAGCATGACGATGCCGAGAGCCGGACCGATCTCGACCGCGTCGATCGCCTGGGTAAGCGGAAGACGCTGGCCACGGGGCAGGTGTATCCAGTATTTAAATAGGGACTTCAGGCGGGCGCTTTCGACATCGTCGGCCGTCGGGTTCAGTCGGATGAGCGGGCTGTCGGATCCAATATTTCTAAAAATATTATCTAAATAGAAAAAATCGCCATCAAGCAGCGAGGACGTCATCTCATTCAGATCGGTCATGGACACCTTGTCATCCCTGCCAGTGCAAGTTGCATCTATTCGGAGACTGTTTCGGGTGCCGCATAATTAGTCACTCACGGCGCCCGTCACTGCCAATTATGCATATGTCGCAACACTGTATGATTGTGAGTCAATAGTTATTCATCCATCAAAGGGAATTATCGAGCGCGGTCGTTTTGATCGGCGGGGCGCGGCGTTTCGCCATGTCGCTTTAAGTGATAGGAAGGCCACGTGGCGGTCTCGATGGCGGACGATGTATTGCGAAACCCGAACAGCGCCCTAGTTCTGCTCGGGTCTACGGGAAACACCTAGCGATGGCTCGATTCCGCATCTGGTCCAACACGGCCGAATATCTGTCGCTTTCAGCGATCGACCGCCCGGTACTGGCCGACCTGTACCGGTACTGGCGCGACCTGTCCGTCAATGGGGTTCCGCCCCGCCAAAAGGATCTGGCGCTCCACGACATGCCGGACTGTCTATCCAATATCGCCCTGATCGATGTCGCCCGGCCGACGCGGGAGGACAAGGATCTTCCGCCCGGTTTCCCGTTACGGGCACGCTACCTTCTGGTCGGCGAGGCGCTGACCCGGCTGCTCGGCGAAAACCCGACCGGCATGCTGATCAACGAGGTGTACAGCAGGGACGTGGCCCAGGAGGTTGGCGGCGCCCTGTTCAAGTCGATGGACACCCAGCGGCCGCTGTACTACCGGCGCGAGTTCCAGATCCTGAGGAAGTCCTTCGGCTACGATCGGCTGATCCTGCCCATGCGGCTCCAGGCTTCTGAGGTCCGACGGATTCTCCTGGCGATCTTTCCGCTCGACAAGAAGCTCGTCTCCGCCGACCAGTGGCGCGGGGAGCTGGAGAAGTTCGAGGCGATGCAGGAGATGGAGACGCGGATGTCGGCGGCCTGGGCGGAGAGCCTCGGCTATGCGGCGTCGCCCGAAGAGGACCTTGGCCCCGAGACGGCTGCAAACGGCTCCGCGCAGGAGCATGAGATGGACGCGTCGAATTACTTCGATCTGCCGGCCCGTGGGCGCTCCTCCGACTGACCCTGTCGGTTCAGGTGGTGGCGACTACCTGCGCAGGCGCTGAAACCAGGACGTCCGGCGCGCCAAGCGGGGGTCGTCGCGAGGCGGGAACGCGTCATGCCGGGTTGGATCGAGTTCCGGCAGGGCGGCGCGTTTGCGGTTGCGGATCGCCTCGGCCGCCCATTGCCGCTTCAGGGCGTTGTGCCGCTTCTGCAATTCCGGATCCGCCGCCAGGGCGGCGGCAAAGCCACCGGCGCCGAAGTCGCCGGTATAGCCGGCTTCCCGCGCCAATTGCTGGTCGATCTCCCGGCTGAGCTGCGGACGGGGCGGGACGTCGCTGCGTTTCAGGACCAGGGCGAACTCGATATCGTCGACCTCGGTCGGATAGACCGCCGTCACGTCGAACGGGAACAGGTTGAGGTCGTCGATCTCGCGGAACAGCGTCAGCAGGCTGACCGGCGTGAAGACGCTGCAATGGGCGTCGATGTACCGGCCGGTCTCAAAGGCGGACCGGGCCTGCTCCAGCGCGGTGCTCGGGTCGTAGATATTGGCGAATCCCCCGGCCGGTTCCTGAGCCCAGCCATAACCGGGCGGCACGTCGACCACCTTTGAATGGTAGTCGTAGACCTGCCCGGTGCTCGGCCGCGACGGCTTCTCCAGATACCACTCGATCCAGTCGGCCGTCCGGGTCTTGGCCCTGTGGCGGTCGAAGGTGAAGCGCATGTCGGGCACGACCATGTAGATCTGCCCGCCGGGCGCGAGCAGGCTGTAGGCGTCGGCCAGCCACTGCACCGGGTTGGGGAAATGCTCGAAGACGTGGCTGGAGACGATGGCGTCGAACGGTTCCGCGGCGCCGACCGCCTCGGCGAAGGTGCCGCCGTTCCAGACATAGGTCACGTCCACGAGCTTATCGACATCGACGCCGGGATGGCCGCGATACTCGCGCCGCAGCCCTTCGGTATCCAGATGATCGACATACTCGACCCTGGCTTCGTGGGGGGCGACGAGGGGGACGGCGAGGGCGCCGATTTCCAGTACCCGCGCCGTCTCGAGGTCGATGTGTTGGCGCAGAAGGCCGCGTCTATCCATTCAGTCCGGCCTCTCCGCCGATGGGTCATGCGCGTTGGTTGAACCGCCTTCCCACTAGGGCACTGGCGATGTTGATCTTTTGGATGTCGATGGCGCCGCCGGCGATACCCCAGCCCCAGCCATCCCGCATCCGCTGCTCCATACCATATTCCTTGGCATACCCGTACCCGCCCATGACCTGCAAGGCGGCGCCGGTGACCTCGCGGACCATCTCGTTGGAGAAGCACTTGGCGAGCGAGCTGTCGAGAATGCTGGGCAATCCGTCTTCCGCGTTCTGGGCGGCACGCCAGATCAGCAGGCGCGAGGCTTCCACTTTCAGCGCCATCTCGGCCAGCTTCATCTGCACCGCCTGAAACTCCACCAGCTCCTTGCCGAAGGCCTTGCGCTCCTGCACGTAGTCGAGCGCCTGATCCAGCGCCGCCTGGGCGATGCCGAGGCACATGGTGGAGTTGCCGCAGCGTTCCAGGTCGAACGCCTCCATCAGCTTGCGGAAGCCGCCGGCCGGGACGATCAGGTTCTCCTTCGGCACCCGCACGTCTTCGAAGAAGATGTCGGCGGACGGGATGCCGCGGAATCCCATCAGCCGCTCGCGCGGGCCGAAGGACACGCCGTCGCGGTCCTTCTCAACGTAGAGCGCGCCGATGCCCTTGGCACCCGGCTCGTCGGAGAGCTTGGTGTAGACCACGTAGCTGTCGGAATGGCCGCCGCCGGAGCACCAGCGCTTCTGGCCGTTGAGGATGTAGTGGTCGCCGTCCAGCACGGCGCGGGTCTTCAGGTCGGTGAGCGCGGTGCCGGCATCGGGTTCCGACATGGCGACGGCGCAGACGATCTCGCCGGCGCAGACCTTGGGGACGACCGACTTGGCAAGGTCGGACCCGGCGAAATGCTCGACCGCGCGGATCGGACCGACGGAGCTTTCGAAGATCGGGAAGGCGACGGCGGGGGAGACCTTGGCGAACTCCTCCAGCACGATCAGCGCCTCCAGGTTGCCGAGGCCGAGGCCGCCGAGCTCCGGCGCCACGTTGATGCCGAGGAAGCCCATCTCGGCGTAGCGCTTGAGCCACGCCTTGGAGATCGCCTCGTCATTCTCCTCCAGCTCCTTGGCCACGGCCGGCATCTCGGTCTGGGCGAACTGGCGCGCGGTGTCGCGCAGAGCCTGCTGTTCCTCGGTCAGTCTGAAGTCCACCGGTGTTTCCTCCGCTTCTTCGTTGGCGTGTCTGTGAAGTCGGTTGGCACTTTGGTCTTCCGGCTGTTAGGCTGTAAATGAAATAGAATTTCAACAGTTGAAATTGCAGCCGTGCGGCTCGGGGAGGCGGGAGTGGCATCATATCGCCCGGTGATATCGGTGCTGCGCTGCCTGGACGTTCTGGCGGCGGTGAACCGGCTGTCGGGCCGCGCCAGCCTGGCGGAGATCCACCGGGTGGTGGATCTCGACAAGGCGACGATCCTGCGGATGCTGGAGACGCTGGTGCACGCGGGCTACGTGGTGCGCGACGACGACACGCGGCTGTATCACGCCGCCGGCAAGACCCTGCAGCTCAGTGCCGGGTACCGGGCCCACAACGCCATCGGTGCGGCCGTCGCGCCGCGCCTGGGGGCATTCCGGCGGCGGATCGGCTGGCCCTCCGACGTGGCGATCCGCGACGGAGATGCGATGATCGTGGTGGAGACCTCGCGCGAGGCCGGGCCGATCTTCGTCAACCGCGGCCCGGGCTACCGGGCGCCGATGCTGGCGGCGAGCCTGGGGCTTGCCTATACGGCGTTCAGCAGTGCGGCGGAGCGGGCGGCGATCCTGGAGACGGCGGCGCAGGACCCCGCCCCCTGGAACGACGTGGCCCGAAACCGGGCACAGGCCGACGCGGTGTTCGGCGCCATCCGCTCGGCCGGCTACGCCACCATGAACCCGGCCTATATGGCGCGGGAATACGAGAACCGGATCTCCAGCGTCGGCGTGCCGATCCGCGACGGCGAGACGATCTTCGCCTGCATCAACGTGCTTTACCTGCGCTCGGCGTTGAGCGCGCAGGACGCGGCGGCCGCCCTGGTGGAACCGCTGCAGGAGATCGCGGCGGCGCTGGCGGCGGATCTGGGGCGACAGAGTGCGGCGTAGATTTAATCCTCTCCGTCTCCCGGGCCCTGCGCCGGGGCCTATCGAAGGTGCGTGCTGAGGCATGGCCGGTTTGCCGTTGGCGATCCAGCACGTGGAAGGCTGTATCCCGGATCAGGTCCGGGAAGACGAACGGGTTTGAACCACCCTGAGGCTCTATCTCCGACCCTCCGCAATGGCGCACAGCATCTCGAACATCAGGTTGGCCGCCGTCACGCAGGTGATGCCGGTGGGGTCGAAGCACGGGGCGATCTCGCTGATGTCGGCGCCGATGATCGGCTTGCCGGCGAGGCTGCGGATGATGACCTGCAGGTCGCGCGGGATCAGGCCGCCGATCTCCGGCACCGCCGTGCCCGGGCAATAGGCCGGGTCCACCCCGTCGATATCCAGGGTCAGGTAGAACGGCTGGTCGCCCAGGGCGCCGTGGATGCGCTTGATCGTCTCCGCCCGGCCCAGCTCCTCGTAATCGTCGATGGTGATGACGGTGAAGCCCTGGTCCAGGCCGTACTGGATGTCGTCGCCGAACCGGCTGCCGCGCAGGCCGAGCTGCACCACCCGCTTGGGGTCGATCCAGCCCTCGTCGATGCCGAGCCGCATGAAGGTGGCGTGGTTGAGGGTGTCGCCGCACAGCTCGGGCAGGGTGTCCGGATGGCTGTCGATCTGCAGGATGCCGACCGGCCCGTCCTTGACCAGCCCACGCAGGATCGGCGTCGGGATCGTGTGGTCGCCGCCGATGGAGATCGGGGTGATGGCGTTCTCGCGCAGCTCCTCGAAGAACTTCTGGATCAGGTCGATGGACTTGACCTTGTCCAGCGGGTTGACCGGCGCGTCGCCCAGATCGGCCACGTTGCAGGTATCGAACGGCCTTGTGCCCAGGGTCGGGTGCACCTTGCGGATCAGGCGGGATGCCTCGCGCACGCCGGCCGGTCCCTGACGCGCACCGGTGCGGTAGTTCACCCCGAGGTCGAAGGGCACGCCGACCAGGCCGATATCGACGTCGCTGTGCACCTCGTGACGCTTGGTGCGCAGGAAGGTTGCGACATCGGCGAAGCGCGGCACCACCGCCGCGTCCACCGGCTGAAACCTCGGATCACCCGCCATGCTCTGCTCCCCTGTCTGGCAATGCGATGGGGCAACAGCACCACGGCAGGGCGGTGCCGGGCAATCCGTTAACTGGCGTCTTATTCGGCCGGCGCGAACGACCGGTTGCGGGCGCGCGAGCGCTGCTCGCGGCTGCGGCGGCCGAGATAGAGCCACAGGCCGGAGATCACGAAGGCCGCCGGCACCAGGGCGACGATCACCCAGAGGGCGCGGACGATCGGACCCCAAGACGTGCCCAGGCCGAACTTGCCCACATGGATGATGTAGCGCATGTGCCAGATGGTGGTGGCGAGGTTGGCCTCGCTGGCGGCGTAGACGTAGAGCACGCGTGCCGGGTCGTCGCCGACCCAGACCCGCGTCGCCTGGCCGTCGCCGGCCCCCTCCGGCATCAGGCCGACGACCATAGAATCCGTCGGGTTGCGGGGCAGGCGGAAGTGACTGAGCCTGGCGTCGGGTACCGCAACCGTCGCCGCGGCGATGCCGGCGTCCAGGTCCTTTAGCGGGGCGAGGGTCTGGTCCTTCGGCGGCTGCGGCTCCTCCACCTTGGAGAAGGTCGCCCATTCCAGGGCCACGCGCATCGGATCGTGCCAGTACATGGCCATGCCGGTCAGCGCCACGGCCGTCAGGATCAGGAAGGTGGCGATCCCGGTAGCCTGGTGCAGGCGCAGGATGCCGAAGCGGGTACCTTGCCGGAAGCTCACCGAGAGCCGGCGGAACGGCATGGGCGGCTTGAGCCAGAGCCACAGGCCGATCGCGCACTGCACGATCAGCAGCAGGGCCACGGCCGACACCCCGTGCCGGACCCATTTCGCCGTCGGTCCGTCCACCAGATAGCGGCGGTGCAGGGCGGTCAGCCAGCCCTCGAACCGGTCCTTGGGATGGAAATGCTCCAGGATGTCGCCCGAGGTCGGATCGATCCGCAGGACGCCGGCTCCGCCGGAGAGCCAGGCGGTCCAGACATCCTGTTTGGCGACGGAGATCGACCAGATGTCGAGCTCCGGCCGTTGTTGGGCGACCCGGTCGACGATCGCGGTGGGAGACAGCGATGCGCCAACCGGGCCGGCGTTCCGAACCTCGCCATCGAGGGCTTGCTGCAACTCGGGTGCGTACACCAACAGCGCGCCGGAGAGGCTCAGAACAAGAAGCGGTACCGCCGTCAGCAGCGACACCCAGAGGTGCAGTCGTCGCAGGTTTCGATACCGCATCGGATTTCTCGTCGCTTTAGAAGATGATGTCCGTGCCGAGCCAGAACACGCGGCCGAGCTTGCCTTCGTCGTTCACGGTCGTGCCTTGAACGGCCGTGCCGAAGTCGCGCTCGTCCAGCACGTTCTCGACCCGTGCGCGCAGAGCCCAGTTGGCGGTCGCCCACCAACTCGCCCCGAGGTCGAGGCGGGTGAACCCGTCTCGCTTGGTGACCTCGCCGTCCGCATCGACCGCTTCGTAACCGGTGGAGTGGTAGGCCGCCGTCCAAAGGCCGATCTCGTCGGTGACCCGATAGTCGAGGCGCAGACTGAACTGGTTCTCCGGGACGGAGGTGGTCTGTCCGGACCAGAAGATATTGTTGTTGACCTCGGTCCCGTCGGCGCGGGTCGCCTCCACGTCGATCACCCGCATGTACCCGGCCGACGCGGTCAGCCGGTCGGTGATCGTGGCGAAGATCTCCGCTTCGAAGCCGGACTGGTCGACCTCGACGCTCTCGATCGCCCCGTTGTTCCGCCGCGGCACGTTCTCCTGAACGATGTTGTACAGGGCGAAATCGACATAGCCGCCGTCCCAGCCCTGGTTCAGGCCAACCTCGACGGTCCGGGACTCGACGATCTCGTCGCCGGCGCCTGACGGGTTCAGCGCATCGGTGCCGAAATTACCATACTTGCCGACATAGCGGTTGAAGCCGGTTGCGTAGGACGCGCGAACCCGGGTCTTCTCCAGCACGCTGTAGGATGCGCCGAACTGGTAGGAGAACAGGCCGTCGTTCTCAAGGTTGTCCGGCTGCTCCGCGCCGTCATAGACGATGTCGTTGGTGAACCACGTATGGCGCAGGCCGCCGGTGATCTGGAGATTGTCGTTGAATGTCACGGCATTGGTCGTCTTCAGCGCGTAGTCGACGAAGGAATTGTCCCAGAGCCCGTCACGTTCGGTGTGGATGCGTGCGACCTCGGCGCCGACCGATCCGTCCCACACGATGCCGTCGGCCACCGGGGCGGTCATGAAGTGGTTCATGAAACCGATCTGGTTGTCGACACTGCGGTCGCGCGACCGGGCCGGCCATTGCATCTCGCTGCTCGTCGCCAGCAGACCGAACTGCAGGCTTTGGCTGTCGTTCAGACGGTGATCGAGGGTGGCGGCGCCGATCATGGTCTCGCCGGTGATCTCGTTGACCTCGCCGTTGCGGATGATGTCCGGCTGGTTGCGGTCGACGGATGCCAGGAACTCGGCCCGGGTGTCGGGACTGAAGTTCCAGCCGACCTTGGCCAGTCCGCCGATGACCGACTGCTGCTCCAGGTTTTCCGGGTCGCCGTTGTAGTCGCCGTAGAACCCGCTGGCGGCGGCGTAGTAGTCCCACTGCTCCGTGCTGTCGGCGATCTCGCCCTGCATCAGGCCCTCGCGGGCGCTACTGGCGTCCAGGCTGATCGCCTGGTGGTTCTTGTAGTCCCGGCCCGACTTGATTCGGGTCTCGAGCACGCCGCCGTCGCTGCCGTTGCCGTATTGCACCGCGCGGCCACCCTTTTGCACCGTCATCTTATCCACGGCGATGGTGGGGATGCTGGTGTTGCCGTAGCCGCCGCCATCGGTGCCCTGGAACTTGATTCCGGGCAGGCCGTCGATCGATTGGGACGCGCCCCAGTCGCCGAAGGTGCGGATCTTGGTGCCACCGCCGAACCGGTCTCCGGTGCCCGGCTGATTGATCAGACCGGTGGCATTGTAGCGCAGTGCGTCATACTTGTTCACCGGATTGACATTCTGGATCACGCTGCCATCGACCTCGGATGCGGATCGGCTGCTGTTGTAGGCGCCGTCCACCTTGGAGCGGATCTGCTGGGATTCGTGAACGTTCGTGCCGGTGACCACCACCGGCTTGAGATCGAAGACTTCCGCGATCGCGGTCGTACTCATCAGTGAAAGGCTCAGCGCACCAAGTGCGCCTGCGAGCGTGCGTGCCGACATGCTCCGGTGACCCCCCGGTCAAGGTTGCGTATGCGCCCCGCTCCCACCCGAGGCGCGCGGAGTATGTGGTGGTGCGGATCTTATTGCAAACGATTCTTAGTAGCACTCGCATTAGCGGCTTAAAGTAGGGTCTTTTCCTCGCCGGGAGTCGCCATTCACAGAAATTTCATCAAAAAAACGGCCGGTATTCGGCCGGAAAGTCCTTAGAGATCAGGTCTCTTGCCAAAAAGTTCTGCGGGGCGATCGGCGATTCGTCTTGACATCCGTGCAGAAAAGACTAGCTATAAGGCGTAGTTGATACACTTGTTTGGTGCTGCCTGGACCGACGGTACACCGTTTAGCTTAGATATCCCCTGACAATGTTATCGCTATATTTTCCGCGACGGCTGTGCCGTGACCGCGGAATCGTAACGCCTGTTAGAGGACACTCCCATGGCTACTGGTACTGTTAAGTGGTTCAATTCGACCAAGGGCTTTGGCTTCATCGAGCCGGAGAACGGTGGGAACGACGCTTTCGTTCACATCTCCGCCGTCGAGCGTGCCGGCCTGCACACCCTGAATGAGGGTCAGAAGGTTTCCTTCGAGCTTCAGGCTGGCCGTGACGGCAAGCCGGCTGCCGAGAACCTGTCGCTGATCGACTGATACCGACCGACAGCACACGAACCGCTCCGGACCCTGTCCGGAGCGGATCCTGCGAAGGACGAAGACACCGCGCGCCCGGGCAACCGGAGGCGCGCTTCAGAGGGGTCGGTCGACGAGACCCCGGATCAGTCCGGCGGACCTGCCGGCATCTACGGGGAACAGCCCTAGGCCGGGCGCCGTCCGCATCCGGACGTCCAAGCGGACGGCCAGCCGACACCCCAAATCGACACACACATTTCAGCGAACGACGCGCTCGGCATTGCCTGGAAGCGCCGGTCGATTTCGCGCATCGAACCCAAGGATATCCCATGAAGAACGAAGACAGCTTCCTGATCACCTATGGCCTCCACTCCTACGTCACCCATGACAGGGTCGGTGACCGCAGCATCTTCACCATCCGCGCGCCGGCTGGTCCGAAGATGATCCGCCACGCCAAGACCCTGCTGACGGGCAATTTCGGCGGGGCTGCCGCCATCCGTGTGATCTGAGCCCCCTGGACCGAGGTCCGGGGCCGGCGCGACCGTGCGCCGCACAGGTCGGCAATTCTTGGAACGACCGGCGACGAGGCACGTTTCCCGACATGAGTTCCATGGGCGCGCGACCGCCGCGACACGGCGGATCGGCGACCATGACGAAGGGGGCGGATCCCCGAGATGAATGGAGACGACAATGCCCAATATCGCCGACGCCAAGATCGCGATCCTCGCCACCCACGGGTTCGAGAAGTCCGAGCTGTTCGAGCCGAAACGCCGGCTTGAGGAGGCGGGCGCCAAGGTGACCGTCGTGTCGCCCGAAACCGGCGCGATCAAGAGCTGGGACGAGAAGGACTGGGGCGAGAGTGTCGATGTCGACATGGATCTCGCCGACGCCAAGGCGGGTGATTTCGACGCGCTGGTTCTGCCGGGCGGTCAGATCAACCCGGACATCCTGCGCGCCAACCCCAGTGCGGTTGCGCTGGTGAAGTCGTTCTTCGATGCCGGCAAGACCGTCGCCGCGATCTGCCACGGCCCCTGGCTGCTGGTCGAGGCCGGCGTGGTCAAGGGCCGCAACGTGACGTCCTACGGCTCGATCCAGACCGACGTGAAGAACGCCGGCGGCCTGTGGGAGGATTCCGAGGTCGTGGTCGACCAGGGCCTGATCACCTCGCGCAAGCCGGGCGACCTCAAGGCCTTCTGCGAGAAGATCATCGAGGAGGTCCAGGAGGGGCGGCACGAGCGCCTTGCCGCCTGATCCAGGCAGCCTGACCTGACGATCTGAAACGAACGCGATCCCCCTTCCGGCCTCCGGGAGGGGGATTTTCTTTGGGTAGCCGGTTACCGGTTGGCTCGGGCTACCACCGCTTCCGCCAGCACCTGGATGCCGGGAAGCTGGTCCTCCAGGCAGGTGTTCTCCGCCTCGTTATGGCTGATGCCCTCGTCGCAGGGCGTGAAGATCAGCACCGACGGGGCGATCTTGGCGATGTTGTAGGCGTCGTGTCCGGCCTGGCTGCGCAGTTCCATCAGCTCCACGCCCTGGCCGGCGGCGGCGCCGCGGATCAGGTCCTGCAACTCCGCGTCGAACACCGGGGTGTTGAAGCTCCAGGCGTCGCCGACGGCGATGTCCGTACGCGAGCGCTGGGCGCAGTCGACCAGGGCGTGGCGGATCTCCGCCTCCATGGTCTCGGTGAGTTCCTTCTCCGGCGAGCGGAAATCGACGAACAGGGTCGCCCGGTCGGAGATGATGCCCGGCTTGTTCGGCCAGGCCTCAAGCCGGGCGACGGTCGATTTCGCCTCCCGGTCTGCGTATTTCAGGCCGATGCGGTCGACCTCCAGCGCGACGGACGCGGCGCCGACGATGGCGTTGCGCCGCCGGTCCATCGGGGTCGGCCCGCTATGGGCGTTCACGCCGGTCACCTCGATCCGCATGCCGCGGGCGACATAGGTGCCGGTCACCAGGCCGAGCTTCACCCCGGCCTCGTACAGCGCCGGGCCCTGCTCGATATGGATCTCGAAATAGCTGTCGAACGCCCGCCCGCCGACCGGCGCGTCTCCGGCATAACCGATGGCGGTCAGCGCGTCGGCCACGGTGGTGCCGTCCTCGTCGGCCCGTTCCAGCGCCCAGTCCAGCTCGTGGATGCCGGCGAAGACGCCGGAGCACAGCATCGGCGGTGGAAATCGGCCGCCTTCCTCGTTGGTCCAGTTCACCACCTCGATCGGCCGCCTGGTCTCGATCCCCTGATCGTCGAGCGCCCGCAGGATCTCCAGGCCGGCCAGCACGCCGACGATGCCGTCGAACCGGCCGCCGGCCGCCTGGGTGTCCAGATGGCTGCCGATCACCACCGGCGGAAGGTTGTCGTGTGTGCCGCGCCGCCGGGCGAACATGTTGCCGAGCTTGTCGACGGTGAGGGCATAGCCCGCATCGGTGCACCATTCGGCGAACAGATCGCGCACCTCGCCATCGGCCGGGCTCAGGGTGAGCCGGGCGAGGCCGCCGCGCGGTCCCTTGCCGATCTCCGCCGATGCCTCGATGGTCGACCAGAACCGCGCGCCGTCGATGGCGATGGAATTGCGGGCCATGGGGGTCTCCGACGTGAGCCATTGAAACGATGGGCGCATGTTAGCCGGTCAGGCATGTCGGAACGAGACACTGCGACGCCCCCCGAAGCGGTTTGATCTGCGGTACGCTGTCGCCATGGACACGGTTTGGCTTGTCGATGAGGCGATGCTCCTGCGTTTCGCGGTGGCAGTCGCGGTCGGGGTGATCGTCGGTATCGAGCGTGGTTGGAGCCAGCGCGCCCTGGAGGCCGGCGCACGCACCATGGGCCTGCGGACCTTCACCTTGATCGGCATGGCGGGAGGCATCCTCGGGATTGTCGGCAACGAACTGCTGGTCGGAGCCGGACTGGTCGCGCTGGCGTCGCTGCTCGTGGTGTCATACCTGCGTGCCGATGACCGCGATCTGGGCCTGACCACGGAAGTGTCGGCACTGACCACCTTCCTGCTCGCCGTCTTTTCCGGCTGGGGCTATCCGACCTATGCGGCGGCAGGTGGCGCGGTGGTGGCCGCCGTGCTTGAGGCGAAGGCGCCTCTGCACCGGTTTCTCAAGGGGCTGGCCGAACGCGAGCTCGAGGCGGCGATCAAGCTGCTCCTGCTCGCCGTGGTCGTGCTGCCGGTCCTGCCGGATGCCGACCTGGGCCCCGACGGGCTCGTGAACCCACGCCAGATCGGAATCATCGCGGTGGCCCTCGCCACGATCTCGTTCGTCGGCTACTGGCTGGTGAAACTGATGGGGTCACGGGCGGGTCCGTTGCTGTTCGGGCTGGCCGGCGGCTTGGTTTCGTCGACGGCGGTCACCCTGGCCTCCGCCCGGCTGAGTCGGGCTCAGCCGAGCCTGGCCCCGGCCCTGGCAAGTGCGATCGCTGCGGCCAACGCGGTGATGGTGGTGCGCGTCGGCGCCGTGGCCGGTCTGATGGCCCCGGCGCTCCTGACCGATCTGGTCTCCGTGCTGGCGCCGATCGGTCTGCTGTCCCTCGGCTGGATGCTCTGGAGGCTGCTGCACCCGGCGGCGCCGGTCGGCCCGGGCGGGCTTGCCGAGATGATCGACGCACCGGTGCCGATCGGCGAAAGCGTGCTGATGGCGCTGCTGGTCGGTCTCGTCTCGCTGGCCGCCAGTATCGGCCGTTCGCTTTTTTCGGGCGCGGGCCTGATTGTGGTGGCTGCGATCACCGGTCTGGCCGATGTGGACGCGCTGACCATCACCATGGCGCGACTTGCGCAGACCGTCGGAGACACAGCGGCTTCCGCCCCCGACGGCCTTCCGATTGCTGATGTCATCTGCGTGGCCGTGATCGCCAACATGATCTCCAAGGCGGCGCTGGTCGCGGCGTTGGGCGATCGGCAACTCGCCGCCGGGATTGCCGGCCTGTTCGGGTTCTCCGTTCTGATCGCAATCAGTGCGATCGCGGCGCGCAGCTTTATCGGCTGATCCGGTCAGTCGAAACTCTCGTCGATGCGCCGGACCAGATCAGCATCCAACGGTCCCCGGGCTTCCGCCGCCAGGCACATCGCCAGTTCCCGGCGGTTCTTCACCCCGAGGACGACGGTGTCGACGCCGTCCATGGTCAGCGCATAGCGGTGGGCGAGGTCGGCCGGATCCTCGCCGATCTCCGCCGCCAGTGTGCGCCAGCGGCCGGCCCGTTTGTAGTCCAGCATTTCCGGGTGATCGTCGGGCAGGGGGCGGTCGATCTCGGCCGACAGCGCGCCGGCCTGCACCGCCTTGATGCCGAGCACGCCCACACCGTTGGCCTTGGCCGTGGCAATCACGTCGCGCTGCCTGGTAGGGCCGTCATAGAATTTCAGCGCGCCGGGGCTGTCGATCGGGTTGCTGATGGCCTGTACGGCGGCCGGGGCGGGGCTCTCGCCCAGCAGCCGGATGATCGCGTCCGGCTGGCCGATGCCGGTCAGGCCCCAGGCGCCGATCAGGCCCTCGGCCACGAAGGTCTCGAACAGCGGACGCACATGCTCGCAGAACACGGAGTAGGGGGTAACCCGCACGGCGGCGTCCGGATGGCCGCGCATCGGGTGGTCGTCGGGGGCGACGTTGGAATGCAGGAAGAACAGATCGATCTTCTCAAGCTTCATCAGCTTCAGGCTGGTGGCGATGGAGCTGCGCAGGCGGGCCTCGATCTCCGCCGGGGGCGTGCCGCCGAGCAGGCATTTCGTCGTCACCCGCACCCCCGCCGGCAGCCTGCCGCCGAACGCCTCGCCGATCACCGACTCCGCCTCGCCGTCGCCGTAGCGTGGCGCCATGTCGAGCAGGGTGATGCCGCCATCCACCGCCGCCTTCACGGTCGCAAGGCACTCCTCGCGCGTCGTCTTGCCCCAGAGATGGCCGATCCCGCCGCCGCCGAGTGTGAGGGCGCTGACCGGACCGAAGGGCCCGAGATTGCGCTGTTCCATGCGTCTCTCCCGATTTCCTGTTTCGCCAGCAACGCTAGCAGGCGGGGCATGGTCGGGTGTAGCCTTGGAAAAAACAGGGAATACGGGAGGATATGATGAGCGATACCGCACAATCCGCGAGCATGGGCATGGATGCCCGCCCGCTGACCCCGGTCGTTGGCGCCGAGATCCTAGGGGTCGACCTGGGCAATGTCGACGACGCCCAGTTCGCCTTCATTCGCCAGGCCTTCGATCGTCATGCCGGGCTGCTGTTCCGCGGCCAGGACCTGTCGCCGGAGCAGCTCGTGGCCTTCAGCCGCCGGTTCGGCGATCTCGACCATGCGCCGATCATGGAGAACGGGCAGACCGCGGTGCCAGGCCTGCCGGAGGTCTATCTCGTCTCCAACATCAAGGGGCCGGACGGCAAGGAAATCGGCAGCCTGGGAGCGGGGGAGGCGGTCTGGCATACCGACATGTCCTATCTCGCCGCTCCGCCGGACATCTCCATGCTGCATGCGATCGAGGTGCCACCGGCCGGTGGCGATACCTGGTTGTGCGGCATGAACGCCGCCTACAACGCCCTGCCCGAGGAGCTGAAGCGTCGGGTGAAGGGACTGCGGATCAAGCATGACGGCACCTACAATTCCGGCGGCTATGTGCGCCAGGGCGTGACCCCGACCGATGACCCGCGCGAGAGCCCCGGAACCTATCATCCGGTGGTCATCGCCCATCCGAACACCGGCCAACCTCTGCTCTATCTCGGCCGCCGCCGGATGGCCCATATCGAGGGGCTGGACCTGGCGGAGTCGGAGGCGCTGCTTGACGAGCTGTGGTCCTACGCCACCCGCGAGGAGAACGCCTACCGGCACCATTGGCGGATCGGTGACGTGCTGATGTGGGACAATCGGGCCACCATGCACCGCCGCGACCCGTTCGACGCGGCATCGCGCCGGCTGATGCGCCGAACTCAGGTGAAGGGTGCGCTCAAGCCGGCGGCCTATGCGGGATAATCCTCTGCGGCCGATCAGGTCGCTGGGATTCTGTCGCACATTCCCTAAAATGGCTGAGGATTAGGTTGCGAGCCGGTTGAGCAGATGGGTGCCGAACGTTCCGGGTCTTATGGAAATCGCATGCCCATCCGCTTGTTTCTGCTGCTGATCTGCCTGTGCGGCGCTCTGGGCGTGTGGGCGCGCCCGGCCCTGAGCCAGGCCGGATCGCCGCACGCTGTCCCGACCATTGCCCTGTCGACGATCGGCGACGGTATCGAACTGATCAACCATGCCCTGATCCTGCGGGATCCGGGCGCGGTTCTCGATCTCGACCAGGCGCTGACCTCGCGGGACTGGCAATGGCTGGGACCCGACAGACGCAATGCCGGGATCACTGACGACCTGTTCTGGATCCGCTTCCGTCTGCGCAACGACACCGGGACCGCGCAAGAGGTGGTGGCCAGCTACGACATCGCCAACCTGACGGCATTCACCGCCTATGTGCGGGCCCCGGACGGTAGCCTGACGCGCACCGACGTCGATCCGGGCCTGCCGTACGATCAGCGTGCCGTCGCCTCGCCGCTGCCGGCTGTGTCGATCCTGCTGCCGGCGGGCGAGGAGCGGGACGTGACCGTCGCCTTCGGCAACGCGTTCCCGGTCCCGATGAACACGGACATAAACCTGTGGAGTGCCGCCGGCTTCGACCGTCACACCCTGCTTCTGACGACATTCATCGTCTTTCTGGTCGGCTGTCTGACGACGGCGGCAGCGTTCTGGCTGCTGTACGGGGCGTTCATGCGCCAGGGCCGCATGGTCGTCTATGCGCTGTACATGACGGGGCTGGTCGCGGTCTACCTGAGCTTCACCGGCGTGGGGGAACAGATTCTCTTCCCCTCGACCGTCTGGTTGCGGGGGCTCGGTTTCCACTGGGCCATGTTCTGCGTCGGCGCCGCTTGTCTGGAGTTCGCGCGCCGACATCTCGACATCGCGCGGCTGCATCCCGGCCACGACCGTTTCATGCGGCTGGGCGCGGCGGCCTGCCTCTGCATGGCCGTCGTTTCGTTCCCGAGCCGCTATCCCGAAATCGAGGCGCCGCTCACCTTCGTCGCCATGACGGGAGCCCCGCTTTACGTCACCTGGCGGAGCTGGATCGCCTGGCGCCGGGACGGGATTTCCTATGCCAGCTGGATGGTGATCGGTTGGGGCGGTGTGACGGCGTCGTCCGTGATGGGCGTCTTCGGCAGCGAACTGAACCTGCCCTACCTCGACCTCTCCCAGGCGGAGTTCACGCGTCTGGTCTTCGCTTGCACGGTGGTCGAGAGCCTGTTGTTCAGTGCCTCTCTGGGGCAATGGCTCCGGGGCCAGGAGGTCAGGCGGATCGCCGCGGAAGCCGAGGCCAGTCGGGATTCCCTCACCGGGCTCCTGAACCGTCGGGGATTCGACGCCCAAGTCCTGCACCTGAAACAGGCGGGTCTGTGGCCGGGCCGGCTTTGGCTGGCGCTCATCGACCTCGACCGGTTCAAGGAGATCAACGATACCTACAGCCATGCGGCGGGCGATGCGGTCCTGACCCATTTCGCAACCATGCTGCGCCGGGAGTTTCGGGCCAACGATGTGACCGTGCGCTTCGGCGGCGAGGAGTTCATCCTGCTGTTTGAAGCGGAGTCGGAGGAGGCCGCCTGCTCGGCGGTGGACCGGGTGCGTCGACGCTTCGCCGGCACGCCGACCCGCTACGAGGGGTCGATGATCGGCCATACCCTGAGCGCCGGGCTGGTGCCGGTAGCCGACGGACCCGACGGGGACGAGGCGACCCTGATCGCCATGGCGGACGCGGCGCTGTATGGGGCGAAAAAAGCCGGGCGCAATATCGTCCGGGCCTCTTCCGAACTGACCGATCCAGAGATCGCGCAGCGGCCGGCTCCGGGCGGGTCCGCCGAGCTGTCGCCCCTTATCGAGACGGCAACGGCACGGAACTGAAGGCCACGGCCGGAGACCGTCGGCCGTGCGATGGACCTTTCCGATCATTCGGTTTTGATGATAATGCCCAGGATCACCGGCTAGCCGCTCGGATCGGGCCGCGGATGGATCGTGGCCTGATGGAAACGGCATGACTGCTCGCCTCCCGATATTCGTTCTGGTCTTCTGCCTCGTCCTGATCGCTTCGCCCAGCCGCGCCGTCGATTTCCAGGATCTGCCGGAGATCCCCCTTTCGTCGCAGCGCGACGATCTGAGCCTTCTCGGTCGCTCGAGCTTCCTGGTGGACCCGGAGGGCGTGCTGTCCCTCGACGCAGCACTGCGATCGGACGGCTGGGAGCCGGCGACCGAGGCGTCGCGGAAGCGTGGCCTGACCAGCGCCAAGTTCTGGATGCGCTTCGCGGTGGTGAACGACACGGCGGTGCCACGGGAACTCGTGGTGACCCATGACGTCGGCCGATTGACCGATTTCGCCATCTTCACCATCTCTCCGGACGGTCAGGTAGACCGCAGAGCCTTCGACGCGATGCAGGCCTACGAGGACCGGCCGCTGGCCTATGCGGGAGCGGCGGTGGCGTTCACCGTGCCGGCGGGCGAGCGTCGCGAGGTGGTGGCGCGGTTCGGCAACGACCATGCGATCCCGATCCATCTGAATCTGATGCTGTGGAGCGAGCGGGGGTTCGAACACCACTCGGTGACCAGCACGGCATTCTTCGTGTTCTGGATCGGCTGCCTGGCGACGGCGGCGTCGTTCTGGCTGCTCTACGGCATTTTCATGCGCCAGGCCCGCATGGTCGTCTATGCGGTCTACATGAGCGCCGTCGCCTCGACCTATGTGATCTTCTCCGGTGTCGGGCTTCAGCTCCTGTTCCCCGGGAATTCCTGGTTGCAGCATCTCGGCTTCGACTGGTCGGTGTTTATGCTGACGGCGGCCGCCTACGAGTTCGTCCGACGCCATCTGGATCTCGAGCGCCTGCATCCCCGGCACAACACCGTTCTGCGGGTCGCGGTCGGCTTCTACGCG
This sequence comes from Thalassobaculum salexigens DSM 19539, assembly GCF_000423805.1. Taxonomy (NCBI): domain Bacteria; kingdom Pseudomonadati; phylum Pseudomonadota; class Alphaproteobacteria; order Rhodospirillales; family Thalassobaculaceae; genus Thalassobaculum; species Thalassobaculum salexigens. The sequence goes on from NZ_KE384093.1 coordinate 1,110,548, forward strand.
ACGGCGGCCCTCTTGGCGCTGCCGGCCCAGGCCCCGGTCATTGAGACGCCGTTGACCTTCTTCGCGTTGATGACGATGCCGTTCCACCTGACCTGGCTGAGCTGGATTGCCTGGCGGAGCGACGGACTCAAATACGCCTCCTGGATGGCGTTCGGGTGGGGGCTGGTCTCGCTCTCCACCCTGCTGACCGCCAGCGTCACCGCGTACTTCGTGCCGTACCTCGCGATCTCGCACATCATACTCGTGCGGCTGGTCTTTATCGGCATCGTGATCGAGAGTCTGCTGCTCAGCGCATCGCTGGCCCAGTGGCTGCGCGGCCAGGAGGTTCGGCGGATCGCTGCGGAAACCGCCGCCAGCCGGGATTCCCTGACCGGTCTGCTGAACCGTCGGGGCTTCGAGGCCCATGTGCATCACCTGAAGCGCACCGGACTGTGGCCCGGGAAGCTGTGGCTGGTGCTCATCGACCTCGACCGCTTCAAGGACATCAACGACACCTACAGCCATGCCGCCGGCGACGGCGTGCTGACCCATTTCGCCAGCATGCTGCGCCGGGAGTTCCGGGCCAACGACGTGACCGCCCGGTTCGGCGGCGAGGAGTTCATCCTGCTGTTCGAGGCCGAGACCGAGGAGGCCGCCCGGTCGGCCGCCGACCGGGTGCGCCAGCGCTTCGCCGACACGCCGACGCGGTATGACGGATTCAAGATCGGCCACACGCTGAGCGCCGGTCTCGTGCGGGTCGGAAACAGCCCGGACGAGGACGAGGCCACCCTGATCGCCATGGCCGATGCGGCGCTCTACGCCGCCAAGAAGGCCGGCCGGAACCAGGTGCGCGCCTATTCCGACCTGGACGAGATCGAGGGCCAGGGACAGCCGACCCCCGGCAAGGTCGTCGACCTGACGTCGCTGTCCTCGGCGGCTAAGGCGCGTAGCTGAGGGGTAGCCGGGTGGAGAACTTGATCTCCTCCATCGCGAAATTTGAACTCACGTCCATCAGCGGCACCGCCGTGATCAGCCGCTTGTAGATCGCGTCGTAGGTCGCGATGTCGGGGACCACGACCTTCAGGATGTAGTCGATGTCGCCGCTCATGCGGTAGACCTCGACGATCTCGTCGATGTCGTCGACCGTGCGGGCGAACTGCTCCAGCCAGTCCATGTCGTGGCGGTTGGTCCGCACCCGGACGATCACCGTCACGCCCAGGGCGATCTTCTCGCGGTCCAGCAGCGCCACCCGCCGGCGGATCACCCCGTCCTTCTCCAGCCGCTGGATGCGCCGCCAGCAGGGCGTGGTCGACAGGCCGACCGCCTCGGCGATGTCCGCCAACGCCAGCCCCGCATCCCGCTGCAGCAGGTCCAGGATTTTACGGTCCACATGATCCATAGAAAAATATTCTACAGATCGGCTTCTGCATTGCAATCAAAGCAAACCGTTTCGCCCGGAACGAGGGCACACTTGGCTTACCTGATTGAAGAGGAGGCCAGCATGCGCATGTTCACCGACCACCCCGCCAGCGTCGGCGAGACCTATGGCGAGCATCTCGGCATGGCGAGCGGTTTCGGGTTCCGCATGATCCTCGGCGGGCTGGCCTGCCTGGTACACGGCATCCTGCCGTTCCTGTTCACCAAGACCGGCAGCCGGATCGTCACCGAGCTGCATGGCCGCATGGTGACCCATCGCAACCGGCACGCCGCCGCCGACAGCCGCCAGACCGCCTGACATCCGCTAGAGCCAAATCCGACCATATTGAATCATTTCATGATTCAATATGGTCGGTGAATTTGTCTCTAAAACAATGAGATAGAGCAGATTCACGCACGCGGGCGCGATCACGCAGTGATCCCGTCACCGCACGATCTGCTCTAACCGTCGAAGATCGACAGCTTCAGCGCATACGACTTGCCCAGGAACACAACGTGGTCCCGGTGATCGGCCATGCCGTCGCCGGTATTGGGGTGCATGAAGACGTCGAGCCCGTCGCGGTTCAGGGTCAGCCACGGCAGGAGGCTCGCCAGCAGATCGGGCGCGAAGGCGACCTGATAGCTCCACATCGGGTGCGGACCGACCGGCTTCTCGTGGAACCGGCCCATCTCCGCCGCCGGAAACGCGGCCTGGATCCGGGCGTACAGGTCTCTGGCCGGCGCGGCGGTCTGCGCGTCGAAATAGACATGCGCATGCCAGCTCTCGATGGCCTCCGGCCCGGTCTTCGGTGTCTCGCTCATCGTCTTCTCCCTGGTTCCGCCGGATATACCGCATTTTAGCGGTCTTGGCCGTAACGATGCGACCTTTCCCGAGTCGCCCGTCGCGCAGTGATTTTCCTGCCGAAGAGAAATCAACGCGACCCGCGAGTCGCGGGCTGCCCATCGTCCGCATACAATTGTCTCCTTAGGGTTGATTTCCCAGTATCAGCTTCAGTGGGGGACATCACGATGGCTGAGAGACCTTTTCTCGCAGGAATCGGCCCGATCCATGCCGAATGCGAGTCCAGACGCAGTGAAATCCAGGAATCGTTGATCCGGATCGATCGCGACTTCCACCAGGCCAAGCTCGATCTGCAGGCCTGCGACGACATCGACACCTTCAAGGATCGGTTGCGGGAGGTCGGCAAGTATGTGCCGAGCGCCTTCGACAGCCGGTTCAAGCCGGCGCGGACGGGCGACTGCATCGGCCTCACCGTGCGGGACGACGCCGGCATCGCCGCGACGCTGGGCGTGCGGCTCTACCGCTTCACGGTCACATCCATGGCCGATCACCTGGAGACGCTCAGTCTGTTCTACAGCAACCCGGCCGAGCAGATGATCCCGGGCGAGCGGCTCAGCATTCAGGGCGATGCCGACGCCTATGCCTCGCGCCTTCAGGACAAGGTGTACTGGACGGGTGGGCTGTGGGTGCGCCCGGACCTGCGCGGCCGCCAGACCAATTTCCCCAAACTTCTCGGCATCGCCGCCGGGTCCATGGCCCATGCGCGATGGGGCCGGGTCGGGATGGTCAGCGTCACCGAAAAGGTGATGGCGGAGCGCGGGCTGGTGTCGAAGAGCTACGACATGCAGCACGTTCTCGACAGCATCATCTGGACCCATCCGGCCCGGCCTGAGAAGAAGGAATGGGTGCTGCTGGCCAAGGACGCGGACTACATCGCGCGGCAGACCCTGACCCATAGTGCGGGCGAGGTTCCGTTGATCTATCGCGTGGACGAGAACCGGCGGATCGCGTGACCGTTGCGGGCGGCGTGGCGCCGGTGCGCCGGCCTACGCCGCCTGTCGGGTCTGCGGCACGGGCGACAGCAGGACCAGGACGCCCTGGCCGGCATCGCCGAACCCGGCGGTATTGGTCGGGACATCGACCGGAAGCGAGATCCGGTACCACTGGAATTCCTTGAGCCCCTGGCTCGCGAGGATGACGCCTTCGCAGAACTCCACCAGCGGCTCGCGGATGGCCAGTGCGGTGCGGGTCGAGGCCTTGACGGATTCGATCATGCCGCGGTCGGGAACCACCTGGTCGAGGGTGCCGCCCTCGAAGGCGCGCCAGGTCGCCGGATCCCAGGGCGCGTTCGGCGAGCCGTGATAACGCATCAGCCGGAACGTCTCGCCATGGGGAACCATGACCTTGATGCCGCGGTTGATGCTCGGATCGGTCATCAGGTCCAGGATCGGCGCGCGCAGTGTCGCACCGGACGCCTTCCACGCGGCGATGAGCCGGGCGGCCACCGGATCGTCGAGCGCGGCGATGCCGGAACTGTCCATACGGCCCCGGCGGATGGAGTCCTTCGGCGCGCGCGGATTGACGATCTCCATGCATTTCAGCACCAGGCTGACCATGCGGTCCGGCCGGTCGTCGGAGATCTTGGTGGTGCCCCGGGCGGTGGTGACCTCGATGCAGCGCAGGCGGGTCGTCGACGGCGTGGTATCGCTCACCAGCCGATCCAGAAGCGTGGTCAGCGCCTGGGTGTGCACGGACCGTGCATCGAAGGAATACTCCTCGAACGCGCCGATGGACGTGCAGCGGATCCATCCCATCGTGTGGATGGCGAACTCGCTGACGTCTTCGCCCAGTCTGCCCAGTTTCGCGGCAAGGTCGGCCACCCGCCCACTCTCGTCGATCCACTGAGTGGTGATGCCGATCAAGCCCGTTGTGCGGCTACTATTGATCATTGCCCCAACCCTGACCTACGTCCCGTCATATCATCGCTTGTATGCGGTTTTGGTCAAGGTCGTTGTGATGAACATTTAGGCAAACAGCCGATTCGCGGGCGACTTTCCACCAAGGCTTGCAGTCCGACGCGAAACGGTTGAAACTCTCCGCGACAGGAAAAGCGCGGCATGCCTCTGGTTGTTTGGCCTCATTGGACTCCACGGGATTAGCGGATGCGTAACATACTTTTGATTGCCGGACCGGTGACCGACCCCAGGCGGTTCATGGCCGAACTCGGTTGCCATCCCGACATCGCCGCGCTGCCGCCGGTGACGCTTGGAAACACACTCCATGCCGTGGCGCGCCGGGCCGTGAGTGCGGCCTCCGCCGGCGACCGGTCGGGCGACGCGCTGCTGACCCTCGCGCGCGAGGAGGGGGGCGCCGCCCTGGCCTCCTATTTCACCACGCTGCGGGCCTCGACCGGCAAGTCCGCGATTGTCCTGCACGATCCGAGCGGGCCGATGTTCCCGTTTCTCAACCCACCCGACATCGATCTGCTGGTCCTGACACGCGATGCGGAGTCGGCGGCCCGGACCGTGGGCGCCGGCGCGATCACCCGTGTCGTCGAGGCGGCCCGCAAGGCCCTTGAGTCGTTCGAACGGCGGGTCACGGGTTTCGGTGTCGGAGCGGAGCGCATCCATACCGTCGACGAGGACGAGCTGCGCCGGGATCCACGCGCGCTCTGGCCCGAGATCTGCCGCCGGATCGGCGTCGACGACGGTGTCGCGGCGGTCGATGCCATGGCCCGTCCGTCGGTCACGCCCTGGAGCCTGCGCAGCGGTCGTTTCTGACCCCGCCGGACGCCCGGCCTTCAAACCCCGATTACAACCGGCACTTCGCGGATCGCTCCGATCCGCGCGCCATCGATTGCAGTGCAGCATCGTCCGTCGCATCATCGTCGGAACATCTGCAATGTCGAGCGACGGGGGACTGAATGGCCCATCATCATCTGAAGGCTTCGCCGGAGACCTGCCACTGGGGCTGGTTCGACGCGGGAATGGCGCCCGCCATGACCATCGCCAGCGGCGACCGTGTGACGGTCGAGACCGTGTCCGGCGCGCCCGAGGACCTGCCGGGCGACGGTTACCACATCCCGCCGGAACTGCTCGACATCCACAAGCGCTCCGAGCGCCGGATGCCGGGGCACCTGCTGACCGGGCCGATCGCGGTCGAGGGGGCGGAGCCGGGCGACGTGCTGGAGATCCGCCTGCTCGACATCAAGCTGCGCCAGGACTGGGGCTACACGAAGGTGCGGCCGCTGGCGGGCGCGCTGCCGGAGGATTTCGACGAGCCGGACCGCATGACCGTGGATCTCGATGCCGAGCGCAATGTCGGTCGCCTGCCCTGGGGCACCGAGCTGCCGCTGCGCCCGTTCTTCGGCGTGATCGGCGTGGCGCCGCCGGCCGGCTGGGGGGCGATTTCCACGATCCAGCCGCGCAAGAACGGCGGCAATCTGGACAACAAGGAACTGATCGCCGGCACCACGCTCTACCTGCCGGTCTGGACCAAGGGCGGCAAGCTGTCCCTCGGCGACGGCCATGGCGTGCAGGGCGACGGCGAGGTCTGCGTGACCGCCATCGAGACCGCCCTGGAAGGCGAGATCGAGGTGCATCTGCGCAAGGATCTGTCCCTGGACTATCCCCGGGCCGAGACCCCGGACGCGCGGATCACCATGGGCATGAACGCGGATTTGGACAACGCGGCCAGTCATGCGCTACGCCAGATGATCGACTGGATCGTCGACACCACCAACCTGTCGCGCAGTCAGGCTTTCATGCTGATGAGCCTTGCGGCCGACGTGCGGGTGACCCAACTGGTGAACCAGGAGAAGGGCATCCACGTGGTGCTCCCGAAATCGGCGCTGGGCGGAGCCTGAGAGGACCCGTCCGGCCGCATCAGACTGGACGACACGGCATGAAATCTTCGGAGGCGACAATTCTGGTTCTGCCGGGCCTCGGCGGCGGGACGGACGGGCATTGGTACGCACGCTGGCAGGCCGGACTGAAGACGGCCGAATGGGTGGCGCTGGACGACTGGTCCAGCCCGGCCCGCGACGCCTATGTGCAATCGATCCTCGACGCCGTTGCCGGTGCCGACCGACCGGTCGTGCTGGTCGGTCACGGCTACGGCTCCCTGGCCGCCGTCCATGCCGCCTCCGATCTGGCGGACGGCAAGGTTCGGGGCGCCTTCCTGGCGGCGGTGCCGGATATCGAGACGGCGGATCACGGCGTGGCCGAGGGCTATCGCCCGCTGCCGCGCGATCCGCTGCCGTTCCCGTCGCTGGTCCTAGCCAGCCGGAACGATCCGCATTGCGCCTTCGAGGTGGCGGAGGATCTGGCCGGCGCCTGGGGCTCCCGGCTGGTCGATCTGCGGGAAAGCGGAAACGTGGACCCGGACAGCGGACACGGACCCTGGCCGGAGGGGCTGATGACCTTCGGCAAGTTCCTGGGCCAGCTTCCCCCGGCCTGACCGGCGGGCGCTATCCGACCAGCCGGGTCAGCGCGTGGCGGCCGGCGTCGAGCACATGGTCGAGATCGTTCGGGTGGACATGGGGGTAGTGCTTGACCAGCCATTCCGCGGCCTCGAACGGCGTGTCCTTGTTGCGCTCGTGGTCGATGGTGGCGTCGAGCAGGCCCACCAGGATGGCAACCTTGTCCAGGCGGGAGACCGCCTGGTAGCGCGGCGCCGCGCCGTCGCCGTCCTCGCGCGCTTCACCGAAAATGTCGAACGCCATGGGATCCTCCGCCTGCCGGCCGATCCTGTCCGGATCTCGCACCCACCGTACGCGGCGCCGGCCCGGCGTCAAGCTCAGCCGTAGCGCTCCAGCGAGCGGCCGTGCCAGTGCGGCGCGCGCTCCCAGCCGCAGGCGACGGCGAGCCCGTCGGCCTCGCGGCTGACGATCAGCAGGGTCTCGTCCTCGGCCCCGGTGATGAAGGCGCGGCAGGTCCCGGGGTCCAGTTCCCAGCCGGTCGCCGCGGGCAGCCGGGCGACGAGGCGGTCCAGGGCGCGAAGATCGGTCGGGCTCCAGGCGCGTGCGCGCGGTCGGTGTTGGAACGCGATGACCTCACCCATTCCGGCCTCCTCAGGACGCTGACAGTCTCAAGGTAGGCCTCGCCCGAGCGGCAGGAAACGGCCTCGCGCGCCTTTCAGGCGAACGTGATCGGCGGTGAGGGGGGGTTCCCCTTCCCCCACTCCCCGGAACACGTCCGGGGAGTGGGAGAGGGCGGGCAACTCGCCGCTTACACCGGCGCGCTCATGACCAGGCCGCCATCGACCACGATCTCCGTCGCCGTCACGTATTTCGCCTCGTCGCTGGCCAGGAACAGCGCCGCGTAGGCGATGTCCCAGGCGTCACCCATATGGCCCATCGGCACCTGGGCGTTCCGTTTGGCGATCAGCGCCTGGGCGTCGTTGTTGCCGCGCTGGCCGGCGAGCCGCGCCTCCACCAGCGGGGTGTGCATGAGCCCGGGGACCACCGTGTTGCAGCGGATCTTCTCCTTGGCATAGCTCACGCCGATGGCGCGGGAGAGCTGCACCACCCCGGCCTTGGCGGCGGCATAGGCGTGGATCGGCGTGCCGATATGGCGGTAGCCGGCGACCGAGGCGACGTTGATGATCGCCCCGCCGCCGCCCTTGCGCATGTGCGGGATCGCGTGGTGGCAGCCGAGATAGACGGTCTTCAGATTGTGGTCCATCTGAGCGTCCCAGGTGGCGACGTCCATCTCCTCCACCGTGCCGGGATGGGAGCCGCCCACATTGTTGTGCATCACGTCGAGCCGGCCGAACCGGTCGACGCAGTCGGCCAGCAGCCGCTCCACCGTGTCGTCGTTGGTGAGGTCGCCCGCCTCGGCATGGACCTTCGCCCCTTCCTGCGCCACCAGTCGGGCGGTCTCCTCCACCGCCGCCTTGTCGCGGTCGATCAGATAGAGCGTGGCGCCTTCGCGGGCGTAGAGCACCGCGCACGCCTTGCCGTTGCCCCAGCCCGGGGCGACCGAGCCGGCGCCCGCGACCACCACCACCTTGTCCTTCATCCGATCGACCATGCCCGTTTCCTCGTCGTTGGTTTTTTCATGAACCACGATTCATACCCAATCGGCGGCTGGTAGGGCGAGGCGCTATCGCCACCCGGCGCGTGCCGGTGCTAGCGTTCCGGGACCCGCCCGTCTCCGCCGCCAAAGGAACCGTGCCGTGACCCTTCCCGTCGATACCCTGACGCCAGAGGCCGTCGCCCCCTTCGGCTGGCTGCTCGGCAAGCCGTATCCCGAAGCCGCCAATGCGGTGGCTTTCACCAATGCGGCGACGGATTTCCGCCGGGAGCACCTCTTTCACCCGGGCGAGGGGGGCGAGGTCGAGGTGCTGTGGGTGAGCTACCGTAACGCCGACCCGACGGTCGATACGCTTGAGCGCCACCTGCTGACCCAGCAGGCGGTGGTGCCGCTGGTCGGCGGCATCGTCCAGATCCTGGCGACCTCGCTGCCCGACGGCACGCCGGATCTCGACTGCCTGCGGGCGTTCAGCGTGCCGCCGGGCATGGGGATATGCATGAAGCCGGAGGTCTGGCACGCCACCCGCAGCACGGGCTCGACCTGCCTGATGCTCACCCGCCCGACGACGACGGTGGACCTGATCGGGCATATGGCCCACGGCCGCACACCCACCGAGACCGAGCTCCACGACGTGCCGGGGATCCGGCTGGCGTCGGCGCCGGTCTGATCCGGCCCGTCGTCAGGGCGCGCGACCGCGCAGGCAGGCCACCGCCACCAGCAGCCAGCCGAGGATCTGCAGCGTGCCACCGACCGGTGCGAGCATCGGCACCGGCGCGCTGCCCCGGACCGCCTGGATATAGACGGAGCCGCAGAACGCCAGGGCGCCGAAGCCGACCGCCAGCACGCCGGCGAGCCCGAGACGTCCGCCGATATGCGGCCAGAGCGCGGCGATCGCAAGCAAGCCCAGGCTGTTGGCCGTATGCCAGAACGAGGCGGTGCGCCAGAGCTCCCGGGCGGCCGGCTCGGAGCCGATCGCGTGGGCGCCGACGGCTCCCAGCGCGACCGCCAGGCTGAGGGAAAGGGCGGCGATGGCGGCGACGGGTCTGTTCATGGCGGCGTGTCCTGCCAAGTCTCGAAGGCGCCAGCTATAGCGCGCCACGGGTCACGCCCCCAAGTATCGACATCTTGGAACCGGCTTTCTCCGGCGCGGGCGGACGCTGGGGTGTTTGCAATCCTCCACGAACTGCGTAAGACGAACCGAGCATTTCGAGACGGTGCCTGCGTGATCTATCTACGGTCCTCCCTGTTCAACGTGGTCTGGATGGTGTGGTCGCTCCTGATGGCGGCGACGGTCCCCATCAACCTGCTGTTCCACCGCGGCGACGACGGACGCTTCGTGCGCAGGGTCAGCCGCGTGTGGTCGCGGGGCACGACCTGGCTGCTGGCGTCGATCTGCGGGCTGCATTATCGGGTGGAGGGGCGCGAGCACCTTCCCGACGGCCCGGCCTTCCTCGCCTGCAAGCACCAGTCGGCGTTCGAGACCTTCGTGATGAACGCCGTCGTCCCGGATCTCTGCATCATCTACAAACGCGAGCTGGACGCGATCCCGCTGTTCGGCTGGTTCCTGCGGCGCTCGAGGATGGTCTCGGTCGAGCGCGGCGGCGGCGCCTCGGCGCTGCGGGACATGCTGGAGCGGGCCAAGGCGGAGGCCAGCAAGGGACGCTGCGTGCTGATCTTCCCGGAAGGGACGCGGGTGGCGGTCGGCGAGCGCGGCGTGGCCCATGCGGGCCTGATCGCGCTGGTGCGCAGCCTGAAACTGCCGGTGGTACCGGTGACCCTCAATTCCGGCCTCTACTGGCCGCGGAAATCGCTGCTACGGTACCCGGGGGAGGTCATCATCCGCTTCATGCCGGCCATCGAAGACGTGGAACGCTTCGGCCGCAAGGATATGGAGGCGCTGGTGGAGACCATCAGTGCCGAATCCGACCTGTTGTGCGGCATCGACCGACCTGGAGACGCGTGAACTCAATGCCCAAGGCCCGTCAGATCTATTCAGTCCAGGGTGTCGACTCCGAGCCCCGTGCCGGCGGCAAGGCAGCGCGGGAGGTCGGCCGATCGCTGATCACCGAGGCGCTGGTCCGCCGGGCGAGTGCCGCCGTGGCCGCCCGCGTCGACCTGCTGCGGCAGAACCTGGCGGCCCGGGGGGCTCTGCCGGCCGACGCGCCCGACGGCGCCACCGTCGTGGCGGCCTTCGAACGCAGCTACGCCCGCCGGCCCCTGCGCGACAATGCCGGCGGCACCATGCGCAACTCCTCGACCTGGCTCTTCGCCGTCGCCGCCCTGCTGCGGCCGCCGGCGATCGTCGAGTGCGGGACCTTCAAGGGGCACTCGTCCTGGCTGATGGCCGAGGCGTCGCCGGAGACCCGGATCATCACCTTCGACGTGATGCGCGAGGACGGAAGGCTGCGCGACAAGCGGATCGAGTACCGGCTCGGCGACTGGAGCGACGCCAAGGACCTTGAGACCGTGCCGGAAGGTACGCTCTGCGTCTTCGACGACCACATCTCCCATCGCCTGCGCCTGGAGCAGGCCAGAGCCCGGGGCGCCAAACTGGCCCTGGTCGACGACGACTACGACGCGCTGACCCTCTACGCGACCGGCTCACCGCCGGTGCCGACCGTGGCGATGCTGACCGACCCGGACCTGCCGGCGGGGACCCGCTGCGAGTGGGAGCGCCCGGGCAAGCGCTACTCCTATACGGTCAGCGAGGCGGACCTGCAGGCCGGGCGGGACCTGATCGACTGGACCGAGCCGATGCCCGACCTGACCTCGGTGAACCGCTATGTCGCCCAGGCGCCGATGACCCTGGTGGGCCTGCGCTAGCGCATTGAAGATCGTCATTCGCCGCGGGGACCGCGCCGCCCGTCGAGCCATGCGAAATACGCGGATCGCGGCATGCGATATCTGCGCTGATCGTGGGTCGGAAACGGCGCGATAGTTCTGACTGCCGGCCGGCTCGTGCTCGGTGGCCGGCCCATGCACTGAGCCCTGGTTCCTATTTTCATGACCACCACCCTGATCACCCTTCTGCTGGGCGTCGGCCTGTCCGCCTTGGCGCTGGTCGCCACGCCGCTGGCCGCGCGGCTGACCCATCGCATGCCCGACCCGGATTCCGGCTACTTCTCGACCACCCTGATGGCGCTGCTGATCACATCCGCTTTCGGCGGTGGCGCGATCAGTTCGATCATCTGGATCGCCGGGATGGGGAGTACCGCGGCCATGGTCCTGATTCCGGCCTATGTCATCGTCATGTTCGTGGTCGGACGGTTCACCTGGAAGGCGCTTGGCCCGCACCAGCATGTTGTCCCCATGGTCCCCGGCGCCCGTCCGGCCGGCGCGTGACCATGGCGTCCAGAGGTGTGTCTTTGGCGACAGCGGCCCTGGTTGGGCTGCTGTTCGCCGGCACGATCGGCGTGGATGGCGTGGCGACCGTCTGGGTCGCCCTCTCCCTGGCCGATCTGCCGACGGCGGTGCTCTGGGGCGCCGCCGGGCTGACCGCGCTGGGTATGGCCGTCCTGACCGGCCGGCTGATGCTGTCGACCTGGCGAGTCGAACGCCGGGGGATCGCGTCCCTGGATATCCCGTCCCTGGAGCGTTAGAGCAGATCGTGCGCTGACCGGATCACGTCGTGATCGTGTCAGCGTGCCTGAATCCGCTCTATCCTATTGTCTCTCGCTCCGGGGGAAGGTGACGGCCTCGACCTTGTTGCCGTCCGGATCGCGGATGAAGGCCCCGTAATAGGCGGTCATCGATGCCTGCCTCGGGCCGGGCGCGCCGTCGCTGCGCCCGCCAAGGGCAACCGCGGCGCTGTGAAAGGCGTCCACCGCCGCTCTGTCCGGGGCGCGCAGGCAGACATGTGCCCCGGTATCCGGCGGGGCGGGCGCCAGATTCTCGCGCAGGTTCACCCAGAACTCCGGATACCGTTTGCCGAACCCCACGGTCCGCTCCCGTTCCACCAGCCGGGTCAGTCCGAGCGGGGCGAGAACCCCTTCCCAGAACGCGGCAGACCGGAGCAGATCACTGACCGGGATGGAGATGTGGTCGATCATGGCGGCGCCCTGTGGGCCCCGGCTGGGTATGGCGGGGTCCCGTACGACCGGGGCCCGTACGACCGGGGCCCGTACGACCGGGCTCCGTAAAGCCGGGCTGCGCAGCGGGATTTGGATGCCGGCATGTCGGGTCTTCTCCCTCGTGGCCTGACGCTCGTCCAGCCCACAGTCTAGCGGTTTGTTCGGCGCTGTCCCGCCCGGGTTCTCTGCCGTGCCGCGGATCCTCTAAAAGCATTGTAAGTATATGAAAATCAATGTTTTGACTCAGATCAAAACCCGAATTGTTCAGTTCTTGTTTACCTGAAGGCTGTTAGTCTGAGCCCCGTCGACCTGGATCGGACTGGGGAGGAGGAGGCCATGGCCAAGGTGAAGGTGACGCCCACGGGACGCGAAGCGCCGTTCCATGACGGCGAGTTGATCGTGTCGAAGACCGACCTCAAAGGCCGGATCACATACTGCAACGACGTATTCCTGCGGGTGGCGGGATTCCAGGAGCAGGAGCTGATCGGCGCCCCGCACAGCATCATCCGTCATCCGGATATGCCGCGGTCGGTGTTCAAGCTGCTGTGGGACACGATCGGCGCCGGCAACGAGATCTTCGCCTATGTGATCAACATGGCCAGGAACGGCGATCATTACTGGGTCTTCGCCCATGTCACGCCGAGCTACGACAGTTCGGGCCGGATCGTCAGCTACCATTCGAACCGCCGCAAGCCACGTGCCGACGCCGTGGCCGCGGCCAGCGGCCTGTACAAGCAGCTCAAGGCCATCGAGGACGCGCCCTCGAACCGCAAGGACGGCATGCAGGCCGCCACCGAAGAGCTTCTCAGCATCCTCGCCAAGAAGGAGATCGGCTATGACCGCTTCGTGCTCTCTCTCTAGGACGAAGGCGACCCTGACGGTCGCAGTGGTCGCCTCGGTGGCGAGCGCGGCCCTGCCGTTCCTGCCAGTGCCGTATGCCGGTCTGGCGGCGTCGGCCTGCGCGGTGCTGGCGGCGCTCGGCGCGGTCCTCGCCTTCGTGTACCTGGCCCGGATCCAGCGGTGGATCGACCGAACGGCCTCTGTCGCCAAGGGTGTTGCCAAGGGCGATTTCGAACAGCGTCTGGTCATGATCGAGGAGACCGGCGCGTTGGGGCGGATGCTGTGGTCGGTCAACGACATGGTGGACATGGCCGACGCCTTCGTGCGCGAGGCCGGTGCCGCCATGGAAGCCGTCGAGCAGGGCAAGTTCTTCCGCCTGATCCGCCCGGAAGGCCTGAACGGCCTCTATCTGCGGAATGCACAGCAGATCAACGACGCGACGGCCAGCATGGGCACGCGTCTGGACGCCTTCGCGGAATTGACCGATCGTTTCGAGGGCAAGGTCTGGTCGGTGGTCGACGGCGTCTCCGCCGCGGCCGAGAAACTTCGGACCACCTCCGGGACGCTGAAGACTCAGGCGGGCGAGACCACGCGCCAGGTCGCCGGCGTGTCGGCTGCGACCGAGGAGGCCTCCTCCAACGTGGAGACGGTGGCCTCGGCGGCGGAGGAGCTGTCGGCGTCGATCATGGAGATCACCCGGCAGGTCCGGGAAGGCAGCCGCGTCACGACCGCCGCCAGCAAGGAGGCGGAGGCCGCCGACAAGCTGGTGGGGACCCTGTCTCAGGCGGCGGAGGAGATCGGTACGGTCGGCTCCCTGATCACCGATATCGCCGAACAGACCAACCTGCTGGCCTTGAACGCGACCATCGAGGCGGCACGGGCAGGGGAGGCCGGAAAGGGCTTCGCCGTCGTCGCCAGCGAGGTGAAGTCGCTCGCCAACGAGACCTCGAGCGCGACCCAGCGGATCCAGGAACAGGTCGGCGCGATCCGCGAGGCAACGGCCAACGTGGTGCAGGCGATCCAGACCATCGTGTCGTCGATCGCCGAAGTGTCCTCGGTCACCGGCTCCATCGCCGCCGCGGTGGAGCAGCAGTCCTCGGCGACCAACGAGATCTCCCGCAACGTTCAGGAAGCCTCGGCCGGAACGCGGGAGGTCGCCCGCAGCACGGAAACCGTGGCGCAGTCCGCCCGGGAGACCGACGGGGCCGCCTCGGACCTCAGCTCGGCCTCCAGCGACCTGGCCGAGCAGGCCAAGACGCTGCGCAGCGAGGTGCAGGAGTTCCTGTCGGTGGCTCGCCGGTCGGCCTGAGCGACGCGGCGACGATCAGCGGCGACGATCAGTCGAGAAACCCGGGTTGCGCCTTCAGCGTGACCCGGGCGATCGACCCGAATGGGTGGGCGTATCCGTAGAACGCGAAATTGCTCGCCTGCATGTCGGGATCGGCCGCGATGCGGGCTTCGTACTCCGCCCTCAGCGCCCGGAACGCGGTATCGGTCTCGACATCCCGCTGCCACGTGCCGGCCATGCAGTCCAGCATCTCCTCGGTGGCGGCGAGAAGCTCGTCCGGAGAGGTGTCGCGCACCTCGTATCCCGCCTCGGCGATCTTATCGCTGAAGAGGATGGCAGGAATGCCGGCATCGAGAATCTGACGATACCGCATCGGCTCGGCTGAGCCGGCGACCCAGATCGGTCCTGAGTTCTGCGCCAGACCGAATGCGTTTCGGGCGAGAACGAAGAGATCAACCGCGCGATCAACCTCCCCCCAGTCCGGAAAATTGACATATGCGTCGGGGGGAAAGCCCATCGTGTCCAGTCCGGGCTCGCCGATCCTGATGACCCGGTAGCCGGCCTCGATCAGCCGGCGGATCGACGGCTGATAGGTTTCGACCTTCGGCGTGCGGTAGGCGTGGTACGTCATGCCCGCACGTAGGCGAGCGTTCGGTTGTGGAAGAAGACGAACGGCGCGTCAGGGTCGATCTCATGGGCGCTCAGGATTTCGCGGGCGATGGATTCCGCCTCTTCCGGCAGTTCCAGGAACTTCACCGCCCCTCCGGCCAGAACATGGCGATAGAACCGGATGAAGATGCTGCGCGGGCCGGCGAACAGGCAGTCGAGGTTACCGATACGATGGAAGCCCGCATCCTTCGTGCCGAACACGAGGGCGTCGAAATTGTCGATTTCGATAAACCGGATCTTCGGACTGGTGCAGTTTCGGATCCAGGGGTTCGTCCCCGACCACGACATCAGGTCCGTGAAGATCAGGATACGATCGTAGTCGTCTTCGAACAGCGTGGAGATGATCTGGGTCTCGAAGCCGAAATGCCCGATTCGTGCCGTCTGCGGCAGGATCTAGGCCAAGGTCCTCCCGCCGGGTGCGAGTTCGGGTATGGCCAGCTTCACGATCTCCAGCGCGACCGCCCGTATCGCCTCGTCTGAGAGGACCGGGGTCTCTCTGCCGCTCGCGATGCTCATCCGCGGCATTCCCGATCGCGGAGCCGCTCCACGGGCTTGGCTGCGGATCGTGTGGGGGTATCTTGCCTGATCATGAGTTGGTCTCCGTAACGCTGCGGATCACCGCCGGCCAGTCGTCCTGCGCCACCCATCCCAGGTCGCGTTCGGCCGCCCGGGTGTCAAAGGGGCTCGCGTCGGCGCGCGAGAACCAGCCCTCGTCGTAGAGCGGGGGATGCATGCCCCGGTTGCGGGCGAGGAAGTCCAGGGTATCGACGCTGCCGAGCGTGTCACGGGCCGCGATCAGGTAGACCGAGAACGGGGCCGTGTCGGCCAGCAGGGCGGCCCGGAACGCGGCGGCCGCGTCGCGGGAGGTCACATAGGTCCGCAGCGCCGGCAGCCCGCCGTAGATCGGTCCGTCGAAGGCGATCCCCGGATTGCCGTCCTCCGCCGGCAGGGTTGCCAGCTCCGCCAGCATCTGCGGTGTCTTCACCGGTCGGGCGACCAGGGTCGGGCGCAGGCAGACGATGGAGGCGATCCCGGTGCCGCTCGCGGCATGGCGCCGCGCGAAGCTCTCCGCGGTGCGCTCCATGAGCTGCTTGGTGAGGTCGTAGGTCCGCCGCGGACGCTGGGCATGCGCTTCGTCGACCGGGAGATAGTCGGGCGCATCGCCGGTGTTGAAGCCGTAGGAGGCGGCGGAGGAGGCGACGACGACCTTTTTCACGCCTTCTTCCTCGGCGGCGCGCAGCAGGTTCCAGGTGCCCTGGACGTTGACCTCGAAATAGGTGTGATCGGGCACCTCGACGCCGTCGTCGATTCCGGCCAGATGGATGATCCGATCGTGCCCGCGCACCGCGCTGCGGACCGCGGCGACGTCGCGGATATCGACCTCCCGGTAGATCACGTCCTGACCCGGCGCGCTGACGTCCAGCACCTCCACCCGATGGTCGGGGAGCATCGCCTCGACGACGAACTGCCCGAGGCGCCCGCTGCCGCCGGTGATCAGTACCGTGTTCTCAGCCATCTCGGATCCCCACCTCCAGCGGATTGCGCCACGCGGTCAGACTAATTCTCTTGTACCGATCGAGATAGACGACGTCACGGCCGGGCTGAAATGTCCTCGATGCGTGTTAGATTGACCATCGACAGCATCACCCAAAACGGATGAGACATGCCCGAGGAAGCGCCACAGCCCGAACATCCCCGTCAGGAGCATTTGGGCTTTGACCTGAACCACATCCTCTCCGCCGTGGTGGGCGTCCGCTGCCACATCCCCGAGGACGCTTTCACGGCCTCGGTTCTCGGTACCGAGCGCTCGGGAAACGGCGTGGTTATCCGCAGCGACGGCCTCGTCCTGACCATCGGCTATCTGGTCACCGAGGCCGAGACGATCTGGATCACCGACAACCAGGGCCGGGCCTTTCCCGGCACGGTGCTGGCCTATGATCAGGAGACCGGGCTCGGTCTGATCCAGACCCTGGGCCGCGCCGATCTGCCGGCCGTCGAATTGGGCGTGTCCTCCAATATGCTGGAAGGCGATTCGGTCATCGTGGTCGGCCATGGCGGCCGTCGCTCGGCGATCAACGCCCGGATCATCGCGGTGCGCGAATTCGCCGGGTATTGGGAATACCTGCTGGACGAGGCGATCTTCACCGCGCCGGCCCATCCGAACTGGGGCGGCACCGGCATGTTCGACCAGGACGGACGCCTGGTCGGCATCGGCTCGCTGTTCATCCAGCAGAGCCACGGCGACGACACGCCGATCGACGGCAACATGATCGTGCCGATCGACCTCATCAAGCCGATCTACGAGACCATGATCACCAGCGGCACGTCGGGCCGGATCCCGCGGCCGTGGCTCGGTATGTACTGCACCGAGGTGGAGGAGCGGCTGGTGGTCGCCGGTCTGGCCGATGACGGTCCCTCCGAGGCCGCCGACGTGCAGGTCGGCGACATCGTTGAGAAGATCAACGGTACCCGGGTGTCCACCCTGGCGGAGATGTTCCGCCGGGTCTGGTCGGTCGGACCAGCCGGTGCCGACATTCCGATCACCGTGGTGCGCGAGGGCGAGCGGCTCGACCTCACCATCGCCTCGGTTGCCCGCGGCACCCTGCTGAAGGGTCCGCAGCTGCACTGATCTCAAGGTTCGACGGAGGACACCCATGCGCATCGCCTTCCTCGGCCTCGGCCTGATGGGCGAGGGATTTACCCGTCGGCTCATCGACCTGGGGCACGACGTGACCGGTTTCGACCCCGTGGCCGAGCGGCGCTTAGCGGCCTCCGCCTGGGGCGTGATGCCGGCCGAGACACCCGCCGCCGCCGCTGAGGGCGCGGATCTGGTCATGACCTGTGTGACCACCACCGACGACCTGGAAGCGGCGCTGTTCGGGACGGACGGTTGCGCCGGGACGATGTCCGAGGCGGCGGTCCTGGTGGATTTCTCCACCACGGTGGTGGCCCGCACCAAGGCCATGGCCGGGCAGCTGAAGGCCGAGCGCGGGGCGGGATGGATCGATGCCCCGGTCTCCGGCGGCCCGCCGGCAGCGCGGGACGGCAAACTGGCGATCATGATGGGCGGGGACGAGGCGGATATCGCCCGCGCCCGGCCGGTCCTCGACCAATTGGCGGCGAGCCTGGTGCATCTCGGGCCGGTGGGCGCCGGGCAGGTGACCAAGATGGTCAATCAGGTCTGCGTGCTGACCAATTTCGTGGTGCTGGCGGAGGCCCTGAACCTGGCCGAGCGCGGCGGCGTGGATACGAGCAGGCTGCAGGCGGCGCTGGAGACCGGCTATGCCGGGTCCAACCTCATGGCGGCCATGTGGCCCCGGATGATGTCGCGCGACTACGCCCCGGCCGGCTATCTGCGGCAGGTACTGAAGGATCTCGACATGGTCCACGACCTCGCCCACGACCTGCAGGCGTCGATTCCGATGTCGACCCAGGCGGCGGAACTGTTCCGGCTGATGGCGGCGCGGGGGCACGCGGAGGAGGACGGCATCGCCGTGCTGAAGCTGTTCACCGGGGAAGCGGTGTAGCAGCGGGCCGCTTCGCAAGGCGGCAATCAAGGTGTACAGGGCAATTGTTATTTTGTATACAAACCCAACCGTCACACGAGCCGCCGGTGGCTGCGGTCGCCAGGGCTTGTGAAGACGGCAAAGAAACAAGCACCGCAGAACGGTGCGCAAAACTGCCGTGGACCAGCTGATCGGTTGGGAAAGCGGTGGAACCATAAAAATGATCAGCGGAGGAAATCATGAAAATCAGGACGCTTGTGCGCGCCTCGGTTCTCGCCGGAGCGATGGCATTTGGATTGGGGTCGGCTCATGCCGCCGAGGTCGAGGGACCCGAGGTGTCGTGGAACCTGTCGACCTGGGGCAAGCCCCGGGCCTTCACCGTCGGTCTGGAGTACATCGCCGAGCAGCTCGCGGCGAAGACCGACGGCAAGTTCACCCTGAAGATCCATTACGGCGAGGCGCTGTCCAAGGCGCGCGAGAACCTTGACGGCATCCGTCTCGGCGCCTTCCAGGCGGCTCAGTTCTGCAACTTCTACCATCCGGGCAAGAATCCGGCCTGGATGGTGCTGACGATGCCGTTCCTGCCGATCGGCGATCTGGCGGTTTCCGTCAAGGTGCGCGAGGCGCTGATGGCGCACCCCGCCTTCGTCGCCGACATGGCCAACTGGAATGCCATGCCGTACTTCTCGGCGGTGCTGCCGCAATACGAGTTCCTCGGCCGGGGCGAACCGCCGGCGTCCCTGGCGGACTGGCAGGGCAAGCGGGTCCGGGCCGGCGGCGGCATCGGTCTGGCGATGGAGAAGCTGGGCGCCACCCGGACAACCGTGCCGGCCACGGAGGTCTATACTGGTATCGAGCGTGGCACCATGGACGCGGCCTCGATGCCGTTCACCTACGCCCACGCCGCCTATCAGCTCCACGAGATCAGCGACTGGTTCACCGCGAACCTGTCCCCGGGCACCTCGGAATGCGCCACGGTCCTGAACAAGACCGCGTTCGAGGAACTGCCGGAGCAGTACCAGAAGCTGCTGATGGACCTGAAGCCGTCCGCGTATGAGGCGCAGATCGCCGCCTATGTCGACATCGACAAGAAGAACCTGCCGATGTTCAAGTCGAACCTGACCGAGGTGACCTATACCGAGGAACAGCTCGACGAGTTCCGCAAGGCGGCGGGCAAGCCCGTCTGGGACGAGTGGGTCGCGGAGAATTCCGGCGACTTCGACGCCCAGGGGCTGCTGGACCTGATCTTCTCCGAGGCGAAGAAGGCCCGTCAGTAGGGTCGACGACCCGCCTGCATTCTGACGCGGGGCCGTGCAGTGCGCGGCCCCGCTTCACCCGCCGGCCGTCGGTCGACGGGGTGACGGGATTCATTTAGAGGGGCAGCTACCATGACGGAGCTCTCGACCCTGACGGCGGATCAGGCGGTGTCGGGCGGACGCATGCTCAACCGGCTGGACCGTATGCTGGGGGCGGTGGAACGCGCCACGGCCCTGTTCTCGGGCCTGTTCATCTTCGCCCTGATGCTGGTCGGGGTGACCCAGATCCTGGGGCGAAAGCTCTTCAACGCGCCGATCTTCGGCTATATCGACGCGGTCGAAATGTCGATCGCGGTCTTCGCTTTCCTGGCGATCGCCTATTGCGAGCGGATGAACGGCCATGTCCGCATGGAGATCCTCATCGGCAAACTCCGAGGCCGGCCGCTCTGGATCGCGGAGGCGCTTGGCCAGATCCTCGGCCTGTTCGTGCTCGCGGTTCTCATCTGGTACGGCTGGGAGCACGCGATGCGAGCCTATGAGTACGGCGACTCAACGATCGATGCTCAGATCCCGTGGTGGCCGTCGAAACTGCTGATTCCGGCCGCCTTTGCCCTGCTGTTCCTGCGGCTGCTGCTCAACCTGGTCGGCTATCTGCGCCTGGCGATCGACCGTGAGGCGGCGCCGGTGGCGGTGCCGCTGATCGCGGATGTGCGCCGCCAGGCCATGGAGGAGGCCACGGGCGCTGGGGCGGTCGACGGTCAGACCGCAGAGAAATCTTCCGACGGGAGCGTGCGATGACCGGGTTGAGCAATGAGGCCGTGGGCCTGATCGGCGTCGCCGCCCTGCTTGTCATGGTCGTTCTCGGCGTGCGCGTCTATATCGCGGCGGCCCTGGTCGGATTGGTCGGGCTGATCGCCCTGCTCGGCTGGGATGCCGGGGCAGGGATGATCGGGACGATCCCGCATTCCAAGTCGGTGACCTATACGCTGTCGGTCCTGCCGATGTTCATTCTGATCGGGTTCCTGGCCTTCCATGCCGGCATCACCCGCGCGCTGTTCGACGCCTCGCGCAAGTGGCTGGGCTGGCTGCCCGGCGGCCTTGCCGTCGCCTCGGTCATGGCCACGGCCGGTTTCGCCGCCGTCTCCGGTGCCTCGACGGCGACCGCCGCCGTGTTCGCCCGGGTCGCCATTCCGGAGATGCTGGCCGCCGGCTATTCGCGCCGGATCGCCGCCGGCGTCGTGGCCGCGGGCGGTACGCTCGCCACTCTGATCCCGCCAAGCGCGATCCTGGTGATCTACGCCATCATCGTCGAGGAATCGGTCGGGCAGCTTCTGCTGGCGGGCTTCATCCCCGGCCTGGTCTCCGCCCTGATCTACGTCGCAATCATCCTGCTCTGGGCCAAGCTGGACCCGAAGATCGGACCTGGCATCCACGGGTACACCTGGAGCGACCGGGTGCGGTCGCTGCCGGGGACTTTCCCGGTGATCGCCGTCGTGATCATCATCTTCAGCGCCATGTACTACGGCTGGGCGACCCCGACCGAAGCCGGTGCCCTGGGGGCCTTCGTCGTGTTCCTCATGGCCGTGGCCAACGGGTTGCGATGGGGGGCGTTCAAGGAGTCGCTGCTGGATACGGCGAAGCTCACCGTGATGATCTTCAGCCTGATCTGGGGCGTGCTGGCTTTCGTGCGGTTCCTGGGCTTCGCCGGGCTGCCGGAGCAGTTCACCAACTTCATCGTCTCGCTGCCGTTCGAGCCCTGGGTGGTGATGATCTTCATCCTGATCGGCTACGCGATCCTCGGCATGTTCATGGATGCGATCGGGATGCTGCTGCTGACCCTGCCGGTGGTTTATCCGGCGGTCATGGCGCTCGGCTACGACCCGATCTGGTTCGGCATCATCGTGGTGAAGATGGCGGAGGTCTGTCTGGTGACGCCGCCGATCGGCCTGAACTGCTTCGTCGTCTCGGCGGTGCGCCCGGACATTCCGATCACCACGGTGTTCCGCGGTGTCGGGCCGTTCGTGGTGGCCGATTTCATCACCATCGCCGTCTTCATGATCTGGCCGGAGGTGATTACCTGGCTGCCGCAGACCCTGCTGAACTGACGGTAGCTCAGGCCGGCTGGTAGATCCGTAGCGCGTTGTCGTGGAAGAACGCCCTGCGGTCGCCCTGCGGCATGTCCGCGGTGATCGCCTTCAGCCCGGTGAAGATCTCGTCGTAGCTGGCGCACAGCGAGTCCACCGGGAAGTTGCTTGCCGCCATACAGCGCCCGGCGCCGAAGATCCGAAGGGTCTCGCGCACCACCTCGCCCTGCAGCTCGGGCGTCCAGCGCTGGCCCGGCACGCCGATGCCGGAGATCTTCACCGCCGTGTTCGGCTGTGCGGCCAGACGCTCCATCCCCTCGCGCCAGCCGTCGATTCCCGCCGGTGAGCGGTCGGACGGCAGGCCGGTGTGATTGAGGATGATCTGCGTGTCCGGGAAGTCCCGCGCCAGATCCGCCGCCTCTCCCAGATGCCACCAGGGTGTCTGCAGGTCGTAATGCAGCCCGTGCTCGGCCAGCAGCCGGTAGCCGGCGCGAAAGGCGGGATCGGCCATCGACCCGGGCGCGCCGGCGACAAACCTGTCCGGCGACGGCGCGGCGGCCGGCTTCTGGCGCACCGAGCGGACCAGCGGGAAGGCGGCATGGCCGGCCAGGACCCCGGCGATGTCGTCGCGGGCGAACCAGGCCTGGCCGATCACCGCATGGGGCCAGCCGGTGCGGTCGTGCAGCTCGTGCAGCCACCGCGTCTCGCCGACCGGGTCGGAGGGGTCCCATTCCGCCTCCATATGCACCGACTTCACGACGTTGTGGCGGCCGTGGTCGCGGCGGAAATCGTCGACCAGATAGTCGCGCTTGATCGCGCTGTAGTCGCCGTAGCGGAACGGGATGTCGTGCGCACCCTCCAGCCAGGGGTGGTGGCCGCTGCCCAGCTTCCAGAAATGGTGATGGGCGTCGATGATCGGCAGGTCGTCGTCTGTCATGGATCGGCCTTTGCGGTCAGCGGGCGGGCGAGCGCGGCCTCGATGGTCGGCGCCATGGTCACCGCCGGGGCCGCGATCCCGTGGACTGCGAGTGCCCGGCGGATGTCGTCGGAGGCGCCGGTCAGCACGATCTCGACCCCGTTGCGCTTGGCCCGGGCGACCAGGCTCTCGATGGTGTTGGCGGCGGTGCTGTCGATGAACGGCACGGCGGCGAGGTCGACGATCAGCCGGCGGTGGCTGTCGGCGATCCGGTCGAGCACCGAGCCGATCGACGCGGCCGCCCCGAAGAAGAAGGCGCCGCTGATCCTATAGACCACCGTATCCCGGTCGGCGGCGGCCGCGTCGTCATAGTCGGGACGGTCGTCGCGCTCGTCCTCGGAGACGAAGGGAACCGCGCTTTCCACCGCCGTCACCTTGGACATGCGGTGGATGAACAGCACCGAACCGAGCGCGAAGCCGACGACGATCGCCTCGGTCAGGTCGCGGAACACGGTCAGCCCGAAGGTCGCCAGCAGGACCGCCGCATCGCCGCGCGAGGCCCGCAACAGGGTGAGGAAGGCGTGTTTCTCCACCATGTTCCAGGCCACGAAGGCGAGCACCCCGGCCAGCGCGGCCAGCGGAATGTCGCTGGCCAGCGGCGCGGCGATCAGCACGAAGGCCAGCAGGAAGACGGCATGCAATATCCCCGACACCGGTCCGTGGGCACCGGCCCGCACGTTGGTCGCGGTGCGGGCGATGGTGCCGGTGACGCAGATCCCGCCGAACAGGGCCGAGCCCATATTGGCCACGCCCTGGGCCACCAGCTCGCAGTTGGAGCGGTGGCGGCGGCCGGTCATGCCGTCGGCCACGACGGCGGAGAGCAGGGATTCGATGGAGCCGAGCAGCGCGAAGGCGATGGCGGCGGGCAGCACGGCCTGCATCTTCTCCAGCGATACCTCCGGCAGCGACGGCATGGGGAAGCTCTGGGGGATGCCGCCGAACACGCTGCCGATGGTTTCCACCGGCAGGCCGAAGAGCGCGGTTGCGAGCGCCGATCCGGCCACGGCGATCAGCATGCCGGGCCAGTCCGGGCGCAACCGCTTCAGGGCGACGATCACCGCGACGGTGCCGAGCGACAGGGCGATCGCCGCCGCATCGGCGGTGCCGATGGCGCCGGCCAGAGCCGGCAGTTTCTCCGCCAGCGGTCCAGGCTCGCTGCCGGGCAACGTCAGGCCGAGCAGGGGGCGGATCTGGCTGGCGAAGATGATCACCGCGATCCCGGCGGTGAAGCCAACCGTGACCGGATACGGGATGAACTTGATGAAGGTGCCGAGCCGCAGCAGCCCGATCAGGGCGAGGATCACGCCGGCCATCAGGGTGGCGAGGATCGTGCCGTCCATGCCGTGGGTCTGCACGGTGGCGGCGACCAGGACGATGAAGGCGCCGGCCGGTCCGCCGATCTGGAACCGGCTGCCGCCGAAGGCGGAGACCAGGAAGCCGCCGACGATGGCGGTGTAGAGCCCCTGGGCCGGGGTCGCGCCCGAGGCGATGGCGATCGCCATGGAGAGTGGCAGGGCAACGATGGCGACAGTCAGACCGGCGATGGCGTCACGGCGCAACTGGGCGGCGCCGTATCCCTCGCGGAAGACGGTGAACAGTTTCGGCGTGAAGAGTTCCAGCGTGCTGGGAGCTGCCGGGGAGTGAGGGGCCTGGGTGCCTGCGGTCATGGGATCGACCGAACTCGAAGAGGAGGGGTGAGCGCAGTCTGACGCCCCCTGTCCCTCGGCGCAATCGGCGACCCTGCAGGCGGGACCTTTGGTCGCTCTCAGCTGTCCGGCCGCAGGACGTAGCCGCGGCCGCGCACGGTCTGCAGGAAACGCGGGAACTTCGGGTCCGGCTCTATCTTGCGGCGCAGTCGGGTGATCTGCACGTCGATGGTCCGCGCATTGCCGCTGCTTTCGGTGGCCGCCCCTTCACCCTCGGCCAGGTCCTCGCGGCTGAACACGGTGCCCGGAGAGGCGGCGAAGACCGCCAGCAGGGCGCCTTCGGACTCGGTGAGCCGCACCGGCTCCTCGCCGCGCCACAGCATGTTGCGGACGGGATCGAAGCGGAATTCGCCGAAAGTAATCTCGCCTACCGGCATTGGTTCCGGGGCGGGGGGGAGCGGCTGGGTGGAGCGGCGCAAGATCGTGCGGATCCGCAGTACCAGTTCGCGCGGCTCGAACGGCTTGGTGAGATAGTCGTCCGCACCGCTCTCCAGCCCGGCGATGCGGTCGGACCCTTCGCCCATCGCCGTCAGCAGCAGGATCGGCACCTGGGACTCCGCCCGCAGGGAGCGGGTCAACTCCACGCCGTTCTCGCCGGGCATCATCACGTCGAGGACGATGAGGTCGAAGACCAGGTTCTGGAGATGGGCGCGGGCGGCTGCCGCATCGGCCGCGACGGAGACCCGGAAGCCGTTCTCCATGAGAAAGCGGCGCAGCAGGTTGCGCAGGCGGGCATCGTCGTCGACCGCCAGGATATGAGGGGTTTCCTCGCGCACCGGCCTAGCGCTTGATGCCGGCGATCTTGGTGCCCGTCATCTTGTCGCCGGCAATCTTATTGCCGACGCGGGCGGCCGGTGCGTGGGTCGGACCGCCGGACACGTCGAAACGCTCGCGGTCCGGCGCGTCGATGATGCCGTGCAGGACCAGCTTGAAACCCTGGACCGCATCGGCGCCGGCCTTGCGGAAGGCGTCGGCGATGCGCTCGCGCTGATCGGCGGTCAGGCGGCGCTCCAGCTCGACACCCTTCTGGGTCAGGGTCAGCAGCCGCTGTCGGCGGTCGCGCTCGCCCGGCGTCTGGATGATGAACTCTTCCTCCACCAGGTGGCTGAGGACCCGGCTGAGGCTCTGCTTGGTGATGCGCAGGATCTTGAGGAGTTCGGAGACGGTGATGCCGGGATTGCGACCGACGAAATAAATCACCCGGTGGTGCGCCCGACCGAGTCCGATCTCCGCCAGCATCTCGTCCGGTCCGCCGGTGAAGTCCCGGTAGGCGAAGAACAGCATCTCGATTGCCTGGCGCAATTCCTCTTCCCGCAGGAACAACGGATTCGCGACGCTTTTTACGTCAACCATGTTGACTTACTTTCTTCCGAATGTTAGTCGTTCGGCCTGATAGGGGTAACAAAAGTACACGACCGCTGGGCTTCGCGATGGTTTGTAACGGCGAAAACCCTTCGGCTTCAGGTAGGAAACGATACCATGTCCTTGATTCCATTCGACGATCGTGACGGGTCGATCTGGTTTGACGGCCAGTTGGTTCCGTGGCGCGAAGCCTCTGTGCACGTGCTTACTCACGGCCTGCATTATGCCAGTTCCGTCTTCGAGGGCGAACGCGTTTATGCCGGCAACATCTTCAAGTCCGAGGAGCATACCGCGCGCCTGATCAAGTCGGCGGGCACCCTGGATTTCGAGATTCCGTTCTCGGCCGCCGAGATCGAGACGGCGAAGCGGGCGGTCCTCGACTCCATGGGAATCGTCGACGGCTATCTCCGTCCGGTCGCCTGGCGCGGCAGCGAGATGATGGGTGTGTCTGCCCAGCAGAACACCATTCATCTGGCGGTCGCGGCCTGGGAATGGCCGTCCTATTTCGATCCGGAAGCCAAGATGAAGGGCATCCGCCTGGCGCTGTCGACGTGGCGCCGTCCGGCGCCGGACACCGCGCCGGTCCATGCCAAGGCGGCCGGGCTCTACATGATCTGCACGCTGTCCAAGCACCGCGCCGAGAAGGACGGGTTCCACGACGCCATGATGCTGGACTACCGCGGCTACGTGGCCGAGGCGACCGGCGCCAACGTGTTCTTCGTGATGAAGGACGGCCGGGTCCACACCCCGACCCCGGACTGCTTCCTGAACGGCATTACCCGGCGCACGGTGATCGACCTGCTGAAGGCGCGCGGCGTCGAGGTCGTCGAGCGGCACATCATGCCGGAAGAGATGGCCGATGCCGAGGAGTGCTTCCTGACCGGTACGGCGGCCGAGGTGACCCCGGTCGGCTCCGTGGCCGACTACACGTTCAACCCGGGCGAACTGACCCGTCATATGGTCGAGGATTACGACGCCCTGGTGCGTCGGCCGTCCTCGGCGGCCCAGGCAGCCGAGTAGAGCCAACGGCCGAGTAGGGCCGACCGCTGCACCATTTCCCGTAACGGGAACCGACACGGCCGCCTTCGGGCGGCCGTTTTCGTTTCGCGCGGACGCCGGAACACGCTTGCGACGGCCGGGTCTGGCGACGGAACGGCGGCCGGGGGTGATGCGTTTCTCCTGCAAATGCCGGGCGACAGTCCGTGGTCCGGCGGAACCTGCAACGGGAGAGAGACGGCTATGAATCTATCGCATGGAGCCTGGGTGATGGTTCTCGACGGCGAGAAGTACCTGCTGCTGCACAACCGCGGCGACGCGGAAATTCTCGACCTGCGCGTGGTCGAGCACGACGAGATCGAGAACCCGCCGACCCACGATCAGGGCACCGAGAGGCCGGGCCGCATGGCCGATGCCGGCCTGGGGCGCAGCGCCGTGCAGCAGACCGACTGGCACGCCCTGGAGAAGGCCAACTTCGCCGGCGACGTGGCCGGACGGCTGAAGAACTGGGCGCTGAAGAACCGGTTCTCCGAACTCCTGATCTGCGCCGATCCCAAGACCCTCGGCACGATCCGCCCGAAATACCACAGCGAGGTCTCGCGCCGGCTGGTGGGCGAGATCGACAAGGATCTGACCTCCATGCCGGTGGACGAGGTCGAGCGGATCGTCAAGGCCGCCTGACGGTCCCGACGCGGTGCCGCGCCGGTATCCGGGTGGACAGGGCCGGTACCGCTGCCCAAGCTGGCGGTCACGGTCCCCATAGAGAGACCGATCAACCGGCCGCCGCGGCGCCGACTGGCGCGACGGGGCAGACGAGGGAGCGCGGACGCATATGACCGGCATGGGGCAGGTTCTCGAGGTCGAGAACCGACGCATCGTCTACGACGTCATCGACATCACCGCCCCGTGGCGGTCCGGCCCGCAGCGCACGGTCCTGTTCCACCACGGCGTCGCCATGGACCGGCAGATGTGGCGCGACTGGCTGCCCGCGCTGGTGAATACTCACCGGGTGGTCCTCTTCGACATGTACGGCTGTGGCGAGTCGGAGGCCGACGGCTCCGCCAAGGACTGGAGCCCCCAGGCCCGGGTGCGGGATATCCTGGCGCTGGCGGACGCGGTCGGGGCCGATCTGTTCCATCTGGTCGGCGAGTCCTATGGCGGCACGGTCGCCCTGCTGGCCGGGCTGACCGCGCCCGAACGCATCCTGACGCTGACGGCGGTCACGACGGCCCATGTCGGCTCGTCGATCGCCAGCGTGGACTGGTGGCAGCGGCTGATCGACGAGGTCGGCATGGCGGGCTGGGCGGAGGAGATGATGCCGCACCGGTTCCATCCCGACGGGCTCAGCGCGCCGATGGCGCAGTGGTATCTGAACCGCCAGGCGACGACGACGGGCGAGTCGGTCGTCTGCATCCTGCGCGAGCTTCAGAACCTGGATCTCAAGGAGCGGGTCGCCGAGCTGGACCTGCCGGTTCTGCTGTTGCACGGGGATTCCAGTCCGTTCGTCTCGGCGGCGTTGGTGGCGGATCTGCACGGCCGCCTGCCGAACTCACGGCTGAAGATCTTCCCGCATGCCCGCCACGGGCTGCCGTTCTCGCATGGGCACGCGTGCGGCGAAGCGCTCGCGGCGTTCCTGGCGGATTGGGAGGCGGGTGTCTAAAAGACTCGGGGCGGCGGATCAGGCCGTCGCCGGCAGCATCTCACCGGCATAGACGTCGTCATAATCGACGATCGCATAGGCGCTCGGGTCGGCGAACAGCGCGCGCAGCGCGGCGTTGTTGATCTGGTGGCCGGCCTTGACCGCGTCCACGTGGCCGATCAGCGGCGCCCCGGCGAGGTAGAGGTCGCCGACGCAGTCCAGCACCTTGTGGCGCACGAACTCGTCCGGGAAGCGCAGGCCTTCCTCGTTCATGATCCGGTCGCCGTCGACCACGACCGCGTTGTCCAGGCTGCCGCCGCGGGCGAGGCCGGCGGCCTGCAGATACTCGACCTCGTGCAGGAAGCCGAAGGTCCGAGCCTGGGCGATCTCGTGGCGGAAGGTGCCGTTCACCATCTCGACGCCGAGCGAGGCCTTGCCGATCGCCTTGCTGGTGAAGTCGATCTCGAAATCGATGGCGTAGCTGTCGGCCGGGCTCAGCGTCACGCGCTTGCCGTCCATGTCGACGGTGACCGGCTTGCGAATCTCGATGGCGCGGCGCGGCGCGTCCTGCTCGGCGATGCCGGCGCAGTCGATCAGGAACACGAACGGCTCGGACGAGCCGTCCATGATCGCCACCTCGGGGCCGTCGAGTTCCACCACGGCGTTGTCGATCTCGCAGCCGGCGAAGGCGGCCATCAGGTGTTCGACGGTGCCGACGCGCACGTCGTCCTCGTTGCCCAGGACCGTGCACAGGCGGGTGTCGACCACGTTGTCGTAGCGGGCGGCGATCACCGGGTTGTGGTCGTGGACATCGGTACGGTGGAAGACGATCCCGTGGTTCACGGGGGCGGGGCA
Organism: Thalassobaculum salexigens DSM 19539; assembly: GCF_000423805.1. NCBI lineage: Bacteria > Pseudomonadati > Pseudomonadota > Alphaproteobacteria > Rhodospirillales > Thalassobaculaceae > Thalassobaculum > Thalassobaculum salexigens. Next base: position 1,140,027 of record NZ_KE384093.1, read on the forward strand.
GAGCCGCATGGTGATGGGCTTGCCCGAATGGAGGCCGACGCCGCGACACGGAATGGCGCGCTTGAGCGTCTTTTGTCGGGACGCTTCGGCGTGTCCGGGGAATCGTGTCGCCATGATCACTGTCGGGCCTCAATCATTCCATGTTCGGGGTCTACTCAAATATCCGAAATGGACAAAAAGCGACCCCGGTAGATGTAGCAATCCAACCGGGGTCGCGAAATTCACTCTTTGTTACAGACTGTTACCGTAATTACGGTTCCTTATCAAAGAGTTACAAGGCGATGCTCAATTGGCCTGCCGCCGCAGGAAGGCCGGGATGTCGAGCATCTCGTCTTCGTTCTGGCTGGCCCGCACCCGATCGCCCGGGTTGAGTGCGCCGAGGCGCGGCTGGGAGGCCGAAGCCGCGGCCGGGCGCTGGGCCTGCTGCGGCTGCGGAGCGGGGGCTTCCGCCGGCTTGTCGTTCTTCAGGCCGAGGCCGGTGATCTGCCGGAACAGACCGGCGCCACGGGACTTCGGCGCGGGCTCTGCGGCTTCCGGGCGGCTGGCGTTGACCATGTCGCTACCGCGGAACGGATCGGCCGCCTTCGGCGTCATGTCCGGGCGCCGCTGGGGCACCGTGGAGGCCGACGGGACGAAGGCGTCGGAGGCCACCTTGGCCACGGCCGGGGCTGCGGCATCGACGATCTCGGCTTCCTCGACCTGGGCGGCTTCCCGGGTCTGCTCGGCCGAGTCGTCCAGGGAGGCCACCTCGGCGTAATCATCGGAGTCCGGGAAGGACAGCTCGCCGATGCCGCTCTCGGCCTGGCGGGTGATGTCCAGGGTGGACATGGACGCCGCCGGCTTCTGGGCCGGGGCCATCGGGGCCGCCTCGGCGCGGATCGCGGTCTCCGGCACGGGCTCCGGCTCCGGCTGCTTGACCGGGCGCGGGGTGACGACCGAGAGCTGCGGACGCGGCTTGGCGACCTGGCCCTCGGCGGCGATCCCGGTGGCGACCACGGAGACCCGCATCACCCCTTCCATCTTCTCGTCGAAAGTCGAGCCGAAGATGATGTTGGCGTCGCTGTCCACTTCCTCGCGGATGCGGTTGGCCGCCTCGTCGACCTCGAACAGGGTCATGTCGAAGCCGCCGGTGATGTTGATCAGCACGCCCTTCGCGCCCTTCATCGAGGCGTCTTCCAGGAGCGGGTTGTTGATCGCGGCCTCGGCCGCGTCGATGGCGCGCTTCTCGCCGCTGGCCTCGCCGGTGCCCATCATCGCCTTGCCCATCTCGCTCATGACCGTGCGGATGTCCGCGAAGTCGAGGTTGATCAGGCCCGGCATGACCATCAGGTCGGTGACGCCGCGCACACCGGAGTGCAGCACGTCGTCGGCCATGTTGAAGGCGTCCGCGAAGGTCGTCTTCTCGTTGGCGATGCGGAACAGGTTCTGGTTCGGGATGATGATCAGCGTGTCGACGTAGCTGGTCAGCTCCTCGATGCCGCCCTCGGCCAGGCGCATGCGGTGCTGGCCTTCGAAGTGGAACGGCTTGGTGACCACGCCGACGGTCAGGATGCCGCGCTCGCGCGCCGCCCGGGCGATCACCGGAGCGGCACCCGTGCCGGTGCCGCCGCCCATGCCGGCGGTGATGAAGCACATGTTGGCGCCGTTCAGGGCGTCGAGGATGTCCTCGATCGACTCCTCGGCGGCGGCACGGCCGACATCCGGACGGGAGCCGGCGCCGAGACCCTGGGTGACCTCGGCTCCGAGCTGGATGCGGCGCTCGGCCATGGACTGCTTCAGCGCCTGGGCGTCGGTATTGGTCGAGATGAAGTTCACGCCGCCGAGATTGGCGCTGATCATGTTGTTGACGGCGTTGCAGCCGGCGCCGCCGACACCGACGACGGTGATGTTCGGGGCCAGCTCGTTGTCTTCGTTGGGAACGGTGATGTTGATGGTCATCGGTGCCTCCGGGGTAACGTCAATTCTGGTCTTGGTGGGGGGAGCGGCCGTCGCCGCGGGGGTCTTGTTTCGTCGAGGGTCCGTCGCCGGGCGCGTCGGCGGCGGGGGAGTGGTGCGGGTCGCGCGAAACGACGCTCGTCGCCTGACGGCGCCAGCAGGAGCCGTGGGCACCGACCGAGGGCTGGACGGTGATGGGGCGGGCGGATGCGGGGGAGTGCGGGGATCGTTCGCGCATCAGAAATGCTCCTTCAGCCACGAGCCCATGCGGCCGAACAGGCCGGTGGACTCGGTTTGCGGGGCGGGCGCCAGTCGCGGGGTGTCGAGGTGGGGGTTGGCGGCGTAGACCAGCAGCCCGGCGCAGGTGGAGAAGGCAGGCCCGCCCGCAGCCTCGGCGAGGCCCTGGACGCGGATCGGCCGGCCCATGCGGACCTGCTTGTCGAGGATGAGCTGGGCGAGCTCGCGCGCGCCCGGCAGCTGGCTTGCACCGCCGGTCAGCACGACGCGCCGGCCGGCGATCTTGTCGAACCCGCTGGCTTCCAGGCGGGAACGGACAAGCTCGAAAGTCTCCTCGAGCCGCGGCCGGATGATGCCGACCAGCAGCGACTTGGAGACGTGATTGGGTTGGACGTGGTCCTCCTCGCCGATCGGCGGAACGTCGATCGTCTCCTGATCGTCCAGCGGCGAGGGCAGGGCGCTGCCGTACAGCGTCTTGATCCGCTCGGCGGCGAGGATCGGGGTGGAGAACCCGCGGGCGATGTCGTTGGTGACGTGGTGGCCGCCGACCGGGATGCAGTCAGTATAGACCACGTTGCCGTCGAAGAAGACGGCGAAGCTGGTGGTGCCGCCGCCCATGTCGATGACGGTGACGCCCAGATCCATCTCGTCGTCGACCAGGCAGGACAGGCCGGACGCATAGGGCGAGACGACCAGCGCGTCCATGTCCAGATGGCAGCGTCCCAGTACGGTGGAGAGGGTGCGCACCGCGCCGCTGTTGGCGGTGACCACGTGCATATGCGCGCCCAGGGTCTCGCCGAACATGCCGCGCGGGTCGCGGATGCCGTTGGTGCCGTCGATGGTGAAGCCGATCGGGATCGAGTGGATCAGGTCCTGGCCTTCCAGGTCCTCCAGGTGGCGCCACTGGTCGAGCACCCGGCGCAGGTCGCTGTCGCCGACCTCGTGACCGGCGACCGAGACCTCCACCCCCACGGTCTGCGAGGCCGGCCAGCCGCCGGAGATGTTCACCAGCACCGAGCGCAGCTCGGCCCCGGCCATCTTCTCCGCCGCGTGCACGGCATTGAGAATGGACGCTTCGAGCTGGTCGACATCGGTGATCCGCCCGGCCTTCACGCCGCGGCTGACCTGGTGGCCGATGCCGGCGACGCGGATCGAGCCCGACGGCAGCCCGGCGCCCGCCAGCAGCGGGTTCGACGAGGGATCGCCGATCTTGGCCACGAAACAGCACACCTTGCTCGACCCGATGTCGAGGGCGGCGACCAGTCCGCTTCGTGCTTTGCCCAGGGGCTTTCTCACCGTCGTTTCCTTCTTCTCGTCAGGTGTTTTCGCCGGGCGCCCGGGCGCGCTCGCGCGCGGCCGGGGTCACCCGCATGATCAGCTGGTCGGGAATGCGCAGGTCGATGGTCACCACGTCGCGCTCCAGCACGCCGTGCTCGCGCGCCAGGCTGGCGAGATGGGTCCAGGCGCCGGCCGGATCGACTTCCGGCAGCTCCACGTCCATTCCGTTGTTCAGCCGGATGGTCCAGCGCCTGCCGCTGACCCAGGTCAGGGCGCGCACCCGCTGCAGCAGGTCCGGCTCGCTCGACAGCATTGCCAGGGCGCCGGCCGCGCGCTTCGGGGCCTCTTCGCCGATCACGATGGGCAGGTCGTGGAACTTGCGGATGTCCTGGCCGTCGATCGCGACGCCGTCCTGATCCACCAGGGTGAAGTCGCGGCCGCGCTGCCACAGGGCCAGCGGCCGGCGTTCCACCAGCGTCACATGCAGGGTATCGGGCAGCCGGCGTTCGATCCGCGCGTCCTTGACCCAGGGCAGGTCGACGACGCGCGCGCGCATCTCCGCGAGGTCGATGGCGAGGATCGGCGTGCCGCGCTGCACGCCCACCTGCTCCAGCAGGGCGGCGCGGTTGGTGTTCTCGCGACCGGAGACCAGCACGTCGTTGATGGCGAGCCCGGCATCGGCGGTGACCTGCAGCACGCCGGTCGTGACATTCGACCAGGCGCGGGTGAGGTGGCCGGACTGGACGGTCCAGCCGATCGCCCCGCCGGCGCCGACGATCACCACGGCCGCGACGCCGAAGCGCAGCAGGTGACCGCGCCAGGCCGGGGCCGGGCGGTGGCGGCGGGGGGCCACCTTGCCGCGCTTGGCCTTGGCCGGGGCCTTCTTCGAGCCCGAGAAGGGGGTCAGTAGTCGCATTGGGCCCCCTCCACCATGCGGGCGACCAGGTCCTGGAACGAGATGCCGCGGAAGGCGGCCTGCTCCGGCACCAGGGAGGTCGGGGTCATGCCGGGCTGGGTGTTGATCTCAAGGAGGTACAGCGTGCCCGGATCCGACTGGGTGTCGTCGTAGCGGAAGTCGCAGCGGCTCACCCCGCGGCAGCCGAGCGCCTCGTGGGCGCGTCGCGCCATCTCCAGCGCCTCCTTGCGGATGGTGGCGGGGACCGGCGCCGGCAGCAGGTGGATCGAGCCGCCCTCGGCATATTTCGCTTCGTAATCGTAGAAGCCGCGGTCGGAGGTAATCTCCGTCACTTCCAGCGGCTCGCCGTCGAGCACGGCGACGGTCAGCTCGCGGCCGTCGATGAACGGCTCGACAAGCACCCGGTCGCCGAAGGTCCAGTCGTCGCCGGTCGGCCGGTAGTTGTCGCCTTCCCTGACGATATGCACGCCGACGCTGGAGCCCTGGTCGATCGGCTTGATCACGTAGGGCGGATCCATGGGATGGCCGGTCTCGAAGGCATCGAGAGTGACCACCTTGCCGCCGGGGCAGCGCAGGCCGAGACGGGCGAACACGTCCTTCGCCGTCGGCTTGTCCATCGCCACCGCCGAGGCGCGCACGCCGGAATGGGTGTAGGGGATGCCGAGCACGTTCAGCACGCCCTGGATCGTGCCGTCCTCGCCGACCGGGCCGTGCAGGGCGTTGAAGCACACATCCGGGTGCATCGCCTCCAGCTTGCCGGCGATGGCGCGGTCGACATCGATCTCGGTCACCTTGAAGCCGGCCTGGCGCAGCGCCTTGGCGCATTCCCGGCCGGAGGAGAGCGACACCTCGCGCTCCGGCGACCAGCCGCCCTTCAGGACGGCCACATGGGTCTCGGCCCGGCTCATGCCTGCTCTCCCGTGTTAGCCGGTTTGCCGATGCGGCGGATCTCCCAGCGCAGCTCGATGCCGCTGGTGTCCTTCACCCGGCGGCGGACTTCCTCGCCCAGGCTCTCGATCTCCTCTGCGGTGGCGTCGCCCATGTTCAGCAGGAAGTTGCAGTGCAGCTCCGACACCATGGCGTCACCGATCCGCAACCCGCGGCAGCCGGCCTCGTCGATCAGCTTCCAGGCCTTGCCGCCCTCCGGGTTGGCGAAGGTCGACCCGCCCGTGCGCACGCGGCGCGGCTGGGTATCCTCGCGGGCGTCGCGGATGTCGCGCATGGTCTGGGCGATGGTTTCCGCATCGCCCGGCCGGGCGCGGAAGGTGGCGCTGGTGACGATCCAGTCCTCCGGCAGGTCGCTGTGCCGGTAGGACAGGCCGAGGTCGTCGGCGCTCAGGGTGTGGGCGTGGCCGAGGGGGTCCACCGCGCGGGCGGAGATCAGGGCGTCGCGCACCTCGCTGCCATAGGCGCCGGCGTTCATGCGCAGCGCGCCGCCGATGGAGCCGGGAATACCCGACAGGAACTCCAGCCCGGTCAGGCCGGCCTTCTGCGCGGTGGCGGCGACGGTCACGTCCAGGGCGGCGGCACCGGCGGTAACCCGCTCGCCGTCCACCGAGATCTGCGCGAAGGGCTTGCCCAGCCGCACGACCACGCCGTCCAGCCCGCCGGAGCGCACCAGCAGGTTGGAGCCGACGCCGATCACCGTCACCGGGACGTCGCCCGGCTTGCCGGCCAGGAAGTCCATCAGGTCGGCCTCGTCCGCCGGCCGGTACAGGACCTCGGCCGGACCGCCGACCTTGAACCAGGTCAGCGGGGCCAGCGGCGCGTCCTCGCGGTATGCGCCGCGCAGCTCGGGCAGTCGGTCGATCAATTTGGTCATGGCGGTTCGCCGAGGTGGTTTGGCCAGGGTGATCACGCCGCACCGCCTTCGCCGGACGGTCGGCGCAGCGGGAAGGGCAGCGGACCGGCGCCGCTCTCTTCGGCGGCGGCCTCGGGGCCGAGGATGTGGGCGATCTGGTCCGGCAGGGCCTGGGCCCAGTTGGTGATGCTGCCGGCCCCCAGGCAGACGATCATGTCGCCTCTGCCGCACAGGTCGACCGCCATGGCGGCGAGCTCGACCGGATCGGTCAGCGCCATGACCCGGCGATGGCCCCGCGACCGCAGGCCGGCGACCAGGGCGTCGCGACCGATGCCGTCGATCGGTGCCTCGCCGGCGGCATAGACGTCGGCCACGACCACCGCGTCGGCGTCGTTGAAGCAGGAGCAGAAATCCTCGAACAGGTCGCGCAGGCGGGTGTAGCGGTGCGGCTGCACGACCGCGACGACCCGGCCGTCGCCGGCTGCCGCCCGGGCGGCGGAGAGCACGGCGGCGATCTCGACCGGGTGGTGGCCGTAATCGTCGATCACCGTGATGCCGCCGGCCTCGCCGGTCTTGGTGAAGCGACGCTTCACGCCGGTGAAGGCTTCCAGTGCGGTGCGGACCTGTTCGTCCGGAATGCCCATCTCGGCGGCCACGGCGATGGCGGCCAGGGCGTTCTGGACGTTGTGGCGGCCGTACATCGGCAGCAGCAGGTTCTCGATCCGCCGGGCCTCGCCGTGGGCGCGGTCGGCGATGAGCGCGGTGAAGCGGGAGCCGGCGGCGGTGATATCCACGTCGATCCCGCGGATATCGGCCTGCGGGCCGAAGCCGTATGTCACGATGCGCCGGTCGGACACTCGTGGGATCAGCGCCTGCACCGTGGGGTGGTCCAGGCACATGGCGGCGAAGCCGTAGAACGGGATGTTCTGCACGAAGCTCTCGAACGCCCGCTGCAGGTTCTCGAACGAACCGTGGAAGTCCAGGTGCTCCGGGTCGATGTTGGTGACCACGGCGATGGTCGCCGGAAGCTTCACGAAGCTGCCGTCGCTCTCGTCGCTCTCCACCACCATCCAGTCGCTCTCGCCGAGGCGGGCGTTGGTGCCGTAGGCGTTGATGATGCCGCCGTTGATCACGGTCGGGTCCAGCCCGCCGCCGTCCAGCACCGCCGAGACCAGGGAAGTGGTCGTGGTCTTGCCGTGGGTGCCGGCGACCGCGATCGACCATTTCAGCCGCATCAGCTCGCCCAGCATCTCGGCGCGGTGGACGACCGGGATCATCCGCTCGCGGGCGGCGATCAGCTCGGGATTGTCCGGCTTGATCGCGGTGGAGATGACGACGATGGCCGCCTCGGCCACGTTCTCGGCGGTCTGGCCGATGAAGACGGGGATGCCGAGTTGCTTCAGGCGCTTGACGTTCGGGTTCTCGGCGATGTCGCTGCCCTGCACCTGGTAGCCCAGATTATGCAGGATCTCGGCGATGCCGCTCATGCCGATGCCGCCGATCCCGACGAAATGCAGGGTGCCGATGGTGAGGGGAATGGTTCTCATGCGGCGGCGCTCCGGGTCGCGGGGGCTTGGGTGGCGGCAGCGCCGGTTGCGGCGGTCTCGACCATGCCGGCGGTCGACAGGACCAGGGCCGCCAGATCCTCGACGGCGTCCGGCCGGCCATAGGCGCGGGCGGCAGCGGTCATGGCGGACAGCCGGTCGGTGTCGTCGAGCAGATCGGTGAGCAACTCAGCGAGGTGCGCGGGCGTAAGGTCGGCTTGCGGCAGAACGATGGCACCGTCCGCCGCCTCGATGGCGCGGGCGTTGGCGGTCTGGTGATCGTCGATCGCGCTGGGGTAGGGAACCAGCAGGGCCGGGCGTCCGGCGACGGTGTTCTCGGCGACGGTGGAGGCGCCGGAGCGGCAGATCAGCAGGTGGGCCGCGCGCAGACGCTCCGGCATGTCGTCGAAGAATCGGCGCACGTCGGCGGTCGCCCCCATGGCGGCATAGTCGGCGATCACCTGGTCGACCTCGGCCGGGCGGGCCTGCTGGGCGATGCGCAGGCGAGCGCGAAGGGCGTCGGGCAGCAGAGCGATGGCCGCCGGGATCAGCTCGGCGAAGACGGTGGCGCCCTGGCTGCCGCCGGTCACCAGGATCTCGCGGGGGCCTTTCTCGGTCAGCGGCGCCGGCCCCATGTCGCGCACGGCCTTGATCGCCTCGCGCACCGGGTTGCCGACCAGCACCACCTTGCGGCGGTCGCCCGCCGGGATCTTCTCCACCCGCTCGAAGCAGGTGGCGATGGCGGAGGCCTGCTTGGCCAGCATTCGGTTGGCCCGGCCGATCACCGCGTTCTGCTCATGCAGCACGACGGGAACGCCGCGTCCGCCGGCGGCGAGCACCGTCGGCACGCTGGCGTAGCCGCCGAAGCCGACGACGACGGCGGGGCGCAGCTCGCCCATCAGGCGGCGCGCGTCGAACCAGCCGAGCAGCAGCTTCGCGGCGCCTTTGATCTTCGGGACGATCCCGCGCCCGGCAATGCCGCCGGCACGGATCTTGTGGACCTCGATGCCTGCGGACGCATCGTCGAAGGCGCTGCCGCGGGTGTCGGTGACCAGCGCGACGCGATGACCGCGCGCGGCCAGCAGCTCGGCCAGGGCCTTGGCCGGAAACACGTGGCCGCCGGTGCCGCCGGAGGCGAGGACGATCGGACGGTTGCCATCTTGGAGAGTCGGGCTCATGCCAGCACCTCCCGATCGGTCCCGCGGCGGCGGGTCAGCGCGAGCGCCATGCCCATGGCGAAGGCGAGCGCGATCAGAGAGGAGCCGCCATAGCTGATGAACGGCAGGGTCATGCCCTTGGCCGGCATCAGGCTGACGGCCGAAGCCATGTGGATCAGCGCCTGCAGGGCGATCTGGGTCAGCAGGCCGGCGGCGGCGATCAGCACGAACAGGCTGGTCTCCGACAGCAGCTTGGCGTAGCCGCGCAGCACCACGAAGGCATAGAGCGTGATGATCAGCAGGCAGGCGAGTCCGCCGAACTCCTCGCCGGCGACCGAGAAGATGAAGTCGGCATGGGCGTCCGGCAGGTAGGCCTTGACCGTGCCTTCGCCGGGACCGGTCCCGAGCAGGCCGCCGTTCACGAAGGCCTCCAGGGAGCGGTCGACCTGATAGGTGTCGCCCGAGGCCGGGTCGAGGAAGCGGTGCACGCGGCTGGCGACGTGCGGGAACACCAGATAGGCGCCCATCGCACCGACCGCGCCCAGGCATGCAAGCCCGCCGACGAAGATCATCGGCAGGCCGGCGAGGAAGAACTGGCCAAACCAGATGACGCTGATCATCACGGTCATGCCGAAATCCGGCTGGGACAGCATCAGGACCACGAGCAGGGCGTAGAGGCCGATGGCGATCAGATGGCCGGGGAAGGCCGGGTCGCGGCGCCACTCGGCGAACATCCAGGCGGTCACCACGGCCATGAACGGCTTGGCGAACTCGCTGGGCTGCAGGGAGAAGCCGCCGATGCTGATCCAGCGGACCGCACCCTTGATCTCGGTGCCGATCACCGGGACCAGGGCAAGCAACACGATGGTGCCGGCGAGGCCGACGGTGGCGAGACGGCGGACCTGCTGCGGCGACAGCATGGACACCGCGATCATCACCGCGACGGCGACCGGCAGGATCAGGAACTGTCGGCGCACGAAATAGAAGCTGTCGACGCCGATGCGCTCGGCCACGGCCGGGCTGGCCGCCAGGATCAGCAGCGAGCCGATCAGCACGATCAGCAGGATCGCGCCCACGGTCCAGCGGTCGACGGTCCACCACCAGCGGCCGAGAACGGAACGGTCGGTGCGGGCGATGGCGCTCATGAGGCCCTCCGCTGCGCCGACGCGCCGTCATCGCCGTTACCGGTCAGGTCGTGGACCAGATCGCTGAACTGCTGGCCGCGGACCTCGAAGTTCGGGAACTGGTCCAAGCTGGCCGCCGCCGGGGAGAGCAGGACCGTCGCGCCGCGGATACCGTCGGCCTGGGCGTCGGCATGGGCCTGTCGCACGGCACTGTCCAGCGTGCGGCACAGCACGGTCGGGCAGGCGTCGCCGATCTGGCGCACGAAGGTGCCCGCGCTCTCACCGATCAGGTAGGCGCGTCTGACCCGGTTGAACAGCGGCGCGAGCGGCTCGACGCCGCCTTCCTTGGCGCGGCCGCCGGCGATCCAGTAGATCGTGTCGTAGCAGGCGAGCGCCCGGGCGGTGGCGTCGGCGTTGGTCGCCTTGCTGTCGTTCACATAGGTGACGGCGCCGGAGACCGCGACCCGTTCCTGGCGGTGGGCGAGGCCGGGGAAGCCGGTGATGGCGGCGGCGATGATGTCGCGGTTGAGACCCAGCGCCAGGCAGGCCGCGGCGGCGGCTGCGGCGTTCTGGGCGTTGTGCATGCCGGGCAGGGCCGGGGCGCGGTCGAGCTCCAGCATCCGACGCGGCTGGCCGGTACGGGCGTCGATCAGCACACCGTGATCGGCATAGACCCCGCCGACCACCTGTTCCTGTCCGGAAATCTCGATCAGCCGGTAGCCGTCGCGGCGCAGCTTCTCGGCGATTTCGTGGGACGGCTCGTCGTCGACCCCGACCACCGCCACCGAGCCCGGAAGCTGGTGGGCGAAGATCCGGCGCTTGGCGGCGATGTAGCCGGCCAGGTTGCCGTGGCGCTCGATATGGTCGGGCGTGATGTTCAGCCAGACGGCGACCGTCGGCGCCAGGGACGGGGTGATCTCCAGCTGGTAGGAGCTGAGTTCGAGCACCAGCACACCGTCGCGGCCCGGATCCTCGAACTCCAGTGCCGGTCGGCCCAGATTGCCGCCGACTTCAACCCTCAGCCCGGCCTCGGCCAGGATGTGGCCGATCAGGGCGGTGGTGGTCGACTTGCCGTTGGTGCCGGTGATGGCGACGACCCGGCGGTCCGGCAGGGCGCGCAGCAGCAGCTCCACATCGCCGATGATCGACAGGTCGCGTTTCTTCGCGTCGGCGGCGACGGGATGCGGCTCCGGATAGGTGTGCGGGATGCCGGGCGACAGGACCAGCGCGTCGACCTCTGCCAGCCCGCGGGCGGCGAGATCCACCAGTTCCACGCCGGCCATGCCGGTGACATGGCTGCGACCGGCCTCGGTGTCGTCCCAGGCGAGGACCTTCGCGCCGGCCCGGGCCAGCGCGCGTGCGGCCGCGGCCCCGGATTTGCCGAGGCCCATCACCGCGTAGGTTCTGTCTTTCGCGAAGTCGAGGCTCACCATGGCGCTACCTCAGCTTCAGCGTGGACAGGCCGACCAGCGCCAGGATGATGGCGATGATCCAGAACCGGATGACGATGGTCGGCTCCTGCCACCCCTTCTTCTCGAAGTGGTGGTGCAGCGGCGCCATGCGGAACACGCGCTTGCCGGTCAGCTTGAACGAGGCGACCTGGACGATGACCGAGACGGTCTCCAGCACGAACAGGCCGCCGACGATGGCCAGCACCAGCTCGTGCTTGGTGATGACGCTGATGGTGCCGAGCGCGCCGCCCAGGGACAGCGAGCCGGTGTCGCCCATGAACACCATGGCCGGCGGGGCGTTGAACCACAGGAAGCCGAGGCCGGCGCCGATCAGCGCGCCGCACACGACGGCCAGTTCGCCGGTGCCGGCGACGTGGTGGATCTGCAGGTAGTTGGCGAAGACCGCGTTGCCGACCAGGTAGGAGATCAGCGCGAACACGCCGCCGGCGATCATCACCGGCACGATCGCCAGCCCGTCGAGCCCGTCGGTCAGGTTCACCGCGTTCGACGCGCCGATCATCACGAACACCGCGAACGGGATGAAGAACCAGCTCAGGTTCAGCAGCAGGTCCTTGAAGAACGGCACCGCCAGGCTGAACGTCAGCGGCTCGTCGAAGGTCGAGGTGATGGCCAGGGCCGCCGCGGTCGCGATGGCGATCTGGAAGGCGAGCTTCAGCTTGCCAGGCAGGCCCTTGGTGTTCTTCTTGGTCAGCTTCAGCCAGTCGTCGGAGAAGCCGATCGCACCGAAGCCCAGGGTGACCATCAGGGTCGCCCAGACATAGGGGTTAGACAGGTTGGCCCAGAGCAGCGTGGAGACCACCAGCGCGATCAGGATCAGCAGGCCGCCCATGGTCGGCGTGCCCTTCTTGGTCAGCAGGTGGCTTTCCGGCCCGTCCTCGCGGATCGGCTGGCCATCGGCCTGCCGGCTCTTCAGCCAGCGGATCACCGCCGGACCGAGCACGAAGGCGAGGAAGAGCGCCGTCATCGTCGCCCCGCCGGTGCGGAAGGTCAGATAGCGGAACAGGTTGAAGGCCTGGAACTCGTCGGCGAAGGGAGCGAGGAGATTGTACAGCATGGCTCAGCGTCCCCCGGCCCGAATGCGCGAGGCCGGCGTGCCGGTCTCGTCCTTGCCGGCCGCTTCGAGGGCCGTGACAATCGCCTTCATGCCCATGGCGAGCGATCCTTTGATGAGCACCACGTCGCCATCCTTCACGTTGTCCGCGACCGCGTCGGCCAGGGCGCCGGCGGTCGGTGTCCACAGGGTCACGCGATCCGGGCCCAGCGCGTCGCGCAGATGGGCCATGGCATCGCCGCAGAGGTAGATCGCATCCGGCTGGGTAGCCTCGACGGCATCCTTCAGCCCGGCATGGGCGGTGGGCGCGGTCTCGCCCAGTTCGCGCATGTCGCCGAGCACCAGGATCCGGCGGGCGGCCCGGGTTCCGCCAAACACGGACAGCGCGGCGCGCACCGCCGGCGGGCTGGCGTTGTAGCTTTCGTCGATCAGCAGCGCGCTGCCGCCATCGGCTGTGGCCAGGGCGATCTGCCCGCCGCGGCCGCGCATGGCCGATACGGTGGCGAGACGCTCTAGGCAGGGGGCGATGTCGAGCTTCAGGGCGTGCAGAACCGCGACCACGCCGAGGCTGTTGAAACCCCAGTGCTGGCCGATGCCGCCGACGGTCCAGTGCATCTCCACACCGGCCACGGTCGCGGTGACCCGGGTGCCGTCGGTGCCGGGTTCGATCGCGAGGCCGCGGACGTCGCAGGTGGCGCCCTGGCCGAAGGTGGCGATGCGGTCCACGCCGAGCGTCCGGGCCCGGGCGCGGATCCGCTCGAAGCTGGCGTTATCGGCGTTCAGAACGGCGGCCCCGCCGGGCTCGAGGCCCTCCAGGATCTCCGCCTTGGCGTCGGCGATGCCGTCGATGCCGTCGAAGAACTCGATATGCACCGGCTCGACATTGGTGATGACCGTGGCGTGCGGCGCGACGAGACGGGTCAGCGGCCTGATCTCGTCGGCGTGGTTCATGCCGAGCTCGAACACCGCGAAGTCGCAATCCCGCGGCAGACGGGCCAGGGAAAGCGGTGCGCCGATATGGTTGTTCAGGTTGCCGACGCTCGCCACGGTCCTGCCATGGACGGCGAGGCAGGCGGCCAGCATTTCCTTCGTGCCGGTCTTGCCGACGCTGCCGGTCACCGCGACGATCCGGGCCTGGGAGCGCGCACGGGCGGCGCGGGCCAGATCCTCCAGCCCCTCGAGCACGTCCGTCACCACCAGGAGCGGCGCATCCTCCAGCCCTTCGGGCACGCGGGACACGAGGGCGGCGGCGGCACCGGCCTGCAGCGCGGCGGCGACATAGTCATGGCCGTCCACCCGCTCGCCGGGCAGGGCGACGAACATGTCGCCGGCCGCGATCTTGCGGCTGTCGATGGTCACGCCGCTGGCCGACCAGTCGGGGCCGTGGGCCTGGCCCTGGGTCGCCTCGACGGCGGCGTCGCGGGTCCAAAGCGCGGTCATGCGTCACCTGCCCGCACGGCAATCGCCTCGCGCGCCACGGTGGCGTCGTCGAACGGGTGTTTGACGCCCCGAATTTCCTGACCCTGCTCGTGGCCCTTGCCGGCGATCACCAGAACGTCGCCGGGACCGAGCCTCGCGACCGTCTCATGGATCGCCGCGCGGCGGTCGCCGATCTCCACTCCGCCCTTGCAGGCGGCCAGGGTGGCGGCACGGATCAGCGCCGGGTCCTCGGAGCGTGGATTGTCGTCGGTGACGATCGGCCGGTCGGCGTATTTGGCGACGGCGCTGCCCATCATCGGCCGCTTGCCGGGATCGCGGTCGCCGCCGCAGCCGAACACGCACCAGAGTTCGCCGTCCGTGTGCGGCCGCACCGCCTTCAGCACCGTCTCCAGCGCGTCCGAGGTGTGGGCGTAATCGACATAGACGGCGGCGCCGTTCTCCAGCACCGCGACCCGTTCCATGCGGCCGCGCACGCCGGTCAGGCGGGGCAGGGCCTCCAGCGCGAGCTGCATCGGGGTTCCGCTGCCGATCGCGAGGCCTAGGGCGGCGAGCGCGTTCCAGGCCTGGAAGTCGCCGACCAGCGCCAACTCGACCACGTGGGAGCGGCCGCCGACGGCGATCTCCAGCTCCTGGCCGGTGGGGCGGGCCCGGCGCTCGACCAGACGCAACTCGGCGCCGGGCCGCATGCCGTAGGACATCACCCGGTGCTGACGGCGTTCGGCCGCCTCGCGGAACTTGTCGAACTCCGCGGAATCCATGTTCAGCACGGCGGTGCCGCCCGGCGCCATGACCCGGTCGAACAGGCCGAGCTTGGCGGTGCGGTAGGCGTCCATGTCGCCGTGATAGTCGAGATGGTCGCGGGTCAGGTTGGTGAAGGCGGCCGCCTTGATCTCGACCCCGTCCAGGCGCGCCTGGTCCAGCCCGTGGCTGGACGCCTCCAGGGCGGCGTGATCGACGCTGACATCGGCCAGATCGTGCAGCACCTGATGCAGATGGATCGGATCCGGCGTGGTCAGGCTCGGGCCGGTGGTCTCGCCATCGACGGTCAGGCCCAGCGTGCCGATCGACGCGGCGGAATAGCCCGCACCGTTCCAGATCTGACGGGTGAACTCGGCCACCGAGGTCTTGCCGTTGGTGCCGGTCACGGCCACGACGGTTTCCGGCTGCGGGCCGTAGAAGCAGGCGGCCATGCGGGCGAGGCGGCGGCGCGGGTTGGCATCGCGCACCAGCCCGACCGCGCACTCGGCGATGTCGGGGGTGGTCAGCACGGCGGCAGCACCCTTGGCGACGGCATCGGCGATATAGGCGCGGCCGTCCAGCTTGGAGCCCGGCAGGGCGGCGAACAGGAAACCCGGGCGCACCTCGCGGCTGTCGGCGGTCAGGCCGACGATTTCCGGGTCTCCGGAAACCAGGACCGCCGGGGCCGCGCTCTGGGCGTTGATGAGATCAGAAAGACGCAAGTCGTTTACCTCCAGCATCAGGCAAATCGACCAGCAGATCGCGGCGAATCTCGGGCGCGTCCATGTCCACCGGCGCCACACCAAGGAGGGGGGCGGCGCGTTCGACGATGCGCTTGACGGCAGGGGCCGCGACCCAGCCGCCGGTGGCGTAGCCATGGCTGAACTTCTGGCCCTTCGGCTCGTCCACCATGATCAGGATGACGTATTTCGGGTCGTTCACCGGGAACGCGGCGACGAAGGACGACAGCAGCGACTTGCGGGCGTAACCGCGGCCGCCGCCAGCCTTTTCCGCCGTACCGGTCTTGCCGCCCACCAGGTAGCCCTCGGCGTCGGCGTTGCGGCCGGTGCCGTCCATGACGACGAGCCGCATCAGCTTGCGCATGACCTCGGAGGTGGACGGCTTCAGCACCTCCTCGCCCAGCACGCGGCCGGTGGTCTTCAGCAGGGTCGTCGGCCGCTTGATGCCACCATTGACCACAGTTGCCACGCCGGCGGCGAGGTGCATCGGGCTGACCGAGAGGCCGTGACCGAAGGAAATCGTCATGGTGTTGATCGGCCGCCAGGGCGAGGGCACCAGCGGGTACCCGCGCTCCGGCAACTCCAGCGACATGGGCTGCAGCATGCCCATGCGCCCCATGAACTCCTTCTGGCGCTCGGTGCCGACGTCCATCGCCATCTTCACCGAGCCGATATTGGAGGAGTACTTGAAGATCTCGGCCACCGAGAGCCAGCGGTTCTCGCCATGGAAGTCGTTGATGGTGAAGCGGGCGATCTTGATCGGCTTGCTGGCGTCGTAGCCGTCTCGCAGGGTCACCGTGCCGGCGTCCAGCGCCATGGCGGTGTTAAAGATCTTGAAGGTCGATCCCATCTCGTACACGCCGAGCGTGGCGCGGTTGAAGCGCTGATCGTCGCTCATCTCGGCGGCCATGTTCGGATCAAAGTCGGGCAGCGAGACCATGGCGACGGTCTCGCCGGTATCGACGTCGAGCACGATGCCGGTGCCGCCGATCGCCTCGAACAGGCTGATCTGATGAGCCAGTTCCTGGCGCACGATGTGCTGGATGCGCAGATCGATCGACAGGTGCAACGGCTCGCGGCCGTCGCGCAGCACGTCGTCGAAGGACCGCTCCACGCCGGAGATGCCGCGGTCGTCGATATCGGTGAAGCCGACCACATGGGCCATCAGCGAGCTCTGCGGATAGATCCGCTTCCACTCGTCCATGAAATGCAGCCCCGGAATGCCCAGCGCGTTCACCCGGTACTGTTCGTGCGGGGTCAGGCTGCGCTTCAGCCACACGAAGCGGCGGTTGGCCCGCAGCTTGGCCTCGACCTCGGGTACCGCCAGATCGGTCAGCACGGTGGTCAGCCGGCGCGCGGCACGGGCCGGATCCAAGACCTCGCTCGGGTCGGCGTAGAGCGACGGCGTGCGCAGGGACGTCGCCACCAGCAGGCCGTTGCGGTCGACGATATCGGCGCGGCCGGTCTGCAGCGCGGCGTCGGCGGCGGCGGTCGGCACCGTCGGCTCGTTGTGATCGCGCAGCGCCGACAGTTCGACCACGCGCCCGGCGACGGCGGTGAAGGCCAGCGTCAGCAGGCAGCCCGCGAGGATGAGACGGTTACGGCCGATTTCCAGCGCCTGCTTGGTCACGCCCTCCAGGCGCACCGACTTACCCGCTTGGATCTGGGGGAAGTCGGTCATCGGCGCACCTTCGCGGAGATGGTGATCGGACGCGGCAGCGGCGCCGGTGGCGCGAACGCCGGCAGGTCGTCGGTGGCGGCCGCGGCTTCGCGGATCCCAGCGGTCATCGTCCCAGCCTCTTCGAACGATGGCAGGCGGATCGGCAACTGCTCGATCCGGCCGAGGCGGGTGGTGTCCAGCGGCACCAGGTCGAGGTGGCGGCGGACCATCGCCTCCAGGTTGCTCGGCCGGTTCAGGTAGGACCACTCGGCCTCGAGCACGTGAACCGCTTCCTGGTTGGCAAGGATCTCGCGGTGCAGGGCGGCGAGCTTCTCCTCGCGGTCCTGGACCTCGTACTTGACCAGGAACAGGGCGACGCCGAGACAGGCGGCGACGAGGAACCAAAGGATCGTTACGCGACGCATCACGCTGCCTCCTGCCCGGTCCAGGCCGGGGCATCCGTGCGGTGACCGACCCGCAGACGGGCGGAGCGGGCGCGGGGGTTGCGCGCGATCTCCTCCTCGGAGGGAGCGATCGGACGCGTGCTGGTCAGGGTGAAGGTCGGCGCGCGCTCGGCACGCTTGCCGGCGATGGCGTCGGGGGTGTGGCGCGACGGGTTCGCGGTGCGGCCGGAGCGCTG
Organism: Thalassobaculum salexigens DSM 19539; assembly: GCF_000423805.1. Taxonomy (NCBI): domain Bacteria; kingdom Pseudomonadati; phylum Pseudomonadota; class Alphaproteobacteria; order Rhodospirillales; family Thalassobaculaceae; genus Thalassobaculum; species Thalassobaculum salexigens. The sequence continues at coordinate 1,157,760 of NZ_KE384093.1, forward strand.
GCGCAGGAAGGTCTTCACCCGCCGGTCCTCCAGCGAATGGAAAGACACCACCGCCAGCCGACCGCCCGGGGCGAGCAGCCGCTCGGCGGCGTCCAGGCCCTGGTCGAGCTCTTCCAGTTCCCTGTTCACGTGGATGCGCAGGGCCTGGAAGGTACGGGTGGCAGAATCGATATTGCCCCTGGAAGAGGAACCGGCCGGGGCGGACGGCACCACCCGGCGGACCAGCTCGGCAAGCTCGCCGGTCCGCCGGATGGGCGTCGTCGTCCGTGCCGTGACGATCGCTTTGGCGACGCGGCGGGCATACCGCTCCTCGCCGAGGTGGAAGATGATGTCGGCCAGTTCCTTCTCGCTCGCCTCGTTCACCACGTCGGCCGCCGTCGGACCGTCGCGCTCCATGCGCATGTCCAGCGGGCCGTCGAAGCGGAAGGAGAAGCCGCGCTCGGCCTCGTCGAGCTGGGGGGAGGAGACGCCGAGATCGAGGGTGACACCATCGACATTGGGGTAGCCGGCCGCGCGGGCCAGGCTGTCCATCTCGCCGAACCGGCCGTGCAGGGGGATGAGCCGGCTGCCGTTCGGCCCACCGTTTTCCGGCGCCAAGAAATCCTGGGCCAGGGTCTGGGCGCGGGCGATCGCGTCGGGGTCGCGATCGACGGCGAGAACGGTGCAATCGGCGGCCTCCAGGATCGCGCGGGTATAGCCGCCGACCCCGAAGGTGCCGTCGAGATGGCAGTCGCCGGCCTTGGGAGCGAGGGCAGTCACGACCTCGGCCAGCAGAACGGAGATGTGGAGGGAGCCAGTCATCGCCCGCCCCCGTCACTTGGTTTGACGATGCGCAGGGTCGCACCCTTGTCGCGGGCGCGCTGGCGGGCGGCGTTGCGGTGGGCGTCGAACGCGGCGGGCTCCCACACCTGGAAGCTCTTGCCGAGGCCGACGAACATCGCGGTCTCGCCCATGCCGGCGAAGTCGGCCAGATCCTTGGGCAGCATGATGCGGCCGTCGCCGTCGATGGTGAGGCGCACGCTGTCGGCCAGGATGGTCTGAAGGTTTTCCGCTTCCTCGGAGAACGCGTCGAGCGCGTCGATGGATTCGGCGATCTGTTCGATCCTTTCGTCCCCGCATCCTTCGAGGCAGGGGTGCTTGAACGATGGATACAGGATGACGCCGCCGGAGCGCTCCTGCTCGAGGGCGGCACGAAACGTCGCAGGAACCGAGACCCGGCCCTTCTTGTCGATCCTGTTCGCGAATGTGGACAGAAAAACCGCCACCCGTGCCCTCGCGTGCCGGCTGCCCGGCGTTATTCCCCTACGACCTTGCGGCCTCGACCTCCTTGCACCCGTGACCGGTTCCGAGCGTGTCCCCCGATACGGATCGGGCCGGTGAACGACGACGGGCGTGGAGCGCCCACCGTCATTCATGGGATATGATGGGATATCATGGGACATTATGGGGGTCAATGGGAACAGACCCGCACTCTTTGGGTTTTACAGGTGTTTTCCGGGTCCGGCTGGGCGTTCGTTCTGTGAAGCGAAGAAAAACCGTTAGGCGAGAAAGCAGAGGGTTTCGGCGCGATAAAAGGACGTTTCACGAATACTGTTCATGATATGTTCCATTTTGGGCTGGGCAGGCCCAAATGGGATGGCATGGGACACTCGCCTGGGACGGCATGGGGTCCGGCTGGGAAAAGCGAAAGGTTCAGACGGTCTGTAAGCCGGGTTCTGTCCCCCGGGACGAGCCCGGGGCGACGGCCATTCATCTGGGACGGTCGTTGCCGACCGCCTCGCGCGACCTACCCGGACGACGACGCGGGAACGCGTCCGCTGCCCTCTTTCGAGTCAGCCGGTCATCCCTATTCGGTCTTGCTCCCGGTGGGGTTTACCGTGCCGATCCCGTTACCGGTCTCGCGGTGCGCTCTTACCGCACCCTTTCACCCTTACCCCTTGGTCCTGGATCGAAATCCAGACGAAGGGGCGGTTTGCTTTCTGTGGCACTGTCCCTGGGGTCGCCCCCGCCGGGTGTTACCCGGCACCGTGTTCCCGTGGAGCCCGGACTTTCCTCCCACACCCTTGCGGGTGCCGGCGGCCGCCCGACCGTCTGAACGCGGCGAGAGGTAAGCCTCCCCCCGCGACGCGTCAAGCAAAGGCGGCGTCCGAACGATGGCAGATACGAAAACGCCCGCCGGTGAGGGCGGGCGTCTCCTGAACAGGATGCAGGGCCGGTGCGTCAGACGCAGACGGTCTCCAGCGGCGGGAAGCCGTTGAAGCCGACCGAGGAGTAGGTCGAGGTATACGCACCCGTCGCCAGGATCAGCACCTCGTCGCCCGCCCGCAGGGACATCGGCATGCCGTAGCCGGCCTTCTCGTACAGGATGTCGGCGCTGTCGCAGCTCGGGCCGGCCAGGATCACCGGACCGGTGGCACCGGTCAGCTCCGTCCCCTCGCGGGTGGCGGTCAGCCGGTACTTGATCGCCTCGTCCATGGTCTCGGCGAGACCGGAGAACTTGCCGATGTCGAGATAGATCCAGCGCTCGTCCTCGCCGGCGTCCTTCTTGGACACCAGGACGACCTCGGAGCGGATGACGCCCGCGTCGCCGACAAGGCCGCGGCCCGGCTCGGCGATGGTGGTGATGCCCATGCCGGCGAAGTGCTTCTCCAGGGCGGCCATGATGGCGTTGCCATAGGCGTCCGCCTCGGCGACGTCGTCACGGTAGCGGGCCGGGAAGCCGCCGCCGATATTCACCAGATCGAGCTCGATCCCGTCCTGCGCCAGCTCGGCGAACAGGGCGGCGGTCTCGGCCAGCGCGCCGTCCCACTGGGCCAGATCGCTCTGCTGCGAGCCCACATGGAAGGACACGCCCCGTGGGGTCAGGCCCATCTCGGCGGCCTTGCGGAGCAGGGTGGCGGCCATGGACGGGGTGCAGCCGAACTTCCGCGACAGCGGCCAGTCGGCCCCTTCGCCGGAGGTCAGGATACGGCAGAACACCTCGGCACCCGGCGCGCTGCGGGCGAGCTTCTCCAGCTCTTCCTCGGCGTCGAAGGCGAAGAGCGGCACGCCGACCGAATGGGCGAAGGCGATGTCGCGCTCTTTCTTGATGGTGTTGCCGAAGGACAGCCGGGAGGCGTCGACGCCGCGCGCCAGGCACAGCTCGATCTCGCCGCGGCTGGCCACGTCGAAGCGGCAGCCGAGAGCGGCCAGCCGGTCGACCACGCCATTGGCCGGGTTCGCCTTCACCGCGTAGTAGATCGCGGTCTCCGGCAGGGCCCGGGCCAGCGCCCGGTAGTTCCACTCGACGACCGACAGGTCGACGGCGAGGACCGGGTGCTCATGGGCGGTCGCCGCGAAATAGTCGCGGATCGCGTCCGTCACTTCGCCGCGCGGCGGTGTCGCGGCCGGCACAAGGCTCAGCAGCGGCTTTGACGCCGGAATCGGACGACGGGTATCGGTTGAGGTACGGAGACGGGCGCGCACGCCCGCTTCGGGTTGCAGCATCGTGGGGTTCCCCCTTCGCAACCGCCCACCTAAGGGACGGGGTTGTGAAAAGAGACGCCTCTCGTCGTTGCTTAACCGCTGTGGGGCCAGGGGCACGTGCGTTTGCGTCGGTGATCGGAACGTATGAACGAACGATCTGTTATGCAAACGGTTTTTCAGGTGGGGGGCACATTTCTGCTAGCTGTTGCAGCATGGCCGCTCCGCGTGGATCGTATGGCTGGCCCAGCGCCAGCGGCTCCCAGTGCCGGCGGAAGCCGTTGAGCGCCATGCGCGACACCGGGTCGTCGAAGGTCGGGGCGCCGGTACGGTAGCCGATGCGGGTCAGGGCGGCCACCGCGTCGGCCTCCGCCATCACCGCCGGAACCAGTCGGTCGGGGAACAGGCCGATGCCGCCGCGCGCCAGTCCGCGCCAGTCGAACAGGTGACCCGGATCGATCTTGCGACCAGGGGCCACGTCGCTGTGTCCCAGCACCCGGTGCGCGGGAATCCGGTGTCGGGCGATGATGTCCCGGCACAGGGCCATGACGGCGAGCATCTGCGCCTCGGGGAAGCGGCGGTAGCCGTGGCTGTGACCGGGGTTGGAGATCTCGATGCCGATGGAGCGCGAGTTGATGTCGGTCTCGCCCGTCCACCACGCGACGCCCGCGTGCCAGGCCCGGCGGTCCTCGTCGACCAGCCGCCAGACCCGGCCGTCCTCGCCGGCCACGTAGTGGGCGCTGACCTGGGCCGCCGGATCGCAGAGCAGGGTGACCGCGTCCTCCGCCCGCACCATGTCGGTGTAATGCAGCAGCAGCATGTCGACAGGGCCGCGGCGCTCGCCGTGATTCGGGGAGGGACGCTCGATCATGCTTCGGCGGAATCCGTCTTCGCCGCAACCTCTGCCGGCTTCTCCGGCGGGGTCAGGATCACGATCGCCACGCCGATCAGGGTCAGGGCGCCGCCGATGAACTTCTCCAGCGTCGCCGGCTCGCCGAGGATGAAGATCCCGGCGGCGACACCGAAGGTCGGGGCGAGCAGCGAAAGCGGCATGATCGTCGTCACGGGGTAGCGCTGGATCAGACGGTACCACAACCCGTAGCCGAATACCGTCACCGCCACCGCCATGTAGACGACCGAGGCCCAGCCCCAGAACCCGGCATCCAGCACCTCGCCCCAGCGGTCGCCCTCGATGACGGCGGAGCCCAGCAGGAGCTGCGGCACGGCGAGCAGCGCGATCCAGGCATTCAGGGTCATGGTGTCGATCTGGCCCAGCCGCTTGACCTGGATGGCCGACACCGCCCAGCACAGGGCCGCCAGGATCGTCAGAGACAGGTAGAACGGATCGGGCGCCTCATGGGGCGCGCCGGCGATCAGCACGATGCCGCCGATGGCGAGCGCGCCGCCCAGTGCCTTCCGCCAGCCGAGCCTGTCGCGGAAGATCAGGAAGGCGAGCAGGGCGGAGAACGGCACCTGGATCTGCACGGCGATGGCCGCGACCGAGGCGTCGATGCCGCTCAGCCCGGTGAACATCAGCGCGAAATGCAGAAAACCCAGGGTGAAGGAGATCGCCGCGACCTGGCGAAACTGGCCGTGCGGCCATTTCAGCCACGGGCTCAGCAGCAGCGCGGTAAGCGCATACCGCAGGGCAACGAGAAGCATGGGCGGCATTTCGCCAAGACCGAGCTTCGTGACCGCGAAATTGAGGCCCCACGCGATGTTGACCGCAACCGCGAGCAGGATGTCGATCGGCCTCACGGTGTTTGCGCTGCAGCAATGACTAGAAGCATGGGCCGAGTGATAGGGTCAACTTCCCGTGCCGTCCAGCGCTGTGATGGAAGCGGATCCGTGCCGCTACTGCGCCTTTGGAGCGGCCTTCTTCCTCTCCCTCTCCTTCACCTCGGAGGGAACCGGGGCTCGAGGAGAGGCGGGGGCCTCGATCGGCGCCGACACGATCACGGCCGGCGCGAAGTCGCGGCGCGCATCGGGGGCGGGGTCGGGCAGATTGCCTTGTGCCGCCATGAGTAACATGGCGAGGAAGGGCGATAGGGCTGCGCTCGAAAGCATGTCTGTGTCCATGGGTCAGAGATTTTGGCTCAGAACGTGCCGCGGCGCCGGATTCCGTCGCTGCTCGGCAAGTTTCGTCCCAGGAGTGATGCTGTCTTTCACCCATAAATGTGGCGGTTTCGTGAAGAGCCGGGTGTTCCCGGCCGTTTTGCGCCGGGTTGACCTTCCCGTTACTGGAAGCGACAGGCTATGCCCGAACGCTGTGGTGTGCTTGCGGGTGGACGGAGGGGTGATGTCGGGAAGAACGGTGGTTCTGGCGGTCAGTGTGCTTCTCCTCATGGTGGCCGTCGGTGTGCTTCTGCTGACCGGTCCGGGGGAGGATGACGGCGGCGCCATCCGCCTGGACCCGACAGACCCCGTGCTGGTCGCCGACGGACGGCGGATCTATCGCGAGGCCTGTGCCGCCTGTCATGGCGCCGCGCTGGAAGGTCAGCCCAACTGGCAGCAGCGCCGCGCCGATGGCCGGTTGCCGGCGCCGCCGCACGATCCGAGCGGTCATACGTGGCACCACCCGGACGGCGTGCTTTTCGCGCTGACGAAGCAGGGCCCGGCGGCATTGATGAAGGACCCCGCCTATGCCACGGACATGCCGGGATTTGCAGACGTCCTGAGCGACCGGGACATCCTGGCGGTGCTGTCCTATATCAAGAGCACATGGCCGGCGGAGATCCGTGCGCGCCATGATGCGATCAACGCCCGCGCCGCCGGCGGATGACCGGTGCCGGTCGGGTTCGGCTCAGTCCTGTCAGAGGAGCGGTCCCATGCGCCGATCTCCACTATTCGCCGCCTCCGCCGGTCTCTGCGTGTTGTTTGCCGCGGCCCTGGTGCCGGCGCCTTCCGTGCAGGCTCATGACGGAGCGACCGGGATCTTCAAGCAGCGCATGGACCTGATGAAGGCGCTCGGCGACGACGCGAAGCGGCTGGCCCGGATGTTCAAGGGCGAGACGTCCTACGACCCCGAGGCGATCTCGGCCGTGGCCGCGCGGATCGAGCGTCGGGCGGGCGGAGACATGCTCGAGCTGTTTCCGGAGGGGTCGAGCGGCCATCCGAGCGAGGCGAAGCAGGATATCTGGCGCCACTGGCCGGAGTTCGAGGCCAAGGCCGATGAGCTTGCAACCCGGGCCTCGGTGCTGGCGGCGGTGGCCGACGCGGGCAAGGGGGACGCAAGGGCCGCCTTCGGCCGGCTCGCCGGCACCCGCAAGGCCTGCCACCAGGACTTCAAGGAGGACTGAGGCCCGCTCTGAGCGTGGCGGTCAGGACCCGGCCAATTCCTCCTTCAGCGCCTCCAGTTCCAGCCAGCGGTCCTCCGCGGCGGCCAGTTCCTCCTGAGCGGCGACCATCCGGGCGCTCTTGGTCTGGAAGGTCTTCGGGTCACGGCTGAACAGGTCGGCATCGGCCAGTTCCTCGCCGAGCCGGACGATCTCCGCCTCCAGCTTGGCGATGCGCTCCGGCAGGAGCTCCAGTTCGCGTCCATCCTTGTAGGACATCTTGGTGCTGCGGGTGCGCGGCTTCTCGGCGGCCGGCTTCGCCTTTGCGGTCTTGGTGGAGGTGGTCTCGGCCGGCTTCTCCGTGCGTCGGCGCTCGGCCAGGTAGTCCTGGTAACCGCCGACATATTCCCGGATCCGGCCCCCGCCCTCCACCGCGATGATCGAGGTGACCGTCCGGTCGAGAAAATCGCGGTCGTGGCTGACCAGCAGGACGGTACCGTCGTAGTCGGAGACCTCCTCCTGCAAAAGGTCGAGGGTCTCCACGTCCAGGTCGTTGGTCGGCTCGTCCAGGATCATCAGGTTGTGCGACTGGGCGAACAGCTTGGCCAGCAGCAGTCGGTTGCGCTCGCCGCCGGACAGGGTCGCAACCTTGGCTGTCGCCTGCCGGTCGGCGAACAGGAAATCGCGCAGGTAAGACACCACGTGCTTCTTCTTGCCGTGGATCTCCACGCTGTCGCCGCCGCCCGGGCACAGGGTCGACCACAGGGTGTCCGCCGGGTTGAGCTGCTCGCGCTTCTGGTCGAAATAGATGGTCTCGACGCCGAAACCGGTCTTCACCCTTCCGCTGTCCGGCTCCTCCTGGCCCAGCAGCATGCGCAGCAGGGTCGTCTTGCCGGCGCCGTTCGGGCCGATGATGCCGATCCGGTCCTTGCGCCGCACGGTGAACGACACGTCGTCGGCGACCGACTTCTCCACGCCGCGCTCGTCGGTGAAGCGCTTGGTGAGGTTGATCGCCTCCATCACCAGACTGCCGCTGCGGCTGGCCTCGCCGGCGTCGATCTTCATGCCTTCCGGCCGCTTGACCCGCTCGGCCCGCTCCTGGCGCAGGTCGAGCAGGCCGCGCACCCGGCCCATGTTGCGCTTACGCCGGGCCGTGAGCCCTTCGCGTAGCCAGCGGGTCTCCTCGGCGATCTGCCGGTTCAGCTTGTGCGCCTGCACCTCCTCGTCGGCGATGAGCTTCTCCGCCCAGTCGGGAAAGGCGTCGATGCCCTCGTTCAGCCGATGCAACTGGCCGCGCTCCAACCACAGGGTGCGGTTGGCCAGACGGCGCAGGAAGGCGCGGTCGTGGCTGATGATCAGCAGGCCCGCCTCCAGCCCCTCCAGCATGTCCTCCAGCCACTCGATGGTCGGCAGATCCAGATGGTTGGTCGGCTCGTCGAGCAGCAGGACATCGGGCTCGGAGACCAGCGCCCGGGCCAGCGCGCCGCGCCTTGCCTCACCGCCGGACAGCCCACCCATGGTCCGACCGCCGTCCAGCGACAGGCCGGAAATCGCGGCTTCCACCAGATGGTCGCGCGGCGCGTTGTCCGACGACGGCGGCAGGCCGCCCTCGACATATTCGAAAACGGTCATATCGCGCGGCGGGCGAGGGTCCTGCGGCAGATAGACGACACGGGCGCCCGGCTTGACGAACCGGTCGCCGCTGTCGACGTCGATCTCGGCGGCCAGCGCCTTCATCAACGTCGACTTGCCAGACCCGTTGCGGCCGACCAGGCAGATCCGGTCGCCCTTCGCCACCGGAAGGTCGATGCCGGAGAACAGCGGGTTTCCGCCGAAGCCGAGACCCGCCCCACGCAGGGCGACGGCCGGAGGGGCCGCACGGTCGGTCGCAGTTGCCATCGATCAGGCTTTCATCTGGTCAGGTCAGGAGATGTTCCGGGCCTTCTTGATCCGATCCCAGGCACCGTTCAAGGCCGCCATACGCCCGGTCGCCTTGGAGATCAACTCATCCGGCAGGCCCTGGGCGATCAGGCGGTCCGGGTGGTGCTCGCGGATCAGCCGGCGATACGCCGCTCGGATCTCCTCGTCCGAGGCGGCATGGTCGACGCCGAGCACCGAATAGGGGTCGTCGCCGTTGTCGCCGACATAGATCGTCCGCAGCCGGTCGAAGGCGACGTCGTTGAAGCCGAAGATCTCGGCGACCCGGCGCAGGTAGATCTCCTCGTTCTCATGGATCACGCCGTCGGCCCGGGCGATATGGAACAGGCTGCCGATCAGCTCCTCCAGGACGGGGGAGCCGGGATTGAACAGCCGGGCGATCTGGTGGGCATACGCTTCGAAGCCGTCGCTGGTCTGCCGCGCCATGTCCCAGACGCGGCCGACATTCTTGATCTCCTCGGGCGGCACGCTGAACACGTCGCGGAAAGCGGAGATCTCGTCCCGGGTGACCACGCCGTCGGCCTTCGCCATCTTGGCGCCGAGGGCGATCACGCCGATGGTGAAGGCGATCTTCTTGGTCGCCGCCTCCTCGTCGATGGTCTGGTCGTCGGCATAGCGGTCGATGGCATGGCCGCCGACCACGCCCAGGAGCGCGCCGATCGGTCCGCCGATCGCGAAACCGGCGGCACCTCCGATGATCTTTCCCCAGATGCTCACGCCGTCCCCGACCCGTAAATTTGCTTTTGGTAAGGCGGCGGGAGTTTGGCGTCCGCGCTTCCAGGGGTCAACGCCGACGGTGGCGGGGCGGTTCCATTCCCGGAGCGGTCAACGGCTGCCGGTCTTGTGGGCGAAATATTCGACGATCGCCTGCTTCTTATGTTTGTCGATCCGGTGGAACTGGGCGGCGAGCTTGTCTCCGGCCGCCCGGACCACGACGGCCTCGGCGTTGAAGACGATGACCCGGCTGTCGTCACGGACCTCGACGGTCATCTTGAACTTCTGTCCCTTGATCAGCCGGCCGTCATGGCCGGAGATCAGGATGCCGGACTGGCTCCAGTTCTCGAGCGCGAATTTGCTGCTGTCGATGGTCACCGTGCCGATCGCGGCCACCCGGGGGGCAACCCGGCGGTCGCTGTCACCGGAGAAGACGGATTTGATCGCAGACCACATGAGATCACTTCCTGATAGTCCATTGAGGCCGATGGCCCGTTGCGCGAGTGGATTTCGGGCGCATTCTGCGCGCCGGTGACTGAAGATTTGGTAAACTTCCGGTCACCAATGCGGATATTCGGTTGTGGGCCGCGTTCTTGATCTACCTGTCGTTGCCTGTGTCGAGCGGCCGGCGGATCGCCGAAGTACTGCAGAGCGGCCGGGCCCGATATGCGATGCTTGGTCGCTGGCCGCGGCGGAAGTAAGAAGGTGCTGCCGCCTTGTTCCCGCGCGCCGCAATCATTAGCGTCGTCGGTCCAGTCCGTAGAGTTGAGTCACTCGGGCCGTTCCGGTCCCGAAAAGGAGTTGAAGACCATGCAGGTCGATGTCCAGCCGTCCAACGCCACCGCCCGTGACGCCGCCATGGCCGAACTGGCCGCCACGTTCGGGGCCGAGCGGATCGTGACCGGCAAGGACATCCGCAACCGCCACGGCACGGACGAGAGCTACCACCCGACCGTCGCGCCGGATGCCGTCTTCTTCGCCCGCAGCACCGAAGAGGTGTCCCAGGCGGTGACGATCTGCGCCAAGCACAAGTGGCCGGTCATTCCGTTCGGCGTCGGTACCTCGCTGGAAGGCGGCGTGGCTGCCCTGCGCGGCGGTCTGTCGGTCGACGTCTCCGAGATGAACAAGATCCTGGCGGTGAACGCCGATGACCTGGACGTCCGCGTGCAGGCCGGCGTGACCCGCAAGCAGCTCAACGAGTATCTGCGCGACACCGGCCTGATGTTCCCGATCGATCCGGGGGCCGACGCCTCCATCGGCGGCATGTGCGCCACCCGTGCGTCCGGCACCAACGCCGTGCGCTACGGCACCATGCGCGACAACGTGCTGAGCCTGACCGTGGTCATGGCCGACGGCCGGGTGGTCAAGACCGCGCGCCGGGCCAAGAAGTCGGCGGCCGGCTACGACCTGACCCGCCTGTTCGTCGGCTCGGAGGGCACGCTCGGCGTCATCACCGAGATCCAGCTCAAGGTCTACGGCATCCCCGAGGCGATCTCCTCGGCCGTCGTCCAGTTCGACGACCTGGAGAGTGCGGTAAGCACCTGCGTGCTGACCATCCAGTCCGGCGTACCGGTCGCCCGCATGGAGTTGCTCGACGACAGCCAGATGGGGGCCTGCATCGCCTACTCCAAGCTGGAGGGCTACACCGCCCGGCCGACCCTGTTCTTCGAGTTCCACGGCTCGGAGACCGGCGTGGTCGAGCAGGCCGAGACCGTCCAGGGCATCGCCGCCGAGTTCGGCGGGACCGACTTCAAATGGGCGACCAAGGCGGAAGACCGCAACAAGCTGTGGGAAGCGCGGCACAACGCGTTCTACGCCGCCCTGGCCCTGCGTCCGGGGGCCAAGGGCTGGCCGACCGACGTCTGCGTGCCGATCTCGCGGCTGGCCGAATGCATCACGGAGACCAAGAAGGATCTGGCCGAGACCGGCCTGCTGGCGCCGCTGGTCGGCCATGTGGGCGACGGCAACTTCCACCTGGTCTATGTGATCGATCCGGAGAGCCAGGAGGAGATGCGCCTGGCCAAGGAGCACAGCGACCGCATGGTGCTGCGCGCCCTGTCCATGGACGGCACCTGCACCGGCGAGCACGGGGTCGGCTACGGCAAGATGGAGTTCCTGGCCGCCGAACTGCCGGAAGCCATCCCGGTGATGCGCGCGGTCAAGCAGGCGCTGGACCCGGACAACATCATGAATCCGGGCAAGCTGTTCCGGATGAACTGAGGGGGCGCCCTTTGCCCATCCCCACCTCCGACCTCTCCCTCGACGAGGCCCGGGCGATCATCGCCGGGGCTTTCGCCGAGGCCGCCGCGCGGAAGCTGAATCCGCTGGCGGTTGCCGTGCTCGATGCCGGGGGCCATATCCGTGCGATCGAACGGCAGGACGGCGCCAGCATGCACCGGCCGGAAATCGCCATCGGCAAGGCCTACGGGGCGCTCGCCATGGGGTTCGGCAGCCGGGAGCTGGCCAATCGGGTGAAGGACAAGGGCGCGGTGTTTCTCGATGCGGTGAACGGCATGATCGGCGGGCGGCTGATACCGGCTCCCGGCGGCGTGCTGGTGAAAGACACGGCCGGCAACGTGATCGCGGCGGTCGGCATTTCCGGCGACGCCTCGGACCAGGACGAGGCCTGTGCCGTCGCCGGCATTCGGGCTGCCGGGCTGACGGCGGAAACCGGGGCGCCATCGGCGTGAGCGCGGTCGCCAAGCTCGCCCTGGCGGTCGCGGCCGTGGCCATGGTCGGACCGCTGCTGTTCAAGGGAGCGAGCCATTCCTGGGCCAGCGAGCCCTGGCATCGGGCCGACCGCAGTTCCGCGGGCCTGGCGCCGGACCCTCAGTCGACGCCGGAGGCGGTGGTTCAGGTCTACGCCGCGCCGACCTTTGGCTGGCGCGGCATCTTCGCCGTCCATGCCTGGATCGCCGTCAAGGACGCGAATGCCGCGCGCTACGACCGGTGGGACGTGATGGGCTGGGGCGGCGGCCGGGTGGTGCGGCAGAACTACGACGGTCCGGACCACCGCTGGTTCGGCCGGGAGCCGACAGTGCTGGCCGATATCCGCGGCGACAGGGCGGCGGCCCTGATCCCACAGATCCGCGCGGCGGTGGCCGCCTATCCCTGGCCGGAGACCTACCGGACCTTCCCCGGACCGAACAGCAACACCTTCGTCGCCTTCGTGTCGCGCCGGGTGCCGGATCTCGGCCTCGACCTGCCGCCGACCGCGATCGGCAAGGACTTCCGGCCGCTCAGCGATCCGATCGGCCGCGCGCCCAGCGGCGGCGGCCTGCAGGTCAGCCTGTTGGGGCTGGCGGGCCTGATCGTCGCGCCGACGGAGGGGATCGAGGTCAATCTGCTCGGTCTCGGCATCGGCTTGGACATCGCGCAGCCGGCCTTGCGCCTTCCCGGCATCGGTCGGGTGGGCGCGTCCGGCGGCGCGGACCGCCCACGGCAATAGCCCCCGACCGTTACCGGTCGCGGGCTTGAAATGCCGGTCTGTGAGGGGAGGGCAGGCGCCAGGCCCGCCCGTCAGCTCAGGAGATCGCCGACGCCGACAGGACCATCGTGCCGAGCAGAATGCCGTACACGAAGACCAGCGCCGGCCAGGAGGCGGCATTTCGATTATAGGTCCGGATCATTTCATCCTTCGTCATGGTCGCCTCCTCTGGGGGTCACGGAACCCCCCCATGGGGTCCCTATGAACGTACGGTCTCACACACTGTTCGGCGTTTACCGTCTAGAAACGCCATTTAACGTACGTGGCGGGAACATCAAGCAGGATTTGCAGTTAAGATCGCGTGAAGTCTGCAAAGCAGGCAGGCATAAACCGCATAGCTCGGTTTCGGCATTCGATATCCGGAAAATTCGGGAACCGCGTAGCTGCTTGTAGCCGTCGTGAGCGGGCGCTACGGTCACTGCCAAACGACAGGAATCAAACACTGAGGGATGGAGGAGCCGTGATGGCTGATTTCCCGAGCGGCGTGTGGCGCTATCCGACCGAAATCCGTTTCGGTGTGGGAGAGATCGACAAGCTGGCCGATGCCTGCGGGGACGCGGGAATCCGCCGGCCGCTGATCGTGACCGACGCCGGTCTGGTCCGGAACTCGATGATTACCGGCGCCCGCGACGACCTGCAGGATTCGGGCATGGCGGCGGAGGTATTTTCGCGCGTTCGTGGCAACCCGATCGGCGCCAATGTGCTCGAGGGCGCGGAAATGTTCCGCGACGGCGACTTCGACGGCGTCATCGGCTTCGGCGGCGGCTCCGCGCTGGACGTCGCCAAGGCGATCGCCATGGCCGCGCATCAGGAGCGCCCGCTGTTCGAACTGCATGTGAGGTCCGGTGGTCCGGCGGCGATCGACGGCTCGAAGATCGCGCCGATCATCGCCGTGCCGACTACGGCCGGGACCGGGTCGGAGACCGGGCGCGCCTCGCTCATCACCGAGGAGGAGGTGCACGAGAAGCGCATCTTCCTGCATGCCAAGATGATGCCGACCATCGTCATCGAGGACCCGCAGCTCACCGTCGGCCTGCCGGCGAACCTGACGGCCTGGACCGGGATCGACGCGCTGGCTCACTGCTTCGAGGGGTTCTGCTCGCCGGAGCTGCACCCGTTCTCCGATGGCGTGGCGCTGGAGGGCATGCGGCTGATCAAGGAGTTCCTGCCCCGGGCGGTCGAGGACGGCCGCGATCTGGAGGCGCGCGGGATGATGCTGGCGGCGGCGTCCATGGGCTCCACCGCTTTCCAGAAGGGGCTGGGCGCGATCCATTCGCTCAGCCACCCGGTGGGCGCGCGCTTCGACACCCATCACGGCCTGACCAACGGCGTCTTCTTCCCGTATGTGATCGCCCATAACCGCGACGTCATCGCCGACAAGTGCGCGCGGATCTCGGCCTATCTCGGTCTGAAGAAATCCGGTGTCGACGGGGTCATGGAGTGGATTCTGGACCTGCGCAAAGCGTTCGATATCCCTCATACTGCCAAGGAATTGGGCGTCGATCCGGACCGGGTCGATGAAATCGCAGCGGCCGCCGAAAAAGACCCGTCCACGGGCAGCAATCCGAAGCCGATGACGGCCTCGGACATGGCGACGGTCCTGAGGAACGCCCTGGAGGGAACGCTCGACTGAAGGGAAATTCCGTGCGTCACAAAGCCTTACTGATCGATCCGCTCTACCATCCGGGCGGGCAGGAGCATCTTCGCGCCCATGTCGATGTCGAGCTGCTGCTCCGCCCCGAGCGCGAGGCGGTGCTGGAAGCGGCCAAGGGCGCCCATGGCATCTGCGGCCGCTATCCGAACAAGGTGGACGCCGAGGTCATCGCGGCGGCTGAGGACCTGCTGGTCATCTGCTCGTCCGGCCGCGGCACCGACGCCATCGACATCGCCGCGGCGACCGAGGCCGGGGTGATCGTCGTCAACAACCCGGGCTTCGGCAAGATCCCGGTCTCCGAGCATGCGCTGTTCATGATGATGAGCCTGTCGCGCCATGGTTTCGAGCATGACGCGATGGTGCGCTCCGGCAAAGGCTGGTCCGACCGGCTGAGCGAGACCAACACGATCAAGGACCTCGATCAATCGGTGCTCGGCATCGTCGGCCTGGGCCAGATCGGTACCGAGATGGCACGCAAATGCATGGGCGCCTTCGACATGGACGTGATCGCCTACGACCCCTATGTCGACGCCGGTGCGGCCAACGATCTGGGCATCGAGATGGTCTCCGACCTAGCCGATCTGCTGGCGCGGGCCGACTACGTCTCGGTCCATGCCGAGCTGAACGACGAGACCCACCACATGTTCAACGACGCGGCGTTCGAGGCGATGCAGCCCCACGCCTGCCTGATCAACACCGCGCGCGGCAAGATCGTCAGCCAGGACGCGCTGCACAAGGCGCTGAGCACTCGCCGGATCCGGGCGGCGGCGCTGGACGTGTTCGAGGTCGAGCCGGTTGGGGCGGACAACCCGCTGTGCCAGCTCGACAACATCATCCTCTCCCCGCATGTCGGCGGCCTGACCCGCGGCTTCATGAAGGAGAGCGCGATGACGGTGGCGCGGACCATGCTGCAGGTGTTCAACGCCGAGCAGCCGGCCAATATCCGCAATCCGGACGCCTGGGAACGGGCCAAGCAGCGCGCGACCCGGCTGCTGGCCGGGTAGCGGCTACGTCAGGTGGGCGCGTCAGGCGGGGGCGACGCGCACGCCGACATCGGCTGAGGCGTCGACCAGCCAGTCCCAGAGATAGGCGGCGAAGGACGGGCGGACGAACAGCCGATAGGCGTCCTCCGCCGTCTGCTCCAGGACGATCTGGGCCAGGCCGAGCAATCCCTGGGAGCACTGACCCGGCTTGAAGGCGGACGGATGCAGGTCCTGGGGCCAGCCCTTGGCGAGCACCCAGCGGGCGGCATGGCCGGAGAGCTCGATCACCGCGTAGTTGTCCGAGAGATCGACCACCGCATGGTGAACGCGCGACATCGCCTCTTCCAGCCGGGCGCACAGGGCCGGGCTGTCCCCGTCCTCGGAGACCGCCAGCCACTCGTCCGGGCCCAGCCACAGCAGGGACAGGCCCTCGGTGCGGGCGGCGATGTTCGGCGCGGTCGGCAAGGCGACGCCCAGCACGGTCTCCACATGCCCGGCGAAGGCCTTCTCGGCATCGCCGCGCAGGTTGATCAGGCTCAGGCCCGCGACCTCGCGCAGCACCACGCCCGCATGGTGCGAGCCGCCGACGGGACCGGTATGGCCGGAAAGCGGGCTGAAAGCCTGGGGTGCGGTATCAGCCATCTCGGCGGCTCCCCTCGAGATCGAAGAACACGGGATCGGTCACGGTGACCTTGATCGTCTTGCCGGCCAGCGGCACCGACAGGGTGTCGCCCTTGCGGCCGTGCCCGCCCTTGACCAGGGCCATGGCGATGGAGCGGCCGCAATTGGCGGAATAGTAGGACGAGGTGACGTGGCCGAGCATAACCATCGGCGGCTGCGGCTTCACCTCCTCCACGATCTGCGCGCCCTCCGGAAGGACCTCGTTCGGGTTCTCGGTCAGCAGGCCGACGAGCTGCTTGCGGTCGGGCAGCATCAGGTCGGGCCGGAACAGGCCGCGCTTGCCGATGAAGTCGGTCTTGGTCTTCGACACGATCCAGTCCATGGCGAGATCGAAGGGCGTGACCGACCCGTCCGTCTCCTGGCCGACGATGATGAAGCCGCGTTCGGCGCGCAGCACGTGCATCGCTTCGGTGCCGTAGGGGGTGATGCCGTGCTTCTCGCCCGCCGCCATCAGGGCCTCCCACAGCGCCATGCCGTAGCGCCGGGGCACGTTGATCTCGAAGGACAGCTCGCCGGTGAAGGAGATCCGGTAGACCCGGGCCGGGATGCCGGCGACGGTGCCTTCCTTCATCGCCATGAACGGAAAGGCGTCGTTCGACAGGTCGATGTCGTCGCACAGCTCGGCCAGCAGCTCGCGGCACTTGGCGCCGCAGATGGAGGCGACCGACCACTGCTCGGTCACCGAGGTGAGGTAGACCTCCAGGTCCGGCCATTCGGTCTGAAGGTGCTCTTCCAGATGGGAGAGCACGCGCGCCGCGCCGCCGGTGGTGGTGGTCATGTGGAAACGGTCGTCGGCGAGCCGGGTGGTCACGCCGTCGTCGATTACGAAGCCGGCATCGTTCAGCATCAGCCCGTAGCGGCACTTGCCGATGCCGAGCTTCAGCCAGGCGTTAGTGTAGACCCGGTTGAGGAACTCGGCCGAATCCCTGCCGCGCACGTCGATCTTGCCGAGGGTCGAGGCGTCCAGGATGCCGACGGCGTTGCGGGCCGCCATGCACTCCCGGTCGACCGCCTGCCGCATGGTCTCGCCCGCTTTGGGGTAGTACCAGGGCCGCATCCACTGGCCGACATGCTCGAACTTCGCGCCGTGTGCCTTGTGCCAGGCGTCGACCGCCGTGGTGCGCTCCGGGTCGAACAGTTTGCCGATGTTGCGGCCGCCATAGGCACCGATGGTGGTCGGCGTGTAGGGCGGGCGGAAAGTCGTGGTACCGACCGCCGGAATGTCGGTGCCGAGCGTGGCGGCGACGATCGCCAGCGCGTTGACGTTCGACGTCTTGCCCTGGTCGGTGCCCATGCCGGTGGTGGTGTAGCGCTTCACATGCTCGATCGAGCGGTAGCCCTCGCGCGCCGCCAGGTTCAGATCGGCGGCGGTGACGTCGTTCTGGAAGTCGACGAAGTGCTTGCCCTTGTGGCCGACCGGCTTGTCGGAGGGCAGGACCCAGACGGTCCGGTGTTCGCCCATGCCGGGCTCGTCCACTTTCGGGGCGGCTGGCTGGCGGGCGGTGCTACCGGTCGCGCGGGCGGCGTCCAGTCCGGCCTTGATACCGTCCTTGACCGCCTGGGCGATGGTCATCGTCCCGGCGCATCCGCCGACCGAGGCCTGCGGGGCGTGCTTCGGGTCATGCACGGTGGCGGGCACGAAGGCGTCGAGCTCGGCGTCCCAGCGCAGCTTGCCGCGGCTCTGGCTGAACAGGTGGACGGTCGGGTTGAACCCGCCGCACATGGCGACGAGGTCGCAGCCGATCCGCCGGGTGACCTTGGCGAGGCCGGAGCCGTCGGTCGTCATCTCGGCGACGTCCACGCCCTCGACCCGGTGCCCGCCATGGGCGCCGGCGACCGAATGGCCGGCCAGGATGTCGATGCCCTTCTCGCGGGCCGCGTCCACCAGCGGACCGGAAGGCTCGGGGCGAAGATCGACGATGGCGGCCACCTGCGCCCCACGCGCGGCATAGGCCAGCGCGGTGCGGTAGCCGTCGTCATGGCCGGTCACGATCAACGGCTTGCGCCCGGCGGTCACGCCGTAGCGCACGGCGTAGCCGCGGGCGGCGGTCGACAGCATGACCCCCGGCCGGTCGTTGTCGCGGAACACCAGCGGCCGCTCCAGCGTGCCGGTGGCGAGCACGACCTGCTTGGCCCGGATCTTCCACAGCCGCTGGCGCGGCGTGTTCGGGATCACCGCGCCGATATGGTCGGTCACCCGCTCGGCGGCCAGCAGGTAGTTGTGGTCGAGATAGGCATGCACGCAGGTGCGCGGCAGCAGGGTCACTTCCGGCATCGAGGCGAGTTCGGCCACCACCTCGGCCACCCAGTCGGGTCCGGGCTTGCCGTCGATGAACACGTCGTCCTCGGACAGCAGCGAGCCGCCGAATTCCGCCTGCTCGTCGGCCAGGACCACCCGGGCGCCGGTGCGCCCTGCCGCCAGGGCGGCGGCGAGACCGGCCGGGCCCGCACCGACGATCAGCACATCCGGGTGGGTGTGCATGTGCTCGTAGCGGTCCGGGTCCGGGCCTTCTGGGGCTTTACCGAGGCCGGCGGCGTTGCGGATCACCTCCTCGTAGGTCAGCCACATCGAGGCCGGCCACATGAAGGTCTTGTAGTAGAAGCCCGCCGGGAACAGCCGGTGCAGGGTCGAGTTCACGGCGCCGGCGTCGTATTTCAGGCAGGGCCAGCGGTTCTGGCTGGACGCGTCGAGCCCGTCGAACAGTTCGATCTGGGTGGCGCGCAGGTTCGGCTCGCTGCGGTTGCCGCGGGCGAGCTGGATCAGCGCGTTCGGCTCCTCCGCCCCCAGGCCGAGGATGCCGCGCGGGCGGTGGTACTTGAAGCTGCGGCCGACCAGATGGACGTCGTTGGCCAGCAGGGCCGAGGCGAGGGTGTCGCCGGCATAGCCGGTGTAGCTCTTGCCGTCGAAACGGAAGCCGAGCGGCCTGGACCGGTCGATGCGCCCGCCGCCGAGCGTGGCATGGGGGGCGATGCGATTGGGCTGGCGGCTCACGTCAGGCGTCCTTCTTGGCGGTGAGCTGAGCGATGTCGGGCATCGGCTCGCCCGGCTTGTAGCTGGCGAAGATCTCGTGGGTGTAGGTGTCGCGGATCACGTTGAACCAGCGTCGGCAGCCGTTGGTGTGCATCCAGCGCTCGGCGAACGGCCCCTTGGTGTTGCGGCGCAGGTAGAGATAGGCCTCCCACTCCGCATCGCTGCAATCGGCGGGCACGGCGGGGCGGACCACATGGGCCTCGGCACCGTAGTGGAATTCGGCGTCGTCGCGCGGACCGCACCAGGGGCAGGGGATCAGTTGCATCTCTGTCTTCCTCCCGCTCAGTGGGCGACGCCGGCGGCACCGTGCTCGTCGACCAGGTATCCCGTGCGGAACCGGTCGAGCGAGTAGGGTGCTGCAAGCGCGTTGGGGCGGTCATGGGCGATCAGGTCGGCGAAGACATGGCCGGAGCCGGGCGTCGCCTTGAACCCGCCGGTGCCCCAGCCGCAGTTGAAGTACAGGCCCGGGACGGGCGTCTTGGAAATGATCGGCGAGGCGTCCGGGCAGGTGTCGACGATGCCGCCCCATTGCCGCAGCATCCGTAGCCGAGAGGTGATCGGGTACAGCTCCACCGTCGCCGCCATCAGGTGCTCGGGATGGTTCGGCGAGCCGCGCTGGGCATAGGAGTTGTAAGCGTCGGTTCCCGCACCCAGCACCAGCTCGCCCTTGTCGGACTGGCTGATATACATGTGCACGGCGTTCGACATGACGACCTTGTCGATCACCGGCTTGATCGGTTCCGACACCAGCGCCTGCAGCGGGCGGGCCTGGATCGGCAGCATGAAACCCGCCATCTCCGCTAGCACGCCGGAATGGCCGGCCGGCACGCAGCCGACCTTGTTGGCGGCGATGAAACCCCTCGTGGTCTGCACGCCGATGATCTGGCCCTCCGGCGCGCGCTCGAAGCCGGTGACCTCGCAGTTCTGGATGATGTCGACGCCGAGCTCGTCGGCGGCGCGGGCATAGCCCCAGGCGACCGCGTCATGGCGGGCGGTGCCGCCGCGCTGCTGCAGGATGCCGCCCTTCACCGGGTAGCGGATGTCCGGGTCGATGTTGATGATCGGCACCAGCTTCTTGATGTCGTCCGGCAGCACCAGCTCGATATCGACGCCGTTCAGACGGATCGCCTCGTAGCGCCGGCGCATCTCGCGCCACTCATGCTCGCTGTGCGCCAGGTTGATGACGCCGCGCTGGCTGAACATGACGTTGAAGTTCAGCTCCTGGCTCATGCCTTCCCAGAGCTTCAGGGCGTGGTCGTAGAGCTTGATCGATTCGTCCCAGAGATAGCCCGACCGGATGATGGTGGTGTTGCGGCCGGTGTTGCCGCCGCCGATCCAGCCCTTCTCCAGCACCGCCACGTTGCGCACGCCGTGCAGTTTCGCGAGGTAGTAGGCCGTGGTCAGCCCATGGCCGCCGCCGCCGACGATGATGACGTCATATGCCTTCTTGGGCTCGGGCGAGCGCCAGGCCTGCTGCCAGCCCTCGTGATAGCTCAGCGCGTTCTTCGCCAGGGCGAAAATGGAATAGCGCTGCTTGGCGGTCGGCCCGCTTGTGGTCGTCCCCTGGCGTCCGGCGCTGGCGTTCATTCATCAACCCCCGAGTAAAAAGGCACTCATACACGCCGCGCTGGCCGGCGTCAGTGCGCAGAGCATCCAGGGCGCAGAGTATATCGCACGTGCAGCACGGATATGCCGGGTGCGACGGGGGACGTCGGTTTCGGGGGGATGCGGCCGGAAGTCGGGTGTCTAGAACGTGGCCCAGTCCGGCTTGTGCGGGATCACCGTCGCCTCGCCGGCGGTCAGCGGGTCGCCGGAGCGCAGGGCCTCGTCCAGGCGGTTCAGGCGGATCATCGCCAGACCCATGCCGCCGCCCTCGCTGCCGCCGCCGTTATTGGCGACGACGCTGCGTACCTCGCCGGCCTCGCGGCCGCCCAGGGTGATCTCGGTGCCGGGCGCGGGCAGGGGACCGTTGATGATGATCGGCATCAGCCGGCGCTTCACCAGGCCGCGATACTTGGTGCGGGCGGTGAGTTCCTGGCCCATGTAGCAGCCCTTGTCGAAATCGACGCCGCCCAGCTCCTCGAACCCGGCTTCCAGCAGCACGGTCTTCTCCACCGCCATGTCCTTGGCACCGTCCGGCAGGCCGATGGAGACGCGGCGGCGGTCGTACGCGGCCCGGTCGGTCAGTTTCAGGCCGGCGGCCTCCAGCGCGGCCGGGCCGGCGACCTCCGGAAGCAGGACCCGCGCACCCGCGTCGGCATGGCGGGGATCGACGAAGGCCAGGCCCTCGGCAAAGCCGCTCGCCGCGCCGCGATCTCCGGGCAGGTTGAGCGCGTCGAAGGCGTCGGCGCCGAACACGGCGGCGACGATCCAGTCGCCGGACTCGATCGACATCTCGATCTTGGAGCGCAGCTTGTACAGGCGCAGCTTGCCGAAGAATTCCTCGATCCGGTCGGCGGCCGTCTCGATCAGCAGGGCTTCGCCGGTCTCGATCAGGAAGAAATCGTAGAGGAACTTGCCCTGGGCGGTCAGGAACGCGCCGTAGCCCGCGCGGTCCAGCGTGACCTTCAGGACGTCGTTGGACACCAGTCCTTGGAGGAACGAAGCCCGGTCCTCGCCTGCAATGCGGATCACGCCGCGGTCGTCGAATATGTGAAAATACGCGTTGGCCATGGGTTCCTCCGGTGCGGGAGTAGACGTAAGGCGCGCGGGGAGGGGCCGCAAGTGCGCAGCGCGTTCGCGCCATTGCCTCCGGCCCGCGGCCTCGCCAAACTCTCGTCGATTTCGACAGGAGATAAGCCATGGCCCAGTCCGACAATCCGATCGCACGTCCGCGCTACACGGGCATCCCGACCTTCATGCGCGCGCCGTTCGCCGAGGACTGGAGCGAGGTGGATATCGCCATGATCGGCGTGCCCTATGACGGCGGGGTGACGAACCGGCCGGGTGCCCGCCATGGCCCGCGCGAGGTCCGCAACTCCTCCAGCCTGATGCGCCTGATCAACCAGGCGACCGGCGTGTGCCCCTACGACCTCGCCCGGGTCGCCGATATCGGCGATTGCGTGATCGAACGGCCGTTCCAATTGGAAGGCGCCCATGGCGAGATCGACCGCTACTACGAGACCGTGGTGGAAGCCGGGCTGGTCCCGCTGTCGGTCGGCGGCGACCATTCGATTTCGCTGCCGATCCTGCGGCAGATCGGCAAGGACGGGCCGGTCGGTATGATCCATATCGACGCCCACGCCGATACAGGCGACGACTATTTCGGCTCGCGCTTCCACCACGGCGCCCCGTTCCGCCGGGCGGCGGAGGAAGGCGTGCTCGACCCCAAGCGCACCATCCAGATCGGCATCCGCGGCGGCATCAACGACCGCGACCAGTGGTCGTTCAGCCATGAGAGCGGGATGCGGGTGATCTACATGCACGAGATCCCCGCCATGGGCCTCGACGCGGTGATCGCCGAGGCGCTGAAGGTCGCGGGCGACGGGCCGACCTATCTCAGCTTCGACATCGACGCCTGCGATCCGGCCTATGCCCCCGGAACGGGCACGCCGGAATTCGGCGGCTTCACGGCGGCCGAGGCCCTGCAGCTGCTGCGCGGCCTCTCCGGCGTGGATTTCATCGGCGGCGACATGGTGGAGGTCTCCCCGCCCTTCGATCCGAGCGGCAACACCGCCCTGCTGGGGGCGACCATCCTGTTCGAGCAGCTCTGCCTGCTGGCGGAGGCCTTCGCGAACCGGACGGTATAATTCGGTATGGTTGCGTAAATTATACAATTCTCTCTCTAGGCGTGCCATGAGTGTTTGGATTCGATAAGCTGCGGATCCGATACCCTGGAAGCTTGAGCGGGGACTGGTCGCCCATGTCGCGTCGCATCGCTCGGTTGGTCGCCGGCTTCAGCGCACTTCTGTGCGTGGCCGGGCCGGCATGGGCGCTTGATGCGGGGCGGATCGGCGGGGAACGGATCGGCGGACCGTCCTTGCCGGTGGAGACCGAGCCGGCGCACCGGACCGCGGCGGTCGAGAACCGCGACGCCATCGCGGTGATCATCGGCAATCGGCGCTATGCGAACGGCCTGCCCGAAGTCCTGTATGCCGAGAACGACGCCCTGGCGGCCCGCCGGCTGGCGACCGAGGTGCTCGGCTACCGCGCCGGCAACATCATCGATCTGCGCAACGCCTCCCAGGCCGAGATGCTCTCCGTCTTCGGCAACGCCGCCGACCATCGCGGCAAGCTCTGGGCCTGGGTGAAGTCGGGCGTGTCCGACGTGTTCGTCTACTACTCCGGCCACGGCGTGCCGGGACTGAGGGACAAGCGCGGCTATCTGCTGCCGGTCGATGCCGACCCGGCCACGCCGGAGATCAACGGGTATTCCCTCGATCTGCTGCTGGCCAACCTGTCGCGGCTGGAGGCGCGCTCCACGCTGGTGATGCTGGACGCCTGCTTCTCGGGCAATTCGGCCGCCGGCTGGCTGCTGCGCTCGGCCTCTCCGGTCTATATCCGCACCGAAGCCCCGGCCGATCCCACCGGATTGTCGGTGATCAGCGCGGCCCAAGGCGATCAGGTGGCGAGCTGGGACCAGGAACGGCGGCTGGGACTGTTCACCCGACACGTGATGGACGCGCTGTTCGACGGAGCGGCCGACCGGGGACGCGGGGGGAACGGCGACGGTGCGGTCACCCTGGGCGAGGTCGAGACCTATCTCGATGACGAGCTGAGCTATGCCGCCCGGCGGCTGTACCGCCGGGTGCAGAAAGCCAGCGTGCTGGGCGATCCGAAGACCGTGCTGGTGCCGGATGTGCGCCGACGGGCACCGCAGGCACCGCTGGCGCAACCTGCGCTGGGGGCCTCACCGCAGAGGACGCCTCCGGCCGGGGTCCCATCCGGCCGGTATCCCGCCCTCGGGCCGTCGATCGCCGATGCCCAGCTGTTCCTGCAGATCCATTGGGACGATGTGCGCCGGACCATCGAGAGCTACTACCTGCGCCAGGGGACCGTCTGGGATCAGCGGGGCAACCCACCTCAGGTCGAGTTCGCCGAGCGCATGAAGGAGATCAGCGAGCGGCGGGTGGTCAAGGTGGCCGGCAATACCTTCGACCTGGAGATCCGCTACCGCTGGCAGGGCGGCGGGGTGTCTGACATCGCCGAGGCGGTGATGCGGATCGCCGTCGCCCCGGATGCACTGGCGGTGGAGAAGATGTGGCGATGACCGTCCTCGCCCGGGTGATGCCGCTGCTGATCGCCTTGACCCTGCTCAGTGCGCCGGCCGTCGCGGGGGATGACTGGACGCGGTCGCTGACCGAGCCGGCGTTGCGCCTGTGGGCCCCGGTGCCGGAGGGCGCGCGGATCGCCCTGCATCCGCTCGATCCCGACCAGAGCGGCCTACCGGCGACCCTGCTGATCCGGGTCGAGCGGGCGCTCACCGCCGCGTTGCTGGACACCGCGCCGGCGGCGTCGAGTGTGTTGACCCGGCGCGACCTGCCGGCGGTCTGGGAGGAGGCTGAGAGCTTCGCCGACGGGCCGCCCAGAGACCTGCTGGCGGCCGCGGCGGTGGACGCCTTGGTCGTGCTGATGGTGTCGGAGCAGAGCGACGGCGTCTCGGTGGCGGCGACCCTGATCGGCGTGCAGGACGGCGCGCTGGGGGAGGTCCTGGCGACGATGCCGCCGATCCCGCTGGCCGCGGATCTCGAACGCGCCGATGTTGTTCAGGCGCGCACCGGCGCCCGTCGGCTCGGCGTGGCGCTGGCGGAGACGCTGCGGCTGGCGGCCGATCCGGCCTCGGCGGTCGCGGCCCGGATCGAGCGCCGCGGCCGGTACAGCCCCGCCGCCGACTGGTTCGCCGCGATGGTGGCGGAACACCTGGTCCGGCGCCTGGCGACCCCGCCGCTCTACGTCGCGCGTCCCTTGAGCCGGCTTGGCGAGGCCCCGCCCGCGCGGATCGTCCGCCTGGAACTCGACCTGTGGGATCAGGGCGCGCGGGTCGACGTCCAGGCGCGGGCGGCGCTGGGTGCGGCGGAGGCGCACGGCACGGCGCGCGTCGCGCTGACCTCCATTCCGAACGGTTTTCTGCCGCTGACCCGCGATGGTGGGCGGGTCGGGCTGGGGCTGTACCGGGCGGTCGGCGCCTATTCGCCGGCGCAGCGCACCGATCCGCGCGAGGTCCGGTTCGCCGCCCGCGTGCTTGCCCGGGCGGCGCTGGTCGAGGACGGTCTCGGGACCGGCGGGGGTCGCCAGACCGGCGGAACCGCCCAGGACGTCGCCGCGGCCATGCGCAGCATCGCGCGGGGCGTGCCCCATGAGGAGATCTGGCGCGACCGATCGGCGGCGGGCGCGGAGGTCCAGGAACTGGCCGGCCGTGTGGCCCGCGTCGGCGGCGGCGGCGCGCCACTTCTGGACGCGACGGTCGACAGGGCGCTCTATCGGCCGGGCGAGCCGCTGCGGGCCCGTGTGATGGTGCGCGGCGGTCGGGCCTATATTGCCGCCTATGCCTGGCAGGCCGACGACACGGTGGTTCGGATCGCCCCGCAAGGCCGCGGGGCCAGGCTGCTGGAGGCGGAAAGGCGGGCCGATCTGCCCGGTCCGGACGATGCCCAGGTCACCGCAGCGCCCCTGCCGGGATCGCAGGAAACGGTCGAGGCGCTCCTCGTGGTGGCCAGCGCCGTGCCTTTCGCCGCGGATGCCCTGGCGCCGGCGGCCGGGACGACGCCGGAGGGCAGCCTGGATATTGCGGTGCAGATGAGCGCGTTTCTCGATGCCTTCGCCGCGCTGGATCTGAGCCGGGTCAGCCTGGCGGTGCTGCCCTATCGCACCCGGTCCGGCGAGTGAGTGTCGGGGGAGCGGCACGCCGATGTGACGAAAACCGCCCTCGGCCTTCCATGGCTCCATCGAGAGCCGCGCCCCGTCCGCTGGAGGGGCCAGGGAGGCCGGGAGGGCGATGCGATGAGGAAGGTGGTGGCGATGGTCAGCCGGGCGGTGGCACTGGTATTCGCGAGCGGCATGCTGATCTCCTGCGCCTCCGCGGCGACCCGCGGCCATGCCCAGGAACCCGGACGCTCGCATGCAAGCAGGCCGGTGACGGTCCTGGTTGTTGGGGAAGACGGCCACGAGAACCTGGTTCCGCGCTCCGATCCTGCGTTCCGCCGGGTGGTTTCCGAGCTGCAGGCGGCGCTGGACCGCCGCGGGTTCCGGGTGGTCGACGAGGAGGCGATCGCCGCCGATCTCGGCTGGGCGGCGCGGCCCTACCGCAACAAGGTGGATGTGCTGGAAGCGGCCAAGCTGGCCGATGGCGCCGACCGCGCCTCCGCGCGGGTGCAGGCCGCCGTCCTGTTCCGGATCGAGAGCACCTATCGCGACCTCCGCTACGCCACGCGGATCGACCTCCATCTGTCCGGCGAGGTCTTCGATACCCGAAGCAACCGCTTCCTCGGAGCCTTCGATCTGCCGACCGAGACGGTGACCACCACCGGCCGCTGTCTCACCGCCGCCTGCGCCTCGGATGCGGTCGGTACCAGGGCCCGCGATCTGGCGAGCGAACTGGGGGCGGTGTTGGCCCGCAAGCTCGCGGCCCTGGCGCCCCCGGAAGAGACCGTGACGGCGGGGGTGCGGGCGTTGGAAACGGTCTACACCGTGACCTTGCGCAATCTCTCGACGGAAGACGCTCTGTCCATCATCGGCGTCATGTCGGACGGGTTCCCGGGATTTCGCAGCTACGGCCTGCTGCGCAGCGGGACGGCGTTGCGGCGCTACGAATACGTGACCACGGCGAGCGCCCGCGAGGTCGAGCGCTGGCTGACCCTGCTGCTGGTCGATATGGGCCTCGACCCGCAGCGCGAGACCGTGCTGAGCGTGCGCGGCGGCGACATCCGGATCGAGCGGGTGCTGCCCGCCCCCGCCGCGGGCCCGGACTGACGGAACCCGGTCTGCGGCCTGGCCAAAAATCGCCCTGGCAGAAATAGCCCTGGTAGAAATCGCCCTGGTAGAAATCGCCCTGTCCGATATCCGCCCTGGCCGTTCCATGGACCGGAATGACCGATCGTAGGGGCCCCCGTGGACGACAGAGCTGTCAGCGATGCCATGACCGAGATCGGCCTTGCGCTGGCCATGGCCTTCTTCTGCCTGCTCGTCCTGGTGCTGATCTCTGTCGGTCCTCCGGACGGCGCGCCGGCCGCTGGCCCCGAAGCGCCGCGTCTGCAGACCGCTGCTCGGTGGGAGGGCCGGGGGCGTCCGGTGGGCGCGGACGAGCGGCTGGTGCTGTTCCATGGCGGCCGGTTCCTCGACCGCAAGGGGGGCGCCGTCGACCCGGCCGCGGTCGCGGGGGCGGTGGTACTCGCCGTCGATCCCGGGCTGCCGCTCGAGCGGGTTCTCGCGGCCCGGGCCCAATTCGCGGGCCGGGTTGTCGTCACGCCCCTCGATGCCGACTGGCTGAACCACCTGTGACGGGGAGTGTCGAAATGAAGTCCATCGTTCTTGTACTGGCGGTGTGTGCCGTTGTGGCAATCGGCACTGCGCCGGCGGCAGCCCGCAGCGAGGCCGCATCCCGCGAGGAGGTGCGGCGCATGGTGGTGCAGGAGGCGCAGCGCAGCGCGCGAGTGCCGGCCTCCCTGGCGCTCGCGGTGGCGGAGGCGGAATCCGATTTCGTCGCCGACGCGGTCAGTTCCGCCGGCGCGCGCGGCGTCATGCAGATCATGCCGGCTACCGCCCGTGGAGAGTTCGGCGTGGCGGCCGAGGACCTGTGGAACCCGCGTCTGAACATCCAGCTCGGCGTGGCCTTCCTGCAGTCGCTGATCGAGCGGTACGACGGCCGCTGGGACCTTGCCCTGTCCCACTACAATGGCGGCTCCCGCGTGGGGAGCGGGCGGGCCGCCCGGGTGATCCCGGCGACCCGCGCCTATGTCGACAAGGTGCTGGCCGCCGAGCGGCGCTATGCCCGCGACGCCACGGCGATCGCACTGGCCGACCGCGTCGCCGAGGCCACTGCCGGCCTGGAGAGACGCGCGACGCGGCAGGCGGAGGCGGCGCGCATCGAGCGACCGGACGCGGACCGCTCCGACCTGCGCCGGCGTTTCATGGTCCTTGCGGACGCGGCTCTCGCGGCGGCCGGCGGGCGCGACCGGCAGCGCGGCGATGCCATCGGCGCCGGGGCGTTGCTGGACCGGATCGCCGACCGCAAGGCCCGATTCCGCGTTCTGCTGGGCGATGGTTGAGAAAATCGGCGGGCCTGATGCCAATGCGTGCAATATCCGATGGTCTTGATTACAGTTCCAGTCCCGGCTCCCGCCCAAGCTGTGTTCAGGACCCCGGAATGGACGGCATCTCCACCGAACGCGCGTTGCTCGCAGGCTCGATCAGCCCGGCGCTTGAGGCGGCCTTCCGGACCGTCGCCGACGCCGATCTGGGAGGCGGTCCGAAATACGCGCCGACCGTGATGCGCGCCCTGTCCCGCACGGTCGCCGCCCGCGCCTACGGCAAGCCGATGCTGGAGCTCTGCCATCTGCTGCGGGTGGCCGACGCGGTGGGGGGGCGGCACGGCTGGCCGGCGCTGTTCTTCGGGGTGCAGGTCGCCCGCGGCCCGGCGTTTCGGGCGCTGATTCAGGAAGGTGGCCGGCACTGTGACGCTTTCGATCAGGACTTCCGGCTGGAGAGCAACGGGGTCACGATCGCTTATCCCGACGCGCCTTTCACCGTGAGCTATGGGCGGATGGGCTTTCTGGCCGCCCTGCTGGAACTCATGGTCACCGCCCTTGGCTACCGGGCGGTCGATGCTGAGATCCGTGCCTGGCTCGACGCCCCCTTCGAGGCCCAGCGCGCCGCCACCCACGCCAACGCCCTGTCGCGGCTGTTCTATGACCATCTCAGGGAGCACCTTTCCACCGCGCAGAGCCTGCGGGTCTTCGCCCGGCTGATCGCGTTTCTGGAAGCGAGCCGCGGATCCGGCTTCGGCATCGACGACCTCGATGACCGCGCGGTGATGGACTACTGGTACGGCACGGTCACCGCCGGCGACGACGAGGCGACGGAGCTGCGGGGCTTCCGCATGGTAACCGAACGGGTCGGCATGCTGCGAACCGCCCTACAGGCCGCCTTCGAGCGCCACGCCATCGACACCGCCCGGTCGGTCGGCCCCGACCGTGAGGCCGGGGAGGTCGATCCCGGCACGGTGCTGGCGCTGCTGGAGGTGCATGACGAGGAAGCTGACGAGCTCCGCGCGCTGCAGAGCGAGCCGGCGGCGGCGGTCAAGTTCCTGACCCGACGGGAGGTCGGCGAGCTCGACCTGATCGCCCGGCTCGGATCCCATGCCGGGGTGCTGGCGGTGTCGGTCCTGCGTGCGGCGACCTTCGGCGCTGTCCAGTCCCGCCTTAGTCAGGCGCTGCGCCGCCACGCGCCGCAGGCCGAGGTGACCGGCCTGATCGACCTGCGGGAGTGCGAATCCTACGACCAGCGGCTCGGCCAGTGGCGCGGCCTGGAGGGGCGGCTCGAACGCATGGCCCTGGCCGCCCTCGCGGTCCTGGTGGAGGCGGATCGGACGGAAGCGGCGCTGGAGGTGCTGGCCCGGCTGCCGGCGGCCGACCTGAGCGGCCTGCGCGACCGTCTGCCCAGCGAGGCGGACGGATCGAATGTCATCGCGTTGCGGCCCGGCGGTGTGGTCGGCATGGTGGCCGCCCTGGCCGACCCAAAGGTCGTTGGCCCGGAGGTCGCCGGTCTGATCGGCGATGCCCGCAAGGCGCTGCGCGGCGTCGGGCGGTCCGGCTTCGGCCCCGAGGACCGACGGTCGGCCACGGCGGTGAACGGCATGGCGGCCGGTGCGCCCCTGGTGCGTCGTCTGCTGGTGCGGCTGCAGCATGTCCGTACCGCCGCCGAAGGCCGGCTGTCCGACGACACGTTCGCGCAGGACACGGTCCGGTTCCGCACCGGCTTCCGGGCGCTCTACGGCGGTACCGCATGACCGACCGGTGGCGGGATCTGGAGGGCGACGGGCGCCGGACGGCCGAGACGATCTTCTCGGCCCTGGATGTGGCGCGGGGCCTGACGGATTGCCGTGCTCCGTCCCGGCCGTCGGTCTCGGCCATCTGGTCGGCTCTGGCGACCGGCCGCGCCCTGCCGGGCGGGATCGTGCCCGACGCTGATCTGGACGCCCTGCTGGCCGATGCGGCCTCCGTGGCCTTCCCCCGGCAGGCGGCGGCGGCAACCCCGCAAGACGGCATCGACCGCCACGCCGACGGCGCCCGTCTGCGGGTCGTCCCGTCCCTGGGCGCGCCCGGCCAGAGCTATCTCGCCATAACCTTCGACGACCCCACGGCGACGGCGTCGCGCCTGATCGCGGTCGGCGACGGGGCGGAACCGCTGGTATTCGCCCTGCCGCCGCCGGTCGACGGCATGGTCCAGATACTCGTCGACAACTCGGATCCGATCCTGGTCGCTTTGGCGGATGCGGATGCCCGGCTCTACCTCGTGTGACCGTTGGACGGCGCCGGTCGCGCGCCGACCCGGTACGCGCCTGGCGCGGAGTCCGGGGACATGAGTGGACGTCTGCGGGTGGTCATCGCAAC
This sequence comes from Thalassobaculum salexigens DSM 19539, assembly GCF_000423805.1. Taxonomy (NCBI): domain Bacteria; kingdom Pseudomonadati; phylum Pseudomonadota; class Alphaproteobacteria; order Rhodospirillales; family Thalassobaculaceae; genus Thalassobaculum; species Thalassobaculum salexigens. The sequence goes on from NZ_KE384093.1 coordinate 1,188,531, forward strand.
CACCGCCGGGCCGAGCACGGTCCGCCGGATCACCGCGGAGGATCCGGCGCTCCGCTCGGTGGTCTGCCTCGCCGGCACCGCCACCGCCCTGCCGATCTCCGGCGACTACGACGCCTTCGTGCGGCGGCCGACCGGCGTGGTCGAACGTGATACCGGCCAGCGGGTGTACCGGGTGGATGTGGACCGCCCCATCGACGACGGACGGAGCTGGCAGCTCGGGTTCTATCTTGCCCACCGGCTGAAGCTGGCGGACCGGCTGGCCGAGGACGATGCGCCGGCCGAGGGCATCGTCTGGGCGACCGGCACGGTGGATTCCGACCTCAAGGTTGGGCCGGTGGCGCGTGTGGTGGACAAGGCGCGCCGCTCGGCGGCACTCCTGGCCACCGGCCCGCCCGTGCTCGCCGTTGCCGCGGTCGAGCACGCCGACGATCTGCCGGCCGGGGCCGCGCCGCTGGCGGTGCGGTCGGTCGACGAGGCGCTGGCCCATCTCGGCCTCGTCGCACCGGTGGTCCGGGGCCCGGTGGATTGGGGCAGGGCGGGACGCGGTGGCGGGGTCCTCGGCGTCGCGCTGCTGCTGGGGGGCGCCGCCATCGTCTGGGGGCTCTGGCAGACCCCGCGGTCGCAGCCGGCGACCGAGATGCCACCAGCCGCCGGACAACTGGCAGCCGGGCAGCCGGCGGCGCCGTCGGCCGGGAGCGTGCCGGTTTTCGCGCCCGCCCGGGTCTCCTTCGACGTGCTCGAGTCCCGGCCGGTCGGCGACGCCTGCGGACCGGCGGACGTGGCCGATCCGGGGCCGCAGGGTCCGCGCGAGGTCTGCGCGGTGGCGTTCCGTGCGACCAATGCCGGTGAGCGGCCGGTGCGGATCTGGCTCTATGGCGCGGTCCAGGGCGGGGTGCGGGAATACGCCTCGCGCCGCCGCCATACGGAGCTGGCCGTGGGAATCCTCGCGCCGGGCGAGGCCGCCGAAGTTCGGGTGCAGCCGCCCGACTGGGTGCGTCGGAGCATCGACGTGCGCGGCCTGCTCGTCCTCGCCGACGGCGACCGTCCCCAGGTCGCCCAGGCGTTCGGCGCCATCGACCTGCTGTCCAGCGCCGAAATCGATGCGCTGGTCGACGGATTGCACGATCAGGATGTGGAGGTGCGCGAGATTCTTCACCGGGTGATCCCGGCGCGCTGAAATCCGGCTCTGGCCCGCCCATGGCTCCGGTGACGAGACCGTTCGCCGGAGGTGCCAGACATGGGCAGCACCCGACACCGTTCGATCCTGACCGCAGCGTCTTCGGCGCTCGGCCTGGCGGCCCTGCTCGCCGCCTGTGTCGCTGCGCCCCGCATGGCGCCGGAAGGGATCGGCTATCGCCAGGCCCGGTTCGCCGAGGTCGAGGCGATGCGCGCCTACCGGACCTGCCGCGACGAGGGCCTGGCCCTGGAACGCCAGGCGCGGGCGGCGGCAGAGGCCGCCCGCTATCTCGCGGTCGCCCGCACCCTTGAGCGCTGCGAAGCCGATCTGGGACCCGATGCCGCCCACCTGGATCTGGAGGACCGGATGCGGGTCTACGCGGTGGCGGTGCAGAGCCGGATGAAGGGCGGCGACGTCGCCGGCGCCCGGGAGGGGTTGGAGCGCTTCGCCGACGCCTTTGCGGGCCGCGACCTGTTCTTCGACGACGGGACGTCCTTCATCGACAGTATGGGCCTGATCCTGAAAGCGCATCCGGCAGGGGTCAGGGCGGGGGACTGGGTGAATGTACCGCGCCGGCTGGCCGACGAACTCGCCCGGATCGACCGGTGGGGCCGATGATGGCGGTACGCGACAACTGCGGTCGGGCGATTTCGGCGCTGTTGCGTCTCGCGATGCTCGTTGGAGTCCTGGGTGGAATGCCGATGGGGGCGGCCTGGGCGGAGGAGTTGCCGAGCTGGACGCCGGTGGCGAGCGAGCAGCTGGTCCGTCTTCCGATCGGCTATCTGGAGAAGGCGGTGGACCGGGATTTCCGGGACTCCTCGCTGGCGGACGCCCTGCAGGACAAGGCGGCGGCGATCGAGGGGACGGCGGCGTCTCTCGGCGCGATGCAGGCGGCGGCCGCAACGGCGCGCGGTGCCCTTCGGGACGAGAAGCGCCATGCGTTTCTGCGCGCCAAGCAGGACTACGTATCCCTCCTGGGGGCGCGTCATGATCTGGAACGCCAGCAGGTCGAGACCCGGCTGGCTCTGTACCGGCGGCTGTTGGCTCGGATCGAGCGGACCGGCGATCCGGGCGGACCGCAAGCGCCGGCGGCGTTGGCCGGGCAGCGCGCGGCGGCAATGGAGCGTTTCGCGGCGTCGCAGGCGTCGGTCGACATGAAGCTGTTCGCCTCCGCCACGGCGCAGGAAAGCCGGTACGGCCGTGAATACCGCAGACAGGCGGCCGCCATCGCCGATCTGGCGCGGGCGATCGACGCCCACCCGATGAACGCCGCGCCGCAGATCGACGGGCGGGCGATCGGCAAGCCGGACTATCTCGCGCATCTGGTGGCCGAGGCCGAGACCGACCTGGCGCTGCTCGACCAGAAGGACCTGATGCTGTCCTACATGGCCAAGCTCGTCGCCCTCGACGCCATGGCCCTGGCGGACGAGGTGGATGCCCGATCGCGGGACACGGCCGGGCGCCCCGAGCTGCGCGATGTGAGCGCGGCCGTCGATTTCTTCATAGCCCCGAACTGACGCGACGGAGGATGCCGTGATGCCGAAAACGCTGTGGGTGGCAGGTTTGGGACTGGTCCTGGGCCTCATCCTTGTCGCGGGGGGCGAGACGCGTGCCGATCCGCTGGAGAACATGGAACGGGAGCGGGCCCGACTGATTGGGGCGCTGCTCGACCCCGGCCGGGATCCGGCCGGACGATCGGAGGCGGCGGAGATCGCGCGGCGCCGGCTGATCGACCTGGAACGCATCGCGTTGCGCGACCCCAGGACGGCCGCCGACACCCGGCCGATCGCCCGCCGCGCCTTCGCCGATTACGACCTCACCTTCCTTGCCCATGCCTCCATCGAGCTGGACAGGGCGGTCCTGGACCTGTGGCTCGAGCGGATCGGGATCTCGACGGCGCGGGTAATGGCGGCCCGCATGGGGCGCCGGTGATGCCCCCGCGCCGCCCCGTCGGGGGCCTCGGACTCACGCTGGACGATGCCGCCCGCTCGACGGCGATCCTGTTGGCCGGTCTCAGCGGTGCCCTGGCACTCGGCGTCGTGCTGACCGGGGACCGCGTATCGGCGCTCGTGGCCCGCACGGAGCGGGTGGTCGGTCCCGTCTTCCTGGCCGCGATCCTCCTCCTCACCCTGATCGCGCTGATCGCCGTGGTGCGCCTCTGGCGCGATCCCGGGGATCGGTCCTGGCACATCGTCGGGCTGCAGGCGTCGGCCGGCATCGCGACCCTTGCCCTCACCTTCACCCTGCTGGGGATCGGCCTCGGCATCGCCAGCCTTTCCACCGCGGCGCTGGGACCGGAGACGGCCGGCCGACTCGTTGGGGCGCTGACCCGGCGGTTCGCCATGGCGTTCGCCACGAGCATCGTCGGGCTGCCGCTGGCGGCGCTGCTGCGCGCGGTTCTCCTCGTCCTGGCCGCCAGGGAGCCCGACCGGGCGGTGCCGGACGGGGAGGCGCCAGGGCCGGGGGAAGCGACATGAGGTTCGTCCTGTTCAACCTGGTCGTCGGCGCCACCCTGGCCTACCTGATCCTGGCGGATCGATGGCATGCGGCCGACCCGCTCCCGGCCGTCACGACGGTGGAGCACGCGGTACCGGTGTCGCCGCCGCGCCCGGCGGAGGAGGCGCCCCTGCACGGGGAGCCTCTGCGCGGAGAGCCCCTGCGCGGAGAGCCCCTGCGCGGTGAGCCTCCTGGGGCGACGGTGGCTGCGGTAGACGGGGACCCGGCCGATCCGGCACCGCCGCCGGCGCCGCGCGCGACGGTATCGCTCGACCCTGACGCGTCCGGCTCGGCACACGCGCCGGAGGCGGTCGACCGCAACGAGACCGGCGCCGCCAAACTCACACGGGAGGGCGCCGGGGCGGGTGACGGGCTGTCCCGTGAGCTGCGCGATCTTGCACGCGAGATGGAGAGCCGGTTCCTTGCCGGCATACGGTGAATGTCCGCGGACAGGGCCGCGAACCGTCTGGCGATGACGGCCCCGGTTGTGCTGGCCCCGGTTGTGCTGGCCGCGGGCCTGGCGTGGCTGCTTCTCTTCCGACCGGAACCGCCGGGCCGGGCCGGACAGCGTGAGGAACCGCCCGCCGCGGCGACGGCGGATCCGGCGGGCAGGACGCCCTCTCTGACGCTGGCGGAGATCCGGCTGCCCGCGCCTCCGTCGACGGACGCTCCGCCGATACCCGGTGTCCGCGCGGCGTCGGAACCGACAGGGGCGCTTGCATCGCGGGCGGCAGGGGAGAGGACGGAGGAGTGGGCGGGGGAGGGCGCGCCGGAACCGCCGCGACGGACGGCGCCGGAGGGGGGCGGCGACGCGGTCGGCGAGGCGGTGTTGCGGGCGGTGGCGGCGGGCGAAGGACCGGACGTCACCCTGCTCTGGCCACGGGCGGAGGCCGATCGGCGGCGGCTTGCCGGTCACCTGCTGCGCTGCGGCGGGCTGGCGGTTGCGCTGATGGCGGGGGGACGGCTGTGGCGGCTGGACGATCCGGCCGGCAGGCCCTGGAACTGGGCTGGGGCCGGGGCTGGGGCCGTGTTTTCGCCGCTGCTCCGCCGTGCGGATGGGCACGCGCCGGAGGCGGGCGAGGGGTTGGCGGCGCGGATCCGGCGGCATCACGGGCTGCCGGGCGGACTGCGGGGCGGGGCGCTGGTGACCCTGGTGAGCCGCGCCTATGATCGCCGGTTGCTCGGCGGACTGGCCCGGCTGATACCGCAGGGACGCCCCGTTTCCGGACAGGTGACGGCGGCCTATGCGCTTGAGGGGGAACGGCTTTTCCTCACCGATCTCCGCGTCGACGGGCGGCCGCTGACGTCCCGGATCGCGCTCGGGCGGATCGGACGATGCGGCTGACTCGGCCCGCCGCCGCCCTGCGGCGCATCGCCCGGCTCTGCCGCGCGGCCGGATGCGCGGCCGGGCTCGGAGTCAGTCTCGTGGCAGGCCTTGGCGCCTGCGTCTCGGCCCCCGGCCCGCCGCCGGTCGCGCATCGGGTGACGGCGGGATTCTGGCACGATCCGCCGGCCTGTGTCGTGATCCTGCCCGCCGCGGTGCGGGGCGAGATCAGCGCCCGATCGGCGGAGCGCGCGCTCGCCCGTCACCTGTCCGGACGCGTGGCCGGGGTCATCGGGCCGGATGCCCGGGACCGGCTGACCCGCCATTGGGCGCTCGATCTGGCGTCCGAACCGGCTGCCGATCCGGCCCCCTTTCTTGCCGCCGTCGAACACCCGCGGCAAAAGAATCGACGCACCAATCCCACCTCGGCGGCACGAAAACGTTTCGCCGAACGGGCCGGATGTCCGCACGGACTCGCCCTTACCCTGCGATCCGCGCGCCATTTCGCCCTGGTCTGGAGCGAGGCGCGGATCGATCTGCGGGCCCGGCTGATCGACCTGCGCACCGGCGATGCCCTCTGGCAGGCCGACCACCGGGTCTCGCGCGGCGACGGCGGCCTGCCGACCTCGCCGGTCGGCGTGGCGCTGGCCGTGGGCCGGGCCGGGCTGTTCGTCGCCGGCCCGGACCTGCTGGCTTCGGTACTCGACGACGGACTGCGCGCGCTGATGGCGACCCTGCCCGATACCCGAACCTATTCGGCCGCCCCGCCGTCCGGAGTCCCTCCCGTACGGATCCCTTGATCCTGCAAAGCGACGGGCAGATCATGGGAGCCGGTTTTGCAAATATCGACCGAGGTGACCGGCATGTCCGGCGGCGCGTCTGGCCCATGAGCACTGGCCCATGAGCACTGGAAACATGAGCACTGGCAACATGAGCTCCGGCAGCATGAACTGGGATGACCTGCGCTATTTCCTGGCGGTGGCGGCGGAAGGCAGCCTGTCGGCGGCGGCGCGCACCCTGCGGGTCAATCCGGCCACGGTCAGCCGCCACGTGGACGCGCTGGAGGCCCGTTTCGAGGTCCGGCTGTTCGACCGGCGCCAGGACGGCTACGGCCTGACCGAGGCGGGCGAGAAGCTGGCCGCCCGGGCCCGCGGCATCGAGACCGAGATGTTCGGCCTGGCCCGCGCCTTCGACGCCGAGGATCGCGGGCTGACCGGCACGGTTGCGGTCACCTCCACCGAATCGCTGATCGGCCCCTTTCTGATCCGCAACCTGCCGCTGCTGCAGGACCGCCATCCCGGCATCCGCCTGCAGGTCGTCAACGAGTACCGCTTCCTCAACCTGTCGCGCCGCGAGGCCGATGTCGCCATCCGCATGGCCCGCCCCGAGCAGGGCGACCTGGTGATCCGGCGCATCGGCACGCTCGGCTTCGGTCTCTACGCGTCGCCCGGCTATCTCGAGGCGCGGGGCGCGCCCCAGGCACCCGGCGATCTGGCCGATCACGCGGTCATCGACTGGCTGGACGGGTTCCCGGAGAACGCGCCAGTGAGTTGGCTGCGTCAGCAGATGGGCGGGCGGCCGCCGGCCTTCGCCACCAACCCGGCCAGCGCCCGCCTCGCCGCCGCCCGGGCCGGGATCGGCATCGCCCTGGTGCCCTGCATGGTCGCCGAGGAGGTCCGCGACGTGGTCCGCGTGCTGCCCGGCAGCGAGATCCCGGGGGTCGACCTCTGGCTGCTGGTCCACCGCGACCTGTCGAAGCTGGCGCGGATCCGCGCGGTGCTGGACTTCGTCCACGAACGCGCCCAGGCGGACGCCGACCGCATCGCCGGCCGGGCCTGATCCGGCCCAGTCTTGAACCGGCCGGGTCTGATCCGGCCCCGGCCTGATCCCGCTGCCGCTCCATCGCCATTCGTCCCGTACTTTGCCCGCCGTGACATTCCTCACGGCATTGCGAGTTGATCGGTGCGAAACTGGAACCTTCAATTCCCTGAGCACTGTCTGACCACCACCGACTCACGGGGGCTGTGGATGTGATGTGGACAACTTTAGGGTTTTCGAACTGCACGCGTTTTTTTGATTTATCCGCAAATTTTAAGGTGAAAATTCCCGCAGCACCCCGATCCCGGGGAAAGCGCGGGTCTTGGCCCGCTGGCGGGTTCTTTGCCGCCTCGTCAATATCCACAGGCTTGACCGGGATTTTTCTGTTGGCGTCGCTGGTGTTAGCGCCGATGGCGGCGGCCCGCACGGCGGTCGATCTGGAACTGGTCTTCGCCTCCGACGGCTCCGGTTCGATCGATGACGAGGAACTCCGATTTCAGCGCCAGGGCTACGCCGCCGCTCTGGCCGACCAGCGGGTGCAGGAGGTGATCGCCGCCGGCCCGCTCGGGCGCATCGCCGTGGCCTTCGTCGAGTGGGGCGCGCCGCAGAGCCAGCACACCATCGTCGACTGGACGGTGATCGCCAACCGCGACGATGCCCTGGCCTGGGGCGCGCGCCTGGTGGCAGCGCCTCGGGCGGCGTACGGCTACAACTCGATCAGCGAGGCCATCGCCTATTCCGCCGACCTGATCCGCACCAACGACATCGACGGCGCGCGCAAGGTCATCGACCTGTCCGGCGACGGCCCGCAGATCGGCGGCCGGCCGCTCGCCCTGATCCGCTCGATGACCGTGGCCGACGGCATCACCATCAACGGCCTGGTGGTCGCCAACCGCAACGTGCGCACCGGGCCGAGCGGCGAGCCGCTGGACGAGCATTACGAGATGGACGTGATAGGCGGGCTCGGGGCCTTCGTGGTGGTGGCGACCGAAGAGAGGGGCTTTACGCAGACCCTGCTGGCGAAGATGGTGCGCGAGATCGCCGACGCCCGGCCGACGGGTGCCGCCACCAGACTTGCGCAGGACTCGCCGCATGAGCGCTGACCAGCCGACCCCCGACGCGCCCGGATCCGAGACGGCCGAGCCGATCGCCCGGTCGCTGGACGTGCGCGGCCTGAAATGCCCGCTGCCGGTGCTCAAGGCGCGTAAGGCCATCGCCCAGGTCGAGATCGGCGCCCTGCTGGAGGTGCTGGTGACCGACCCGGCGGCGATGCTCGACTTCCGGCACTACGCCCGCCAGTCCGGCCACGAGCTGGTGAGCGCCGAGGAGGGCGAGGTTCTGCGCTTCGTCCTGCGCCGCACGGCGTAGCGCGGGCCGGCGCGCGGCATTTCCGCGCCTTCCCAATCCGCACGTCCGGCGACTAAGGTGCGCGCGGGAGGAACCAAGTATGACCGACAAAGAAACGCCCAAGGGCCTCGGACGCGGCCTGACCAATTACGGCGACAACGAATTCAGCCTGTACCTGCGGCGCTCCATGGCCTCGTCCATGGGCTACAGCCGCGAGATGCTGGACAAGCCCGTGGTCGGGATCTGCTCGTCGGGCAGCGGCTACAACAACTGCCACCGCCTGATGCCGGAGCTGGTCGAGGCGACCAAGCGCGGCGTGCTGGCGGCCGGCGGTCTGCCGATCGAGTTCCCGACGATCTCGCTGGGCGAGACGTTCCTCAATCCGACCTCCCTGATGTACCGCAACCTGATGAGCATGGACGTGGAGGAGATGATCCGCGCCCAGCCGATGGACGCGGTCGTGGTGATCGGCGGCTGCGACAAGACCCTGCCGGCCCAGCTCATGGGCGCCGCCAACGCGGAAGTCCCGGTCGTTTATTGCGCCGTCGGCCCGATGCTGACCTCGCCCTATGACGGCGAGCGCCTGGGGGCGTGCACCGACTGCCGCCGGTTCTGGGGCAAGTACCGCGCCGGCGAGGTGTCGGACGAGGGCATCAAGCGGATCGAGGGCAGCCTGGCCACCACCGCCGGCACCTGCGCGGTGATGGGCACGGCCAGTACGATGGCCTGCATCGCCGAGGCGCTTGGCATGACCCTGCCGGGCACCGCGTCCATTCCGGCGGTCCATGCCGACCGGCTGCGCGCCGCCGAGGCCTCCGGGGCGCGGGCGATGCAGCTTGCGCTCGCCAAGGGCGACGACCGGCTGCTGCCGAAGGACATCATCACGCCGAAATCGGTTGAGAACGCCCTGCGCGTGCTGCTCGCCATCGGCGGGTCGACCAACGCCATCGTCCACCTGACGGCCATCGCCGGGCGGCTCGGCATTCCGGTGCCGCTGGATCGGCTGAACGAGATGTCGGACGAGACGCCGGTGCTGGTCGATCTGAAGCCGACCGGGGCGCATTACATGGAGGACCTGTTCGCCGCCGGCGGGCTGGTCGGCGTGCTGCACGCCCTGCGGCCGCTGCTGCATCTGGACACGGTCAGCGTCACCGGCGAGACCCTGGAGGAGCGGCTGGACGCCGACAAGACCTGGGTCGACCACGACATCGTGCGCCCCTTCGACGCGCCGTTCCAGGAGAAGGGCGGGCTGGTGGCCCTGTTCGGCTCGCTTGCCCCGCGCGGCGCGATCCTGAAGCGCTCGGCCGCCGATCCGACCCTGTTCGAGAAGGAGGGCCGGGCGGTCGTCTTCTCCGACCTGGCCGACCTGGCGGCGCGGATCGACGATCCGGAGCTGGACGTGGCCGCCGACGACTTCCTGGTGCTGCAGAACGCCGGCCCGAAGAGCCCGGCGGCGATGCCCGAGGCCGGCTACCTGCCGATCCCCAAGAAGCTGGCCCGCGCCGGGGTGAAGGACATGGTCCGCATCTCCGACGCAAGGATGAGCGGCACCGCCTTCGGCACCATCGTGCTGCACGTCACCCCGGAAGCCGCCGATGGCGGACCGCTCGGCGTGGTGCGCACCGGCGACCGCATCCGGATCTCGGTGCAGAACCGCTCCATCGACCTGCTGCTGGACGACGCGGAGATCGCCCGGCGCCTGGAGGAGATCAGGCCGACCGAGGTGCAGCCGATCCACAAGCGCGGCTACCGTCACCTCTACATGAACTCCGTCACCCAGGCGGACCAGGGCGTCGATTTCGACTTTCTGGTCTGGAAGGACTGATAAGAAACGTAACAAAGGGAGAGACCCGCATGTCCGAGATCCAGACCGAATTCGTCATGGAACTGAAGCTCCACGTCGAGATGCCGCTGGTGGCGATCGGCATTACCCAGTACGGCGACCGCCGCATCGCCCGGGTGACCGGCGGCACCTTCGAGGGGCCGGGGCTCAAGGGCACCGTGCGCGACGGCGGCGGAGACTGGATCCTCAACCGGATCGACGGGGTCACCCAGCTCGACGTGCGGCTGACCATGGAGACCGACGACGGCCACCGCATCTACATGACCTACAAGGGCCTGCGACACGGCCCGAAGGAGGTCATGGAGCGGCTCGCCGCCGGCCAGCCGGTGGATCCCTCGGAGCTGTATTTCCGCACCGCCCCGTTCTTCGAGACGGCGACCGACGGCCCCTATGCCTGGCTGACCCGGTCGATCTTCGTCTCCACCGGCGACCGCAAGCCGGAAGGGCCGGTCTATCGGGTGTTCAGGGTCCTGTAAGCGCGCACGCGCGCGGTCAAGTCCGGGGGCGAGTTCGGGGGCAAGTGCGTGGATTGATCTTCGGCTGACGGCTTGCCAAGCTGACGGGGACCCACCTTTCGACCCGTTCCCCGCCTGCATTGGAGACCGTCATGACCGGCGCCACGCGCTATGACCCCCGTCAGTTCAAGGCCCTGACCTGGTTCGACGCCACCGCCGCCTTCGCCGAGGGACGCGACACGCCGCGCGCCTATCTGGAGCGTTGCCTGGAGGCGGTCGACGCCCGCGAGCCGGTGGTCCAGGCCTTCGCCGCCCTGAACCGGGAGACGGCCCGCGCCGCCGCCGACGCCAGCACCGCGCGCTGGAAGGACGGCAAGCCGCTGTCGCCGATCGACGGCATGCCGGTCGGCATCAAGGACCTGCTGGAAACCAAGGACATGCCGACGCAGCTCGGCTGCGCGGCGATGACGGGGAATTTCCCGAAACACGACAACGCGGCGGTCTGGGCGCTGCGCCGGGCCGGGGCGGTGATCTTCGGCAAGACCGTCACGGCGGAGCTGGGCGGCAACCATCCGGGACCGACCACCAACCCGTTCGACCCGGCCCGCACGCCCGGCGGCTCGTCCTCCGGCTCGGCGGCGGCGGTGGCGGCCGGGTTCATGCCGGCGGCCATCGGCTCCCAGGTCGGCGGCTCGATCATCCGGCCGGCGGCGTTCTGCGGCAACTTCGCGCTCAAGCCGAGCCAGGGCGGCATCCATCGCGGCGAGCGCCAGGCCACCTCCATGAGCACCCACGGCCCCCATGCCGGCTCGATCGAGGACATGTGGCAGGTCGCCATCGAGGTGGCGAGCCGCTGCGGCGGCGATCCGGGCCGCGCCGGCATCCAGGGACCGATGACCACGCCGGCCCCGGTGAAGCCGAACCGGCTGATCCTGCTGGAGACCGACGGCTGGGCCCGCACCGATGCCGACAGCCACGGCGCGATGGACGGTCTGCTCGACCACCTGCGGTCGGCCGGCGTGGAGATCCTGCGCCGCGGCGACCATCCGCTGATTGAGAACCTGGAGCGGGCGCTGGTGGGCGCCGGCGATCTGGCCAACACCATCACCGCCTGGGAGAACCGCTGGACCCTGCGCAACCTGATCGACACCAAGGGCGAGGGGGTGAGCGAGCGAATCAAGGCGCGGATCGGCGCGGTGGAGGCGCTGGGACCGGACGACTACCGCCACCTGCTGCTGCGCCGGGAGCAGCTGCGGGCCGCGTGGCGGGCGCTGGCCTCGGTGGCCGACGCGTTCCTGACCTTCGCCTGCCCGGGTCCGGCGCCGCTGTGGCCGGGCGACGTGCCGGGGCAGCCGCTCGCCAAGCTGCCGACCGGCGACGCGGTGTTCAACACGCCGAGCTCGCTCGCCGGCGCCCCGGCGGTGACCATGCCGATGCTGGCGGTGAACGGCCTGCCGGTCGGCGTCCAGGTCATGGGTCAGGACGGCGACGACGCCCGGATGACCGGCCTCGCCCGCTGGATCAGCGGCAGCATCGACCCGGTGATCGTCGGCTAGAACGGCACCGTCTCGCCGTTCTGGTCCACCAGCTCGCCGCTGCGCTCGGGTGTGAGCCCGTCCACCACGGCGAGCAGGTCGGCCGCCGCCACCTCCGGCGGGCGCACCTCCAGCCCCGCCTTGGCGAAGGGGGCCGAGAGGCCGGTGTCCACCGTGCCCGGATGCAGGGCGACGCAGACCGCCTGCGGGTGGGTACGCCGCAGCTCGATCGCGGCGCAGCGCACCAACTGGTTCAGCGCCGCCTTCGACGCCCGGTAGGCGTACCAGCCGCCGATCCGGTTGTCGGAGATCGAGCCGACCCGGGCCGACAGGGTTGCGAACACCGCCTTGCCGTCGCGCGGCAGCAGCGGCAGCAGGTGCTTCATCAGCAGGGCCGGGCCGGTGGCGTTGACGGCGAAGGCGCGGGCGAGGTGGTCCGGGTCGAGCTGGCGCCACGACTTCTCCGGCCGGTAGTCGCCGTCATGCAGGAAACCGGTCGCGTCCAGGATCAGCCGGGGCGGGGCGCGGTGGCCGGCGATGCGCTCGGCGGCGGCGCGGATCGAGCGCTCGTCCAGCAGGTCGAGCGGCGGATCGCCGCGCCGCGACAGGCCGATCACGTCCTCGAACCGGCCGGCTTCCCGCAGGGCGGAGAGCAGGGCGGCGCCGATCCCGCCGCCGGCGCCGATGACGACGGCAAGGGCGGGGGAGGGGAAGGGGGAAAGCTGGGTCATGCGGCGACGAAGATGGAGGCCGGACGCCCGCCGTCAAGCGCGCGGCCGGCGGGGTGCGCGCTACCGGGCGGCGGCGATGGTCGCGCGGAACCGGATCAGCGCGCAGACGAAGAAGGCACCGCCGAGCCCGCCCACCGTCAGCATCTCCGGCCAGACGATCCCGATCCCGGCGTCGCGGTACAGCACGGCCTGGGCGAAGGTCACGAAATGGGTGGCCGGCGAGCCGAGCATCACGGTGCGCAGCGGCTCCGGCATGCTCTCCAGCGGCGTGGTGGCGCCGGACAACAGGTTCAGGACGACGAAGACCGGGATCGCCAGCAGGCCGAACTGCGGCATGGTCGTCGCGATGGTCGACAGCATGACGCCCAGCGAGGTGATGGCGAACAGGTAGATCCCGGCGCCCAGCGCGAACAGCCAGAGCGACCCGGCGACCGGCACCCCCAGGCCGATCTGCACGACCAGGGTGAGCGACAGGATGGCCGCCAGCAGGATCACCAGCCCGTTCGCCCAGATCTTGGCCAGCACGATCTCCGCCGGCCGCACCGGCATCGCCAGCAGATGCTCCAGGGTGCCGTGCTCGCGCTCGCGGATCACCGCGGCACCGGACAGGATCACAGCCAGGGTCGTCAGGTTGTTGATGACCTGCATCACCGAGGTGAACCAGCTCGACTCCAGATTCGGATTGAACCGGGCGCGCACGGTCAGGGTGGCCGGCGCGGCGACCTGGTCCTCGGCACGGCCGAGAAAGTCGGCGACCTCGGCCTGGATGATGCTGCTGATGTAGCGCGTCCCGTTGCCGGCCAGGGTCATGGCGGTCGCGTCGACGTTGAGCTGGATGGTCGGCGCGCGGCCGGCCAGCACGTCGGCCTGCAGGCCGGGCGGGATGTCGAGCGCGAAGGAGGCGCGGCCGCTGTCGAGGACCCGGTCGAGCGCGTCGAGCCCGATCAGTTCCGCCGGCCGGAAATGCGGCGGCAGCAGCGCCCCGCGGATCCGCTGCGACAGGACCGAGCGGTCCTCGTCGACCACCGACACCACCGCGTTGCTCAGCTCGGTCTGCTGGCCGCGCGCGACGGTGTAGATCGCCACGGTGAAGGTGTAGGCGATCAGCCCGACCAGGACGAGGTCGCGCGACAGGCTGTACAGCTCCTTCACGCCGAGTCGGACCGTGTTCCGGAGCAGGCGCGTCATCTCAGTCCTCCTGCTTGCGCAGCAGCACCGACGCGGCGACCCAGTAGGCCGCGACGAAGCCCGCGAGGATGAGGTGGTTGGGATAGAGTCGGGCGAGGTCCAGGCCCTTGTTGAACACACCGGTGGCGATGTTCTGGAAATACAGCGACGGGAAGCCGTGGCCGATCACCCGCGCCGCCCCCTCCAGGGCGGCTGCCGGATACATCATGCCGGAGAAGTTCACCGCCGGGATCATGACGATGATCGCCGTGGCGAAGATCGCCGCGATCTGCGAGCGCACGAAGGTCGAGACCACCAGCCCGAACGCGGTCGCCGCGGTGGTGTAGAGCAGGGCGCCGGCGAGCAGGGCGACGGGGCCGCCGGCGAAGGGCACGCCGAACAGGCCGAGCATCAGTGCGAGCAGGCAGGCGACGCTCAGCATCGCCACGCCGATATAGGGAAGCTGCTTGCCGATCAGGAACTCGATGCGGCGTACCGGGGCGGCGTAGAAGTTGGTGATCGAGCCCAGCTCCTTCTCGCGCACCACGCCGAGGGCGGTGAGCATGGCCGGGATCATGATGAGCAGCATCATCAGCACGCCCGGCGCGATCGCGTCGGTCGAGCGGAACGCCTGATTGTAGCGGAACCGGGTCTCGACGGTGACCGGGGGCAGCGCCGCGGCGTGCCCGGTCTCGGTCATCGCGTATTCCTCCAGATAACCCTGGAAGGCGGCCTCCAGGTAGCCGCGGATGGTCTCCGCCCGCACCGGATTGGCGCCGTCCAGCCAGCCGGCGAGCTCCGGGCTGTGGCCGGCGAGCAGATCGCGCCCGAAGCCCGGCGGGACCACCACCGCCAGGGCGATGCGGCCGGCGCTCATCTGCCGGTCGAGATCGGCGAAGCCGCTCAGCGCCGGCGCCTCCGCGAAGTAGGGGGAACTGGAGAGCTGCCGCAGGAACATCCGGCTTTCCCGCGAGCGGTCCTGGTCGAGGGCGGCATAGGTCAGGCTGTCGACGTCGAAGGAGATGCCGTAGCCCATGGCCAGCATCAGGATCAGCGGGCCGAGCAGGGCGAAGCTCAGCAGGATCGGGTCGCGCCACAGCTCCAGCGCCTCGCGCCGGGCGAAGGCCCAGCAGCGCCGCGGCGAGAAGATTCCGACGGGTCCGGCATCCGACGTCCGGCCCGGCGACGGGGCGGCTTCCTGCGGCGGTTCCGCGGCCGACGGCGCCGAGGCCGAAGATTCCGTGGCCTGGGGCTCCGCCTGCTCCAGATAGCGGATGAAGGCCTCCTCCAGCGACGCCGCCCCCTGCTCGGCGCGGAGGGTCTCCGGCGCGCCGACCGCCAGCACCCGTCCCGCATGCATCAGCGAGACCCGGTCGCAGCGGGTCACCTCCTCCATCAGATGGGTGGAGATGAAGATCGTCACCCCGCCGTTGCGTGACAGGTCGTAGAGCAGGTCCCAGAACCGGTCCCGCGCGATCGGATCGACCCCGCTGGTGGGCTCGTCCAGGATCAGCATGTCCGGCTCGTGCAGCATCGCCACCGCGAGCTGGAGCCGCTGGCGCACGCCGATTGGCAGGCGGTCCGGGCGCGCGTCGGCGACCTCGCCGAGATCGAACTGCTCCAGCAGCGCCGCGACCCGCCGGCGCTTGCGGTCGGGCGTCAGGGCGAACAGGTCGGCATGCATGTCCAGGTTCTGGCGGGTCGACAACTCGGCATAGAGCGAGAAGGACTGCGACATGTAGCCGACCCTTCGCCGCATGTCGTTGCCCAGCGCGTCGTTGCCCAGCGCGGTCACCGGCGAGCCGAACACCCGGGCCTCGCCCTCCGTCGGCGCCAGCAGGCCGGTCAGCATCTTCATGGTCGTCGTCTTGCCGCAGCCGTTCGAGCCGAGAAAGCCGAAGATCTCCCCGGCCTCGATCCGGAAGCTGACCCGGTCGACGGCGGTGAAGTCGCCGAACCGCTTGACCAGGCCCTCGGCCTCGATCGCCGGCGGCCCGTCGACGGCCCTGCGCGGCGGCAGCGCGCCGTCGGTCGGCGCCCGCACGGGCGTGGGCAGCAGCGCCACGAAGGCCTCGTCGAGGGTGGCGGTGCCGGTCGCCTCCTGGATCTCCCGCGCAGTCCCGCGCGCCAGGACGCGTCCGTGGTCGAGAGCGACGATCGTGTCGAAGGTCTCCGCCTCCGACATCTGGGCGGTGGCGACCACCAGGCTCATGCCGGGGCGGCGCGCGCGGATCCGGTCTATCAGGCGCCAGAACTGCACGCGCGACAGCGGATCGATGCCGGTGGTCGGCTCGTCCAGGATCATCAGGTCCGGGTCGTGCACCAGGGCGCAGCACAGGGCGAGCTTCTGCTTCATGCCGCCGGACAGCTTGCCGGCGGGCCGGTCGCGGAACGCGGCGATGCCGGTGGCGTCCAGCAGCTCGTCGATATGCCGCGCGCGCTCCTGCGGCGACTGGCCGTACAGCCGGGCGAAGAAATCGACGTTCTCGGCCACCGACAGGGTCGGATAGAGGTTCCGGCCCAGGCCCTGCGGCATGTAGGCGATGCGTCCGCTGACGGCGGCGCGCCGGTCGGCCCGGGCCAGGTCCGCCCCGAGCACGGTGACGCTGCCCTGCTGGATCCGGCGGATGCCGGCGATCAGGCCGAGCAGGGTCGACTTGCCGACCCCGTCCGGACCGATCAGACCCAGGCTGCTGCCGGGCGGCAGGGAGAGCGAGATGTCCGACAGCGCCTCGGTCGGCCCGTAGCGGTGCGACACGCCCTCCAGGCGGATGCAGGGTGCCGGATCGGTAGGGGCCGGATCGGTACGGGCCGGGTCAGTCGTGGCCGGATCAGGGCGCATCGGGCAGCCGCACCGCCAGGTCCTCGGGCCATGCCGCGTCCGGATCGACGCGGATATACGCGACGCCCGGCACCCCGGTCTTCACGATCGCCCGGTGGCGCTCCAGCACCTCGGGCGGGATCGTCACCTTGACCCGGAACATCAGCTTCTCGCGCTCGCTCGCGGTCTCCACGTAGCGCGGGGTGAACTGCGCCTGCGAGGCGACGAAGGTCACGGCGGCCGGGACCACATATTCCGGGGCCGCGTCGAACACCAGCCGGGCCTCGGCGCCGTAGGGGAGGCGGCCGGCGGCATCGGTCGGCAGATAGACCGTCATGTAGACGTCGGTCAGGTCGAGCAGGGAGATCACCCGGCCGCCGGCGGCGACGATCTCGCCGGTTTCCGCCAGCCGGTACTGCACCCGGCCGGCGCGGGGCGCCCGCAGGAAATGCTCGTCGCGGTCCGCCGCGATCCGCTCCACGGTGGCCCTGGCGGCCTCGATGGACGCCTTGGCCCGGGCGATCCCCGCGCGGGCCGAGGCGACGGCGGCGACCGCCGTCGCATGCTCGGCCCGGCGCAGGTCCACGGTCTCGGCGGCGGTGTGTCCGCGTTCGGCCAGCTGCTCGGCCCGGTGCAGCTCGCGTTCGGCGAAGATCCGCTCGCTCTCGCGCTGGGCCAGCACGGCGTTCGCCTCGTTCAGGCCCTCCTCGGTCTGTCGGACGATGGCCTCCGCCTCGCGCAGCCGGGCATCGACCTCGGCGGCATCCAGCACGGCCACCACGTTGCCGGCCTCGACCATCTCCCCTTCGCGCACCAGGACCGCGTCCAGCCGTCCCGGGAACTTGGCGGCGATGTCGATCCGCTCGGCCTCGGTCCGGCCGTTCGCGCTGACCAGGCCGGCCGGCAGATCGTCGTGCTCCCGGGCGTGCCAGTACCAGACGGCGGCGGCCACGGCGCCGAGAACGAGCAGAACCGGCAGGCTCTTTCGCATGGGATGCAGACTTCCTGAAAAGGTTGTGACGCCAAATCTCGCGGCAAGCCTATCAGGCTTGGCGGCGGTTGATTTTGCGCTGCATCAAATCGCCGGTGGAGGGTATCGGCCGCATTGATGCAAATCAATTCGTGGTGGCCGCGACCTGCTAGGATCGGTCAGATCAGGAAAACGGAGGTCACGTCATGGTCACGTTGCTACGTACGGTTCTTCTCGCGGCGGCAGCGCTGCTGTTCGTCAGTCTCCCGGCCGCGGCCCAGCAGGCGGGTTCCGACGCCGGTCCGGCGGCGCAGAAGGTCATCGAGCAGGTCGAGCAGCAGGTCGATTCCACATTCGTCCTCACCACCGACCAGCTGGTCGCGATCGCCGGCGGCGCGCTGGTCGGGGCGATCGCCGCCGACCTCGTGCTGCACGGCGGTGCCGGCGCCCTGCTGGGCGCGGTTGCCGGCGGGCTGATCGGGAACTGGCTCTACGTCCCGTCGGCGCCGGTGCCCGGCGGCTCCTGAAGGCCGGGCGGCCTCAGGTGCAGCTCAGGTTTCACGGCGCCGCCCATTGCGTCACCGGCTCCTGCTACGAGATCGAGACGGGTGCCGCCCGGATCCTGGTGGATTGCGGGCTGTTCCAGGGCTCGAAATCGGAGCGGGAGCTGAATTACGGCGACTTCCCCTTCGATCCCGCCGCGATCGACGCGGTCGTGCTGACCCACGCGCATATCGACCACAGCGGCCTGCTGCCGAAGCTGGTCAGGCAGGGATTCGCCGGATCGATCCACGCCACCCGGGCGACGGTGGACCTGTGCTCGGTGATGCTGCCGGATTCCGCCCATATCCAGGAGGTCGAGGTCGAGCGGCTGAACCGCCGCAATGCCCAGCGCGGCCGCGAGCCGGTTTCGCCGATCTACTCCCGGCGCGACGCGGCGGACTGCCTGACCCTGTTCCGCCCGGCCGGCTACGGCGACTGGGCCCCGGTCGCCGCCGGGATCCGGGCGCGGTTCTGGAACGCCGGGCACCTGCTGGGATCGTCCTCGGTCGAGATGGAGATCGAGCGGACCGCCGAACGGCCGCTCCGGCTGCTGTTCTCCGGCGATATCGGTCCCGGCTTCAAGCTGCTGCATCCCGACCCCCAGGGGCCGCGCGACGTGGACTACCTGATCTGCGAATCCACCTACGGCGACCGGGAACGCCCGACGGTCTCGGTCGACCAGCGCCGCGCCATGCTCGCCGAGGAGGTCCGCAAGGCGGCCGAGGCGAGCGGCCCGCTGATCATTCCGTCCTTCGCGGTCGAACGTACCCAGGAGCTGCTGGTCGACCTGCACCTGCTGATGCAGTCGGGCGAGGTGCCCTCGGCGCCGATCTTCGTGGACTCTCCGCTGGCGACCCGCGCCAGCGAGATCTTCGAGCGTCACGCCGACGAGATCGAGCAGGGCGACACCCTGCGCGCCGCCCTGAACGCCCGGCGGGTGCGCTTCACCGAAACGGTGGACCAGAGCAAGGCGATCAATCGCTTCACCGGCTTCTTCGTGGTCATCGCCGCCAGCGGCATGTGCGACGCCGGCCGGATCCGCCACCACCTGAAGGCCAATCTGTGGCGGCGCAACGCCACGGTGATGCTGGCCGGCTTCCAGGCCCAGGGCACCCTGGGGCGCATCCTGCTCGACGGCGCGCAGCGGGTCCGCATCCAGGGCGAGGAGATCGACGTCAAGGCCAGGATCGCGCTGTTCGACCTGTATTCCGGCCATGCCGATGCCAGCGAGCTGGTCGCCTGGATCGAGGGTAGGGGGCCGGTCTCGGGCACGATCTTCCTGACCCATGGCGAGGAGACCGCCCTGTCCGCGCTGCACGTGCGGCTGGCCGCGCGCTTTCCCGACGCGCGGATCGCGGCACCGCATCTGGACGACCTGTACGAGCTGAACGGCGTCGGCACCCTGGTCGCCGAAGGCGGGCGGCCGCGCCGGCTGCCGCCGGAGAAGGTGGCCCGACTGGACTGGCACAACGACCTGTCGAAGCTGCTGCTCGACGTCTCCGAGCGGGTCGACGGGGCCGCCGACGAGCGCGGCCGTGCCGCCATCATCCGCCGCCTGCGCCGCGCCCTGGAGGAGACCGGGGAGGCGTAGCGGGAGTGGGCCGTCCGTCGCTCATTTCTCCGCCACGTCCGGCCGGACGCGCGGCCGTTCGGAGATCGCAGGCGCGCCGACGGAGGCGTGCCGCGCCTCGCGCGCCGTCGTCCACAGGGACACCGCGATCCCGCCCGCCAGAAGCCCCAGGGTGACCGACAGGGAGACCGCCGGCGGTATTTTGGCGAGGTTCAGCATGTCGGCGGCGAAGATCTTGGCGCCGATGAACACGAGGATCAGCGCCAGGGCGTATCGCAGATAGGCGAAGCGATGGATCATCGCCGACAGCGCGAAGAACAGCGAGCGCAGCCCCAGGATCGCGAAGATGTTCGAGGTGTAGACCACATAGGGTTCCGTGGTGATCGCGAAGATGGCCGGGATCGAGTCGACGGCGAAGACCACGTCGGCGAGTTCGACCATGACAAGGGTCAGGAAGAGCGGCGTGACGAAGAGAACCTCGGCGCCGGTGCGGTGGTCGCTATGGCGCACGAAGAAGCGATCGCCGTGGAGCTGCCGGGTCACCCGCAGGTGCCGGCGCATGAACCGCAGCACCGGATTCTGGGCGATGTCATAGGTGATCTCGGCGGCGAACAGCATCTTCACCCCGGTGATCATGAGGAAGGCGGCGAAGAGATACAGCACCCACTCGAACTGGGTGATCGCCGCGGCGCCGGCGACGATCATCACCCCGCGCAGCACGATGACGCCGAGGATGCCCCAGAACAGCACCCGGTGCTGGTGGATACGGGGAATGCCGAAGAAGCCGAAGATCATGGCGATGACGAAGATGTTGTCCATCGCCAGGCTCTGCTCGACCACGAAGCCGGTGAGGTAGTCGAGTGCCGCGTCGGTGCCGAGCCGGTGCCAGATCCATCCGGAGAACGCCACGCCCAGGCCGATATAGAAGGCGGACAGCTTCAGGCTCTCGGCGATGCCGATCTCGTGGGTCCGGCGGTGCAGGACGCCGAGATCGAATGCCAGCAGGGCGAGGACGAAGGCCAGGAAGCCGAGCCACATCCACAGCGGCTCGCCGATCACCTGCGCGAACAGTATGTCCATCGGATGGTCCCTGCCGGCGTCGGTCGGGCGATGGCGCCGGCACCGCGGGAGCACCGGCGGCTCTCGCGGTGGGGCGTGGCGCCAGGGCGGATCTGCCTTAGAGGGGCATCGCCTGGGCCGGAGGAACGCGGCGTGCCCGGGCCTCGTGGCGTTGCCAGAGCGCCCGCGCCACGACGAGCAGCACAAGGCCGACGGGCACCGCGATCGCGATCTCGCGCAGCATGTGGGCGGAGAGGGCCGCCTCGATCAGGAAGGCCATGCCGCAGGCGAGCAGGCTGGTGATCAGCGTGCCGGCCATCGCGGGCACGAAGTAGTCGTCGTCGGACAGTGTCGCCCTGGCGACGAACCGGTGCGTGAACACGAGCGCGAGGATCCCGCCGCCCAGCAGCAGGACGCCGATGAGGAGTTCGGTCAACACGGATGACATGGGGAGGCTTTCAACGGCTCAGGACAAGGACCGCCAGATGAGCCGCCACTGGTGGTCGTCGTCATGTGGTGAGTCCCAGGCGTTCCGGGAATGCCGACCCGCTCAGATTAGCCCCGCGTGTCCCTCACGGCGGGGCGGCCAGCCATGCAAGAATGCCGCTTCCAAATCGCAGTCCCAATCCCCAGCGACCCGAGACCCGGATCCCGGCGGCTATCGTCCGCTTGGGATTGGTGGCCCCGGAGGGACTCGAACCCTCACGCCCGAAGGCTCGCGATTTTAAGTCGCGTGCGTCTACCAGTTCCGCCACGGGGCCGTGTGCGGTGTCGGATCGGCTGTCTGTCTACAGCATATCCGTAACGCGGTTCCAGATCGCAGTGAACCAGCCCTGCCAGCCGGGGCCGAGCATGAGGTTGTGCGGGGCGTCGGGCAGGCGGAGATGGCCGGCGCCGTAGAACCGGGCGATGGCCTCGTCCTGGCCGGGCGGGTGGCGGGCCGGGTCGTCGCGGCCGCCCTCCACCACCAGGATCGGCAGGCCCGAAGGCAGGGCGGCCGGATCGACCGGGATGCGCAGGTCGTAGCGCTGGTTCAGCAGGCGCGGGCTCTCGGCACTCAGGCGGGTGGCCATGGCGGCCAATGCCTCCGGTGCCAGATGCGGGGCGTAGCGCTCGCCGGCCTGGGCCGCGCTCAGCGGCGGGCACAGCGCGCTCTCGTCGACCAGCGGCACCCGGGCGGCGCCGGGCAGGTTGCCAGGCGGCGAGGGGCAGACCAGCAGCAGGCCCGCCACCGGGCGCTTCAGCGCGGCCAGCACGACCAGCAGGCCGCCCATGGAATGGCCGGCCACCAGCGGCGGCGCGCCGATCGCGTCGATGGCGGCGACCACGTCGGCCGTCATCTCCTCGGCCCCGTCGGTGCGGAACGCTGCGTCGGGCGCCAGCCCGCCATGGCCGCGCAGGTCCAGGGCATGGACCGCCCAGCCCTCGGCATCGAGCCGCTCGACCCAGCCGTCCCAGCACCAGGCGCCGTGATAGGCGCCGTGCACCAGCAGCACCGGCGGACGGCTATCGGCCGAGGCGGCGCCGGGAGCTGCGCTTGCGGCGCGTGCGGCCACCGAGTGCAGCCGGGCCGGGCCCAGCGCGCGGGCGGTCATGTCGGGTCGGGTCAAGCGGAGCTCCCTGGGGCGTGGATACGGCGCCCGGAACAAGAAGGCGCGACACCCGGGGGTGCCGCGCCTGTCCGGATCGGTCGGGCGGAGGGTTACTCGGCCGCGTTGGCCTTGGCCGCACCATAGACCGGCGCGCGCCATTCCGGATGCGCGCCCGAGGTGCCGTGGCAGACGTCGAAATAGCGCTCCTGCAGCTTCTTGGTCAGCGGGCCGACCTTGCCGGTGCCGACCGCCAGCTTGTCGATGGACGTGATCGGAGTCACCTCCCAGGCGGTGCCGCAGAAGAACGCCTCGTCGGCGGCCACCAGCTCGGACCGGTCGACCTCGCGTTCGACCGCCGGGGTGCCCATCTCCTCCAGCAGCTGCAGCACCGTGCTGCGGGTGATGCTCTCCAGGATGTCGCTGGACGTGTGCGGGGTGATCGGCACGCCGTCGCGGACCAGGAAGAAGCACATGCCCGGGCCCTCGGCGACCTTGCCGCGGCTGTTCAGCAGGATGGCGGTGTCGTAGTCGTCGGCAACGGCCTGCAGGGTGGCCAGCCGGCCGTTCTGGTAGTTGGCGTTGACCTTGGCGCGCATCGGCATGGCGTTGTCGGGCACCCGCATCCAGGAGCTGACCTGGGCCGAGATGCCGTCGGTGATCTTCGCCGTGCGCGGCCGCTCCTGGGCGGTGATCGCCAGCTTGATCGGGCCGGTGACGTTCTGCCCGCCATGGCCGGCGACATAGGTCGTGGTCATGATGTGGACGTTCTCGCCCTGGATGCCGTTGGCGCGGATCAGCTCGATCGTCTTCTCGGTCACGTATTCCGGCGTGATGATCTCGTCGTAGCGCATGAAGCGCTGGGAGAAGACCAGGCGGTTCATGTGCTCGGCCATGCGGAACAGGTACATCTCCTGCTCGTCGGCGTTCCAGTAGCCGCGCACCCCCTCGAAGACGGCGGAGCCGAACTTGAACGCCGCGGTGTCGACGTGAACCGTGCCCTCGTTCCAGGGAACGATACGGTCGTCCATGAACACGTATTTCGGGGTCGCCATGATCTGAGGTCCTTTTGATCTTGGTGCGGCCGAGTATTGGCGGGGCCCTCCCAAGGAAACCCGGACACGGCAGAGCACTCGATTGGGAGCGGCCAATTTATGCCCGTGGCCGGGCCGCGGCAAGACGGCTCATTGGTCCTGGAGCGCCGCCATTCCCTTCTCGCGCAGCTTGTCCGCCTTCTCCGACCCCTCGGTCAGTTCGACCAGGCGCACGGTGCAGAACAGGTCGACGGTCGACACCGTCGCGTCGTTCGCCGCCAGCCGCTGCAGCAGGTCGTTGGAGCGCTCGTCGAGCTTGGCGCCGATCTGCTTCATGGCGGTGGCGATCTCGCCCTCCAGGCCGACATCGCCGGCGTATTGCCGGCAGAGGCGCAGCGAGATGATCTGTTCCTCGATGGCGCGGAACCGGTCACGGTTGCTGGTGGCGTTGTCCGGCGGGGCGTCCAGCGCCTCGATCGCCGCCACCGTCTTCGGCGCCGCCCCCGACACGATGGTCTCGCGGGCGAGGCGGCCGAGTTCGACCTTCACCCGTTCGATCTGCCGGGCGACGCCGCGCCCGCCGCCATCGGCCGCCGCCGCCTCGCGCTGCAGGGTCTTCAGCTCGTTGCCCAGGGCCCGGGCCACGGTCACCGGGTCGTCCTTCTTCATCTCGGCATCGGCGCGGATGTCGATGATCCGGTCTTCCTGCTGGCTGGCCACCGCCTCGCCGACCTGGCCCCCCATGGACTTGATCAGGTCGCCGGCGCCCTGTTCGATCAGCCGCTCGATCAGGCTCGGCAGCATGGCCGGCGACTGCAGCCGCGCCATCAGCGACAGCACCAGGATCGGCAGGCCGTCGCGGTTGATGGCGGCCGTGCGGGTCAGCCCGGCAACGACCACCTGCAGGGAGGCGTTGTTGATGTCGTCGATCGGCGGCGGCGGCAGCAGGCGCCGCATCTCGGTCAGCGGCGCCGCGATCGCCAGGGCGGTGACGATGTCGTCGAGCGAGGCGAGGACCTCGGGGCCGCCGAGTTTCTCCTGCAGCCTGGCGCGGCCGCCCTTTTCCTTGGCGCTGGCATCGGACAGGCCCTTCAGCGCCGCATGGGTCGCCGCCCAGAACGGCCGCCCGGCGGCGTCGACCGCCTCGTCGTCGCTCGGATCCAGGCCCTTCAGCGCCTCCAGCACGGGTGCGAGGCCGGCGTCGCCCAGCAGGCCCTCCGCCTCCGCCCAGATCGGCTTCAGGGCGCCGCGCGGGATGCGGCCGAGCGCCTTGCGCGGGGTGTTCGGGTTGTACAGCAGGTCCTCGAACGGACGGCAGAACAGCCGCATGGGCGTGAACTTGCGCTCCGGCCGGATCAGGCGCAGGCGCGGCCGGATCTGGGTCAGCATGGCGATCGACGCCGCCTGCTGGGACGGCCGCAGGCGGCGCAGCTCCAGGGCGCCGACCAGCTTCTCGAACTCGGCCTCCGGGATCTCGAAGACCTTGTTCGCCATGTTGTCCAGGGAGGTGTCGCTCATGTCGCTCTCGCCTTCGCTGGGGTTCAGCCGGCCTCGCTCATCGCTTCGGCCCGGCGCCGCTCGATCCGCAGCTGCAGCTCGATGTCGGTATGGCCGGACTGCCAGTTCTGCAGCGGTTTCACGAATTTGCGCATGGCATTCTCCAGGTCGCCCCAGGCCTTGCCCTGCTGCGCATCGAGTTCCTTGGTCGGGACCAGGGGCAGCATGCGCACGATTTCCTCCAGCGCATCCTTCTGCTCGTGGAGGGCGCCGTCGAGTACCTCTTCCCACAGACCGATGACGTGGTCCCAGCCGTCCAGCAGCCAGGAGATCCGGTTCATCCCGTCGGCGATTTCCGGGCCGACGGTACTCCATTTGGCCAGCGCCGTCTGCAAATCGTTGGCGTGGTCGTCGATCTCGCCCAGGACGTCGCGCCCCACATCGAGGGTCAGCAGGGCCACGTCCGCGACCAGGAAGGCCAGCCCGTCCGGGTCGGCGTTGGAGTTCCGGCCCCAGGCGGTGATGTTCATCCGGAACGCCTTCAGCCGGGTCATCAGGCGCCGCAGCCGGCATTCGTGCGGCATCGAGGCGACCCCGACCGGGGCGATCATGTCCGACCATTTCTCGATATCGGCATAGAGCTGCTCGGAGGACACGCGCAGGTCGCTGGCGATGCCGGCCATGATACCGCGCACCTTCTTCTGGCCGGCGGTGGAGGACAGCTCGGCCACGGAGAGCTTCACATCGGTCTTCGCCAGGCTCTTCACCACCGAGTTGACCAGGTAGTAGTTGGTGAGCAGGCGTTCGTTCTCCTCTTGCTCGACCGCCCGTTCCGCCGCGTCGATGGCGTCCGGCCCGGACAGCCCGGTCATGGCGATCTCATGGGCGCAGCGCCGGATCTCGCGCGGGGTGGCTGCCTTGCGGGTCTCGATCATGTCGTGGAAGGCGCGGTCGTGCACGGACATGCGGAAGACCTCGCGCACGCCGGACCAGCCGATGATGTAGACGCCGCTGCTGCCGGACAGGCCGGGCACGATCACCTCCAGCCCGCCATTGCCGTTGGACCGGGCGCGCGCGAAGGCCAGCATCGGCGTGGTGAACGGCACCACCACGCCGCGTTCCTCGAAGGTCGCCGGCCAGTACCGGGTATTGAGGTGGCCGGCAGCCTCTCCGTCCTTGGTGGCTGAATGCGTCGTCTGCGTCATCGGTCCTGATCCTGTTATAGGATCGGCTGCGGTGCCTTCAACCTGCGCCGAATTAGTTTGCCCTTGCCTTAATTATCATGCACGCCGCCGTTCTTGGAGGCAGGAACCCCTGCCAGCATGCGAAACCTTTTCAAGTAAAGCGTCTTTGCATCTTCCGGGCCAACCGGGTCGATTGTGACCGATTGCTTGACGCGGGGCGCGCCGAAAATCCTGCGCGCTTCCGCCGGATCAAAGCCGGCGATCTGGGTCGCCTCGAAATAGGCGGCGACGCGATCCGCCCGCTTGATCAGTTTCTCGACCGTGGCAGGCAGCTCCGCCGGCAGGCCGAAGCGGATGTGGATCGCCGCCGACAGCCGCTTGTCCACCGCCTTGTAATCCGGCCCGATGATCGCCTTGAACGGGGTGATCATGTCGCCGATCACGTATTCCGGCCCGTCATGCAGCAGGGCGGCCAGCCGCCACTTGCGCGCCAGGGTGCCGTCGATGCTGGTGGCGATGCGCTCGACCAGGACCGAGTGCTGGGCCACGGAATAGGCCCAGGCGCCGGAGGTCTGGCCGTTCCAGCGCGCCACCCGGGAGAGGCCGTGGGCGATGTCCTCGATCTCCACGTCGAAGGGCGAGGGGTCGAGCAGGTCGAGGCGGCGGCCGCTCAGCATGCGCTGCCAGGCGCGGGGCGGCTCGTCGGCACGGGTGCGGCTCATGTCGGGTCGGTCTCGTGCCGGGTGGGGGTGCGGTCGGCGCGGCGGCGGGCGGCGGAGCGGTCGCGCAGGGCCTGGGCGCCGGCCCGCGCCTTCGCCGAGCGCCCGGCGACCAGAAGCGCGATCAGCAGGCCGACCAGCGGTCCGGCGGCGATCAGCACCCGGGTCGCCCGGGCGATGTTGATCTCCATGACGTACTGGGTATCGAACAGGTGCATGCAGCGGATCTTGGCGTCCTCCTCGACATAGGTCTTGGTGCATTCCGCCTTCCCGGCGTCGCGCTTGCGTTCGATGCGGACATGGGTGTCGTGCCACTGGCGGTAGGACACCAGCCCGATGCCGCCGGCCCACAGGATGGCGACGGAGAGCAGCACGGCGAATCCCAGCACGACGACGGTCCGGTTCATCGCCTTCCCCTACCGGGGGAGGGGAGACGGAGCAAGCGTCTTGCCGGCCGCCGGGGGCCGACTCCCTCGACCCGCCCTCTTGACCCTCGGGCCGATCCGGGCGCACTTTCGTTGCCCAGCCAACTATTCGTCGACCGCCCCCATGACCGCCGCAACCACAACCGTCGAGGACGCCGGATCGTTCCGCGATGACATGAAGGTCATCTCGCTGATCGGCACCGCCCATTTCTTCAGCCACTTCTACATCCTGCTGCTGGCGCCGCTGTTCCCGATCCTGAAGGACGCGTTCGGGGTGAGCTACGTGCAGCTCGGGCTGATCCTGACGGTGGCGAACGCGGCGACGGGTGTGAGTCAGATCCCGTTCGGCTATCTGGTCGACAAGGTCGGGGCAAAATGGATCCTGATCGGCGGGCTGGCGGCGCATGGCCTCGCCTTCGTGCTGATCGGCATCACCGGCACCTACTGGGCGATGCTGGCCTGCATGGTACTGGCCGGGGCGGCGAACGGGGTCTATCACCCGGCCGACTATGCGATCCTGTCGGCCTCGGTGTCGGAGAAGCGCATGGGGCGCGGCTTCTCGCTGCACACCTTCACCGGCTTCGCCGGCTTCGCGGCGGTGCCGATGACCATCGTCTGGCTGGCCCAGGAATTCGGCTGGCAGGCCGGGGTGACCGCCTGCGGCGCGGCGGGCATGGTAGCGGCCCTGGCGCTGGTGGTGTTCGGCCGCTCGCTGAAGCACGCGCCGGGCTCCGACAAGCGCAAGAAGAAGGGCGGCGACGGCACGGCCGCCGGCGCCGGCGGGTCGATCATGCTGAACCCGGCGATCCTGATGTGCCTGTTGTTCTTCCTGCTGCTGGCGCTGAGCTCGGGCGGCATCAACAACTTCCTGGTCTCCGCCCTGAACCGGGTGCACGGCACGCCGGTGGACTCCGCCAATCTGGGCCTGACCTTCTATCTGGTGGGCTCCTCGCTCGGCATCCTGCTGGGCGGGGTGATCGCCGACCGCACCTCGAACCACAACCGGGTGGCGGCCTGCTGCTTCCTGGCGACGGCGGTGGCGGTGCTGATCGTCGGCACGGTGGCGCTGCCGATCTGGATGCTGGTGACGCTGATGGCACTGCAGGGCCTGACCCACGGCATCATCATGCCGAGCCGCGACATGATCGTGCGCTCGGTCACCCCGGCGGGATCGATGGGCAAGGTGTTCGGCTTCGTGTCGACCGGCTTCAGCCTGGGCGGGATCGTCGCCCCGCTGATGTTCGGCTTCCTGCTCGACCGCGGCGAGCCGGCCCTGGTGTTCTACGTGATCGCCGGCTTCATGGTGGTGTCGCTGCTGACGGTGTTCAGCGTCGGCGGCAAGAAGGACGGCGGCAAGAAGGACGGCGGTAAGAACGAAGCGGCGGCGTAAGGGGACACGCCTCCTTTTCCACCCGTCTTCCAGCCTCGCTGTCCCGTCTTCCCGGCCTCGCGTCGGGATCTAGGAACGGGGCAGCCGCGGCTTCGGTGATTGGCCTCCAGCGTTCCATCACGCCGACGTCTGGATCCCGGCGCAGGGCCGGGAAGACGGGGAAGGGTGATAGGGTATCGACCCTCAGCCGCTGTCCGGCGGTCCGAGGATGTCGTAGGAGAGGCCCCGCCAGTCCGGATTCTGCTGCTCGATCAGATCCAGCTTCCAGTCGCGCCGCCAGCGCTTGAGACGCCGTTCGCGGATCAGGGCGTGGTCGAGACGCTCCTGCTCTTCGACATAGACCAGCCTGGTGACGTGGTGTCTCGACGTGAACCCCGCCAGCCGCTTCTCCCTGTGCTCGCGGATGCGCCGCGCAAGGTCGGTGGTCAGGCCGACATACAGCGTCCCGTTCCGCCGGCTGGCGAGGATATAGACCCAGACTCTCATGTGGTGAGCCATGGGAGGGCGTGAGCGGCTTTCCCACGGCCCCCCCTCCCCGTCTTCCCGGCCCTGCGCCGGGATCCAGGAAAAGGGCAGCCGCGGCTTCGGTGATTGGCCTCCGGCGTTCCATCACGCCGACGTCTGGCTCCCGGCGCAGGGCCGGGAAGACGGAGGGAGGAAACCCCGTCGCTGTTACCCCTTTTTCGCCAGGGTCGCCTCGCGGTGGATGACGTAGAGGCCGCTGGCGACGACGATGGAGCCGCCGCAGATCACCCAGATATCGGGAATGTCGCCGAACACCACATAGCCCCAGAACGCCGCGAAGGTGATCTGCACGTACTGGAACGGCGCCAGGGTCGAGGCCGTCGCCACCTTGTAGGCGTTGATCATCAGCCATTGCGACACGCCGCCGATCGCCCCCATCGCCGCCATCACCCCGAGCTGCTCCCAGGTCGGGGTCTGCCAGAAGAACGGCAGCATGAGCGAGGTGCCCACCGTGCCCATCAGCGCGGCGTAGAACAGGATCGACAGGGTCTCCTCGGTGCGGGTCAGCATCCGGGTGACGATGACGAAGACCGCGAAGATGAACGCCATGAAGATCATCAGCCCATAGGCCCAGTGCACGTCGGCGAAACCCGGCCGCACGATCACCACCACGCCGACCAGGCCGATCAGCACCGCCGCCCAGCGCCGCGGGCCGACCGTCTCGCCGAGGATCGGGATCGACAGGGCGACGACGAACAGCGGGGCGACGAATCCGATCGCCACCGCATCGGCCAGCGGAATGTAGCGGATGGCGGTGAAGAAACTCATCGTCGCGGTCAGCAGCAGGACGCCGCGCAGCAGGGTCAGCTTGACCTGGCGCACCCGCAGCAGCGGCAGCAGCCGCCGGCCGGGGAAGAACATCAGCATGAAGCCGAGATGGAAGGCGTAGCGGCCCCAGGCGACCATCGGCACCGGCATCTCCTGGCCGAGCATCTTGGCCAGGGTGTCCATGGTGGCGAACAGCAGCTCCGCGGTGATCAGCAGGCCGATGCCGCGCACCGCGTTCTCCGAGACATCCTCGGCACGGGCGACGGCGGCGGGGGCCCGATCGGGCGCCGATACGGGAGGCTTGGGGCTGATCGACATGGGGCGGAAAGTGACACACGGCTGCCCCAATGGGAAAGGAGGATCACCCGATCGTTCCACCACGTCGTTTCACCCGCTCGTTCCACCCCGTCGCCTTGGTCCCCCTTCACCCGGGCGGCGTGACCGGCTAGAACACCGGCGCGGGCGGGGAAGTGGCAAACTCGGTCTTCCCTCGGCGAGGAAACAGCATATGAGCCTTTACGACAGCGAGCGGCGCTATCGGCGTCGGGTGTGGAGCGGCGTGATCCGCTTCGTCATCTATATCGGCGTCGTTCTGGCGGCGGCCACGGTGTCCTACGAGTTCGGCGCGGAGGACATCGAGGGTCAGCGCCGCATGCATCAGGAACAGCTCCTGGAGTTCGAGCAGGCCCGCGCGGCCAGCGAGCAGGAGGCGGCCAACCTGCGGGTCGAGGTCGAACGCGCGAAGCTGGCCCTGGACGAATGGGAGAAGCGCTACAACGCCGACGTGCCGACCGGCGCGCGGCGCGAGCTGCTGGACCTGGTGTCCGAGCGTCTGCAGGCCGGGGTCGATCCCCAGCGCCTGGCGTTCTACATCAAGTCGGCGGAGGAGAAGCGCGACTGCGAGGATGTGGAGACCAAGCGCTTCCTGGTCCGCACCCCGCTGTACGACGGCGCCAACACCTCGGTCACCTTCGCCAACGACGCGGTGGCGGTCACCGGCAGCGGCGACTCGGAGGTCACCGATGCCGGCCTGCCGCAGGCCTGGTTCGATCCGCACAAGCCGGTCACCCTGGTCTTCACCCGGATCGACGGCCAGCGCACCGAGGTCGCGGGCACCCTGCCGCTGCAGCAGTCCGTCGTCCATGACGGCGTGGAGCACCATTTCCTGGTGAAGGCCGGTGCGCGCGGCTTCGCGCAGGTGGCGGCCGAACGCTGCACCTATCCATGAGCCGCCGGCGCGTGACCCGGTCATGACACCAACCGGGGCCATGAAGCAAACCGGGGACGACCGGGACGGCACGCTGTCGCCGGCCCAGGTGATGCGCAGCCTGCTGGCGCATTACGCCTCCTCGATGGCGATCGGCCTGGCGGTCGGCGGCTTCGTGCCGCTGATCGCGGTGACCCTGGAGGCGCGCCAGGTCGACCCGGTCATGATCGGCATCAACTCCGCCATGACCTCGCTCGGCGTGCTGGTGGTCGCGCCCAACGCGACCGTCTTTGTCCGCCGGTTCGGCGCCAGTCCGGCCATGGTCGGCGGCCTGCTGCTGACCGCGCTGTCGGCCCTGGCCATGGCCTTCATCGACAATCTCTGGGCCTGGATGGTCCTGCGCTTCCTGATGGGCGCCGGGGTCTCGATCCACTGGGTGGTCAGCGAGACCTGGATGAACGCCATCGTCAGCGAGCGGCGGCGCGGGCTGGTGATGTCGATCTACATCACCTCCATCGCATCGGGCTTCGCGCTCGGGCCGCTCATCCTGACCCTGATCGGGACCCAGGGGCCCGCACCCTTCGTGACCATCGCGGCGGTCACCGCCCTGACCGCGCTGCCGCTGGCGCTGATCCGCAAGCTGGCGCCGCCCCTGGCGCTGGAGACCAAGGGCAGCGTGATCCGGCTGGCCCGCGAGGCGCCGACCATCTTCGCCGCCGTGCTGACCGTCGGGCTGATCGACGCCGCGTTCTTCACCTTCCTGCCGATCTACGGCATCCGCCTCGGCATGCCGTCGGAGACGGCGATCACGCTGCTGACGGCGGTGTTCGCCGGCAACGTGGCGCTGCAGATCCCCCTGGGCTGGATCGCCGACCGGGTGAACCGGCGCGGCATGCTGCTGGTGCTGGGCACGATCTGCATCGCCTGTCCGGGACTGGTGGCCTGGCTGCTGCGGGCGGATTCCCTGGCGGCCTATCCGATCCTGTTTATCTGGGGCGGCTGCAGCTTCGGGCTCTACACCGTCGGCGTCACCATGCTGGGCGAGCGCTACCGCGGCGGCGAGCTGGTCGCCGCCAACGCCGCCTTCGTCATGACCTTCGAGCTGGCCAACCTGTTCGGCCCGCCGCTTTCCGGCTGGGCGATCGAGGCGTGGGTGCCGACCGGGCTCATGCTCTACATGGCCAGCATTTGCGCCGGCTTCGTGCTGCTGTCGCTGATCCGGGGCTGGATGCGGGCGCGCGGCGCGGTAGGGTAGGGCAAGCCCAACAGCACAAAGGGAGATCCGCCATGGAAGCGGTCAAGGACGCCGACCACCTCTACGAGGCCGAGTATCGGGCGCGGCATCTGGAGCGCCCCGGCTTCCGCATTCAGGAGATCCGACTGTCGCCGACCCAGAAGGTGCCGTGGCACACCCACACCAATGTGGGCGACACCTTCTACGTGCTGGAGGGGACGCTGCGGATCTACCTGATGAACCCGAAGGAATCCGTCGAGCTGGCCCCCGGCAAGAGCTACGAGGTGGTCGCCGGCCGGCCGCACCTGGTGACCAACGCGGGCGAGACCTCGGTCAGCTTCCTGATCATGCAGGGCGTGGGCGAGTACGACTACGTCCCGGTGGTCTGACGGTACAGGTCAGGGCAACGGGCCGCGGGCGTCGCAGAACTGGCCCTTCCCCTTCAGCGGGGCGCAGAACCGGATGGCCGCGTCGCGGTTCGGGAAGCCCTGGGCCATCAGCCGCACATAGGTGCCGCGCCCGTTGCCCGGGTCGAACTCGCTGGTGACCATCTTCTTGTCCCCCAGGGCCGGGAACCGGCGCTGCAGGACCGTCCAGCCCGTCTGCGCCGAGCGCTGGGACCGGTAGGAGGCCAGATGCACCGCCCAGGGTCCCGACGACCCGCCGCCCGATGCGGCCGCGGTCCGGGGCGCGGTGGAACCGCCGGCCGCAGCCGCGGCGCCGCCGGCATCCAGCCCGGCGACCTTCTCCAGGCGCGAGACCACGTCCTCCAGACGCGAGATCAGGGCGTCGGCCCGCTCGGCCTCGGTGCCCATCGGCTCCTTGGCCATGCTGTCCGTGGCCATCGCCGGCGTCGGGGCGGCGCCCATGACGGCGACGGGCGGGGTGACCGGTTGCTGCACGGTCGGGCCGTCCACCGGGTTCGGCGTCGCGGCGACGGTGGCCGGCAGCTCGCGGGTGCGGTCGTTGGCCAGGGTCACCGACAGCAGCTCCTTGCGCGACTGGCCGGTGCCGAAATCGCGGACCCGCAGCACGTAGTTCTGTACCACCGGCGAATAGAAGTAGCTGTCCAGGAAGTCCTTGCGCTGGCAGTCGATGCGGAAGGTCGTGTAGGTGCCGGCGGGGACCTGCACGTCCTCCTGACCGGTGACGGCGCAGCGGTGCTCCTCCTGCCAGCCGGCCGGCGCGTTCTCGGCCGAGCCGCGCACGGAGTAGGCGATCACGTTGCCTTCCTGCAGCGGGAAGAGCTGTTCGGGCGAGCCGATGATGGTCTGCTGTCCGCGGCCGAGCTCCGGATGCGACGACCAGCGCAGCTGCGGGGTGACCAGGGCGGCGTCCTTGGTCCAGATCAGGCCGCTGTCGTTGGTCCACACCACCCGGTCGGGGGCGACGGAGACCACCTGCTCGCGGGTCGGCTGCCCATTCTCGGTGTACACGAAGGTGTCGCCGGCGGCATAGATCGGCGCCGGGGCCGGGGCCAGGCGGTCCTCGGGAGTGCTGCCGCCGAGACTGTCGCCGATGCTGCCGACCGAGGAACAGCCGGACAGCAGGGCGGTCGCGATGGCCAGGAGAAGGAGCGGGCGGCGCTGCGCCATGCGGATCGGCCTCTCGCCACTGGGGAGCACGGATTCGTCCTGAATCATCAATATTTTGCGGTTCGTGTCAAGGAAACCGCAAGACTGGCGCCACGCAAAGTGTTGGCACCATGGTCGGAACTTTGATGGATTGACCGTCCCCGCGGCACCCGCCAATCTCGGCGCCAACCCTAGAATTCCCGTCCCTCAGCCGAGGAGGCCGCCATGGCCCTTGCCTATGAGGCAGAAATCCCGTCAGTGCGCGAGCAGGTGAGCGAGGAGGAATGGCTGATCCGTGTGGATCTGGCCTGTCTCTACCGCCTGGTGGCGTTCTACCGCTGGACCGACTCGATCTACACGCACCTGTCGGCCCGCCTTCCGGGACCGGACCATAACTTCCTGCTGAACCCCTACGGGCTGATGTTCGAGGAGGTGACCGCGTCGTCGCTGGTGAAGATCGACACCGAGGGCAAGTCCGTCATGGACACGCCCTTCGAGGTGAACGAGGCCGGCTTCACCATCCACTCCGCCGTGCACATGGCGCGCCCTGAGGTGATGTGCGTCGCCCATACCCATACCCGCGCCGGCATGGCGGTCTCGGCCCAGAAGGAAGGGCTGCTGCCGATCACCCAGAACGCGATGATGTTCTACGGCGACCATCTCGCCTACCACACCTATGAGGGCATCGCCCTGGACCTGGACGAGCGCGAGCGCCTGCAGGCCGATCTCGGCGACCGCTACGCCATGATCCTGCGCAACCACGGCCTGCTGGCCTGCGGGCGCACCATCGGCGAGGCGTTCGAGATCCTGCAGAACCTGGAGCATGCCTGCGTCGCCCAGCTCTCCGCCCAGACCGGCCAGGAGCTGATCATCCCGTCCGACGAGGTCTGCCAGCACACCGCCGACCAGTTCTGGGGCGACGGCTCCAAGCCGTTCGGCGAGCGCGCCTGGCCGGCGATGCGCCGGATGATGGACCGCTACAGCCCGGGCTACGACGCCTGACCCGGCCACCGAGCCGGGTCCTGATCCGGCCTCCGGGCCGGGTCCCGATCCGGTAGCAAGCTGGGTCGTGAACGATCTTCGGCCCCGTCCGTGCGACGGGGCCGCTTCGGTCGTTCGGCCGACTTGGATACCCCATTCTAGATTCTAGGAGATGCGTGCATGACGCGGGTGGCCGCTGATACCGTCCTGTCGGGCGGAAAGGTCTTTCTTGGCCCCGGACTCGGTTTCGCCGAGGCGGTGGCGATCTGGCAGGGGCGGGTCCTGGCCACCGGCACGGCGTCGGAGATCGCCGACCTGATCGGTCCGGACACGACGAAGATCGGCCTCGCCGGCCGCCTCGCGGTGCCGGGGCTGAACGACGCCCACCAGCACATGATGGCCGTCGGCATGGGCACCCTGGAGGTCAACCTCAAGGGCGAGGACATCACCTCGATCGGCGACATTCTGGCCGCGATCAAGGCGCGGGCCGACACCCTGGCGCCGGGCGAGTGGATCATGGGCCGCGGCTACGACCACTTCAATCTGGCCGAGAAGCGCCATCCGCTGCGCGAAGAGCTGGACATGGTGGCGCCGGACAACCCGGTCTACATCAAGCGCACCTGCGGCCATATGGGCGTGGCCAACTCCAAGGCGCTGGAACTGGCGCAGGTCCGCGAAGGCATCGCCAATCCGGCCGGCGGCCATGTGGAGGCGCAGAACGGCAAGCTGACCGGCCTGTTGCAGGAGACCGCCCAGCAGCTCGTGTATCGTGCCTTTCCGAAGGCCGGCATGGACGATTTCGTCGACGGCATCGAGGCCGGCGCGAAACTCAACCTGTCCTACGGCTTCACCTCCTGCACCGATCCGGGGGTCGGCCTGCGCGAGGGCTACCGCGACTGGCAGGCCTATCTCTTCGCCCGCCGCCAGGGCCGTCTGCCGCAGCGCATGTATCTGATGCCGCTGGCGGGGGCGACCGGCTGGCCGGACCGCATCCTCGACATGGACTTCATGACCGGCGACGGCGACGAGTGGGTCCGCACAGGGCCGATGAAGCTGTTCGCCGACGGCTCGGCCGGCGGCAAAACCGCGGCCATGTCCTCGCCCTATGCCGACGATTCCGAGAATTTCGGCATCTTCATCTACGGCGACGAGGAGATCCACGGCTACATCGCCGACTACCACGCCCGCGGCTTCCAGATCGCCACCCATGCCATCGGCGACGCGGCGATCGAGCAGGTGCTCAGCGGCTACGAGAAGGCGATCGGCAACCAGGTCCAGTCCGACCGCCGCCACCGGATCGAGCATTGCGGCTTCCTGTCGACCGACCAGATCGCCCGCATGGCCAAGGCCGGCGTGCTGCCGGCACCGCAGTCGATCTTCCTGTACGAGTTCGGAGACCTGTATCTCGACGCGCTCGGCCCGGAGCGGCCGGCGGCGAGCTATCCGATGCGCAGCTGGATCGATGCCGGCCTACACCCCTCGGGCAGCTCCGACGGGCCGGTGTCCCAGACCAACCCGTTCCGCGGCATCTACAACATGGTCACCCGCAAGACTTCGCGGGGCACGGTGATCGGCCCCGAGGAGCGGATCACCGTGGAGGAGGCGATCGGCGCCTACACCGTGAACGGCGCCTACGGCTCGTTCGAGGAAGGGCTGAAGGGCACGCTGGAAGTGGGCAGGCTCGGCGACGTGGCGGTGTTCGACACCGACCTGTTCGCCACCGAGCCGGAAGCCTGGATCGACGCCCAGTGCGACCTGACGGTGCTCGGCGGCGCACTGGCCTACGACCGCCAGGGCGAGGCGGCTTAGGCAGCAGGGGGGGCGTAGGCGCGGGCCCCCGCCCCAGCACCTTCCCGTCTTCCCGGCCTTGCGCCGGGACCCCGACCGCCGCGCGATGGAGCGCCGGGATCGATCCCCGGCGCCGCAGCGGCCCCTTCCCGCGATCCCGGCGCAAGGCCGGGAAGACGGGAAAGGGTGGGAAGGGGTCGGAGGTTACCCCCG
Organism: Thalassobaculum salexigens DSM 19539; assembly: GCF_000423805.1. Lineage (NCBI taxonomy): Bacteria > Pseudomonadati > Pseudomonadota > Alphaproteobacteria > Rhodospirillales > Thalassobaculaceae > Thalassobaculum > Thalassobaculum salexigens. Next base: position 1,225,515 of record NZ_KE384093.1, read on the forward strand.
CACCTTCCGCAGCACCGCCCAGGCCGGCGGCAGCACCGCCACCGCCAGCGCGGTCTTCAGCAGCGTCGCCGCCCAGAACGGCGCCACGCCGGCCGCAAACGCCGTCTCCGCGCCGACCAGAACCGCCAGCCAGGCGAAGCCGACCGCGAACACCGCCGCATGGCCGAGGCCGGCGGCGGCGACCGTCTTCAGCCAGGACCGGTCCCAGCCCCGTTCGGCCAGCGCGCCGCACAGCCACGCACCGGCGACGAAGCCCATCAGATAGCCGCCGGTCGGCCCGGCCATATAGGCCAGCCCCAGACCCTTTTCCGGCGTCCCGGCGAAGACCGGCAGGCCGAGCGCGCCCTGGGCCAGGTACAGCATCACGGTGGCCGTCCCCAGGCGCGGGCCGAGCGCCATGCCGAGGACCATGATGACGAAGGTCTGCATGGTCATCGGCACGGGATAGAACGGGATCTGCGTCTTGGCGGAGAGCGTCAGCAGCACCGAGCCGGCGAGCGCCAGCCCGGCGTCGCGCAGCAGGCGCCGGGTGCGGCCGTCGACCGGCAGGGCGGTGTCGAGAAGGGTGGGATAAGCGGTCATGCCAGAGTTCCGTTGGCAGGTTGTCGAGACGCGAACGGTCGGAAGACGGCGCCGGCCTGTCAACGGTGACCCGACGTCACTTAAGGCGATTTCTCCGGTTTGACGCGGCCGGTCCCGCCCCGCACACTCGCTGCCGCCGCGGGAGCCCCCGCCGACCGGATCTGCAATCGAGCCGCAACTGCAATCGAGAACGAGGAAGACCATGAGCCGCACGACGGTGATCAAGAATTGCGACTGGGTGATCGCCTGGGATCCCGACGGCGGTGCCGAGGGCACCGGCGGCCATGTCTATCTGAAGGGCGCCGACATCGCCTTCCGCGACCACGCGCTGATCCATGTGGGCAAGGGCTTCGACGGCGAGGCCGACGTCACCCTGGACGGGGCAGGCAAGATGGTCATGCCCGGCTTCATCGACGTCCATTCCCACCCTGCCTCCGAACCCGGCAACAAGGGGCTGAACGAGGAGCTGGGCTCGCCCAAGCTCGGCCAGTCCTCGCTCTACGAGTACATGCCGGTGTTCCGCATGCTGCCCGAGGGCGCCAGCCCGGCCATGCGCTTCGCCATCCACGAGATGCTGAAGAGCGGGGTGACCACCTATTGCGACCTGTCCATGGCGCGCGACGGCTGGGTCGAGGACGTGGCGTCGACCGGCATCCGCGGCGTGCTCTGCCCGATGTACCGCTCGGCCGCCTGGACCACCAAGGACGGCCATTCCGTCGTCTACGACTGGGACGAGGCCGCCGGCGAGCGGGCCATGGAGCGCGCCATCGCCACCATCGACGAGGCCGACGCCCACCCCTCGGGCCGCATGTCCGGCATGATGGGCCCGTCGCAGATCGACACCTGCACCGCCGAGCTGATCCAGGCCTCCCACAAGGAGGCGATGGACCGGGGCATCACCATGCACATTCACGCAGCCCAGAGCGTGGTCGAGTTCAACGAGATGACCCGCCGTCACGGCATGACGCCGATCGAGTGGCTGGACGATCTCGGCGTGCTGACCGACGGCACCATCGTGGCCCACGGCATCTTCCTCAACGACCATCCCTGGCTGCACTGGCCGCAGGCGAACGACTTCGGCCGGCTGGTCGCCTCGGGCGCGGGGGTTGCGCATTGCCCGAACGTGTTCTGGCGCCGCGGCATCGCGCTGAACCATGTCGGTCGCTACATGGAGGCGGGCATCCCGCTCGGCCTCGGCACCGACACCTTCCCGCACAACTTCATCCACGAGATGGAGGTGGCGATGATCGCCGGGCGGCTGATGGCCGGCGACTTCACCAACGCCACCACGGAGCAGATATTCTACGCCGCGACGGCGGGGGCGGCCGCTCTGATCGGCCGCGACGACATCGGCCGGCTGGAGGTGGGCTGCAAGGCCGACTTCACCGTGGTCGATTGCGGCCATCCCTACATGCAGCCGCTGCGCGACCCGATCCGCAGCCTGATCTACTCCGCCGGCGACCGCGCGGTGGAGGATGTCTGGGTGCACGGTCAGAAGGTGGTCTCCAAGGGCGAGGTCGACAGCATCGACGTGGCCGACGTGTCGGCCAAGCTGAACGCGTTTCAGGAGATCACCATCTCCGGGGTGCGCCAGCGCGACTGGGCCGGCCGCGACATCGACACCATGACGCCGATGGTTTTCGAGACCCGGGAGTAGGACGGACACGGGCGGTGGGCCGACGCTCACCGCCCGTCACAACCGGTTGAAGACCGTGCGAGGTGATTGTAACCGACCGCGGGTGCGGCTCATTAGGGGCGGGACGTCGATGCGATCGACGCCCGCAACGCAGGAGCCCGCAGCGCCATGGCCACCAACGATACCGACAGCCGCCCGACCGTCCCGCCGCTGACCGCCGCCACCGTGGGGCTGATGTTCCTCGCCGGCGCCGTCGCCACCATGGCCTTCGACCTGTGGGGACAGCTCGTCAGCCCGGCGCTCGGCTGGGCCAACCTGTCGCCCCACGGTCTGGCCAAGAGCCTGCTCGGTACCTTCGGGCTGCCGAACGGCGATTTCGCCGGCTATTTCGTGCATTTCTATCTGGTCGGCCTGATCGGCTATCCGGTCGGCTGGCTGTTCATCTTCAAGCCCCTCTGGGAGAAGGTCCTGGGCGGCATCGGCGGCTGGTTCGTGCCGGCGGCGGTCTACGGCTTCGGCCTGTGGGTCTTCGCCATCGGCGGCATCACCGCGATCGCCGGGCTGCCGTTCTTCCTGAACTTCACCGGCATCACCTGGGTCGCCCTGGTCGGCCACGTGCTCTACGGCATCGTCCTGGTGCTGGTCATCCGGCTCGCCGGGCGGGGCTGACGAACCGTCGCTTCACCCCATCTCCGACACCGGGGGTCGCGCCCGCACCAAGGCCGCGTTAAAAGGCGCGCTATGCGATCTGCATGATCGCGGAGCAGGCACGGGGTAAGCGATGAAGATCGAAGCCAAGGACATTGTCGACGCCATCAAGGCCGAGGTGACGGCCGGCGTGGAGGCGCACAAGGCGAGAGGCGTCGAGCCCACGATCCGGGTGATCGTCGCCACCGACGACGCGGCCGTGCTGTCCTATGTCCGCTCCAAGGTGAAGCAGGCCGGCAATCTCGGCATCGCCATGGAGGTGGTGGAGTTCGGCCCGGACAAGGATCAGGCGGCGTTCGAGGCGCTGATCCGCGCCTCAAACGATGACGCATCCATCCACGGCGTGATGGTCGAGTTGCCGGTGCGCGACGGGCTGGACCACGACCGGGTGCTGTCGATCCTCGATCCGAAGAAGGACGTGGACGGGCTGACCACCCTGAACCAGGGCCTGATCCAGCAGGGCCGCGAGGCCGAGGCGATCTGTCCCGCGACCCCGCAGGCCTGCATCCGGCTGGCCGAGACCGTCGGCGGGCTCTCGGGCGAGCGGGTCGCCGTGGTCGGACGCGGCCCCACCGTGGGCAAGCCGCTGGCCGCCATGCTGATCAACCGCAGCGCCACCGTGACCGTCGCCCACAGCCGCACCACGGATCTGGCGGCGACCATCGCGCCGTGCCGCTTCGTCTTCGCCGCCACCGGCCGGCCGGGCCTGCTGCACGCCGGCAACGTCGCCGACGGGCACGTCATCCTGGATGCCGGCATCGCCTACAAGGACGACAAGCTGGTCGGCGATTTCGATGCCGAGGCGGCCGAGGGTGTGGCCGCCTACACCCCGGTGCCGGGCGGGGTCGGCCGGGTGACCTCGGCGATCATCTTCGCCAACCTTCTGAAATGCATGAGACTGCAGGGGCATCCGTGATGACCGACGCGACCTTCGAGCAACCCATCGGCGGCTTTCTCGACGCCATCGCCAGCGACGCCCCGGTGCCGGGCGGCGGCTCGGTCAGCGCCTACACCGCCGCCGCCGGCATGGCGCTGGTGGTGATGGCGCTGGAGGTGTCCGTCAAGAAGGCGGAGGACCCCGCTCCCTTCACCGCGCAGATCGAGCGCGGCCGCACCGTGATCGCCGAGCTGAAGACCAGTCTGGTGGCGGATATCGACTGTTTCTCCACCTACATGGCGACCCTGAAGATGCCGAAGGGCACCGAGGCGGAGATCGCCGCCCGCAAGGCCGCCATGGGGCAGGCGGCGCTCACCTCCACCGCCGTGCCGGTGGCCGCCGCCGCCCATTGCGTGGCCGGGCTGATGATCGCGACCGAGGCGCGGGCGATCTGCCGGCCGACGATTCTGAGCGACGTCTATGCCGGCGCCAACCTGCTGGAGGCGTCCTGCCGGTCGATCCTGCTGAATGTCGACGCCAATCTCGGCTCGATCCCGTCGGAGGCGGACCGCACCCGCTACGCCGAGGCCAAGGCGGAACTACTGCGCGAGGCGGCCGATCTCCTCGTCAAAGCGACGGGTTGAGCCATTGCGCCTATGGGCTGACCTGGCGAGGCGTGCTTAACTTTCGGCAAGGATCAACCGATTTTCCGGGAGTACACAGGTGAGCGAGTACGACGTCATCATCAAGGGCGGGACCGTGGTCAACGCGGCCGACACGCAGCAGGCCGATATCGGCATCAAGGACGGCCGCATCGTCGCCCTGGCCGAGAAACTCTCCGGCTCCGCCGCGCGCACCATCGATGCCGCCGGCCGCTACGTCCTGCCGGGCGGGATCGACAGCCACTGCCACATCCAGCAGCCGTCGTCGGGCGGCGGCCAGAACGCCGAGACCTGGGAGAGCGGCACCCGCTCCGCTGCCTGCGGCGGCACCACCACCGTCATCGCCTTCGCCGCCCAGGAGAAGGGCAAGGGCGTGAAGCACATGGTCGCCGACTACCACGATAAGGCGAAGCAGGCCTGCATCGACTACAGCTTCCACATCATCCTCAACGACCCGTCCGACGAGGTGATGGAGACCGAGATCCCGGAGCTGATCGAGTCCGGCCACCGGTCGCTGAAGCTGTTCATGACCTACCCGAAGAACCGGGTGGACGATAAGCAGATCCTGAAGATCTTTGAGACCGCGCGGCGGCACCAGGCGCTGGTCTGCGTCCATGCCGAGAACCACGACGCGATCATGTACATGACCGAGAAGCTGGTCGGGAACGGCTTCGGCAACACCAAGTACCACGCCTGGTGCAAGCCGCCGCTGGTCGAGCGCGAGGCCTGCCAGCGGATCATCATGCTGTCCGAACTGATGGACCTGCCGATCCAGATCTTCCACGTGACCTGCGAGGAGGCGGCCGAGGAGATCCGCCGGGCCCAGGCGCGCGGCGTGAAGGTCTTCGCCGAGACCTGCCCGCAGTATTTCGTGCTGACCGCCGACGATCTCGACGGCGACCAGCGCCAGGGCGCGCGCGTCCTGTGCTCGCCGGCGCCGCGCTCGGTGGCCGACCAGCAGGCGCTGTGGAACCATGTGCGCATGGGCACCATCGGCAACGTCACCTCCGACCACGCGCCGTACAACATCGACGCGCCGGACGGGAAGTTCTGGGCCGGCGACAACGCGCCATTCAGCCAGATCGCCAACGGCGTGCCGGGTCTGGAGACGCGGATGCCGATCACCTTCTCCGAGGGCGTGGCGAAGGGCCGGATCGACCTGCAGACCTTCGTCGCCCTGACCTCGACCAACTCGGCCAAGCTGTTCGGCCTGTATCCGAAGAAGGGCCGGATCGGTATCGGCGCCGATGCCGACATCGTCATCTGGGACGCCGAGAAGAAGCAGACCGTCACCCAGGATATGCTGCACCACGACACCGACTACACGCCCTACGAGGGCATGGAGGTGACGGGCTGGCCGGCGGTGACCCTGTCGCGCGGCAAGGTGGTCTGGAACGACGGCGAGGTCGGCTGCGAGGCCGGCTGGGGCCAATTCCTGGCGCGGGCGCCCTACGACTACATCAAGCCTTCGGGCAAGTTCCCGACCCCGTTCAACCCGATCACCGGCAAGATCGAGGCCGGCAAGACCGAGGGCTGAACGGCGTGGACGCGGCGTCCTACCGGCTGTCGGAGACCCTGGCGAAGCGGGCCATGCGCTCGCTGCGCCAGACCGGCATCCATGCGCCGGAGTATTTCGAGTCGACCGGGTTCCTGACCCGGGTGGAGTCGATGGAGGATCTGGTGATCCTCCTCGACGTCATGCACAACAACCGCTTCGACGATTTCGTCGCCGAGCTGGGCGGGCTGAGCGATGCCGACATGGCCGAACTGCTCGACGCCTTCGTCGACTACGCCCGGTTCTTCCTGACCCAGTTTCCCTCGGCCGAGATCCCGATCCCGCTGTCGGGCATGCTGTCGCAATACGCCATCGCCCTGAAGCTGCGCGGCATTCCCGAGCGCAAGACGGTGCTGGAGATCGGGCCGGGCAGCGGCCTGCTCTCCTTCTTTCTGGCCAAGGACCCCGGCGTCGAGCGGTACGACCAGGTTGAGGCGACCGAGAGCTTCTACCTACTGCAGAGCCTGGTGAACCAGCACGTCTACGGCACCCGTTTCCTCGACCATGCGCAACTGGACAGCCGGTCGCTGGATCTCGGCGGCATCGATTTCGAGACGATGCGTGCGCAGCACAAGGAGATCCTGGTCAACTACGAGAAGCCGGAATCCCTGACCGTCGAACGGCGCCCTCGGGCCGAGCATTTCCCCTGGTGGCGCCTGGAGGACGTGTCCGCTCGGCGCTACGATGTGGTGACCTCCAACGCCAACCTCACCGAGTTCAGCGAGACCGCGCTGCGCTACTACGCCAGCCTGTTCGTCACGGTGCTGAAGCCGACCGGCGTGTTCCTGGCGCAATGCCCCGGGGGTGGGAAGACCAGCGGCGATGTCGCTCTGCGGGCGCTGATGGACGTCGGATTGCGCCCGCTGGTGATCGCGGCACGCTATATCGGCCGAAACCCCAAGCACCCGGCGGCCCTGCCCGGCGGCAAGCAACTCGTCACCGCCAACCTGATCTTCGTGCCGCCGGGCCATCCGTCCTACGAGCGCGCCTCGGATCCGAACCAGAAGATGCCGATCATCGACGCCGACGACCCGCTGACCCGGTCGATGCTCGGTCTCGACCGGATTCCCGGGACGGTGCGGAGCCGCGACGAGGTCCTGGCGGCAGTGGCGGAGCGGCTGGTCGATCTCGGCTGACGGCCTCGCCGCGAACCGCCGAAGGGTTCTTCACGCCGCCCGATGGTCCCCTTAGACTACGCGCGTGAACCCAACCATCTTTCGAGGACTGACGCGCAATGAGCCGGATCATTAACATCGGAGCCGCCCAGATGGGCCCGATCGCCCCCGACGAGAGCCGGGTGAGCGCGGTGAACCGGATGATCGAGCTGCTGAAGCAGGCGAAGGACCGGGGCGTCAACCTGGTGGTCTTTCCCGAGCTGGCGCTGACCACCTTCTTCCCGCGCTACTACGAGGAAGACATCTCCAAGATGGACATGCACTACGAGCGCGGCGAGATGCCGACGCCGGAGTGCAAGCCGCTGTTCGACAAGGCCAAGGAATTCGGCATCGGCTTCTACCTGGGCTACGCCGAGCTGACCGAGGACGGCCACCGCTTCAACACCGCGATCCTGGTGGACGACACCGGCAAGATCGTCGGCAAGTACCGTAAGGTGCACCTGCCGGGTCATTCCGAGTACGACGGCAAGCGTCCGTGGCAGCACCTGGAGAAGCGCTATTTCGAGCCGGGCGATCTCGGTTTCCCGGTCTGGCGCACCATGGGCGGCATCATGGGCATGGCGATCTGCAACGACCGCCGCTGGCCGGAGACCTACCGGGTGATGTCGCTGAAGGGGGCCGAGGTGATCATGCTCGGCTACAACACCCCGGACGTGAACACGTCGGCGCCGGAGCCGAACCACCTGCGGATGTTCCACAACCACATCGTCATGCAGGCCAGCGCCTATCAGAACTCCTGCTTCGTCATCGGCACCGCCAAGGCGGGGATCGAGGACGGCTGCATGCTGATCGGCGGCTCCTGCATCGTGCAGCCCTCGGGCGAGATGGTGGCGCTCGCGTCGTCCCTGGGCGACGAGCTGATCACCTATGCCTGCGACCTGGACCTGGCGAAGATGGGCAAGGAGACGGTGTTCAACTACGCCAAGCACCGCCGGATCGAGCATTACGGCATCATCACCTCGCAGACCGGCGTGATCGAGCCGCCGCTGGACGAGGCGGCGGAGTGACGCCTTAGGGCCTTCGGGGTCCGTCGGATCAGGGGCGCGCTCTCACCGGGTCGCGCCCTTATTCGTTGCTGCAGCACCGTCACCCTTTGCCGTCTCCCCGGCCCTGAGCCGGGGCCCGGCTGTCGGCGTGCTGGAGCGTCGCAGAACAGAGGCCCGCTTTTCCGGCTGTGGCCGCTCTGGGTCCCGGATCAAGTCCGGGAAGACGGGGTGAGGAGAGGGAAGGGAAGGCCTTCCGCCCCCCTCAGGTCAACCCCTTCACCGCCGCGCTCGCCACCTTGAGCGGCCGCCGGGTCGACAGCAGCAGCCGGGCCTCCTCCGCCTTGCCCTGTTTCAGCAGGGCGTTCAGCAGCGCGTATTCCACCAGGTCGCGCTGGGCGCGGCTGCCGCCGATGCGTTCGTGGCTCGACATGGTGCGGGCGAGATGCGTCTCCGCCTCGGCCCAGTTTCCGGCCGCCATCGCGGCGAAGGCCTCGGCCAGTTCGCGTACGATATCGGCCGCGGGCCCCTTGGCCTCGGCGGCGATCCTGGCCACCGCCGCACCGTTCCCCGCCATGGCATGGGCCAGCGCCGCATGCACGTCGGCGAAGGCGATGGCCGGGTTGGGGAAGCAGCGCGCCGCATACGCGCTCACCGCCGTCCAGCGTTCCGCCGGCACCTCCACCCCGGCCAGTTCGGCGCGGTAGAGCAGGGCGGCGGCGTCGGTCAGCACGTTCACCGGCGGTCCCCAGGCGCCGCTCGACCCCTCGCCGCTGGAAGGCGCCACGTCGGCGTCGTAGACCCGCCACATGGTCTCCAAATCGCCCTGCTCCAGCGCCCAGAGCGCGATGTGCCAGGAGATGTGGCAGTGGAGCTGGCCCGACTTGTCGTAGTCCCGCACCCAGTCGGCGATATAGCCGTAGCCGGCCGCGGTCTCGCCCGCCTCGTAATAGACGTGGGAGCGGATATGGGCGCCGTGGGCGTTGCGCGGGTTCAGCGCCATGGAGCGTTCGATGGTCGCCGTCGCCGGGCCGGTCTGCCCGGCCTCGACCTGGGAGAAGGCGTGCTGGCACAGGAACCACCAGTCCTCGCCGTAATGCGGCGCCAGGCCGGCGGTGAAGGCGAGCTGCTCCGCCTCGCGTCCCGGCTGGCCGCTGAAGCCGATCAGTCCGAACACGCCGGTGCAGGTCTGGGCGACCAGGGCGTCGCGCGGGTGGTCCAGCAGATGGGCGCGGATCGCCTTGTAGGCGGCGGGCCCCTGGCCGGAGACCAGCAGGCCGAGTGCGGTCACATGGGCGGTTTCGCGCTCGCTCAGCCCCTCGGCGAGCTGCGCCGCCCGGCCGGCGGGACCGGCGACGTCGTGGCCCTGGCCCATGGCCTGGCGGATGCGGGCGAGGCCGATCTGGCCGAGGGCGAAATCAGGGTCGGCCGCGACGGCGGCCTCGAACGCCTCCTCGGCCCCGGACTGGGCGGCCAGGAAGCGGTCGAGGCCGTCGACATAGGCGTCGCGCGCGGCGGTGGAATCGGTGGAGAGGCAGTTGCCGTATCGGTCCTGCAGCATGGGTCTCGCCTTATGGTGACGGTTGCCCGATTGTCGACCCTGAGGAGCGGGACTTCAAACGGTTAACGCGCTCGGGAGATCACGTTCGCTCGCTTCGGTGGGTTCGTTGCTCGAACCGTCTTCGCGGCCTTGCGCCGGGGTCCAGAGAGGCGGCAGCTGGGGCGGTGGTGATGGATCTCCGTCGCTCCGTCACGCGGCGCTTTCACCCCCTCACCGGCACACGCCCCAATCCCCCATGTCGAGATGGAAGTGGTCGCGATGCGCCGCGTTGTAGTCGGGGCTGAGCACCACCTGGAACAGACCGCAGGCGCGGTCCCGGATCTCGCGCAGGAAGGCCCGCTCGGCGGTTGTCCCCTGACTCCAGTCCCCCAGCACCGTGACCCGCCGGCCGTCCTCCAGGCGGAAGCCGGAGACGTCGATGGCGTTCGCCGTGGCATGCTCGCTGGGACGGTTGCTGGAGCCACCCTGTCTGCGTCGGCAGGAATAGGTCCCCATATGGTCGATCCGCACCAGCCGGCTGCTGAGATATTTCACGGCGGCCGGGGCGACGATATCCCGCTCCCAGAGATAAAGGGCGGCGGCCATCGGGCAGGTCAGATGCACGGGGCCGGAATAGGGGACGGTGGAGCGCAGGATCTGCACCACGTCGGAATAGTGGCAGAACGCGCCGTTGCGTCGGTTCTCCAGGGCGCGCACCTGGAGCCGCGAGGCGGCCAGGGTCGCCCGGCACCGATCGGGATCGTTCTTGACGGTGAGCAGCTGACGCCCGGTGGCGCGACCGACGGGCCGCTCCAGGTCCAGCGGTCCGACCGGGGTGCGCGCGTCCGGCACCGGGGACCGCTCCACGGTCCCGCAGCCCGCGATGAGCAGCACGACGAGTGCCAGCGCCGCCAGGGCGGCGCGTGCCGGGACTCCTGAAAATCCGCCGGAGATGCGTGGTCCCGTCGGTTCGGCGATCGTCCTGCTCCCTTCGAGCGGTGGTGGATTTCAGAGCGGTTCGGCGGTTCGGCCTTCGATCCGCATTCTAGACGGGATTGCCGCGGCCGGGGCCTCGGGGCTGGACACCGCGCCGATAACCGACCGCCGCGCCAGCCTTGCCTGTCACCGGCACGTGCCGAATCGGCCCATGTCGAAATGGAAGTGGTCGCGATGCGCCGCGTTGTAGTCCGGTCCCAGCACCACCCGGAACAGGTCGCAGGCGCCGTCGCGCACCGCGCGCAGGAAGGCGCGCTCGGCGTCGCTGCCGTCGGACCAGTCGCTCGCCAGCGTGATGCGGCGACCGTCCTCAAGCCGGAAGCCGGCGATGTCGATGGCGTTGGCGGTGGCGTGCTCGCTCGGCCGGCCGGTCGTGCCGCCGCCGATCCGGCGGCAGGAATAGGTGCCCAGATGGTCGACCCGCACCACCCGGCTGCCCAGGTGCTTCTCGGCAGCCGGGGCGACGACCTCGCGCTCCCACAGGTAGAGCCCGGCCGCCATCGGGCAGGTCAGCCGCACCGGCCCGGAATAGGGCACGGTCGACTGCAGGATCTGCACCGCGTCGGTGAAGCCGCAGAACTCCCCGGTCTTGCGCGGCGGGATCGCCCGGACCTCGAGCGCCGAGGCCCCGATCACGCCGAGGCACTGATCCAGATCGTCCTTCAGATTGGCGAGCTGCAGGCCGGTCGCCAGGCCGATCGGACGCTCCAGGTCCAGCGGCTTGAACGGCAGATGCTGCGCGGGCAGGGGAAAGCGCAGGAGAATGCCGTGAACCGCCGCCGCCAGCAGGGCGAGCCCGAGCAGGGGCAGGGCGGCGCGGGCCAGAAAGCCGCCGAGGCCGCCGGATCCGCGTGTGTCGTTCCGATCGGCGATCGCCTCAACCCTCCCGCACTCGTTCCTCGATATCGGTATCGGGGCAACGCGGCAGGGCGGTGGCCGGTTCTGGACGAAATGCGGCAGGCTGCGGCCTGCGGCATCCTTGGGCTGGCCCCGGTGCCGCGGATCTGTAAGGTGAGCCGCATGACAGACACAGCGATTTCCCTCCGACCGACCCCATGAAACGGCGCCTCGATCAGCTTCTCGTCGACCGCGGCCTGGTGGAGTCCCGCACCCGGGCCCAGGCGCTGGTCATGGCCGGCAAGGTGTTCTCCGGCGAGCGCAAGTTGGAGAAGGCCGGCCAGCAGGTGGCCGAGGACATCGCCCTGGAGGTGCGGGGACAGGACCACCCCTGGGTCTCGCGCGGCGGCCTGAAGCTCGCCCATGCGCTGGAACATTTCGCCATCGACCCGACGGGCGCGGTGTCGATCGATGTGGGCGCGTCGACCGGCGGCTTCACCGACGTGCTGATCCAGGGCGGGGCGGCAAAGGTCTATGCCGTCGATGTCGGCCACGGCCAGCTCGCCTGGAAGCTGCGCAACGACGACCGGGTGATCGTGCTGGAGAAGACCAACGCCCGGCACCTGACCGCCGAGCACGTGCCCGACCCGGTGGACATGGTGGTCTGCGACGCCAGCTTCATCTCGCTGAAGACGGTGCTGCCGGCGGCGATCGCCATGGTCAAGCCGGGCGGCCGGCTGGTGGCGCTGATCAAGCCGCAGTTCGAGGCCGGGCGCGCCCAGGTCGGCAAGGGCGGCGTGGTCCGCGATCCCGACGTGCACGCGGCGGTCTGCGACGACATCCGGGCCTGGCTCGACGGCATCGGCGGCTGGGTCATCGACGGCATCGTGCCGTCGCCGATCACCGGGCCCGAGGGCAATATCGAGTTCCTGATTTCGGCCCGCCGTCTGTGATAGCCTGTCCGGGATCGGGGGATCGACAGCCTACTGGTGGGAGAGGTGACGATGAGCACACTCGACGGGGATCAACCTCCTGCCGGCCCCCATCTGGGCACCCAGGCGGGCCCCAGCGCCCCTGATCCCGACGGCTCTGAGCGGGCGGCACCGCCGCTCGGTCTGCCGAAGCCGGCCGGGCCGACCACGGCGGCCGCACTCGCCCGATTGAACGAGATGGTGGTCGCCGCCCTGGGAGCCGCTCAGCGCGACTGGGTGCGCGGCCTGCAGATGCACCGCGGCGAGGCGGCCGGCGACGGCAGTCTCGCCAGCCGGGTGTCCGAGCGGCTGGACCACGTGGAGAGCCGGCGTCAGCGCAATATCGAGGCGATCCTGCAGCGCGCCGTGCGCCTGCTGACCGAGGAGGTGGTCGACGGCGCGCCGGACCAGGACTGGGCGGCCGCGTTCTTCACCCACGCCGCCGACACCGCCGATCCGGAATTCGCCCGGCTGTGGGCCCGGCTGCTGGTGCAGGAGGTGCGCCGGCCGGGGGCCGTGCCCTGCGGCGTGCTGGTTCGCCTGCCGAGCCTGTCCAAGACCGTGATCGCGGTGTTCCGCCGGCTGTCTGCCTTCGCGGTGAACAATTTCATCGTGCGCCTGGAGCCGTCCTTCTTCGAGGGCAAGGACCTGACCTCCGACGACATGCTGATCCTGGAGGAATACGGGCTGATCCGCACCAACCGGGACCTCAACCGGGTGTTCCAGAGCCAGCGCGAGGACCGGTTCTCGACCAACCTGCTCTATGCCGACAAGGCGCTGCGCATCACCCACGACCACCCGGACAAGCAGCTCGTGCTGTCCTGCATCCGCCTGACCGAGTTCGGCACCACCCTGTGCCGGGCGCTGCTGGAGGAGGGGGAGCTGCGCTCCGACACCGACTACATCGTCGAGGTGGTCCGTCTGCTGCAGCGCCAGGGCTTCCACACCGCCCAGGCGGATATCCTGGAGCGGGCCGACGAACAGGTCGTCTCCCGCCACTCCCCATTCTGCGACATCGTCGCGCTCGGGCGGTAGACCGCCCGACAGACCGGACAGGGCGGAAGACTCTGCCGACCCGGAGCGGGCCGCAGGCTCGGATTCTGCCCGGTCGGCGGAACCCCGCGGACGCGGTATACCCGTACTTTCCTGAGTGGCATGGCCCTTGCCTCCTTTCCGACCAGCACCGATCACCGGAGTCCGGAAAGGGAGGCCAACATGACCATTTCATCCGTCTATGGCGGCAGTTCCACTTACGCCAGCTTGGCGCGGCTGATGCGCGACGCGGATGCGACGGCCCAGGGGGCGGCCCAGGGAACGGCCCAGGGAACGGCCCAGGGCATGAACCAGGCCGGACGCACGACGGGACAGGCCGGCGACCCGGTCCTGGTCAAGCTCTCGCCCCAGGCCCAGGCGCTGGCCCTGCGCGACAGCGATCCGGCCGCGTACTATTCCCGCTTCTTCCCGACCCGCGACGGCGAACCGGCGTCCGCGCTTGCGGCGGCCGTCGCCGACCCGGGTCAGGCGGGGAGCTCGTCCGGGCTGTCCCGCGCCGAGGTCGCCGCCGATGCCCGCACCCGGATGGATGCCCGATACGAGCGGATGGCGGCCGAGGGTCAGCCGTTCGACGCCGGGAGCTTCGAGGGCCGCGACCAGTACACCTTGATGGTCGATCTCGACCGCCGCTCGCTCAATGCCGTCGCCACCAATGCCGAAGGCCTGTTCAGCGAGGAGGAACAGGACATCGCCCGCAACATCATGCTCCAGCAGCAGGGCTTGGCGATGGGGCTCTATTCCGGGCCGACCAGCCAGAAGAGTGCCTTCGTCGATCCAAATCCCGACGACACGCCGGCGCAGATGGAGGCCGCCATGTCCTTCCTGGATCAGGTGAGCGACGAGGAGAAGAGCAGTGTCGCCTGGGCGTCGGCCCGCGCCTCCGCCCAGATTGCCTACGAATGGAGTACGCCGCGCGGCAACGGGCTCGCCGAGCAGTTGGACAGCGACGTCCCCCTGGCCCAGCTGATCAAATCGGCCATGGGGACGATGCAGGGCGATGTCTCGCGGGGATGGACCCTGGGCTCGATCCGCGATGCCGGGGACCTGCAGCGGCAACCCTGGTTCCAGGGCTTCGAGGACAGGCTGCCCACCGCGATCCGGGCGACCGAGGATCTGCTCGGCACCCAAGGCTGACAACGTCCGCCTGAGACCCGGGCGCGTCCTTCGATCGTGCACCAACGAACTGGCGCTTGGGCAAATTCACACGAGCGGACCGTTCGGTCCGCTCGTGGGTCGCCCCTAACCCATTAAAGATAGAGCAAATTCACACGAGCAGATGTTTCCATCTGATCGGATTTGGCTCTAGATCAGCGACTCGATATAGACCGCCTCGACCATGTCCGGATAGCGCTCGGAGAGCTGGGTCTGGGCTTCCATCTTGAACAGTTCGATCTGATCGCGGTTCGGCCGGCCCTGTTCGTAGAGCTTGACCGCCAGCGGGTAGACGATGCCGTTCACGGCCCATTTCTGGGCGTCCAGGGCGGTCTTGGCCTGCACGTCCTTGGCCTCGATGGCCACCCTGAGACGGGCCTCCAGCGGCTGGCCCTTGACGAAGACCGAGATCGAGAACGGGCCGATCGGCAGCACGTTCGGCCCGACGACCCGGCGGTACTGGATCTCGCGGTTGAACTGCTTGTGTTCCTTGTCGCGCTGCTTCTGTTCCTCCTTGCGCTCCTTGGTGGAGCTGGTCTCCGCCAGGACCGGCGCCGACAGGATCGGCGCGCCCGCGACCAGAAGCGCAAGCACGGCGGCAACCAAGGATATCCGGATCATGTCAGCCTCTCTCCATGGACCTCGCCGGCGCCTGCCGGTCGGTCCCCTTCGTCCCCTGAGGGATGTCCCCGAGGCTTATTGTACCACGAGCGCGGGCGCCCGGGTCTGGATTCGCGCGCCGCTGCCGTTCAGGTCCACGCCGCTCGCCTCCAGCCTCTCTCCCAGGATATGCGCATGGCGGGCCAGTCCGGCAAGGACCCGCAGGGAGGCGGTGAAGTCGCGGTCGCGCACCAGCTCGATCAGCCGCTCCCAGGGCTCCTCCTCCTGCGGGAAGCGCATCCGTTCCACCGGCGCGTCCGGGCCGATGCCGGCGGCGTTGCGGGCGAGCTGCATGGCCTCGGTATAGCCGCCCACCGCATCGACCAGGCCGACCCGCCGGGCGTCCTCGCCGGTCCAGACCCGGCCGCGGGCGAGCGCGTCGATCTCGTCGGCGGAGAGCCGGCGGGCGGCGGCGACCCGGGCGGTGAAATCGGCATAGACCGCGTCCAGCAGCCGGCGCAGCCGGTCGCGCTGGCTGTCGGTGAACGGTTCGGTCGGCGAGAACATGCCGGCATTCGCGCCGATGCTGATCCGGCCGATATTGACGTCCCAGTCGCGCAGCAGCTGTTCGGCGCTGACCTTGCCGCCCAGCGTGCCGATGGAGCCGGTCAGGGTGCCCGGATGGGCGATGATGTGATCGGCGCCCAGGGCGGCGAAATACCCGCCCGAGGCGGCGACGTCGGCGAAGCTGACGATCACCGGCCGGCCGCTCTCGCGCACCCGCTCCACCGCGTGGCGGATGGTGTCCGAGGCGACGTAGCTGCCGCCCGGCGAGGAGACCCGCAGGATCAGCGCCTTGACGTCCGGATCGGTGCGCACGTCGTCCAGGGCGGCGACGATCGGACCGGAGGCGGCGTTGTCCCGGTCCAGCAGGCCCTGGCTGTCGCCGCGCACGATGGCGCCGTCCAGATGCACCAGGGCGATCCGGGTGCCGGCGTCATACGGCCCTCCGGCGCCGTCGAGATAGCGGCCGACGCCGACGCTCTCGCCCTCCAGCATGGCCCTGGCCTGCTCGCGATAGCCCAGGCTGTCGATCAGGCCGTTGGAGACCGATTCAGTGGCCAGCAGCGGGCCGCGGTCGATCACCGCCTGCACCGAGCCGCCGCCCAGCCGCCGGGCCGTGGCGATGCCGCTGATCACCTGGCCGAACAGGGATTCCGCGACCCGGGTCATGTTCTCGCGCACCGGGCGGGGCATATGGTTCTCGGTGACCGCGCCGGCGGCGCCCTTGTACTCGTAGCGCTGCTCGAACTCGGCGCGCAGGCCGAGCTTGTCCAGCAGCCCGGCGGCATAGGGAAATTCGAGCTGAAGCCCGGTCAGGCCCAGCAGGCCCGAGGGCTGCAGCCAGATCCGGTCGAACGCGCTGGCCAGGTAGTAGGGACCGTTTTCGCCGCTCTCGAAGCTGTCGGCGAAGGCGATGGCGGTCTTGCCGGCGCTGCGGAAGCGGAACACGGCGGCCCGCAGCTCCTGCGCCTGGGCGAGGCCGAGGGAGAGGGTGGAGAGATCGGCGAACAGGCCGGTCACCCGGTCGTCGGCCGCCGCCCGGTCGAGCGCGTCGACATAGTCGATCATCGACAGCGGCGCGTCCTCGTCCAGCAGGCCGGCCAGTTCCGGCAGCAGCGGAGATTCGTCGATCGGCCCGTTGAAATCGAGCTGCAGGACGATCCGCTTGGGCAGCGGCTCGTCGGTCTGGAAACTGTCGGCCAACCAGATCCCGGCGGCGAGCGTGCCGACCAGCAGGACAAGGCAGAGGACGCCGATGGTGGCGAAAAATCCGACGAAGAAACGACGCATGGGGTCTCGACCGGTGACGGAAGCAAGGGCGGAAGTCTAGAGCAGATCGTGCGGTGACGGGATCACTTCGTGACCGCGTCAGTGCGCGCGACTCTACTCTCGGTCTGTGGGTCGGGCCTGTCGAATGCGGCGCGCGGCGGCGTCCGGCTCACCCGATCGGCCCGACCTGGGCTTCGTGGCGCATCAGGTGGTCGAGCAGGACGCAGGCCATCATCGCCTCGCCCACCGGGACCGCGCGGATGCCGACGCAGGGGTCGTGGCGGCCCTTGGTCACCACCTCCACCTCCTGGCCGAAGCGGTCGATCGAGGCGCGCGGGGTGAGGATGGAGGAGGTCGGCTTCACCACGAAACGCACCACCACGTCCTGGCCGCTGGAGATGCCGCCCAGGATCCCGCCGGCGTGGTTGGAGGTGAAGACCGGCTTGCCGTCCTGCATCCGCATCTCGTCGGAGGCCTCATGGCCGGGGATCGACGCGGCGGCGAAACCGTCGCCGATCTCCACGCCCTTGACCGCGTTGATGCTCATCATCGCCGCCGCCAGCTCGGTGTCGAGCTTGCCGTAGACCGGCTCGCCCAGGCCCGCCGGAATGCCGGTGGCCACGGTCTCGATCACGGCACCGGCGGAGGACCCGGCCTTGCGCACGCCGTCGAGGAAGGTCTCCCACTCGGCGGCCGCCACCGGGTCGGGGCAGAACAGCGGGTTGTTCTGCACCTCGGCCCAGTCCCAGCGCGCCCGGTCGATGCCGTGCGGGCCGATCTGCACCAGCGCACCGCGCACGGAGAAGGCGTTGCCCAGGCGCCGGGCCAGGATCTTCTTGGCGACGGCACCGGCGGCGACCCGCATCGCGGTCTCGCGCGCCGAGGAGCGCCCGCCGCCGCGATAGTCGCGGATGCCGTACTTGGCGTCGTAGGTGTAGTCGGCGTGGCCGGGCCGGTAGCGGTCCTTGATCTCGCCGTAATCCTTGGAGCGCTGGTCCTGGTTGTGGATCACCAGCGACAGCGGGGTGCCGGTGGTCTGGCCCTCGAACACGCCGGACAGGATCTGCACCTCGTCCGGCTCGCGGCGCTGGGTGGTGTGGCGCGACTGGCCCGGCTTGCGGCGGTCCAGGTCGTGCTGGATGTCGGCTTCGCTCAACGGGATGCGCGGCGGCACCCCGTCGATCACGCAGCCGATCGCGGGCCCGTGGCTCTCGCCCCAGGTGGTCACCCGAAAGATCTGGCCGAAACTATTGCTGGCCATGGCCTATGCTCCCGATCCCGGTCAGACGACGGAGATGTCGGGCGCGTCCACCGCCTTCATGCCGACGATGTTGTAGCCGCAATCGACGTGGTGGACCTCGCCGGTCACGCCGGTCGACAGGTCCGACAGCAGGTAGACGCCGGCGCCGCCGACATCCTCCAGCGTCACGTTGCGGCGCAGCGGCGAGTTGAACTGGTTCCACTTCAGGATATAGCGGAAATCGCCGATGCCCGAGGCGGCCAGCGTCTTCATCGGCCCGGCCGACAGCCCGTTCACCCGCACGCCCTGGTCGCCCATGTCGACGGCGAGGTAGCGGATGCTGGCCTCCAGCGCCGCCTTGGCCACGCCCATGACGTTGTAGTGCGGCATCACCCGCTCGGCCCCGTAATAGGTCAGGGTCAGCAGGCTGCCGCCGTCCTTCATCAGCGGGGCGGCGCGCTTGGCGACGGAGGTGAAGGAGTAGCAGGAGATGTCCATCGTGCGCCGGAAGTTGTCGCGCGAGGTGTCCAGGTACTTGCCCTTCAGCTCGTCCTTGTCGGAATAGGCGATGGCATGCACCAGGAAATCCAGGCTGCCCCAGGTCTCGGCGATGCGGCTGAACACCCGGTCGACGCTGGAATCGTCGTTCACGTCGCAGGGCTCGACCATGCTGCTCCCCAGCTGATCGGCCAGCGGTCGCACCCGCTTCTCCAGGGCCTCGCCCATATAGGTGAAGGCAAGCTCGGCGCCTTGATCGGCGGCCGCCTTTGCAATGCCCCAGGCGATGGAACGGTCGTTTGCCACGCCCATGATCAGGCCGCGTTTGCCCGCCATGATGCGGGGATCTTTCGTCATTAAATCCTCGATATCGCCAATCAGCATGCAGTGACGCATCCTACACCATCGATCCACACCCGCAAGCAAGCGCGCCGATGGCTTTGACGTGTTAGGATCGCCGCATGGAATCACCGGATAAGAAGAAGTCTTCCAGCCGGTTGGACCGCTGGAAGGCCCATCGCGCCACGCGAATCGCGGTCGATGTCGGCAACTACGCCTTCTACGCGGTGCGCCGGTTCTATGCCGATCAGGGGGCCCAGGCAGCGGGTGCGCTGACCTATACGTCGCTGCTGGCGCTGGTGCCCCTGCTGGCCATCGCGTTCGCCATCTTTTCCGCCTTCCCGGTTTTCGAGGCGATCCAGGACCGGTTCGAGGCGATGCTGTTCGAGAATCTGGTGCCGGAGGTCGGCCTGGAGGTGCGCAGCTACATCGCCGACTTCACCCAGAACACCACCAACCTGACCGCGGTCGGCGTGGTGGCCCTGGGCGTGACGGCGGTCCTGCTGCTGGCGACCATCGAGGCGACCTTCAACCGGATCTGGCGGGTACAGCGCAGCCGGCCGCTCGTCTCCCGGCTGCTGATCTTCTGGACCATGCTGACCCTGGGGCCGTTGCTCCTGGCCGTCAGCTTCACGCTGACCACGGACATGTTCGTCGCGATCCAGCGCCTGGCCTGGGAAGGGGCCGGGGTGATGCCGATCGACCTGACCGGCCAGCTCGGTTTCTTCAACCGGCTGTTCGCCGCGCTGATCCAGACCGCCGCCTTCACCGTGATGTTCATGCTGGTGCCGGCGCGCCAGGTTCGGCTGCGCGACGCGCTGATCGGCGGGGCGGTCAGCGGGATTGCCCTGGAGCTGCTGAAGTGGGGCTTCCGCTGGTATCTCTCCTCGTTTCCGACCTATCAGACGATCTACGGCGCGGTGGCGGTGGTGCCGATCTTCCTGATCTGGCTGTACATGGCCTGGACCATCGTGCTGTTCGGCGCGGTCTTCGCGGCCTCGTTTCCGGAATGGTGGCGCTCGCGGGTGCCGGGCGTGACGGCCGCCCTGTCGCCGGCCCTGCGGCTGGAGGCGGCGGTCGCGCTGCTGGCGGTGATCTCGGCCAAGGCGCGGACCGGCGGGGCGGTGGATGCGGAATCCCTGGCCGACGCCCTGCCGCTGGACGCCCGGGATTCGGTGATAGAGGACCTGCGGGTGACCGGCTATGTCGCCGCCACCGACGAGGACAATTACAGCCTGACCCGCGATCTGCGCCACGCCACGGTGGCCGAACTGGCCCGCGACCTCGGCGTGACCCTCGGTCTGGTGCGCAAGCTGGAAGTGAACAAGATGATGACCCGGGTGCTGGACGGCCGGCTGGGGCCGGTGCCGTCCCTGCTGCGCGAACTGGCCGATGCCGAGGACCGGCTGCTCGGGGTGTCGCTGGCCGACGTGATCGACCAGTCGATCCGCGACCGCGCGTCGGAATGGGAGGCCAAGGGCGTGATCACCATGCTGCCGCGGACCGACGGAAGCGCGCCGGCGGAGTAGCCGGTCGCCTCAGCCCGGGACTCTAACCCGGCAGTTCAGCCCAGCGACTTGCGCGGGTTGTAGGCGTGGGTGGCGCCCCATTTCTCGATGAACTGGGTCAGGTCGGCATCCACGTTTTCCGGCAGCATCACACGCAGGGTGACGTACTGGTCGCCCGGCTCGCCGCCGCCCTTGGCCGGCACGCCCTTGCCGCGCAGGCGCATGCGCTTGCCGCCGTTCGAGCCCTTCGGGATCTTCAGCGAGACCGAGCCGTGCACGGTCGGCACCGTCACGCTGGCGCCGAGAATGGCCTCCTGCAGGGTGATCGGCAGGTCCAGCAGGATGTCGTCGCCCTCGCGGGTGAAATGGGCGTGCGGCTCGACATTCAGCTCCAGATAGGCGTCGCCGGCGGGCAGGGCGCCGCTGGCCGGCTTGCCCTGGCCCTTCAGGCGCAGCACGGTACCGTCCTCGGTCGCCGGCGGGATCGTCAGGTTGACGACCTTGCCGTCGCTCAGCGTCACCCGCTTCTTGATGCCGCTCACCGCCTCCACGAAGGGGATCTTCAGGCGGTAGCGCAGGTCCTGGGAGTTGCGCCGCGGCGAGCTGCGCGGGCCGGCGTCGCCGGCGGAGGGGCCACCGGCCGTGCCGGACCGTCCGGCGCGCCACTGCTTGAGGATCTCTTCGATCGGATCGCCGCTGCCGTCGCCGTCGAACGTGTCGTCGAAATCGAAGGTGCTGCCGCGGCCCGAGCCGGTGCCGCCGGTGGCATGGCCGCTGCGCGACTTCCAGCCCTTGGACCAGAAGCTGCCGCGGCCGCGACGCTCGCGGCCGTCCGGATCGATCTCGCCGCGGTCGTATTTCTTGCGCTTGGCCGGGTCACCCAGCAGGTCGTAGGCCGAGCTGACCTCCTGGAACTTGCGGGCGACGTCGTCGTCGCCCTGGTTCAGGTCGGGATGGTATTTCTTGGCGAGCTTGCGGTAGGCGGCCTTGACCTCGTCCTGGGAGGCCGACGGGCTGACGCCGAGAACCTTATACGGATCGCTCATCCGCCGACTCCCGTCGGCGGATGAAGGATCGACATGATCGGGAACCTGGCCGTTGGCCGTTCCATTGCCGCAGATACCTCGTCAGGAAACTCGAAGCGTGAGTGTCCGACCAGAGGTCGTCCCGGATCAAGACTTTGTAAAGGGGGTCGCCAGACCGACCTCAGTTGACCACCTTCCAGGTGCCGTCCGGCTGGCGGCAGGCGGTGCCGAAGGCTTCTTCCGTGCGGCCGCCGACATTGATCGTCTGCGAGTACTCGCGGCAGTACTGGCCGTTGTTCGTCTGATAGGTCCGGGTCGGCGTCACGGTGCCGTAATTGCCCGAATCGGGGTTGCTCCAGGTCGAGCTGGCGCCGCTCGGCTGGTTCTCAAGCGTGTTCTGGGTGGTCGAGGCCAGCGCGGCCTTGTCGGCCCGGTCGAGCGACTTGCCGACCTCGCTGCCGATCAGCGCGCCGAGCAGGGTGCCGGCCGCGACGGCGGCGAGCTGGCCCTTGCCCTGGCCGAACTGCGAGCCGGCGACGGCGCCGCCGAGGCCGCCGAGAACGGCGCCGCCGGTCTGCTTGGCCCCGGTGTCCGCGCAGGCGGCAAGGCCGAGGCTGAGCGCCATTGCGGAGACGATTGCGGTCTTGCGGAACATGATCTTCTTACCTTTCGCATGAGCCCGGCATTTTCCGGCCGGACTGATTCCCCTGAATTCCCCATCCAAAGCCGGGGCAGCGACGCCTTCGACGATGGAGATCGCGGAACTCGCAGCTAGAAACGTAACGGCCACGACGATCCGTCGGTTCCTTCAACTCTTTTTTGCGCACCGATATTCCATCGCCACGCCGCTCCGGTCGGCAATTCGGAACTGGATATGGCGTCGCTCTCGCCATATTGAAGGCCGGACACCGGCATCGAGGGGATGTGACATGAGTGACGACAAGGCCATTTTCGAGCCGCAGACCGACGATCCGTTCGAGCAGTTCCGGCTCTGGTTCGCCGAAGCAGAGGCCAGCGAGGTCAACGACGCCAACGCGATGACCTTGGCGACCGCCGGTTCCGACGGCCGTCCTTCGGCCCGGATCGTGCTCATGAAGGACTACGACGAGAGCGGTGTCGTGTTCTACACCAACACCGAGAGCCAGAAGGGTCTGCAGCTTGCCGTGAACCCGTTCGCGGCTCTGCTGTTCCACTGGAAGTCCCTGCGTCGCCAGGTCCGCTTCGAGGGGGCGGTGACGCCGGTGACCGCGGCCGAGGCCGACGACTATTACGACAGCCGTCCGCGCAACAGCCGGATCGGCGCCTGGGCCTCGCAGCAGTCGCGTCCGCTCGCCGACCGGGCGACGCTGATGCAGTCGGTCGAGCGCTTCAGCGGCGAATATCCCGGCGAGGCGGTGCCGCGCCCGCCCTACTGGTCCGGCTACCGGCTGTCGCCGCTGCGCATCGAGTTCTGGCACGACGGGGCGTTCCGGCTGCACGACCGTTTCGTCTTCACCCGCCAGGCCGAAGGCCAGCCCTGGAGCGTGCAGCGCCTGTATCCCTGAACCGGAAAACGGGCCGCATATCGCTTGATCTGCATCAAGGTCGGTTTGCATCGCCTGACCTAGCCTCCACATACGAGAGGGCGACCGCCCGATCGACTACCGGCCATGGAGGCATGAGATGAAACGGATCTTCGTTCCGCTGCTTGGTGAGCTTGGCGACCGTGCGGCCCTGGATGCCGCGGGCAAGCTGCTGGCGGCGTCCGGCGGCTTTGTCGATGCGCGCGTGCTGCGCCGCGATCCGCGCGATGTCCTGCCGATCGTCGGGGAGGGCTTCGGCGCGGCGATGATCGACGAGGTCATGGCCGCCGCGGAGAAGGGCTCCCAGGAACAGGCGGCGAAAGCCAGGAAGAACTTCGACGAGTGGGCAACGGCAGCCGGCGCCAATGTCGGCGCGGCCCCCGGCGCCGAGGGCCTGAGCGCGACCTTCGGCGAACTGGTCGGCCCAGTGCCGGGCGTCGAGGTGGCCGCGGAGCGCGTCAGCGATGTGGTGATTTGCGCCCGCGCCCCGCGGGATGTCAGCCCGGACCGGGCGGCCCTGCTGGAAGTGGCGGTGATGGAGGCCGGGCGGCCGGTCATCGTCGTTCCCGACGCGGAGCTGGAGAGCATCGCCACCACCATCCTGGTGGCCTGGAACGGCTCGGCCGAGGCGGCACGGGCGGTCTCGATGGCGATGCCGCTGCTGCTGCAGGCGGGCAAGGTGGTCGTCGTGACAGTCGATGACGGCGACGTGTCGGCCGATCCCGAACCCCTGGCCGATACCCTGCGGGCCAACGGCGTGAAGGCTGAGGCGGTGAAGGCGACGATGGACAAGGCCGGCGTGGCGGCGACCCTCGAGGTCGAGGCCGGCAAGCAGAAGGCCGACCTGATCCTGATCGGCGCCTACAGCCACAGCCGGGTCCGCGAATTCGTCATGGGCGGCGTCACGGACGATGCCTTGACCGAAGGATCGGTGCCCATGATGCTGGCCCGATAACAACGAAAAACGTGAAGGAATCACCGGAATGAGCGTGCGAACCATTCGTTTGGAGCTGGCCCGCGGCCCCGAGTTTCCCGAGGGCAGCGCCTCTCGCGGCTACGAGTTCAAGGCGCCGCTGACCGCGGACGGTACGCTGGACCATGACGCGTGGTCCAAGGTGCGCAGCGACTGCACCTTCCGGCGGTTCTGGGACGGTGCGGCGGAGGAGACCGGTCATCTGGTCCACCGCCGCGGCAACCGCTGGCTGTTCCACTACGACGGCGTGACCCACGAGGAAGACGAGGAGGACGACATGATCTTCAAGTTCGACCGTCATCACTTCGTCGAAGGCGAATACGTGTCGATCACCGAACACGACGGCGAGCAACACACCTTCCGCGTCGTCAGCGTCCGCTGAACCGGGTGTCGCGCCGGTTGGACGAGGGCTGGCTGGTTTTCGACAGCGTCGAGAACCGCCAGCACGACCGGTGTGTGGATCTGTTTTCCCGACCGGACGGCAGCTACGGCTTCGAGGAGTTCCGGCGCGACCCGGAAGACGGCGGGGGCTGGACGCCGGTCGCCTACCACTCCGCCGCCCGGTTCGAGACGGCGGCGGCCGCATCGGCGGCCGCCACGGAACAGGTGCCCTGGCTGGCCGAGGCGCTCACTCGTCGCTGACGCAATCCCGTCGCCGCTCGGCGCGGCGCTCGATGAGCCCGATCACCACCAGCACGATCACGCCCAGTACCGCCGTCATGCCGGCGAGGTAGAGCTGGCCGACGCCGCAGGCCACGCCGAGGGCGCCGGTCAGCCACAGGCTGGCGCCCGTGGTGATGCCTTCCACCTCGCCCTTGTTGCGGATGATGGCGCCGGCGCCGAGGAAGGCGATGCCGGTGACCACCGCCTCCAGCACGCGGGTCGGGTCGATGCGGACATGCTCGTCCCAGCCGTCGACCGAGTCGACGATCTCCATGGCGATCAGCGCGAAGGAAGCCGAGGCGAGCGACACCAGCATGTGCGAGCGCAGGCCGGCCGGCTTGCGGTGCAACTCCCGATCGAGGCCGATGACCATCCCCAGCAGCAGGGCGAGGCCCAGTCTTTCAGCGTACATGGCTGTGTCGCTGCTGGTGAATTGGCCGATGGTCGGCAAGAGATCCTGCACGGGGCGTCCTTTCCCGGCTAGTGGCGCATCGTCGGGAAACGGTCCGGCTCGGAGCCGGTTCCTCAACCCGTGGGAAATGCCGTTGCACCCTGTCTGCGCAGGTGACGCCCTGCGCCGATGGGGATAGGCTCCGACCCATGTCAGACGACTCAAAACTCATGCTTCTCACCGGCGCCAGCCGAGGGATCGGCCACGCCACCGTTCAGATCTTCGTGCGCCGGGGTTGGCGGCTGCTGACCTGCTCGCGCGACGCGCCGCCGGCGGAATGCCTGCGCGACCCCGACCGGGCCTGGCACATCTCCGCCGACCTGTCGGATCCCAAGAGCCTGGACGCCTTCATCGACGAGGCGAACGAGTGGCTGGGCGACCGGCCGCTGCACGCCCTGGTGAACAATGCCGGCTGGTCGCCGAAATCGTCGTTCAAGGAGCGGCTCGGCGTGCTGAACGGCGATCTGGAGGCCTGGCACCGGGTGTTCGAGGTGAATTTCTTCGCGCCGCTGAAGCTGGCGCGCGGCTTCGCCGCCTCGCTGCACAAGGGCAAGGGGGCGATCGTCAACATCACCTCCATCGCCGGCCACGAGATCCATCCCTTCGCCGGCTCGGCCTATTCCACCTCCAAGGCGGCCCTGTCGGCGCTGACCCGGGAGATGGCCAACGAGTTCGCCGAGCTGGGCGTGCGGGTGAACGCGGTGGCGCCGGGCGAGATCGAGACCGCCATGCTGTCGCCGGAGACCGAGGTGCTGATCCCGCGCATCCCGCTGCAGAAACTCGGCCAGCCGAAGGACGTGGCCGGGGCGATCTACTACCTGTGCAGCGAGGACAGCGAGTATGTCACCGGCACCGAGATCTTCGTGACCGGCGGCCAGCACATCCTCTAGGGAGAGAGTCGAGATGCGGATCTGCGTGATGGTATGCGCCCATGTCGGGCCGGATCTGGCAGACGTGCTGGATCCGTATCTGGAGATGTTCCGCCGGCTGCTGGCGCCGCATCTGCCGGAGGCGACCATCACCGGCTCGATGATCATCGAGGGCACGTTCCCGGCTTCCGTCGAGGATCACGACGTCTACGTCTTCACCGGCAGCCCGCACGGGGTCTACGAGGATCTCGACTGGATCCGCCGGGCCGAGCAGTTCGTGCGCGACGCGGCGGCCGCCGGCAAGGTGCTGATCGGCGGCTGTTTCGGCCACCAGCTCATCGCCCAGGCGCTGGGCGGCACGGTGGTGAAGTCGGACAAGGGCTGGGGCATCGGCGTGCACACCCATCCGGTGCTCAGGCGCGAGGCCTGGATGGACGGCGGCCCCGATCGCCCGAACGTGGTGGTCAGCCACCAGGATCAGGTGGTGGAGGCGCCGCAGGGCGCGGTGGTGCTGGCCGGCACCGAGTTCTGCCCCAACGCCATGCTGCGGATCGGTGGGAAGATCCTGACCTTCCAGGGTCATCCGGAAATGACCATTCCCATCGTCGACCGCCTGCTCGATCTGCGCGAGCAGCGGGTCGGCGCTGAGGTGTTCGCCGCCGGTAAGGCGTCGCTGCAGAAGCCGCTCGACCACGACGCCATGGGCGCCTGGATCGCCGGGTTCATCCGCCGGGCCCTGGACGCGTCGGCCGGCAAGACCGTCGCGGCGGAGTAGGGGCGGCCGGTGGAGCGCGGCTCCGTCACGATCCGCCGCGACGTGATCGACGGGGTCGACGCGGTCCTGGCCGATACCGACCGCAGCTTTCCCCGCCATTGCCACGACCAGTTCGGCGTCGGCGTGATCCTCGACGGCGCGCAGATCTCCGCCAGCGGACGCGGCCAGGTCGAGGCCGAGGCGGGCGACGTGATCACCGTGAACCCGGGCGAGGTGCATGACGGCGCACCGATCGGCGGCGGGCGCCGCTGGTCCATGCTGTATGTCGAGCCGAGCCGAATGGCGTCGTTGGTTGACGAGGTGGATGGGCGGGCCGACACCGGC
This sequence comes from Thalassobaculum salexigens DSM 19539, assembly GCF_000423805.1. Classification (NCBI taxonomy): domain Bacteria; kingdom Pseudomonadati; phylum Pseudomonadota; class Alphaproteobacteria; order Rhodospirillales; family Thalassobaculaceae; genus Thalassobaculum; species Thalassobaculum salexigens. Next base: position 1,252,902 of record NZ_KE384093.1, read on the forward strand.
CGCGAATTCACCGCCCCCGTTGTGACCGACCGGCGGGTCGCCGCCCGTGTCGCGGCCATGATCGCCGCGATCCATTGGGCGGCATCGGATGGCGAGGGCCTGGAAAGCGAGGAGCGGAGCCTCCTGGCGCTGGCGCCGCTGCTCGGCGTTCGCGCGGCGGGGCCGGGTCCCGTCGGCGGTATCCGCCGTGCGCTGGAGCTGATCGATGACGATCCGACGGCGCCCCTCGGCCTGCGCGAGCTGGCCGCGGCGGCGGGCCTCAGCCGGTTCCAGGTGGTGCGGGGGATCGCGCGGGCGACGGGGCTCACCCCCCATGCCTATCTGCTGTGGCGGCGGATCGAGCTGGCCCGCCGGCAGATCCGCGGCGGTCTGCCCCTGGCCGAGGTCGCGGCGGCCTGCGGATTTTCCGACCAGAGTCACATGACCCGGCTGTTCACCCGCCGCTTCGGCTACCCGCCCGGTGCCTATGCCGGCACCTGAGCGTCGGGCCTGCAACTTCGTTCAAGACCGGGGAACGCGGATTCCGCTCTTCTGACGGCCGTTGAAGCCGTCGAGAGGAGAGGGATCGTGATCGACGACGCATTGAGGGCCGCCCTGGCGTCTGCACTCGCACCGGACTACCTGCTGACGTCGCTGGCGGTCTGCGTCATGCCCGGGACCGGGGTGATCTACACGCTGGCCCACGGTTTGGGACGCGGGAGCCGGGCCAGCCTGATCGCCGCCTTCGGCTGTACGCTGGGCATCGTGCCGCATCTGGTCGCCTGCGCGGTGGGGCTTGCGGCGCTGCTGCATTCCAGTGCGGCGGCCTTCCAGGCGGTGAAGCTGCTCGGCGTGGCGTATCTCTTCTACATGGCCTGGGGGATTCTGCGGGACGGCGGGGCGCTGGAGGTGACGTCCGAGCGCGACGGGCGCCCGGCCCATCGCATCATCCTGAGCGGCATCCTGCTCAACCTGCTGAACCCGAAGCTGACGCTGTTCTTCCTGGCGTTCCTGCCGCTGTTCCTGCCGGCGGACGCGCCGGCCCCGGCGCTGTCGATCCTGGTGCTGGGGGCGGTGTTCATGGCGATGACCTTCGCGGTCTTCGCGGTCTATGGCCTCTGCGCGTCGGCCGCCAGAACCTACGTCCTGGCGAAACCGTCGGTCATGAAGATCCTGCGATACGGATTTGCCGGCGCCTTCGGCCTGCTCGGCCTGCGCCTGCTGCTGAGCGAGCGGTAGCCCGGCTTAACCCCGAAGCCCGCGCACCCACTCGATGCGGCGGTCGATCTGGTCGATCTCGTGGCCCAGCCAGTCGTCCAGCAGGCCGCCGCCCCATTCCTCATGGGCGGCCAGATCGGCCAGACGGGCGCGCTCGCCCTGGTACATGACCTCCAGCGCGTGCAGCTGCTCGCCGCGGCCTTCGGTGTCGAGCTGGTCGATGAAGCGCAGCTTGAGGGCGAGCACCAGCTTGTTCAGGTCGGACACGCCCGGGCGCAGCGGCGAGGTCAGGTAGCCAGACAGCGCCTCGCGCCCCTCGTCGCTCAGCCGGAGCAGGGCGTTGTCGCCGGAGCCCTGACCGGGCACCGCCTCGATCAGCCCCTCGAACTTCAGCAGCTCGATGGAGGTGCCGAGCAGGTCGAGGGACGGGCCGACGATGCGGGCCGCGAATTCCCGAACCTCGGCGGACAGGTCGCTATAGACCCGTTCGCCCTCCGCCAGCAGGCCGAGCGCGGCGAGACGAATGGCTTCCTTGGGAACGAGAGAATTGTCGCGGTACATGCCCCTGCCTCCAGGCGTGGCGGTTCCCCATTCATATGATGCGTCCGGGACCAAAAGTCCAGCAGCTTGTTGCGAATGATTCGCGAAAACGCCGTCAGTAGGTCACGCCGCGCATCTTCTCGTTGCGCCGCCGCAGGAGCTCGATGGTCGCCAGCAGCATCGTGGAGATGATGATCAGCAGGGTCGCCACGGCGAGAATCGTCGGGCTGATCTGCTCGCGGATGCCGGCCCACATCTGTCGCGGGATGGTGCGCTGCTCGAACCCGGCCATGAACAGTACCACGACCACCTCGTCGAACGAGGTGACGAAGGCGAACAGGGCACCGGAGATCACCCCCGGAAGGATCAGCGGCATGATCACCTTGAAGAAGGTGGTCGGCATGTCCGCGCCCATGCTGTTCGACGCCCGGATCAGGTTCTTGTCGAAGCCGACCAGGGTGGCGGTGACCGTGATCACCACGAACGGCGTGCCGAGCGCGGCGTGCGCCAGGATCACGCCGGTATAGGTCTGCGCCAGCGCGAAATCGCTGCCGAAGGGGGCCGAGTAGAAGAAGAACATGGCGGCCGCGGTGATGATCAGCGGCACGATCATCGGCGAGATCAGGATGCCCATCAGCAGGCTCTTGGCCGGCAGCTCCGCCCGCGACAGACCCAATGCGGCCAGGGTGCCGAGCGAGGTCGCGACCAGGGTGGAGGCGATGCCGATGATGAAGCTGTTCTTGATCGAGTGCAGCCACTGCTCGTTGTTCACGATGTCGGCGTACCAGCGCAGCGAGAAGGCTTCCGCCTCGAAGCGCAGCATCTCCGGCGTGAAGGTGAAGTACGGCTCCGCGTTGAACGACAACGGGATGATCACGAGGATCGGCACGATCAGGAAGAAGAAGATCGCCGCACAGATCAGCCGATAGAGATAGTACCAGACCCGCTCGAGGGGACCTGCGTAGCTGGGAATTGCCATATCGCCGTCCCTCCGCTCAGCCGAGCTTCATGTTGTCGATGCCGACCAGGCGGTCGTACAGCCAGTACATCACCAGCACGCCGGCCAGCAGGATCGTGCCGAGCGCGGCCGCGAGGCCCCAGTTCAGCGATTTCTGCATGTGATAGGCGATGAAATTGGAGATCAGCTGGCCGTCCTGACCGCCGACCAGGGCCGGGGTGATGTAGTAGCCGATCGCCAGGATGAACACGAGGATCGAGCCGGCGCCGATGCCGGGCACGGTCTGCGGCATGTACACCCGCACGAAGGCGATCAGCGGGTTGGCGCCCAGCGACCGGGCGGCGCGCATGTAGCTCGGCGAGATCGTCTTCATCACCGAGTACATCGGCAGCACCATGAACGGCAGCAGGATATGCGTCATGGCGATGATCGTGCCGGTCATGTTGTAGATCATCTCGATCCGGTTATCGTCGGAGAGGATCCCGAGGAAGACCAGCGTGTCGTTGATCACGCCCTGGGTCTGCAGCAGGACGATCCACGACGTCGTGCGCACCAGCAGCGAGGTCCAGAACGGCAGCAGCACCAGGATCAGCAGCAGGTTGCCCTTGGACGGTGGCAGCGTCGCCAGCAGGTAGGAGATCGGATAGGCCAGGATCAGGCAGGCGACCGTCACACCGATGGAGACGTAGATCGTCTTCATGAACAGCTGGACGTAGATCTGCTTCCACTCCGGCTGCATGACGATGTTGCCTTCGATGTCATACGTCCGGTCGACCGCGTTCAGGTAGTAGCTGAAGGTGATCGGCGAGGAGACCTGCTTGATGATCGTCCAGGTCCTCGGCTTGCCCCAGTCCGGGTCGACCCCGACCAGGGCGAAGCGCAGCGGGTTCTCGCGGATCTCGCCTGCGCCGGCGGCGGTCTTCTCCAGCAGGGCCGCGAGCTTCGCGCTTTCGGCCTGCACCAGCGGCAGCAGCCGGTCGAGCGAACCGTCCGCCAGCGCGCTCTCCAGTTCCGTCAGAAGCGTGGGGTAGGTCTCCGGCTTCGGCGTCTTCTCGGCGAAGGGCGAGTTGCCGGTCTCCCACTTGCGCAGCAGGGCGGCGGTCTCCGGCAGTACCTCGGCGAATTCCGGCGTCTCGGCCAGGGCGTCCAGGGTCGGCCAGGTCGCCTTGTCCTCCCAGCGCTCGTCGAAACCGACCAGGGCGAACTGCATCGGGTCGTCCTGGATCTTGGCGGCGGCGCGCTGCGACTTGTTGATCAGGGAGCGGAAGCCGCCGTCCTCGTAGTTCAGGCGGGCGCCCATGCGGCCGATATTTCGTCGCTGCCCCTCGCTGCGGTCGCCCATCTCCTGGATGAAGGCGGCGAAGACCGCGTCCTGCGGCAGGCCCTCGCCGTCCCAGTTCTCCAGTTCGGCGACAGTCTGCGGGATGGCTTCGTTCACTTCCGGGTTGTCGACGCTGCGCATCAGCATGTCGACGATCGGGAAGATGAAGGTGACCAGGATGAACAGCAGCAGCGGGGCGACCAGCAGGAAGGCGCGGATCTTGCTGCGCCTTGTGGCGCGGGCCAGAGCCACCTTCAGGGGCGTGCCGTCGGCCATGGTCAACGGCCGTGCCGGGCCTGCCTCTTCTACCGCATGCGCCATCGGGGTCTCCCGCAATCGGGTTGTCGGCCGCTCAAACGAGCGGGGAGAAAAAGTGCAAAACGAATGAATGGGGAGGGGAGAGCGGCGCACCGCTCTCCCCGAAAGGTCTTAGCTGGCGAGCCAGGCGTTGAAACGCTCGTTCAGCTCGTCGCCGTAGTCCGCCCAGAACTCGAAGTCGTTCTGCAGCGGGTTCTTGAAGTTGTCCGGCGCGGTCGGCATGTGCGGCTGCATCTCCGGCAGGATCTTGTCGAAGGACGACTTACGCACCGGGCCGTAGGAGATGTACTTCGCCTGGTCGGCGAGGCGCTGGGTGTCGGTGGAGAACTTGATGAACTCCCAGGAACGCTCCATGTTCGGCGCACCCTTCGGGATGACCCAGAGGTCGATGTCCCAGACCTGACCGTCCCAGACGATCTCGAACGGCTTGTTCTCCTTGGCGATCGCGTTGAACAGGCGACCGTTATAGGCGGTGGTCATCACGACCTCGCCGTCGGCCAGAAGCTGCGGCGGCTGGGCGCCGGCTTCCCACCAGATGGTGTCGTCCTTGATGGTGTCGAGCTTGGCGAACGCCCGCTCCACACCTTCCGGGGTCGCCAGCAGGTCGTAGATCTCGTCGGACGGCACACCGTCCGCCAGGAGGGCCATCTCAAGGTTGGCCTTCGGGGTCTTGCGCATGCCGCGCTTGCCCGGGAACTTCTCCAGGTCGAAGAAGTCGGCGATCGTGGTCGGGCCGGTGTCGAACTTGGTGGTGTCGTAGGCGTAGACGGTCGACCAGACGATGGTGCCGACCGCGCACTCGTGCACGGTACCGGCAATGAAGTCCTCGGCCGCCGCCGTGCCGTCGTCACCCGCCGGCAGATCGTCGGTCGGGAGGGTTTCGAGGATGCCCTCGTCGCAGCCGCGGACCGCGTCGGACAGCTCGACGTCGACCAGGTTCCAGGTCACGTTGCCGGCCTCGACCTGGGCGCGGATCTCGGCGAGACCGCCGTTGTAGTCCTCGGAGTTGATGGTGTCGCCGGTCTGCGCGATCCACGGCTTGTGGTACGCCTCGACCTGGCTCTTGGTGTAGGCACCGCCCCAGGACACGATGGTCAGGGTCTCCGCGGAGGAGGTCCCCGCGTAGCCGATCGCCGCAAGCGCGACCGCCGCGACTCCCGCCGACTTCAATAGATGGTTCATTGAACAAGTCTCCCTGTGTTGTGCCGGAAGTTTCCGGCGACTGCCCCTGAAGTCTTTGTGTTCGAGGACCGGACGGGGGTCGCGACCGGCCCGTACTCCCGAATGGCGACCGTCAGGCGTCTAGCGCCCGACAATCGTCCAGGGCCCAGCCGACCTGAACCTTCTGTCCACGGCTCAGCGACGCATGGGCGTGGGAATTCGGCACTTTGACGATGAACTCGTCATCGCCGCAGGTGCTCACCCGTGTACGGATGTGATCGCCGAGGTAGATCAGTTCCTCGACCTTCGCATCGAATACGTTGGGCATGCTGCCAGGCGCCGGATCGAGCGCTACCCGCTCGGGCCGCAGCGACAGGGTCGTCTGCGAGCCGGTGCCGTTGTGATTGACGCTCAGCGCCTGGATGATGTGGCCGTCCACATCGACCGTGCAGCTGGTGCCGTTGACTTCCTTCACCGTCCCGCGCAGGCGGTTGTTCTCGCCGATGAACTCGGCGACGAAGGCGTTGTCCGGCCGCTCGTAGAGGTCCGGCGGCGTGGCGAGCTGCTGGATCTTGCCGTCGTTGAACACGGCGATCCGGTCCGACATGGTCAGCGCCTCGGACTGGTCGTGGGTCACGTACACGACCGTCATCCCTAGCTGCTCGTGGATGTGCTTGATCTCGTACTGCATCTGCTCGCGCAGGTTCTTGTCGAGCGCGCCGAGCGGCTCGTCCATCAGCACCAGATCGGGTTCGAACACCAGGGCGCGGGCCAGGGCGACGCGCTGCTGCTGGCCGCCGGAAAGCTGGCCCGGCCGCCGGCCGCCGAAGGCGCCGAGCTCGACCATGTCGAGCGCCCGCTGGACCTTCGCCTCGGTATCCGCCTTGGACAGCTTTCGGACCTGCAGCGGGAACGCGAGGTTCTCGGCAACGGTCATGTGCGGGAACAGGGCATAGTTCTGGAAAACCATCCCGATTCCACGTTTGTGCGGCGGCACGTGATTGAGCTCGCGGCCGCCGAGCATGATCGTCCCTTCCGTAGGCGTCTCGAAACCGGCCAGCATCATCAGACAAGTCGTTTTGCCGGACCCGGAAGGTCCAAGCATGGTCACGAACTCGCCAGCCTGAATATCGAGATTGAGGTCTTTAACGACGAGGATCTCCCCGTCATACGTCTTCTGGACCTCTACGAATTGGACGAACGGCGTCTTTTTTTCCGCCATGTCCCCCTTGCCACCCTAGACTCGCGCCGTGCCGCTCTCCCTAAAGCAACACGCCCTGTTCGGCGCGGCATTGCGCGCCCTTTGTTTCGCAAAACCCTAAGACAACGGTGCGCGGCCTGTAAAGCGCGTCGTTGCGGTGCGAAAGGAAGGACCCCAGGAACGGCGGAACCCTGCGACATTGCCACAAATGCGACACGCGACCGTCGCCTACGGGTCGGGACGGCTTTGCGATCGACGGCACTCTGCGCCCATGACGGGCGAGGCTCATGACGGGCGAGCCGGCCCGATGTCGGTGGCGGGGCGCGTGCCCGGTGCGGTTGCGGGAGACGGATATGAAGGATACGGCTCGGGTCGTCGTTATCGGCGGGGGCGTGGTCGGGGTGAGCACGCTGTACCACCTCGTCAAGAAGGGCTGGTCGGACTGCGTTCTGCTGGAACGCACCGAGCTGACCGCCGGCTCCACCTGGCATGCCGCCGGCCTGCTGCCGCTGTTCAACATGAGCTACTCGGTCGGCCAGCTGCACCAGTACTCGGTCGAGCTGTACAAGACCCTGGAGGCGGAGACCGGCCAGGACGTCAGCTTCCACGGCGTCGGCAACCTGCGGCTCGCGACCAACCGCGACCGCATGGACGAGTACCGCAACTACCAGTGCACGGCCGAGACCATCGGCGTCGACTGCCACCTGGTCGGCGTCGACGAGATCAAGAAGCTCTGGCCGCTGATCAATGCCGAGGGGCTGATCGGGGCGCTGTGGCACCCGACCGACGGGCATATCGCCCCGGTCGACGTGACCATGGCCCTGGCCAAGGGGGCGCGGATGCATGGCGGCACGATCCACCAGCACACCGAGGTCACCGGCATCGAGCGCGACAACAACGAGTGGATCGTCCACACCTCGAAAGGTTCGATCCGCTGCGAGCATGTGGTGTCGGCCACCGGCAACTACGCGCGCCAGACGGCGCTGATGGTCGGCCTGCAGATCCCGGCGATTCCCGTCGAGCACCAGTACATCGTCACCGATGTCGACCCGACGCTGAAGGAATACCGCGAGGCCGGGAACCCGGAGCTGCCGGTGCTGCGCGAGTCGGACAGCCAGTACTATTTCCGCGAGGAGCGCATGGGCTGGATCCTCGGCCCGTACGAGCGATTCGCCCCGGCCTGCTTCGTCGACGGCGTGCCCTCGACCTTCGAGAAGGACCTGTTCCCGGGCGACCTGGAGCGGCTGATGCCCCATGTGGAGGCCTGCATGAGCCGGGTCCCGTCGTTCGAGACCGCAGGCATCAAGGACATCGTGAACGGCCCGATCTCCTACACCCCGGACGGCAACCCGATGGTCGGCCCGGCCTTCGGCCTGCCGAACTTCTGGCTCTCGGAAGGCCACAGCTTCGGCGTGACCGCGGCCGGCGGCGCCGGCTGGCAGCTCGCCAACTGGATCGTCGACGGCGAGCCCTCGGTCGACATGATCGGCGTCGATCCCCGGCGCTTCGGCGTGGTCTCCAAGAACTTCGCCAAGATCAAGAACGAGGAGGCGTACGAGCACGTCTTCGTCAACCACTTCCCGATGGAGGAGCGCGAGGCCGGGCGGCCGGCCAAGACCGTGCCGATCCACGGCCGGCTCGATGCCGCCGGTGCCGTCTGGGGCGCGCGTTTCGGCTGGGAGCGCCCGAACTGGTACGCCCCGGAGGGCGTGGCCCGCAAAGACGAATACTCGTTCCGCCGCTCCAACTGGTTCCCCCATGTGGGCAACGAGGTGGCGGCGATGCGCGAACGCGTCGGCCTGCTGGAGCTGTCCTCCTTCGCCAAGTACATGGTCGAGGGGCCGGGCGCGCGGGCCTGGCTCGACCACATGGTCGCCAACATCATCCCGAAGAAGATCGGCCGCATGAGCCTGAGCCACGCGCTGAACCCCTCGGGCTCGATCCGCTCGGAATTCACCATCTCGCGGCTGCCCGACGGGCTGTACGGCGAGCGCTTCTACCTGGTCGGCCCGGGGGCCGGTCACGACTACGACTGGGACTTCCTCACCAAGCAGCTGCCGCGCGACGGCTCGGTGATCCTGTCCGACCTGACCACCCAGTACGGCGTGCTGGTGCTGGCCGGTCCGATGGCCCGCAGGGTGCTGGAGAAGCTGGCCGATGCCGACGTCTCCAACGAGGCCTTCCCCTGGCTGACCGTGCAGGACATCCCGGTCGGCTGGTGCCCGACCGTGCGCGCCTTGCGGGTCAATTTCGTCGGCTCGCTGGGCTGGGAACTGCACCACCCGATCGAGTACCAGGCCCATCTCTACGACGCGATCATGGAGGCGGGCCGCGAGTTCGACATCGGGCTGGTCGGCCTGCGGGCGATGGACAGCATGCGCCTGGAGAAGAGCTACCGGCTCTGGGGCACCGACCTGAACGCCGAGAACTCGGCGCTGGAGGCCGGGCTGAACCGCTTCGTGCGGCTGAACAAGGGCGATTTCGTCGGCCGCGACGCGCTCACCCGCCAGCAGGAGGCGGGGGTGCCGAACACCTACTGCACCCTGGAGATCGATGCCGGGGACGCCGACAGCTTCGGCAACGAGCCGGTGTTCATGGACGGCGAGGTGGTCGGCCGCGGCACGGCGGGCGGCTACGGCCATCATGTGAAGAAGTCGCTGATGCTGGGCTATGTGAAGACCGAGTTCGCCGAGATCGGCCGCGAATGCCAGGTCCGGGTCATGGGCGAACTCCGCCCGGCCCGCATCGTCCCGGAGAGCCCTTACGATCCCGAGAACGAGATGCTCCGGGCGTAAAGCGCGCGCGGCCGGCGGCGGCGTTGCAGACGAGGTGGCAGACGAGACGGGCGGCGGCGCTTCCGACGGGATGAGACGGCCGGCGGCCACGGAGGTCGCCGCCGGTTCGGCATCGTCATCTGACCGTTTCGGTTTCTTGTTCTTCTTCCTCCCCACACCCACTCCCCGGATTTAGTCCGGGGCCCACGCCCGGGGTGTTCCTGGATGTGCCGCCCTTGCGCTCCGATGCGCTCGCCCCGGACTAAATCCGGGTGGTGAGAGAGAAGAGGGAAGGGAGAGGGCGAGGCCGGTGTCCGCTCGGCCTCACCCGCCAGCGGTCATCCGCCAACGATCGCTTGCCAGCGATCACCCGCCCTGCTGCTGCGCCTCGCGCTTGGCCTTGCGCTCGCGGAAGGCGGCGAGCGCCTTTGCCTTGCGGGCCTCGAACTCTGACATCATCCGGGCTTCGGTCAGGTCCGCCTGGCGCTGCAGGAAGGCCACGTTCGCCGCCCGGGCCGCGGCGCGCACCCGCTGCAGCTCCGTCTGCCTGGCGCGCTCCTTGAGCATCTCCTGGCGGTCTTCCATATGCCGGCGGGCGACGGCGCTGTGCACGATCGGCAGGCCGGCCGCGCTGGCCACCAGGTGCTCGCGCTGGCCGTACCACAGGTCGTAGACCTTCTTCTGGTAGTACGGGCCGCGCTCCTCGTCGCGGGAGTGGTAATAGGCGACCGCCTTCGGCCACGACTGGGTCGTCTCGTTCAGGTCGGCCAGGAAGGCCGCGGCGTATTCGGCGTTGGCACCCGGATCGAAGGCATGCTCCAGGTCGCGGAACGCGTCGCCGTGGTAGTACAGGTTGATCTGCATGCAGCCGACATCGATGTTGGTGATGCCGCGGGCCTGCAGCCGCCTCACCTCGGCAATCGCCGCCGCCTTGCTCGGCAGATATCGCCCGACGCCCTCCGCCATCACCGTCCACGGCCAGGAAAAGCTTGCCTTGTGGGGGCTGCTCCAGCGTCCGGTCTCGGCCAGCGAGATCGCCGCCAGCAGGTGCGGCGGCAGGCGGTTGTCGATCTCGGCCTGGCGGGTCGCGGCCACGCAGAGCCCATGCGCCTCGGGGGTCACCGGGGCGGCGGGTGCGGCCTGGGCCGGGCCGATCAGCGCCGGGCCGAGCAGGGCCGGAACGAGCAGCGCCGCGAGCGCGACAAGAACGGCCCTGGCAGACAGGGCTTTGGCAGACAGGGCTTTGGCGAACAGGGCTTTGGCAATCGGCATGGCGGACCTCCTTTGCCGAAGGTAAAGCAAGTGCCGTGCCAGATCGTTCGGAGGGGAGGTGTCAGTCGGCGTCGCCCAGGGGACGGCGCGGATCGAAGGTGGAGAGCCCGGCGATCGCCCGGCGCATGTCGGCGGCCAGGCGCTGCAGCCCGGCGGTGCGTTCGAGCCGCCGCTCGTCCATGTAGAGGCCGCGCTTGACCTCGATCTGCAGGGCGTGGATGCCGAGATCCGGGCGGCCGTAATGCCGGGTCACGTAGCCGCCGGCATAGGGGCTGTTGCGCCGCACCCGGTAGCCCTGGTGGCCGAGCAGCCGCTCGACCCGGCCGGTCAGCACCGGCGAGCAGCTGGTGCCGTGGCAGTCGCCCAGCACGATGTCGCTCACCGGATAGCTGCGGCCGTCGGCGCCGATGGTGTGCACGTTGGACGGCATGGAATGGGCGTCGACCAGGATGCAGTAGCCGAAGCGGCTGCGGGTCTCCTCGATCGCCTCGGTCAGGGCGGCGTGATAGGGCCGCCAGTAGCCCTCGATCCGGTGCACCGCGTCCTCGAAGGCGAGCTTGCCGGCATAGACCGGCACGGCGTTGGAGACGACCCGGGCGATGGTGCCCAGTCCGGCGGCGATCCGCGCGTTGCGGGTGGTGACGTAGTCGGGCAGCGGGTCGGAGAACATCGCCGGGTCGAGCTCGTAGGGCTCGCGGTTGGCGTCCACATAGACCCGCGGAAAGGTGGCGGCGACCAGCGGCGCGCCGAGCTCGGGGGCGGCGGCGAACAGCTCGTCGACGAAGCTGTCCTCGCTGGAGCGCAGGGTGCGCTCGTCGAGCCCAGTGCGGGTCAGCAGATCGTCGGGATAGTGGCGCCCGGAATGGGGCGAGGAGACGACGATCGGCAGGGTCTGGCGCACCGGCCGGCGCACCGTGACCGGCGGCGGCGGCGCGTCAGCGGCGGCTGTGGCGGTGACTGAGGCGGCGGCCGCGATGGCGGCAGCGGGGCGGGGGGCGGCGGGGTCCGGGACGGCGGGGACCACCGTTGAGACGGCGCGGGAGGCGGTCTGAGGGACGGCTGCCACGCGGGTCGGGCCGGGGGCTGAGTCGGAAGCGGCCACGCTCGCCGGCATGCCGGTCTCGGCGGGTTCGGGCAGGCTGTCGACGCGCTCGTCCATGACATTCAGATAGAGCAACACGGCGCCCCTGTCACCGGTCTGAGCGCGACCCGCGTCGCCGGGGCGTCCGGGGACGCCGGCGCCGGGGCGAGGGGACGGTCCGGTGGGGCGGCCAGGGCACCTGAGGGTCGGCCGGACGGGGCGCGAGGCGGGGATGTGAAAATAGGGTTGCCAAGCTTGGAGAGGGGCATTAAGACCAGCCGCTCGCGGCACGGAATTCCCGTCAGTGCCGCCGCCGACAGGTCCCTCCCGGGGCCGATCAGACCGGCACAGTGGGCGCGTAGCTCAGCGGGAGAGCACTACGTTGACATCGTAGGGGTCGCTGGTTCAATCCCAGCCGCGCCCACCACGCATCCGGTTGATGTCATTGACATTTTCCGGCTCAGGCTAGGTCCAAAACTCGACGGAGACCGTTGCTGTCACACTTCGTGTCACAGTGAGGTCCACCCATGCCCACCATCCGCAAGCGGAACCGCCGCTGGCAGGCCCAGGTACGTGTCGCCAACAAGGCCCCCATCACCAAGACCTTCGACCGCTACCAGGACGCCGTCGCCTGGGCGGCCGAGACGGAGAAGAACGTCCGCCGGTCACTCGCGAACGACACCGGCATCCGTGTCGCGCAGACGACCCTAGGTGACCTGATCGACCGGTACCAGCGGGAGATCACACCAGCCAAGCGCAGTTCAGAGGTCGAGGCGCTGCGCCTGGGAAAGATGCGACGGGACGCGATCTCAGGTTTGGTGCTGTCAAAGCTCTCCCCCTCGGTGGTGTCGGACTACCGTGACCGCAGGATGGCTGAGGTGTCCGTCGATACCGTCAGACGGGATCTCGGCACGTTGCAGCATGTCTGGGACGTCGCGCATCGCTCCTGGGGCCTGGTGGGGCTTGATAACCCCTTCCGGCTGGTGCGGAGGCCCAGCCCAGCGCCCGGACGCGCACGTCGGCTCTCCGTGGAAGAGCAGGCCCGCCTCGAAGCGGCCTGCGCGAAATGTCGGAACGAGTTTGTCCCGCTGGTGGTGAGGTTCGCCCTGGAGACGGCGATGCGCCAGGGCGAGATCCTGGCATTGCAGAAGCGAGATATCGACATGGGGCGCCGGCTGGCGCTGGTGCGCTACTCGAAGAACGGGCGAAGCCGCTTGGTGCCGTTGAGTGAGACGGCCCGATCGGCCGCCAGGGACGCCACCAGCCGCTCCGGGGAAGAGCGGGTGTTCCCGCTGACGGCAATGTCGGTGAAGCTCGCTTGGCGGCGCGCCCTGAAGCGCGCAGGCCTTGAAGACCTGCATTTCCACGACCTGCGGCACGAAGCGATCAGTAGGTCAGTTGCCGTCACCGGACGGCGGGACTGTGGAGGGCGAGAGATAATTGCCGACCGGGATCCGTCGCTGCGTAATCCCGCAAGATAGGCCGGCGCCACGAAGGCCTTCACGCAGCGACTGCCGGTCGGTGCGGCACTTGCTTCGCTACCAATGTCCTCTGCCTTCCTTCACACTGCTGCGATGGATCAGGCGACATCCAAAAGCCCCGATGTCCCGCGCGGGTCCAAGCGGGTCGTCGTGCTCGGCGGCACCGGAACGATCGGACGCGCGACCGTCAGCGCCATTCTTGCGCGAGGGCACCGGGTGATATGCCCTGTGCGCCCCGCGAGCCTCGACACGGCGCGCCTGCAGCTCCCCCCGGACGCCGACATCCGGCCGTGCGAAATCACCGATCCCGCCGCGCTGGCCCGCGATGGCTTTCGCGGCGAGACCTTCGACGCATTGGTCTCCTGTCTTGCCTCCCGTTCTGGCGCACCGAGGGATGCGTGGGCCATCGACTACACGGCGCATTCGCAGGCCCTCGGCGTTGCGCGCAGCTCAGGCATCTCGCACATGGTCCTGCTCTCGGCGATCTGCGTGCAGCGACCCCGATTGGCGTTCCAGAAGGCCAAGCTTGCCTTCGAGGAGGAGCTGATCGGGTCCGGCCTGACATTCTCGATCGTGCGGCCGACCGCGTATTTCAAATCGCTGTCGGGGCAGGTCGACCGGGTTCGTCGCGGAAAGCCGTATCTTGTGTTCGGGAACGGTGAGCTCACGGCCTGCAAGCCGATCAGCGACAGGGATCTGGGAAATTATCTCGCAGACTGTCTCGACGACGCGTCTCTCTGGAACCGGGTGCTTCCGATTGGCGGTCCGGGCCCCGCCATAACGCCCCTTGCGCAAGCCGAACGGCTCTTCGAGCTGCTCAATGAGGCGCCGCGCGTGCGGCGGGTGCCGGTCGGGCTGCTCGACGCCATAATCGTGGGCCTGAGTGTGCTCGGAACAGTGTCGCGGCGTCTGCGCGACAAGGCAGAACTGGCTCGGATCGGGCGATACTACGCAACCGAGTCGATGCTGGTGCTCGATCCGGCGACGGGTCGCTACGACGCAGATGCGACACCGTCCACGGGCGCCGACACGCTTTTCGATTTCTACGCAAAGATCGTGGCCCAAGAGGAGTCGGTCGATCTTGGGGAACACGCGGTTTTTTGACGTTCAGCGTCTCGGGTCGCAGCCGATCACCAGTGACTTCAAAAGGCGACCTTCCGCGCTTCCTTTCGGGCGGCTTCGCAGCTGCGGTGAATGCTGCCAAGGAGATTGAGGCGCAAGCCTCAGCCCGGGCTTGCGTGAAACGTCAAACCGCCGATTTTCCAAACGGCCTCTAACCCGACAGGGCATTTTCCAGGCGCTGGATCAGGGAGCGGAGTTCGAGCGACGTCGAATTTGCGACCTGCAATCGGCCATGAACAGGGTGATCGGGCTCGATGTCGGACAGGCAGAGGTACAGCGTCGACAGAAGGCGCCCTGTGACGTTGTTGATATCGTGCACGAGTGCCTGAGGGCTGGGTTCTGCGTCGTTCGTATCGCCATTCGGTCGGCACTGGCCGGCGTCCGTTTCCGTCATGGACGCGCGCCGATCGCGTCGAGAAATCGCTGCTGCATGGTCAGGTCTTCCGCGAGAAGTCCCCTGAAATCCTGGGTGCGGAGGCGCGGGCTCCGCTTGTTGACTCCTCGGAGGGTCATACACCCGTGCTCCGCATCGACGATGACACCCACAGCTTGCGGGTTCAGGCCGTCTTCGATGCATTGCGCGATTTGCGACGTCATCCGCTCCTGAATCTGCAGGCGGCGCGCATAGGCATCGACGACGCGGGCCAGCTTGCTGATGCCGACGACCGAACTCGCCGGCAGATAGGCCACATGGGCCTTGCCGACGATCGGCGCCAGATGATGCTCGCAGTGGGAAACGAAATCGATGTCGGTCAAGATGACGAGGTTCTGATACCCCGACACTTCGGAGAACGTGGTGGTGAGGAGAGCCTTCGCGTCCACGGCATAGCCGGCGCAATACTCGGAGAAAGCGCGCACGACTCTGGCCGGGGTCTCCAGCAGCCCATCGCGGCCCGGATCCTCGCCGATCCCGCGCAGCAAGGCGCGAATGCCCGACTCCGCAGCGGCGAGCCGGTCTTCTCCTGATTCGCCGACGAACTCGCCGTCGTCTGAGAGCTGGTGTGCGGCAAGACCGCCACTGCGCATGATCGAAACGGGCATATCCGTCATTTTAGGCACTCCATCCCTTTTGAGACTCGCGCGGACCCGGGCCGCCGTCTGTGGTTTACGTTGCGGAAACGTTCACGGCGGTTCGGGCTTGATCCCGAAGCTGCGCCAAGGTCTCCAGGAGTTCGTCAGGCGTGAACGGCTTGCGCAGAATTGCATCGGCGCCGAGAAGTCGCGCCGCCTCCAGCACGTCCGCAACCTCTCCGATCGCCCCGGACATCATCACGAAGCTGGTATCCGGGAGAGTCGACTGGACGCTGCGCAGGACCTCGAACCCCTCGCCGTCCGGCATCAGCATGTCGCAGACGACCATATCCGGTCGCCAGTCGAGCAGCATCGGAATGGCGTGGACCCCGTTGCTCGCGGTGCGGACGTCATAGTCGGCCCGCCCCAGAACGACAGCCAGGTTCTCGCGTAGATCAGGGTCATCCTCGACCAGACAGATTTTCGTCATTCTCCCGGTGCTCCGATAAGCGGCTTCAGGGCGTCACAGACAGTCATCTCGATGGTCACGGGCACTAGCCCGTCTTGCGTTCCAGTCCCGGTCGCTCAGGGGTATCGGTGCGATGTCCGAGGGCGGACATCACGGCGTTCAGCAGCTCATCGGGAAGGACCGGCTTTCCGACGATGGCGGTCACGCCGCAGGACATGATCTGCTCGTGTTCCTCGTTGGACACGAACCCGCTCAGCATCAGGATTGGGATGTCCGTTCGGATCTCGCGCAGGGAGAGCGCCAAATCCTCTCCCGTGATCTTCGGCATCTTCCGGTCGGTGACCACCAGATCCCAGGTCCCGGCATCCCGGCGGAAGGCGCGTATGGCCTCCTCGGGATCGACGAAACCGTCTACCGTGTAACCGAGACGCGTGAGGATCTCCTGACTCACCGAGAGCAAAATCCGGTCATCATCGACCAGCATCAGTCGCTCGGTTCCAGGGGAGGCGGGGGATACGACGGAGCGTTTCGCGACTGCGGCAACGCGCGTCTTCTCCAGGATCGGCAGATAGATGTCGAAACGGGTCCCGACGCCCTCGAGGCTTTCGACGACGATCGCCCCCTCGTGGTTGCGGATGATGCCCTGCACGGCGGCGAGTCCGAGGCCGGTGCCCTCGCCGATACGCTTGGTCGTGAAGAACGGTTCGAAGATCCGCGGGATCAACTCGGCTGGAATGCCGGGTCCCGTGTCGGTGATGCCGATGCGGGCATACTCTCCCGGTTTCAGGTCACTGACCTGTCCGCTGATCCCTCGGCCCATCGAAATCTGGTGGCCGCTCTGCATTTGGTTCAACGCGTCGGCCGACCCGTCGAGGAAGCAGCTCTCCATCGAGATGGTGATTGTACCGCTCGTAAGCTCGCCGATCGCCTGGGCGGCGTTCTGGCAGATATTGACGAGCAACTGATGGATCTGTGCCGCGTCGGCTTCGGCGATGCACGGCTGGAGCTGACCGATTTTCAGCGAGATATTCGCCGGCAACTGGAGGTCCAGAGATCCTAGACCGTCCTTGACGGCCTTCTGCAGATCCAGAGGATTGCGGTCGGAGCCGGCGTTTCTGCTGTAGGTCAAGATCTGGCGCACCAGATCGCGAGCCCGCGTGCTCGCTTCCATGATCTGGGTCAGACGGGGCTGTATCGGCGAATTCTTGGGCAGGTCGCTGATCATCAGCGAACAATTGCCCAGGATCCCGCCGATGATGTTGTTGAAATCGTGGGCAATTCCGCCGGCCAGGGTGCCGAGGGCCTGGGTGCGCTGGGACGCGTGGTACATCTCGGTCAATCGTGCGCGTTCGGCCTCGGCATCTGTGCGTTCCGTGATGTCCTCGTAGGTCTTCACGAAGCCGCCGGTGGGGAGGGCTGCGACAATGGCTTCCACGATCCGACCGTCGCCGATATGGCGAACCTGGCGCTGGCTGCCGGTGCGGGTGCGCAGCAGCTTCTGGATCGAGGAGATCTGGGCTTCGGCTATCTGGTCGGGTTTGCCCGGCCCCAGGTCCCCGCGGCCGGCGGCGTGCTTGATCAGTTCGCGATAGTCCAGGCTGCCGGTGACCAGGTCATCAGCATATTCGTTGATCTCGAGGAAGCGCTGATTGAACAGCATCAACCGCATGTCGCTGTCGAAGACCGCGATGCCATGTTTCATGTTGTCGAGAGTCGTGCGCAGCAACTCGGATTTCTCGCTGACCAGCCGCTCCCGCTCCTTCAACTCGGTGATGTCGGTATGCACGCCCACCAGCCGGCCGTCGCTGGTCCACCGCTCGCTGATATGCAGCCAGATGCCATTCGACAGTCGGCTCTCGAACTTGGTCGACTCGGTCGCCCTGCGTTTTTCGGTGACCGAGGCGACCCAGTCCTCCACTTCATCGGCCGGTATCTTGACGCCGCCGTTGCGGACCGCGCTCCGCAGCAGATCCTGGAAACTCACGCCGATGGCGAGATCATCGGCCTGCATGGGATGCAGATCGACATATCGCTGATTGAACAGCTCCACCCGATCGTTCTGATCGAAGATGATGAAGCCTTCCGAAATGCTATTGATCGCCAGTTCGAGCTCGTTGCGCGCACGGATCGCCTGGGTGGCAGCCTGTTCCTTTTCCGTGACCGCGCGATTGGTCTTCAAGATCTGGCTGCACAGCATCCAGAGAATGGTGAAGACGCCGATCAGAATCAGTGCGAAGAGGCCGATGAGCTTGTAGTACAGCGCATTGTGGAGGTCCCGGGCGCGGCTGACCTCGTCCGACTCATACAGCAGCCCGCGCCGGACCATGTCGTGAACGGGGGTCCGCAGATAGTCGAGTTTCTGTGCGATCCCCGCCAATTGCGGATCGGAAAGCTCTTCCAGCCCATAGATTAACGGCTCGAGCGCCTCAAGTTCGCCGATCATATTCTCGACCAGAGGGACAAGCCCTTCGATCGCCCGCAGATCGGCCGTCTGCCTTCCTTCGAGCAGCGGTATCAGGCGGCTCCAGAATATCTCGAACCGCTCGCGTGTTTCGCCCGCGGTATCCGAGCCGGGGGCAAGGGCATAGTCCTTCAGGGACTCGGTGAAGCGCAGGAACTCGATTTCAGATTGGGCCAGGAACCAGATGTTGATCCGGCTTTCCTTTTCGATCAGCTCCCGCTGCTGAATCAGCCCCTGAATCGAGAAGAAAACACCGGCGAGACAGGCGGTGAATGCCACGATTAATAGGCTGTGGCGAACTATGAACCATTTGAATTCGCGCATCGTGGCCATTGAGACTCACCCCATTTCGCTTTGATCGCTGGAAAGCCTGGAGCGGATCATGGATTTACTTGAAGTGGATCTCTTTTACCTGCCAAACCCACTTGGCCTGGGTCTGCTTGTTCTTCAGCTTAGGATTGTCATCCTCGGGATAGACGACCCAAAGCGGACCCTTTTCACGGATCTTCAGACGCTCTCCATCCATCTGATAGGCAAGGATCACCGGATAGTCGGTGAAGTCCTTCATCGGGATGTCGACCTTGTAATCGTTGAGCGCGATCACTTCGGCAGTCGAGCCTTCGGCGCCGACCGCGTCGACGAGGGTCTTCAGCAGGATCCCCTCGAATGTCTTGGTGCCCTGGGTCCAGGCCGTCGCCGTCTCGATCTTGGTGACGCCCAGCGCGTGCAGCATGTCGAAATCGAACTCTGCCTTGTCGCCGGCATTTTGGTTGGACACATTCCCGCTGAGGGTCAGCAGGACCTCTCCTTTCGGCTTGGCGAGCTCGGCGG
Organism: Thalassobaculum salexigens DSM 19539; assembly: GCF_000423805.1. Taxonomy (NCBI): domain Bacteria; kingdom Pseudomonadati; phylum Pseudomonadota; class Alphaproteobacteria; order Rhodospirillales; family Thalassobaculaceae; genus Thalassobaculum; species Thalassobaculum salexigens. Next base: position 1,272,100 of record NZ_KE384093.1, read on the forward strand.
CGCCCGACGGTCCGCTGAAAACGAGGACGGCCACACTCAGTGAGCAAAGGAAGCTCAGAAATCTAGCAGTGCCGGTCATTTTGGATCTCCTGGTCGAGGTTCTTGCACGAGGGTCCGTCCGTTCTTGCGAACGGGTAGACAGGGTCAGTCAGATTTCGGTTTCGGTTCGGGCGCGCGCAGATACAGCAAGGTTGCGCCCAGCATCAGCGCACCGAGGACGCCGAAGAACGCCGCATAGCCCGCCGTCGCCGTTCCGAACCACGCGTGGGCAACCTCGACGATGGCACCGCTGCCGATCTGCAGGATCGCGGTTCCACCCATGAGGACGCAGTTCAGCGTCGTCGTTCCGCGGCCGACGAGCTCCTTGGGGATGAGGGCGACGCCATGCCCCATGAGGACGACGCTGAACGCGCCGACCAGGCACACGAGGATCAGCAGCGACACCGTCACGACGAGCGGGGAGTCGATGAAGGCGGCCAGCGCGAGCAGGATCAGTCCGGTCAGCGACGCGCTGGCGACGACGACACGCCTGAACCCTCCGGCCCGGCGCTGGATCGGTCCGAACGCCAGCGTCCCGACGACGAAGGCCACGGCCAACACCGACAGCAGCTTGCCGCTGTCCAGGTTGTCCAGGCCGTGAACCTCATGCAGGTAGGGCGCGCCCCAGAGTCCGAGGATCGTGATCACCGAGGAGTAGCCGAGCGCCACCATCGGCAGCACGTACAACAGTCCCGGGACCCGGAAGACCTGCGCCACCCCGCGGAACTTGGCGCCCAGGGATTCCCGGTTGCTGTCCGCGGCGTGCACCGGCGCGGGCGTGTCCCGCACCACGGCGTAGAACACGATTCCGATCACGGCGGTGAGTGCCGCCAGGACCAGGAATGTCGATCGCCAACCGATCCAGTCGGCCGACGCGGCCAGCGGCGACGTGGCGAGGAGGCTGCCCAGATTGGCGGTGGCGAACAGGATCGTCATGGCGCGGGTGAAGTCGCTGGGGCTGTGCCAGCGTGCCAGAATCACCAGCGAACCGACCATGCCGCCGGCTAGTCCGAGGCCGATCAGGAACCGCCCGGCGACCAGTGCCTCGACCGAATGGGCCATGGCGAACAGGGCCGAGCCGATGATCGAGAAAACCAACATGCTCGAGACGACCAGTCGCGCGCCGTATTTGTCGAACAGCACGCCGATCGGGATCTGGAGAGCCGCAAAGATCAGGAAGAACGCACCGGATGACAGACCGATCACGGCGGCGTCCAGATGCATGTCCGCCATGATCTGCGGGGCGATCACTCCGTTGGACGATCTGTAGAACTGACTTAGAACGGCGAGAACGATCATGGTCCAGAGCATGACCGTGACCCGCTTGACCCGAAGGCCAGACATCCCCGCGGAGTGGCGCGCCCAGGAGAGCACACTTCCGACCGTCCGTTCGACGCTTTCCTGCTGACTCATTTGTCTGATGCACCCTCTCCCCTGATTGCATCAACGTGGAGGGCATGTATGAAAAATGAGTTAACTATCGTTAAATTTGATCGGCTTGTTGGAGAATGGGAGCGGCCCCGATCCGGGTTGAGGGTCGGCCGGCCGGTACGCCGCAACCGCCCACCCTTCCTGCACAGCAACCGACCAGCCGACAAGCTTGTCGATGCCGCTTTAGAAAAGGACGCCACTCCGGGCGACACGGGAGAACAGGAGAGCCTGATCGCGGCTCATTTGACGCCAGCCTGGGCGGTGCCCGTGGTCTTGCCACTCCAGGTATTCAGGGCGAGACCGGTCCCCAGAAACCCTCCCTTGCGAATACCCTTCAATCCGTCCCACGAACGCTGACGTCAGACACGCCCTCCCAGCGCAGCTCCATATTGTAGTAGAGCCCGCCGCGGATCAGGTGGGTATGGCTGTCGTTGAGTCCGGGAATGACCCGCCTGTTGCCGAGATCGACAGTTTTCGTCTCGGGCCCGGCCAGGGGCATCACGTCCCGTTCCATCCCGGCCGCCTGGATCACGCCACCGACGATCGCGACCGCCTCGGCCTCCGGATTGGAAGGATCCAGGGTCGTCACCCGACCGTTCGTCAGGATCGGATCAGGGGTCATCGGGGGCCTCTCGGGGGTGAGCATTGAGCGGGCGAGGGGGCCCGGCGCCGCGAAGCGGACGACGCGACGCCGGGGGAGCGCGTCAGTCGGCGGCGACCGGGGCCAGCGCCTTATGCTCGACGGCGGCGACCCGGCGCTGCATCCGGACCGCTACGCATGGCGCAACCCGATATGCGGCGCGCAGCTTCCCGAACTGATGGCGACCTTCCATCCGGGCTTTCTCGACGACGATCTGCTGAGCCGGATCGAGGCCGGCGCGGACAACTGGTGCGCCCCCGAGGTGTTGCGTGCCCAGGGTGAGCGGATTTTGGGCGAGCGGATCCTGGCCGACGGGGACGACCGGAGCGCCGCCGAGGCCGAAGCCTTGTTCCGCCGGTCGATGACCCTCGCGGGCGCGGTCCGAACACACGACCACGATCGCCGGCCGACCGCGGTCCTGCGTTCCCACAAACATGGCGGTGGACCAAGTCAGTGAAGGGAGGATCGGTTCCGCGACTGGCGGTCCCCACCTTGTGCCCGCACTCATATCCGTTAAATTGGCGCTCTAACCTGCCCAGGCCGGTGTTCCTCGTTCGACAGGTTCCAAGTTCATCCTTGGGCTGTTACGGCTACGACACGCGGCCGGCCAACGGCCGCGTTAGCCGATCACCGGTGAAACAAAAGAACACGCAAAGGAGAGGCCTATCATGCGCAAGCTGCTATCCACTGCGCTGACCGCCGCCATTCTCGGCATTTCAGCTCCCGCGGTCGCGGAGACCTGGGACATGCCGACGCCCTACCCGGACGGCAACTTCCAGACCAAGAACGTCTACTGGTTCGTCGACAGGGTTAAGGAACTGTCCGGCGGCGAGCTGGAGATCAACGTCCACAGCGCCGCGTCGCTCTTCAAGATGCCCGAGATCAAGCGCGCCGTCCGCTCCCAGCAGGCGCCGATCGGCGAGGTCCTGATGAGCGTTCACGGCAACGAGAACGCCCTGTGGGAGGTCGACGGCATCCCGTTCCTCGCCGCCGGCTACGACAACGCCTGGAATCTGTGGCAGGCCCAGAAGCCGCTGATCACGGAGCTGATGGCCGAAGAGGGGCTGATGCCTCTCTACACCGTCGCCTGGCCGGGCCAGGGCCTGTATGTGCAGGAGGAGCTCTCGGACCTCGGCGCGATGGAGGGCATGAAGTTCAGGGCCTACAACGCGGCAACGTCGCGGATGGCCGAACTCATGGGCGCAATCCCGACCACCGTCCAGTATGCCGAGGTTCCGCAGGCGTTCTCGACCGGCCTGGTCTCGGCGATGCTCACCTCCGGCGCGACCGGTGTCGACGTCAAGGCGTGGGACTTCCTGAACGTCTACTACGACACCAAGGCGATGCACCCGAAGAACATGGTGTTCGTGAACAAGCGGGCCTTCGACGCGCTGGACGAGAAGGTGCAGAAGGCGCTGCTGCAGGCCGCCGAGGAGGCCGAGAAGCGCGGCTGGGACGAGTCCCGCAAGGTCGCGGCCGATACGGTCAAGACCCTGGCCGATAACGGCATGAAGGTGCCGGAAGCCAGCGACGCCCTGGTGGAGGGTCTCAAGGGTGTCGGCGATACCATGACCGGCGAATGGCTGGAGCGCGCCGGCGACGGCGGCAAGACGCTGATCGACGCCTATCGCGGCATGTGATCGCCCAACGCCGTCCAACAGGCACGTTGCCTTGCGGGCCGCGATGCCCGGGCCGTCCCCCGTTCCGGCGGGGGGCGGCGCTCTGCAGGCGCGGTCCGATGGGGCAGCGCCTGCACGGGGCGCGGGTCGCCGGTCCGGCCCGGAACCTCAGGAAACCCTCCGCGGGACAGGAGTCCTACAATGCTGATACGCCGTGTGCTCGATGGGCTCTACCTGGCCAGTGCCGCGCTCGCGGCGATGCTGCTGGCGGGAATCGGGGTCCTGATCCTGGCGCAGATCGTCGGTCGGTTCTTCGGGATCGTCGTGCCGTCGGCCAACGAGATTTCAGGCTTCTTCCTCGCGACCTCGACCTTTCTGGCGCTGGCCTACAGCTTCAGGGGCGGGACCCATATCCGCGTCACGCTGGTCGTGTCGCATCTGCCGAAACACCTCCATAACGCGTCGGTCGTTCTGGCGCTGTCGGTTGCCACGATCCTCAGCGGGTACTTCACATACTACGCCTACGGTCTCGCCGCCGAGAGCTGGCGCTACGGCGACCTGTCGGACGGTCTGGTCGGCGTCCCGCTGTGGATTCCGCAGAGCAGCATGGCGTTCGGGCTGGTCATGATGACGATCGCCTGTTTCGACGAGCTGGTCCGGGTCCTGCGCGGGCGCGAGCCCAGTTTCAAGGAAAACACCGAATCCGTTCTGGATTGACGTCGGCGTCCGGTCTGACGTGACGCCACTCTTTCCGGTTACCGCCAAGCCCCGAGGATCTTCCAGTCGTGGACATCGCCACCGCCTCCATCATTCTCGCAATCGGCCTGCTCGTCCTGTTGGCGGCCGGTCTCTGGGTCGCGATCGCCCTGCTGATCGTCGGCCTCGCGGCCATGAGCATGTTCTCCAGCGCGCCGGCCGGCGCCATCATGGCGACGACGGTCTGGGGATCGATCTCGACCTGGACGCTGACCGCCCTGCCGCTGTTCGTCTGGATGGGCGAGATCCTGTTTCGAACGCGGCTGTCGGAGGACATGTTCGGCGGACTGGCGCCCTGGCTGACCCGGCTGCCCGGCCGACTGATGCATGTGAACATTCTGGGATGCGCCGTGTTCGCCGCGGTGTCCGGCTCCTCCGCCGCCACCGCGATGACGATCGGCAAGATGTCGGTCCCGGAGCTGAGCCAGCGCGGCTATGACGAGAAGCAGATCATCGGCTCGCTCGCCGGCTCCGCCACCCTGGGGCTGCTGATCCCGCCCTCCATCATTCTGATCGTTTACGGCGTGGCCGCCGAGGAGTCGATCATCCGGTTGTTCATCGCCGGCATCATCCCCGGCATCCTGCTTGCCGGAATGTTCATGAGCTACGTCGCCGTCTGGTCGCTGATGAACCCGGCGAAGGTCCCGGTGATGACCGAGCAGTACACCCTGTGGCAGCGGATCGCCGCCTCGCGTCGGCTGCTTCCGGTCATCCTGCTGATCGGGTTCGTGATCGGGTCGATCTACGCCGGACTGGCGACCGCGACCGAGGCGGCGTGTCTCGGCGTCGTCGGCGCGCTCGCCCTTTCGGCGCTGTCCCGGACCCTGACGTGGTCGACATTCGTCGACAGCCTGATCGGCGCGACCAAGACCAGCTGCATGATCTGCTTCATCCTGGCCGGGGCCGCCTTCCTGTCGACGGCCATGGGCTTCACCGGCATCCCGCGCGGGCTGGCCGAGTGGATCCGCGACATGCAGCTGTCGCCCTATGCGCTGCTCGCCGCGCTGACGGTGTTCTTCATCGTTCTCGGCTGCTTCCTCGACGGTATCTCCGTGGTGGTCCTGACCGTCGCGGTGATCCTGCCGATGATCGAGGCGGCGGGCATCGACAAGCTGTGGTTCGGCATCTACGTCGTCCTCGTGGTCGAGATGTCCCAGATCACCCCGCCCGTGGGTTTCAACCTCTTCGTGATCCAGGGACTCACGGGGAGGAACATCCTCTATGTCGCGAAGGCGGCGCTGCCGTTCTTCCTTCTGATGTGCGCGGCGGTGGTGCTGCTCATCGTGTTTCCCGAAGTGGTGACCTGGCTGCCTGAAGTGGCCACGTCCCGGAACTGAACCTTTCCGCCTGGAGGGCGGCCGGCGGCGATCGCCGAGCCGGCCCGATGCTGAGATAAACGGGAGAGAACGCATGGTCTCGCTCAAGGCGCCGTGGCGCGTTGGAGTTGACGTCGGAGGCACGTTCACCGACATGGTGATCGCCGATGCCGACGGCCGTCTCCACGTCTTCAAGGTCCCGTCGGTGCCGGAAGACCCGGCGCGGGGCGTGATGAACGCGGTCGGCAAGGCGGCGCAGGATCTGGGCGTCGACCAGCGGATCTTTCTGGAGAACTGCGCGTTCTTCGCCCACGGCTCGACCGTCGCCACCAACACCCTGTTGGAACGCAAGGGAGCCAAGGTCGGTCTCGTGACGACCGAGGGCTTTCGCGACAGCCTGGAGATCCGGCGCGGCATCCGCGCCAATCCATGGGACCACCGCACGCCGTATCCGGAGGTTCTGGTCCCCCGCTACCTCCGCCGTCCGGTGGCGGGCCGGCTGGACACCCACGGGCGGGAACTGGCGCCGGTCGATCTCGACCAGGCCCGCGAGATCGGCGCGCGGTTCCGCGCCGAGGGCGTCGAGGCCGTCGCGATCTGTCTGCTGAACGCCTTCGCCAATCCGGAGCACGAGCGTCTGGTGGCCGACGCGGTGGCCGGGTCCTGGGGCGGAGACTGGATCGCGCTGTCGAGCGCCATCGTTCCGATCATCGGCGAGTACGAGCGGACCTCGACCACCGTGGTCAACGCCTACGTGGCGCCCCGGGTCGTCGGTTATCTCCAGGCGCTGGAGCGGGAGCTGATCGACGGCGGGCTGCCGCACCGTCTGTTCATGCTGCAGTCGAACGGCGGTGCTGTGTCCGTCCGGCAGATCGCGGAACGGCCGGTCAACCTGATCCTCTCCGGGCCGGCCGCGGGCGTGGGCTCGATGCGCCATTTCGCCCGGGCCGCCGGCCACGACAACCTGATCTCGATGGAGATCGGCGGGACGAGCTGCGACGTGATGCTGATGGCGGAGGGACGCATCGCCATCACGGACGAGCTGTCGGTCGCCGACTACGACCTGATGATCCCGTCGGTCGACATCCACACGGTGGGCGCCGGCGGCGGAACGATCGCCGGCGTGGACGCCGCCGGGATGCTGTTCGCGGGGCCGCGCGGCGCCGGTGCGCGTCCGGGCCCGGCCTGTTACGGCTTCGGTGGGACGGAGCCGACGGTGACCGATGCCAATCTGGTGCTCGGCCGCCTGAAACCGGGCGCCTATGCCGGCGGCTCGGTCACCCTCGACCGTGAGCTGGCCGCCGAGGCGGTGCGCAGTCGGGTCGCGGACCCTCTGGGCCTGAGCGAGACCGAGGCCGCCGCCGGTATTCTGCGACTGGTCGAGCAGAATCTGCTCCAGGCGGTGGAGCGGATCTCGATCCAGCGCGGCCAGAATCCCGCCCGCTTCATGCTGGTCGCCTGTGGCGGTGCCGGGCCGATGCATGGCGCGGCCGTGGCGCGGCGTCTGGGGTGCCGGGCGGTGTATGTTCCCCGTCAGGCGGGCGCGTTCTGCGCCCTCGGCATGCTGCATTCCGATGTGCGCCAGGATTTCATGGACGTGCATTTCCAGGATCTGGACACGCTCGCCGACGCGCCGGTGGAGGACCGGTTCGCCGCCCTGGAACGGGACGCCTCGGAGATGCTGACCCGGGAAGGGTTCGACCCGGCCGACACCGCGACCGAGCGCGAGGTCGACCTGCGCTACGATGGTCAGCAATGGGATCTGCGGATACCGATCGCGGCGGGGGCGGGGGCCGGCGACATCCGGGGCGCCTTCGAGCGCGAATACGACCGCCGATTCGGTCACACGGTGCCGGGCGGGCGGATTCTGATCACCGCCCTGCGGGTGGTGGGCAAAGGGCTGATGCCGCCGCTCGACGAGGCCGCCATGCCGGCGGCGACGGACGATGTCCGGGCGATCGATCATCGCGAGGCCTATGTCGACGACAGGCACGGGGCGATGCGCTGCGCGGTCTATCACGGCGCCGATCTGCGGCCGGGCCATACGCTGCAGGGGCCGCTGCTGATCGAGGAGGCGACGACGACGATCTTCGCCGGCCCGCGCGACCGGGTCGAGGTCGATCCGGCGGGCAACTATCTGATCCACCTGGACCGGGAGGGAGACGCGTGATGGCGCAGGGACAAGATAAGACGCCGGAACAGCACCAAGCGCAGGGACAGAACATGGCGCAGGGACAGGACGGCCCGACCAAGGCGGCGAAGGCGAACGACCCGGTCCTGCTCGCTCTGACCCAGAACCGGCTGGACCACATCTCCCAGCAGATGGGGCATGTGATGGTGCGGACGGCCCGCAGCCCGATCTTCAGCCAGGCGCACGATTTCTCCTGCTTCATCGCCGGGCCCGACGGACGGGTGACCGCCCAGGCCGACGGCATCCCGATTCACACCGGCGGCGGCGGGTTCGCCGTGCGCGCCGTGCTGCGCGATCACGGCGGATCGATCGCCGACGGCGATGTCTTCCTGCTGAACGATCCCTGGCAGGCCGGCGGCAACCATCTGCCCGACTGGGTGATCGCCCGCCCGGTCTTCGTCGGCGGCCGGCTCGTCTCCTTCGTCTGCAACCGGGCGCACCAGTCGGATATCGGCGGCGGCGCGGCGGGGACCTACAATCCGGAGGCGACCGAGGTCTGGCAGGAGGGGGTGCGGCTGCCGGTGCTGAAGCTGGTCGAGGCCGGCACGGTCCGGCAGGATCTCTGGAAGCTCCTGATGCTGAACACCCGGACGCCCGACCTGCTGGAGGGCGATCTCGGCGCGATGCTCGGCTCGACCCGGATCGGCGCCGAGCAGGTGGCGGCCCTGGTCGAGGAGATCGGCGTCGACACGGCCATGGACTATTTCGACGGGATCCTGGCCCATGCGGCCAGCCGGATGAGCGCGGCGATCGCCGAGCTTCCGGACGGCATCTACCGGGGCGAGGACCGGTCCGACAACGACTGTTTCGAGCTGCGCGACGTCTGGGTGCGCGTGTCTCTCACGATCGGCGGCGGGCGGGCGAAGGTCGATTTCACCGGCACCGATCCGCAGATCCGCGGCTTCAAGAACTCGACGCTGGCGAACACCCATTCGGCCGTCTTCACCGCCTTCGCCTCGTTCTTCGATCCGGCGATCCCGCGCAACGAAGGCACGTTCTCCAGCCTCGAGATCGTCGCCCCCGAGGGCACCATCGTGAACGCGACCGAGGGGGCTGCGACGACGATGAACACGGTCTTCGTGGCCCACGAGATCATCCACGCGGTCTGGCGGGCGCTGAATCAGGCCGCACCCGACCGGGCCTGTGCCGGCTGGGCCAAGAACGTCTTCGGCGTGACGTCGGGCCGCGAGATCGGCGCCGACGGATCCACGGGCAAGCCCTATGTGTTCTATCACGGCCTTGCCGCCGCCGGGGCCGGTGCGGTCGAGGGGCGCGACGGCTTCAACCAGATCGGCCATCTGTGCACGCTCGGGGGACTCACGATCTCCAACGTGGAAACCTACGAGCGGCTCTACCCCGTGCGGTTCGTGCGCCAGGATCTTCGCTGCGACGGCGGCGGCGCCGGGCGCTGGCGGGGCGGCACCGGTGCCGACTACGAGGTCGAGGTGATGACCCCGGCCCTGTACTCGTTCCGTGGCGAGGGGCTGCGCTATCAGACCGGCTTCGGGGTCGCCGGCGGCGACTGGGGGGCCGCGGGCGAGATGCATGTGCAGGAGACCGGGAGCGCGCCGGAGCTGGCGCCGAAATTCGGCCTGAGGCGCCTGGACGCCGGCCGCCTGAGCGCCAGTTCGCCCGGCGGCGGCGGATGGGGGCGGCCGGAGGACAGGCCGGTGGCGGAGGTCTGGCGCGACTGGCGTGACGGGCTGATCTCGACCGAGGCGGCGCGGGACGCATACGCGGTGGTGTTCTCCGGCGACCCGGACGATCCCAGTTCCAGCCTCGACACCGTCGATGCCGAAGCGACACGGGCTCTGCGCGATAAGCGGCGCCAGACCAGTCCGTCGGCTCAAGGTGACGTCGGGCCATTCTAGCCGGAACCGTGCGGCGTCCAGTCTGTTACGTCGTTACAGAGCGGCCGGCCGCCGGGCTTGATAGGAGCGGGCTTGAGAGGAGGAGGTGTGGTGACCACGCCTCACCCGCTTCAGGACAGCGTCGGCGACGGCACCCGGGGGGCGGTCCGACGAAAGGTGAGTACGATGATCAGAACCTTCTCCACCCTGCTATGTACCGCGGCCATCGCGGCCACGGTCGCCTCCCCCCTGGCGGCGGAACGGCCGACGGCCACGGCGGCGCTCATGGACGCCGACGGCAAACAGGCCGGCACCGTCGAATTCCAGGCAACGCCGTCCGGCATGATGTGGATTGCGGCCAGTGCGGAGGGACTGCCGGAGGGCAAGCACGGCTTCCACATCCATGAAACTGGAAAATGCGATGCAGCGGACGGGTTCAAATCGGCCGGCGGCCATTTGGCCGGCGACGCCGAGCACGGCGTGCTGAACGAGGGAGGCCCCCATCCGGGCGACCTGCCCAACGTCACCGTCGCAGAAAACGGGTCGCTGAACGCCGAGTTCTTTGTCAGTCGGCTGTCGGTCGAAGGCGGATGGTTCGAGGAGGCGGGCCTGTTCGACGAGGATGGCTCTGCGGTAGTCGTCCACTCGGGAGCGGATGACTACACGTCGCAGCCTTCCGGCGATGCCGGGAACCGGATCCTCTGTGGCGTGATCGAGAGATAGGTTCCCGCCTGGCTCTCGGGTTCAGCATCTCCGGCTCACCCCCTGGGGTCAGAGGGCAATCCGGGCCGCCGCGGTCTCGACGGCACGTTGATTGGCGGCGTCGAGGGAGAATCTCAGGCGGGTCGAGTCCCCGGTTTCCACGATTTGCGCCGCGAGGCGCTGGCCCTCGACGACGAGCGTGACGCTGTCACCGACGCGACCGGTGACGCGGCCGGCGAACAGCGCACCACCAAGGCCGATATCGACCAGCCGACCCGTCGTCGGACCGGCGGCGGTTTCGACGGTGGCTGCGAGATCGCATTTCTTGCGGTCGAAGTTCCGTCGTTCTCCGGCCCGGGTGATCTCGGCCAGGAAGCTCTTGATCTCCGAGCGTAGGGTGGCGGTCTGGTCGGCTAGGCGGGAGGCTGTGTTCGCGACGCTTTCAGAGGCACCGCGGGAGTCGGCAGCCGCCGTGCGCACCGAGGCGATGCTCTCAGCGACCATGGTGGTGCCGCCCGCGACTTCCTCCACCGACCGCACGATCTCCTGGGTAGCGGCGTTCTGCTGATCCATCGCGGCGGCGACGGACGTGCTGATCGACCCGATCCGCTCGATAACCTCCGCGATCTCGGCGATCGCCGAGGTCGCTTCGCCGGACACCTCCTGCATCTCCTGGATCTGCCGCGTGATGTCCGAGGTGGCTGTGGCGGTCTGGGTGGCGAGCCCCTTCACTTCGCCGGCGACCACGGCGAAACCCTTGCCGGCGTCGCCGGCCCGGGCTGCCTCGATGGTCGCGTTCAGGGCCAGCAGATTGGTCTGGGCGGCGATCGAACTGATCAGTTCGACCACCTCGGTGATCTGACTGGTCGCGGTCTGCAGTCGGCTGACCGTATCGACGATGTCCTTGGCCTGGACCTGGGCCTCGCCGGCGACCGAATTGGCGGCGCCGACCTGGCGGGTGACCTCGGCGATGGACGCCGCCATTTCCTGGGCGGCCGAAGAGACGGTCTGCACGTTGACGCTGGCCTGCTCGGCGGCGGCACTGACGGTGACGGCCTGGTCGGTGGTGGTCGAGGCGCTGTGGTTCACCGTTTCGGCGGTGGTGGACATTTCATTCGAGGCTTCGGTGAGACTCTCGAGGACGCCGGCCATGGTGGCGGAGAAGTCCTGCACCAGCCGCTCGCTGGCCTCGCGGCGCCGTTCCTTCTCCAACTGTTCGGCGGCCTGCTGGCGGGCGAGTTCCTGACGCTCGCGCAGCTTGGCCTTGAAACTGGCAATGGCGCGCGACAGGTCGCCGATCTCGTCTTTGCGCTGGCCGTCGCCGTCCTCCACGCTCAGATCCTCCTCGGCGAGGCGCTGGACCGCGGCCACCGAGGCTGTCAGCGGGCGGGCGACGTTTCGCGCGAACAGCCAGGTGAAGCCCAGCATGGCGGCGGTGACGGCAAGCACCGACAGGCCGACCTGAAGCGCGATCGAGCGGAACTCGGCCTGGACGTCGTCCAGGTACAGGCCGCTGCCGACGACCCAGCCCCATCCCGGCAGCAGCTTGACGAACGATGTCTTCTCGACCGGCTGCTCGAAACCCGGCTTCGGCCACAGGTAGTTGACGAACCCGGAACCGCCCGTCTGGACCGCCTTGACGAACTCGCGGAAGACATACGTGCCCGCCGGGTCCTTCAGGTCGGACACATCCTGGCCGTCGAGCGCCGGCTTGATCGGATGCATCACGACAACGTGGTTCATGTCGTTGATCCAGACATAGTCGCCGTCGGCGTAGCGCAGTGCTCGTATCGCATCCAGCGCCGCCGACTTGGCCGCGTCCACCGGCATCTCGCCGGCCTTGGCGCGGGCCTCGTATCCGGCGGCGATCGTGTAGGCCGACTCGACAACGGCCGTGATCTGCCGCCGCTTGCCGTCGGTCAGCATGTCTTTCTGGGAGAACAGAGTCCACGCACCCCAGATCAGGTTCAGAATGGTGACGGCCGCAACGAAAGCCACCATCTTTTGAGTGAGAGGCAGGTTCTTGAAGTTCATGGCGTGATCCTAGGGGTGCGTGCGCAAAGAGGCCGAGGTTATTTGTCAGTTCTTGGTCGGTAGTGCTTGCATGTTAATCACGAGTATTTAAATTCATGCATAAACAATTAAAAATCCGTTTAGGTGGAAATCTAATCAAAATTTTAATGTAATAGTGTATTTGATTATTCGAGTTCGAATTTTCGGAAGTGCGTTGTCATGAATTCGTATTGGGGGTGTTTGGTCAACGTGGTCTCTGAGGGGTAGTGCGGGCGCGTGTATTTAAAAGAGACCTACGCGATTGACGGACGTTGAAATAGCATGAGTGCGATTAAAAGATCGTAAAGAACGCCGAGACGATGACGACGGCTACGGTCGGGAGCATGCCCAATTTGCTCAGAACCGAGGTCGGAACGAGGACATGGCGGGGGGCGCCGAGGCATCTGGCGGCGTCAGGGGCGGCTCGGCGAACCAGGCTGTCAGGTCAGTACGAAGCTATCCACGGTCACGTCGGTGTGAGAGACACCGATCAGGGTGACGGTGTTGCCCGATCCGAGCTCCAGAACGGTATCGCCCGCGGCGTCGGAGCCGAGCCGGGAGAGCAGATCGCTCGCGCTCGACACGACGGTGCCGTTGACGTCGGCGGCCACGGCGATCCGGTCCGTGCCGATCCCTATTGCCGATCGGAACCCGAGGCGGTGCGTGCGCAGCTGGAAAAGGCCGGAGCCGAGCCCGCGCTGGCCACCGATATCGCCGGCGGCGTATGCACCTATCTGCTGGCGGGCTGCCAGGGCGGCATCCTCGGCCTCGACAAGGCAACGATCGGCGCCCTGACAGGTCGGCTTATCGGCTGACCGCAGCTGCACGGGGCCGAGTGGGGACGGGGCAGCGGTCCTCCCTCAAGACGCCAGATGCTCGAACAGGCGCGCGACCGCTTCGGCCCCCGGGTCCCGGACGCCCCGCAGGCTGTGCTCCGGCACATAGGCCGCGCGGCCGGCCTTGGCTTTGGTCATCGAGGCGGTGCGGTCGGCCCCGTCGCGCGCCGCCGCCGCGGCGGCGGGCAGGCCGTTGGGCAAGGCCGCAAGCGCGGGGGCCAGCGCATCGATCATGGTGCGGTCGCCGGGCACGGCGCCGCCGACCTCCTGAATCCGCTCCAACCCGCGGATGAGCGCGCCGGCGGAGTCCGCGCCGTCGGCCGCCGCGTCGCCGGCGGCGGAGAAGAAGATCGCCAGGAGTACCCCGGAGGACCCGCCCATGGTCTGGCTCAGCTCCAGGCCGATCGCCCGGTAGAGCTGGGCCATGTCCGCCAGCGGCATCCGGTCGAGCGCGCCGATCAGCGCCCGCGCGGCGGTCGCCAGGGTCGATCCGGTATCGCCGTCGCCGGATTTGGCGTCGAGCTGGTTGAGCTCCGCCTCGGCGGCGATCATCACCTGGCAGCAGCGTTCGATGAAGGCCCGCCGCTCTCCATGGGCCGACGGCGTCGGCTTGATCGGCGTCAGCCCGTCGGGCAGCGGGATCGCCTCGACCGCCGCCGGCGCGACCGCACCCGGCCAGGCCACGGGGGCCACCGGGGCCAAGAGCGCGGCTTCGTCGTCGCTGGTCAGAGGCAGGATCGAGACCGAGAACCCGCGCATGTCGAGCGACGTCATCAAGGGCGCCGGACCGATCACCAGCTTGATGTGGCGACCGAGCGGCGAGCGCATCAGCTCTTCCGCCAGGATCGACATCTCGAGCGGTGTGGTCCCACCCAGGTTGTTCAAGAGGACCGCGTGCGGCCCTTTGCCGAGATAGGGGGCGAGCCTGTCGGCCACCACTTGCATCGCGTGCCGGGCGCCGTCGAAATCGACCTGGCTGACGCCCGCCTCGCCGTGAATGCCGAGGCCCAGTTCCGCCTTGCCGTGGGCGATCCGCTCCTCCTTGGGAGAGCCCGGAACCGTGCAGGTATCGAGAGACATTCCGATCGAGGCCACTCCGGCGATCACCCGGTTCGCCGCCTCCGTGATCGCCTCCAGATCGCGCCCCCGCTCGGCCAGGGCGCCCGCGATCTTATGCACGAACAGGGTGCCCGCGACCCCCCTGGGTTGCGGCAGCTCCGGCAGGGCGATGTCGTCATCCACCACCACCATCGAGACCTTGAGCCCGAAGGCGCGCGCCCGCTCGGCCGCCAGACCGAAGTTCAAACGGTCGCCGGTGTAGTTCTTGACGATCAGGAGGCACCCCGCCGTGCCCGTCACCGCCAGGATCGCCGCCAACACCGCGTCGACCGAGGGCGAGGCGAAGATCTCCCCGCAGACCGCCGCGGTCAGCATTCCCTGGCCCACCAGGCCGGCGTGCGACGGCTCGTGACCCGACCCGCCACCGGAGATCAGCGCCACCTTGGAACGGTCCCAGTCCGAGCGCATCACCACCTTGATGTGCGGGTAACCGTCGAGCCTGGACAAGGCGCCGCCGGAGGTGCGGAGCAGGCCGTCGATGGCCTCGGTGACGATGGCGTCCTTGGCGTTGATGAACTGGCTCACGGGGACCTCCTCATGATGGGATACGTTCGCCCTGATCGTTGAAACAGAGCGCCGCCAAGCCCAGTCGGTAGACGCGACTCGGGGGATCCGTTGCACTATGGCGGACCCCACAGGGGTGTCCAGGCGGTTCCGTGCGCCGCGTCGCAGATCGATCTCGACCGGTGCCGAGGGGAGATCTTGGTCGGCCAGGTGGTGCTCCCGCGAGGCTGTGTGCCATGGCCGCGACCAAATCGATTCGGACGACACTTCCTAACAGCTTTCCGTATTCCGGCACCGTCACGGCATCGACATCCGTGTCGTCCGTCATCGGGAGGAGCCCGCTCGACGGGGTGTCGCGGCCGCGCGGCTGATCAGATGGACCTGAAAGATCACCCGCAAGGAATCCGGTATCCGAACCGGTGACGGGGATCGACGTGAAGCGGGCTGCAGGACGCGCTCTCTTGTGATCGATCTCATATAATGACGTGGGTTTTATTGGTTAATTGCTCCATTAGCGGTGAATTTATTCTGAATGTTATCTTTAAGTGGTTGTTAATTGCGGGGCTCATAGGGTGACGTTCCGTAAGAAAACATGAAGGTTGCCCAATGGGTGCCAGGCTAAAATCGATCGAGGATGTCCAGGCACGGGTCGCGCGCCATCCGGCGAAGGACAGCCTGACCTTGGGCCAGGTGGTCTGTCTCGGCCTCGAGGATCTCAAGGCGCGGGTCGGCCATCAGCGGTGGCGCCGAACCGAGGAACTGGTCGTCCATCTGATCGAAACGGCGGTCGAGGAGATCCTCGGCCCCGAGGATTCCTTCATGCGATCGCGGGACGGCTCCTACCTCATCGTCTTCGGCTCCGGCAATCCGGACATTGCGGAAGCCAGAGCGGCACGGATCGCCACCTTGGTGAACCGGAGGCTGTTCGGCGAGGACGATGCCGATGGACTCATGGTCCAGAACGTCGTCGCCACCTCGGAAGGCCTGGAGGGGGGCGAGAGTCGCAACCCGGCATCCATCATCGAAGCGCTGTTGACCAAGGCCCAGCATATGTCGATGTCGGACGATCATCGACAGCCGGCCTGCGCCAGGGGCGATGGGGTCCGGGCGGACAAGGGGAACGAGGCGCGCGGCGCGCCGGCCGATGGCGGCGACGCCTTGCATGGCGGCGGCCACAGATTCGCCCGGCCGAATGACGTGCGCGAGGCCCTGCTGCAGGAATTCACCTCGCTCTCGGCCGGTACGGTCCGGTTCGCTTTCCGCCCGGTCTGGCAGCCGAAGATGGAGCGCAACGCGGTCTTCCACTGCGTTCCGCTCAAGGACAGTCTGATCGAGGGCGAGCCCTACGAGGACTACCGGGTACTGGGCGCGGATCCGGGCCGGGACGAGATCGCCGAACTCGATTTCGGGGCCATGGAAGTCGCGCTGCTGGCGCAAAGCCGGCGTCTGGCGCAGGGCGGTCGGCAGATGGTGTCCTTCAACCTGCACTTCGAGACCCTCAGCACGACCCGGCGGCGCAACGAAGCGATCGCGCTGCTCGACAAGGCGCCACGGGAGCTCTGCGAGACGCTGCTTTTCCAGATCGTCGGCATTCCCGAGGGCGTGACGGAGGGTCGGCTCGCGGAGATTATCCGGCCGCTTCAGGGCTATGCCCGTGACGTGGTCGCCCTGATCGACCTGACCGGCGCGCAGTCACCCTCGGCCGGCCAGTTGGCCCGTCTCAGGGCGGCCGGCCTCCGTTGTGTGGTCATCCGCCTGCCGGACTGCACGTCGCCGGTCTCCGCGGCCGCAATGCGCAACATGATCGCGGCGCTGCGGCGTAGTGGGATTCGTTTCGGCGTGAGCAATGTCGCCCTGCTGAAAACCCAGCGGATGTGGAAGCGGGAAGGCGCGAATTTCTTCGTCGGCGCGCTGTTCGGCGGTCCGTTCGATCAACTGCCGTCGGCCTATCAGTATCCGGTCTCGGAAATGAGCCTGCCGACCAGCACCGCTTTGGTATACGCCAAGTTCAACGGCCATGATGTCGAGACCTGGCAACGGATTGCGGCCAAGTTCGATGTCGCTTTCGCCACGATCAGCGCTGACGACGGTGGTGTTCCGCGCTTCGAGCTCCTTTCGGAAGGCATCGACGACCTGCTCGGCTATGCGCCGGACGAGCTGGCGGGCAAGCCGATGCATGCGCTTTATGCCGGCGAGACCGACAAGGTTGCCGCCACCGAATTCCTGGACCGCCTCCGGACGTCCGGTGAAGCCAATGTCTGCCTGAAGGCAGTCACCCGGGATGGCGACGAAAAAGTGTGCCGGATGGTGGCCATGCGGGCGCCGCACGCGCACCGGCAGCCGCAAGGCATCTTCTATGCGTACCTCGAGGATCCGTCCCGGGCGGCTCCGCGGCAAGGCCAGCGGGACGGCGCCGAGCACGCCCATGCCGCAACCTGAGGGGATTTGAATTCGGGCGTCGGGACCGGCCCCGCGCCGGTTGCCGGCGCAGGGCCGTTCGTATCCGTGTCAATCGGAACGTCGACCTGGCGGCTTTCGTTGGCGGGATCGCCGGTCAGGCCGCCGGCCGGGGGGCGTCCTCTTCGGCGGTCGGGATCGCCGGCACCAGGGCCCGGACCAGGTCGGTCATGTCGAGGCGACCGACGACCCGGTCGTCCTGCACGACCTTGAAGCAGGCCGAGCTGTCGCCCCGCGACTGCGCGATCACGTCCTCCAGCGTCGCCTCGGCGTCGACCGCGTCGTCCACGCCCTCCAGGTCGGCATCGCGGCGCATCACCGAGCGGACGCGCAGCACCCGCGCCCGGTTGATGTCGGTGATGAACTCCTCGACATAGGCATCGGCCGGTTTCATCAGGATCTTCTGCGGCTCGCCCTGCTGGACGATGAAGCCGTCCTTGAGGATCACCAGCTTGTCGGCGAGCTTCAGCGCTTCGTCCAGGTCATGGGTGATGAACACCACGGTCTTGTGCAGTTCCTCCTGGAGTTCCAGGAGCAGGTTCTGCATGTCGGTGCGGATCAGCGGGTCGAGCGCGGAGAACGCCTCGTCCATGAGCATGATCGGCGCATTCGACGTCAGCGCCCGGGCCAGGCCGACACGCTGCTGCATGCCGCCGGAGAGCTGGTTCGGGTGCTGGTTGGCCTGACCCTGGAGGCCGACTCGGTCGAGCCATTTGTTCGCTTCGGCCTGCCGGTCGTCCTTGGCGAACCCGCGCACCGCCAGCGGCATGGCGGCGTTTTCCAGCACCGTGCGGTGCGGCAGCAGGGCGAATTTCTGGAACACCATCGACATGGTTTCCTGGCGCAGGGTCCGCAGCCTGCTCTCGCCGAAGTCGAGGATGTTCTCGCCGTCGACCTCGACCGTCCCGGCGGTCGGCCGGATCAGCAGGTTGAGGTGGCGAATCAGCGTCGACTTGCCCGAGCCGGACAGGCCCATGATGACCGTGATCTTGCCGTCGGGGATATCGATGTTGATATCGCTCAGGCCCAGGACGTGATTGTGCTGGTCCAACAGCTCCGGCTTGGAAAGTCCCTGGGTGACGTGCTCCATCGCGCTCTCCGGATCGTCTCCGAAGATCTTGTAGAGGTGTTTCAGCGCGACCCGGGTTTCGGGAGATTTTTGCTCGGTCATGACGGGTCCCCTCAATGCTGCTGGACGGAGTTGATGCGCTGGAGCGCCGACTTGGTGACCCGGTCGAGGATCACCGCCAGCAGCACGATCCCGAGGCCGGCGACGAGGCCGACACCGAGCTCGAGGTTGCGGATTCCGCGCAGCACAAGAACGCCGAGGCCGGGGGCGGAGACCAGCGACGCGATCACCACCATCGCCAGCGACATCATGATGGTCTGGTTCACGCCGGCCATGATGGTCGGCAGGGCGAGGGGGATCTGGACTCCGAAGAGTTTCTGGCGCTGGGACATGCCGAAGGCGTCGGCCGCCTCGATCACGTCCTTGTCGACCAGACGGATGCCGAGATCGGTCAGCCGGATCACCGGTACGATCGCGTAGAGGATGATGGCGATGCCGAACAGCTTGGATTCGGTGACGCTGAACAGGAAGATCAGCGGGATCAGATAGACGAAGGGCGGCAGGGTCTGGAGCATGTCCAGCACCGGCGTGGTCATCCGCCGCATGGAATCGCTGCGCGACATCAGGATGCCGATCGGCACTCCGATCAGGACGCACAGGAAGGCGCAGACGAAGATGATCGACAGCGTCTGCATGGCGTAGTCGTACTGGTCGATGAAGGCGAGGCCGGCGAGGCTGACGCCGACGAAGGTGACCAGGGCGGCCGACCGCGAGACCAGCCAGACGACAAGCAGAAGGGCCGGAATGACGATCCACCATGGCGTGGCCAGCATGCCGTAGAGCGCGCCGTCGAGCATCCAGCTCAGCGGCTGGGTCACCGGGTCGAGGACGACCTTCAGGCTGTCCTTGATGCTGAGAAACCCCTGTTCCAGACCCTTGGTCACGTCGCGCGACTGGGGCATGGCCGCGCAGGCGTCGTTCAGGGCGTCGAGGGAGGGGAACGGCGTATCCCATAGCGAGACCTGCTGTTCGCCCCCGCCGTCGCCGGAACTCTGCGCGACCAGATCGGACATGGACATCGGGGCGGAGCTGGCCGAGGAACCGCACCAGTCCTCAAGCCCCAGGGCTTCGAATATGCCGTCATAGGTGGCCACGAAAAATGCCTTTCCCGCCACTCACGCGGCGTCGGACCTTGATAACAAAAAGAAAAGCGGGGCCGCGCCATGCGCGACCCCGCTCGTAGGATCGGCGTATCAGCTAGCGCTCAGAACCGAGGCAAGCTTCTCGCGGGCGTCGTCATTGAGCCAGGACGACCAGGTGTCCTTGTTGGTCGTCAGGTAGTGGACGGCGGCCTCTTCGGCGGAGGCGTTGTTCTCGTCCATCCACGCCAGAAGCGCGCTCATGGTGGCGGTCTTGAAGCTGATGTTGCTCATCAGCTCGGCGATCTCGGGCTCACGCTCCTTGAAGCTGGACGTCACCGAGGTCAGGACCGGAGCCGCCGGGAAATCCGAGACGCCCGGATCGGCGGTATCCTGATTCTGGTTCGCCGCGTGGACGTCCTTCTTGTACTCGCCGAGGTCGACGCGGGTCATCTCGTACTTGCCGAGCGGAACCGTCGGGCCCCAGTAGTAGCCGAACCAGGGCTCCTCGTTCTCATAGGCCGCGGCCATGGAGGTGGCCAGCGTCTCGCCGGAGCCGTGGTTGAACACCTCGATACCGGAGGATTCCAGGTCGAGGGCGCGGACCAGATTATCGCTCACCACCCGGCAGCCCCAGCCGCTCGGGCAGTTGTTGAAGCGTCCGCCGACCAGCTCGGGATTCTCCATGATCCCCTCGATGGTCTTCAGCTCGGGATATTCCTCGGCGAGGTAGGTCGGGATCCACCAGCCCTCGACGCCACCCGGCGACAGGACCTTGGCGACCCGCTCGATCTTGCCCTGGTCCTCCAGGCGCGCATAGGCATCGCCGGTGGAGTTCAGCCAGAGCTCGGTGACGATGTCCGGCTCGCCGTTCTCGGCGACCGAGGTCACCGCGGGCACGGTGTCGGACGGCACGACCGTGACCTCACAGCCATAGCCCTGCTCCATGATGAACTTCGAGACGCTGGTCACAACCGAGGCCGAAGCCCAGTTCATCTCGGTTATCGAGACCTCGCCGCAGTCGGCGTTCGCCGCGGCGGGCACCATGAATGCACCAGCCGCGAGACCGATTGCCAACTTCCTCATGTAAATTCTCCTGCACTCAGTTCCGGCCGATGCCTGAAAGCCCGATGGAGTCCGGGGCGCTGACTCGCGCCGACATCTCAAGCATCCAAGCAGAGACCGTTGGAATCGTCGGGGCGCCGGATACGGCCGCTGTTGGACCGATGGCGCATGGCGGCCGCCGCAATTACGTGCGAGGGGCCTGAGCAGCCTCCGAGGCCACGGATGGCCCCCGGAAGACATGACAGCGCCCGACCGCCGCCAATGGCTAACACTTTAGTCTGATCCGTCGGGTGTCAACCGGCGCTGCCACATTTTTGCCATTCGCGCGGCACCGGCTCCCCCGGTCCGGCGCCTCTACCCGCGCGAAACGCCCGGTGTCGGAGCGCTCAAGACCGCACGATCAAAAAGCCTGATCGGGGCGATGGCCGGCGCACGTGCGCAGGGCTTTGCCGGACGTCCCCGATTCTGTGCCGTTCCGTGCAGTTTGATCGCGGACGGCGCTCATAGGGTTGTATTCACGGTGGGCGGCGGACTACCGTCCGACGACGTTCTTATCTAGAAAAAAACAAGAATGGGGCGCCGGTCCCAACCACGAAGTCCCGGACCAGCGTCTGCGTATTCCTCGGGGCGGGGAACGACGCAGGAGCATCAGTTGCAGAGGCATCCAGTCACCGACGGCGGAACAGGCGTTCAGCGGGTCCCCAACACCGTATTCGACGTGGACATGGTGGCCCGCCCGGAGCGGTATGACGTCTGGCGCGACAGCATCTCGTGCATTTTTCAAGCGGATGCGGACAAGGAGGCGAGGGGGCAGGATTTCCACGCCCTTGTCGACGCCAACATGTTCGGGCCCCTCATGCTCGCGCGGACCGAAAGCCACGAGCACGTCTGGCGACGCACCTCGGGCATCATGGCGCGCGACGGCATGGACCATTACATGATCCAGGCCTACGAGCGCGGCCAGCTGCAGTGGGGTGGGGGGCTCGGCGACCAGACTCTGCCGGAGCGCGGCCTGCTCATCGTCGACCTCGCGCAACCGCTCGAATCCAGATCGTCGGAGTTTCGGAACCTCTCCCTCATCATCCCGCGCGAGATGCTCGATGGGGCGCTTCAATCGCCCAACGACCAGCATATGCGCGTGCTGAGCGGCGAGGAGCCGATCGTCACCCTGTTGCGCGACCACATGGTCTCGCTCAAGAACCTGGCCGATCAGATGAGCCTTCAGCAGGCGGTGGAGATCGCCCCTGCGACCGTCGGACTGGCGGCGGCGTGTCTCAACACGGTCGTGGACGAGGAGGCCCCGTCCCAGGCCGCCGGGGTGGCCATGGCGCAACTTACCGTGATCCGGCGTTTCATCGAGACGCACCTGGCGGAACCGGCGCTCTCCGCCGATTGGATCGCCGGCCGTGTCGGGGTGTCGCGATCGAAACTCTACCGGCTCTTCGATCCTTTCGGCGGGGTCGTCGCCTATATCCGCGACCGCCGCCTGCGCCGTGCGCTGCTCGCCCTGAGCGACAGCCGGGAACGCCATCGACCGATCTACGACATCGCGTTGGACGCCGGCTATTCGAGCGATGCAGCCTTCAGTCGGGCGTTCCGCTCGCGCTACGGCGTGGCGCCCCGGGACATTCGCCGCACGCCGTATGTCTACGGCGACGCCATCGGCGACTTCGACAATGTCGATCGCCGCTACGAGCGCTGGCTGCATCATCTGTCGGTCTGAGCGAACCGCCCGCCGAGAGCCCCGCTCTTGCCCGTCCTTCTGCAAAAAACAGACGCACGGTCGCAAATCCGAAACGCCCGGTACGGCGCCGGGCTCCGGATGCGGGCAATTTTGTCCGGAGACCCGATAACGATCAGACCGGACAATGTCGGAACAGACCTGGGAGAATTGGCCGCTCCGCGGCGCCGGGCCATGGCCTGGCGCGGTCGTCGGCCGCAAGAAGGGCCACCATCCTGATATCCGTCGGGCGGCGGCTCGATGGTAGCCTTCACGCTGACCACGGGCGCCGACGCGCCGACCCTGTCCACCGGGAACGATACGGTCACCGGGTCGCAGGCCGGCAGCCTCAACGCCACGGACACGATCAACGGCCTGGCCGGATCCGACACGCTGACCCTGTCGGCGGCGCAGACAGTTACCTTCGGGGCCTCGACGCTGACCAATGTCGAGACGGTGACCGTCACCGCCGGCGCGCAGAGCATCACCACCCATGACGGGACGGTGGCCGCCGGCCAGAGCCTGGCCGTCGATGCCTCCGCCAGTGCGGCGACCCTCTCCTGGGACGGCTCGGCGGAGAGCGACGGCAGTTTCACCCTGATCGGCTCCGATCAGACCGACACCCTGATCGGCGGTGCCGGCAACGATCTGCTGTCCGGCAATGTCGGCGGCGACAGGCTGAGCGGCGGCGCCGGCAACGACACGGTGACCTACGGCAACGAGGCGGCGGACGACGACACCCTGGACGGCGGCGCCGGGACCGACATGATCCGGGTCACGAACTACGGTGACTTCAGCGATGCGGGCGCCATCACCGGGTTCGAGGTGATCTCGGTCTCCAACGGCGCCACGGCGGTCTTCGCCGATACCTTCGGCGGCACCACCACCGCCCTGGTCGGCGGCGGAAGCTTCGGCTTCTATGTCCGAAGCGGCACGAGCCTGGACCTCAGCAACCTCGACGTCAGCGGCCTGACGGCCGGCACCGCCAGCGTCACTCTGGCCGCCTTCGACGCCGATGCCGCGACGCTGATCGCGCCGACCGGGTTCGCCGTGACCATCGGCGGGAAGTCCGGCGCGGATCTGCTGCGCGGCGGCTCCAAGGGCGACACCGTCACCGGCGGCGCCGGCGGCGACACGATCAGCGGGGCCGGCGGCGAAGATTGGCTGACCGCCGGTGCCGGCGCGGACCTGGTCTATGGCGGCGCCGGCAACGACGTGTTGAGCGGCGGCGCCGACAACGACGTGCTGAGCGGCGGCAGCGGCGACGACGATCTCTCGGGCCAGGCCGGCGACGACCGGCTCATGGGCGGCACCGGCACGGACTTCCTGACGGGGGGCGACGGTGCGGATACCCTGCTGGGCGAGGCGGGGGAGGACTCGCTCTCGGGCGGTGACGGCAACGACGTGCTGAGCGGCGGGGCCGCCTCCGACGTGCTCTGCGGCGAGGCCGGCGACGACCGGGTCGTCGGGGGCGCCGGTGGCGACGAGCTGTGCGGCGGCAGCGGCAGCGATACCGTGGCGGGCGGCTCGGGAGCCGACGATATCGGCGGCGGCGGCGGCGCGGACCTGCTCTCCGGCGGCGCGGGGAACGACACCCTGACCGGTGGCGCCGGCTCCGACACCCTGTCGGGCGGGGCCGGCGCGGACTGGTTCGTGATCGGCGACGGCGACACGGTGGCGGACTGGGGGACAGGCGATAGTCTGGCCCTGATCGGCGCGTCCGGTCTGACCGCCGCGGGGATCTCGCGGAACGGCGATACCCTATCCTTCGATACCGACGGCAACGGCAGTGCCGATGTGACGATCACCGCGACCGGCCTGGCGTCGGGCGCAAGCTTCACGGTCACGCCCGAGACCGGATACCGGAGCGTCACCTACACCGCCCCGGCTCCCTCGGGCGGATCGTCCGGCGGCGGCGGGGGCTCGGGCCTGTCGGTCGACGACAATCCGGCCCAGGCGGGAACGGGCGACCCGAGCCGCGTGCTGACCAATAACGGCCAGACGACGGGCTCGGCCGCCATCGTCGAGAACACCGGCAACAACGGCAACACCGTGACGGCGAGCCTGCCGGGCGGCACCTCCCTGACCGCGTCCGGCCCGGCCGCCGCCGTGAGCGGCAGTTCGGCGCTCTCCACCCTGCTGACGGCGATCGAGGCCCGCGGGCCGCTGGGCCCGGACCCGGTGCTGGACAGCGCGCGAGGCTATCTCGACATGCTGTCCGGCAGCACCAAGCTCGACATCCGCACCATCGTGCCGTCGGCCGGAGGCACGGCGCCGCCGGATCCCTTCGTCATTTCGGGCACCACCCCATCCGGCGCGGGCTCCCAGGCGGAAGCCTTCGTGCTCGACGTCTCGTCGCTGCCGAGCGGCAGCGTCGTGCAGCTCGACAATATCGAGTTCGTCTCGGTGATCGGCAGCGCCTCGATCGTCGGCGGGGACGGAGACAACTACGTGGTGGGCGACGACGCGGCCCAGTACATCTCGCTGGGGATCGGCGACGACACCCTGGCCGGTGGCGGCGGGAACGACATCGTCGGCTCCGGCGCCGGGACGGATTTCCTGCAGGGGGACGGCGGTAACGACATCGTCTTCGGCGGCGCCGAGGCCGACACGGTGCTGGGCGGCGTCAACGAGGACGTGGTCTATGGCAACCAGGGACGCGATGTCCTCTACGGCAACCAGGGGCTGGACTCGCTCTATGGCGGGCAGGAGGCGGATGTCGCGTTCGGCGGCCAGCATCCCGACATCGTCTACGGCAATCTCGGCGCAGACACGCTCTACGGCAATCTCGGGGCGGACACGCTCTACGGCGGCCAGGATGACGACGTTCTGTATGCCGGTTCGAGCGCGCCGGACGCCGGCGCCGACGTCCTGTTCGGCAACCTGGGGAACGACACGCTTGTCGCCGGCACGGGCAATGCCGTCCTGTCCGGCGGCGCCGGGGCGGACCGGTTCCAGGTCGGCGAGGACGGCATCGACATCATCGCCGATTTCTCGGCCGCCGAGGGCGACGTGGTGGCCGTGCCGGTGACGCTGGACAGGCTGGCGACCCTGCTTGCCGGGGCGACGGTCAACGAGGCCGGCGAGAGCGAGGTGGATTTCGGCCAAGGCGCCATTGTGAGGTTCGTCGGCATCGCCCCCGACGACCTGAACCTCTCCATGTTCGACGTGATCTGACGCAGCGGCCCCGCCAGAGACGCCCGCTACAGGCCGAGGGCAGAGAGGCCGGGGTGATCCTGCGGGCGCGGGCCCTGGGGCCAGCGGAACAGCCGCTGGTCTTCAGCGATCGGGAGGTCGTTGATCGAGGCGACACGCCGCCGCATCAGGCCGTCGGACGCGAACTCCCAGTTCTCGTTGCCATAGGCGCGGAACCAGGACCCGCTGTCGTCGCGGTACTCGTAGGCGAAGCGGACGGCGATGCGGTCGCCGGTGTAGGCCCAGAGCTCCTTGATCAGCCGATAGTCGTGCTCCCGGGCCCATTTCCGGGTCAGGAACGCGACGATCCGGTCACGTCCGCTGAAGATCTCCGCACGGTTCCGCCACTGGCTGTCGGGGGTGTAGGCCAGCGATACCTGCTCGGGCGACCGCCCGTTCCAGGCGTCCTCGGCCTTGCGCACCTTGAGCGCGGCGGTCTCCGCGTCGAAGGGCGGCAGGGGTGGTCGGCTCATCGGTCGTCTCCTTGTTGCGCCGGTCCTTGTTTCGCCGGTCCTTGTTTCGCCGGATGGGAAGGCATGCCGCGGGCGCGAGGGGAGGGGCGGCCCGCGGCATGGCCGGGGATCAGGCGGCGCTCGCGCGGACCGCGGGGAAGTCGATCGGCGTGCCGAACGCCTCATTGACGTAGTTGGTCAGCGTGTTCAGCGCGACATGGGCGACGATCTCGACGATCTCGGCATCGCCGTAGCCGGCCATCCGGACCGCGGAGACATCGGACTCGCTCACCTTGCCGCGCTGCTGCACCAGCTTCACCGCGAAGCGGACGGCGGCGTCGGCCGTCGGATCGTTGGAGGCGCCGGCCCGGTTCGCCGCGATCTCGGCGTCGTCCAGCTTGGCCAGGTTCTTGCCCAGATAGGTGTGGGCCGACAGGCAGTAGTCGCAGCCGTTGATCTGGGCCACGGCCAGCGCGATCCGCTCGCGCGTCTGCGGCTTCAGCGCGCCCTTGGCCAGTGCACCGTTCAAGCCGAGATAGCCCTCCAGCGCCGCCGGGCTGTTGGCGGTCAGGCGGAACAGGTTCGGAACGCTGCCGAGCATCTTCTTCACCCCTTCCAGCAGCGGCTGGGAGGCGGCGGGGGCGTCGTCGAT
Organism: Thalassobaculum salexigens DSM 19539; assembly: GCF_000423805.1. NCBI lineage: Bacteria > Pseudomonadati > Pseudomonadota > Alphaproteobacteria > Rhodospirillales > Thalassobaculaceae > Thalassobaculum > Thalassobaculum salexigens. The sequence goes on from NZ_KE384093.1 coordinate 1,298,904, forward strand.
CGAGGCGGGAAGCGGGATACGGGTCATGTCGGATCTCCTTGATGGGCGTCGATGCGCCGTTGCGGTGATCGAATATATACAGACAGGTCTGTCTATTATCAAGGCCCGATTTTCTCAGGCATCTGCGAATTTTTCCGATTCCGCTTCCCATCACGTCGATGTGAATTATATACAGACCTGTCTGCATCATTGATGGACGCCCGAGACAAGGAGCGATTCCCGTGAAGTCCCGCCGCGACGAGCTCGTCGATACCGCCCTGCGCCTGTTCTATGCCCAGGGTTTCCACGCCACCGGGATCGACAAGGTCCTGGCCGAGGCCGGGGTGGCGAAGATGACCCTCTACAAGCACTTCCGCTCGAAGGACGAGCTGATCCTGGCGGCGCTGCACCGGCGCGACGAGCAGTTCCGCAACTGGTTGATGGGCGAGATGGAGCGGGCCTCCGCCGACCCGCGCGAGCGGCTGCTCGCCATGTTCGACGCGCTGGAGGAGTGGTTCGAGGGGCGCGCCTTCAAGGGAATGGGCTTTTCCGGCTGCGTCTTCATCAACGCCGCCGGCGAGTTCGCCGATGCCGATCACCCGGCCCACCGGTCGTCCTGTGAGCACAAGCGGCTGATCGTCGACTACCTGGCGAAGCTCTGCGCCGACGCGGGCGCCCGCGATCCACACGCCCTGGCGGAACAGCTCGCCCTGCTGAAGGAAGGCGCCATCGTCACCGCCCAGGTCCGCGGCATCCCCGACGCCGCGAAGACCGCCAAGGCCATGGCGCAGGGCATCATCGACGCGGCGCTGGCGGCGTAAGTCTCCAGCATGATGGCACGGGCCTACCGGTAGGTGCGGTCCTCGAGCGGCGTCGTGGCGATCGCGTCGCGCAGGGCGGCGAGCAGCATCTCCTCAGCCCGGTTCTTCGCCGTCTTCCGGTTCCAGACCAGATAGACGTCGATCGCCGGCAGCGGATCGTAGGGCGGAACCTGCCACAGCCGCCCGTCGGCCACGTCGCGGGCGGCCACGTGCACCGGCAGCGGCCCGATGCCGATGCCGGTGTAGATCATCCGCGTGACCTCCTCCAGGTTGCTCGACATGCCGGTGATCCGCTGGCCGAGCTCGGCCTGGGCCCGCATCAGCGTGACCGGCTTCAGGGCGTCGTGCAGCCGGTCGGTCTCGAAGCTGACCGTGTTGTGGCCGGCGAGATCGGCCAGGGTCAGGTCGGTGCGGCCGAACAGGCTGTGATACGGCCCGCAGAACAGGCCGAAGAACTCGCGGTAGAGCTGCTCGTACTCGAGCTGCGGATTAGGTTCGCGCACCAGGCAGATCGCGAAGGAGGCGCGCTTGGCCATCACCTCGGCGACGGCGTCGGCGCTGGACAGCACATCCATCGACAGGCTGACCCCCGGATTGGCCCGGTGGAACTCGGCCAGCACCCGGTCGAACAGCGGACAGACCACATGGCTCGCCACGGCGATCGTGACATGGCCGCGGATCTCGTCGGTGATCTCGCGCATCAGGGTCGACAGCCGCAGCACAGAGCCGTGGATCTCCAGCGCCGCCTGATAGAGCAGCTGCCCCGCGTCGGTCAGGGCGTAATGTCCGGGCGACCGGTCGATCAGCCGGCGGCCGAGCCGGTCCTCCAGCTTCTTCAGGGCGGTGGAGACGGACGGCTGCTTCAGGCTGAGCCGTTGGGCGGCCTCGGTCACCGACCGGCTCTCCGCCAGCACCACGAAGGTGCGCAGCAGGTTCCAGTCGAGCTCGCGGGCGATCCGCTCCGGTTGATGGTGCCTGTCGATGTCGAGCATAGATTTCATCGATAATCAGAATACGTCATATCTATTTGAACTATGGTTAAGGACTTCGCAAGCTTTCCGTGCTCACAGCAACGAAGGCTGACGCATGTCGGTTGAAGCGCGCGAAGCCCGCCAGCCCTGGATCCTTCTGTCGCCGGCCCTGACCGCGGTGGGGCTGCTGCTGTTCGTGCCGCTTATCTTCATCGTGGTCTACAGCTTCTGGCTGCGGACGGCCTCTGGCGCCGATCAGGTCGGCTTCTTCCTCGACAACTGGCAGGAAGCGCTCACCGACCGGTTCTACCGCGACATCCTGCTCTCGACCCTGCGGATCGCGGCGATCACCACCCTGGTCTGCGCGCTGATGGGTTATCCGGCGGCGTATTTCATCGCCCGGTCGCGCGGCAACAAGGCGATCCTGCTGCTGCTGCTCATGCTGCCGTTCTGGATCAGCTACATCATCCGCACGATGAGCTGGATCAACATCCTCGGGGTGTCCGGCGCGCTCAACACCGCGCTGATGTGGACCGGTCTGATCTCCGAGCCGATCCAGATGCTCTACAACGAGCCGACGGTGATCCTCGGCCTGGTCCACTTCCTGCTGCCGTTCATGATCCTCAACGTCTATGTCAGCCTCGACGGCATCGATCAGACGCTGGAGGAGGCGGCGACCTCGCTCGGCGCCAACCGGTGGGAGGCGTTCCTGCAGGTCACCCTGCCGCTGTCGCTGCCCGGTCTCGCCGCCGGCGGGCTGCTCTGCTTCGTGCTCGGCGCGGGCACCTACATCACGCCGCTGGTCCTGGGCGGGCCGAGCGACGCCATGTTCGCCAACCTGGTCTTCGAGGCCATCATCACCCAGCTCAACTGGCCGCTGGGCTCGGCCCTCAGCCTGATGCTGCTGGCCGTGCTCGGCCTGCTGGTGGCGATCTACAACCGCTACCTGGGCATGGCCCAGCTCATGAAGGGGCTCGGGTGATGCGGAGCGCGAGCGGCCTGGGGTGGCATCTGATCCGCGGCTGGGCGCTGCTGGTCTATGTCTTCATGTTCCTGCCGGTGGCGGTGGTGGTGCTGCTGAGCTTCAACGCCAGCCAGTTCGGCAGCTTCCCGATGACCGGCCTGTCGTTCCGCTGGTTCGTCGAACTGGCGGAGAACGAGGCGATCCTGCGAGCGTTCGAGACCTCCATCGTGCTCGGCCTGCTGACCTCGATCATCTCCACCACGCTGGGCGTGCTCGCCAGCCTCGCCCTGGTGCGCTACCGGGTGCCGGGCGCCAACGCGATCTCCACCCTGCTGATCGCGCCGATCCTGGTGCCGGAGGTGGTGCTGGCGGTTGCGCTGCTGCTGTTCCTCAACTTCCTCGGCATCCACAAGAGCTTCGCGCTGCTGCTCTTCGGCCACGTCATCTTCACGCTGCCCTTCGTGATTCTCGTGGTGCAGGCCCGTCTGGTCGGCATCAAGCGCGAGGTCGAGGAAGCCGCCCTGAGCCTGGGCGCCAACCCGGTCCAGACCTTCTTCCAGATCACCCTGCCGCTGATGCTGCCGGCGGTGCTGGCGGGCGCCCTGTTCGCCTTCACCATCAGCTTCGACGACATCACCGGCACCCTGTTCTGGAAGCCCGGTGGGGTCGAGACCATCCCCACCCAGATCTTCGCCATGCTCCGCAACTCGATCTCTCCGGAGATCAACGCGCTCGGCACGGTGATGATCGTCATGACCGTCGGCCTGCCGCTGCTGGGAGTGGCGGTGGCCCGGCGCCTCGCCCAACGCAGCGGGGGCTGACACCGATTTTGGAACACCAAGACGCAAACAGGAGAGTTTCATGACCGACAAGATGGACACCACCACCCGCCTGGAGCGGCTGCGCGAGCGCTACATGAACGGCGACCTGGATCGTCGCGGCTTCCTTGGACTGATCGGCGCCGCCGGTCTCGCCTACGGCGTCCACACGCCGTTCGCCCGGCATGCCCTTGCCGCCAATGTCAGCCAGGTCCGGTTCGACGGCTGGGGCGGCGTGGTCTCCGAGGCGTTCCGCGAGTACGCCTTCGATCCCTACACCAAGCAGACCGGCATCGAGGTGGTCGACGGCACCTTCGGCGGCGGCGACGAGTATCTGTCCCGCGTGAAGGCCAGTCAGACCGGCGAGTACAACATCGCCCATCTGTCCGGCGTGTTCGACTATGCCCGCTACCACAATCTCGGCCTGTCCTCGGAACTGAACGAGGCCAACATCCCGAACCTGAAATACGTCATCCCCAAGCTGGTCGACGTGTTCCGGGCGGTGACGGACGGCAAGCTGTCCTGCGTGCCCTACGACTACGGCACCACGGGCATCGCCTATAACCGCAAGCACATCTCCGACGACGAGATGAAGGAGAAGGGGGCCAAGATCCTCATCGACGAGCGCCTGAAGGACAAGATCTCCGGCTGGGGCGACTGGCGCACGCGGATCTGGTTCGGCGCCCTGCAGACCGGCCAGGACCCGAACAACGCGAGCGACATGGACGCGATCTGGGACGCCATCCGCGCCCATCGCGACCTGTCCCTGAAGTACTGGGGCTCGGGCGCGGAGCTGATGAGCCTGCTGGCCGAGGAGGAGATCTACGTCACCGAGGGCTGGTCCGGCCGGATCTACGCGCTGCAGGAGCAGGGCCACGACATCGGCTACATGGACCCGCCGAACGGCTACGGCTGGCAGGAATGCCTGTTCGTCATCAAGGGCTCGCCGATGGAGCCCTGCGAGGAGCTGCTGAACTTCATGCTGGCGCCGGAGACCTCGATCGCCGTGGCCGAGGGCCAGAACTACCCGCCGGCGCTGGATCCGCAGAAGGTCGATCTCGGCGACAAGATCCCGACCCTGCCGGCCTTCGATCCGACCGGCAAGCTTGCCGGCCTGACCTTCGCCGATCCGCAGTACTGGAACAGCAACGAGGCCGACTGGTCCAAGACCTTCGGCCGGGTCCAGAAGGGCTACTAAGACGACAGCCCCCTCCGGTAGCTGCCGGAGGGGGCCTCACGCATCCAGTGAACGGGCGGGAGTGTCCAGGTGAGCTCGGTAGTCCTCAAGAACATCGTCAAGCGGTTCGGCAGCTACACCGCCGTCCATCCGTCCGACCTGGAGATCCAGGAGGGGGATTTCGTCACCCTGCTCGGCCCGTCGGGCTGCGGCAAGACGACGACCCTGCGGATGATCGCCGGCCTGCTCGACCCGAGCGAGGGCGAGATCCTGATCGGCGGCAAGCGGGTCAACGACGTCCCGATCCACAAGCGCAACCTGGGCATCGTGTTCCAGAACTACGCGCTGTTCCCGCACAAGACGGTGGCCGACAACGTCGCCTTCGGCCTGAAGTACCGGAATGTCTCGAAGGACGAGATCGCCCGCCGGGTCGAGGAGGCCCTGAACCTGGTCCAGCTCCCCCATGTGGGCGGGCGCTATCCCAAGGAGCTGTCCGGCGGCCAGCAGCAGCGCATCGCGCTGGCCCGCGCCATCGTCATCGAGCCGGACGTGCTTCTGCTCGACGAGCCGCTGTCGGCCCTGGACGCCAATCTGCGCGAGGACATGCGCGTGGAGCTGAAGCGCATCCAGCACCAGATCGGCGTGACCACCGTCTTCGTCACCCACGACCAGTCCGAGGCGCTGGCCATGTCCGACCGCATCGTGGTGATGAGCGGCGGGCGGATCGAGCAGGTCGGCACGCCGGAGGAGGTCTACAACCGGCCGCGCAGCGAGTTCGTCGCCAACTTCCTCGGCGCGTCCAACATCCTGGACGGCGTTTGCCGGGAGCGCGGGGCGGAGACGGCAACGCTGGAGGTTCCGCTGTTCGGCACGGTACCGGTGCCGCAGGACAAGGCGGCCGGCGTCTCCGACGGACCGGCCAAGCTGGTGCTGCGGGCGGAGAAGCTGACCCTGATGGACGCGCGCGCCGACATCACCGGGATGATCGCCGCCGACGCGACTGTGGAGACCGTCGACTACCAGGGCCAGACCGTGCGCTATTTCGTGCGGGCCGGCGACCGGTCCTTCCAGGCGATCAACATGATCAACGAACGTCCGTTCCCGGAAGGCAGCGCGGTCAAGATCGCGTTCCGGTCGCAGGACTGCGCGGCGCTGCCGGGCTGACACCCTCTCACCGACCCAAGTGGATCGTCTCATGACCACGGCCGATGTCATCATCGTTGGCGGAGGGATCGCCGGCATCACCGCCGGCGCCTGCCTGGCCCGCGACCTCTCCGTCCTGGTTCTGGAGGGCGAGTCCCGCATCGGCTACCACGCCACCGGCCGCTCGGCGGCGATCCTGATCCGCAATTACGGCAACGCGACCCTGCGGGCGCTGAACCTGGCCTCGGCCCCGTTCCTGGAAGCGCCCGAGCAGGTCAGCGACGCGAGCCTGCTCAGCCCACGCGGCGAGATGCTGGTGGCGGGCGAGGAGGAACTGGCGGATCTGACGGCCTATGTCGAGGGATCGACCGGCATGGAGATCCTGACCGGCCGACAGGCCCAGGAACTGGTGCCGATCCTGCGGGCCGAGGCGATCGTCAAGGCGGCGATCGAATGGGACGCCCAGGATATCGACGTGGACCGGATGCTGTCTGGCTATGCCCGGCTGCTGCGCCGGCGCGGCGGTGTCGTGGAGACCGACGTGACGGTGCGCGAGATCCGCCGCGAGTCCGGCCACTGGACCGTCACCTCCGATCGCGGGACCTATTCTTCCGCCATCGTCATCAACGCCGCCGGCGCCTGGGCGGGTGTCATAGGGCAGATGGCCGGCGCCACCGAGGTTCCGCTCGCCCCGCTGCGCCGCTCGGCCGCGATCCTGCCCGCTCCGGAGGCGCATGACATCTCCCGCTGGCCGCTCTTCGCCCCGGCGACCGAGGCCTGGTACGCCAAGCCGGAGGCCGGCAAGCTGCTGGTCAGCCCGGCCGACGAGGACCCGGTGGAACCGCATGACGCCTGGGCCGACGACATGGTGCTGGCCGAAGGTCTGGACCGGTTCGAGCGCGCCGTCGACTACACGGTCACCCGGGTGGAGACCAGTTGGGCGGGGCTGCGGACCTTCGCTCCCGACCGAAGCCCGGTGGTCGGCATGGACCCGGCCGCCGACGGGTTCTTCTGGCTGGCGGGGCAGGGCGGCTACGGCGTCCAGACCGCGCCGGCCCTGTCGACGCTGGCGTCGGAACTGATCCTCGGCGGCCCGACGAGCCTCGCCACGGGGGTCGTCGACGCCCTCTCGCCGGGCCGCTTCTCCTAGGTTTCTAAGGTTGGCCCAGGATCCCGACGGGCCGCTCTTCCGCGCCACTGCCGTCGATGCGCGTCATCGATGCGCGCCGCCGATTCGGGCCGGAGTGCCGGACAGCCGTTTGACCTGACGCAGGCTCGCCGCCCTCCAATCCTTGCCGCCGGCGCAGAGCGCGGGGCGCTGCCCATGGCAGCCTGTGAGCATGGCACCCGGGTTGACCGGTTCCACGGCTCGGTGACTTTACCTATTATTCTTTTGGGGCAAGTTTCGTAAAATCCTGTCCAGGCGCGGGAGTTCATAGTGGAAATCTCATTCATGATCTTCAGAATGAGCTGCCGTGAAATGTCCGCATGCGACGACAGCATCGCGCGTCGGAGTTGCTGATAGGCCATCCGGCGTGACATCTGGAACCGCCGGGTCAAATCAAACCGAAGGTTCTATGGCTGACCAGGGAATTCCTAGGTTCTCGATTGTGCCGGGCGAAGTAACGCCAGTGGAGCACTTCGCGCGCCTGCGGCAGGCGGTGGAGCCGTATGTCGACTCGACACCCTTGCGCGACGTCTCCCGGATGCCCGAGCTGCCGTTCATCCATCAGTATCACATGGGGCGGTTGCTGTTCGCGGAGACCCGCATGATTCACCAGCGGTCGCGCCGCGATGCCGGGTGGATCCGCCGCAACGACGTCGGCCATGTGCTGGTCCAGGCGTTCATCACCGGCGGCGGCGCCTCCCTGCATGGTGGGCGGGAGTACAGGACCGTCCCGAACGGCATTGTCGCCGCGAACATGTGCTTTGAGCTGGACGCGGTTCTCACCGACAGCCACATCCTGACCCTGGTCGTCCCGCCGGAGGTGATCGAGGAGCACTTGCCGGTTCTGCGGGATGTGCGCGGCCCGCTGTTTGCGCCGGGTGCGGCGGCCGGCAAGGTATTCGCCGACTTCCTGATCTCGCTGCGTCGGCATCTGCCGGACGCGTCGAGGGCGGATGCGCCCGTGTTGACCGACGCCGCGATCGGCCTCATGGCATCGCTGCTGTCGAAGGAGGACACCTCCTCGGCCGAGGCCAGCCGCGGGGTTCTGATGGCCGTGCAGCGGCATATCGACCAGCGGCTCGGCGATTTCGACCTCGGCGCCGACAGCCTCTGCGCCGAATTCGGCCTGTCCCGAACGTCGCTGTTCCGGATGTTCGAGGAGCTGGGCGGGGTGCGGGGATACATCCAGAGACGGCGGCTGATGGCCTGCTTCCGCGCGCTCAGCGAGCCGCGCAACCGGACGCGCCGGATCTTCGACATCGCGCTCGATTACGGCTTCAGCAACCCGAGCCACCTGAGCGTTCTGTTCCGCAGCCACTTCGGCATGTCGCCGAGCGAGGTTCGCGAGGCGGCCGGCGACCAGTTCACGCAAGATGGCACGGCATGGCGTCCGCCCGACGGCACCGGGCTGAGCATCCCCGAACAGATGCGTCTGTGGAGCCGTCAGCTCGGATCGTCCTAGAGCCGATATGGTCGGCGACTTTGTTCAAAGGCAATAAGATAGAGCACGACCGGGGCAGATCGAAACGATCCGGCCCGGCGATTCCCGTTGCGCGGATTTCGACGCGATTGGGACGCAATCGAAAGATTTCTGGGACTCCCTGAAAAGTTGATTTGCGCCGAAGGCGGCAAGGTTCTCCCGGGGGTGGACCGGGAGTCGGTCATGTCGAGCGCACCAGGTCCTCCCCGATGCGGTTCTCGCGGGGGAGGCCTGGACATGACGTCTTTGGACAAACGCTCCGGAAGCGACCCGGTATCGGTCCGCCTTGCCGGCGACAGGCGTGGCGCGGAGGTCCGGGCCGCATGACCGGCGACGCAGCGCTCTCGTTCCGCGGTCCGCTTGTGCGGGATCACGGGACCGCCGAGCCCCGGCGATCGGGCGACCGGGCCGCCGTGCCTGCCCGGCCCCGCGAATTCCTGTTCCTCGATCCCGACATTCGCGATCCGCGCATCCTGCTGGACGGCCTCGTCCGCCCGGTGACAATCGTCCGGCTGAAGCGCCATCGCGACCCGCTGCGCCAGATCGCGGTGGCGCTCGCCGGTGCCCGGGGGATCGACGGGCTGCATATCCTCTGTCACGGCGCGCCGGGTGCGCTGCGGCTCGCCGGCCGGATGGTCGACACCGAGACCCTGCGGGCGTCGCAAGACCTGCTGACGGTGATCCGCGCAGCGCTGTCCGACGAGGCGGCGATCGGGCTGTACGCCTGCTCGGTCTGCGTCGGCGAGGTGGGGGCGACCTTCGTCGATACGCTGTCCCACGCATTGGCCGCCCGGGTGGAGGGTGCGTCCGAACTGCTCGGCCCCGGTGCCGGGTGGCAGAGCTTCGATGCCGCCTTCCTGCCGTTCGACCCGCGACGCCTCGAGAGCTATCCCCACGTCCTGGTGTCCGACACTGTGACCGGCGCCGGCTTCGACACCACCGACGGGACCAACCTCACCAGCGGCTCGATCTTCGCCGACGGCGACGACACGCTGTACATCTCGGACCCGACCTTTATTTCCGGCTCCACCATCGACGGCGGCGGCGGTACCGACACGCTACAGCTCGATGGCGGCGTGGATATCAGCGGCGCCACCGTGACGTCCTTCGAGACGCTCCTGGTCAAGAACTCCAACCCCTTTGCGGCCGTCGCTTCCGCGACGGTCAGCGCCGCACAGCACAACGCCTTCACCATTGGAGATGCCGGGCTGAGGCCCGGTGCGGCCATCCAGCAGACCATCACGCTCGGTGCCGGCACCGAGGCGGTGACCGGTTCGTCCGTCATCGAGGCCTACGTTCTTTCGGAAAATTATAGCGGCACCTTCACGCTTGGTTTCGCGAGTCAGAAGGTCACGGGCAGCAGTGGCGACAACACGTTCGTTCTCTCAGACCTGTCACCCGAACAGCCTGCGAAAATCGACGGCGGGGCCGGGAACGACACCTTGGTGTTGAACGGAACCATCAGTCTGGTGTCGGCCGCCCAGACCGGCATGATAAACAACATCGAGAACCTGACGCTCGGCGACGGCGCCAGCGTTACTATGTTCGATTCATACCATGACTTGGTCAACTCGGCGCCGGGTACCAACACCGTCTCCCTGGTCGTCGGTAATTCGACCCCGGTAGCCGCCCATGCCGAGGTCGAGACCTACGTGCTGACGGACGACATCGGCAGTCACGCCGTGACGTTGAACGTCCAGGCGGCGACCAATGTCACCAGCGAGGGCCATAACGATACGGTCCAGGTCGGCGGGCTGACGGCGACCGGGACCTACGTTCTGGACTCCGGCGACAAAATAACCGCCACGGACGGCGCCGACATCAGCGGGGTGAACGGCGGCGCGGCGACCACCGCGGGAAACCTGAGCTTCTCCGGCTCGGTCACCATGACGGTGGCGCAGCACAACGATCTCTCTGCCGCGAATCTCCAGGGCAGCACGGGAAGCGACACGGTCGTCCTCGCCGATGCCGGGACCGTCACCGGCAGCGCCACGGTCGAGGCCTATACCCTGGCGGACGGCGGCAACGCCTTCACCCTGGGGACCGCCGGCCAGAGCGTCACCGGCGGGACCGGCGCCGACACCGTCAATGTGGGAACCTACGAGGTGACCGGCTCCCTCGCCGGTGGGGCCGGGGACGACACGCTTGTGATGAGCGCCGGGGCGAACCTGTCCGGCGCCACGGTCAGCGGCTTCGAGAACTTCGCCCTCAGCGGCAACGGCAGCTTCTCGATCCCCGAGCTGGCCAGCGGCCAGACCATCGAGCTGACCGGCGTCACCGGGCTGACCGCCGCGAACGTGCGGATCAACGGCTCGAACATCGAGGTCGACACCGACGCGACCGATTTCAGCGCGGTGGAGACCACCTTCGCGACCGGTGGCGACCTGTCCGCGCTGGGCATCGCCTCGGTCACCGAGAGCGGCGGCAACACCTATATCACGCTCGGATCGGCCAACACCGCGCCGGCCATCGGCGGCGCCGCCGCCGGCCAGACGGTCGATGACACGGCGACGATCACGCCGTTCTCCGCCGTCACCCTGGCGGATGCGGACGGCGACACCGTCAGTGTCAGCATTCAGCTCGACACCGCGGGCAAGGGCGCCTTCACCGCCGCCTCGCTGACCGCCTCCGGGTTCACGGAAACCTCCGCCGGGGTCTATGGCCTGACGGCGACCGACCCGGCGAGCGCCCAGGCGGCGATCCGCCAACTGGTTTTCGATCCCGCCGAGAACCGCGTCGCCCCCGGATCGACCGAGACGACCACCTTCACCATCACGGTGAATGACGGCACCACGACCGCCAGCAGTGCGACGACGACCGTCGTCTCCACCTCGATCAACGACACGCCGAGCGTCACCTCCGGCGGCACGGCCAGCGTGGCGGAGAACGCGACCGGCACAGTCTACACCGCGACCGGCTCCGACCCGGATGCCGGGGCGAGCCTGACCTACGCGATCTCCGGCGGCGCCGATGCGGCGCTGTTCGACATCGACGCCAATACCGGCGCGGTCACCTTCAAGACCGCGCCCGACTTCGAGACCCCGACCGATAGCGGCACCGACAACATCTACGACATCGAGGTCACCGCCAGCGACGGCACCAACACCAGCACCGCCCAGTCGGTCGCCATCACCGTCACGGCCGT